>NVXR01000016.1 GCA_002733995.1 Desulfotalea sp. | reverse complement strand
ATGTATATTTCTCAACGCAACTCAGGGGGTTTTTCTCCTATGAGTTCATTCCCTTGCCGGACGCACACAAGGGTCTTCCAACGGACACACACAAGTATCTTCTGTTCGTTCCCCACCACTGCAGCCAATTTTTATTACCTCTCAAACGGCGTTATATGCAATACATCCTGAACTCCTTATCGACAAATATATACTGCTCTAATTTACGTATTCAACAATGGATATTAAACAAATTAATTTAGGTGTAAACCAATGAAAGTAAAGGCATTAATCTATAGTGAAAATGAATTTGGCAAGATAGATGGAAAGGTTGCTAATGGTCTGGTCAGGCACTCAGAACGATATGAAATAATTGGTGTTATAGATAGCACCAAGACAGGCCTTGATGCAGGAGAGTATCTCGATGGAACAAAAAATGGCATACCAATATTTCAAAGCATCGCTGAGGCCATGGAATCATTAAACTATGTTCCCGAATACTTCATCTACGGCATTGCGCCCCTCGCTTCATTTCTTGACAAGGAGCAGAGAGAGATAATCCTCACGGCCATGGAACTAGGAATGAACATCGTAAATGGCCTACCGGAATTTTTCACCCATGATGCAGAATTTACAGCAAAGGCCAAGGAGTATGACGTCCAGATTTACGATATAAGAAAGCCGCCACAAAGAAAGGACCTGCATAATTTTTCTGGGCGTATTCTTGACATAAAAACTCCGGTATTAACCGTATTGGGGACAGATTGCGCTGTTGGTAAAAGGACCACAACGCTAAAGCTCGTTGAAGCCTTGAAACAAAAGGGGCTGAACGCTGCATTTGTAGCAACGGGGCAAACAGGTCTACTTCAAGGTTCCAAATACGGTGTTGCTGTGGATGTTTTAACATCGGGTTTTGCGACCGGAGAGGTTGAAAATGCGATTATTAATGCCTATGAAAAGGAAAACCCAGATATAATCATAGTCGAGGGACAAGGTGCCCTGAGTCATCCCGCCTTTACCTCCTCAAGCGCTATCATAAGAGGAGCGATGCCGAACGCAATTATCATCCAGCACCCGCCAAAAAGAAAGAATCATTGTGATTATCCCAACATCCCGATGCCCACCCTGGAAAGCGAAATCGAACTTATTGAAGTCTTTTCGAAATCAAAGGTAATTGCCATTACAATCAACCATGAAGACATGAGCGATAAGGATGTAGGTGAAACGATAGTGGAGTATGAAGACAAATATAAACTGCCAACAACAGACGTCTTGAAATTTGGCTGTGATAAACTTGTTAATACCTTATTTAAGGTCTTCCCTGAATTAGTAAAGCAAGCGTGACCACGATAACGACCCCAAGAATAGAGATAAACCTTGGGAAAATCGCTCATAATGCCAAATCATTAAAAGAACTATATGCTTCTAAGGGTATCGATGTTATTGGCGTTACCAAGGTGGTTTGTGCAGCTCCTAACATCGCTGATGTTTTAGTAAAAAGTGGCATAAGCATCCTCGCCGACTCAAGGCTGGCTAATATCAGAAAAATGCGTCAGGCAGGCACACAAGCACAATTTCTCCTCCTAAGGATACCATCCCTGAGCCAAGCCGAATCCGTTGTAAAATATGCGGACATGAGCCTTAATTCAGAGCTATCTGTCATCAAAAGACTCTCAAAATTTGCCATGGAGATGATGACTACCCACAAAGTCATATTAATGGTGGATCTCGGAGATTTAAGAGAGGGGGTGATGCCAGTGGATGTAGAGCACACCGTTAAAGAGATCCTTGAACTACAAGGAATTGAGATGATAGGACTTGGAACAAATCTAGCCTGCCTTGGTGGCATCAAACCTGATGCAGAAAAAATGACCAAGTTATCAGCAATAACGGGGGATATTGAAGCGAAGTTCGGACTGACATTAGGACTGATTTCTGGTGGAAATTCTGCAAATTACAGCTGGTTCAACTCCACAGAAGATGTTGGCAGAATCAACAATTTACGCCTAGGCGAATCGATTTTCCTGGGCTGTGAGCCCCTCTACAGACGACCCATCCCAGGACTCTTCACAGATGCGTTTACCCTTGTTACAGAGGTTATCGAATCAAAAACAAAACCGTCTGCACCCCAGGGAGATGTTTGCCAAGATGCATTTGGTAATACACCTGAGTTTGCAGATATTGGCAATATCCACAGGATTATAGTTGGAATTGGAGAACAAGACGTTGCGGCAAAAGCTATAAAGCCCAGAGTAAATGCCGAAATTATTGGTGCGAGCAGCGACCATTTACTCTTGCACTCCCATAACTATATTGAAGTAGGAAAAGAAATAGAATTTGACATTAACTACTCAGCTTTACTCAGGTTATCAATTTCACCTTATGTGAAAAAGGTGTATATTTAATTCTGCTTTTGCAGTTGAGTAAATAGAGGCAACAACTGTAATATTGTCCATTGAAGCCTCCTTCTCGTGACCTTGATCGACCCACGAATATGGAGACTTCTTCATTTTACAGCAATAGATTTTTATTGGGCTTGCTCACTTGACAGATATTCGTTAATCTAGCAGGCGGCTCCTCTCCAGATTTTCTGTCACCACAACAAGCGGCAAGGAGATTGGCGTAATCATGATTGTTTCCAGCAAGATAGCACCGATACAGAACAACTCGAACAGTTTATTCTGACGTCTTTTCCACTTGTCTAGACTAACAGAACTGAACTACCAACAACTCAACTTCACCTTTTTAACTCAGCATGTTTGCAAGACTTAATGAGCTTTACCAATTTGTCGATAACACCGTAGAAGAAATAAAAAACCAATTTCCAGAGCAAGTTCACTGCACCCCTGGCTGCGCTGATTGCTGTAATGCCGTTTTTGATATCTCTTTTATAGAGGCCGCATACCTGGCTCAATTTATCTCCCACCAGCAAGAGATCCAAAAAAGCCAGCAGGAGCGGGCCCAAACCGCTGCGGTGGCCTTTGAAAAACTCTTAAAAACAGATGCTGATCTCGCCATCGAGAGAATCCGCTGCCCCTTACTAGGCGAAAATGATCTCTGCCTGGGCCACGAGGCACGCCCTATAAACTGCAGGACCTACGGGACTCCAACCTCGATAGCGGGTAAGGCCCATGTTTGTGGAGTTTCTGGCTTTGACAATAAAAAGAAGTACCCAACCATAGATCTGCAACCTCTGCAAAAAAGCCTGTACGACTATTCCGTCGAGCTAGTTGGAGAAGAGTTTGGCAATCGACGTTTCCCCATCGCCTGGGTATTCTTAAAATTAGATTTTTTCCTCCCCCCCGGTACATAAAAAAGCATAAACGAGAGAGTCATGAGCCAAAACAAACAAAGCATCTATTTCCTTCACGGCCTGGAATCTTCTGGAAATGGAACCAAGGGCCAGTTTTTCGCAGAACGTTTCCCCCATATCATCAGTGCGGACTATACGGGAGATCTAGCCACCCGCCTCAGTCAACTGAAAAAACTATGTGAGGAAGATAGAGACGTCATTCTTATCGGCTCAAGTTTCGGCGGCCTTATGGCCAGTTGTTTTAGTGCCACGAACAGAGAAAGGGTAAAACGGTTGATACTGATGGCCCCCGCACTCAACTTTGCGGCTTATGCGCCACCTGCGCGACCAATCGATGTGCCAACACTTTTGCTCATAGGCAAGCATGACGATATCACCCCCATAGACCCGGTATTGGCACTCGCACAAAAAACTTTTTCTAACCTTACCGTCTGGATTTGTGACGATGACCATATGTTGCATAGGTACTTTGCCCAGCTTGACTGGACGAACATGCTAGACCCGACAAAAGACTTCTCTTCTCTAGACGCTCCCCATAAAACCTAGTCCGCAATTCACCTAAAGAGTGTTTTGTTAGCAACCAGACGGCCTAGAACATAATCACTTCTTGTCAAAGGGAGCTAAACGGACACTGGTCATGGGTAATTCGACCTAGCTCAATAGCATTGAATCCATCGCCAGTTCTTCGCCCTGGGCTTTATAGAACTGTTCGAGAAGATCTTTGACCGTAAGATTTTTCTTAGCATCGCCCTGAACATCAAACAACACTCGCCCCTGATGCAGCATAATCAACCGATTACCAAAGGAAATCGCATGTTTCATATTGTGGGTAATCATCAGGGTTGTCAGCTTTTGTGAAACGACAATTTCCTGCGTAAGATGGAGTATCTGACTGGCAGTCTTAGGGTCAAGGGCGGCGATATGTTCATCGAGAAGCAAAACTTCAGGTTTTATCATAGTGGCCATAAGCATGGTCAAAGCCTGCCTCTGTCCGCCGGATAGTAAACCTACCTTATCGAGCAACCTTTCGTCGAGACCAAGGCTGAGCTTTTTCAGCTCAGCTCTAAAACGGATTCGATCTTTAGCCTTAACTCCCCTCGCAAAACCACGTCGTTTCCCCCTAAGGCTTGCAAGTGCCATATTCTGTTCAAGAGTAGCATCAGGACAAGTTCCAAGAAGCGGGTCCTGAAAAACCCTTGCAATCAACGAGGCTCTTTTATGTTCGGGCCAACCTGTGACATTATTTTTTGCAATTGTCAACGTGCCTGTATCTGGGAAAAATCCTCCGGCAATACAGTTAAGCAGAGTAGATTTTCCCGCCCCATTTGAGCCAATTACGGTAACAAAGTCACCCTCTGCAATATTGAGGTTGATTGAATCCAGAGCTAAAACTTCGTTTACACTCCCCTTATGGAAATGTTTTGTAATGTTTTCTAAGGTAATCACCGCTTAATAAATCTCTTTTTAAGGTTTGGGGTTATAAGTGCCGTTATAACAAGAAGTGCGGTTATCAGATTAAGATCACTGGGGTTAAAACGAAAACCACCCAATTCTAGGCCCAAGGCAAGGGCGATGGCCAGCCTGTAAACAATCGACCCAAGAAGAGCTGCAATAAACGCCCGTGCCATTGTTGTACAGCCAAAGACAGTCTCACCAATAATTACCGATGCAAGTCCTGCGACAATGGTACCAATTCCCATTCCGACATCTGCGGCACCCTGATTCTGTGCTACAAGAGCTCCACTTAATGCAACCAGAGCATTGGACAAGCCAACACCCATAATAATTATGACGTCGGTATTGACTCCAAGGCTACGAATCATCTGCGGGTTATCCCCGGTGGCAAGAATAGCCTGCCCTATTTCGGTTGATAAAAACCAGATAATAAAAATAAGCACACAAGCGGCTAAGCCACCAAAAACAACCAGCCCCGCATAGTGGGCAGGAACACCGAGATTAATCACCGAATCAAAGACAGTATCAACTCCGAGTAGGGCCACGTTGGGCCCGGACATTATTCGAATATTGATCGAATAAAGCGCGATCATCGTTAGAATCGATGCCAACAGATGCAAAATTTTAAACTTGGTATTGAGAAAAGCTGTCACCATACCAGCGGCAAAGCCCCCGCATGCGGCCAACAATAGCGACAGATAAGGATCGATTCCACTGGTGATAGCAACCGCCGATATGGCAGCGCCAAGGGGCAGCGAGCCATCCACGGTAAGATCTGGGAAATCAAGTATTCGAAAGGTGAGGTACACCCCAATAACCATAATGCCGTAGACAAGCCCCTGCTCTACGGCACCTAGTGCAGCATATAATGTCATAACAATTTCTTGGCCTTATTGGTAAACTTGAGTTGCCTGTTTCAATAGGGCGTCAGGTGGAGTAAGCCCCATCTGTTTTGAATAATTCGCATTAATGTACAACTGCAGATCCTTTTGGAACTCTACCGGAATATCTTCAGGCGCCATACCGTTGATAATTTTTTCAGCGAGAGCGCCGGTCTGATAGCCATGCTTGTAGTAATCAAAGCCCATGGCGGCCACAGCACCCCTTTTCACTGAATCAATATCGGCTGCAAATATTGGTAATTTATTTTGAACCCCCACCTTTAAAACGGACTCAAGGGCCGAAATAATAGTATTGTCTGTAGGGATGAAGACCGCGTCTACCCTACCCACAAGACTCAGGGCTGCCTGGTACACATCCGCCGTCTTGGAGGCGGTAGCTTCTACGATCTTTAGTCCCATCTCCGGGGCCAGTGCTCTAACAGACGCTATAGTTGCTTTGGAGTTTATCTCCCCTGCATTGTACAGTAGGCCAAGAGTCTTAATCCCTGGATAGTATTGAAGAACCATTTTAAGATGCTCTCTCACCGGCAGCAGGTCTGCAACGCCGGTGATGCCACCAGTCGGTTTCTGCAGATTCTTAACAAGTCCCGCAGCAACCGGGTCAGTCACCCCAGAGAAGAGGAGTGGGCGTTTCAAATATGCAGGTGCTTTACTAAGAGCCTGGGCACAAGTTTGCGCCGATACTGTCGTAATTGCGACAAGAAGATCCGGCTTTTCGCCCACCATCTGTTGGGCAATCTGCATTGCCGTTCCCATATTAGCTTGGGCGTTATGCACATTGTACTTTACGTCGATGCCTTTCTCTTTGAGATAATCCTGAAACCCCTGCAAAATAGCATCTAATGCGGGATGCTCAACAAACTGACTTACGGATATTGTTACGCTCTGGGCCACACTTGCCTGTAACAGCAAAGCAAAAGTCATTAGTACTGGTAATAAGAGTTTTTTTGTCATTCATTTCTCCTTATAAGATGCTCACAAAGCGTCCTGTTTCCCGGTTGTGGGCATAACAAAATATTTTTTAGTTGAGAAGACATCTAGCCGAAATTCGTGCTAAGGTCAACGAACCTTTTAGGCCGCATTACTCGTAAACATTGCATTATTTCCAAGAAAGAGACCAAGAGTCATAGAATTGCTTCCAAGGTTCTTCTCCATCCTTCTTTTTTCGTTTACTCGGGTAATTATAAAATGGGCCCAACGGAACGCGGGGGATAAGTAGACATGTCCGTGCACAATACAGACAAGATCATTGGACAAGTTAGTAGCTGTCTTTAAGCCGCCGCACCGCTGTAAATACCGAGACCGGATCAGTTGCATCAAGCAGCAACTTTTCAGCTGGTTTCTGGCGTACGTCTTCAATATCACAGCGCAGGAAAGGATTAGTCTGTTTCTCAAGACCTATAGTCGAAGGCGTAGTTGTACCACCTCCAGCCAATACAGTAGTGGCATCTGCTATGCGAGCTATCACCCCCCGGTTACCCGGCTCTATGAACTGGGAAAATTTCAAGTTAGCAAGCGTATATTCATGCCCAAAATAGACCTTTACCCCAGCGTCTAACCCCTTGGTGAGAGACTGCAAAGAATTGTACATCTGCTCTGGAGTCCCCTCAAACAACCTGCCACAACCAGCACCAAACAGTGTATCGCCAGTAAAGAGATGCCCACCAAAAAGAAAACACATTCCACCAGAAGTATGCCCGGGCGTATGTTTGACACGCCCTTGGACCGAACCAAACTTTACAATATCACCATCTCCAAGCAAGGTCGTAAGTCTTGGGATTCTAGCTGCATCTCCCTTAAAAGCCGCAACATCAACACCGGGAAACTCTTGACACAGTTCATCAAGACCTCCAATATGATCGGCATGGTGGTGGGTGCAATAGATAGAGGTAAGCTCCACCCCTAACCTTTTGATCACCCGAGAAAGAGGATAGTATTCTACGGGGTCCACAATTGCGGCCTTGCCACTTTCCTCACAGACAAGTAGATACGAAAAATTATCGAAAAGACACGGAATAATTTCAACTTTCATGATTCTCCCCACTGGGTTTCGTCTATACCTTATTAAATATTTTTTATTGACCATTACACTACCACAAAACCCAGGCAATAAAAGTTAGGCAAACAAAAAAACCTCAACCACACTCTTAACAAATGCCTAAGAATGTGATCGAGGTTTTTACTGCTCCCCTAACGGAGAGAAAAGCCGTGTCAGGAAGAGAACAACTGGCGCAAACAAGATGGGTGAAGGAAAAAGATTTCTTGAAAACAGTAGAAATCAATGGGGGAGATGGCACTAATTCATCATTCTGCCATGATGCCTTCCAGAACCGCCATGACCATTGTGACCGCCCATACCATTGCAGCCCCTAGCCATCGGGCCGACATACTGAGCAACACCTGCGGCCTCAGCCTTTAAACGAAGAGTGGTCCGTAGATCAAAAAGTTCTCCGGTGACCTGTGCCACAACCTTAGGATCTATGTTCGTACCTTGCATCAGAGCTCTCTTCTCAGCTCGTTTCATTGCCATCTCTTTGAAAATTGGTTGATTATCCATATGGAATTGTTTCACCTTTTCCTGAATAGCAGGATCCAAATTCTGCATCCCCTGCATCTGCATTTGGGAGCAATTCCCATATCCCCTCTGACCATTCCAATTTGCTGAGGCAACGGTTGCAATCGCAAGGCCTGAAATCAATATTGCTGCTAATACTTTCTTTTTCATAATACATTCTCCTTATGTAGGGTAGCTCTGCTACTCGTGTTATGACTACTGCACTTAAGAATTTTGTACTCCTAAGTATCTAACCATACCTACCACATAGCAACTACCATGCCACAGAAAGGAATATCGAGATAACAGACTGACATTACTAATATTGCCAGGAAACGACGTAAAATGAATAAGAAATAATTAAAGGAAAGTAGGTAATAATTACCCAGGTCAAAAGAGTCACATGGTAGAAACTGCCCAGACACGAGCCCGGTAAACCTGTCAACACAAGCCACTACCAAAACACCGGGAACAACATTGGCACAAACCGACGGCCGACCACACGAAAAACGAAACAGTGTAGCAACCTAAGACCGATGAGAGCAAGGCCGTACCTCGACTTCCAGTTAACAAAACCGAGCGGCCTAAAAGCCGTTGCAGACATAAACGCCCAACCACTCACCAAAAAGTGAGTATAAAGGGGGACAGGGTCCGCTTACATGAGCGGCATTGCTATTTATAGGAGTTAGGCCTTGCTCTATTTCTTAGGTGTCAATGTGTTCCGTTAAAGATTTACCGCGATAGAGTGATATCCACCTGCAGTTCATCGGCCATTGTGCTGAGGTCTGCCTCAACCTGATCGAAAGAAATATGCTCAGGGACTTGGATATGAATATCCATACAATGAATTGTAGCCCCACTCTCCGGTGATGGTTTTGCCATAGAGTTAAGGTTCATGATACTTAAATCTTTCTCCGCCAGAAACTGACTTGTTTTATAGACAATTCCCACCTGATCCAAGCATTCTATATGCAGAGTACATTCTTTAAAGTCTGTTGCTCCTTTTGCCTCGGGTTCTTGCAGGGCTCTTACAAAAGCTGAAATCCTCTTTTCCTGTTCCAGTCGTCGACACTCACGGGAGAGAGACTCTTCAATATCATCTTTATTGCTTGTAAAAAGAAGATTAAGAGTAAACTCATCGGCCAACATGTTCATAGTCGTGTCTTCGAGATTACAGTCGTAATCGTACAGTAAGCGGGTAACATCAGCGACAATACCAACTCGATCCTTACCAAAGGCGGTCATCATAAAGCGGTGATTCATAGTTATCTCCTTGAAACGGTTTTATATCTGACGCAAGCAGTACAGATAACAGCAAGAATCTCTGCAACACCTACGAGTAAAAATAATCAGTTCAAGTTGCCACAACATAAAACCCTGCAACCGTACACTTGTTATACCTAGAGGTCAGGCAGCAAACTATCCTTACCAATATCCCTATGAAAGACATTGAGTATCACAGGCAATCCTTGCAGGTGTTCAGTTATTTTTTCTGTAACAGCAACAGACCTGTGACGCCCTCCCGTACATCCGATTCCTATGCGAAGCGTCTTTTTACCAGCGAGCAAATTCTGTTCTACAATAAAAGTAAAAAATGAGCGTAACTGGCTAACTGTAGCCTTACCCGCTTCACTCAGCAGCACATAGTCGGCTACGCCTTCTTCCTTCCCCGTTTTATCCTTCAACTCTTCGACCCAGTAAGGGTTCGGTAAAAACCTCACATCCATCACATAATTAGCGTCCACAGGACTACCATATTTAAAGCCAAATGAAAAAAGCACTATATTCAATTGTTCCTGAGTGTTCATTGCCAACTCCCTTCCGAGACCATATTTTTTTCAATAGAACTATACTAATCGTATCCTTCATGAACATTTTTTATTTCCTGGTAACTGCTTGGGAAAGAGATATTCTTTTCGTCCTCGCAACAAGAATGCCCCTAATATTCACCAAGGTCCAATCTCGCTCCCTCCTCTTAACTGCTGTAAAAGTCGGGTTCAATCCAGTAAATAAGAAGTACGCCGGAATAAATGCCGACCGGAGAAAGTTTTTATAGTTTTTTATAACAGAAAACAAGTCCCGAACAATTAATGACTCTTCATCATCTTAGGTTTTCTGACCTTTGTCAAAGCTGAAGATCCTAGGCACCACAGTTTTTCTGCCCGCAGGACGAAGGTAGGAAAGACGGGGATATCCAACCACAATAACCGCATAGAGTTCCTCGTCCCCACGGATTTCAAGAATTTTTCTTATATTTTTATCCCGGCGTACAGCTTCAACCGCAAAACCGATCAGACACGTACCGAGGCCTATAGAATGCGCTGCAAGAAGAATGTTCTGGGTGGCCAACATAGCATCTTCAACCGGGCTACTCGCCTCCTTTTTCGCTGTCACCAGAATCGCAGACGGTGCCCCATGAAAAAGGCGATCTTCACCTTTTACTTCCCACTCCCAGAGTGCCTGTTTTACTGATTGATAGTGGTTCTTATAATAACGAGATAAGGCACCACCCGCAATCAAACCAGTCACCTTTCTGAGCAACCAGCTTTCGGCTAATCTATTTAGCTTTTTGAAGTAGTTTCCAACAAAAACACCAAAACGATAGATATCCTCCCGACAGGGGAGTATGATAAAGCCCCAAGGCTGGCAATTGGTTCCGGATGGAGCTGTTATTCCGACCTGAACCAACTCTTCCAAGATCTCCAGAGGAACCGCCATGTTTTTGTAATTTCTACACGATCGTCGACTGGTCATAAGATCAAGCAACTGGCCAGTTACTGTACCGGTAGAATCCGTGATTTCACTACACTTTCGGTAAGCTAAGCGACCGAACGACGATGTTAAGCCGAGCAAGGCAATTGCTCCTTCAGGACAAACCGACTGGCAATGTCCACAGGAAAAACAACTCTCAAGAATATAAGTAGCCACCCCATCTCTAACGGTTAAGGCCCTATACGGGCACACTTCGACACAGAGTCCACAACCAGAACAGGCCCTATTATCAATATTTACGGGTATCATTACAGTTGATATCGTTAAATTCAGAGAGAGTAGCAACAATTATCCACAGAGAGATTGCCTAGCTATTCACTTTTTCAGGGAAGAGATGATACGTTTCTTGGATTTAATAGCAAAAATAGTGTAAGACACTTGACCTCATCTCCCACCAATAACGGCCATCCATTTAAATAGTATACGTCATACATGATTTTTCTCAAAAAGATAACATCCAAAGAAAACCATTACCAGGAAGTATTGCGCATTTGTCTACCACTTGTTTTAGGCCTTTCCGCAACAACAGTGATGGAATTCACTGATCGAGTATTTCTGGCAAACTACTCAATTGAGGCAATTTCAGCATCTCTACCCGCTGGTATTACAGCCTACCTGTTCCTCGCTTTTTTCGGTGGTGTCGGGAGCTACGCTGGTGTCTTTATAGCGCAGTACACCGGCAAGGGGGATTTCAAAATGATTGGCTCTGTCCTGTGGCAAGCCATTTATTTTACCCTTTTCGCAGGTATATTTATGTATCTCGTTGCTACTTTTGCAACGGACGCAATATTTATGCTTGCAGGCCACGAACAGGAAGTACAACGCCTTGAATCCATATATTTTTCAATCCTCTGCAAAGGTGGCATTCTACACGTCGCCATGGCCACCCTTTCAACTTTTTACACTGGTCGGGGCTATACAAGACCCGTCATGATCATAACGTTCCTAGGGGTTTTTGTTAACGTCCCCCTTGACTATGCACTTATCTTCGGCGCATGGGGTATGCCTGAAATGGGGATTAGAGGCGCCGCCATTGCCACGGTAATAGCCTGGATCGTTAATGTTGTTTTGTTTATTGTTTTGATTTTTACAAAAAAAAACAATGCGACGTTTCAAGTGCTTTCCCATTTTCAATTCAACTGGGTCCTGCTTAAAAGACTCTTGCGTTTTGGAATTCCGGCCGCATTTCAATTCACGATGGACATCCTGGCCTTTACTCTTTTTGTACTCCTTGTTGGTCGCATAGGAACAGCAGAGCTTGCCGCCACCAATATTGTTCTCTCCATCAACGCCCTCACCTTTATGCCTTCTATGGGGGCATCCCAGGGGATCAGCATTCTCGTCGGCCAGGCTCTTGGGAGAAAATCTCCCGCGCTTGCGTCAACCTACGTTCGATCTGGGGTAACGTTACTTCTCATCTACACCTTTCTTATTGATCTGGTATTCATATTCGCGCCGGATGTTGTCCTTGGACCATTTTTCCCTGCTACAGATCTCAACGTAGCTGATCCTATCGTCTTAGCATATGCGAGAGATCTGTTAAAAATAGTCGCAATTTATCTCTTTTGCGATGTCCTCTACATGATCTACACAGGCGCCCTGAGAGGTGCAGGTGACACCCGTTTTATGATGATTGCAGCAACGTTAGCCGCCCCTTTTTGCCTGGTAATTCCTGTTTATGTTGGAATTGAATACTATGACTTTTCGGTTGTTACTGCCTGGTTCTGGATCCTTTTCTTCATCATAACCCTCTTTGTGGCCTCGTGTTTTAGATACCATCAAGGGAAATGGAAAACCATGCTCGTGATTGAAGATAAATCCTAGGCCGTATATCTCATCATATGTGAACCCTATTCCAGCCACACTAAACATGTCACTGGAATAGCAACAATGGGTGCAACATATTGAAGTCTGAGAACTGAGCGCGTTGTCGATACGACCCCAGCATCTCCCCTTTAACCAAGGTCAGTCAAATCACCATCCGTAACTATTCAACGGTATTACCAATCCATCTAATTTTGGCTTCCCACATACACATGTAATTGGAACAGAGCAAAAAGAACGAGGTAAGTACGGACAAATAATTACCCATTTCCACGTTCAATACCGGTGGCAACAAGGGCTGGTGACACTACTTTAGTGGAGAGAGGTAAGACCAGACGGACCGTTGTCCCGTCGTCATTAAAGATTTCACAGGTCCCTCCCAACTGATGATTGACTAAGTTTGAGATTATTTGCATGCCAAACGACGAGGCGGAGTTAATATCAATACCAGCAGGCATACCAACACCATTGTCTGCAATAACGATTTCTAGCTTCCCAGGAGCGAACGGCTGAATAGTAATACAAATTACAGCTGATTCAGGTTTATCGATGAAGGCATATTTGATCGAATTAGTAATAATTTCATTTACTACAATTCCCAGCGGAATGGCATGATCAATATCAATTAACTTTGGTATTGACTGTATCGTAACGTCGACACATCCATCAATTGTCATTGACTCTACAAGCGAGGTGGCAACATCGGTAAGATAGTTACCTATGTCAATTTCCGAAAGATTTTGAGATTGACACAATTTTTCATGAACAAGAGACATAACTCGTATTCGGTTCTCAGTTTCCCTGAATATCGACTGTAAGGTCTCGTCTTGTACTTCCTCGGATTGCAACTTAAGTAATGAGATAATCACCAGCATATTGTTTTTAGTACGATGATAAAGCTCTCTCAGTAGTACTTCTTTTTCTTCATTACTTTTATGCAAGAGACTGCGTTGATCATTTATCTTTTTTATTGATTTCTCAAGCTTCATAGCCATAAGATCCACTGCTTGACCAATCGCCCCGATCTCGTCATTAGAGCTCAGATTCAGCCGGTGATCCAGACTCCCCTCGCCCATTTTCTTGAGTCCCGAAACAACATCGTTGATCGGTCGAGACACGGTATTGGCAACTAGAATAATTGCGACTACAACAGAACAAACAACAATAAAAGCGACCAATAGACTCAAACGAGCCAGGCCTTTAACCGGCTCCAGAATCTTATCATTTTCCGCAATAACAACAACAGTCCAACCGACCTTCTCTATTTTGCTAAAAGCTGTAATCGTCTTGTCACCAAAAACTACACCTTTGGCTAATCCCTCATTTAATCTTGTTGTGTCCACAGAACAACCGGGAGAGGCTGCAAAGATATCCAGGGTTGAGGGTGATACCGGCGGTTGGCCAATCAACAAACCATCGGCATCAAAGACGTAGACCAGTTCGCTTTTTCTCAGATTGATCGGATCAAAAAATAGACATTCCAAAAATTCAACTTTGATGACGCCCAAAAGAATTCCGACAATTTTCTCATTATCCATGACCGGACTTGCAATCAGCAGAACAGGATTGCCGGTTGCACTGCTTGTCACCACACGTTTGCCAACGTATAATTCGCCCTTTTTGACGCGTTGAAAATATGCACGATCACTGACATTACTTTTTTCTATCGCCTGTGAGTCTGCTACAGCAACCGCATCACCCGCCAGATCGATAAGACAGACATTTTCATAATACTGATTTCGCTTTATTTTCTTACCTAATTGATATTTTAAAAATTCTCGTGCAGTTTCGGCCATGAAAGAATGTAACAAAGCTTGCCGAAAGGGGCGTTGCTTACCCAAATTGTTGATTTCGATTTCGCGATCATCAATCCACGAGGAGATATTGCCAGCAGTTATTTCAGCAATGTGCTGAATATCCTGTACGACCAAAACTTTTAAAGAGTCTTTTGCCGTCAGATATGAAATAATTGACAATGCACTCATACCAACAATTATCAGGAAAATAGTCGGCAGAAGAAATTTATTTCTCAAGCTACACAACATGGCTCTCAGTTCCAATTATTTGAAATACCATTGATCTGCACGACTGGGATAGGTGTAACCATAAAAAAATGTGTTGACCAGCCACCGAGGGACATTGCCTAATCTGTCTGAAACAATCGTAACAAGTGGAACGTCAGCCAGTGTGCCAATGATCGTCAGATTATCAAGATTGAGACGAACCATCTCCCCGCCAAGATTGTTATACCACTCTGAACCAGGATTAAGTGTGACAAATTCATCACCAATCTCCCAGAGTTTTTTCACCCACAGTGGGGGCTCCATGCCCTTTTCACCATGGCTGTCCCGCCATTTTAGCCAAGGCATCCCCATAATTGGCACATTTGTACTATAAGGCGGCATAAATGTTCTCGGAGCAGCGTACAATGTGGGCTCAAAAGGGGCAAACCATGCATTCGTAATATCAAGCGCATTGTCCGCCTGTTTTTCGCGAATAACCACCGTACTCTCCTCTTTGAGGATAACTCGAACCCCAACGGCTCGCCAATAGCCCGCAATCATGGCGGGAAATTCATTGGACGACACATATTGTAAAGTATAATCCCAGTGAACAGTAAGTGGCCTTCCATCTGGAAGTAAGCGAATTCCATCTACACCAGGTTTCAGCCCCATATCGTCCAAAAAAGTATCGGCCCGTTCGGGGGCATATTCCACCATGAACAGTTTATCAGCTTCGCTGACGAATGGTACATTTTGCGGCAGCCCCTGTTGGGGTTTGCACAGACCGAGGAACAAGGTACCATTCAACTCTTCCCGGTTGATGGCAAGGGACATAGCCTTGTTAAACCGTGGGTCGCCATAAACCGCCCTCAACACAGGATCTTTGTGGGTCTTGTTGAAAATCATTGCTGGTCCAGAGCCCGTCGGAGACAGTTGAATCGAATATGAGCCCTTCTGCTGGTTTTTCAACAAAAGTAGATAGAGGGAAAGAGGTACGTTCTGGGATTTTTGATCGATTCTGCCATTAATGATTTCATCATACCATAACTTTTGTTCAAGAAAATGCTCATGGTGTTGATTAATATAAGGTAATTGATTCCCGCATGTATCTACTTTAAAGTAATAAGGATTCGCAACAAAGATACGGGACGTGGAAGTGGGAGCTTTTTGTAACATGTGGCTCTCAAGCGTTGGCACGTCCACGCCAGACGCCTTGCTGACAATTGAATCTCTCCACCTGTCCCAATACACCCGAAAGTAGCCCGCCCAATTGCTAAAACCATTCTCTTGGGCAATCTTATCCGCATCAGGATTATATTTAGCATGGAATTTTTCGAGGAAATGGCGTGGCGCAAACGGATCATAAAAAGAACCGACCCCTCCAAGATAGGCGAGCAGTGACGGGTATGGCCTTTCAAACTTGAACCGTACTGTAACCTCATCAATTTTTTCACAACTGGCCCCTACTAGTCCCCAAGGATCAGGAGTAATCGGGTAAATATCCTTATTGAGAATAATATCATTTAAATAAAAGACCACATCATCGGCCGTAAACGGTACTCCATCCGACCAACGATGTCCCCTACGCAGAGTAAATGTGATTTCCTTGTAATCTCTGCTCCATCGCCAGGATTTTGCCACATTGGGGACAATCGTACGAATATCATCATTGAATCTTACCAGATTGGCTTGTCGCCAGGATAACACTTCTGCAGTTCCTGCTTCAAAGGACATCGAGAGACCATTAAGTGTGCCACCGTATTTTCCAATTTTCTCGTAGGGCATCACAACTAAAGGCTCCACAGGTAATCTTTGAGAAACCGGTGGTAATTCACCTTTTTTCACCATGTCGGTAAAGATCGGATTTTCACTAAATTGCATTTTTCCACCGATATATTCTTCAAAAATAGCCCGTTCGGTCTGTTGGGGATATCTGGTGGTTAATCCTTTAGGTTGGGCGACGGTTATCCCTGGGCCTGCTACTACCTTTTTGCTCACTATACAAATAAGACAAACAATAATTGCTGCAAGAATCACAACAGGGGGCAATAGGCGTTTGACAAAAAACAATTGAAGTCCTTCTCTTGTAATTGATATCAGGATAACCTCCATATAAAAGCTGCTAATCGAGTATAGAAACTGCTAACTACGGAAGTAAATCGTACTAATGTCACCCCCAGAAGCAAAAGACCTGAGGCGGGAATGTTTTGTGTTCTGCTGAAACTTTCCTGGAATTAATACATACTCGCAGAATTCAATTCCAACTGAATAGAGCAACTGTTTTTTTGTGAATACCGACAACAATCTTCGTCAATTCTACGGTGCCACCAAACATTATTAATTCACTCAAAACCATCTATGAAGACTAACATAAATTCAGCAGTATTTCACGATTTCCCTGTAATAGAGTAAGGATATCACGAGGCATCTCAGCCTAATATTAAACTCAAAACAAAACCCCAGAACCGCCAATTACAAGAGATCTAGCAAACCTTCAACAGCTCTTATGCTACTTCCGACGGCCACACATTTCGCCATCAAGTCTCTTCGTTGGGAAACTACGTACAAAAGAGAGCCCTAGGTTTATAAGAGGGGTACAACCTCGACCATATCCTCTCCACTCCCCCCCCTATTAGGCAATTCCTCTTTGAGTTCTCTGGACAATGCCTGTACTATGAACATACGCAATGCATTTGTTATTAAATATTTTCAAAAACAATACATTCTTATCTTTTACTGGTATTAAACCTCTCTTCAATAAACGGGAAACTTCAGTTTTGTAAAAAAGGCCACCCATCATATCGCGGATACTATCTTTTATGTGCTATTTCGAATTGATTATTTGTAAACGCTTAACTGTTGTTTTGTTATTGACCTGTCTACTGCTCGCCAATACTTCCTTCGCAATTGAAGGCAACAGCTCTTCTATTTCTACCGTTCGTATCGTTTATAGCAAAAATAATCCCCCCTTTAATTTTGAGGACGCCGATGGAAATAGTGCAGGTCTGTTGCCAGACCTCTGGCGTTTGTGGGCTGAAAAAGTTGGTTATAAAGTTGAATTCATTGCAGCTCCCAGAGAGAATACCATCCAGCTGCTTCGAGACGGTGCTGCTGATATCCACTCAGGTTTAATGAAAAACGAAGAGACCTCCAAAGGCTTACTTTTATCTACTCGGATTTACGGCCTTAGCGCCAGATTTTACTTTGCTGCGAACAAACCACCGATGCAAAACCTTGCAGATATCAAAACAAAAAAGGTTGGAGCGATCAAGGAAACATGGCCGCTGACCTATTTGCAAAAACATATTCCAGAATCACAAATAGTCATCTTTGACAATTCTGATGACATGGTCAACACACTCCGTCAAGGCGGGGTTGAAGCCATCTTTGCAGCAGACCTCTCCATGGACAAGCTACTGGATCATCGGCGCTTACGAGGGCTCATCTATTGTAGCAGCGCAGCAATCACCAGGGAGGATATTTTTGCAGGAATATTGCAAAACAGGCCAACTCTTCTAGAAACAATAAACATAGGCTTCAGTCAAATCAGCAGATTTGAGCTTCAAGAGATTGAACAACGGTGGGTAAAAGATCCTTCCAGCCATTTTTATGGTGCAACTGAACAAACGCTTCCACTGCTGCTCAGCAAGAAAGAGAAGCTCTGGTTGTCCAAACATCAACAAATTCGTATTGGTGTTAATAAGGATTGGGCCCCTATCAATTTTGTCGACACAGACGAAACCCAACAAGGAATCACCGCAGACTATCTAAAGCTTATTGAGAAACAGCTGCAGATCACCTTCCAAACCACCTCGGGTGTACTCTGGGCAGAAATGTTAGAGCAAGTAAAAAACAAAAAACTAGACGTTATAGCGGATATAGTAAAGACTGAATATCGTTCAAAATTTCTCACTTTTTCTACATCATATTTAAACTGTCCATATGCCTTTGTTACCCGAAGAACGCGTAACCAGCCAATTGAAGGCTTGCAAGATTTGCTTAAAAAGAAGGTGGTTGTAGAAAAAGATTTCTACCTCCACTCCATACTTCGGAATAAGTATCCAGAAACACAACTTCTCCTGCAGGATTCTACTCTTCAAGCACTAGAAGCTGTCTCGAGTGAAAGAGCTGACGTTTATATCGGAAACCGGGCGGTTATCTCCTGGCTGGTTGAACAGCAACAATTACAAAACCTAAAGATTTCAGGACTCCCCAATTTCGCCCCCACTCTTCTGCGGTTTGGTATTCGCAAAGATCTGCCAGAACTTGCTTCTATGTTTGACAAGGCTATAAAAACTATCAGCCAGGCTGAGCACCGGGCCATCCACAAAAAATGGCTTGGTGGCGATGACCTTAATACCAAGCACTTATTTCAAAACATCAAGATAACACGACAAGAACGAGCATGGCTTAATACCTTAGGGCCTATTCGCTTAGGAGTAGATTCGGAAGGGGCACCTCTTGAATATATTGACAACAACGGAACATACAGCGGTATGTCTTCGGATTATATACAACTTTTCATCCGGCAGCTTAGCTTAGAGATAGCCCCTGTGGAAAAGATGACCCTGTCCCAACGACACAACAAGATACACCTAAAGGAGCTTGATATTATCCCCTTGATTGTTCCAACGTTGGAACGTAGTGAATGCCTCAATTTCAGCAAATCATATCTTGATTTTCCGGTAGTTATTTTTACCCGCAGAGACAATCACCTTATAACCGGAATTGATGATTTGATTGGCAAACGGCTCGCTGTTGAAAAGGATGATATGACAATACACTATCTCAAGCGAGACTATCCCAACCTTGAAATAATGGAAGTCCCCACCACATTGGCAGCCCTAGAGGCGGTTTCCTTTGGCGATGCAGAGGCCTTTATCGGCAACCTATTAACCGGCAGTTATCTGATTAACTCTGTAGGCTTAAATAATATCAAAATTGCAGCTCCTTCTCCTTATCGCTTAACATTTTCAATTGGGGTAAGAAAAGACTGGCCTTTATTAATTCCATTGCTTAACAAAAGTATTGACAGCCTCACCGAGGCAGATCGGGCAGATATGCGCCATAAATGGCTTACAGTGCGATATGATAAAACAATTGATTATAGTCTTATCTGGAAAATTCTTGGGGGATCCGCTGTAATTTTCATCCTCATGATCTGGAGGAACCACGAAATCAGCCAAAGAAAAGCTCAGTTAGAGGCAAGTGAAAAGCAATTTAAGGTGTTAATCAATACTCTGCCCATTGCCATTGTCGTAGTTGATTCCAGCGGTACAATTATTTTTGACAATGCCCTAGCAAGCAGTGAGATTGGCAATAACAAAAGTCTTGTTGGTCGTACCTATCAGGATTTTTATGCCAGTAAAAGCAGCCAGGACTTGATTCTGACAACTATTGCCGAAGAAGGACGAGTTGTTAGCCTACAAGTAGGATACCGCACTAATTCCGGAGAATTAATTGATTGTTCACTCTCTGTATTACCAATTCGATTCGATGGCCAGGATGTATTACTGGCAGTAACAGTTAATGTCACCGAACGGGTTAAAATGATGCAGGCTCTTGAGAAGGCGAAAACCCATGCAGAAGAGGCCGACCATCTTAAATCCGCATTTCTTGCATCCATGTCACATGAATTACGGACTCCACTGAACTCAATTATCGGCTTTACCGGCATCTTGCTCCAACAGTTGGCCGGCCCACTCAACGATGAACAAAACAAGCAGCTTTCCATGGTGCAGACAAGTTCACGCCACCTTCTCGCCTTAATTAATGATATTCTGGACATTTCAAAAATTGAAGCAGGTGAACTAGAAATTTCCTGTGAAACATTTGATATGCGAAAATCTATCGAAAAGGTAACCCAAATAGTAGAGCCCCTGGCGATTAAGCAGGGCCTGACACTAGCCGTCGAGATATCGCCTGAAGTACATCTGCTCAACAGCGATCAGAAACGAGTAGAACAAATTTTAATTAATCTGCTAGGAAATGCGATTAAATTCACAGATACCGGTGGAGTCATTATCAATTGCATGCTCGAAAATGAAATACTCATAATCGATGTACAGGATACTGGTTCAGGAATTAAACAGAAGGACATGGATAAACTGTTCCAAACATTTAAGCAGATTAACACGGGTGTCAGTCGCATACATGAGGGAACGGGGCTTGGGCTTTCCATCAGCAAGAAACTGGTTGAAAAGCTTGGTGGCGCGATCTCTGTGCAAAGCGAGTGGGGAGTAGGAAGCACTTTTACTTTTACCTTGCCATGTGATTGCAGCACTACGTTACACCACCAGCAAAATGATCAAAAGTAATTGGGTTAGCCAAGAGGGAGAGAAGCATTCCATTCCCCCATCGGCAAGGATGTGGGTATAACCGGATTAATCAGCGCATTTCACGGTAGCCGCAACCACGGGCCAGGGTTTCGCAACTTTTGCCTCAATAAACACCGCCGTCCTATTGTCCACAAAACAAAGAAACCTCAGCCGAAAAAACCGTTGGTCACTAGATATAATTTCAAGTGGTGCTGGGGAATTAGACTTCTTTGCTATGGGATAAACAGATATAATCTTTCACTCGGATCCATACAAAGCACGCCGATCCTTCCTTGTTTTTCAAAATTTGGCAATTTCCCCTTTGAGTTATCTGTCCAATAAATGTAGTATACATTTACAAGAGTTGTTGTTAGGAATAGCATTACCACAACCATTCCCCGCCGTACCAGATCGCCCACAAACTAGAGGTAACATATTGCTTTAGCAAGATATATACACATAACGCAAAAAACAGACAACTATTACATACAACAATACCAGTAGCTTACATGGAGTCCTTTACGCCAGGTGTGTTTTACTTTATTACATATTTTTTTTGATAAACTATTTTCTCATATTCGGCAAAGTTTATATTATCCATCCCCTGAAAACGAACAACTTCTGTTGAGATACTATGAAACCTAAAATACTTGTTATTGAAGACAATGAACAAAATATGTATCTGGTCACCTTTCTACTCAGCAAAAATGGCTATGAGGTTATCCAGGCCCATGATGGTTCCCAGGGCATTGATCTTGCGAAAAAACATTTACCTGCATTGATTTTACTCGACGTTCAGCTACCGGTAATGAATGGTTACCAAGTTGCCCATGAGTTGAAAAAGGACATCTCTTTTAAAGAAATTCCCGTTATTGCTGTCACCTCCCACGCCATGCCGGGAGATCGGGAAAAAGCCATGGAAGCCGGTTGTACTGGTTATATTGAAAAGCCAATCAACCCAGACACTTTTATTAACGATTTTCAAAAATATATGCCAGGGTTCCATCCGCTTAAAGGAACAAACCTATGAGTACGATCCTTGTGGTCGATGATAACGAACAAAATATATACTTGCTCCAGGCCCTGCTTGGTGGACATGGTCATGAGGTAGTATCTGCAATGAACGGAATGGAGGCTATGAAAATTGCTGATTCCGATCCACCCGATCTTATCATCAGTGATATTCTTATGCCGATCATGGATGGCTTTACCCTATGCCGTGAATGGTTCGCCAACAACGTACTTCGTTCTATCCCCTTTATTTTCTATACCGCCACATACACCGATCAGAAAGACGCTGATTTGGCTCTCCATCTAGGGGCTGTGCGATTTATCATAAAGCCGGAAGAACCTGTGCGCTTCATGGAAATTATCAAGGAAGTCCTAGAGGATGTCGCAAACTCAACAACTCCAGTTACCAGCGACCCAACCATGCAGGAAAAGGTATATTTGAAGGTATATAATGAAAGACTGATCCAGAAACTCGAAAAAAAGACCCTTGCCCTGGAAGAAGAAATAGCCGAACGAAAACTTACCGAGAAACAACTTCGACATGCCCAGAAAATGGAGGCTATCGGGACTCTCTCTGGCGGAATCGCCCATGATTTCAACAACATTCTCACTGCTATTATTGGCTTTAGCGAGATAGCTAAAGCGCAACTCTCTCCTGCGGATAAAATCAGAAGAGATTTGGATATGGTCATTAAAGCCGGCAAAAGGGCCGTGTCTTTAGTTGAACAAATCCTCACCTTCAGTCGCCAAGGGGATGAAGTTTTTCAAACTCTTGATATTCAACTAATTGTGATAGAGATCCACGCCCTATTGCAGGTATCACTCCCTAAGACCATCGAGTTTAAGACAAGCACAACACAAGACTGTGGGCTTATCCTGGCCAACCCGACGCAAATACACCAGGTGTTGATGAATCTCTGCACGAATAGCAGACAGGCCATAGGCGAGGCCGCCGGGACCATAAATATTTTAACCTCTACACTGCACGTTTCTGAGACAAAAAGCTTACCAGACTGTCCACAGCTTGCCCTAGGTAAGTATCTTCATATCGAGGTAACCGATAATGGTTCTGGTATGGATGAAGAAACACAACGTAAAATTTTTGATCCCTTCTTTACAACCAAAGAAAAAGGCATAGGAACCGGGCTCGGGCTCGCCGTTGTTCATGGCATTATTAAACAACACAAAGGGGAAATTACAGTAAGCAGCATATCGGGACAAGGCTCCACCTTCAATGTATACCTGCCACTGGTTGAGAGTAGCAATGAGAATGAGACTACAGAGGATCGGGGAATAATTAATGATTTTCCATTGCCCGTTGGTAGTGAGAAAATACTACTTGTTGATGATGAAAATGATATCACCGAAATGACGCAACGCCTACTGGGCAATCTCGGCTACATTGTCACATCTTTTACTAGCAGTTTAGCTGCATTAGAGGCATACACCAACAATCCCGATGATTATGATCTCCTTATGGCTAATATGTACATGCCAGAAATGAATGGGGTTGTATTAGCCCGCGAAATATTTGCCCTTGATTCAAACTTACCTGTTATCCTATGCACCGGCTTCAGTGAATCCATGGAAGAGCTGCAAGCAAAATCCTTTGGCTGTACAATATTTATCAGGAAACCGATAATAAAGAAAACACTGGCTAAAATTATTAGAAAAGCTCTTGATTGTAACTAAATTTTTAAAGGCATCGATTAGCCGTTACCAACGAGATTCTAGCCCCGGATTATTCCCCCCGTTTCACGGCAGACAACCAATCTTAGAATGCCAACTGAAGTGGTACACACTTTTTCACCTTGCATCTCTTGCAACCACCGTCCTGTTTGCTAGCAGTAATAACAGACCAACAAAAGCAGACATCCCCCCCAAAGTAATAAACCCCTGAATTAAATACCCCTGCTCTGCAATATACCCTAAGATCATTGGGCCTAAGAAATAGCCCCCCCCCCAGAACAGATAAAAAAGTCCGGATATGAGTCCTTTTGAATTGCTATCAACCTGGTCATTAAGAATAGCTATGGAGCCAATCAAAAACAGACCAAGACCAAAGCTGGCAATCGACAGAAATACAATTGCATAACTAACAGCAAAAAAGGGAAAAAGTATCTGGCCAACGGCAAATAGAGATAAACCTGTAACCATTGGTAATACGCGTCCCATTTTATCCGCTACATAGCCACCAATAAGTTGAGCAATAGAGATACCAATATAAAAGCCGATAAAGAGCAGGCCAACCGAGTTAGGACTCAGATGCTGACCCTCCAGAAAAAATGCTGGTATTATCGTTATATATATTCCATATCCAGCCCCATAAATCACAATACCCAGTAAAACACAAAAGATTTTTCGCTGGGTAATGAGTTGCAAGAATGCGCGCCAGTCAACACTACAATCTTTTTCACGCGGCGAACAATGAAGCGCCTTCTCATCCCCCCCCATAAGGGTCAATATGCCGGCGACAAGACAAAGCAAAACAAATATTATGAACGCATATTGTTCTGGCAAATAACCATAAGCAACAAAGCCACAAATACTCCCAGAAGTTAGGCCAATATGCAGGGAAGCATTGTACCAACCAATGACCCTCGCCTTGCTCGTTGGATACAGAATTGAGAGTATTGCTGGAGCCAGTGCCCACAGAGGGGCCTCGCCAATACCCTGCATGAAACGACCTACCAGTATTAGCGTAGATGAACCGGCGAGCAAATAGATGAATCCAGCCACTCCACATATAAAATATCCTAAGGCAATGAAGGTCTTATAGCCGAATTTGTCGGCCAAGACCCCTAGTGGGATCTGCACCAATAGATAGGAACATGCAAACGCTGAAGCAAGTAAGCCAACCTGGACAGTTGAGCCTGAAAACGCGAGTATCTTACCTGGCAGTATGGGGGTAATGATGCCTACGCCGAACATAAAAAGATAGATCGCACAATTCAGCATCAAAAGACTTCTCTTCCTATCCATCTTCAATATATCTCCTGTTACACAGCACAAAAAACAAACTCAGTGCCAGAACGCATCTGTACGGCACCGTTCATGGTCCATCATAGGCCATGCCCCCCCCTAATACACCTTAACGTTAAAGGTACGTCGGGAGCTAGGTAGAGGCAGCAATGTAACTGATATGAGAGAACCACCTGAATAATTCCCTCTACTGTTACCACTATGATGACCAATAGCTAGCAAAGTAGTGTCAATTACGCAAGGACTTTCAGACAGATAATTGCGGGGCCCCTGCAGGATAAAACTAAGTAGGTTATGCTAGTTATGACAGACATTTCTAAGAGGACATAGGACGACTGTTGTAACATTATCCCTGTGACGCAGGAGTAACACAATACGTACAACGGATTGCAGAGTACAAGAGAAAACTCCTGACAAAATTATTTCTGGCAGCCCACTAGCCTTCAACACGTGGCTCGTTTGCTCAGTGGCATTAAAATTTAAAGAGAGTGTAACGCTTACGATGAGGTTTTTTTTGGGGGGGAGCGCGGCGCTGACGCTTCTCCGTCACATCGCCACAATGGTGATTCGAGCCGCCCCTTAGCTTTTCAAGAGTGGGAGAACCGAGTGACCATGGACATTATTGGCATTGAGGGACGGATTACTTAAGTAAGATATTTTCATCATTGCAAAACTATCTGCAACAAACCAGTTTCCAGCTTAAACTCAAACTGTATTCCGCAAGAGATAGGAAGATAAAACTCCAGAAGGTCCTACACAGAGGTATCGGTAGCCACCTCCAAGGAGCCGTGTTTTCCTGACATTTTAATACAATTACGTCCATCGTCCTTAGCCATGTAGAGGAAATTGTCTGCAATCTTTATCATCTCGTCAAGAGTCGCATTCTTATCGGTACAGATACCAATGGAGACTGTAACGTGGAGTTTCTTGGTCTTGTTATCAAAAAATACCGGTGTTTTTGCAATACTCATACGGAGATCATTGAATAATTTATCAACATCATCCAAGCTCATGTTTACAGCAAGAATACAATACTCTTCCCCCCCAAAACGGGCTACGATATCTGAGGAGCTCATCCTTTCTTGTAAAAAAGTACCGACCTGTTGAATCACAAGATCACCTACATCATGGCCGTAGGTGTCATTGACTCTTTTAAACCAATCGATATCAACCATGGCACAAACCAAAGGGATCTGCTCACGCCTCGCACGGGCTAACAATGTTCCACCACTGTCAAAGAAATAGCGACGATTATACAGACCCGTAAGAAAATCTTTGATAGAGACGTCCTTGATCTGTTTATAGAGGTCTATACTTTCAATACAACGATTTACCCGGCAATAGAATTCTTCCACCAGGAAAGATTGCTTCACAATAAAATCGTTAGCCCCACTCTTGATGAAACGCGCCCCTATGCTTTTGTCCTCCTCAGAAGACATTCCAATAATCGCCAAAGTCTCCGGCGGAAAATCTACCCTGATTTTCCGGCACAACTGGCACCCATCCATCTCTGGCATATTAAAATCGGTGATAACCAACTTTATTCCAGGATAGTTAAACAGTGTTTCAAGGGCCTCAGGACCGTTTCTTGCCGAAATCACACTAAATTTTTGCACGTACAATAGTTCCGCGATTTGTGTTCGAAAAAACTTCGAATCATCAACGATCAGAATACAAGAGTGCTGATTCGTAGCAACTCGCCTCATAGCAGCAACAATATAATCAAGACTACTTGGGTCGTCTTTGAGAACGTAATCAGCAACTTTCTTAGACCACACCTGATCTCGTACAGCGTTACTCATATTGCTGGTAAAGACCAGTGATGTGATACCACGCTTGACTACAAGATCAATAACTTCCCCATTTGGGGCATCTGGGAGGTTGAGATCCAACAACGCTATGGAAAAATTATTGTCGGCCAAATCTAATAATTGAACTGTTTCTTTAAGATTTTTAGTCCAGTATACCGGTCTATCAAATTCTTTTTCTAGCTTAGCTTTGGTCAGTTGGCCGAACATTTTACTGTCTTCAACCAAGAGTATTTGTTCCATATATTCTCACTCATGTTGTATTAAAATTTTACAAAGCAGATACAAATAATAACAAATGAATTTGGGATATATTTTATAAAGAGAAGAAGGGGCGTGACCGGACACATTTATCTTTAAAAATGTGTAATTATGCCGTCTTTCTGAAAAGATCGGTCATCTTTTACTCACCATGCAAGTGCAGTGGCGTACCACACATAACCACTTTGTCACAGCAACAGCCAACTCTCTAATATATTTTCTGCAAGAAACCCGATTGTCTGGTTAACACAGACAATCGCTTACAACTAAATGCAGTATATCATGAAGCCAGCAGAAATAAAATGTTTTGCAACACCCTATATTCGTCATTTAATATTCCCCAACCCCCAAGAGATTCAAGGAAGAACCGATCATCGCAACGGTCACCGAGAAACAAGCTGGATAGCGATTGTTTCTGACAAGATTGAAGTCATTTTTAAATTAACTGGTATCTCTTGCACTACAAGTCGAGGGCGGTACTTGCAGTACAAAAAAGGCCCTATTTTTACAATTTAACATTTTTGAACAATTGCTTTTTTCAAAAATAGGGTAAAAACACAGGCAACGAAGATCATAATGAGTAAAAATGACAAAAAGACGTGCCAGCCATAAGCTTCATAAATAACCCCAGGGAGAATCGACCCCAATGTTCCACCAGTATAGTAAAAACAGATATACAATCCATTGGCAATCGCCTTATTTTTTTTTGCAAGGGTACTGAGATAGCCGGATAAAAGAGAATGGGCAGTAAAAAGTCCGGCACAAAAAACAAACATCGCAAGGAACATCACCTTATAACTTTGCACCAAGAAAAGAAGCGCACCAACTGCCAACAAGACAATACCAGCAGCAATTGCATCAACCTCCCCGCCAAACCACGCAATGATACGCCTACTGTTAAGAGAAACCAAAATCCCCATGCTGTAGCCAAGGTATAGAATCCCAATAGAAGTCTCCCCAATTTGCGGACACATTGCTTTAAGTTCAAACGGCAGATAATTCATCACAGCTGCAAAGACAAAAAACAGGCAAAAGATGGTTGCATATAACCAAAGAAATGTTTTTTGATGCAATATATTAACTACTTCTTTAGGAGAGGGTCTCACATAATTTAGCTTCACATCCCGCACCATAGTTTGCAAAAGTACTGAGCAGACAATGAGCAACACACCTAAAAGAAAGAAAAAGAATCTCCAGCCATAAAGATCTGTCAGTAAGCCGGAAAGAAACCGGCCAAGAAAACCACCTGCAATCGTCGCCCCGATATAGGACGCTATCGCATGCTGTACCCTCTCTTCCCCGCTGCTATAGCTAATATAGCTCATAAGCGAAGTAAGAATTGCGGGAATCATAAAACCCTGTACCGCCCGAATAGCAAGGAGTGTTATATAATTATCTGCAAAGGAAAAAAGGATTTCAAGAACGCCCAAAAGAAAAAGTGCCCAGCGAACCATTTTCCGAGCGGAAATGGCCTCAAGCAAGAAACCATAAAACAGGGGGGCGACTCCCAAAGGAGCCATCATAAGGGTGGTAAAAAGGATAGCCTGAAAACTAGAAAGCTGGAACTCAGCCTGGAAAAGAGGCTGAATAGGTTGAGCGGCATACAGAGAACAAAACGTTACACCAGTGGCGAAGTAAATGGACTTCCCTACAAATTCAGCCACTACGAGGTCTCGACCCCATAAACATGTCTGCCATTATCAAACCAACCGTGCGAGTATTTCCTGAATTGCCGCAAGGTCAAAAGGCTTAACAATTGCTCCGGCAAAACCATACTCCTCAAATCTCACCATAGCCGGGTCGGTAGAATAGCCGCTGGAGACAAAGACCTTCGCTGCAGCATCGATTGCGAGGATTGCTGTCACCGCTTCTTTCCCACCCATGCCGCCTGGAATCGTCAAATCCATAATGACTGCATCAAAAGGCTTACCGTTATCTTTTTGAGTTTGAAACTCCAGAATCGCCGCCTGACCATCAAGGACATGAACGGTATCAAAGCCAAGGTAATCAAGCATTTGGCAGGCGATGTCTCCCACCATATCCTCATCATCCATGACTAGAATCTTTTTTCTTATTTCATCGCTACCCAAAGAATTACCCCCCCAAGAATCTTCACATTCGTACGTTTTACAGTTTGTGTTAGTAATAGTATGCCCAAAAAAAAAGTTATCAGTCAAGGTATTACCGTAAAAGAACCTAAACAGTGTCAAATAGGCACCTTTCAAGTATAATAACCAACTTTTACCGCCAAAAACGATTTCAACATAAACAACTGCAACAAATCCTTACTCATCATAGACATGCAAAAACAGAACTCCACAGTTGTTCATAAAAGATTTAAGAATAACCATCTTATCGAGATACGGGATACCCCTACTCAACGGTCCTTATATTTTGACCACCACCTACAAAGTGCGATGGTTTTCGAGCAACCACAAGAGCTTATTCTATCCTACACCCGTTACATGCTCCTCGGTCTACTGATCAACCAACAACCAAAAAATATTCTCATTATTGGACTAGGGTCGGGTTCCTTCATCCGTTTTTTTCAGCATTTTTGTCCGCATAGCCATATTGATGGGATTGAGTCTTCCCAGCACGTCATCGATATCGCAAGGGGCTATTTCTTTCTCCCAGAAACGGAAAAGATCCACATAACCTGTGCAGATGGAAATGCCTTCGTTTCCCAGTCCCATACTGGTAAAAAGTATGATCTCATTCTCGTTGATGCCTTTGACGCAGAAGGAATGGCTCCAACCATCTACAAAAAATCTTTTTTCATATCTGCAAGGAGACTGCTCTCAGAAGAGGGGTCAATCAGTTTCAACCTATGGAGTGCTGACAGAAAGGTTTTCAAAGATATCAAAACAACCTTAGCCCGCACCTTCCACAGTTGCCTTTTGCTTCCTGTTCCCAACCGAGGCAACATCATTGCCGTTGCCATGAGCAGAAAGATCCCCTGGGACAAGATTAATCCGGCCCCAAAAGATCTCGAGATAATTTCAAACCGTCTGCAGCTCGACTTCAAACAGCTGGTACGAGTGACCAAACGGCACAACGGTACGTTATCGATGATGCTCAAATCACTCTTTCGTTAGGGACGGTCCAAGAGGTGTAATTTCAACGCAAGGCCCCCAGCAAAAGTCATGCTATTGCAAGACTTGCCTCTTAGTTCCGCAAAACGTACAGTCGACAAGACGACGGCTACTAACAATTCCCTCCGAAACCAGCGGGAGCCTTTGCAATCCGCTCACGTTGATCAAGAAGATCAGCGATCTCTTTTAGCCAGTAGTCCCTCGATCCAAAACCGTCTATCGCCCTGGTTTCACCATCTTCTTCTGCCTGATGGGCACACCAAGCCATGTAATGAATAAATCGCATAGCCCGGAGAGGCTCTACAAGTCGCAGGGAATTTTGATCAAAGGCGCGAAAGGTTTCATACCCTTCAAGAAACAGGTCCAGTTCCACAAAGGTATCTTCCAAGCCACCGGGTAATAGCATCCATAAATCCTGGACAGGAGGCCCCATCACCATATCATCAAAATCAATAATAAAGAGTGATTCACCGGGTCTATGAATAAAATTCGCAAAATGACAATCACCATGAATCCTGATGTTTTTACATTTTGCAAACAATGGTCGAATATCATCCATGATTGCGAGCACTGCACTTTCAAGTGAAGGCTTTAAATCTTCCGGAACGCACTTCGCCCCTAGCAGATAGTTCAGCTGGTCCCTTGTTGAATGATCTGGAGCCAGAGTGATCCTGTGCTTAGCGGTAGCGGTTTCCCCAACCTGGTGCATGCGTCCGATAAGACGACCAAGTTGCAGCCACTGCTCCTCTGTGAACTCATCAACACTTCTCCCACCACACTTGGGAAAAACTGTAAAATAGAGATCACCGCAACACCCTAGAGTCGTGCCATCACTTGCTGCTAGTGGTGCAATAACAGGAATTTCCTGTGTTTTTAGATCGATTAAGAACTGATGCTCATCTAAAATCGCCTCTTTCGACCAGCGTTTTGGCCGGTAAAACTTAACGATGAGCCTTGTCTGATCGGTAGTCTCAATTTCGAAGACCCTATTAATGTAACTGTTCATGGGGCGAAACAAATTATTACAACGAATCCCCATGCGCTTCTCAACAAGAGTAAGGACATTATCCGGAGTCAACCGCGCGAAATCACAACCATCTTTATTAATCATTTCATTCAATGAAAGCTCTCCTAACTCTAAGGGACAGTCGTATCCATCCTCATTATTTTTTATTCTGCTGTACAAAATTCACAATTTGACTCGGGCTCAGTTTAACCGATGACGGGCCAGAGCGTATGTAAAATTCTTCATTTTTACCAATCTTGAGAAATACCGGATCGGTTACTTCTTGACACTCAATCATAACAACAACTCCCACCTCATGCTCCACCAGAGATATTTCTAGAAAAGGCGAAAATTCTGCACCGATATGCTGGTTGAGTAGATTTTTCACATGGAGCAAACAACGGTCATTATTGGTGAAATTATCGACATCGAGTCCACAGGTTTCTCCCGCATCGTTTACACCTATCAGGAGGCAGCCACCATCACTGTTAAGAAAGGCGACAACGGCTTTTAACCAGGCAAACTCTATTTCTTTACCCACCTTGCCATTTTTCAGATTGGTCCTCACTGTGGATTTAAACTCCACTCCCCCGCCTTCCCCACGACTGACATATTCATGAAAACGATGTTCTGGACTCTTTTTATCGCTTTTTATACGAAGAATACCATGCCTGAGCATAATAAAAAGTATGACCACCCCACCAATAATAGCGGCTAGAAATTCTACAATATCAACGGAGAAAAGAGACTCATCCAGCCAGCCGACTAACTCTTTATCTTTAGCGGCAACCCCCACCCAAAAGAGATTTTCATTTTTGCCGACATCATAAAAAGAGGCCACCCAGGATTCTTTATGATTTTGTATGCGAACCATATCTGTGACAGACCGACCGCTTTCTTGCCACTTTTCAATAAGATGTCGAACAGCCACTGAATCAACATCTTCGCTGACAGCTGAGTCAACAAATTCGCTGAGCAGAAGAAATGATTTGTCGGATTGTACCAAAAAAAGTAAGCCTGGCCGCCTATCCCTTCGAGAACTCAATATTTTCTCAATCCTTGCAAGCGACACGTGCAATGCACACACCATATGAACAGGTTTTTCGCCCTTGGTTTCCCAAGAAATAGAAGCAGTAAGCCCAGGTTTATTCGTTACCGGCAGGGGGTAGACTCCGCTCCAATGAACCCTCTCCCCAACGCCCGCATTTACGTACCAACGACTTTTTCTAGGATCGTATTTTTTATTCTCCTGCCAGCCAGTCGCTTCATTAAAATCTTTATTCCACTCTTTAAACACCTGTTCGGCCTGTGCATCTCCAACCTTCGACTGACGCGTAATAAAATTATCTTTGCTCTCGTACAATAAATATTCATCACCTGAATCAGCCGCGATGGCCACCCCACTAATCATCTGCTGTCGACTGAGTATGGGAAGCAATTTCTTATTAAGCGGGATTATTCCTTTTCCAAGCAAGACATCATTCTGCCCCCAGTCACGAATGAGCAGAAGCATATCTTCTGTATCCGCAAAAAAGGTCTTCAACTCCCGCAGTTCCACCTCGCCGATTCCTTTTATCATATTCTCACTCACATCACGCTTGAGCTTAAAATATTGATAGCCATTCATGGCAAGGAGAATGAGAATAAAACCAAGAAGTGGGTAAATAAAAGGAATAAGCTTTTTTGCTTTTATCATTATTTTGCAAGTACCTTTATTACAATAGTTATAAAAGAGAGCAGTACAATCTATACAAACCACCATCCAACTCTATTCGTCCACCAAAGAATTCCAACACGGAATTAAAAAACCTCTACAAAATTACGCCTTCCGAGTGTATCTTTTAAAAAAGAGATTTCCGCCGACAAGGCAATAATACAAACCTCAACGGCGCAGTTCAATGCATTCTTTTCACGCATCTTTACCAGACAACCATACCGCTAGTGGCTTTTGCAGTCGCTGCAACAAGGTACACAACCTTGCCATGGGAGCCAGCAAAAAAACAAGCATAGCTCTTAGCCAACGTTTGAATGAACAACAGAGTATTCATTTTTCTGTTGATAGCGATAAAAATAGAGAATATCTTTCAACCTTACCGCTTTTCGGAGAAACCAGAGGCAAGATGTTCGGTGTTTTAGATTGCTTGACTAAGAGTAATAGGCCCGTAAGCCTCTATGCTTTTTCCGGCCAGTTTAACGGGCAATGGTACATTGATGGCTGGGTACCGCCACTTTTCAAGGTGGAGACTTTTCATAAAACCACCTACCAGGCCGAAAAAGAGATCAAGGCACTCACTAGAGAAATTAAAAATACTCCTGCCCACTCAACGAACTGGCTCCATCTGCGCAAACAGCGACGAACACTATCTCAATCCCTTATGAAAGAGATCCACGCCCTCTACTCACTGACGAACTTCAGAGGGGAAACACAACCCCTTACTGAGATCTTTCGAGGAAAAAGCAACATCCCCACCGGCACTGGGGATTGCTGCGCCCCAAAATTACTCAACTTCGCAGCGAAGAACAATTTACAACCCACAGGCATCAGCGAGTTCTTTTACGGCAGAGAGACGAAATCAGGCAGTCACAGCCATGGCAGTTTTTCATCATCCTGTCAGGAAAAATGTAGTCCTATTCTTGGCTTTATGCTTTGTGGGTTAGATACTGCTACGATTTAGCACAAAACACTTCAAACAATACCAAACACCAAGGCACTGTCTTGGACATTGAACAATCAGGGCAAAGATGGATATTACGATACTCTTTTCAGACAGTGAGCTTGTGGTTGTTAACAAGCCAGGTGGTCTACTTTCGGTCCCCGGTCGCGGACCAGAAAAACTCGATTCAGTGGCGACGAGATTGCGAACCACCTTTAAAGAAATGATCGAGCAGCCCTCGGTCCATCGTCTGGATATGTACACATCTGGCCTTATGGTGTTTGCGATGACAAAAGAATCACATAGACACCTCTCAAACCAGTTTGCAACCAGAAAGGTAAACAAAACCTATTACGCCATCCTTGAAAAAAAACTAGAGGCTGAGGGAGGCGAAATCCGTCTTGCATTCCGCCTTGATCCGGACAACAGGCCGTACCAGGTTTATGACCCAGAACAAGGAAAAATTGGCATTAGTTCCTGGAAAAAGCTCCTGACGTCCCCAACAACAACAACTATCGAGTTTACCCCCCTCACAGGCCGCACCCATCAGCTCAGACTGCATGCGGCTCATCCACTGGGCCTAAATGCCCCCATTGTCGGTGACAGTCTCTATGGCTCGGGCAACGATGGAGATCAGATGCTACTCCACGCGAATCAGTTAGAATTTCATCACCCGACCACAGGAACTAAAATGAGTTTTACTTCTCCTCCACCCTTTGAGGTTCCCCTTTTCCCATAAACCAGAGATCGCCTTCAATCCAGGTTCCTTTTTCCTTTCTAAGAGAAGAGGTCTGCTGTTTGATAACCCTCCAGCCAGTACTCTGAGCGAGCTTACTGACATAGGCAGCACTGTGCGCAAAACGTCCTGTTGAAAGAAGCTCAAAGCCATCTCCATGACATTTTTCTGTGGAAAAACAAAAAAGAACATCTGCCGTCACTCTTTTGTGTAAATTTTCCAGGACCTCTTGCAAGTCTCCTACATATGCAAAAACATCGGCCGCCAGAACAAAGTCATACAAGCCCACATCTTCAAGCAAATACTCTTTGATACCGGACACATAAAGGGAATGATACATTTCCTTATCGTAGGCAACATCAATCATCTTAGGGGATAAATCTACCCCGTCTAAGCGCTTAATAAGATCACAGAAAGCCTCTCCCCCAAGCCCGGTACCACAACCAAGGTCGAGACCGTAGTCGAAGAAATGCTTCCATTTATCACCTGCTGTCACAATGTCTTTTAGCGTTGCAGGCACAGCATACTCAAGCTCAACAACAAGACTTTGTTCATAACGATCTGAATAGTTATCAAAGACCTCCTGCACATAGATATGGGGCGGGGAAGAGACAGCAGCCCCCGTCAGTGCAGCCAGCATATGCTCTGCCATTTTATGCTCTGGTTGTAACTCTAAAACCTTTTGATAAGACGAGATAGCCCTGTCTGTATTGCCCAACAGATGGTACACAAAAGCCAGATTGTTGTTTGCGGCCAAATGCCCCGGCTCCAGCTCAAGAACCTTCAGATAGGTCGTTTCAGCGTCTTCGTAGTTTTTTTCATCACGGTAACAACCTGCCATATTATACAGGGCGTCAGCACTGCCCGGTTCAAGATCGAGAACCTTGGCATACATCATTATGGCAGTAGTATTATCACCGACTTTTTTGTAACTCAGCCCAAGGTTATAGAGGATATCTACGTCTTTGGGGTTACCTTGAGCGGCCAGCAAAAAAGATTCGACGGCGCCTACATATTCTTTAGTTTCAAACAGAAGCAATCCTAGATTATAATGTAGGATAGGAGCCTCCGGAAAATAGCTAATAAGCGTTTGGTAACCGGATTTTGCCTTGGCGTAATTCTGCTCCTGGTGAGCATCACAGGCCTTGCAAAAAAGTGCATTAAATTCTTCAGGACTGGGAAGTGTCTTTTTTTTCATGGCGCATCAATACCTTAATTTATTCTCAGAAGAGGACTTTTAAAATGCGCACCACTGTAATGTACTTTAGCCCTCAAAACAAGAACCAAAATACCAGCAACCACGAGACGAAGGGCCTCGTTTATTAGTTTTTTATTAACAGCCCCCGTATTTACAACAAATAAACGCCTAGATTCACCCATAATTTTATATCCAATAGGCAAAACAGTAACGGCCTACAATACGATCACTGTTCAAGCCTTGGGGGACAGATTTTCAACATAAAGCGAGATCCAGAAAAAGGCGGGCCAGCATATTCCTGTAGTTATTATTTCAGTATGTCTTGATCTCAACCAAAGCACCTAGTAAATCAACAAACTCATTTCTTTGATTTAACGAAACAGCTTTCAATGCAAACCTTGTCAAAACACCTCAACAATTAGAAACCATGATACATTTAACCAATATAAAGTTACAGCACGGCTCCCAGATTATCTTTCACAATGCCAGCCTGCAAATCCTCCCCAATACACGGACCGGTCTTGTCGGCCCTAATGGTGCAGGTAAGACCACAGTTTTTCGCATTATCACCGGCGAAGAAATAGCTGACAAGGGTGATCTCTCCTGCTCCAGTAAAACAGTTGTTGGCTATTTTTCGCAAGACGTCGGGGAGATGTCCGGACGCACTGTTTTGACAGAAGTAATGTCGGCCGCAGGAGACATAGTAGAACTAGGTGAACAAATTGCCTCGATGGAGACCGCAATGGGAGAGCCCATGGAAGATGATGCAATGGCAGATCTTCTAGAAAAATATGGGCAACATGTGGAAATTTTTGAACAACGGGGGGGCTACGACCTTGAACCACGGGCACAGGCAATCCTTACGGGCCTAGGAATCAATCCGATCGACTTTAACACCCCGGTGGAAAGTTTCAGTGGTGGCTGGAAAATGCGCATCGCCCTGGCTAAAATCCTTACCATCAACCCCGATGTCCTGCTCCTCGATGAACCAACAAACCACCTTGATATTGAATCCATACTGTGGCTGGAGAATTGGCTGCAAAACGACTTTAAAGGCGCCCTTCTCATGACCTGCCATGATCGCGAGTTCATGAACAAGATTGTCTCACGCATCATTGAAGTCAGCAACGGTGGTACCACAACCTACAATGGCGACTACGACTTCCACCTCAAGGAACGCGAAATCAGACGTCAACAACTCCAGGCCAGTTTCCGCAGACAACAGGAAATGCTTGCCAAAGAAGAAGATTTCATTGCAAGATTTGCCGCTAGGGCCTCCCACGCTGCCCAGGTTCAATCCCGAATAAAAAAATTGGATAAAATCGAACGGATCATCTTGCCGCCGGAACAGAAAAAGATCAAATTTGAATTCCCTCTTCCCCCGAGAAGTGGCGACAACGTGCTCCATCTCGAAAATTTACAAAAAGAATGGACGGGACACGATGGACGAAATATTCCTGTTTTCTCCGGTCTTTCAGGAACCATAAGACGACTTGAAAAAATAGCAGTTGTTGGAGTAAACGGGGCGGGAAAATCTACCCTTCTCAAAACTATTACCGGCGAAACCGAGCCAACAGCTGGCAAGATTACAATGGGAGCATCGGTCACAGTTGGCTATTTCAGTCAACATGCAATGGAGACTCTTTCTCCGCAGCAAACGGTCTTCGACGCACTACAAGAAGTGCTACCTACGCAGAATATCGGCGTTATCCGCAATCTTCTCGCCTCCTTCTTATTCCAAGGTGACGACGTCGACAAAAGAATTGAACACCTTTCAGGCGGAGAAAAAAGTCGCGTTGTGTTAGCAAAACTACTCTCCCGGCCACTAAACTTTCTGGTGCTCGATGAGCCAACAAACCATCTTGACATCCAGTCACGCAACGTCCTGCTCACCGCCCTTGAAAAATTTGCAGGCACAGTGATACTGGTGAGCCATGATCGGCATTTTCTCCGTTCACTGGTTAATCGTGTTTTTGAAATACACAGAGGCGAGCTCAGAATCTATGAAGGTGACTATGATTATTACCTGCGAGAGACCAGCCATTAAGATAATTAATGGCTGGCATATCACAAAAAACTAGTTGCAATGTTAATAATTCTTGTTATCTCTTGTATTCATTGTATTTCTATTGTAGCTTAAAATTTAATGAGACTAATAGAATACGTACCTACACTGTATTTCTGCGCCTTGCTTCTCCTTGAAGTGTGTTGTTGCTCTAGTGTTTGCTCAGCGTATTACACGTCAGCTAAAGAAAAACCTGCTCCTGCATGCGTTTTTCTTTCAATATAACTCTTTCAAAGAGTTGTGCTGGGGAAGCTTTCTCTGGCAAAAAACCGGTTTAATAAAAAGCCGGATCACCTGGATTGTTATTCAGGTATTTGAAAAAGGGGAGTCCCCCCATTACACATGGAGTAGTAGCAATGGCAGAAGGAACAGTGAAGTGGTTTAACGACGCTAAGGGTTTTGGTTTTATCGAGCAAGACGGGGGACAAGATGTTTTTGTACACCATTCAGCCATACAAGCCGATGGATTTAAATCTCTCTCAGAAGGCGAACGTGTTAGTTTTGATATCGTAGACGGACAAAAAGGTCCAGCTGCGCAAAATGTCGTCAAGCTGTAATTTATAAAGTGCCCGAAGAGATTTTGTATTTCTTCGGGCATTTTTATGCCCTCTTCTCTCCCCGCGCAGTCTCCTGTCCCACGTAGCTCCTCTTTATGCAGTCTTTTTTTACAATACACCCGTTCAATAGAGTTGATTGCCAAAAGCTATGCATCTGGCACCGCCTCAACTGATAAATTTTAGGCGCACATATATTCAACCTAAATATTGTTTTCCATAGTTGTCCTCCCCAATAATTTGCCATGTACGCTGTAACACTACGATGTTTTCATAGCCCCCTTCTGCTATAGTAACAATATGAAAATATCGTACACACTCGGAGAAATTATAGATTTTGAATATTTTAGCCATGAAGACGCCAACACGTCTCCAGATAAACTGCACTTGCGCGACCGGGAGATAGCAAAGCTCCTAATAGGAATGGAACCTGATAGCGAACCGAACAACGCCACATTATTATCTGGCTGGATCCTGTCTCGCCGAGAAAAAGAGTTTCTGGCAAAACGACAAGACAGTCCGGGACTCCTGTTCACCCACAGCCGTGCCCTTGCCACAACACTTGTCTTTTTCAAAGGATTGCTTGCGGGACTATTTTCAGGCTGGGCTTTTTTCGCCTATGGGGGCACCTCTCCTATCAACGTACTGCAGTTTCTACTTTTTTTCGTTTTCCCCCAGCTGTGCATAGCCAGCATATTCTGTCTAGGCATTGGACTACGAAAACTCATGCCAGGTATCAAATTTCCCAACACCAGCTTCCATATCCTCCACAGCCTTGGCAGCAGATTGTTTGTGTTCATTAATAGAAAATGGTTCAGCAACATAAGTGGCAGTAAGCGAGACAGTGTTCGCCATGCCTACGGCGTGATCAAAAGTAAAAACCAACGTTACGGCTCTCTTTTCTACTGGCCTGTCTTTTCTTTAGCACAGCTATTTGGCATCACCTTTAATATCGGACTGCTAACCACAAGCCTTGTCAAAATCGTCACCAGTGACCTCGCCTTTGGCTGGCAATCGACTCTACAGCTCAGCAGCACCGCTATTGAACAGCTGGTTCACCTTCTCGCCCTGCCATGGAGCTGGTTCCTCCCACCCGGTATTAGCACGCCAACACTTATTGAAATTGAAGGCAGTCATATAATTATAAAAGATGGTATCTACCATCTTACGACAGGAAACCTTATCGCCTGGTGGCCTTTTCTTCTCCTCTGCCTACTCTTTTATGGCCTGGCAATTCGCATAGTTTTTTATATTTGTGGTCGTTTTATGGAGCACCGCTCTCTTACAGAGTTACAACTTACTACACCCCAGTATGCAGCTCTCTTGCGTCGAATGCGTACACCGATAGTTTCTACCCAGGCCACGTCCCCACCCCCACAGGCAACCAGCGTTGATAACTCCCAAGCCCCAACCACGACACCACTGTCGACTACACCAGCAACACTTCTGCAAACGGTTCTTATTCCAGACGATATATACGAAAGTCTGGCCACAAATGAATGTAATCAGATGCTGGAGAAAAAGGACTTTCGAGGCAAAATTAAACATCGTTTCATGCTGGGCTACGAAGACGATCAGCAGCTCATAAAAACCCTGGCCCAAAGTTCATGGGAGAGCAATGAGGGTATATTTATCATCATGGAGTCATGGATGGTGCCACTGGTTGATTTTGTTATTTTCCTCAAAGAACTGCGCAACCTTTCAACTCCTACAACGTACATAGAGGTTGGGCTCACAGGAGAGATCAATCACGGAAAGTTCACAACTGTGAACGTAAAAGACATGGACATATGGCGTAACAAGATAGGATCGATGGGGGATGCATACATCCACCTTGCTCCAATTACAGGAATATCCCAATGACAATGATACCAGAATTTGCCATTATCGGGCATCCCAATGAAGGCAAATCTACTGTTCTCGCAACGCTTGCAGAGGACGATTCAGTGCGTGTCAGTTCCACCCCTGGAGAAACCATCGTTTGCCAAACGTTTCCGGTACGAATTGATGGCAGAGAGATGCTCAGATTTACGGACACCCCAGGATTCCAGAACCCCGGGAGACTCCTCAGTGAACTCAAAAACCGTTTTTCAGAGAGCTTAGATCCAATAAAAGACTTTCGCATATATGCAGCCACTATTCCTGAGTTACATGACGACAGAGAGCTACTGGCTCCTTTAGAACGTGGTGCAGGGGTCATTTACATTGTCGACGGATCACGTCCTGTGCGCAATGTCGATAAGGCCGAAATGGAAATACTACGTCTTTCCGGCAGGCCAAGGATGGCAATTATCAACTGCAAAGATGACGAGGAAAAACATCTACCGGCATGGAAAAATGAGTTTCGTAAAAATTTTAACTCAAACAGACGCTTCAATGGCCACCGCGCGACCTACGCAGAACGAATTTCACTCCTAGAGGCCCTAAAATCAATTGACCAAGACTGGCAGAACATCCTCGAAGAAGTGATATCGGTCTTTAAAGAAGATTGGCACAACAGAAACAGGGTCACAGTAGATATTATAACAACACTCCTTGAAGAATCTTTACACTTGAAACTCATCGAAAATATCAGCTCCACCAGCAACAGCAAACATGCCAGAGCAAAGCTATTCAGCCGCTACAGCAAGGAGCTTCGACTTAAGGAGACAAACGCCCATACCCAGATCAGACGCCTGTTTAAACATAATATTTTCAACTATAAACTCCCACCCCACTCATTGCTTCACGAAGACCTTTTCAACCAAAAGACCTGGCAACTTCTGGGACTCGCCAAGAACCAGATTGTTATCGCTGGTGGCATAAGTGGTGCAGCCCTCGGGGCAGGCCTCGACGTTGCAGCTCTAGGGCATGGACTCGGCATGTTCACTGCTGTGGGATGTATGGCAGGAGCCCTCAGCGCTTTTTTAGGCGGAGAAAGCGTTTCTAATAACCTAGAGATATTTGGAGTTTCCCTCGGTGGCAAGCAGATACAGATAGGGCCAACCAAATCAATCGATCTTCTTTTTGTACTCCTCAACCGATCATTACTCTTCTATCAATACACCATAAACTGGGCCCATGGACGTAGAGATTACGAATCGCTGGAGCAAGTAAGTTCGTCTACTGCTCGCTTATCAGGTTTCACCAGAGACTGGCCTGCCTCAAAAATCAAGATCTGCCATACATTTTTAAAATCAGTTCAGAAGGCCAATGGCAACGGTGGTAAACCCCACGATGATTTCAGAAAATTACTCTTTGAGGTCATCGAGGGTGTCACAAAAAAAACATAAACAGTACACGGAAGAGTAATGTTGACTAGCCAGTATCCCCCTCCTGTCTTATCGTATACTTTCAGCCTATCCCACAGGAACAGACCTTGGCTGAACAAAGGCATGTTATTGCTCTTCGAAAACATGAAACAAGCAATCGCATGTTATCAGCAACTTAAAGCTGAAGATATGACAACGTCATGGAAATTTCGAAGCCATGAACCAAACGAACAACCCTGATTTTATTCCGAAAAAGGAGTAGTATATGGCTCAGGTTATACAAGGTGTTTTTCCTACCCCAAAGAAAGCAACAGACTCAAAGCAGGACAAATCCGTTCCAAGTTATATACTCCATATATCTATCACCTTTTCAGACCCTCTTATCTGGCGAAAAATTCAAATCCCCGGCACGTGTACCTTGGCTGACTTGCATGACGTTATCCAAACGAGCATGGGCTGGAGCGACTCCCATCTCCATCAGTTTATTGTTGGCAAGATAAGTTATGAACCGACCATACCAACAAACGGCCCACGGGTTTCAAAACGGTTTGACGAAGAAAAATACCAATTGCACACACTTGTGGACGGGATGAAATTCTTGTTCTCATACATCTATGATGCGGGCGGCGGCTGGGAACATGAAATTCATTTAGAAGAAGTTGTATCTGCAACAAAACCGCTGGGAAGACCATTTATTCTTGCGGGAGAACGTGCCTGCCCACCAGAATACGTAGGGGACATCCACGAATACCAGCGCCTCATTACCGCCTCTGAAGACCCTGCAAGCAAAGACTTCCATCGCCTATATGAAATTACAGGCAGACCTGATTTTGACCCCGGATTATTTGATTTGGAAAACGCAAAAAAAAGAATTCAGTTGCTTTAACCCTCTTTCTGAGCCCAGGGCCCGGGAAGAGGGTTACACCCTTTACAGATTGAGCAAAAGCAGTGATTTGTCTGCTTTGCCTGTCTCAAACAAAGTATCACAAATAAGCAGTCTTGACTTATCCACTCCGTAGGTAGAAATCAGGTAACTCTGGACAACCTCTGCCCGTTGTTGTCCAATCTCGACAAGCCTTTCCCTACTTTCCTCCGCAACTTCAATATCATTTCCAGGCACAGCATCCCGCTGTTTCTCATCCATAAATTCCCATGAAACAACATGGGGACAGAGTTGAATGTCAGTTTCCGGCCTGCCTTTCAATATATCAGCAACCTTTTCCAGATATTTTTTCTGTTCATCTGCAATAGCTATCTCACCTGGAAGAAATCCCACAGGCGGCAATTCTATCTTTAGCAACTTTTCCCCAACCTTCATCCCAACATAGGCAAGAGCACCATAGGGACCAAGAGTATACATAAGATAGCCCGAAGCGGCGGGGATAATTGCTTTACTTAGGGCCGTAACCAGTACGTCAGAAACACCAACATTAAGATCACTTACAGGCCCGCTAAGCGGTATATCAAGCGAGATATTCCTATCGCTATCCCGTAAAATTGACAGTGCCATATCCAGTGAAATGGGCAATTGATTGTCCAGTTCTGCCGCGAGTTCTGGGGCAATGGTCTCCGTTTCCAGTTTTTTCAAAACAACATTGTTGTGCATATCCAAGATGTCATTTCTAAGATCAAGTGTCGTCTTTAACTTAAGCTGCCCGCTCGCAAGTGCGGTCCCCACTGACTGGACGGTATATGCAGAAAGCCTGGAAAGAGGATAGTTTTTAAGGTTGAGCTGTAGGTGGAGGGCGGTGGGAGACATGAAGGGTGAAATGTCGCCTATTACATTAAACGGAGCCCGTTTTTCCAGCTCCGCCTCCAACACAAATGAGCTTTTGACCTCCGGTTGTGTTGAATCAAGATCAAGTAACACCATTTTCTTGATAGCAAGATCGGTGATATAGGGAACAGCGAGGGTGTAATCTGCAAATCGAACATGGCTCTTTCCAGTCACAGCTACTTCAGCAAGCCGTAGCGGTAGTCCCGTTTCTTCCTTATCTTGTTCTGCTGTGATATTGGCAACGACAGCATCCTCGGAAACAGCAACAACCTGCATTGCCGAAAGTTGCCGACTGACATTCAGCTCCCCGTCTTTATCACGGATAACGTTTGTGACAAGGTTATCAAACGTCAGAGACTTGCCGGTAAAACCATCGTCTCCTGCCCACTTTATCCCGGACAGATTGACCTCGCCGATGTTGAGAAAAGAATCATCCTTGGCTCCTTCAGAGGCCGCCAGAAAGGTTAGCGCAACCAGCCGTAGACTCTCTGCAGTAACATGAATAGATTCATCGAGATGTAAAGCAGTTGCCTTGATTTCATCGAGACGCAGCAACTCTTCTCCATTGTGGCTTGCAATAATCCTCGGCTTATTTACGGTAATGGATGCAAGATCAAAGTTTGCCAGATCAGCCGTTGTGAATCCATTGAGCTGGACTACTGGAACAGTAATCTCCATCGGCAAACCACCGCTGAGGGTAACAGATAACCCAGTGGAGGTAAGTTGCTCTAACTGAAGGTTTCGTCCTCCAACACCCTCTAGATCAACAATTTCTAGCTTATCGAGTGCAACCTTTGGACCTTCTGTACCTGCGGTAAATAAAAAACTATCGAGTACCAGTGAGTTCGTCCCTTCTATCCCAAAGATCTCACCAAAATTAAGTTTTGCATCTGTCGTAAGTGCAATGCGACCCTGGGCAACGGTGACTCCCGGAGCAGTAAGTTCTGTGACTATCTTTTCGCCAGCAAGATTTCCTTTAAGTAAGACATAGGCGTTTTGCCCATCATCCTTCTGCCCATAAACGATTTCTCCCTGCCAACTGAGCTCATTACTCTGTACAGAGACCTCCGCCCCCTCTCCCCCTGTGCGTAAACCAAGTGGTGCAAGCTGCAACGTACCTTTAGTCGCAAGATACTGGCCGGCTCCAACGTGGTTCGAATCATAGACAACAGATCCCTTCCAATCCAGCTGTTCTTCAATTATTTCGTTACCAGCCACCTGCACAAGCGCCTTTTCTATGAATAAGCTTCCTTCATTTTTAACCAGCACATTATCAGCTATGGTAACGGTGGTTTTACCCTGCAGCTCGATCGTTGACTCTTCTGTTTTGAAATTCGCTCCAGCCACCTGGACGACATAGTCTGTTGCAGCAAGCAGCCCATCAGTTACTATAAGCATGGGTTTATCATCACCCATTTCGAAATGGACGGAGCCCTGCCATGTAAGGTTTTGCGCCCCGGTGGCAAAACTTTCACCACCAATATCCGGATTAAGAACTTTGATATCACCGCTATAATCGACAATTATCCCAGTCCCATCGTCCATGCTAAAATTGACATTTCCATCAAGACCAACATCACCTACAAAAACCGGCAATGCCTGTTTTAACAGGCTAGCAATCTCAAGTAACTGAAACCGGCTCACCTCCACGTCTCCCTCAATATGAATCGACGGGATAACCTGAATATGGCTCAACTCCATTACCAACGCCTCCCCATTGAGAGAACCGATAAAGGATAAGGTAGCGCCCGCCTTCCCTTCTCTTGTGGTAAATTTACGCAGTTCCGCCTTTTCTACAATAAGCTCCAGATCAAGGTCAGGTGTTTTCACCTTCACAGCACAATCTATAAGATCAACATTATCGGCAAGGAAGCCCCAAGATGACGTCACCTTTCCTGTATCTTCAACGGCTTGTTTTTCTGTACCCTTTTCAATGGTGTACGCACCAACACGAAAGCTACCATCTGCATACTGTTCTAGATCAAGGACAAGACCTGAATAAAGAGCCCTTTGAACTTTGATATTCTTTTGCAAAAGTGATGTTAGACCAATATCCACAACCATCTCTGCATTTTTTAACAACGACTTTCCCTCCAATTGAACATCAAGTCCACCAAGGGTAATGCGGCCGAGGAATGGGTTTATCACCAGCTTTTCGATGCTGGCACTATCCGCCCCGTTTTCTGTAAACCAGTCAACGAGATACGACTTTAGGCCATAGAGGGTAAGCAAAAAAAGAAGTGGTAATGAGAGTAGAATCCCCCCACTAACCTGAACCCATCTTTTATAAAAGAAACCTTTCTTGTTAGGAGTAGATGACATAAGAGCACATATCCGTAAATTTTAATTTAAAACCCGAATTGACCGATTGCCAGTTCAGACGGTGCTAGAATTAATGTTTTTTGGGGGACTAAACCGCAGTACATACCGTTTAATCCCAAAAAGCTGCAGCAAATGATGCCAATGGAATGATCTTTGAAGGGAGGCAAGAAATATGTTTGTGTCCTTAATCGCCCACCTGAACACAAGACTATATTCATGCAAGCAACGGGCTAAAGACGATACTACGGCGCCAGTCGCTCGCTAGACCAGATACCACTGCTCGCATTTTTTGTGTAAAGAAAGCGATCATGTAGCCTATTTTTTCTCCCCTGCCAAAATTCAATTTCAACAGGCTGTACACGATATCCGCCCCAGAATGAAGGAATGGGCACCTTGCCTTCTCCAATCTTAGTTTTCATCTCCTGAAATTTCTGCATCAACATCTGTCTCGAAGAAACCGGATGACTCTGACTAGAAACCCAGGCAGCCATCTGACTCTCCTTAGGCCTGCTCATAAAGTATTTCGCTGATTCTGCGGCCGATACTTTCTCGACAAGGCCATTAACGATAACCTGTCGTTCCAGATCCAACCAGACAAAGATGAGACTGACGTGTTGATTTTCTTTCATCTCTATAGCTTTACGACTGGAATAATTTGTAAAAAACACAAAGCCATCCCCATCGTAATACTTAAGCAGCACTGTTCTTTGACTGGGCCACCCCTTAGCACTTACAGTGGCAAGGGTCATGGCTGTAGAATCAGGAATATCTGTCTTCTGTGCCTGTTCAAACCACTGGCTAAACTGAACAACCGGATCTTTTTCTAGATCAGATCGGGACAAACCGCCCTTTAAATAATCCCGACGAAACTGACTTAAATCCACAACATTCTCCTCAATAGATCTATTTTTGACATGGCCTCGGCCAAGACATTCCAGCCGGTAATTCGCCACAATCCAAGTGAATATCCCAAGGGGCTCTCTATGTTCACTGCCCAAGAAAAACTTTGCTATTTTCTTGTTTTTTTTAGCATACGTCAAGAGACGCATCCCCCACCTCAACCGATGGGGAATGCGTACGAGGAAATGACTCTGAGACAACACAGCTAGAAAAGCCGTGCCACTGCTTTGGCACTCGACAGAATAACACTACGAACGAGTGCCCTCAAAACCAGCAGAGTAAAGTACCGATTACCGTTTCTTCGCGGTCATCACATTACCTTAATGCCTTCAAGCTTCCAGGCCTCTGTGCCAGTTGGCCGTGCCCAAGACCACTCTTCTGCAAATTTAACAGGATTAGTCATGCTACCCTCAATGAGATCACCACTTTTATCATCAACGGTATAATCGAGTAGGTTTGCCTTAAAAATCACACTGATAAAATCTTCACGACCATCGCTACCCGCCTGGGTAAGTTCCACGGAACGAATGGCAATGGATTCGAGTTTATTGATATGACCTTTGGCCTTCATCTCTTGAAAATGTTTGTCGTATTCAGAGGCAATTTCCTCACCGAGCAGATGTCTGTACGATTCCATTTCTCTGCGCATCCAACCCGCCTGAACTTGAAAGAATACATCCGAGGCTACTTCTTTAAAATATTTTTCATCAAAGCCTCTATCGTGCTCACGAATCTGCTCAAAGCCTTCCTCAAGAAGATTCCCTCCAATCCTTATTTCGGGCTCCTCCTCTTCTGGGGCACTGTTCATACCACCACCAAATATATTCTGTGGCGCGCCACCTGTTGAGGATCTCGGCGACGGGAACGCCCCCTTGCCTTGAGTTGCACTGCTAAATTTTCTATAGAGAAAAAAGGCCCCACCTGCCAGAAGCAGGATAGGCAGAATTCCCATACCACTACCACCAGCTCCAAAGAGAGAACCAAAAAGCATTCCGCCTAGGGCTCCACCAATTAAGCCACCCATAAGTCCACCCATAAGCCCACGACCCATACCACTTTTTTTCTGGGAAGATGCGGACTGGGTAGTTCTGGCAGGTGATTTTTTGTAGGAGCGGGTCATTTTAAAAGATCGGCCACCCATTTTGGAACGTGCCTCGGCATAATTTGCAGAAATACCGGCATCAATCAGACTAAATGCGATAAGCAGTAAAAAAACGGGAGCTAATGTTGTATACAGTCTCTTCATAATCCTCACTTCCATTGTTTAAATTGAACAACTCACACAAAGTTTATTCAATATATTGAGATGACTCTGAGAAAAGGCAGTAAACGCAAGTAACGTTAAGCCCCTCCTTACAACGCCATCATATTGATTTTAAGTAATTCAGGGCTACAATATAGTACAACTTGCAACATATGCCAGAAGAACAAACATTTAATAAAACAATTTTTTTATGCTCATCATCCACCCGCCACTAACAAAGCCCTGCGAACCACCCCCAGCACTTGCTTACCTTGCAGGCGCACTCAAGTTCCGGGGAGTGACCACTACGGTCTGCGATATGAATATCGAGGCTGTACACTACCTACTTGAGAAGACCCAGGCCAAAGACGACACCTGGAGCAGACGTGCTGTAAAAAACCTCCAGCGCAATATAGATGCCCTGAAAAACACCAAGACCTATCAAAACAAAGATAGATATCGTAGAGCTGTAGCCGACATCAACCGTGTCCTGGAAATTGCCGGGCAGCATGCGGGAATCCACCTCACACTTGCAAATTATGTGGACGACAACTACTCACCGCTCAAAAGTGCTGATCTGATTAGAGTTGCCCAAAATTATTCAGAGAACATATTCTTTCCTTATTTTGCACCACGGCTCGATCAGCTTTTAGAAACGACACAAACAAAAACTATCGGCATATCCATCAGCTACTTAAGCCAGGCCATCTGTAGCTTCGCCATGATCGGCTACCTCCGCGCCAGACATCCGAAAATAAAAATCATTGCTGGTGGCGGCCTCATCACAACGTGGCTCAGCCATCCCGGCTGGACCCAACCATTCACCAAGCTGATTGACACACTTATTGCGGGAAAGGGTGAGAACCAACTCCTCTCACTCCTCGGGCAAGAGGAATCCAAGGAAAACCTGCCTCCAACATACGAGGGACTGCAAAACAACTACCTGTCTCCAGGATTTGTCCTGCCCTATACGACATCAAGGGGGTGTTTCTGGAAAAAGTGCAACTTCTGTCCTGAGACCAGTGAAGACAACCCCTACGAGCACATTGCACCGAAACAGACCATTTTTGAATTGTCGATGCTTGCCGAACAGACACAGCCAGCCCTTATCCATCTACTTGACAATGCAATAAGTTCTTCTACTCTTAAGGCTATCCAGAAAAACGGCCTGGCAGTCCCCTGGTATGGCTTTGCCAGGTTTGAAAAGCTGCTTACAAATAAAGAATTCTGCTATCAACTGAAAAAATCCGGCTGTATTATGTTAAAGATCGGTCTCGAATCCGGGGACCAGAAAGTGCTTGAACAGATGAACAAGGGTATCGACCTGCAACTGGCCTCTACTGTTCTACGAAATCTTCAGGAGGTGGGTATCGCAACGTATATCTACCTGCTTTTCGGGACCCCAGCAGAAGATCTGGAGTCTGCAGAAAAGACCCAGCTCTTTGTGGAACAACATCACGAGGCAATCAGTTACCTCAACCTTGCCATCTTCAACCTTCCCGTCTGCAGTCCCGAGGCAAGGCAGCTGCCCATTTCAAAGTTTTACGATGGCGACCTCTCCATCTATTGTAACTTTGAACATCCAAAAGGTTGGAACCGCGGCAAGATCAGACGCTTTCTCGACTCAAGCTTCAAACGTTCAGCAGAAATTGCGCCAATATTGCAAAACGACCCTCCTTTTTTCACCTCCAACCACGCCCCTTTTATCTCGCTCCAGAAAGAGTTAAAAAAGTAGCCAAATCCGACCCTAGCCGTATATTTTAGGCAAATTTTCAAGGCAAAGGGTTGGCTACAAAAACCAAAATCAAAACCAAAGATTAGAGCAACTCTCTACAGGAGAAAAAGGACAACGCTGGCAAATATTTGAGGGGGGGGGAATAGTGACACCGGAGGTTTAGATAGGCGGGGCTACCTTAAACGTTGAAACAGGCCTCATTCTGGCCATCTAGCCGTCTGGTCAAGGTCGGAGGTCGGTTCGCTTGCTCTTTAGGTGGGGGGGGGGATTCTAGGTTAACAATTCATCAATAAATATCTGCTGACGGGTTAAGAGGTACAGGATGGGCCAATGCCCTATTCAGGATATTTCACTACCTTGCCTTACAATACTTCCAAAACACTCACATACTGAACCTTAGACTCGTACAATGGGACGCAACTTTTGAGGGCGCTCAAGGTTACCTCGTGGGGATGTGCTATACCTATCCCTACACCACCTTTCAGCGCAACATCAACAAGCTTTTCCAACTGCCCGCAGATCTGCTCCTGGTTGAGTACATTATCGAGGAATACGTGCCGGCGAGCACTCTTAACCCCTGACTTCAACGCGACCTCCAAAGCTACACTTGCAGATGTTGTGTAGCTATCAACAAAAAATAACTCTTGCCTAGACAGCTCCACCATAATTCGCTGCATAGCATCGGTATCTTGGGTAAATAACGAACCCATATGGTTATTAACACCAACAGCATGAGGAACCTCATCGAGGCAGCGTCTTAACTTCTCTATCTGCACAATGGCTGAGTCTGCAAGCATCAGAGCGCCAGGGCCAGGATCAAACCGAGAAGACTGTGGTTGGAGCGGGAGGTGTAACAACACGGTTTTCCCCAAAACATGGGCCGCATTCTCAAGTTGTTTTGTGTATGGAGCAAAAGGCAGAAAGGAAAAGGTGAGTTCCAGCGGCATCTCCAACAACTGCTGGCCGATTTTATAGTTGTATCCTATATCGTCTACAATAATGGCTACTTTCGGTAAATCTGTCCTCTTTGGCTTATTGTCTCTTTCAGTAACAGGGGCAGTAGAATTTGGGACAACAACAACGCTCCCCACCGCTAAATGAGGGGGCGGATCCGGCTCTTCAAAGACAACACTATTTTTAAGTACAGGCATAATTTCCTGTGCAAAAACAGTCCTGAAAAAAACCACATATCCTGCAGAACAAAGGGAAAACATCAATCCAAAAAAAAGAAAAAGGAATATCAATACCCTGCCGATACTTGGAAACAACCACTGCTTCCTTACAGATTTCTTATTCGTTCGTTGAGTTCTAGTTTTTCGGGCAACCATTATACATATTACTTTAAATTTTTGAGGTGAAATCGATTAAGCGACTGTAACGGCTACTTATCCCTTGTGAGAACAAAATGACCTAAGGCGTGCAGGAGGTCTCGCTGGCAAGACACCGCCGGATCATTAAACATTTCAAGCTCAGTGAAAGCTGTGTTAATTGCCTTCTCAGCGTGGACCCTAGCTCCGCTAAAGCCATCATACTTATCAATAAGATCAATAACTCTCTGAATTGACACTTTTTCTGAACCGGTGTTCACACCCTGCATCAGAATAGCCCGATCATCCGCCGTTGCCTTATTGATTGCAAGAATGAGCGGGAGGGTCATTTTGCCTTCTGCAAAATCGTTACCCACTGCTTTTCCTGTTTTGGCAGAGTCCCCGAGATAGTCCAAGATATCATCTACTATCTGAAACGCACAACCAAGATGCGCACCATAGCTCCTCAGAGCAATAATCGCCTTTTCATCAGCATTGGCAAAAACAGCTCCAACTTCACAGGCCGCCGATATAAGCAGTCCAGTTTTTCCCATAATAACATTGTAGTAATCAATCTCTGACAAATTATGCTTTTCTGCATTTTGCAATTGCATAAATTCTCCATCGACCATGCCCTTAGTTGCCCTGCAAAAGCATGACAGTCCCTTGGCACCGGAAAATTCAGATACAATTGCCATTGAGTGAGCATGGAGAAAATCACCCGCGAGGATCGCAGCCACTATATCAAATTGCTTATGCACCGCTGGTTTGCCTCGACGGGTCTCAGAAGCATCGATAATATCATCATGAAAAAGCGTCGCAGCATGCAGATATTCAAAGGCCATTCCAAGCCTGTACGTATCCTCTGAGCGTTCTCCGCATAGGCGTGCACAGACAATAACGAGAAGTGGCCGTATACGCTTGCCACCATTAAAGAGCCCGTAATTAAGTACTTCCTTTAAGAGGACATCGATCTTAGGCTCCATTGAATCAAGATCCATTCGCATATAACGATCAATCTCAGAGGCCTCTTTCTTTACATTACCCAGCAAATCATTCATATCAGTTTATTTATTAAAAAATCAGATTTAGTGTGTTGAAGGGTCAACAACAAGACGAAAAAATTCTTTCACATCCTCAATTTCACGGATGATAGGTGCACCCGGCAAACTCTTTAAGAAGGTCCTTCCATACCCTTTCGTATATAGTCGAACATCCATAATTGCCACAACACCCGTATCTGTAGTAGAACGAATTAAGCGCCCTACACCCTGCTTTAATGAGAGAACCGCTCGCGGTACCTGATATTCAAAAAAAGGATTGCCGCCATCACTACGTACTCTTTCAATCCGTGTTTGTAAAACCGGGTCCGTAGGAACCTCAAAGGGAAGTTTATCAATAACAACACAGCTTAGCGATTCTCCGCTCACGTCTACGCCTTCCCAAAAACTTGCAACGGCGATGAGCACACTGTGCGTTTCCTTCCTAAAGGTATCAAGCAAAGCGGTTTTCGAGCCTCTCCCCTGGACCAAGATTTTGTAATCCAGCTCTTTCTCCAAAGCGTCCGCGAGTCTCTCCATCGCCTTAAAACTTGTGCACAGCACAAGAGCTCGTCCAGAGGTTACTTTGAGTAATGCACAGACCCGCCGATTCAACGCCTCAGGATACCTCTTATCTGTAGGCTCGGGAAAACTTCGCTCAGGAATATAAACCTGGGCATGTTTCTCATAATCAAAGGGAGAACTGAATTGCAAATATTTTGTATCTTCGCCGAGCCCTAACCTCTTCTTGATATATGAAAAAGAACCACCAGTCGCCAGAGTTGCCGAAGTCATGATACAGCACTCAACCGAACGATAGAGCTGTTCATCTAAAATAGTTGCAACTTCAAGCGGGGTGGCCGACAAGGCAACAGATCGCTGTTGCTTTTCATACCAGCGAATCATTTCTGCATCCTCATCGTCTGGAGCAATTGCAATATCACGTAGTTTTTCGCCAAGACTATCACTTCGACTGGCAAACGCAAGCCAACTTTCACCATAGGGAGCTAAAAGAGCCATCTCTTTTTCAAGATTGGCGAGCCCAGTATTGAGAAGGTCAACCTCCTCAAGCCAGACCACCTGACTAATTTTCTCAATAAATGCTGTCAGGTAAAACCGACCGAGTTCTTGGGGAAAGAGAGCTGCAAAATTTTCTCCTCTCTTGCGCAAGCCACTTAACATTGGCAACAAGGTGGCGGTTTTCTCTCCGGAAAGATCATTTTTAGCCTGTTGTTCAATATCATTGAGAAGGTCAATTAACTGATACTGACTAAAGCTACTGGAAAAAAATACACTGGCAATGTCTTCAACATGGTGGGCCTCATCAAAGATTACCGCCTCATACCTGGGAAGGATATCACCATAACCCTCTTTTTTTAAAGCCAGATCAGAAAAGAACAGATGGTGGTTAACGATGAGTATTCGGGCTGCCCCTGCCCTTTTTCTCAGTTGTGTTACAAAACACAGGGATCCCTCCGGACAATTACTGCCTAGACATTGGCTCGATTGTGCTGATATTTTTGACCAGAGATCACGGTTTTCCCCAAGCCACTCAAGCTCAGCCTTGTCTCCGACCTTTGTGCTTTTCAGCCATTTATCAATGCGATGTACATTTGGATCTTTTGCGCCGGACAGATCAGCGTTAGAGCGGTACTGATACCACCGATACAGGCAAAGATAATTTTCTCTGCCCTTCACACAGACGACAGGGACATCAGTACCTAAGATCTCTTTCACCAGCGGAATATCTTTACCTATAATCTGATCTTGAAGATTAAGGGTTGCAGTTGAAATAACGATTTTCTTCCCTGATAGAACCGCAGGGATAAGGTAGGCTAATGTTTTACCAATACCGGTCTCTGCTTCTACCACCAAAGATCGCCGGAGAGAGCCATTGGCATCAGCCTCCGTGAACAGCGCCTCTTCAATAGCTACAGCCATCTCCCTTTGGCCGTCGCGGGGCTCAAACCCCTGTAACACCTTGGAAAGAATTCCATTTTCCTGAAATATATCATTTAATTGTAACATTTAATCACCGAGTAAAGTAGAGGACTATTATACACCAGAATCATCACATTCGTAATACGATTTTCAAACTATCCCGAGTGATGCTACAAAATAAATTCACCATCCCCTTCCTTTTTTTTGCAGTGTTTACAACTTTTGTGCTACAAATACTATGAATCACTTCCTTGTGTAACTGAACCCTTCCTCTACCAGCTCTGACATCATGGTTGAATTCCATTTTTCACAGCATATCGAGCAGATAAGCCCGGCTCAACTCCTTGAACCAGGTGAGTTTGTAGCCGTTGTTGACGACTCTCCAGAGATAGCTCTCCTCCTATCACATTACCTTACAAATCAGGGATTTAACGTCCTCCAGGCGGGAAGTGCAACGGCATTCCAAAACCTTCTCCAAGCAAAAAACATAGCTCTTGTTTTACTCGACATTGGCCTGCCTGACCGTGATGGTGACGATCTACTTAAAGATATCGTCCCCACATATCCTGATCTTGGAATTATCATGGTTACAGGATCAACAGACATCGACACAGCCCTTGACTGCCTCCGCCAAGGGGCAGATGACTATCTCACCAAACCCGTTTCAATAAAGGAATTTTCCCGCACAATTGTCAATACACTAAAAAAAAGAAGACTGGTAATTAATAGTCGACGCTTTCAAAAAGAGCTACAGAGCAGCAACAGCCGCATGCAGTTTTTGCATCAGCTCAACTATAAAATGAACACGGCCTACCTCAACGCCCGGGAGTTGCAGGCAATACTCAAGGCCATACTTATTGGTATTACGGCGGATGAAGGCCTACGCTTTAACAGGGCATTTCTTGCACTGGAAAACGCAGAGACCAATGAGCTAGAGGGTCGTATAGGTATCGGCACCTCTTCCAAAGTTAAAGCGGGGAAAATATGGGAAGCCATCAAAGAACAGGGTATTCAACTCGATGATATTCTCAACAGTGGCCTCGGTGACGAGAACTCAACGGACTATACCACAAACAGGATAATACAAAATCTTCGTGTTTCTCCAGTAGAAAAGAATAATATACTCATATATGCACTGCAAAACAGGCAAACCATAGAAGTCCGGGAAGGCAAGACCAAGGATCCGGTTGAGACAAGCAGCCTCATTGCAAGTCTGCAGCAATCGTCTTTTGTCGTTGTACCGCTCTATTCACCAAGCGGTTCCTTCGGTGTCATTATTGTGGATAATTTCATCACCCAAAGCCCGATCAGTCCAGCTGATATTATTGATTTGGAAATATTTGCAAGCCAGGCTAGCCTTGCCATAGAGCATAGTTATCTGTACGAAGAAATGGCTCAGAAAATATCAGAACTCGAGCGGGTCACAACAGAGCTCAAGCAAAACAAAGACCTATTACTCAAAGCAGAGCGATCCATTACCATCAATAGAATTGCGTCACAACTGCTCCACGCCCTGCGAAATCCAATTACTTCTATAGGTGGAACGGCACGCTTACTCACAAGAAAAAGTAAGGACGAGTACACTACTAAGTTTCTAAAAATCATCACCAGCGAAACCGACCGCATAGAGCAAACACTAGAGGATCTGTTCAGTTTTACCGAGGCAAAGGAGATTCAACAAACCCCCTACTATCTCTATTCAATTATCAGAGAAACGGCCTTTATCTTTTATTCAAAATTCAAAAGATACAACATTAGGTACCAACTTCACCTTGAACAAATCGGACCGGAAATTAGCCTGAATGAGAACAAAATCCGCCAGGTATTTTCCCACCTGATCAGAAATAGCACCGAGGCAATGGAAGACGGCGGCTTGCTTGAAATAGACGCCACTGAGACAAAAGAGAACATCACCGTAACCATCAGCGATACCGGCCCGGGTATACCTGAAAGGCTGTTGCAACGATCCATGGAACCTTTCTATACGACAAAGACATATGGCAATGGCATGGGACTCGCACTGGTCAAACAGATAATAGCAGCACACAACGGCAACTTTTCCCTCGAAAATCGCCATCCCCACGGTCTCAAGGCAACGCTGAGCCTGCCAAAGTCTTAATCCCGTAACATGGATACAAGACAAGCAACTAAGGCAATGCCACTAATACATTTAAGGCTCAAGCCAAATCCCTGCATGAACAGCGCGGGATCAAGATGCTGCAAAGCAATGCTGCCGACTCCATGGGAGAACCCCAAACTGAAATAGGCAAAAAGCATTGTCACAACTGTAGCACCCACAACCATACCAAAATTCCGGGCAGTAGCTAAAATCCCCGCAGTCGCCCCTACCCGCTCATCTCCAATTCGAGAAAGAACTGATGCGCTGTTTGGCGAAAGAAAAATAGACTGGCCCGCGCCCATAACAGCGAGGAGAAAAACAATCCATAGAGTTACGCTAACATCCGTAAGTTCGGAAAGGCCGAACAGGGCACAACAGCTTACCAACAGACCAAAACTGGTCAGATATTTTGCCCCTATTTTATCATACAGATAACCAGAAGAGGGTGACAACAAAATCAAAGTTCCTGGTACTGCCATCATGACCATCCCTATCTGTTTACTGCTAAACCCCTGCACATATTCAAGATAAAATGGCACGAGCACAAGCACACTAAACAATGACAAGAATGAAAGAGCAGCTGTTACAATCGCCACCCAGTAGTAACGGTTTTGAAATATTTGTTGCGGTAAAATCGGATAAGAGGCTTTTCCTTCCACAGACCTAAAAAAAACCAGCAGACACACAAGAATACAGGATTTAAACCCAGTGGTAAGTAGTGAAAACTGGTTAACACCCTGCAATATATTCACAACTAAGATAACAATCGCGACCCAACACAGGCCACCGGCCCAGTCAAAACCACCCGTTTGCTGGGGTTTTCTTCTGCTGACAATTGGCCTGAGCAGGACAAATCCAGCACAACAGACAACAAAACTCAAGAATCCAAGAAGAACAAAGATGCTTCGCCAGGAAAAATGCATGAGTAGATGGCCGCAGACCAGCGGGCCGGTCAACAGGCCACATGCCGTTGCAACCCCAACGAGTCCAAGATTTCGACCAAGTTTGCCTACAGGAAAGGAAGTCTTAATAATTGCCGGTCCGGAGGCCATCATCATTGAAGCTCCGAGGCCTTGAATAAAACGAGAACTGATGAGAAGAGTATAGGTTTCTACAAAACAACAGAGCCAGGCTCCAAACGAAAAAACCAGTAAGCCGCTAAGGTACACCCGCTTTAATCCTTTTCGATCAGCAATTCTACCCCAAAACACAAGGGTAACTGTGATGGTAAGAAGATAGGTGGTGACAACCAACTCGGTTTTCTCAATTGCCAGATTAAAGTGACGCATGATCGTGGGAATAGCAATATTCACCATGCCACTGTCCATGGTTGAGAGAAACACACCTCCCATAACGACCAGTAACGCACACCAACTGCTTTGCCTTTCTCTAGATTGTTTAAGTGAAGTCATATACTCCTTTTAAAACAAAAAAAAAGCCCAGTGGAAAAATCCACTGGGCTTAGACAAACTAGACGTTTTTAAACGCGGCGTTTCTCAAATTAGAATTTGAGAGATACACGTACACCACCTTCAAATACATCGTCATCACCAACAGCGTCACCAGCTACGAGGTAAGCAAGAATGAGTTCAGCATTCAAGTTATCCATGAGAGCATAGGTAAGTTTACCGTCGAATTCAAGACCTAACTCGTCATCGCCAGCAGCGTTATCTTCAGCAAGCATTGCGTACCAAATGTCAGCATCAATCTTCAACTTATCCATTGGCTTGAGAGTAACACCAGCGTTGAGAGCCATTACATTTGAGATCTGATCGCCAACTCCACCAACGGCTTCATTATCAAAAACACCATAGCCTAAGATTTCAGACCAGTAGTAAGACTGACCAGGAGCGGATACAAATGCATCGTCTCCAGTTGCGTAGAAAGCCTGACCATGTGCAATACCAGCATCAACACCTAAAGCGCCAAGGAATGCATCTCCGTCAACGTCTTGGATGGTGTAACCATTATAAATAAAAGTACCCCATACAGACACTGCGTCCATCTGCATGTCAAAATCAGTACCAACATATAAATTCTCTATGTCGCCTTCAAGAACTTCTACATCATCGGTCATAACCATTGCAGAGTCTGCGTAGTTATAAACAACGAAAGGAGTCAAAGATATTGCATCGCTAATCTTAACGGATGCTACAACACCGAAGAGATGTTGATCGAAGTCCTGATTTCCACCATCTTCAGTGGATACAGCTGCGTAGAAAGGAGTAACGCTCACGCCACCGAAGTCAGCAGTAACCATTGCACCGGAGAAGTCATCGTCAAAGAGGAAACCACGTGCGATAACAGTACCCTGGATACCTAATTTAACTCTAGTTGTACCAAAGTTAGCATCGATGTAAGAATGCTTAACTTTCCAAGTGCTACCATCAGAACCGATATCTCCACCCTGATCATCACCCCAGATAGAGTTGAACTCAAACTTGTTTACAAATTTGAAATCATCATTGAATTTAGCGGTGTAGTAAAGACGGGTACGATTGTCAATGCGCCAAGTACTTTCACCTGGTGTGAACTCATCCTGAACAAAAGCACGTGTACGCCAGTAACCACCAAACTGATTTTCGACAGCTGAAGCGGTAGATGCAGCAACACCACCAACAAGCATGAGGCCTAAAGCTGAAGCAATAATCTTCTTCATTGTTAAATTCTCCTGAGTATTTTTTAACCCACTTAAAGGGGTCAAGTACACTTTACCGATATAATGGGATCACCAAGCAATTGGTAAATAAACGGTAAAGATCTTTATCTGACGCCTGTACGTTAAACCTACAAAAAATCTTTGTCAAGTTTTTTCGACTCAAAAGTATAATTTTTTATACCTGCTTTTATTTTTTATCGCTTTGTTTTTGTTTGTAAAAATCCAGTTCATAAATTGTTAGCTTGGTATCGCTCACACCTGGAAGCAAACCCATCATTGAGCCACTATGTGGCATATTGGCCACATAGAGTCGTCCTTTTGCTGTATGCTTGCGGCCCATAACAGCATGCTCAGCAGGAACAATAGCAGTTTTCTGGAAGAAGTAATCCGCCACATGCCCCTTATAACGTCCCGTGCGCCATGCCTCTGTCAATTCAGAGCCGTTCCAGGCCAGACCGACGACTGTACCGTTATCATAGGACCTCAACTTTTTAAAGAAGCCCAATGCCCCGCTCTTGTTTTTGTTGACTACAATCTCAGCCAGACCATCATTATCAACATCCGTCACAAGTATTCGTGCTGGCACAAAGACCAGTTCCCGGTCCGCATCCTCGTTCACATTGAGGCTCGTCCTAGACTGTTTATCAACTGCGGCACCTTGGCTTGGACCGATATAGGTTTTACTTCCCCCGTAGGTATCACTACTCACCCAGAGTAATTCATTGTTACTACTGATCACATGTAGTTTCTCGGAACTATCTAAAACGACAAGCTCTTCGCCCTTTTCACCATCGAGTTCGGCATAGGAAAAATCAAAAAGATTGACCCCTTCAGGTAGTGGCAGCCGCGACTTCTCTGAAATTTTGAAATTTTTATCAAGGTCCAAGATGAAGACACCTTTACCTACAAAATCTATTTTTTCCCTACCACGTTTTTGGCCTGCAAGCTGTAGGCCCATCGCATCACTTTGTATCGGTCGTAAATACCAGGTAACGTCCTTAGCAAGTGTCGTAAAACCTCCGACCTCGCTCCACCCTATAATTCTCGAAGCGACCCGCAAACCTTGGGTGGCACTAATATATATTTCTAGGTAACCATCCTTATTAAAATCTCCGAGGTTGAGCGCATGGCCTCTAAAGGTTGGCGGTAATTTCATTTCTGCAATTTTAATAATGCTTCTGTCCTGAGTTTGATAAATGTCCAACGTTGAGGAGGTCAAACTCACAATTTCCTCTATGCCATTCCCATCAAGATCACCAACGGTGAATGCTATAATTTCCCCGGTAACAGACAAGGTTCTCTTTATGCCACTGGCTTTGACCTCAACACCGTGCAATTCCGATTCGACGATAGTTCCAGAATAGAGTTCTTTTTTATACTCCGCTTCCGGATGCTCAGTGGTAAAGCCTGATGTGCTACCGTTAACCATTGCAGAGTTCGCACCTTCTACTGCGGACTCCCCAAAGAGTTCAGTTAAGATACTCGCTATAATTTCATCGTTATTGGCTATAATATCAGATGACTTTTCCGAAATTCTGGCAAAGTGCAGAACCTCCAAAGTGGAGTCAAACGGATACATAGTAATCTGTACATTGATCCCTTTTGCAAGTGCATAAATGCCACCTGTAACGAGATATTCAACACCATCCCCAGGTTTTTTTTTGCCTTCGAAACTTTTTTGAGTAAGTAGAGCTAACTCCTTTTTATCCAAAGCCCTGTCAATAACCTCAATATTATCATTGGCAGCCAGGCGACTCATGAGCATAGTTTGGATACTGTCTCTAAGATACGCATAGGTTTTCGCCGATTTGTCATCAAATGTAACAAAAATCAAATTACACTTTTTGGCACTTTTATCGGCCCAAGCAAGGCCAATAGAACCGAGACTAAAACTTATGCAAAGAATAGAAATAATAAAAAAACGCATGCCTTCACCGGGTAAGTATTAATGCAATGCGGCACAAAATCGGCCAGCACTGCTTGAGTTGTATACATTAGCAAAACTATCTATATCTCACTTCAATGCTACTGGCAAGCTTATGTACATGAATTCCGCGACACTATAGCAAAGCAGGGGAAAAAGGCCTCGGGTTGCATGTACAGCTAGCCGTTCGCCTTGGCTCCATACAGGACGAAGCAAACCACTTCTAGCAGACAGATTCCGCTTGACATTTGCCCATTTTGAAGACAAAATAGAGGTACAATATTTTGAACTTCTCTCTTCTACTCTTACCAAATAGCACTGACTTATTGCTGTGAATTCAATGACATCAAACACATATAGCACATATATATTTCTTATCGTCATTTTCTGTGCAGCCACATGTCACGCAGCTGAAAAAAACACCAGCCACGCGTACTTAGTGACATCTTACAACCTTGGCGCAATCCTCGACTACCAGCAAAAGAAATCAATTTTTGAGTCCGACAATTTCAATCCACTGATGATCACCTCTACCAATGCTGACATTCTCAACAACGAATTTCATCCCTCCGTTTTCTGGGGAGAAGTTATCCCACACACTTCGTCGAGTAAAGGCATAGCGCTATCGGCTCAGTACGAGGCAACCAAAAAGATTACGGTCCTAGGGGCTTTTGGCATTACTCAAAACCTACGAAGACCAGATAACCTTGACGAGGATAATGAATCAAGCTGGGAAGCTAACCTCGGTTTTATATACAAATTGGTGAACAACTTCTCCTACGAACTTCATCTTGGTTATATGGATACGGGCAACCTCTTTAGAGATCAGTCCTCCTACTCCGATGTGGAAAACATTATTATGGTTAGTAATCAACTGACCATGAGCTTTTAAAAGCACTCCCTCTATCATCTATTTTGCCCCATGCTCTCTTCTTTTCTCCCTACTTGACTTCTCTTCCCACTTAGAATAAAAAAAAGTATCCGTTAATTAAACGAAAGTTGTTTCTACCTGCAGGAACACATACTTTCGTTGATTCATACAATATCTAATGCCCGCCTAACGCAGCTATACAGGAGCAAAGAGCAGACAGCTATTCTTTTGCCCCGGGGAATATATGATATTCCATTGCAACTTAAACTCCACGTCCTAGCAACCATGAAAGACAGAGAAAAAAGCATATATAATATACTCATGTATTCTCATGACACCTATGGACTCGGGCATATTCGCCGGACTATGGCCATTGCAGATCATCTGAGAGATGAGAACACTAACGTCCTCATCCTCACAGGCTCTCCACTTGCTGGTCGCTTTAAATTCCCGGAGCAGGTTGATTTTGTGCGTATCCCGGGGATGATTAAGCGTACCAACGACGACTACCAGTCACTATCAATTAGAATTGACGGGAAACAGGCCCTTTCAATTCGTACCAATATCATTCTTGCGACGGCCCAGACATTCAAACCAAATCTCTTCATTGTGGATAAAGAGCCGTTAGGTTTAAAAAAGGAAGTCCTTCCGACCCTACAATGGTTTAAAGAAAAGCACCCCACCACCAAAACCATACTTGGACTACGGGACATCCTTGATGAATCGACAGTTATACAAAAGGATTGGCAAGAAAAAGGTGTCTACGCCTACCTCGAAGAACTTTATAGTGAAATTTGGGTTTATGGAAACAAGGAAATCTACAATCCAATCGAGATGTACAATATCCCCGCCCCCATCCAAGACCGCGTCAAATTTACTGGCTATATTCCTCGCAAGACCCTCTGCCTAAAGAAAAAACAGGCCGTTCGTCAACGATATAGGATTATGGACGAAGACAAGTTTGTCCTCGTCACTACAGGTGGCGGTGGAGATGGTTTTGAAATGATCGATCATTTCCTTGATATGCACGACTACTACCCGACCTCTTTACCCTTCAAAGCCATCATCATCACCGGCCCTTTCATGCCAAAACGAATACGGGAAGACTTGAAAAAAAGAGCACAGAAATTTGGCATAAAAACCATTCCCTTTCACCCACGCATAGAAGAACTCATTGCAGCCGCGGACCTTGTTATTTCCATGGGGGGCTACAATACTATTTGTGAAATACTCACCCAGCAAACCCCAGCCCTCATAATCCCACGGGAATGCCCAAGACAGGAACAACTTATCCGGGCAAAGCGGCTCAAGGCCCAAGGGCTTCTTGACTACCTCCCCTGGACAGAGGTGACCCCACAAAAATTACGCCAAAAAATATTTAACCTTATCAAGCACCAGGACATGTATATTAATAAAATGAAGTCGTTTGAACTTACAGGCCTGGACACTATGCTTGCTAGGCTAACCCATTTTAAGAACATTGTGACGCAAGAAAACCAGCCAGAAGCCGTTGAAAATCTGAAACCGTCAAACTGTTCATAACCACCCCAATATCCCCATGAACCAGCCCTCCCAAACAACAGAGCCGAAAACTCTTGCCTACATCCTCAAAGGCTACCCTAGAATTTCAGAAACCTTCATCTCCAATGAAATTCTACTCCTTGAAAAACTCGGTTTTACGATGCATTTGTTCCCGATGAGGCAGCCTAGAGAATCCTTTTCCCACGCATCGGTAAAGGAGATAAAAGCACAGGTGAGCTACCTGCCGACAGAGCTTTCTGAAAACTTCATAAAACTCCTTATCCCCAACATTCTCCTTGCCGTTAGGCATCCAAGACGTTACAAAAAGACCTTACAACGGGCAGCATTTGCAAAAGCAAAGAACAAACGCGCAACACTAAAGCATCTACTTCAAGCGGGTTTTCTATGCTATTACCACCTCACAGGTGATACAAAAATTGGCCACCTTCATGGCCATTTTGCCCATTCACCAACCTCTGTAACCAGGTTTGCAGCTTCACTTTCCGGACTACCCTACAGCTTTACCGCACACGCCAAAGACATCTACACCTCAACAAAAGACAAACTGCGTCAACGGATTGAGGAAGCAGAATTTGTGGTAACCTGCACGAAGTACAATAAGGAATTTCTGGAAGAGTTAAAGGGTGATTGCACCACGCCTATTCACTGTATTTATCACGGTATAGACCTGAATCTTTTCACAAATGACCGCGACATAAGCAAGACAGACAACTCCTACAAAATCTTCACGGTCGCACGTCTCACCACCAAAAAAGGCCTGCCTACAATCTATCGAGCCCTGCACCTGCTTAAACAAAAAGGGATTACATTTACCCACACCCTTATTGGCGATGGTGATGATCGTGATGTCATTACAGAACTTATCAAGACCCTGGATCTTGGGAAGCAATGCCAGTGCCTTGGAACCCAAACCCATGGGGAAGTTATACAACAGTTTAGCACAAGTGACCTCTTTGTTCTTGGCTGTGAAATCGCCCCAAATGGTGACAGAGACGGCATACCAAACGTGTTAGTAGAAAGCCTCGCCATGGGCGTACCAGCTCTATCTACCAACATTTCAGCCATTCCTGAAATCCTGATTAACGAGCAAACCGGGCTCACTGTAGCCCCACAGGATCCGGAGGCTATGGCGCTGGCAATGGAGCGTATACTCACTGACACGAAACTGAGAGATCATCTGATCAAATCAGGAAAAGAACTTGTCTCAAGCACATTTGATAATAAAAAACTGATCGAAAAAATGGCTAAAATCTTTCGCAAACAAACGCCACTCCTCGTGAAATAAAGCAAATGGATACCAGAACCTCTGCACCTCAGGACACCTCTCTTTTCGGCCTACTCCGACATGGTGAAACAGAATGGAACGCGGTGAAAAGAATCCAGGGCCTCAGCAACTCGCAACTAACAGCACGGGGAATCAGGCAAACAAAACAATGGGCCCAGACGCTTGGGCAATGGGAGTGGGACCAGATATATGCGAGTGATTTGGGCAGGGTACAAGAGACAGTTGCAATCCTCAATGAGAGCCTGGGACTACCAACACATTTTGATACAAGGCTGAGAGAACAGAATTGGGGAGAGTGGGAAGGTCGAACCATCGCTTCAATAAAAACTGATTTCAAGAAGGAGCTACAGGAGCGTGTAGCCTTGGGCTGGGGTTTCTCCGCACCTGGCGGCGAGACTAGGACTTCTGTTCTCAATCGCGCTTTTGAGGTGTTGCACTATATCGCAGGCGACATGCCCCCCAAAAAAACCCTCATTGTTTGCCACCAAGGTGTTATCAAAACAATCCTCTATCACCTAAAAGGTAGACAATTTCTACCAGAAGAAGAGCCGCTAATTCAACATAACAACCTCCATCTCATTGATTACAATCAGGTCGGATTCAACATCAATACGCTTAATATACCAAGACAAGGTGAAAAACCGCGACAATAACAGGGGTAGCCCCATATTCGCAGCGGCAATTATTTGACTATTATTCAGGATAGTATCGCTGGGTTCGCCTGCAATATCTTGTTTTTCATACCAGGCTTTAAGGAGTAAAACACTGCATGAGAATCTCTTATTATTGTCAGCACGTACTCGGCATTGGTCACCTCCGGAGAAGCCTTGAAATCTGTAAGGCCCTTGCAATGCATCACGAGACAACCCTCATTCTAGGCGGACCACCGACATCAATTGATACCACAGGTCTGGCAACCCTCTACCTCCCGGGGCTGCAAATGGACAGTGAGTTCAAAAACCTCACCCCATGCGATAGCTCAGCCTCCCTAGAGACGACAAAGCAGAAACGGCAGGAGACCTTGTACAATCACTTCACCTCCTTTTCACCCCACTGTTTTATCACAGAACTCTATCCATTTGGTAGAAAGGCCTTTCGCTTTGAACTTGACCCCATACTCAAAGACATAAAAAATGGCATACTTCCGGCCTGCAAATGTGTGTCCAGCGTTAGAGACATCCTCGTTGAAAAACTACAGGGTAAGGAAAAATTTGAGCAAAGAGTCGTAGATACTTTGAATAAGTATTATACAACAGTCCTTATCCACGCCGACCCTGAAATAATCACCCTGGATGAAACATTTTCGCCCCTAGCTAAAATCAATATTCCGATCCAGTACACAGGTTTTGTAAGTGAACAACCCAGCCATAGTACCAAGCAGCATATAAGAGAAGGCCTCAACCTCAGTAGGCAACAAAAACTCATTGTGCTCAGTGTGGGAGGAGGTGGAGGTGGTGTTGGAGATGATCTGCTCCATGCAACTTTGGCTGCTTTCAAGAAAATGATAGAGACCAACCCCCTTGCTCATTTACAGGTTTTTACAGGCCCCTACTGCTCGCAAAGGGTCTATGATACAATCAGAAGCCACAGGCAACACAACATTACAGTTGACCGCTTTAGCCACTCTTTTCCTGACTGGCTAACAGCTGCAGATCTATCCATTTCCATGGCTGGTTACAACACCTGTATGAACCTCTTACAAACGGGTGTTCCAGCCCTTGTCCTCCCTTTTCTGCAAAATAGAGAACAAGCCCTTCGGGCTGCGAAACTTGGGGACAAAGCCCCGATAGCAACTCTTACACCTGATGACCTTTCTGCAAGGATACTCAGTGCCAAAATGGTGAACCAACTCAAACTACAGCCCACTATAACAGCTATAAAACTCTGTGGTGCTGACGAGAGTTGCAAAATAATAAACACTCTCCTCGGGAACGAAAAGACATGACGCGGCCTGCATCTCAAATATATCGAAGCACTCTGCCAGCAGTTAGCCAACAACTTACCGCCGCAATTGCAAGAGGCTGTTCAGAGTTCAGCACAATCCCCACTGTCTTTTTCCGTGGTGATGATATCGGCATCCCCTCCCATGAATTTGCCCAGATGATAGCCGTCTTTAGAAAACACAAGATACCTCTCAGCCTTGCAGTTGTGCCGACATGGCTCAATACAACCCGCCTCTCCGATCTGCAAAACCTCATGGGTAATTCAAAGACACAGTGGTACTGGCACCAACATGGGTACATACATCATAACTTTGAGTTGCTAGGGAAAAAACAGGAATTTGGCCCTTCGAGAGCCCCCCAGGTGATACACTCAAGCCTTACAAAGGGCAAAGCCAGGCTCGACATGTTATTAGGTCCGGACAACCAACCTGTATTCACCCCTCCCTGGAACAGATGCAGCCAAGAAACGTTACACGGCTTACAAGCTCTCAACTTTAAAGCAATCTCAAGAAGCCGTGGCGCTACACCACATACCAAGGAAAACTTTCCTGATTTCCAGATGAACGTCGACCTGCACACTCGAAAAGAGGCCTGCCCTAAACAGGGTTTTGAAGTCCTATTAGGGGAGATAGAACAGGGCCTGGCCACCGGTCGGTGTGGGATCATGTTACACCATCAAAGAATGAATGGACGGGCGGTGGCATTCCTAGATATACTCCTGCAATGTTTAAAAAAACATCCTCGAATATCATTTGTTCATTTTGGTGACCTTCTCCCATGAGATATGCACAGCTTTTTTTTCATAGAGAAACCATCCGAGTAATGACAACTTCACCTTTCCGTCCTATTATCACATACACGTCAATCAACTACTTTTTTCAAGGTGCAATCATTAGCCTAGCCCAAACAGAGATATCCCATGAATGAATCATATAAAAAATTGATCGATCATTTTGGCAAGCTCGCCCATATCGAGCACGCACTCACCTTTCTTCAATGGGATCATATGGTAATGATGCCCCCCGGTGGTAACAGTTCCAGATCTGCTGCAATTGCAGAGCTCACCAGCCTGCATCACCAACAACTCACCTCTGAAAAAACCGCGGAATTACTCGAAGAGGCCCATGCTACGACCCCGATTGAGCAGCAGAGTATCAAAGAAATGCGCCGGGAGTACCAGCAGGCCATCTGCCTTCCTGATGATCTTGTGCGGGCGCAGTCTCTTGCTGGCTCAAAATGTGAACACGATTGGCGCGGCCAACGCCAAGAAAACGACTGGAACGGATTTCTCCATAATTTTAAAGAGGTCGTGAGCTTGGCGCGCCAGGAGGCGCAGGCTCGATTTGATACTGCCATAACACCACTTGACACGCCATATGACGCAATGCTTGAGCTCTACTGCATTGGTGATAGCGCAGGCTTTATAGCAGATATTTTCGCCCGCCTCCGTTCAGAGTTGCCCCCACTTATCCACTTGGTTATGGAGCAACAAAAAACAGTTACCAAACCACACTTTACCTCTCCGTATACGCTTGAATCACAAAAGAATCTCAGCCATCAGCTTATGAAATCCCTCGGCTTCAATTTTGACCAAGGCCGTATGGATGTCAGTGCCCACCCTTTCAGCACTGGCTGTCGCGGAGATCAACGTATTACAACCAGATTCCGTGATAATGATTTCCTAGACGCTCTCCTTTCTACAGCCCATGAAACCGGTCATGCAAGTTACGAGGCCGGCCTCCCAGAAGAGTGGGACAACCTACCCATTGGCAGGGCACGCAACCTGTCATTACACGAAAGTCAAAGCCTGCTTTTTGAGAAACAGATTTTCCTTTCTGCCCCATTCCTTCGCCATTTTACCTCATTTATCCACAAACATCTCCCGACAACCAGTACATATTGCGGCCGCCAGATCAGAGATGCCGCAATTTCCGTACAGCCAAGTTACATAAGGGTGGAAGCCGATGAAGTGACATATCCACTCCATATCATCCTGCGTTTTGAAATTGAAAAAGAACTGATTAATGGCGTCATTAAGGCAGATGACATCCCAGAACTCTGGGACCAAAAGATGCAAGAATACCTCGGCCTTTCAACAAAGGATAACTACAAAGACGGCTGTATGCAGGATATGCACTGGACCGACGGCTCATTTGGCTACTTCCCATCATACACAATGGGAGCACTCAACAGCGCTCAGTTTTTCGCAACGATTAAAAAAGCTAACCCAAACTGGAAAAATAACCTCGACGCAGGAGACATCTCCTTTGCGACCCAGTGGTTGCACGAGAATATCTGGTCGAAGGCCTCCAGCATGGACGCCCAAGAAATCATCATTGCGGCCACCGGCGAAAAAACCAATGCGGATTTTTTCATCAACCACCTGAATGAACGATATATTAAAAATCTTTATTAAACGGGTATCATCAAGACTGTCAGCGCAAATATTCAACTATGACTATTTGCCAAGATAACCAATGGGGAAGACGTAGGTTAACACAACTAACACCCGCCTCTCACCTCACCTCAGCCGATGATAAATGCGTACTAATGAAATATTGTACCGCTGACACAAACGGACAAACAACTCGCAGCAACGCACCAAAGGAGAGTTACACACAATATGAAGAAACTGGTTCTTTTGCTTAGCACAACAATTTTCGGTTGGATCGGCTGGTGGGTAGGGGCCCATGTGGGTATTATGACAGCCTATTCGATAAGTGTCATTGGTAGCTTACTAGGCGTTTATGTGGGCGTTCGTATAAATCAGAATTATCTTATTTGATGCGGTTCAACCCAGCGTCTATAGGGGAGTGGCAGGACAATCCCCATATTGCTCCTAGCTAGTTGCCAATAACAACGTTTCGGCGAAATAATTTTTTCTTCTTTTTTTTAGCGTCTTCATTGCCTTATCGACTTCTTTACGACCCAATCCACCAATTTCCGCCACTGACATCCCTTGCAAAAGTCACCCGGCGAACAGGCTCTACGCATTGCGTGATACAGTGGCGGCCAATGCACACTTTATGCGACAGATGCGTATCGCGCCTCTACAGGATTTTTAGGATCGCTACCAAGGTTTTTCTATGAACGGACACATTTAAGATAGGGGTAAGCGCAAACATCCAGGTGGGCGGCAACTAAGAGTGGCGTTACATTCTCGGACCATCGAACAAAAACGTCAGGAGAAAGCCATAAACATTCACAGAATGTTGAACAGACAGGATTCTGCTGCAAGACACTACAATTTCAGCTTAACAACCTGTAAGATGAGCTACCAAACAGGCCTTGCCAGAATGACACGTTTTTTTGCACAATGACAGGTCACAACCCGATTTACTTTAACTGGCTATCTTTGCTGCCCCGCCTATTGATGCCAACGGAGAAGGTCTGATCTTTCTCTATCTTTGACTGACAGAGTATACACATACGGACACCGGGAATGGCTTTTCTTCTTGCCAGAGGAATCGGTTCGTCGCATTCCTCACAGTGGCTGAGGCTGCTACCTTTCGGCATACGGCTTCTTGCTAGTTTTACCGCATCTTCTATACTAGCATCTATTTGATCCTGTACTGCACCATCACTGGCCCATCCACCCGCCATCTGCTACTCCCATGCGCTCTATAACCTGCAATAATCGTAATTTCCCTTTAGCTTGAACCTTCTGCCCAGCCTAGATATTAGTTACTATAATAACTCTATCTCAGTCTTGCCGCCAACTAGCAAATAAACAGCAGAAAGTTGCTCTCTTATCAACACAAACGAGACAGTTATTATGTGACAATTAACTTGGCCGGCTGACGACAACTAACTTGTCCGGTTCAACCTTGGTATTATCCACATCAAAAACTACTTCTTCCATGGAGGTTCTTGGTGTCGGGTAAACCCATTAATTTAGAACAGGTCAAGTTATACATGAGAGAACGAAAAGCAGGTAAAACACAGGCAACAGCATCTGCCCGCTCTGGTATGTCAGAACGTTCAGGCAGACGCATTGATACAGGTGAGTTGAAGGCAAGTAGCGATAAACAACGGTCTTGGAGCACAAGAGCTGACCCATTTATCAACGTATGGGACCTTGAAATTGTTCCATTACTAACAACGAATCATGATCTTACGCCAATTACATTATTTGAACGGCTTCAAAAAAATCACCCTGGCGAATATCCTGATAATAAATTGCGCACATTTCAACGCAGAGTCTGCAAATGGAAAGCGCTATATGGTCCAGGCCGAGAGGTGATGTTCCGTCAGGAACAAGTTGTAGGCCGGATGGGCCTGTCCGACTTTACCCGATTAAAGAAAGTGTCAATTACTATTGCAGGCCAGATCTTTCCCCATTTGTTGTATCATTTTCGTCTGGCTTTCAGTGGTTGGTGTTCGGTCAAAGTTGTCCATGGCGGTGAATCCTACACTGCTTTTGCCGAAGGCTTGCAGGACGCTCTCAGGCGTTTGGGAGGAACCCCAAAAGAACATCGAAGCGATAGTCTTTCAGCAGCTTTCCGCAATTTAAGCAAGGAGGCTGTGAATGATGTGACTCAGCGCTACAGGCAACTTTGTCAACATTATAACATGGAACCAACTCGCAACAATCGTGGAAAAGGCCATGAGAACGGAGCCATTGAATCCCCCCATGGTCATTTAAAAAAACGTATCAAGCAAGCCCTACTGCTTCGAGGTTCTTATGATTTTGAATCTGTAACAGCATATGAAGTATTTGTAAGTGAGATCATTCGTGACATTAACGCAGGCAAAGTAGATAAAATCGATGAGGAACGTCGACATCTACAACCACTACCTTTGCAACGTACCGTAGATTATACAGAAAAAGTGGTACGAGTGAGTACTTCGAGTACCATTCAGATTAAGCGCATTCTTTACACCGTCCCCTCCCGGCTTATCGGTGAATCATTGCGAATTCATATTTACGATAACCGACTGGATATATATCTTGACTCAACACTTACTGTTACTTTGCCCAGGGTATTTGTGTCTGACAATAAACATCGAGCACGCCGAGTGGATTATCGACACGTAATCAAAAGCCTTGAAAGGAAACCACAAGCCTTCAGGTACTCTCAAATACGAGACGATCTCCTTCCTAATGAGACCTATAAAGCCGTGTGGAATTGGCTGGACACAGAAATGGAATCCCGAAAAGCCTGCAAGGTAATGGTTGGTATTCTTGCCCTAGCCCACAGGGCAGATTGTGAGAAACAACTTGGCGGTTATCTCCAAGATCAGATGAATAATCAGGCTCTCCCAAGTCTGCTTGCATTACAGCAGCGATTTGATACGAGAGAGCAAACGGTACCATTTGTGAAGGTCGAGCAACCACCTGCAGCAAGCTATGATGTTCTTCTTGTAAAACAATCACAGGAGGTACATTAATGGCTCATTGCGCAACACTACCGATTCTGCTGAAACAGTTGAAACTCTCAACTATGGGAGCCTATTGGGAAGAATATCTAGATAAAGCAGCCAATCAAGGGTGGGATGCAGCCCAGTATCTCGCCGCCTTGTGTGAGGAGGAGCTGAATCAACGTAACAGTAATCGAATCGCAAGATACTTTAAAGAATCCAAGCTTCCTGTAGGAAAAAGCCTCTCCTCATTCGACTTTAGTCAACTTCCTGAGCTTGATTCAAAAAGAATCGAGGTGTTGAGTTCAGACCCAAGCTGGGTGAAACGGGCGGATAATCTTCTTTTTTTCGGTCCTAGCGGAACGGGTAAAACCCATTTGGCAGGGGCAATATGCAATGGTTTGATCGAGCAGGGGATCAGAGTACGCTTTTATCAAGCTACTGCCCTTGTTCAGGAATTGCAACGAGCACGTAACGATCTACAGCTTGAAAAACTCTTTGCCCGACTGGATAAATATAATGTGCTGGTCCTTGATGATATTGGCTACGTCAGAAAGAGTGAAGCTGAGACACATGCGCTTTTTGAACTGATTGCCCACCGTTACGAATCGAGAAGCATGATCATTACAGCAAATCATCCTTTCAGTGACTGGGACCAAATATTCTCAGACACAATGATGACAGTGGCGGCTATTGATCGGCTTGTGCATCATGCCATCATCATTGAAATACAGGCAGAGAGCTTTAGAAAAAAACAAGCAATGGGGCGTAACCGATAAAGCAATTCAGTGTAGCAAGATAAATTAGAAGTATAGACTACCGCGCTATCGCTTGCTGAGTACATTGAAGTTATTCTTTTCAGAACTCACTTCGCTTTTTCTGAAAAGAACAACTTCACTGTACCCCCGAGCTCCAGATTAACAAAAACATATATATTAAGAAACCGGACAA
>NVXR01000032.1 GCA_002733995.1 Desulfotalea sp. | reverse complement strand
CTGATTGCAGTATACATATAGTCAAGACTCATACTTTGCTCAGTGGAGAGAACATTGCTAAAAAACCAGCAGTTTTCAGCTAAAGATGTACAGATAATAAGTAAAAAAACCTTGTACCAAGGTTTTTTTAAAATGGTCAAGTACGCGTTTAAACATAAGTTGTTTGCAGGCGGTTGGAGCGATGTGGTTGAACGAGAAATTTTTGAACGGGGTCACGCCATTGCCGTTTTGCCCTACGACCCGGTGTTAGATGAGTTTGTAATGATTGAACAAATTCGCATAGGCGCATTGGCAACCTCTGATTCGCCCTGGTTATTAGAAGTAGTTGCCGGTATAATTGACGAAGGCGAAACTCCCGAAGACGTATGCCTGCGAGAGGCAAAAGAAGAAGCGGGCCTTGATGTGCAAAAATTACATAAAGCGCTAAGTTATTTGGCCAGTCCCGGTGGCACTACAGAACGCTTACATATTTATATAGGCTTAGTCGATGCCAGCAGCGCCCAAGGCGTGCATGGGTTAGAATACGAAAGTGAAGACATTTTAGTCCACCGAGTGCCTACATCTGTAGCATTTGAATGGATAAAACAAGGTAAAATCGACAATGCTGCCACGCTGATTGCTCTGCAGTGGTTTGCAATGAATAAACAACAGGTATTGGAAAATTGGTCAAATGACAAAAGAGATAGGTCGTAGGTATGTGCCCAAACTAGCCAACATGCATCATGTGTGTGAGGCTAACTATGGGCGTTTGTTAAGATTACTGCCTGATTGCGATACGCAAGACTTACAATATCAATTTGAAGTTAATGCACGGTTATTATATACCATTAAAATCATCGAATGTAGCCGCTACACTAGCACCCTAGAAATGTCACAAAAAAATCAGCTGGATTATGAATTTTTACGCCCAGTGGTGCAGGTAAGCCTCTTATACTGGCGCCATATACATTAAGCTTAGAAAAGGTTGCTCTTCCTGACTCTGTTTGACTTGACGGCTGTTTCCAAAAACCGAAGTATCCATAGAATGCAATTTCATAGTTACTAATATTTTTGTATAGACGTAAGGCAATTTCTTCATCTTGAAACCAGTCATCAGGTTTATCGACAAAAACCTTGTCGTTTTGACCGACAATTCTTTGCTCTGCTTCACTCCAATAGGAGATATATTCTCCTGTGATATATCTGTCTGCGTCAAATTGTGGGGTATAGACCAGATCGATATTGCCCAGATTCGTAAAAAAACTCATCTTGGCAGCATCTGACGGCGCCTTAAGATACTCTTTATCACGGCCAATAAAATATGATTGCCAATCTTTTGGGAATAAATCGTTTATAAACACCAAATCGCCCGTTCCCCAAGTCAGCACCTGACGGCCGATTTTAACATCCAAAAACTCATACGGTCTCAGAAAAAACCATATTTCCCGTGTTTCATATTCTCCTTTTTCCGTTACCCCATCTCCCCATACAGCACCTTTGTATTTGAGCTCCACCCAGTCGGTATAGGTATAAATCTCAAGTTGCAGGCGAGAATCCAACACCGAAATGTTTTTTTGTTCCGGATCGTTTGTTGTCCTGACACCCGCCCTTTCTTCCAGGAATCCGGTTATCTCAATTGGGTGAAAATTATCAAAATACGATGCCTTCTCTGCTCCAACAGCTAGAGCTGGTGATTCAAAAAAAATCACCATTAAAAATAAAACCAAGGTTACTATTATTGTCGCAGCCTCTGACTTATCCTTTTTTTCATCGCATTGCATCTCTGGGGGGTCTCCTCAGATATCTTTCTGTAAAGATCTTATCACTCAACCCAATATTGTACCGGACATCTGAGAACATCATTCTCGTCTTACTCATAGTCTCCAGATCTTTTGCTATCGACATAGTTACCGTTGGGTAAGTCACTATACTGTCGTTCTCCTTAGCTTGAATTTCTTCCGTTTTTACAGTTTCAATAACACGATAAAGCCTGTCTTCTTTTTTAAAATAGTCAATTCTAATCGGTAAAAATGTTTTACGATCTATATATGCGGTATAATATTCAAACTCTACTTTTGAAGGATTTTTAGGCATATTTTTGATGACATAGTACTCATCAGTTGTTTCGACAAGTTCATGCTCATCTTCGTCAGGACTGCGACCGGAAATATCTTCATATAAAAAATCAGAACCAACAAAACTAGTGCGCTTGTCCCCAGAGGCAATACGCTTAACGAGATCCAGACTGGGCAAATACATCCAGCGATCATCATCTTTTTCAGAGGCTGAATGTTTGTGCACCAGAAAGACCATTTTACGTACATCAGCAGGTGATTGGAAAAAAACAAAATATTTTTGATCTTCATCCTGCGGGCCGTTGTCCAGTCGCAATATATTGAAATTCCTTTTTCGTATTCGCCCCTGTTTATCAACAATCTCCATATCGATTTGCCCTTTGCTGTCCTGCCCCTGATATAATGTCATATGGTTGGCCTTACGAACAATTTCATCCGCGGTTAATGAGGTGGGCAGTTCTCCGGCAAAGCCAGTACCCATAACGAATCCCAGCAACAGTAAAAAAATTCCTGTTTTCATAATCAGCCTCTCATTTTTTTATTAAAGAACCAATTCTCGGCCACAGTCAAAACTGCCGGCAAAACAAACAAAGTGATAAGCCCGGAACAAAATAGAATCAGACAGAGCATGATACCAGTTACTTTATATGGCACCAGCGATGCCACCATTAACGGCAGAAAGCCAATGGCTATCACCAGTACATTTCTACTGATAGCACGGGCAGGTTCGGCAAACATTATCGGAAACACTTTTTGCCAGGAACCGGTTACACCATAGATGGAACGACTGCGCTGCAAAAAATGGATTGCAAAATCCACTGCCATACCAAGAGAAAGGGTACTCAACACAGCAACAGGTAAATCGTAATCCTTCCCTGTAATCCCAACAAGACCGTATATAAACAGCAGCGTAATCGTCAGGGGCAGCATGCACAGCCCTCCCCAGAGTGGTGAACGAAATAGAAAAGACATCATTACAAAGACAATTATAAAACTTCCGATAAATGATTTTAAAAATCCTCCAACCAACCTGGTCTCCAGAACGAGATTTATATAATGGAGTCCTGCCCAACGGTAAGACAGCTCAACCGGAGGAGGATAATTTGCAAAATACTCTTCCACGGCTTTAACAGCCGCTTTTGTATTCATGCTGTCCCCGCTTGAAAACTGCATCCTTATACTGGCCTGCAGATAGTCTGGTGTTACCATATGCCACAATTCATTTGGCCTGTGACTTTGTTGATACTGCATATAACACTCAGAGACGCTCTGTAATTTTTCAGGAATACGAAAATCTTCATCTTTACCTCCTCTTAGTTCCCGATTCACATAGCGAACCACATCGGCAACCGACTGACTTTTCCCAATCAGTCCTGTTTTTTCCATATACGCCTGTAAATCTGCCATATAATTCAGCACATCTGGTCTTTTAAATGTCTTTCTTTTTTCTTTTTCTATTTCAAGAAAGTTCTTCAACTCCTGCAGAGCGTAATAATCCTTATCAGACGCATCGGCCGCCGTCTTCTCGACAGACTCAATCACTGCATCCAAAAAGGTTCCAAATGTATTGTGTTGTTCAACAATATTTGGAAACTGTTCTGTCATCTCTACAGCTAATTCCGGTGCACCGGGATATTCATTTATTATTCTATGGCTAAAGAGAACCAAGCCTTTCACAATTTGCCGAACATCATACCCGGTTAGAAGTTTTTCGCGGTCGTTACCTTTAAGCGTCAGATAGGCGGTATAAGTTCCCGCAAAATGATTATTCAAAGCTATATCAGCTTTACGTAGAGGGTGGCTATGGGAGAAACGCTTACCATAATTGTCATTTACCTGAATCTGCGAAACTCCTAATATTGAAACTGCGACCAGAATTGACAGGATCACTAAAACTGTTTTTGCACGTTTATATGTCAAAATCCCTATTACCGACAACACACTGGTTAACCAGTTCTGCTTTTTTTCCTCTTGCACAGACAGCCCGAAATTTTCTAATTTTCGTTCAGGAATTATCATAATATATGCAGGTACGAACATTATCGTCACCCCCCACGCAATAATGATTCCAAGACTAAGAAAAACACCAAATACACGCGCCGGAGGTATAGGGGTCAGGGTCAACGAGAGAAAAGCTGCTGCGGTCGTCAATGAAGTGTAGAGCATTGGTGTAAACAAGGTTTGCACCACTTCTTTAATGGCTTGTTTGCGGCCCTTGTCTTTGGTATAAACATCGAAGAATTCCGACAGAACGTGCACCGAATCCACCATGGCAATCGACATGAGAAAAATCGGCAACATCGAACTTAAGATATGGACCGGAAAACCAAAAGCAATCATTAACCCCATCGTAGAAATAATTGAGACTGTGGCAATAATCAGCGGCAGAATAATTAAAAACCATTTCCGAAAAAATAGCATCAGCAGACCACAAATCACCGCCATGGCCAGTGGAGTTGCTGTGCCCATCTGGGTAAACATTTCCACTCCAATTGCACCTTCTGACACCGGCAATCCTGTAATATGATAGGATTCATCACCTCCAAGCTGTTCTATCTTCTTAAGCAATTCCTTGTATACCCGGTAGCTTAACAACTTGTCCGTAAGTGGCAAATAAAGACAGAGAGCCTTACCGTCTTCTGAAACCATATAGCCTTTAAGCAGGGGATTCGAGAGTACCTTATCCCGTATCGCAAGCGCCTCTGCCTCTGTTTCAGGCGGGCTGGCCATCAACCATTCAAATTTTATTGTACCAGGGCCCTGCTGACTCATATGGTCAAGGAGAGATGGTGCAATCATGTCCACCTCAATGACACCGGCATACCGATCAGGGTGGTTTTCATCCTTCCAGCGTAACCCCGCCGCAAATTCAGTTAATGCATGAATACGTTTTAACGTCGCCGGATTAAAGACCCCATCAGGATGGTTTTCATTTATTATTCCCAGCACAACAGTATCGCTTAGGTTAAATCTTTCCTTTGTCTGATTGTGAAAAATACGAGCCGGCTCATTAGTCTCAAGCATATTTTCCGGGTCGGTATCCATAGTAACCTGCGGAAAAAACGAACCGGTAACGAGCGTAAATACAATTGTTATCAGAATAACCAGCCTGTAGTGATGGATTGAATAATCTACGAGTACATCTTTTAATGGTTTCACTTGACCTCCCAATATCAAAAATAGTTAAGTTGCTTAACTATTTGCTCAAAAAAAATGACCTTCTTTTACTTTTTACCACGAGGTAAAAGCCGTTGTTCCATAACACTTCCAAGAGCCTCCAGCAAAACTGATAAAGTTGCAATCTGGGAAATAGAAAAACCACTCAAACTATCAATTAAACCAGCTAGATCACTCCCGTGAAACTGCTCATGAGCCAATAATACTTTTTGCCCCAGGGGCGTAAGAGACAATTCAAACTCCTTGTTACTGTGTGCAGCCTGCCTTTTTGACAAAAAGTCTTTTTGCACCAGCTTTGCAACCATCTGGGAGGCTGCACTTTTTGTAATACCAAAATGTGAGGCAAGCTGTGTAATATTGATCTGTTCGTATTCACCAATTGCCTGAATAGTATGAGCCTCCTTGGTTGTGACCTCTAGGTTATCATCAACAGGTATAGGCAACTTTTCAATACGTGAATATGTTTTGGCAATACGCAAAAGATCGCGAATGGTGGCCTTGATGAGGTCTTCCTTGGTATCCATACGCCACATAGTAAAGTAGCTTAACTATCCTGTCAAGGTAAAAAATCCTACTCATGTACCACATTCTGTCCTCTATTCGTAAGCACTCCACGAACACCATCTGCTAAATCAGATACTGATATGTTCTACGTTAGAGAAAAAACGGTCTTATTTAGAAACAGTATTGTTTGAAACAAGGAATAGCGATTTCCACGTTTTCATATTGGATACACAAATTTGGTAAAGAATCGGAAAACTTAGGCTCCCAACGTTTTTATCCCCTCACAGTTAAAGATAGTCCCGCATCACCGAGTAGTAAAGGATTCCACACAGAGGTCCGCCTATCTTTTTGCGATGACAAATTAATTTGAAAAACGAATTCTCCGAAACTTCCCTGAAAAAACTCATCACCTTTCTGGAAACGATCTTATGCTGAGTATAAAAGATAACTTCAGAGTTTACATCGCCGTTGGCGTAACGGATATGCGTAAATCAATCAACGGTCTGTGACTTCTGATTCAGGAAGAATTTGAGCTGGATCTCTTTGTTTTCTGTAATCGCAGGCACGATATGGTTAAAGTGCTTCATTGGGCTGAAAACGGATTTTGCATTTGGATGAAGAGGCTTGAAACAGAAACATTCAGATGGCCAGAGTCAGAAAATGATGTATTGGAAGTAAGATAGGCAGCTCATGGCTGGTTATAGATATATGAAGTCTGAAAGGAAAGGGTGTTTATAACCCTGGTTTCGCTCAGCAGTTGACCGAAGATATTGTACTGGTAACTTATCCCCCCGCTGGAGTCAGTTACACCGGTCAGTTTGCCTGTGCCGTTAGTACCCTGATCGCAGGTAAAGCTTGTATCCTGTGATGCATCCGGATAATGGATACTCTGCAGACGGTTCAGTTCGTCATAGGAAGAGCTTATGCTGTTGCCGTTGGAATCGGTGCGCAGGATCAGGTTACCTGCAGGATCATAGTTGTAGGTTGTCAGGCCTTTATCAGGGGAAGTTTCCGTTACGCGATTGCCAAGGTCGTCTGAGGTATACGTTGTTGCTGTGGGGTAATCGGTGCCCCCAATGATGTTATTATGGACTCTTTGGTTTTTATTCTGCTCTGTACCTAGTTGACTTGAAAGATAAATTGAAGACATAAGCTTGCGCCATACTGACACGAATATAACAAAAAACTACTCCTATGATTAATGAGACTAAGCAAATAAATATATTTTTTATTCAATACATCCTTGAATTATACGCCTCAGAACTGCGTTATTTTAAAGATCCTTGCGTCCACGATGGTGTTGGGAGAGGGTATTGCTGGTGGCTTTATTCACAGCCTTTCTGGTCAGCTGGGCCACCAGAGATAACTGAAGTCATTGCGAGACATTGCGCTTTGCTACGCATAAAGTTCAGAGATCAAGGAAAGCCCTTCCCTTAATTCGCGCTGCGCGAAAAAAGAGAAACAAAGGTAAAAAACGAACTTGCTTCACCATAAGACTCTCTCACCCTCTATCCTTTACCGATTTTAATCGGCGCTTTCTGTCCGCCCCCGTTTACCCGTTTGCCATCCGATTTACAAATTTAGCATATAATCTATTTACAATCACAGGGACAAAAAGCCACCAAACCGTACCAACAATACCATGCACTAAATAGAGCATTATATGTGAAGTGATATTGAGTAAGAAAAACAATAAAACCAGCAGTGACACAGGAAAGTCAATGATAAGCCAATAGACCCACATTAATGGTTCTTGTCCATCGGGTTTCGGCAAAAACTCTAAGTAACAAATAAAAGCAATGATTGCGCTTAGATGAACACTTGCTAGAAAAACACCAATCTTTTTCTCTTTATGCATAATCAATTAGTCCAAGGAATAATTGTAGGACACTGCGGATCATTTAAACCCGGACTAGGATTTGAACTATCCATATACTGTTGGAGCAACCAGCCAAAAAGTCTGCCTTTAGCGCTACTGGCACAGTCATCAAGTTCTCGGTCACACCTTTTATAGCAGTTTTTCCTTTCGTCATTATTACAAGGATATTTATCACGACAATCGGCATGACAACGATCATGATCTTGACAGCACGAATCTAACGCATCTTGAGGTGGGATAGCATTTCTTTTTTCTGCGTCAAGCAATTCATCCCATGATTTTTCATATCCCCCAGACCAATTAGAACCACACCAATTCCCATAATAGTAAGACAACCCCATCGGATCAACAGCATTAACCGGATCCCCACCAACACACCCATACAGATTCATCCCCCCAGAAAGTCCTATCGGGTCAGCAGAAATGTATCGTCCTATGCGTGGATCATAATACCGATTCCAGTTATAATACAAGCCAGTTTCCACATCAAAATACTGTCCCGAAAAACGGAGGTTACTGGTAATAGTGGCTACAGTAACCAAGGCTTTGCCGTAATGCAAATAAACGGCCTGCCAGACAACCGTGCCGGATGAATCCACGAGCTTTTGTGGGGTACCGAGGTGGTCGTTTAAGAAGTAATAGGTGCCTGGGGTGTCTGTCTAAATCTTAACCGCTAGGGGGGGGGGCGTTATTCAGATAGAGATAATCCCGTAATGGGGGACCGGTTCCGTGGGTTTCTGAGATCAGTTTGCCTGTACCGTTAGTACCCTGATCGTAGGTAAAGCTTGTATCCTGTGATGCATCCGGATAATGGATACTCTGCAGACGGTTCAGTTCGTCATAGCAAGAGCTTATGCTGTTGCCGTTGGAATCAGTGTGCAAGATCAGGTTACCTGCAGGATCGTAGGTGTAGGTTGTCAGGCCGGTATCAGGGGAAGTTTCCGTTACGCGATTGCCAAGGTCGTCGTTGGTATACGTTGTTGCTGTGGGCTAATCGATAACCCCAATGATGTTATTATGGACTCTTTTGGTTTTTATCGTGCTATGTACTCAATTGACTCGAAAGAGAAATTAGAAGACAAAAAATCAGTTTCACGAACACCCATTTATCAGGCCTATCCCGGTTATCCCCACTCCAGTAGATTCAAGACCTGGCCCCAGACCTTCGCTATGCTATCTCACCAGAATTTCTGGCTTAAAACCAATAAGAGTCAAGCAAAGACTTGCCCCCTGTCTCTTGGTTTACCGCTGGAGCGGAGGACGAGAAAAAAGAACTCAGCCACTTGACGGAATTAAATAGATCCGCCCCCTTTTTCTTTAGTAAAGATTGAGAGTTTAACTGATACACACAATGTTTTGAATTCTTTCTTCAGCTTCAAAATCGCCCATTACCCTGGAACCATTGTAAAAATCTAAATACCATTCTGAATTATCTGAGTCATAATATTGAACAATAGTGTATTTATTCTCTGGAAACAAAATAGCTAATCGCTCTTTCCACTTTGTACCAATTTCATAAAGAAGTGATTGTACTATGGCATCATGGTTCTTCTTGTTTTTCTCAAAAGGCAAAAATAGGGTAAGATCAGGATTGAAAAAATTATCAAAATCAAATGCAGTTTCAATTAATCCTTCCTGCTTTTTCTTTTCATATTCTTTCAAGTTTGCCAATCTATAATTGAAACCCTTCCCATATTTTGGCACATAACAAGCAGGTTCATCAACTACAATATATTGACCAATAATGTAGATTGGGGCCTCTTTTAAACGGCAAATCATTCTAGAAAATGATTTTCTTTTTCTGCTTTTCCAGGTCATAATTTTTATGGTAACATTGCCATACTTGGTTAATTATAGACTTCAAGTTAAAGTTGTTCTTCGCAAGGCTCATTACACGGTGGGGCTGAACCATCAGAGCATAGCATGTGATCAGCACCTAATTCACCAGCAACCGCTCCAAAAGGATCAATAAGATCATCTAAAACCTCACCAGTAAAAGCTAATCCCCCTGCAAGCAAATCCTTTGCTTTGGCAATAGCATTTTGGTGAATCTTTGCCCCAGCAAGAACAACCCGTCCATCTTTAAAAACTTTTGAGCCTAAGTAATTACCATTTTTGTCGTAGAATTTGACACGAGCAACTTTGCCTGCTGCGGGTTTCATTATTTTGCCTTAAATCTTCTTTGTCAGCTTAATAAGCTTCAAGACCATCAGCCCATCCAGATCCACCAAATTAACCGGATCACCACCAACAGACCCATACAGATTCATCCCCCCAGCAAGTCCAATAGGATCAGCAGAAATGTATCGTCCTACGCTTGGATCATAATATCTGTGCCGATTATAATGCAAGCCAGTTTCCACATCAAAGTACTGCCAAGGAAACCGGAGGTTATTGGTAATAGTGTCTACGGTAATCAGAGCTTTGTCGTAATGCAAATAAACGGCTTGCCAGACAACCGTGCCGGATGAATCCACGAGTTTTTGCCTGGGTACCGACGTGGTCGTTTAAAAAGTAGTAGATACCTGGGGTGTCTGTATAAATCTTAACCGCCAAGGGTTCGTTATTCAGATAGATATAATCCCATAACGGGTAACGGTTCCGTCGGTTTCTGAAATCAGTTTCCCTGAGGTATCATAATGGTAAAAAACGGTATTGGTAACTTGTCCCCCCGCTGGAGTCAGTGACACCGGTCAGTTTGCCTGTACCGTTAGCACCCTGATCGTAAGTAAAGCTTGTATCCTGTGATGCATCCGGATAATGGATACTCTGCAGACGGTTCAGTTCGTCAGAGGAAGAGCTTATGCTGTTGCCGTTGGAATCGGTGCGCAGGATCGTAGGTGTAGGTTGTCAGGCCGGTATCAGGGGAAATTTCCGTTACGCGATTGCCAAGGTCGTCGTTGGTATACGTTGGTACTGTGCGGGGATCGGTGCCCCCAGTGATGTTATTATGGACACTTTTGGCTTTTATTCTGCTCTGGACCTAGTTGATTTGAAAGAGAAATTGAAGACAAAAATCAATTTCACGAACACCCATTTGTCAAGCCTGACCCGGTTATATTAATATGATCAAAAGTAACCTAGGAAACCCCGGTGAGTTGGGCGTTTACTGCCAGTCCGCCATCACCTTACAGCCCATGAGACCTGTGCCTGCAACGGTGGTAATTATGCCGTTGGGGCCAACCTTTCTAATTGTCACATTGTCTTTGAGGTAGAAGCTATGTTATGTGGTTATCTTTTTGTACCACTCTTTATACTTTGAGTTGTTTGGTTGTAATTCGATAGCTTTTTGTGCATCTTTCAATGCATCTTTTGGCTTCATGATTTTTATGAATAATTCACTTCTCCCATAAAAAAGCTCCGCATTGGATGGGAGAATTTCAATGGCTGCATTATAGTCTTTCATTGATTTGGCATATTCTCCTAATTCAAAATATGTATATGCTCTATTATTGTACGCCATAACATTATTCGCGTCCAACATTATAACTTTTGTGAAATCTTCAATGGCAAGTTTTTTCCTATTGGTCTCTGCCAGACAATTACCACGCCCTAAATATGCATTTAAAAACTTTGAATTAATCTTTATGACATTATTAAAATCTAAAATTGCTTCTCCCCACATTTTGTTCTTTCCAAGTAGAACTCCACGAAGGTTGTATAATTCATATTTTTCCGGTTCGGAAGTAATAGCTTTGTTGTACAACGATAAAGCAGCTATAAAGTTATTATGTTGGATAAACAATTCTGCAACCCCAGATAAGGCAGAAATATTCACAGAATCAATTTGCAAAACAGAACGAAAGTCGTGTTCTGCCACAGCAAACTTAGATGTGTAAAAATACATCCAACCTCTATTACCAATGGCATTAACATATAAACTGTTATGTTGAATAGCAGTACTATACAATTCTATTGCTTTTTTGAAATTGCCAATTTCCCCCCAAACTACTCCCTGATAAAAATAAGCCTCATAGTTGTCAGGCGATACTGCTATGACTTTTTCATAATCGAGTATAGCTTTTTCAAATTCTCCAACTTCGGCATATGCATGGCCTCTAACAAGATAGGCTCTACCAGTATCTCCATTCTTTATTGCTTTTGTAAGCGTTGTTATGGCATCATTGTACTTCTTCAAATTGTAATCAACAATTCCATCACTAAGAAAACTGTTTGTGATCCCTTCTATATTTGTACAAAATATCAAGAGTGTACTACATAAAAAGAATGACATTTTTTTGAGCATAAAATTACCATCTAATCTCTATAATAGGAAAATATTGCGGTCTGTTTTCAACTGGCATTCCGGAGATATCTTTAATTACAGTGTATAAAGAAACAGGCAACATCGATGGGATATCAGTCATTCCCGTTTTGGGTACAAATTCGTAGTCTAAAGCACTTTTTCGGTTACACTTCTTATTACAGTAAGAGATAAGCAAAGCCCATTCGCACAAATTGATTTTGCAATGCTGCCTCCACAACTTTTACGCAGATTTGGGCAGTTTTTGGTCATACGAATCCTTCAATCTTGGTGAAACCGGATTTTCCAAGATTTTTAGCTCTTTGATAACTGAATAACGGTAAGACTGTAAGTACAGTTACGTTCTGCAAACCTCTTTCAAAGCGGGACCATCAATTCCATGGGCTATGGCTCGTAAAATTGTTTCCATCGAATCCACCTGATAGTTACGGAAGAAAGCTCTGATGGCTTCCCACAAAGATCTCTTCGATTCCTCTTTTGCCAACGCTTCCTGGAAAAGCCAACAGCTAAGCTGCTGGGCTTGGTCAATAAGAAAAGCAAGCATCATTAAAATAGTGAACACCCCGCTCAGGTTCTTTTTTCCAAGGCCGTAATTGTGCCCCAGATTATAATCCTGATTTTTCAGAGTGTTGAATGTCTCATTCTCAACTTTCCAACGCGCCCTGGCGGCTCGCATCAATCTATAAACATTGTCGTCAGTTATCTCGATATCGGTTACCCAACTGAAGGTGGTTGTTTTCTCATTTTTGTCGATTTGGGTGTATTCAAGCACATTAATCAACAAATCAGTGTTGGATTTGTTGAGAGAGATTTTGTTTGCAAATTTGAAGAAATGACCTGTTTTGCGATCATCCGGATCAATCATGGAGAGTTCTGTTGCCCTTCCAGATTTTACGGCTTGGGCAAGCTCTGTAAAGAGTGCCTTATGATCTCCGGGCTTAGCACCAAGGATATAGCGCAATTGGAGCCTCTCTAGATCACGGATATGAGGTGCATTGCTAGCTAAACCATCTTCAATTACAATGACTTTCAGATGAGGATGCTCTTTGCGAAACTTGCTATAAAAACGTTTAGCTGCGTTCCGCTCGCAGTCGTTTTTGGTGGAACCATCTTGTTTTGTAATCATCTCCGGAAAAGTTGGGATAACGATTTTACAACCTGGTCGCACAAAAGAAGCAGCATACATTTGCTGATAGTACAGCGTCTGGCCATTGCGACTTTTTTTAGACAAGCAGTAAGGGGACGAAACCTTAGCAGATGAATAGAACCCAGTACCATCGCCGCTAAGGAGGTAGTGACCGTCAAGATATGCCATCTTTTCGAAGTCCTTTCCTCGTTGAATCTCCCGAAAAACTGTGCGAAAAGGAGCA
>NVXR01000015.1 GCA_002733995.1 Desulfotalea sp. | reverse complement strand
CTGTGTAGGACGGAAAAATTGGCTCTTTGCAGGAAATCCTACAGGAGCACAGGCCAGCGCTACGATCTATTCTCTGCTTGAATCAGCAAAAGCAAACAAACTTGAGCCTTACAAGTATCTTCGGTCTCTCTTTGAGAAATTACCCTTTGCAGAGGATGTAGAAGATTACAGAAAACAGCTGCCGAGCAGCCTCTCTGCCACTGAGATTGAAACAATATCAAGAATCAGTTTGGTCTAGTCTTAACATGTAGTTGGATCCCTGTAGCGGTGTAATACTTTAGGTGTAGTTTCTGGAGCGCTTACACAGTCAAAACAGAGTTGACTGTGCTGAGCATATCAATCACCGCGTTTTTCCGAATCTTGGGAGGCGACAGTACACGTTACCACCTTTTTGCCGGTCTGCGACAATTACGTCTGCAAATAGGCAAGGAGCAGGTTGAGGTCGACAGGTTAAAAAAGAGAGGTCAATTGCAATGAGCCTTAATAGGAAACGATCTTGTATTGATCCTGGTTCGTCAAGCATTCAAAGGTAGTGTCAATTAATAGAACGGCCTCGTCCGGGCCATTACCTACACGATCCTCTCAATGCAGAATCTCCGATTAATCCTAATCTTATGCGTTTTATTGTCGTTTTTGATTGCCAAACCCGTTGGCGGGCTGGTTAACTCTGGTGCTATGAGCACTAATCATCTCAACCAGAGAAAAACATGAATCATCTTATTGCCTGTCCAATTTTCAGAGAAGAACTTGATGCTGTATTACCTTCAAAAGCTGATTTGACTATTCATTATCTGGATCCGTTAGTCCACAATGATGCCCTTAAAATGCTTCAAGAACTTGAGGCCGCAACATCATCAATTAAAAATGGCAAGGTTCGTCTTTTAGTTGGTCGAGAGTGTTTTTGTGAGGTTAGCATTAGCGGCTTTGCAGATAGTATCAATGCTAAAGTCATTGATGAAAAAAACTGTATAGAAGCCATATTAGGCATTGCAAGGACTGAAGAGCTGCAAAAGGATAGAACAACTATTCATACGCGGGGCTGGATGGAAATGATCTGCAAGCTTTTTCAAGACGACCCGTTAAGCGGAGACAGCGTTCGAATAATGCTCGGACATTTTGATAAAATAGTACTTCTTGATTACGGAATTAAATCATTTTCAGATGAAGAGATCCTTTCCTATTTCGACCTGCTCCAAGTACCAATTGAAATAGAGGTGGTCCAATTGAATTATTTTGGAGGTGTTTTGAGTAAGCTGCTAAAATAACGGGATAAGCCGCATGAGTCGCTGCGGTAGTGGCTCGCTAGGTGTAGGCTCGCGTCCCACTCTCCTCGGAAGCCTCTATTGCCCCTTAACTCAACGATATAAAATTATTGGACTCATTACTAAGCTAATAACAAGTCTTGCCTTGCAAGGATGACATGGGGCTTGAGCAAAGACCCTCTATGCTCGAACCATTACTGAACATTTAGCATCTGATCTTGTTTATACTTTAGCAGCAGGAATTTGCAAAAGATTAGGGAGGCAGCATGGCAAACAAACAAAGCCAACAGCCGGAATTATTCCTGGGCTTTCATCGCAACTTTTGGAGCGTCGCAGGTTGATTGATTCATTAGAGCATTAAGGGCAGAAGGATTGGCACAACAGGATTCAAGAAATATTCATGGTGGTGTGTAGCAGGTGGGGATAGTTGGTATTGGTGTTTGGCTGGTGTTGCAATGTAAAGAAATGAACCAACAGCCCGAAGATCAATTCGGGCTGTTGGTGTAATACGAGGTAGCAGTAGCTGTTTATTTATCAGTAGATTTCGACTCTTTCCCAGGGGTTTCTTCCTGATCGTAGCAGTATATTCCACAGTTGAGACAACGTCCGGCTTCAGATATACATTCAGCCTCAGATATTGTGCCTTCAACTTCAATGAAGCTTCCCATGCGTTGATCTACTGGCAGCATTGGTTTCATTGCTTTTGAGGCAATAGGTGCAACATTAATGAGTGATTCAACCACAGCTGGAGGCATCATTTCAAGCTGCCTGTTTTCTATGGCAGGTATTTCCCCGGTCGTTACATAGTAGTGTATGGACCTGGCTGCAAATCGTCCACCCGCAACTGCTTCTACGAGGAGTCGTGGGCCGGTAAAACAATCACCGCCGGCGAACACACCGGGGATATTTGTTTCAAGAGTCTCTTCGCTCGCGTCGACGGTGCTGAAACGAGTTTTCTCAAGGCCGTCTGTATCTACAATTTGCTGAATGTCAGCACCCTGACCTACTGCTTGAATAACAACGTCACATTCAAGGATTCTTACGCTTCCTTCAACGTTGATGCAATCAGGCATTCCACCAGGGTTCTCTTTAAGTGTAACGTCCTGAACTTCGACACCCGTGAGTTGACCATTTTCGCCAACAAAGCGCATGGGCGATACCAGACAACGCATCTCCACGCCTTCTTCTTCAGAATCTTTGATTTCATGGGGGTTGGCTTCCATGAGTTCGCGTGAGAAACGGAATATCAGCACAACACTTTCGGCACCGGCACGGAGTGCAGAACGGGCACAATCCATTGCAACGTTTCCGGCCCCAATGATGACAAAACGTTTACCTTCAATAAGACCTTCATCGGTATGGAAGCGTCTTAGGTAATCAATACCACTGCAGATACCTTTAAGTTCCTTACCTTCAAAAGGAAGCATACGGCCAGTCCAGCAACCAACTGCGAGGTAGGTGGCATCAAACCCCTGATCCTTGAGGGATTGCAGGCTAAAGTCCTCACCAAGCTTCATACCGGTGTGTGCTGTTACGCCAAGCTCAAGAACTCCGTTAATGTCCCAACTGTACTGCTCTTCAGACAATCGATAATCTGGGATTCCATAGAGTGGCATGCCGCCAAGCTTTGGCATCATTTCAAAAATTTCAACGTGATGTCCAAGTCGTGCTAGGTAGTATGCCGCTGTAAGTCCTGACGGTCCACCACCTACAATCGCAATCTTATGTCCGGTTTCAGGTGCAACAGCAACCTGAAGTCGTTCGCCACTCTCTCGTTCCCAATCGGAAAGAAAGCGTTTGACTGCATTAATAGCAAGTGGATCATCTTGAGTTTGACGGCGACACTGTGTTGCACAAAGTTCAGGACAAACGCGACCCGTGGCACTGGCAAGTGGGTTGTTGTCTTTTACAGTGGCAAGAGCCGCTGCATATTCACCGTTTCTTGCGTGGGCCAAATACTTGGGAATATTAATTTGAGCAGGACACTGTTGCCTACAAGGTGATAAACAATGGGTGTACTGGTTCCAATGGAGGATTTTGGTCTTTTCGCCAACCAGATTAATGATGCCTTTAGGACATGCGGCAACACAGGCGCCACAACCTACACAACGATCTGGATTAAATGAGGGAAGGCCCGTTGCCTCGTTCATTTGAATGGCGCCAAATTTACAAGCATTCTTACAGGAACCAAGACCAAGACAACCATTTTCACAACGGATAAAACCGTGGAAAAGCTGGAGGGCTGCTCTACAATCCTGAAGTCCTGAGTAGTTGTATTTACGTTCCGCTCTGCTACCGCCATCACATGACGCACAGGCGAGTTCTGGCTCTGCACCAGAAACATCATAACCGAGAAATGTACCTATCTCCTCGGCTGTTTCTGTACCGCCAACAACGCAGGAGTTAACGGGAATATTACCTTTGACCATGGCTTCGGCAGCAGAACTGCAACCAGCCTGACCACAACCACCACAATTGGCACCGGGCAGTAAATCTGTCACAGTTTCAATTCTTGGATCTTCTTTTACATAAAAAACTCGTGCTGCTATGCCTAGAATGACAGCCGCTACAAAGGCGATTCCGACTAACAGGAGTACCGGTGCAATCACAATAATTCTCCTTAAATATTAGGCCATCCCCTGGAAGCCCATGAAAGCAAGTGCCATGATACCGGCAGTTACAAGCGCAATTGATGTACCTTGCATAACCTGCGGTACAGCCGAGAGAAGTAGTCTCTCACGAATACCAGCAAAAAGGATCAAGGCTAAACCATAGCCAATAGCACTACAGCTGGAAAAAACAAGCATCTCTAAAAAGCCCATTTCATTTTTAGCAATAAGTAGTGCTACACCCATAACAGCGCAGTTGGTGGTGATTAGTGCAAGATAAACACCTAAAGCATTGTAGAGGGCTCTACTCTTTTTCTTGAGGATGATTTCTACAAGTTGAACCAGAGACGCAATAATTAAGATGAAAGTCAGCGTTTGTAGAAATTCCAGGTTAAATGGTTTGAGTACAAATGTGAATACTGACCAAGTGAAAATAGAGGCAAGTATACTTACAAAAACAATAGCTGCGGCCATTCCAATCGCAGTTTCGATTTTCTTGGATACCCCTAGAAAAGGGCAGTTACCAAGATATTGACCGAGCAGGATATTGTTTACAAAAGTGGCTGAGATAGCAATATAGATATATTCCATGTTTTTCCCCTTTACCCTTGAATGAATTTCTCACCGCGCCAGCGGGAGTAGAGATTCTGTAAAGCAAGTATGGTGCCGATGGTGACAAAGGCTCCAGGTGCTGTTACGAGAAAAGCCATTGGCTCGAATGATTCACCTAATACAGGGTTGCCAAACCAGGTGCCGGCTCCGAGTATTTCACGAATCGATCCTATAAGGGTCAGCGAGATAGCATATCCCGTACCGACACTAAAGCCATCGACCATGGAGATGAACGGAGGGTTTTTGGAGGCAAATCCTTCAGCACGGCCCAGAACAATACAGTTGACCACGATAAGTGGAATGTATATGCCCAGTTGTTCAGCCAGTGGGAAGAAGTAGGCCTTCATGAGTATCTCAACAATTGATACAAGAGTCGCAATTATAACAATATATGAGGCAATTCGAACTTTGCTTGGAATTACATTTCTTAAGGTCGAGATTGCGCCATTGGAGAGGATTAATACAAATGCTGTAGCGAGGCCCATGCCAAGCCCGTTTTCGGCGGACATTGTAACAGCAAGGGCAGGGCATAAGCCGAGAACAAGCCGAAATGGTGGAATACGTTTCCACCAACCAGCTGTGAGTGTTGGAATAAATTTCTGTGCCATAATTCTGAATCCTCCTTAAAGCTCAGAGATGGACTTAAGGATTTCATCCTTGTAGTCACGAACAAAAACCAAAGCGTCGTTGGTGCCTCTTACGGCCGCGCCTGAAGTTGTGGAAGCTCCACTGATTGAGTCGATAGTACCGCCAGCTGTTGTCAGGGCGATGGGGGTGTCTGTTGGGAGTCCCTGCCACTGTTTCCTGAAGGAAATTTCAACAATCCTTGCGCCAAGACCCGGTGTCTCACTGTGGCTTACCACTTCCATTCCAATCATGCGACCTGCGTTTAGGTCGACACCGACCATGATCTTCAGGTCTCCACCAAAGCCACCCTTACCAACAGCTTCAATGGCAAGGATTGAGACAACACCGTCTACTTTGGTGAAAAATACAGGAATATCCTGATCAACTGCGTGAATAATAACTTTGTTACCAAGCACTTCTTCTGCTGGTCTTTTAAACAGTCTTTCAAGTGCAGGACCGCGGACATACAAATCGGTTTGTTTCTCGATCTGAGGACCTAACTTTATGTTGGCAACAGTCAGTGCCGCAGAGCTGAATCCGGCAATGAGTGAAAGGACGACAACCATTCGAACGATATCAGACATCTTTAGCTCCCTTAACTTTTGGTTTGATCATGTCAAGAAGAGGAGAGCACAAATTGGCAAGGAGGACGGCGTAAATAATACCATCGGCATGCTTTGAGTATCCCCGGATGAGCATTAGTAATACTCCTGCCAGCAGTCCATAGAGAAACTGGGGCAGTTTGTTGACCGGTGATATTGTGTTATCTGTAATGAGGAAGAATGCCATGAACATTGTGCCACCACTCAACAGATAAAACATTGGTGAGGCAATTGTTTCCGGGTTCGTGGTGTGTAAAATTGTTGCAGTGACCAGAAGACCGAGAATAAAACCTAATGGCAGTTGCCATTGAATCTCACGCATCAGCAGGAGGAAGACACCTCCGAGGAGTATGAATAAAACCATACCGTCGGCAGTACCTGCGACTTGACGTCCAAGCAGGAGGTCAACCCAGTGATACTGGGACTCAGCTGAAGCACCCATAGATTTTAAAAGTCGAAGCGGCTCAATCATGGTAACTGGCCAGTCGAACGCGTGCAAAGCACCCGTGTTGTCCATGCGAGTAGGCCATGAGAGTTGCAGAATGGCCACAGCAAAGATTGCTGGTTGTGCAGGATATGCGCCGACACCGCCAAAAAACTTTTTGCCTATAATGACCATGAAGAAGCAGCCGAGGAAAATAAGCCATACCGGGGCATTGATTGGCAGCATAAAGGCCAGGAGTAAAGCAAGGCTGATGCTACTCCAGTTGGAGGTAAGATCTCTTGAAGGGGCGATTTTTTCCGCAATAAAATCGATTGCCAGAGAAAAACTAATACAAAGACAGAAGATCCGTAAAGAGGCTGGTCCGAAGAAATAAAGACTTGCTCCTATCGCTGGTATGAGGGCAATAATCCATCGTTGATATATCGCTGCGAGGCCTGTACCAATTCGGTAATGTGGGCCAACCGCGACATCAAGCATTGGTTTGCTTGGTGTAGGCGGCATGTTGACAATTGGTAGTTCTTTCATGAGTTATCTCCTGTGATCCAGTTGTATCGTTCGCCATGAACCATTTCGTGATTGCAGAAATGAAGGAGTTGAACAATGGGCCGTTCCGCCGGACACACATTGGCGCATAAGCCGCACTCATGACATGCATCGGGATGAAGGGTTCTTGCAGAGTCGAGCTGGCCATATTCTATCATTCGATTAACCATATGCACCTGGATATCTACAGGGCATATTCGGGTACATCTACCGCAGTTGATACACGGTGCCATAGAATCGAAGGGTGTAACATCTTCGGCAATGAGAAACAGACCGTTGTTGTAGGTAAGAGGCGTAGTATCGGAATACTGCGCAAAACCCATCATAGGTCCACCCACTACAGGGCGTGTGTAACTCGAAATATCCAAGCCTTGACTGGCAAGAACATGTTTGATTGAACTCCCAAGTGGGAAGCGCACAGTGATTGCTCTGTCAATATTTGAGCCACTTATGGTGAGGCATTTCTGGGTGAGTGGAGCGACACCGTCCAACGCGTCAACCATGGCGATCAAATACTCAACATCGAGAACTGCGATTCCGTGAAATCTGTAACTCTCTCTGTTGGGAATTCTTTGGCCGTGGATTCTTGAAATTACTTCCCGTTCAATGCGTCCCAAGTAGTTCTCGGGGAGGTATTCAACTTCAGCCAAACCTTGAAATTTAGCCTCAGCCCATGACCTTGAATCTTCAGGAGCGGTGAGACAGATTTTGGCATCTGGCGCCAGATAAACAATTCGTTTTAAGCCGTCAGCCACCTTGTCCGCATTTTGCTCAAGAAGCAATTGAGAGGTGAGAATCGTTGTTTCTTGACGAATACCTGTGATAACAATAGTTTTAACAGGAGGCAGTTGTGCAAGTTCGCCATCCTTTTCGTATTCACGGCCGGATAAACTCCATGGTGGAGCAACTCCTGCGGTTCGTAGTCTGGCCATTGCGGCTTCTGGGTCACCCTGCACATCGACCGGGCCGTCAAATATCTTCTCCGGCGAGCTCGATTGGTTACCATCGTTTTCAATTACAATGGCGGGTGAATGAAAGCTCTGGGCGGTCCAGATAGAGGTCATCTCTTTAACTGTGCCGCTAATGCTAGCGCAAACACAATTTCCAATTCTTGACTTGGCTATGACCTGCCCTTTGTAGACCTGATCCCCTGGTTTTACAGTGGGTTTATAGCGTACTTTTCCCGGATAATCCAATGGGATAGTTACGTGATCAGGATCCGCAATCTGACGAATTTCAGGATCAAAGTTCGTTAGCTGAGGTACCAGCGTTTTTTTTCTAAATATGTTCAACAGTCCCTGCATGACAACATCCTTATCGTAAGTGACATGCCCCGCACGATACGTCTCCACCTGGTGTGGTGAATCTGTCCGGAAGGGTCTCTAAGTGGCAACTTGTGCAATTTGTGTGGTAAACTTGAGATACCGCTTGTGGTGTATGACAACCTAGACAGGTGTGTTCTTCCACTTCAAGGTACTCGTCGTGTTCAAGCATATCTGGTGTATAATCGTCGTCGTGACAAACGAGACAACTATTTGTTTGTGCTTCGCTTGGCTGCTGGCCAGGGTGGCACGTTCTACAAGAGGTAGGCTTAACTACAGTTTCCGCTTCTTCGTGACATTTTGAGCAATCACGATTGTGGGCCTCTTTGAGTCGCGCATGGTTGAATTCATCTGCGACATACCCCTCGTCGTGACAATCTGCACAGGAGGTAGCTTGCGTGGCAGAGTAAAGGTCATGGTGACATTGCGCACATGACTCAGCTGAACGACTGTGCTTTCCATGATCAAAGAGTACAGAGCCCGCTGAACTCATGAGGTACACCCGATCAGTTTTAACTTCCTGAACATTAGTCAGACAACCTATGATTGCACCAGTGACGGTTACAAGCATGACGATCGTCAGTGCCTTTGTCCAGTTCTTGCGTTTATTACCACTCATGGCTATCCCTTAAAATGAGGAGTTCGTTATCCTCATCGCTCATTTTGTACCAACGACAGGTGCGGCGAATGCAGAGGATGAGTTTTAATTTTTGTGCGTCAGAGACAGAAACATTAAATGCCATCATTTTGCAATTGTCTTGAATGCAGATCTCGCCAGGTGCTATGAGGGATGTATCACAATGTGGGCACTGAACATCAGTAAGCTCATCTTGATCCTTTACATGCATGGTGGTTTCTCGATCTAGAACATTGAGATACGGAGACATTTTGCTGATTCCAACTTCACCCTTTTTCGTGGTGATTTTGAAAACAACCTTATCGTCTTCGTTAAGTCCCGCTGAACAATGTGGGCACCAGCAGTTCAAGTAGGTATCCTTGTTGATGTGACTGCGCTCCATCAAGGATTTTTCCCCCAAAACCTCTTCTTCCCCATTGTTTTTTAAATCAGCATCTTTGTCTTCCATTGTGAACTCCATAAAAGTGGTGTTAGTTTGTCTCTGATTGACTCATTGCAATCATTAAAAAATAAAGTGTCAGGTAACCATCTGACGTGAGTTATCTTTATTTCTTCAAATAAAAAAAAGCAATAAATTTGACAATCGAATCTAAGCTTCTTATCAGAAGCGAGCAATCCTAGTCAATCAGACACTGCAACGCAACTTTTATTTCTACAGTAATTCCTTTTTTATGCCTTATTTTTTCTGGGTATATCCGCATTGTATTGTTTATTTTAATACCTTACTTTTGCCTAGAAGTGCAAGCTGAAAGGGAAGTTGAGACGGCTGTTTTCAAGTATGGTAAGCCTTGTGGGGCTGTAGGGGGAATTGTACCGAATTCAGGGAGTATTACATTGTGATATGCAATCAATCCTGTTGTTCTTTAGAGGAGTGGTGGGCCATGAACATAAAATATTTCCGTTGGTCGCAGGAAACGGACCTTTGCGGCCGCAGTCAAGACCACACCCCAAGACAGCAGTTAAGATAACACCAAGCACCACGCGTAACCTTAAGGCACCGCCCACAATGGAGCAGGAAATAGCCCATAAGACCCGCTCTGAGCCGGTTAAAGCCACACTGGCCAATGGTGCATTTACTGGGAGCCGAGAAACGTCTCTCACTCCAATGAAAGTGTCTCTGTTCCTGATATGGTCAGAGTTACTTTTTGGTAGTTTGCTAAGGGTTTAAGGGCAGGCTATTGTAGGATTGGCTACCAGGATGGTGTGGTCCGGTATAACGAAAGTGTATTGACAATGATGAATGTACATGTACAATGGCTTGTGTGTGCATGTACATTTGCTGTGGGGGTGATGTTGCCCGAAAACATTAAAAACCATTGAAATTATGGAACTTACTGATAAACAACAGCAGTTTTTTAAGTATTTACAAGAGCAGATGGATGGGGAAGGGCGCATTCCCAGCCTGCGTGAGGCAGCGGCTGATCTTGGAGTCAGTCACACCGCAGTGGCACAGATGATGAATCAGCTGGAGAAGAAAAATGTGCTTGAACGGGAGGGGCGTTATGGAAGGACCATCCGCCTCTTTGGTACATCCGACGAAAGCAGACGGTCTCGGGGTGGGCGTGAGCTACCTGTGATCGGCCAAATTACGGCAGGCCTCCCCATGTATGCACAGCAGGAGTGGGACGGGACTGTTATTGTTGATGAAGCCATTTTTGCCGGCGACAACCTCTTCTGTCTGCGTATAAAAGGGCAATCCATGAAAGATGCCGGGATTTTTGACGGTGATCTTGTTGTTTGTGAACCTCGTCAATACGCCGAAAATGGAGAAATTGTTGCGGTACTGATCAAGGGCGAGGAGGCAACGGTTAAACGTTTTTTCCTCTTTGCAGATCATATCGAACTGCGGCCTGAAAACGAATCCTATCATGTTACGTCTTACCCATTTAGTGAGCTATTGGTCCAGGGTAAGGTTGTGGGTGTTATCCGTGGTAAGCATAGGGCTTTTGATGGCAGCGGACAGTAGTATAGAGCCTTGCAGGGTGGGCGAACTGGTGTATCCATCGGTTGCCTATGGGATTGAAGGACCGTGTAAGGTTTCTGTCGGCACCTGTGGCTACTCGTACAACGAGTGGGTGGATAGCGGCTTTTATCCACAGGGCACGATGACATCTGATATGCTTGCCTTGTACTGTAGCTGTTTTTCTGTGGTGGAGCTTAATTACACCTGGTATCAGATGGCAAGGGCCGAAGCCCTGTCCCGAATGCTTGAAAGTGCCCCTTCTCAGCTTCTCTTTTCTGCAAAACTAACAAGGACTATGACCCATGATCCGGGGAGTGACTGGCAGGAGCAATTGCTTGCTTTTAGGCAGGGTATTGCGCCTTTAAAGGACAGGCTGTTGGCAATTTTAATCCAACTGCCAGCGGAATTTGATCGATCTGTGGTAAATCGTAATTACCTAGCTGGCTTGCTGGGTGGTTTGGAAGGTTTGCCCGTGGCTGTAGAGTTTCGTCATCCCTCCTGGGCCATTGATTCGGTTTTTGTGGAACTTGAGAGGAGGGAGATTAGCATGGTGACTGTGGACGAGCCGGAGCTACCGGGGGCTTTCCCTTTTCTCGATGTGGTAACAAATCCAAGGCTTTTCTATGTACGCTTGCATGGCCGTAATGTTAGCGGTTGGCATTCTGGCAATATGCAGAAAAAATTTAACTATGACTATGCGGATGCTGAATTGAGGGATGTGCGTGATCGCCACCTGCTACGAATGGCTGCAAGGTCGACGCGGGGCGTCATCTTTTTTAATAACCATGTTCAGGGGCGGGCACCCGAGAACGCAAAGCATTTGCTTAAGATACTTGCAAAACAAGGAGACTCCATCGGTGCATTCAATGGTTAGCGGCTTTGGCCTGAGAGAGCGATCGATTCTCCACTTCAACGTGGCTGACTTTGCCGTGGCTGTTGAACGGGTTGCGGATTGCAGTTTACGTGATAAGTCGTTAATTGTCGCCCCACTGCATGCAAATCGTGGCTTGGTCTATGATATGAGTGAAGAAGCCTACCGTGATGGCGTACGCAAAGGAATGCCGATAAAGCAGGCCATGCGTGTTTCTAAAAAAGCAGTCTTGCTCTCCCCCCGTCCCCAGCTTTACCAAAAGGCCATGGGAGCTTTTTTAAAAGAGCTGCAACGTTATTCCCCGCTTATTGAATCCGGCCAGATTGATGGACATTTTTTCGTCGATGTGACAGGTTCCCACAGGCTGTATGGTCCTCCTGCTGATGTGGGGTGGCGGATACGACGGGATGTGCGTAAACAGCTGGGAATTAATCCAATTTGGACTTTGGGATCAAACAGGCTTGTCTCCAAGGTGGCCTCCAGGCTGGTGAAGCCAGTCGGGGAATATATTGTCAACCATGGAGAGGAGGCGTCTTTCTTGGCCCCCCTGCCCATAGAGTTGCTTCCGGGTCTGAACCTTAAAGAACTGGAAAAAATGCGGGAGTTTCATCTCACTACTATTGGTGCTCTGGCTCAATTGACGCCTAACCAGTTGATGGTTCCCTTTGGCGGACGGAGTGGGGTGCTTCACGCCCTGAGCCATGGCATTGACGATACGCTGATCCATAAGCCTTCCACGCAGACGGATATAGTGGTCGGCGAGCACACTTTTGCAAATGACACCAGTGATAGAAATGAGGTTGAGGCTGCTCTTGCTACTCTGGTTGGGCGCGCTGGGCTTGCCTTACGAGGGCAGAAAAAGGTGACAAGGCGGGTGGGCATCTGGTTGAGCTACTGTGATGGAGTTCAGGTGATCAGGCAAGCCACCCACAAAACAGGCACGTCGGCAGAGTCTCTGTTGCAGTCCCTGGCTCTTTTAGCGCTCAAGCGTTGCTGGCAAAGGCGCACCCGGATTCGTTACTGTCGTCTGGTGTGCGACAGACTCCAGCGTCAGTCGCCACAACTTTCTCTTTTTGCAGGTAATGATACGAGAGGGATTAAGAGCCGGCACGTCGAGGGGGCCATGGATAGTATTCGTAAGCGTTTTGGCTGTGACAGTATTGGTCTCGGTCGAAAATACAGATCACCTGCAGCTGAAAACAGATCTCAAATCTCCGGCTAACGCTTGTCTGTGCCCGAGTTTTGCGCATAATTTCTTTTTCATTTTTTATACAGCCGTATACTTTCAACTATGTTTCCACTTCGCGTTCGTTCCTATTATTCTCTTATGCAGGGGACATCTTCCCCTGAGTCGCTCTGTAAACGGGCAAAGAGCCTCGGCTATACAGGCCTTGCCTTAACGGATACAGACAATCTTTATGGGCTCTGGAAATTTTTAAAAAGCTGTAAGACATATAATCTTAAACCCATTGTTGGGGCGGAGATTTCTGAACCCGGATCGAAGCGAGTTATCACCTGTCTTGTGCAAAATAAAGAGGGCTACAGTAATCTTTGCCAGCTAATAAGCGCAAGAAAGACAAAAGAAAACTTCAGTTTAGCCGCTGATGTTGCGCCTTTGGCTGGATCTCTGGTGATCCTCAGCTCAGATATGGATCTTATAGATATATATGTACAAGCTCATCTTCTGGTGGCAGCAGATCTTGGGAGCAGGCCGGACCGCAAAGGTCGTGCACTTCGCCTGTATGCTCAAGATCGAGGCCTTTATGCGGTGGCCACAGCGGACAGTGATCTTGGCGCTAAAAAGGAGAGTAGCCTGCGTTGGTTGTTACGGGCAATAGCCGAGGGGCGTAGTGATGTTCCAACAGAGGAAGATAAAGGCTCTGCGGTAAACTACCTCTGTTCGCAAGATGATTATCAACAACGGTTCGCAATCTGGCCTGGGGTTGTGAGTGATACAGAAGAGTTGGCTGCCCTTTGTACCTTTAGTGGACCCGATAATGGTATTGTCATGCCGCCATGGAAAGGTGAGGGCGGGCTTGATGCTCAGGAATCCTTAAGAGAAAAGGCCTACCAGGGCGCGCGGGGCAGGTACGGTGATGACCTCGGTGAGGAGGTTGTAGAACGCCTTGACTATGAACTGAGGATTATTGAACAGATGGGGTTTTCCTCATATTTTCTTGTGGTCCGGGACATTGTACACCGGAAAAAAGAAGATGGAACGAGGGAGAAGCGAAGGATCTGCGGACGGGGGTCCGGGGCCGCGTCTCTAGTTGCCTATTGTCTTATGATTACCAATGTCTGCCCGGTGAAATATAACCTCTATTTTGAACGTTTCCTCAATCCCGAGAGAAAAGATCCGCCTGATATAGATATAGATTTTTCCTGGGATGAACGCGATGCGGTGCTCCGGGATGTTCTGGGTGATTTTAAGGGATATGCGGCGATGGTCTGTACCCATATATTTTTTCAGCCACGAATGGCCATTAGGGAAACGGCAAAGGTTTTTGGTTTGCCTGGGGGAGAGATATCTCGTGTAACATCCAAAATACCATATATGCATGGAAGTCGTGGGGGGGCTGAAAGCTTAAATGATACCTTGACCTCCCTGCCAGCTCTGCGTGGTCAGGACCTCTCAGATCCCTGGCCAGCGGTCCTCGCCTTAGCTGAACAGTTGGTTGGCTTGCCGAGGTATATTTCCATCCATCCCGGTGGAGTTGTCATCACACCTGAGCCCATTAACACTTATGTGCCAGTGGAACGAGCCCCAAAAGGTGTGCCGATTATCCAATGGGAGAAAGATTCTGCTGAAGAAGCAGGGCTTGTAAAGATTGATCTGTTGGGGAACAGAAGTCTTGGCGTTATTCGCGATGCAGCGGCTGCAGTGCAGCGACAAGGTGTACTGCTGGACGAAAATAACTGGTATCCCGAAGAGGACGCGGCGACGAAATGTTCAGTTGCTGCTGGAAATACCATGGGGTGTTTTTATATAGAAAGTCCAGCCATGCGTCTTCTTGAACAGAAGGCGGGGAGTGGGGATTTTGAACAGCTGGTCATCCAGTCATCTATTATTCGTCCCGCCGCCAATGAATTTGTGCGGGAGTATGTGCGTCGGTTACATGGAGGGGCCTGGGAACCACTATGTGATGAGATTGGGGACATCCTCGATGAGACCTTTGGTCTGATGGTGTACCAGGAGGATGTTTCTAAGGTTGCCGTGGCTCTTGCCTGTTTTAGTCATGGTGAGGCAGACGCTTTACGTAAAGTGCTCTCCAAAAAAGATAAGATTGTGCGCTTGCGGGAGTATAAAGAAAAGTTCTTTGCAGGCTGCACTAAAAACAGGATTGTCCCCAAAGAAATTGTACGCATGTGGGAAATGATGATGAGCTTTGATGGATACTCCTTTTGCAAGCCCCACTCAGCATCATACGCCCGTGTTTCATTCCAAGCAGCGTACCTGAAATGTCACCACCCAGCCGAGTTCATGGCGGCAGTTATTTCTAATGGTGGAGGATATTACTCAACATTTGCCTATGTCTCAGAGGCTAAGAGAATGGGCTTGAAGGTGATGGCTCCTGATGTTACCATGAGTGAGATCGTCTGGTCTGGTCAAAACAAAGAGGTGCGGGTGGGGTTGATGGCTATCCACGGTTTGTCAGAAAAATTCCTCCAGCGCGTCTTATGTGAACGGCAGAAAAAGAATTTCCAGTCAGAGTATGATTTCTTTGGTAGAACCGTGCCTTCAGATAATGAGGCCCGTGCTCTTATTCACTGTGGAGCCCTTGATAGTATTGCGACCCATGCTAATCGGACCGTCCTGTTGTGGCAGTGGGCGAGTTTTCAACATGTAAAGCAGAACAGGTCCTGTGGAACACTATTTGAGGTACCATTACCCGAACCGCCAAAACTCCCTGCTCCTGAACCCATGACCCTTTTACGCAGAGAGTACTCGGCATTGGGCTTTCTCTGCCAATATCATCCGCTTGAATTATTAAATGTACAATCCCCTCAAGGTGGTAGGGCAGCAACAACGTTGGTTAAAATTAATGCTCTTCATGCCCGTGTAGGGCAGAGAGTCACAATTGCAGCCTGGTTACTGACAGGTAAACTCATATCTACAAAAACGGGGGAGGTTATGGAGTTTTTAACTTTTGAAGACGAAACGTCGATTGTTGAAACGACCTTTTTCCCTAATGTGTACAGGGCCTGTGCACATGTGTTGCAATGCGGCCGAGGTTACAAGCTGCTGGGGTTAATTGAGGAGGACTTTGGGACCCTCACTTTTACTGTAGAGTCGGTAGAGCAGATAGCTTTCTCGTAATTTTAAGTTGAAAAAAAATCTACCGGTGTATACTGTTTAAGATAATATTAATAATTACGAATGGATATTATGGGCGCAAAACAACGCATATTAGTCATAGATGACGAGCCTACAGTTCTGGATGTGATACGTAAAATTCTTGAATTTGCTGGTTATGAGGTGGTAGTGGCTCAAAATGGTCAGCAAGGGGTTGATCTGTTCAGAGAGCAGCCCTATGACCTGGTTGTCACGGATATGGTTATGCCGGTAAAAGATGGTCTGCAAACTATTCTGGATCTGCGTGTTGATTCGCCGGACGTCCCTATTGTCGCCATCTCAGGAGGGGGAAATATCTCCAAGGAAAGATATCTTGCAGTGGCAGGTTATCTTGATAGGGTTGAGACGGTGGCAAAACCGTTTTCAGTTGAGGCTCTGACCAATGCTGTCAAAAAAATGCTTGGAGAAAATACGGATTCCGTATAAATATTATACCCTGCCCTTCCTGCTGCTTCCCACAGTTTTTGTCGCTGCAATTGCCTTAAGTACTCTGTTGTTTAAAAAATGAAATCCGTTAGTTATACTAGCCTAAGCGGCAGAATTATGCCTATGAATATTGACCCATCAGTGAGTTTTGTGTACATTCATATTTTCCGTCCTAGCTATTAATTGATCAGATAATAGAGTTTTCTACTCTAGATTGTGAGATTTGAGGTGATATATGAATGCAGTTGTAGAAGTCGGCATGACTCTGAACTATGTGGTCGATTCAACCTGTACTAAATACAGAGATTTATACGCCATTGGTATGGCAATGGAAGAACCAATTACCTATGGGGTTTTCCATAAACAAATACTAGCCCTTGCCCTGAAGCTGCAGAAAGAAGGCATACGCAAAGGCGATCATATTGCGATACTCAGTGAGAATTCCCAAAACTGGGGTATTGCATATCTTGCCATTGTTCGTATAGGTGCCATTGCGGTACCAATTCTGCCGGATTTACCAGAGAGTGATGTGCATCATATTCTTAATGAGATGCAGGTTAAGGCTCTTTTTATTACCCAAAAGCAGATTGAAAAAATCTATGAGCTCCGCAATGAACTTGAGGGAATTATCATAACCCTCGATGATTATACTGCGGATATTAGTATCGTCTCAGTTATAACCTTTGCTACCTTTCTGGCAGAAGCTATCACTGCTTATGACGAAAATGCTGAAGATCCGGTTTTTCCCATGGTTGGTGAAAATGATCTAGCGTCTATCCTTTATACTTCAGGAACGTCCGGCTACTCAAAAGCGGTGATGCTCAGTCATAAAAATCTGACGGCAAACGCCTATGCTGCGGCAGATTTAATGGACATACCTTCTGGCTCGGTGTGGTTGTCTATTCTTCCCATGTCACACACCTATGAGTTTACCTGTGGCTTTATGCTGCCACTTCTTTGTGGTGGTCGTATTGCCTATGCGGGCAAAACTCCCACCCCCGCTATTTTGCAGAAACTCTGCGCCTATGAGAAGCCTTTTGCCATTTTTGCTGTACCTCTGGTGCTTGAAAAAATCTACAAAAAGAGGGTGATGCCTCAGATTGAAAAAAGTGCTGTTTTAAAGATGATGTGCAAAATAGGGGTGAGTCGAAAACTGATCTATCGAAAAATTGGCAAAAATCTCCTTAAGTTTTTTGGTGGTAATCTCAAATTGATGGGTATTGGTGGAGCAGCTCTGAATCCCGAGGTTGAAAAGTTTTTAAATGAAGCAAAATTCCCATATCTTATAGGTTATGGGATGACTGAATCGTCACCTCTTATTGCCGGAGGCCCGTCTGGTGATACAACGATTGCCATTGGCTCCGCAGGGAAACCAATTTCAGGGATGGAGATAAAAATCATTGATCCGGACCCGAGTAGGGGGATCGGAGAAATTTCTATCTGTGGCCCTAGTGTAATGCTTGGATATTATGACGACAAGGAGAGTACAGATGCTGTCCTCACCCATGATGGCTGGTTGTTGACTGGCGATCTGGGCCGTATGGATAAACGGGGGAATTTGCATGTCTGTGGTCGATCAAAAAATGTGATCGTCATGCCAAGTGGAGAGAACGTTTATCCGGAGGCAATAGAGCATAAGTTAAATACCTATAGTTGGATTGTTGAGAGTCTTGTTGTTGATAATAACGGACAACTTGAAGCATGGGTGTATCCTGATTACGAGTTTATTGATGACGAAACGTCCGGTGTGTCGAGGGCTGAAAGACGTCAGTATATGGAAGACCTGATGGAGAATATGCGTGCTGAATTGAACCAGCGGCTTTCAAAATCCTCCCGTGTGACAAAAGTTTTTGAACGTCGAGAACCATTTATTAAGACCGCAACCCATAAGATTAAGCGCTATCTCTATAGTGGGCATGCCATGTTGGGGTAGTTCCTTGCCCAAACCGTCCCTTAGCTGATAGCGACGTTATGCTGATTTTTAGTAAGTGAAATCGCTACAGCCTATTCGTTGAAGAACCCCCGTACAGCAATCTTTTGTACGGGGGGTAACGATAATTATTCAAAGTTCTCCCCTGCCCCTTTTTTTTTCTTTTCCTCGTTTTGCCACCGACTCTAACTGAACATCAGCCCCCTTCGTCTTGCTCTCAGTCTCAGTAGAGGCTGGCGTGGGTATCAGATATTCTGGCTGAACTAACCGTCAGGTGGATCGCTGCTCGGTTCGGTTGTCTACTGGTTGCTGGGCTCCTAAAGGTATTGTTTTTTTTAAGAGCCGTTTTCAACATAAGTTATTACCATCAGGTAGATGTCTCTTTTTTGTGCATAAAAAATCAGCAAGTTTCTTCCAATCCTCACATATTGTTCTGAGAAGAGAGGACCGGGCCAAGCGGTAAAACGGTACTTCTTCCATAAGCGTCAGATACAAATGTCTTCATCTTTGCAAAGAGCTAAGCATGGAAAAACGAACAGCAGTAAAAAGTTTCTGTCCCCTTGATTGCCCAGATACCTGCGGAATTGTTGCCTCTGTTGACAATGGTAAAATTGTCTCTTTATCTGGGGATAAGGATCACCCCTATACGCAGGGGTTTATCTGTCGAAAAATGCGGGGCTATCTCGACCGTTTTTATTCTTCAGAACGTATACTTTACCCCCAGGTGCGTGTGGGGAAAAAGGGTGAAGGTAAATTTAGGCGGGTAAGCTGGAAGGAGGCCTTAGAACTCTGCGCTGAGCGTTTGCTAAAGGTGAAGAAGGAGTACGGCGGGGAGTCAATTCTTCCTTATTCCTACGGGGGAAATATGGGGGCAATTAACCGCTTTGCTGGATATCCATTTTTTAATAAACTTGGAACGGCCCAGCTGGGGCAGACTATTTGTTCCGCGGCCTCTGGTGCTGGCTGGAAGAAACAGTGTGGCCAGATGGCCGGTTGTCCGCCTGAGAATGCTGTGGATGCGGAACTAATCATTATCTGGGGCATAAACGTTAAGGTGAGCAATATCCATTTTTGGCAATATGTAGCAAAGGCCAAAAAAAAAGGCGCTCGTCTTATTGTCATTGATCCATACCGCAATCAAACAGCGTACTCGGCTGATTCTTATATCCCTATTAAGGTTGGCGGAGATAGCGCCCTTGCCCTTGGGGTTTTGAAAGTACTGCTCGAAGATGGTCGTGTTGATCATTCATTTATTAGGGATCATAGCCAAGGCTTTTCTGGTCTGCAAAGCTATGTGGAGAGTCTCACCTGGTCAAAAATTGTTGAGGATAGCGGGGTGGGCGAAACAAGCATCAGAGCCCTTAGCCAAGAGATTTCCAACAGGCCCAAAACGTTTATTCGCATAGGTATAGGCTTATCCAGAAACAGCAGAGGGGCAATGAGTGTACGTGCTATATCTTCTCTTGCCGCAGCCCTTGGGCTTTTTGCAGGCGGGCCTGGGCGTGGGGTGCTGCTGTGTACCAGTGCCTTTAAGGGGGATAGCGAGATACTCACAAGAGAATCCCTGCGCACGGAATCTAGGCGTTCAATTAATATGATCCATCTGGGTTACGCTTTAACCGGGATGGAAAGGCCGCTGAAGGCCCTTGTTGTGTACAATAGTAATCCGGCCTCGGTAAATCCAGACAGTAGTTCGGTTCGTTTTGGGCTTTTGCGAGAGGATCTTTTTACGATAGTCCATGAACAGGTAATGACTCCCACCGCCAAATATGCGGATGTCCTTCTTCCTGCAACGACATTTTTAGAGAATATGGATGTGTATACCGGCTATGGGCATTTTTATATGGGAGTTGCCCGTGCCGTTGTAGAGCCGATGGGGGAGGCGAAGAGTAATTTTGATTTTTTCCAAGAGTTGGCACTGCAATGTGGTTTTAACGACGACGTATTTCAGGAAACATGTAGAGATAGACTGAGGGAATATCTCGCCTCCATGGAGGGTGTGCCCGAAACGGTTACAGTTGCAGAAATTATGGATGGTCTTTTGATTCACTCCAGTAGAAGCCGTGCAGGTGGTGATGTTACTCATGGTTTTGACAGCAAGTTTCTCTTCTCAGTTGTAGATGGGAGTCCTGATCCGGTCACAACCTGTCTCCTCTCGGCGGGGGAGTTTATGGACCCGGATCTTCTGGCAAGATTTCCCCTGCAGCTGATCACACCACCCCATGCGGACTTACTCAACAGTACTTTTGGTGAGAAATATGCGGGAGAAGTCGGTTCTGTTATTGTGCATCCAGAAGATGCCGCTCGTTTCAGGGTGCAAGATGGAGCAATGGTTGTACTTGCAAATAACCGTGGTCGTAGCAAGAGAAAGGTAAAGGTGAGTACTGACACCCAGCAAGGGCTTGTTGTTGCAGAGGGATTGTACTGGGCTGTCGCGGATACGACTCCAGGGCTGGGGGCCGGGGGTATAAATGATCTCACCTCCCAGAAGGTGACGGATATGGGTGGTGGTGCGACCTTTAATGAATCCCTGGTGACCCTGATTGCTCTGGAGCATTAAGACTGGGGGGCTGGAGATTTTACCTAACTATGTCTTCGCCTCTAAAACTCAGTTCACCGGGCTTCTTGCCAAGGGCACTCGTATACTTTTATGCCTTTTAAAAAAAATGGCTTTGATGCTTCGCTGTACAGTAACAACATATTGATTATGTTAATGAAGGTCATGAGGAGGCTGCTCGATAATCCTTTTGGCCAAACACTATGTTGTTTTAATCTAAAAATAATCGCAAAATTAAATATATGGCTGTGTTTGTTTTATTGAAGAACCTTAATTTAAAGCAAATCTCCAATTCTGGGACCGATTCTTAGATGGGATGACTGATTATGAAGAACGTTAATGGAATTATTGCCTCAGCCGGTGCTTTTGCACTCTGGGGGGTCTTACCCGCCTACTGGAAGACTTTGGGCCAGGTGCCTGCGTATGAAATACTGTGTCATCGTATGTTTTGGTCACTGTTGGTGACCCTAGGGCTGGTGCAGTTGACGGGTGGAATGAAAAGATTTCGTGCAGCCATGAAGGTGCGTAGATATCTTGTGACCTACACAATTACCGGGGTGTTACTGGCCGTTAACTGGTTGTTGTATATCTGGGCTGTTAATGCAGGTTATATCGTAGAGGCAAGCCTTGGCTATTTTATTAATCCACTTATAAATGTGCTTTTCGGGGTGATCTTTTTTGGTGAGAAGATGCGTCCCTTGCAATGGCTTGCTCTGGTTTTTGCTTTTCTGGGTGTGTTGTATCTCACTATTTTTTATGGAGAATTTCCCTGGATTGCTGTAGTTTTGGCGCTTTGTTTTGCTGTTTACGGGCTCATTCATAAGAAAAATGATCTTGGTTCTCTTGATGCACTGTGTTTGGAAACCGGAATATTGTTTGTGCCCGCGGCAGTGGTTCTTTTTGTCCTTGCCGTGACAGGACATGCTTCTTTTGGGAAGATTGGTGTGAGCTATTCATTGTTGCTCGTTGGTGCAGGTGTCGTTACTACGATCCCCTTACTTCTTTTTGGCTATGCGGCAAAAAGGATCCCCTTATCTACCCTTGGTCTTATGCAGTATATTGCCCCAAGTATTAATCTTATAATTGGGGTTTATATCTATCAAGAAGATTTTCCACTGGCTCGGCTTGTGGGGTTTGCTATGGTTTGGTGTGGTTTGCTCCTCTTCATGGGGGAACATTTGTTGCAGCGATATATGAAGAGAAAAAAGGTTCTGTAGGGGGGGCATCTGAGGATGACCTAGAGGAGTTATAAGGGCCGGGCCGAGACACGAGTAAGAAGAGCCGCCCAAAAGAATCAGGCGGCTCCTCTTCATCATGTTAAGCCGACTTTTTACGTTCGTTCATCACCTTGTAGGCACAAAGTTCACCACACATGGTACAGGCACCGTGTTTATCGGTTGTTCCTTCTGTTGCGCCTCTGCGTTTTCGGGCAAGGGCCGGGTCGATGGCAAGTTCATATTGCTTTTCCCAGTCGAGTTCTTTTCTTGCTTTTGATATAGCAAAATCTCTTTCTGCAGCTCCCGGTATCTTTTTCACAATATCAGCGGCATGGGCAGCGATTCTAGTGGCCATGACTCCGTCATGCACGTCCTGGGCGTTAGGCAGACAGAGGTGCTCGCTGGGGGTTACATAGCAGAGAAAATCAGCCCCTGAACTTGCCGCGATGGCACCTCCGATGGCACTGGTAATATGGTCGTAACCTGGTGCGATATCAGTCACCAATGGTCCTAGAACATAGAATGGAGCCCCATGACAGAGCCGCTTTTGGAGTTGCATATTGGTTTTGATCTGGTCAAGAGGTACGTGGCCAGGGCCTTCTATCATTACCTGGATTCCTTGGGCCCATGCCCTCTGGGTCAACTCGCCTAGAGTTGTTAGCTCATAGATTTGTGCTCTGTCTGTGGCATCGGTTATAGCGCCTGGGCGAAATCCGTCGCCTAGAGAGAGGGTTGCATCGTAGGGTTTTATCAGTTCGAGCAATCTGTCGAAATACTCGTACAGAGGGTTCTCTGCATTGTTATGTTCCATCCAGGCACAGGTGAAGCTGCCACCTCTGGAGACTACTTCCATGAGTCGTCCTTCCTGGTCCATTATCTCAAGCGCCTTGCGGGTTACACCACAGTGGACGGTGATAAAGTCAACGCCATCATCGAGATGTTTTTTGACCCCATCAAAGATTTCATCAACGGTCATGTCAACAATGGCCTTGCCTTTTTTAACGACGGTGTCGCAGGCGGCTTGATAGAGGGGCACGGAGCCAATACAGATGTTGGTTTGTTTAATTATTGCAGCACGAATTTCATCGATCGGTCCACCTGTGGACAGATCCATCAAAGCGTCAGCACCGGCGGCGACAGCAACCCGGGCTTTTTCTAGCTCGTTATCAATACTTGTGTCGTCTTTACTGGTGCCAATATTTGCGTTAACGCGAGTTTTGATGCCCTCACCAACGGCGAGAGGAGTACCATTGATATGACGATTATTGTGACAAATGATAGCAGTTCCAAGAGCAATTTTGTCTCTAAGAAGTGCGGCGGGGATACAGGCGTCGTCTGCTGCCTGTTGCATCTTTTTGGTTATTATTCCCTCGCGGGCATACTCCATTTGAGTCTTCATTAAATTCGATCTCCTTATAGGTGAAAAGTAGGGATCGGATTTCGAGAAAAATGGTAATAATTCAACGAGTCCGTTCCCTACGCCGGTATCAACCGGATCAGGTTCAAAGGGTCGCTCAATTAAGAGCTCTCAGTCCGTAGACTCCCCCAGGCTTCATACAATCGTGGCCTAACCTACATGAGTGGGGTTAAAAGGTCAACAATATCTGCCTTATCTTTGGGGAGAACCGGTTTCTGAGGACGAAAATTAGCCATGTTGAGTATGCAAGGTGTTGATATTTTATAGGTTTAAAAAATCTTAAGAAAGTAGCAGGCGGTTGGCAAAACTTATCACTGGCATGATCACTTTTGATAAGACACCGGTGAAGGCAAGAGCGAGAATAATGACAAAGCCAAATTTCTCTACCTGTCTGTAGGATGCAGCAAATCTATTGGGCAGAAGTCCCATGAGAATACGGCTTCCATCCAGCGGTGGGATGGGGAGAAAGTTGAATATGCATAATACAAGGTTGATCCATACGCTGGCAATGAGCATACCATTGAGAGGGACAAGAATTGCCTCCGCAGTTGTGGAGTACGGGAGCTGGGAGGCAACAAGCCATAAGCCCTTGGCCATTGCAGCGCTTGCGATAGCGAGTACGAGGTTAGTGGCTGGGCCGGCAAGGGCAACCCATATCATATCCCTTTTTGGGTCTTTGAAATAACCGGGATTTACAGGTACGGGTTTTGCCCAGCCAAATTTGATGAAGAAAAAGGCAATAGTACCAATTGGGTCTAGGTGCTTGAGCGGGTTGAGAGTCAAGCGGCCAAGATTCTTTGCGGTGGGATCGCCAAGGCGATAGGCAACATAACCGTGGGCAAACTCGTGGAAAGTCAGGGCCATGAGCAGAGGTGGCGCGAGTATTATTAATTCGGATATAAATTGATTCATGGGTTGTCTGTATTGTTGTGAAGGTGGTCTGTTAGATTCTTATTTCACAAGTCCTGTAATGGAAAGAGGACGATCATTTTGAAATGAGAAGCATAAAAGTTCAAGGTACAACCAAGGAACAAATACCGGTTTGTCTCCTCGCTATGGGGGGCTGGTTAATGATTTCCTCTTCATGTTTGTGGGTATTTTTGTTGCAATAGTACTATCTCGTCCTCTGTTGTTTTTGTGAGTGCGTCAAGTTTTGCGTGTTTAAGAAAGGTGAGGATCTCTCGGAACTGAGGGCCTGGTTTATAGCCCATCTTTATCAATTCTCTGCCGCTTAATTCTGGCTCAATATGACGCAGGGTAGTGACATAGAGAGAGATTGCTTTTTTGACATGATTCTTTCTGGCTATTGCCATCATATACAATAAACCTTCAATCTCTATATCTATAAAATGGGTGACAATTTGGCTTGGTCGCATGGAGGCGTTACGGGCAAAGATTTGAATCTTGGCGTCAACGCGTTCTTTTTGCTCAAGGAGAAAGGTTGTCTCTTTGCTACTTTCTTCAAAGCGCAGGCAGAATTCTGAGAGTTGATTGACACCTGATCGCGACATAATTGCGAGGAGGTAGACCATCCAGTTTTTGCAGTCCTCTTCTAGGTATAATAGCTCATACCAGGAAATTGCAAATTGAGCTTGGTTGAGGATATGGGAGAGCCGCCTGTCCATATTGTAGTGTGGTCGGAGGTCCGGCCAAAGAAATTGGAACAGGTCAAAGTCTGAGAGTCTTTTCAGGGCCGGAAGTGGATTAGCCTCGGAAAGAATGTATTTGAGCTCAGACAAGAAACGTGTGTCATTTGTCTTACCAAACAATTCCATGGATACAGCATTGGTGATAAGTCGCTTGGTGTGTGGTGAAATTTTGAAGTCCATACGGGCCTCAAAGCGAATGGCCCTAAAGATTCTACTAGGATCTTCAACGAAGCTTAAGTTATGGAGAACCTTAATCATTTTTTGTTTGAGATCATTCTGGCTATTGAAGAAATCCAGAAGCGTTCCAAATTGATCTGGGTTGAGCTGAATGGCCATGGCGTTGATGGTAAAGTCACGTCGGCCCAAGTCGAGCTTCATGGAAGAGAGCTCCACCGTTGGCATGGCCGCAGGGTATTCATAATATTCGAGCCTGGCCGTAGCGATATCAATCTTAAAGCCATTGGGCATCAGGACCATTGCCGTTTTAAAACGTTCATGGGTTGTGTAGCGGCCACCCAGATGTTGAGCAAGGGACTTAGCAAAGGCCATGCCATCGCCTTCGATGACGATATCTAGGTCAAGATTTGGTTTTTTTAACAGTAGATCACGAACAAAGCCGCCCACGGCAAAACCGTTGAAATTATTTTTGCTCGCAACCTCACCGATGGTTTGTAAGAGCTGAATCGTATCACGGTCCAGGGAATCGACTATGAGAGAATTGAGGTTTCTGGTTCGCTCAAGAGAAGGGTGATCAGATTCATGCAGCAGGTTTTTGGGGAGGTGGGCCGGGTCGTTAACCAGTCGATTAAGTAGGTCAGTTCTGGTTATGACCCCAGCAAGGTGGTCGCCATCCATAATAGGAATGAGGCGTTGCCGGTTTTCGATGATCAGTTCCTGGATGTCTGCAAGGGTGGCCCAAATGGGTAGTGTCAAGACCTCACTTGTCATGTAATCACTCACCGGTCTGTGGCCAAGATTATGGTGGGCCGCTTTTTCGACGATTCGTAGGGTGATAATTCCATCAACGGGGGGGAGTGGTTGGTTCTTTTTAGGCCGTTGTTGTATGGGGGCCGCTGTAATGTTGTACCTGGTGAGAATTTGTTTGGTCTCACTTATTGAGGTTGACGGGGTAATGGTAATGACAGGGGTAGACAACATTTCAGAGGCGATGGGCTGGGGACGAATATGCCTGTGCAGGGTATGGATTAACTTTTCCTGGGACTCGATGAGGGTCATGTCCTTCAGGGTTGCTGAAGCGGCGCTTGCGTGCCCGCCTCCGCCAAGATCCCTGGCGATCACACCCACGTTGACTTCGGCTATTCGGCTTCTGGCAATAAGGTAGATTCGGCCTCCCATCGAGATAACTGCAAAGAGTACATTGAGGTTTTCCATTGCCATGAAACGCCGGACAATAAGAGAAAATTCATCAACATATTCATTGATAGAGTGAGTTATTACCACAACAGGAATATCTTGGATTATGTATTTTTTTGCATTTTGCAACAGTTCATGGAGGATACTGATCTGTTTGGAGGTGAGCTCGTGACTGATGAACTGCGCCACCTGATCAAGCTGGGCTCCCTGTTCGAGAAGCCAGGCTGCAGCTGTTAGATCGCTTGGTGTTGTTGTTAAATGAGTCAGTGAACCGGTATCTTCATAAATACCAAGGGCAAACAAGGTCGCCTCTGCCTGGGTCAGAGAAATATTTCTTTTCTTGATCTCTTTGACAAGTAGAGTGGTGGTTGAGCCGTAATCTTCGATGGCTTCAAGGTCGCCCTTGATATCACCACCGTTTAGGGGGTGGTGGTCATATATGTGGATTGAAATAGACCTATTGTGCAGGCAACTTTTAAAACCACCAATACGCTTGGAATCTCTGGTGTCGACCAGGATCAGTGTCTCCACCTTTGCTGGCTCAATATCCTTAAATTTCAAAAATTCATAGGAATACAACAGATTTTGGGAGATGAAGTCTCTGACATTTTTTTCCTGTGAACCGGGGAATGCCAGTACTGCATCTGGATAGAGCTTCTGGGCGGCAATCATCGATGCTAGTCCGTCGAAATCCGCATTTTGATGGGTAGTGATAAGACGCATGGGAAGGGGAATAAGTCCTTAATAGTTGGTAATAGTCATTGGTCGTGCCCGTTTAAGTCAGGCGAAAGATATGTGATATTAGTAGGATAGATTCTTGCCTGTCTTTTGTAAAGTATGAAAGCCTCTCTTCCTCTAATTATATGTTCGAATCCCTCGGGCTTTGTCTGTTGGGGCTGATTACTCTTTGTGTGCAGATAACGTTAAGACGTAATGGATAATAGTCTGTAAAATATGCTGCTGGATATTTTGGGCGTAAACTAGCCTCTGGGGTGAAATTGTTTATGAATGCTTTTGAGGCGTTCCTGGTCTATGTGGGTATAGATCTGCGTCGTGGCAATATCGGAATGGCCTAGCATCATTTGCACTGCTCTGAGATCCGCACCATGGCTGAGGAGGTGGGTTGCAAATGAGTGACGTAGCATGTGTGGTGAGATTTTCTTGTCGATACCCGCTGCAATTGTGGTCTTTTTGACGATCTGCCAGAACCTGAGTCTGGTCATACAGGAGCCCCGGTTCGTTACAAAGAGATAGTTACTTCGTTTATTCTTGAGGATAAAGGGCCTGGCTGTTTTCGTGTAGTTCTCAATTTTCTCTTTTGCCTGTTGGCCAAAAGGGATAAGTCGTTCCTTGTTGCCTTTGCCGATTACTCGGATAAATCCAGCACTCATGTTACAGGCCGAAATAGGCAGTGTCACTAGTTCAGAGACTCTCAGGCCTGTTGAGTAGAGCAAAACAAGCATTGTATTGTCTCTTGTGCTAATGGGATTTTGGCTATTTGGGGGGGTGAGTAGGGATTTAACCTCGGTTTGACTTAATGCCTGTGGTAGTTTTTGGCCACTACGTGGTAAGTCTATTACCGCAAATGGGTTGTGGCTCACATGTTTTTCCTGGAGAAGGAAGCCGAAGAACGATTTTAAAGCTGAAATACGCCGTGCATTTGTGCGATGGGAGACGCTTTTGACGCTCCTGCAATATTCAAGGAAGCCATGGATGGCAGCGACGTCGATTGTATTGAGGCTTCTTTTGTTTTGGGATATCAGATATCTCAGAAAAAAGATAATATCAGCAGAATATGCCGCAATACTGTTTTCTGCAAGTCTCCTCTCGGAGATGATATAGTGAAGATACAACTCGTGCAGAGTTGCAAGGCGTGGGGGAAGAGATATAGAATTCATATCTTAGAACTGCATCTGTTAAACATCAGAGAAACGACAATGGCCTGATTAAAAAATCAGGCCATTTAAAAAGGCAGCCGAAACCGATTGTTACATCGATTTTCTCATTCTGTTGAATTTGCGGAGTTTTCTGCGAGCTTCTGCCTGCTTCCGGCGCTTTTTCACACTCGGCTTCTCATAGTACTCACGACGCTTTAATTCTCTTTTAATGCCGTCTATCTGCAGCTTTTTTTTCAGCTGGCGGATCGCGTACTCAAGATCTCCTCGAACTTCAACTTCTATCATTTCTGGCTCCGTTTGACGAATTAATCGGTTATTTAATAAAAAGATCACAGTGTTACATGATTTTTCAGTAAATGTCTGTAGTTTCACAACAACAATCCGACTTATATAATAAACAGAGAGTGACTTTGTCAATAAAATTTTGTGACCTTTTTTCGTCAACTGTTTCTAAGGAATGTTTAAAAAGGTGCAGAAAAATTAAATTTGTCTGTATTCTCGAAAGGATCTCGCCTCTAAGAACATATTTATATTACCTCCTGAATTTTTGAAAAATGTATCAGCTGCAATAATTTGTCCCCCTTGATCGGGGTTGGCGGGGTAGGGTAAACCTTTTTCGTTGGAAACAGTGAGGAAATAAGCTCTTGTTCTTCTGCACTTACCTTGCTTACAGGGGGAGTGAGTAATGGGGGGTGGAGCCGCTCGTTCACATGGATAAGCTGTGGGTGCACCATTTATTCTGCTGTGTTAGGGTAGACGACTACGTTTTGTGGTGACAAAAAGCTATAAAATAACAATGGTATGCGTCGGTGTAATTGATGTAAACCTCTATAATATAAGAGATAAAAAGGATAGACTCTATGGGGAATGAAAAACTACATATCGCTCTGCTCGCGGGTGGTGTTTCCGGTGAGCGGCAGGTATCTCTTGATGGTGCAAAAGGTGTTGAGAGTAATCTAGATCCGGAAAAGTTTTTAATTCGAAGGTATGACCCCGCAACGGATCTTACACGGCTGGCAGCTGATGCCCCTGAGATCGATTTTGCGTTTATTTTATTGCATGGTTTGCATGGAGAGGACGGGACCATGCAGGGATTTCTCGATCTTCTGGGCGTTCCTTATCAAGGCTCAGGGGTGTTGGGTAGTGCTATTGCTATGGATAAAAACCTGGCGAAAGAACTTTACCGTGCCCATGATTTACCGGTGGCTGATTGGCTTGTCCTCAGGAGTGATGAGGAAATTGATGGCGCCAAACTTGTGCAGCGTTTTGGGCTCCCTGTTGTCATTAAACCAGTTAGAGAAGGTTCAAGTCTTGGCCTCACCCTAGCAAAGACCGTGGGAGAGTTGGTGGCCGGTATACACAAGGCCCTCGATCATGATACCCAAGTGATGGTTGAAAAATATATTAAAGGCAAAGAACTTACCGTTGGTGTTCTTGGTAATAATGATATTGAGGCTTTACCTGTCATTGAGATTGTGCCGGGAGAGGGGTTCTCTTTCTTTGATTATGACGCCAAATATAAGGAAGGGGCAACGGAGGAAATCTGTCCCGCCGGGATAAGTGATGGGGCGAGAGATCTTGCTCAAAAACATGCGGTTTTAGCACACCGTGTGCTCAGGTTGCGTGGATATTCCCGTACTGACATGATTCTGGCAGAGACTGGTCAACTATATCTCCTTGAAACTAATACCATACCGGGGATGACTCCCACCAGCCTTATGCCCCAGGCGGCGGCGGTGTACGGCCTAGATTTTTCGGCTCTTTTAGAGCGACTCATTGAGCTGGGTCTTGAAGGTAATCGCTCTTAGGCCCTGGAAAGAAACAACAGTACCAGGACTGCATTGTGGTTTTGTGTCATCTCTTGATGTTGTTAAAGGCAATGCCGGTCATGATACCTTGCTACAAGGTCCTCGCGCCTCAACCAATAAAAAGAAAAGGTCTGTAGGATGATTCGATGGGTTCGGATCATCCTTTTTTTATGTCTTCTCGCGTGGTTGTTATTTTCAATTGCACACCTGTCAACAGTACTATGTCCATGAGCCTTTCGGGCTAGTATACGATGCGTTCTGGCGCGTGGAAAATGTTAACCCGGTCAGGTCTTGCGTAAGCGGCAAGTGTGGCCCCTGATCGTCTTGCTATGGCCAGGCCGAGTGAGGATGGTGCGGTACGGGACATTATGATCGGGATACCGATGCGAGCACATTTAAGAACCATGTCTGAGGTCAGTCTGCCCGTGGTGTAGATGGCACCCCGTGGACTGAATTTTCCAAGCAGGATGGCGCCTAATACCTTATCAACGGCATTGTGTCTTCCCACATCTTCATAGTACGCTTGTAGTTTGCCGTCCTGCCAAAATCCACAGCCATGGACACAGTGTGTTTGTGGACCGAGGGGAGAGGATTGTAACGACTCCCTTATAAATGTGCTGATTTCCGGAAAAGTTATGGTGCATTCAGCAAGGGGATCAAAGTCATCTTCAAACATTTCTTTGGAGATTTTGCCGGTCCCACCACAACCTGATGTAATGATAACTTCTTTAGGTTCAGTTACCTCGACATCCGCAAATACGGCGATTCTGCCCTCTGGACACACAACCACCTCTCTTATTTCTCCTGGCTTTTTGATATAACCCTGGCCAAAGAGAAAACCAGCTCCAAACTCCTCTAGAGCAATGGGAAGGACCATGGATGAACCGATGGTTTCATCGTTGAGTGCGATGGAGTAGGGCGATTCAATAGCCAACTGTTCAGCTTGTTCCCGGGAGCCATTCGGGGTAATGACTGTGGTGGTAGAACTCATGGTAAGGCTGGTGCTTGCAAGGTTTGCTTTGCTCATATTGTTTACATATCTCAGGGCTGGGGTTCGCGTTTAGTTCGGATTTGCCATCGGTTCGTGGAGGTATCTCACTCAAGGTTCTTTATTTTTAAAAAATACCGGAAAATGGTGGTGTATGGACTGCTCTCTGGTGAAAAAAGACAGTTCTCTTTTCTTTGAAAAGATGCAACACGAAATTTTATACTCTCAATGGTTATCTGGAACAGATGCATGGACCGTAACTATCGAGGAAGCTCTCCAATATCGGTAAACGTATCACCGGTAACTGCTCAGGATTACTGCGGGGCGGTGTGGTTACTTGTGGAGCTGGAGGCGTTGACACAATCAAGGACCTTTTTTTACATAGATATTTACTCCTTAAAAGAGTGTGCATTGGTCTAGTGCTGCTGTGTTGTCGTTAATTGCTAAGAAATAGAGCGTCACTCATCTCTTGTCAAGCAGAAGGGAAATTTGCTTTTAAATCAGGTTTTTCCTGTTTTATTATGTCGTTTACCTATAGATACATCCTCTGATGTGAACAACATACGCAATTTTTTGACGAGTTGGGGTCTTCATGAAGAAAAAAAAGTGGTTAATTCTATTTGTTCTATTCATTGTTGCTACAAATGTGTCGGCGGCATCTCAAAAGATATTTGGTCCCCTTCTGCTTGGACAATCTTGCGCCCTGAGTGGGCCTGCGCAGAATCTAGGTCTCGAAATGCGTTCCGGTTTGCTTGCCGCTTTTGCTGAGGTTAACGACCGGGGTGGCATACATGGCCGTGAAATTATTCTCCTCAGTCGTGATGACGGCTATGAGCCAGATAAGGCGGTGAGGAATACCAACGCTTTTATCTATGAGGATCAGGTCTTTGCCCTTATTGGTGCGGTTGGTACACCTACCTCTAAAGCTGTTGAACCCATTGTGACAGAAGCACGGATTCCCTTTTTTGGTCCTTTTACCGGGGCCGAGTTCTTACGTAAACCCTTCAGTAAGTATGTTATCAATGTTAGGGCTAGTTATTTTCAGGAAATGGAAAGGCTGGTCTCTTATCTTGTCAAAGAAAAAAATCTGAGCCGCATTGCCTGCTTTTACCAAAATGACAGTTACGGTTCCGCGGGGCTTGAGGGCATTGAAATCGCCCTTGCAAAAAGATCAATGACTCTTGTTTCCCGGGGCAGTTATGAGAGGAACACTGTCGCAGTCATGGGGGCTATGAGAGATATTTACAAGGCCGAACCAGAGGCTGTCATTCTCGTCGGTGCTTATTCTGCCTGTGCAGAATTTATTAAGTTGAGTAAAAATAAGCATGCAGGGGATGTCGTTTTTTGTAATATCTCTTTTGTGGGAACGGAAAGCCTTCGGAATGCTTTAGGTCGTTATGGAGAGGGAGTCATCGTCTCCCAGGTGATACCGTCACCAAGGGATAGCGAAATTGGCCTGACCCGAGACTACACGAAGGCAATGGCGAAATACCAGCACGATGCGCCCATCAGTTTCACCAGTTATGAAGGCTTTATCGTAGGCAAGCTCTTTAGTCAGATTGCTCTTTCTGTTAAAAACAGGTTGACCCGAGAGCGGTTTATTGCAGCAATGGAACAGGGTGGACGCTTTGATCTGCACGGGTTGTTACTTGAGTTTGGTGTGGATGATCATCAGGGGTTGGACACCATATACCTGACCCAGATATATCCTCAAATAGAAAAACTGAGAACAGAAAAATGAGGTAACTTTTTGTCCCTTGTCCTTTGTCTTTTGTCCGTAGGCAAAGTTGTCTGAACATGTCTTGGGCCGGTGTAGTGGCTCGCAACCCTCGGTTCTTTCGTCACCTGAATCTGTTTACCGTGATGAAAAGATGTTCACTTGCGGCTATGAAATATTCGGGTCTACCCGTAAAGACTCCAGTTGGCGGAGTTGGAGTGGCGCTGAAGAGCTACCAGTATTCAGAGGAAATGAGGCGAGGTTGTAAAATAAAATCAATGCGAATCTTAAAAAAAATATCTCTTTCATCTGCGCCATTCTACGCCTCCCTCGTAGTGATAACTTCACTTGCGTTTTTTATAGGTATATTTTGGGCTGTTAATGAGTATCAGGCCTACAAGGAAAGTATTGAAAATATACGTGATACTTACAAAAGTCAGTATGAAGTCCGGGTTAAAGAGGAGCTTGATAAAGTCGTTGAGCTTATCGATTATCGCAGGCATCAGAGTGAATTGAGGGTCGAGCTTGAAATCAGGGAACGGGTACAAGCCGCTTACACAATAGCATCCCATAGTTATCGGCTTTACAAGGATGAAAAAGGTATCGATGAGATTCGCTCCATGGTTGTTGAATTGCTGCGACCCATGCGCTGGAACAATGGTCAAGGTTACTATTTTCTTGGCAGAGTGGCTGAGGCCCAAATTGAACTGTTTGCCGACGAACCTTTTTTTGAAGGGAAAACCCGTCGGCAATTTCAACAGGTCGTTGGCCGGGATGTTGTCGGTGATATCATAAAAATTATCTTAGAAAAAGAGGCGGGACTGTATAGCTATGTCTTGAAAAAGCCTGCTTATCCCGGGAAGAAATTCCCCAAAATTTCTTTTGTTAAATACTTTCCGCCCCTGGACTGGTTTATTGGCGCAGGCATATACAGTGATGATCTTGAAGAAACCTTAAAACAAGAGGTGCTCGCCAGGATTCAGAATATTCAGTTTGGCAGGGATGGAGAGGTGTTTTGTTTTCGCCTGGATGGGACCATCTTAACCAACCAGGACGAACGTCTGGTGGGGAGGTCCATGTTTGGGCTCGTTGATGCTCAAGGTGAAAGTTATGGGGATAAACTTTTACTGGCGGCAACCAGCGGAAATCTTGATGGTTATGTGCATTACACCGTTAACAAAGACGGGGGGCTGAATCGTCGTCAAAAGCTCTGCTATGTTCAGGTATACGGTGATTGGGGTTGGGGGCTTGGCGCGGCTATGTTTATGGATGCCATGGAGCAGAGTATCGCCAATGAGACAGAAACCTATAGGAGGATTTCGTTTAAAAACGTATTTACCTTTATCGTCCTTTTTGCTGTTGCCGTTATCTTTTTGCTGCTCAGTACCTTTTTCTATTCTTTGAAAATCAAGCAGGAGATCAGCCTGTTTACCAATTTCTTTAGAGCAGCGACGGATTCAAAGGAGAAAATTCCGACATACGATCTTGTCTTTCGGGAGTTTGAAGATCTCAGACGGCTAGCCAACAGGATGGTTGAGGGCAGGATCAAAAATGAATTGCTCCTCCATCGTGACGAGCTTCGTCTTGATACCTTGTTGCGTCTTGGAATGATGGAAAAATACTCTCTCCAAGAAAAGTATGATTTTATACTGCGGCGTATTATCCAAATCACCAGAAGTGAGGAAGGTTACCTCGCTCTTGTTAACACAACCCACAGTCATATTACGGTCTGTTCTTTTATTGTGAGCAATGAGGCGGATGTTATCAACAGAGAAGGTGAATTAACCCTTCCAAGAGCGGTTGGAAGTGGGGGCTTTCCGGGTAAAGCTGTGTTGAAAAAAACAGCTGTTATTGTAAATAATCCTCGGAAAGATTTGCCTGATTGCTATCCCTACCGTAGAGATATCGTCCGGCATTTGGATGTACCGATTTATAATGATGGCAAAATTGTGGTTGTTGCAGGGGTTTGTAACAATAGTGAAAATTATGACAACTTTGATGTAAGACAGATGACCATGTTGCTTGAAGGGATGTGGTTGCATGTTCTGCGGCAATGTTCAGAAGAAGAGCTTGCGCGTCTTGAAAGGCAGATCATTGCTGTCAGTGAAGAGGAGCGTTCAAATATTGGCCGAAATCTTCATGACGATTTAGGCTCACACCTCACGGGAGTTGAGTTGTTGAGTAAGGCTCTGGAACAGCAGCTTGCACTTGAATCGCCTAAGAGAGCCGAGCAGCTAGGAACTATTCGTAGCCTTATAAAAGATGCAATTGAAAAAACAAGAAGATTGTCCCATGGCCTCTATCCTGTGCACGTTATAGAATATGGATTAGAATCGGCAATAGAGGAGCTTGTGGTTGAGGTTGAAAAGATTTTTAAGGTGAACTTTGATTTCTCCTGGGTGGGAGAGAGTGAACAACTTGGGAAAAATACGGCGATCCATCTGCACTATATCATCCGCGAAGCGGTTTTTAATGCTGCTCGTCACGGGAAACCTGATAATATAGGGGTATATGTTCATGTGCGGGAGGGTGGTTTTGCCGTTAAAATTGTGGATGATGGTGTGGGGTTTGATACAACTCCTGCAGCGACAGGCTTAGGGTTTCATACTATGAAGTATAGGGCAAAGGCTATTGGAGCGGTACTCGTTATGAGTTCTGACAAAAAAGGCGGTACGCTGATCACAGTGACTGGTGAAGGTAGAGAATGAGGTCAAGGGTAATTATAGTTGATGACCATCCGATTTTTCGAATGGGAATGGGAGAGCTGCTTAACCAAGAGGACGATTTCTTTGTCTGTGGTCTTGCTGAAGATATTACAAGTGCCAGAAAGGTGATTGAAGAAGAAGCTCCGGATCTTGCGATTGTTGATATAACCCTTGCGGGTGATAATGGTCTCGATCTGGTTAAGGAATTGTCAAAACAGAGGAATCCCTTGCTGATCTTAGTGCTTTCAATGCACGATGAGCAGGTGTGGGCCGAGCGGGCTATTCGTGCCGGAGCCCGTGGCTATATCATGAAAAAGGAAGCAAGTGAGAATGTGATCTCTGCTTTGAGAAATATAAGAAATGGCAAAATACATGTAAGCCATTCCATTATGGAACGTTTCCTCGACCGGCTACAGACGCAGCCAGAGATCCCTATAGCGCCCACGGTTGATCGCTTAACAGACCGGGAACTAGAAGTATTTCGACTTATTGGCTCGGGGCTTTCAACCAGAGAAATTGCCGAGAGAATGAAGCTAGGCCTCAAAACAATTGGAACCTACAGGGATCGAGTAAAGCACAAGCTTGGAATAAAAAATGCTGCGGAGCTAAGTCGCCGTGCTGTTCTCTGGACAGAAAAAGATTTTTTCAAAACCACTATATCATAACACTGTAGGGAAATTCCCTACAGGTCTAGTGAAAAACTCCCTACAAAACAAAAGGTGCAGTGCTGATTTAACTTGGCGCTATACTTTCTTATACTGACCATTAATGACAGGTTGTTACTTCTGTCCTTGATCGGCCGTATGTTACCATACCCACGTGTTTCTTTCTATTAAGTTGTTGACAAGATACACTTTGTAGTCACCTGTAAGAGGGCGAATTCTACAAAATGTGCAACAAAGGTATAAAATATATGAGTAAACTTTTTTCCACGTGCCAGCTTGTTCAGGAAGGTTCGGACTCTTCCGAATTAAAGATATCAGCAGTTAACCTCCGCCCAGGCTATGGTTTTACCGCTGGTCAGGGAAATACCACGCTTGTCGCCGGGGGCTTTTTGTCTATATCTCCAGAAAATGATTTTCCTCTGTCGCCAACCCTTTTCCTTAATCATGCCTTAACTCCCTCTTCCACGGTTGCCCTGAAAAGTATAGCCGAAGCCGAACTCCATCGACAAAACTGTGTTAATTATCGAAGTTATACGGTGGATATGGACAATCGTCTCTGCGTCATTGGTAATGATGCTGGTGAAATTCGACGCTTTTTGAACACCTATGGCGGGCTTCTTGACGTCCGTCCTCTTCTGGTAAAAGGGTGTGATTCTGAATTCCCCACCGTCACCGCATTGCAGTTTGAAAGTTTAACTCAAGGATGTCGATTAGAGTATCAGATACGCTCAGCTATTGACGTTGATAAATGCTCGTATTGTGGGGCTTGTGGGGTGAGTTGTCCCGAGTCCTGTATCTCTGAAAATCTCTTTGTTGATTTTAATCTATGCACGTTTTGTAAAGAGTGTGAGAATGTTTGTGAGCCTCAGGCTATTGATATCCACGGAGCTATTAATGAAGTGGTGGATTTTCCTGCCGTGCTTATCTTAGGTGACGTTAAAGTAGAGCTACCCGCCAAAACAACTTCTATATTTTATGAGAAGGATCTTTCCGCATACTTTTCAAGTCTCTTTCCCTGCCAGATTGATGAGGTAATTACCCACGATAACACTATTTGTCAGTATAGCGCCAAGTTGGGCTATGGTTGTGATTTGTGTGTGTCGAGCTGTGTTCACGGGGCAATAACCCAGGGAGGAACTGGGGTGGTTGTGAACGCATTGCAGTGTGTTGAATGTGGTGCCTGTGTTGCGGTTTGCCCTACGGGAGCCATGCAGAACGAAAGATTCAGTGACAGGGCATTTGTTGAATATATTGAAAGTGTTGAGATTCCAGAGGGTGGGACAATAGTCCTCGGTGATGAGGAGTCGTTGCACCGCTTGTGGTGGGCTGAACAAAATAACACCTATGCCAAAGTATTTTTCCTGGAGTTTGACAATGTTGGTTGTCTGTCCCTGTTTCACTTCCTCTATTTGCTCAGTTGTGGCCTGCGTCGGATCATCATTCTAGAAAAAGATAAATCTGTTGGAGATGCTGGACTTTATAGCAGACAGGCGCAGTTTGCCACCACTTTGACTGAGGAATTGTTTGCTGTATCGGATGCAATTGTGAGCTGTTCTGTTGACGATTTTGCCACAGTTGTCGTGGCTCAGCCACAGCCTCTTTTTACTCAGGCTACAGGGTTTAAAAGTTTTGTAAATCGCAGGCAGACCATGGCCGAGGCGCTGGAAGATCTTGTGGTACGAAGTGGACGAGAGGTAACTTTACAGCCGGAAGGCTATGTTCCTTTTGCCTCAGTAACGTGTGATACAGATCGTTGTACCCAGTGTATGGCTTGTCTTAATGATTGTCAGATTGGGGCAATGCAGGCGGAGGCCTCGCTGCTACAACTCAATCACGTAGGTATTCTTTGTGTTGGCTGTGGACTTTGTGTCTTGGTCTGTCCTGAGGATGCCCTGACCCTCTCTCCAAAGTTTACCCTGAGGGCGGATTTCTTTAATGGCATAACCCTCGCCCAGGCTGAACCCATGGCCTGTAAAAAATGCGGTAAAGTCTTTGGCACAAAGAAGAGCTTTGACAGAGTTATGGCAATTCTACAACAAAAGGAAGCTGTGGACATAAGCCATTTTGAATACTGTGAAGACTGCAGGGTCATTAAACTTTTTGAGGCAGAAACACTATGAATGAAATGAATGATAATGACTTGCTGCGTGTTCGTCTGCGTTTTATCGATCTCGTTAAATCTTTTTTTGTGGGAGAGCCCGATGCGGAGAAGATGAGTCGCTGGCGAGGGACGTTTTCGGCCCTTACCAAGGAGCGGATCAGCCCGCGTTTTGACAGTGCTGTCTTGGAAATTTCGAGAGCCTTGGGGAAGAAAAATCTCCAGGACCTGCAGGCCGAATATTATTACCTTTTTACAGATCCTTTTAAAGGTGCCCAAATTGAGAGCAATGCTTCTTTTTATTTCAATGGCCGCAGTTATGGAGAGGCCCTTGTGAATATGCGACAACTCATGAATGAAGCGGGCCTCGTCAAGAGTGACGATGTGCATGAGCCGGAAGATTCTTTAGTGATGATGCTTGATACCTTTGCATCTCTTGTAGAAGAAGAAAAGATTGAATCAACAGCGAAGATTAAGGAATTGCAGGCGAGACTTCTTGAGGAGTTTCTTAATCCCTTTGTTGAAAAATTTACCACGCAGTTAAAAAATAATCAGCAGTGTGACTTTTATTACCTTTGTTGCAGGGTTCTGGGGGGATATCTGGATCTGGAGAAGAGCCTAGTAGCTTAGAAATTCACTTTTGTATATTGAACATGAATTTTGAGAAGGTGCAGGTTCCGGCGGGCCCGCTTGCCGCAGGGGGACGTTGCCCTACTTGACGCTGATTATGAAATTATCCCGGGGGTGGAATTTCGAAAAGCTCTGTTTCTCGGAGGACTATTCCGTTGCCCGGGAGAGGTGTTGGCTTTTGTTTTTGTTTTTTGATTTGCGCTTCAATTGTGTGTCGATTGTGGCGTCCTTGAAATTGAATTGAGGGGAAAAGGAGGAGTTTAGATGAAAAAGGAAGAAGGCAAAAGGCGTTCGTTTCTCAAACACATTTTGGCTGGAACGGCGGCTGTGGTTGGGACTGCTGCCATTGTCAAACCAGTGAAGGCGAAGCCCGGCCCAACGGTTGATCGTCCGGATGAAACGCTTTATCACGAGAGTGAGAGTTTTACAAAATATTACAAAAACTTACGTTAGAAGTGTTCTTTTCAGAAGGAGAATAATCAATGGCTCGAAGTAAAATAAAACAAAACTCTGGAGTTGGTATGGCAACCAGCCGCAGGGTCACTCTCAATCCAAAGGTCGCCAGGCGATCTTTTCTTAAGTTGTCAGTTGCGACCGCCGCGCTTACCGGTGTGGCAATGACGACAAAGATGACAACCAAAGTGCAGGCTGCTGGCAAAAAAGTGCCCTATGCAGGCTCAAAAATTGTCCGCACAATTTGTACCTACTGTGCTGTCGGTTGTGGCGTTGAAGCTGAGGTTCATAATGGGGTATGGGTACGACAGGAAATCGCCTCGGATCATCCGGTTTCTAATGGTGCTCATTGTTGTAAAGGAGCGGGCGCCATTGATATGGTTACCAGTCCTAAGCGTTTGAAGAATCCGATGAAAAAGGTGGGTGGCAAGTGGACTAATATCTCTTGGGACCAGGCCATAAAGGAGATCGGAGATAAACTTCTTTCAATCAGAGAAAATGATGGGCCCGATGCATTGCATTTTAACGGCAGTGCCAAGGTGTCCACCGAGATGGCGTATCAGCATAGAAAATTTGCTGCGTTCTGGGGGACGAACAACGTAGATCACCAGGCCCGCATCTGACACTCCGCAACGGTGGCAGGTGTCGCCAATACATGGGGTTACGGAGCAATGACTAACAGTTTGAACGATATGAGACACGCCAAGAGTCTCATCTTTATCGGATCAAACGCACCGGAAGCACATCCGGTTTCCATGCAGCATATACTTCATGCCAAGGAAAAAAATAATGCGCCAATAATTGTGGTTGATCCACGTCGGACAAAGCTTGCAGCCAAGGCCTCGGACTATGTTCGAATTCGTCCCGGTACGGATGCTGCCTTTATGATGGGTCTGGTCCACGTAATTATTAAAAATGGTTGGGAGGACAAGGAGTTTATCAGAACCCGTGTTGCCGGATTTGAAGAGATGGCAAAGGTTGCTGAAACCTACACTCCAGAAGAAGTTGAAAATATCACCGGTATACCCGTTGAGCAGACACTTCGTGTCGCTAAAACTCTTGCTAAAAACCGTCCTACAAGTCTTACCTGGTGTATGGGTGGTACTCAACACTCAATTGGTAGTTCCATTACCCGTAGCTTCTGTATTCTCCAGTTGGTGCTTGGTAACATGGGTAAATCGGGTGGTGGTACTAATATCTTCCGTGGGCATGACAATGTTCAGGGCTCCACCGATATGTGTATTTTATCCCACAGTTTACCCGCGTATTATGGCTTGAGTGACGGCGCCTGGAAGCACTGGTGTCGCGTGTGGGGCGTTGAGTATGAGTGGATGGTAGGTCGTTTTAAAGAAAAAAAATGGATGAACAAAAAAGGTTTTACCCTTTCCCGTTGGTATGAGGGCGTTCTCCAGACCGAAAAAATCCATCAGTATACACCGATAAAGGCGATGATTCAGTGGGGTTGTGGCTCAAACTCGAACTCTCAATATGCGAGGGTGAAACAAGCCTACGATAAACTTGATCTTCTTGTTGTCGTTGATCCATTTCCAACCATGACAGCTGCTGCCTGTGAGAGTGATAATATCTATCTCCTTCCAAGTTCAAGCCAGTACGAAACTTCTGGTAGTGTTACTTCTACCTCTCGTCAGATCCAGTGGCGTCAAAAGGTTGTTGATCCTATTCATAACTGTAAAGACGATTACCAGATTATGGAATTGCTGGTTAAAAAGTTGGGATTTGCCGATGAATTTTATAAAAACATCAAACAGGTTCCTGAAGATATCACCCTTGAGCTTGGTCGTGGTTCCTTGACTATTGGTTACAACGGTCAGACCCCCGAGCGTATCAAGAAACATATGGAAAACTGGCATACCTTTGACATTGATGACCTGCAGGCTAAAGGTGGTCCCTGTGATGGTGAATATTATGGTTTGCCTTGGCCATGTTGGACCGAGGACCATCCAGGTACTCCAATTCTCTATGATGTTTCAAAACCGGTTGCCAAAGGTGGACTTCCATTTAGAAACCGCTTTGGGGTAGAGAAGACCTACGATGCATCGGGTCGAAGTGAAGACCTGCTCGCAGCTGAAGGGGTATATAACCCAGGCAGTGAAGTCGAGGGCGGATATCCTGAGTTTAAGGATGTGGTTCCAGGTACAAATTGGAAGACAGATCTTTCTCAAAAGACAATCAAAGAAGCAATTGCCAAAGGCATGGCTCCTTTTGGAAATGCACGTGCACGTTGCGTTGTCTGGAATTTCCCTGATCAGGTGCCAATTCACCGCGAGCCGCTGCATTCACCGCGTCCGGATCTCATTGCCAAGTATCCAACCTATAAGGATCAGCAAGATCACTTTCGTGTTGATACTAGATTTGAGAGTGAGCAGGATCCTGAACTTGTTAAAGAGTTCCCGTTTGTCCTCACTACTGGTCGTATGGTTGAGCATATGGGTGCCGGTGCCGAAACGCGCTCTAATCAATACTTAGCAGAGCTGCAACCTGAAATGTATGCCGAAGTGAACCCTCGGCTTGCAAACGATCTTGGTGTTAGAGATGGTGAGATGATTTGGATCAGTTCACCGGAAGGATCTAAGATTAAGGTAAAGGCTTTCTTAACCGAACGGGTTGATACTAAGACAATCTTCCTGCCCTATCACTTTGCAGGCATATTGCAGGGCAAATCCTATGTCGAAAACTATCCAGAGGGTACAGCTCCGTTTGTATCCGGAGAGTCCGGAAACACCGTTACTAACTATGGGTATGACATTATTACACAGATTCAGGCAACCAAAGATGGCCTGTGTAAAGTAGCCAAGGCCTGATGAGGAGGATCTGAAATGGCAAGAGTTAAATTTTTATGTGATGTTGAGCGCTGCATTGACTGTAGTGGCTGTGTCGTCGCCTGTAAGGAAGGGCATCATGTTCCGGTTGGTGTAAACCGTCGGCGTGTTATTACCCTTGATCAGGGCAAGCCGGGTGAGAAATCAATTTCAGTATCGTGCATGCATTGTGCCGACGCACCTTGTATCGCAGTTTGTCCGGTTGATGCGATTTATCAACGTGATGATGGTATTGTTCTCGTAAACAAAAAGACCTGTATTGGTTGTGGTTATTGTTTCATGGCCTGTCCCTTTGGTGCGCCACAGTTTCCCAAAGGAAATGTGTTTGGTGCCCGTGGTGCCATGGATAAATGTACTTTTTGTGCAGGTGGTCCTGAAGAAGATTTTAGTGCGGAAGAAAAACGCCTTTATGGTCAAAACCGTATCGCTGAAGGTAAGGTGCCCCTCTGTGCTGGAATGTGTGCAACAAAAGCCCTTTTGGCTGGAGATGCTGATGTTGTTGCAGACGTTTATCGTCACCGTGTATTTCAACGTGGATCAGGTGTTAATGCCTGGGGTTGGAGTAAGGCGTATAAAGAGTAAAATTGACATTTGTCATAATTGAGAAAGGTTCTTCCTCTTTAGCTGATTGACAGTGGAAGAACCTTTTCTATACAGGGGCGTATCATGCAGAGATTTGTTTATTCTCTGTTCCTGCTCACATTGTTTCTTGTGACAGGAATAGCAACAGTAGCTGTCGCCCAGGAAGGCGGTGCTCTCGCCAGTCTTTCTGTGGGGTCGTCGGCTGATTATTACCACAATCTGATGGCTGTGATTACGGGAAACTGGCAGGAATATGGCCAGATGTTCACATTTTTACAAAGCGAATGGTTCTGGAAAGTCTTTTTGGTTATAATAACAGTGGTACCAGCTGTCTTTTTTGTACACTATATGATTATAGGTGCGAAGCATTTTGATCATGATGGACCGCAGATCTACTTTTTTTCACTTTTTGCACGAATTGTCCATTTTATTGCCGCTATTAGTTTCTCCTTATTGGTAATCACTGGACTGCTCGTCATCTTTGGTAGTTTTTTTGGTGGCGGTACTTTTATACGGCTTGCAAGATATACCCACCTCGTGTCCGCAATTGTGTTTGTCCTGCCATGTGTATTGATGTTTTTTATGTGGCTGAGAGAAATGCTTCCGCAGCTCCATGATATTAGCTGGATGTTTATTGTAGGTGGATATCTGAGCAAGAAGAAGACGCCGGTACCAGCAGCTAAATTTAACGCAGGGCAGAAGATGTATTTCTGGTTTGCAATATTTGGCGGTGGCGTCATGGCATTCACCGGTTATGTTATCTGGGGAATGGGAGCTGATATTGAAACGGTACGACTGTTTGCGATAATCCATAACGTTCTTGGTATGGGCATTGTCGCTTTTTATCTAACCCATGTGTACATGTCTGTTTTTGCAATTGCAGGTTCACTTGAGTCTATGAGAACTGGATATAAGCCGAAAGAAGAGGTCGATATTCTGCACAGTCTATATAAATATGAGTTGTAAGTTCAGGGTAATCCCATGATGAAAGTAGGTGGAAATCTTACTTTTAGTAAGTAATATCATTATTATAAAGAATTAGCTGTTCGGTAAGTCTACTGGCTAGACCGTACCTAGTTACCGAATGATTCTTACCCGTAAGACTCCCCCGCTAAGCATACTTTTTGAGCTTTGCGGGGGATATTTTTTTCCAGATAGAGGTAGCAAGGTTTCAACTCAACGTTGAAACATGATTCTTTGAATAAACCAGAATCTGCATTGAAAGATGTCTCTGTACAAGGTGCTTGGGAACACTCTTTGTCTCAAACGACTGTAGTCGTGTTGTAAGAGAGTTTGTGCTAATTTTACCAACCCTATTTCCACAAACTGTTAGTTTTCCTTTCCTATCGTCAATAGCCCAAATCCTGTCGAACATTTTTTCATGCAACGCTCTTGCAAAATCAAGAGATAAAATCATCTTCTGATGATAAGGTTGGTTGACTTGACAACCAGACCAAACAATCCGCAATATTGGCATTTTCAAGAGAATTTAACTCCTCACGGGTTTCAATATGGGTAAAATTAAGCCCTCAACTTCATCTGATTTAATGGAGTAGCCCTTTCTGGTTCTGTAAGAATAGGTATAGCCACTTTATCCCCACAGGGCTTTTCCTCTCACTCGCTTAATTTCATCTGCCAAGAATCTTATCTGTTCTTCCTGGGTTTCATTACTTATATGCTGTGACTCAAGAGACATGTGTTGATGAGTTCTGTGGATTATTTCAGTCGCTTTTCTTTGGGCCTGGTCATCTATAAATTTCTCCGGATCTTGCCGAGGGACAACACAGTATACTAAATCAGCATCTAAGCCTTCCGCCAGTTGTTTCAGCTGATTTATAGTGATATCCCCACTCGCTTCCTTTCTTTCAAGTATGGATATTTTATTGCGCGTATAACCCATTTTTTTTGCAAACAAGGCTCCGGACATTCCCAATGTCTGCCGGATTACTCGAATCCAACCATCCTTTGGAGGTTTTGGTGCAAGAGTATTACGTGCTGATTTTACTTTCTTAATTAACTGCTGGAACACTACATACCTTGTAGAATCAATGTGATTTGATTTGGTTCTTTTGCTAAACATACGACACCTCTGTGTATCAATATCTATACGAATTACTAATATGTGTATCACATAAATGATACATTGTGAAGACATGTGTATTATTTATTACATACACTCCTGTGCCTTATGTATCAATATTTAGGTATTTGAGCTGCTGATGAAGGTAGCGGGAGAGCGAAAAATCAGGAATGATTACGGCGAGGTACGGTTAATTTACAATTCAGTCAGCCTAGAATTAGACTGGGCTCGTATCATACTGGGAAATAGCACAATACTCTATGGCTCCCCCAGGGAAGTCGATCTGCGTTATGCTAACCATTGTCCAGGGAAAGTTTCTGCTTGAAGGCTAGCATGCTGGCAAGACCAAGTAAGCCTGCCCCAAAAAGAAACATTGTGGCGGGCTCAGGAACTTCGTCTGTTTCTATATCCAGTCCGGCCGATGACCATGTTACTTTGTTATGTATGTCATTTTGGAGTCTATGTTCCATCCATGCTTGTTCGTTGGTTGTAAAAGAGGCTTCTGTGGCAACATAATCAAGGCTGATATCTGTTTTTGCTATGGGATTTAAAGGGATTGGGACAGTATCCTGCACGGTGGTTGCGGGGGCGTGAACTGTAAGGCCAGCTAGAGCGGAAATGGAAGAAACTACGCCGCAGATGGCCAATATAAAGGTTACAGCAAAAAAATGTTTCATAGTAAATCCTGACGAGTATCTGGGGCTTTGTTTTCTAAGGTGTTTCGAGCAACCTGCACCATCTTAAGCAAAAAATGATCCATCCTGTAGCTATGTTGTAAGTGTTTGACAAAAATGAAAAATATTCAAATTGTGTCGAAAAGATTTGGTCGGTTTTTCCGACCATCCGGAAGGTGATGTGCCGAGTTCGGGAAAAAGGAATGCTAGGGGCGTTGATTTGGGAAAATATAAATGCAATTGGTGTGCAGATGTAATACCCTAAAGAATATTGAATATCCCCCCTTATCTTTAATACTAAAGGCTTAATATGTCATCGATTGTTTCCTTTATTGGCTGGCATGACAGCGGCAAGACAACATTGGTCTGTCAAGTAGTCATTGAATTAAAAAAGCTCGGTTATAGAGTTGCTGTCATAAAATCGTCCAACGATTCAGGAATTGCATTTGATACTGAAGGGACTGACACCTATAAACACAAGGCGGCGGGTGCGGACAGCGTTATGCTCGTCACCCCTGATCAAATGATCCTGCAAACCGGAAAAAGTGATCTATCTCTGCGGACCTTGGCCCATCGATATTTCCCGGATGTTGATATTGTGATTGGTGAGGGGTTTAAGAGAGCCCGGGGGATTTCTAAAATTGAAGTTTTCAGAGATGATGATCAGAAACTGAGGGACGAGGTTCACGGGGTGATAGCTGTTGCTACCAACATCGATAGAGTTGCCGGGAATTATGTGTTCCGACTTGATGAAGCACGGGAAATCGCACTTTTTATAGAAAAAAGGTTTCTTACAAAAAAAAATGGTGGGGAGATTACTGCCCTCTTGGTAAACGGCAATAAAATTCCGATAAAAGAGTTTATCCAAGAGGCTCTTGCGGGAACGATTGAGGGTTTTGTCAAAACTCTGAAGATCAGTGACAACATAGAAGAAATAGAAGTTCGTATCCGCCTGGAGGGGTTTGGCAACAAATCAGGGAAATAGTTAGGCTCGCTTTGTTATTTGTCTTCAGGTTTCAAACCATGAAAAACCAAGAAACCTGAAGAGTGTAGTCCGCTGGAAGGTTTGTTTCCCCCCGGCCGAGACCGAGGGAAACTTTTGCACCAACTATTTCGCTTCATTTCTGTGCCTGGGGGAAAACGATATTCGCTTACAGCTAAATCGTCAGGCCCCCACTTAGAAACGGGTTTCGAAATAGGGAAGGAGCACCTCGGGAATCTTAATGCTACCATCTTCCTGTTGATAGTTCTCTAGTACCGCAAGTAGTGTCCTGCCAACCGCAAGTCCTGATCCGTTAAGTGTATGAACGAGTTTAGACTTCTTCTGACCTTCGGGACGATACCTGATAGAGCCACGGCGGGCCTGGAAATCGAGAAAAAGAGAGCAGGATGAAATCTCTCGATAGGTGCTCTGGCCTGGCAACCATACCTCTAGGTCATAGGTCTTTGTTGCTGAAAAACCAAGATCACCGCTACAGAGGTTCACTACCCTGTAATGGAGCCCTAATAGCTGGAGAACCTCTTCAGCATCTCCAAGGAGGCTTTCAAGCTCCTGCTCAGAGGTCTCAGGGGTTGTAAATTTAACCAATTCCACCTTGTTAAACTGGTGTTGCCGGATGAGTCCCCTGGTATCTCGACCATGACTTCCCGCTTCAGATCTAAAGCATGGAGTATAGGCTGTGTACTTTATTGGAAGATCCTTCTCACTGATAGTCTCATTTCTGTGGATATTGGTCACAGGGACTTCAGCTGTTGGGATAAGGTACAGGTCCCAGTCCTTTATTTTGAATAGATCTTCTTCAAATTTTGGCAATTGACCCGTTGCTGTCATGGATGCGGTATTGACCAAGAAGGGTGGAAGTACTTCGGTATAACCGTGTCTCTGGGTGTGAAGATCGAGGAAGAAATTTATAAGCGCACGTTCAAGCTTTGAGGCAAAGCCCTTTAAAAGGGCAAAACGGGCTCCTGACAGTTTGGTGGCGGTATCAAAATCTATTATGTCTTGATCGGTACCGATTTCCCAGTGGGTTTTGGGGGTAAAGGAAAATGTTGGCTTCTCACCCCAGACTCGCAACTCTATGTTGTCGGCATCATCTTGGCCTACAGGTACACTGTCATGGCAGAGATTTGGAATGGACATGACAATCTTTTTCAATTCTTCTTCAATATTGCCTAAAGTAACATCCATTTCTTTGATACGTTGGCTGGTTTCACGCATCTCGGTAATGAGCGGATCCGCCTCTTTTTTCTGTTGGTCAGTGCCTTTTTTGAGCACAGCTATCTGATCTGAAACTGTATTTCTTTTAGCTTTAAGAGTTTCAACCTCGGAAAGGAGGGCAAGACGTTTTTTGTCGATGGTTGTAAAATTGTCAATAAGAGTTGTCTCCATTCCTCTTTTGACACATTTTTCTTTTACTAGTTCGATGTTTTCGCGTATAAATCGTAATTCAAGCATATTGTTTTATCTGGTTGATTTGAATAAATAGCCCGTATTTTTCACTTGCTGAATATTATATGAATTTGGTGAATTTCCCCAGCTTATTGTAGCTGATTCTATTGAATAGCCACTAATAAATTGTCAGAATGTTCATGGGAAATATGGGTTAGTGTGAGAAAAACTCATGTTTATCATGGCTGATATGTGAAATCAACCTCTATCAAATTGCATTTTTGACATGCTTCTGATACGTTAGCTTGCTGATATGTTATTGTCCAATGTTGTCCATCCAAAGAGAGACGAAATAAAATACCGGAACACCCTAATCCTTCCATGGCCGCACACGAAAAACTTATTACATTTGTAGGTGAATTGCGAAAGTCTATTCGCAATTTAGCTTTGTTGCTTGCTCTTTTGACCTTAGGAGTGTTTTTTCTCTCCCCCCATCTCCTTCATTTTGTGCAGCAGCACCTGGCTGAAAAGCTTTATTTTTTCTCGGTTGCCGGTCCTTTTCTCGCCCATGTCAAGCTTTCACTCTTTGCCGCGCTCTATGTTCTTATGCCCCTGTTGATGACGGTGCTCTGGCGGGCCATTGGTAAACCCTTTGGTGTTACTGGTGGACAACTGTTTTTCTTTATTTTCTTTACCTGTCTGCTGTTTTACGCCGGCACAATATTCTGTTACTTCATCACCCTACCGTTAGGAATTAAATTTCTCCTAGGGTTTAGCTCTGAAGAATTGAAACCGGTTATTTCCATAGGTAAATTTGTAAACTTTGTGACCATCTTCATACTTGCTTTTGGAAGTATTTTTGAACTACCAATTTTTATGGTATTTTCAGCAAAAGTAGGTGTTTTTAGCCGGCAGTTCTTTGAAAAGAACAGACGTTATGCCCTGCTATTGATCGCAATTATATCCGCTCTTTTGACCCCTACACCGGATGTTGTAAACATGTTGTTGATGGGTGGTCCTCTCTACCTGCTCTATGAATCGGGTATTGTCATATTAAGGGTGTTTCGATTTAACTCCGAGGATACTACTTCCGAGTAGCTTGTCGTTAATCGATTTCTACTATTTCAATATTATGTTTTTGCAAGAGGGCAGCGGTTACCCCTATATTTCCCGTTACTCCACAAGATGGGCTTCGTGCTTTAAGAATTGCTTTACTTATTTTCTGCATTTGTGCAATCTTGAGGACCTGCTCTGCCCCTTGAATAAATGCAGTTGTCACGTCGATACCACTCTTGGTGACAACTGAAGCCCTAGAGTTGAGGACGTCGTTTCCGTCTCCTCCTGTAAGGTCGGCCGCTACCCTTGGTGTTGCAAGACCTCCGAGTTGTTCTGGACAGATCGGGATGAGTATTGCATCGTGAAATTTACTGGGGATGTCGGGGTAATTCTTTATCTTGGCATCGTAGCGGGTGCAGAGGCCGAGCAGGCAACTACTGATCAAATAGACAGGTTGTAGTGTGGGCATAATAGGGCAATTAATTATGATGGTGTCCTAAGAAAAACTTCAGCTTTGTTGTTGGTACAACATTTACTTTTGTTGTGAATACGAAGCTTTTTAGGTCACCTTTTTGGGTTTGTAGTTTGTGCAATTTTATCAATTATGGCTATGAAAAATAAGAGACCAAGGCCACATCAGAAGGCAGCCGCACAAGAAAAAACACGGGTCAAGAAAGCAGTTGTGATCATTGTGTTTCTGGCTTTTCTTTGGCTTCTATTTGCCCCGGGGCTTGGTATAGTTTCTTATATGAAGAAAAAATCCGAATTGAGACGGGTGCAAAACGAGGCTATTCAGTTGGAAGAAGCTAATGTGCAATTGCAGGAGGATATAGATAAACTTCTCCGCGATCCACTGTATCTTGAAAATCTTGGACGAGAAAAATACGATCTGCTTAAACCAAACGAAAAGGTGTATGACTTTTCCAGAAAATCAAAAAAAAGAAAAAAGTAAAGGTTTAGCCCGCCCTTTTGTTCGGTGTAGGCGGGCTCGTTGACTGACGAAGAACTCACACGGAGTTCAGATGTTATGAAGCTCAGGTGAATCCTGCATTACCACCACACCCTGGAGCGGCTAGGGATACGCCTTCCCCGGTGAGTGACGAACTTGCAGAGATTAATTTTGTTACATTTTCGCTGTTACACTTGCTGCAATGAATTTTATTCTCGTTGTTTGAGGATGTGGTTAACAGTTCAAATACGGTGTCACAGTCATTACATTTATATTCATAGATGGGCATAATAATTTACTCCGAATAAGGTTCATTAGGCCCATATAATTTTGGGGCCCGTGGATTCTGTTTTTGCTCTAAGAGAGTAGGTTAGTGAAGATGGTACATTGTTTACAGATTTCTAATTTAGTTCTGTGGCTTGTATCATGTGTACAGTCGCAAAGAGTGCCACTGAGAAACCAACAAAGATGGCCACTTTGAAATTCCCATGCAGGGCATTTTTCTTTTTGATTACAGGTCTTTTGTTCCCAGCACGGTTTTAAATTGTCTTTTCGGCCACGTTGGTTAATGAGTAAAAAATACAAGTGTCTCTCTATGTGGGTTGGTATTGTGCGCCATCCCTGTTCATAGCTATGGATGGTTTTCAGAGACATTCCTAGTAGCTCAGAAAGTTGTTTTTGAGTCTTAGCCAATTTCTTTCGTGCAAGACTAAATTCTTCTTTGGTCAAGGGTGTTACCTCGTTGTGTTATTTTAAACCTATATCTTGCTCTTGGTAAGCTTACCAAGCCTGAATGGTCGTCAATATGAAAAATTATTAGCCACGAAAACGTGAGTAATTGAAAATAAGCTGGCATAAGCACCATCACACAATCATTTCAGGTAATATAAAGCTTAGAAAATGATATCTAAGGTCTTAAACCAACGCCTTGTAACCGTCTAGAGAACATAAAAAATTGTACCTTCAGTAATTACCAAGAAATGTGACAAATGGCTTTGAATTTCAAAAAAATACCAAGAAAATATAGTTCTATTTCAGGGTGATTGATTAGTATATTGGTTGAGATCGCAGTGACATAACTCAGGCTGGTTATTTACTGGCTTTGGTCTAGATGTCCCCCGTACGCGAAGAAAATAAGACGTGGACTCTCAAGTATCTATCTGTGTTTGTTGTTTTCGTATGTTGTGCTCTCAAGTCAAAGCCCTGGTTAATCAACAGACTGCAAAACATATGACTTTTGTTGAGTACTAAAAGATGAAGGGAAAAAGAGGGATTATGAAACGACAAAGAATTATCATGATTGGTCTGTGCTGTTTACTGTTTGCTGGTTGTTCACGGTTTATCGTTCCGGAAATTGGAGCAATGGCCCAAGAAGAAAGTCGTATAGCCTATCAAGGTGATGGGAAATATGCTGGAGTGCTCAAGACTAAGGATCTCCAATTCGACTACGTACTTTTGGCAACCGATTCCAGTGCACGTTTGACGGGGGAGCTTGTCTTCGACAGGAGTCTCACAGATTCTTATCCAGTTGTGAAGACATTTTTTCTTAAAATGAGTTGGCTCGACGGGGATGGTTCTGTCCTTAAAACGGTGGATATCTCACCTTTGCAGGGGTATCTTAGTTCTGTACCTGATCAACTTAACATTGATAAGAAGATCGATACCGTTCCAGGAAGCAGGTTTGTCATTTTTAATTATTACGGAGTTTTTAGAGGCGAAAAGCCCGATGTGAGTGAAGAATGGGCTATCTTTTTCTTTCCGTTTTCAGCACCATGACTCAGCAGAATTCTTGGTTACAAATATATTGTGTGTTACCCCTCGGGAGGTGTAGGTGTGGGAGATAAGCAGTTGGATTTTTATGCCGGACTCCAGTCACTTCTGCGATACCATGAAGAGATTGGCCTTGGGCCTGTCAGCCTCAATGATGACATTAATGACTTCTTGAGTTTAAGACCTCAGGTTCCCGTCGCGGTCTCTTTAGATAAGGACCTCGGGGGAGCTAAGACGGTAATACCGAAAGAAATCGCAACGGAGCCTTTAGAACAGATAGGGGCTGAAAAGCTCACATATACGCTGGCTGATATTGAGCAAGAAGTGGTGTCCTGTACCGCTTGTGACCTGCATGCAAGACGGATCTACCCGGTGCCAGGAAGGGGTAAAAAACCTGTGCGTTTAATGATTGTGGGTGACTGGCTTGCTATGCCTGGTGCTGGGGAAGCTGTCCCACATCAGCTTTTTGGCTTTGAGCAAGATAAAATGCTGTTTCGCATGCTCACCGCGATGAAATTATCAGATGATGATGTCTTTATCACTAATGTGATAAAGTGTGGTTTATCAGACAAAAAACAGCCATTGGCAGTCCACGTTAAAACATGTGTTTCGTACCTGAGAAGACAAATACTTGTACTTCGTCCTGAGTATATTTGTACCATGGGAATGGTTGCAGCAAGGGCCGTTCTTGAACGATCTCTGCCACTGTCTCGCTTGAGAGGCAAATTTCACGATTATTCGCTGGGAAACAACGAAACCATACCTGTTCTTACCACGTATCATCCTAGTTATTTATTGCAGAATCCTGAAATGAAACAGGCAACCTGGGCTGATTTGCAATTTCTAGCACAGAAGATGGGATTACTGCCTGGAAAATAATTCCATCGTCTAGTGCGTAGGTTTTTTTGTCCAGATATATAGCTGAAAATAAAGGGATTATGTTCAGGTGAGAGACCTGGGTCATTTTATGATGATGAGACCACGCCTGCCTAACTCGCGCAAAAATGTGGTGACAGATAGTTCCGCCTCCTGCAGCGATAGTCCCGTCCACGGTGCAATTTCTTTGATGATGGTTTTTACATCCGTTGAGCCATCTACCAACAACCACACCTTCGTGCCAACACTGTCAAGTTGCAGCTTTTTTGTTAATGTTGGCTCTTCTGTTTTGTAGAACCTTCTGGCAATACTAATGAAAAATGGTTTCAGCGGCAGAGGATATTCAATTATCACCTCTCCATTCTCCTGCTTATGCCAAGATATGGTACATATTTTCTCTGGGATGCAGGCAAGTGATTCTGTGCGGGTTATGGTCGTTTTAGCCTGGGGCGCTGCTGGTTTTTTCTTAAACAATCTTGAAAGTTTCATAGCATAAGTTCAGGTCATTTGTTGGGATAGGGCGCTTTGAGTAGGCGATACAGGCAAGAAGTCGATCAGAATCTTCCAGCAACCACAACCTTGATTCAATAAAGGGTTTTTCTCTTCTCAGTCTAAGAAGAAGTTGTCTGGTGAGAGAAGGGGCACGTGTGCCGCAGGATAGTGTTTTGTTCTTGTTTTCGTCTAGCTGCAGGTCCTTTGTGCCCGCAAGGCCGAGGTGGATGTCTTCGAGTGATTGTGTGCTGAGGCGATTGCTGGCCTGGGCGAGTCTACATATGTGCAGATCGTAGTTAGCTGCAGAAAAGGACAGGCGGGTCAAGCCCGTTTTGAAGGTGTAACCCGTTAAGCTGTATTGACCTGGTGTTGTAAGGGAGAAGTCTTGTATTTGCCAGAGAGTATCGGTTGCGCCATGGCAGGAGAGTTGACAGAGCAGGTCCTCTGTCATTTTCCAGAGATTACTGTCGGCGCTTAGTTGTTGGAAAAAAAAGAGGGTTTCACAATGATCACAGTAACAAATCCCACCACTCTCCATTGCTTGTTTACCTTGGTAATAGCGAGTGTGGCTGAATTTGTCTGTAAGCTTGTTGAGCTCCGATGGAAGTTTTACCGTACTGGCAGCAACACCCAGTTGTTGCCACCAAAGATCACATTTTTCCTGCCACTTTTGAGGGCTCAGGGGCCCTATTTTCTTCCAGCGAATTTGGAAGACGGGATTGAAATCATCTTCAAAGATAAGATGGCTCGGGCCTGAAACAATGGTTTCCCAGTGGGCGGGAACAGCGAGGCGTATGCCGTTCCAGCCGATTGTAACCTGATTGCAAGGGAGAGTTGTTGTCACTTTTGTGATTCCGGGATGAGGTGGGACCAGTCACTTCTTTTAAGTTCTTTGAGGTGGATTGCATCCAAATTTTTCTTTTTTTGATGACACATTTCCATAAAGCAGCGGCGCTCGTCTGCAATTTTTCCTGGATAGGAAAGCTTAATCATATTGCCAATGGTCTCGTTGGAATCTTTGCCGTTATACTGCAGTTTAAGGGTTACTCTATTGTTGTTTTTATCTACGAAGTCCCATTTCCAAACGTATTTTAGACCAAATGAGTCACCGCTCCAGACATCTGGCTCACCATACTCTGCTTTAATTTTTTTCAGTAATGTCTTGTAGAACCTTTTGCTCTTGTCTTCGTACTTCATGTCTATTTTTAAAATTGTGTCTATATTTAGGCAGATACCATATGAAATGACACCCTTTCTAAAGCCATGCCAGTCCGTTACCACAACCTGTTTCATAAAGTTTGACTCTATAATGTTGGGATAAGAAGTCACTGCGCTACCAAGGGTAATACCGGCAATGGAGATGGGCACCTTCGCTGTTTTGGCAGACACAAGGGTGACGCTCATGAGGAGCAGACAGATGCTTGTTATGTTTCTTAGTATGGATATTTTCATGAATTGCCTCGTTGACATAAATAAAATATTCTCGACTCACTCTATTAGTGCCTTTAAAATTGTTTTCTGCCATAAAAAACAATAAAAATCTGCTCCAGGGACGTCATCCAGTATATTTTTTGTTTAGTGACCATAGAGAAATAATGAGGCCCGGGGAGGTTGGTGTCAAGTAAGGTGCCCGGCTAGTAGGCCATATGATCCAGGGATTTCATAATAAGTGCAAAACCCATGGCAAACATGCCGCTGAGTCCCATACCGCAGGAAAATCCTGCAAGGAGAACCGGGGCATACTGACGCCACATGGGGCCGAATTTCTTTAGGAAGTAATACCTCCCTAAAAGAGCCCCGGCAACCTCGAGGACAAGGCCGTGGGGGGTGGATTGACCAAGACCTCTAACAACTCCGTAAATAAGGAGCACAGGTAGGCCAAAGAGAGAGAGAACCATGTACATTACCAGGCCAAAACCAAGACCAGAGAAGACCGTCGTACCGTTTAAGGCCTGGTAAAACATTGAGTTGCCTTCGAGGGTTGAGGTCTGCATGAGCAGGGTGTTGAGTGCCTGCAGATGCCAAAGCTCCTGGGCAAAAGGATAGTTGGCAGATGGTATGGGAGCGAGTCTCCAGATAAACTGAGAAAAAACGAGGCTCGCGACCATGACAATGGGAAATACCAGAAGTTCAGCTTTTATAATTCCACGAAGGGAGGTGCCTGTCAGCTCAATTTGTCTGAACTGAACCGTGGCTTCACCGTAGTTATGAATAGGGATAGGTGCGTACCAGATTTCGATTCCTTGGTAACCAAAGAACCTCGCTCCGGCAATAAAGCTTGCCTCACGGACAAGGGGAAGGCTGACAAACTGACCTGCGATGCCCTCCATTCTAGCAGTTATGTAGGAGATAATAGGGGTGTAGATAAAACCATAGCCAAGGAAGAAGACCCAAGGAAATGATGGTACGAGCCAGACGCAGAGACCAACGTAGGCCAGAGTAGAGAAAACATAGATGGCGATGGCTATCCAAAAATTAAAATCACCCCTGCCAGCAGGTGGGTTAAAAAGGTCGTGGAGGCTACCTCTGTTTGGGTCTTTGTCTCTAAACGAGCGAATGACGGACCAGATACCAATAACGCCGATGGCAAGACCTAAGCCTATACCAAAACTCATATAAAAATCGAAGTTATTGGCAAAAACGGTATCCACAGTGGCCATCCCAGGATGCCATCTGTTCAAGATTCCTGCGGAGTAGAGAATGGGATTGAGAATAACTGTGATAATAAGACCAATGAGGCCTCCGATTACCGCCCAGAAGGGGAGAACCATACCTACAAATAAGAGGCCTAGGTCGAGTTGCAGTCCGGTCGCAACCGCCGGGAGGAAGTCTTCGGTGTATTTGGTAAGCTCAATCCAGGGGATGGGGATCAGACGGATCTGTTCTGTGAAAATGAGGCCAGAGACAATGGGCAACAGGACGTAAATGAAACCAAAGGCAAGACCGATTACCCCACCTATTGCGAAGACTCGCCACTTCCAGCTCTCCTTTTTTTCTTCTGCTGATTCGGCGAGAGCCATTGTGCCAAGGGCTGCGACTGGTGCCATGGGAAACGGCAGCTTTTCAACGTCAGAGGTGATTCGATAGAGGGCGTAGCCAAGTCCAAAGTGGTCAATTCGCTGAATTATCTGGGAACCCACGAGGAGCAGGATTGGAATAAGCCAATCTCTATGGAAAAAATTACGTTCTACCATGGAGACAGAATCGACTCCTGGGGCCACCCAGGTGGGTATAAATTCTGTGACACCGAGCATTCGTGCGGCATCTGATTGAACGAGGTACTGGTTCCACAAAAGCCCTGAAAACGGCGAGGCAAGAGCGGCTCCTGCCATATAATACAGGAGAAAAATCTCCTGTTGTTTTAAATCAGAGTGGGCGCGTTTTGCAATTTCGGCAAATAAAATGATGGTTACCCATCTGGCCGCAGGACCGATGCCCTGGCCGATTACCAGCTGTAGATACATCGATCCCGGCATCATTAAAAAGCCGATAAAAATGGCTCCTATGATAGTCTTCCAGTCAAAACCTTCTTCAAAGTTTTTTGGCGGTGGAAGCAGGTCTCGGTATTCTTTTAGTTCTTTGTCGTCATACATAATCTTTATACAGCGGGCTGATTGCGAGGGTCATATCCAAGCAGAAGCAGGAACCATGTTGACTAAGGACTGCACAGGTTAGTTCCCCTGGACTGATCCGTGGTGGATGTGTTGAACTGTTTATTTTTGAAAAAATGTAAGTAGTCATTTGGCGATTTTCAATCGCTTCCCTGAAAAGATAAACAATATTCACGATAATTGTTTGCTAGTCAGGTAACACCTGATAGCTCGCATCGGTGAACAAGCCAACAATTGCCCAGCCGCCTCCCATAAGAAAATCGCCAATAATTAGACCAATAAAGAAAAATTGAAGTTTTCTAAAAAGAACGATCCCTCCGTAACGCATACAAAGCGAATTGCAGGCCCAGCCGATAAAAAAACTGACCCAGAGAATCCGCATAGCAGAGCTATAGGTTGTAAGATAGCCAATAGGATGAATGGGCCACCAGTATAATCTATGGTAACAGGATACCAGAATTAACATCAACAGTGCGCCGATGATGGCAAAAACAAAGACCCAGCTCCCCGTCACTGTTTCGGTGGCAATGAGTTTATAGATATTTTCATAGACGGTGGTGCTCGTTTGTGTTGCCCATTCGAGCTGTAATTCCCGGATTCCATATCTATAACAAAGAGTCATCATGCTCATTATTGAAGCCGTCATGGAGGCGACAATAGTGAGAGCCAGGCCGGAAAACAGCAGCAGTGATGGATGACGGTTCTGCTGAAGATGACGACCATGCAAAAGAGATGGCATAAGCGATTCTCGCAGGTCGACGAAGAGAACCTTTTGACTGATCCCGGCGAGAAGAGCACTGGCTCCGACGAAAATCTTGGCACCAAACAGAGCGATAATTCCATCCATTGGTGCCGCAGTTAGGGTGAAGTAGGCAAGGCCTCCCTGGCAGATTATTCTGGTTGCCACGAGCATGATCATGAAAAAAGCACCAACGACGAGGAAAGCGGTGGCGACTGACATTCCGAGTTGCACATACCAGTTGATAAGTAGAGCAAAACCGATAACAGCTCCCCAGAAGGAGATACGTACATCAAACCATTCGGACCGATCGGGGGAAGGCGGTATTATAAAGAATGATTGTTTACACACATTAAGCAGGTGCAGGCGGGCCAGCCAAACAAGAAAGAGAAAGAAAACGCCATAGGCTCCAATCATCTGCATTTCTTCGGGCCTTGCAAGTGTTGGCCCAAAGGTGATTCCAAGCTCTGAGACTGGAATAGAGTAGCCCATGATGCTCAGTATTCCGTAAAAAAGGCAGCCACCAAGAAAGAAGATCCAGAAGGAAAAAGAGATCTGTCTAGAGGTGAGAAAGGCAAAACCGATAAATGACGGGTAGAGGTATATCTTTAGTTTGTGAAAGCCTGTCAGGAGTCCTGTCTCTGGAAAATATGGGCCAGCAAGAAAAAGTGTCGGTATGGCAGGGATCGATGGATAGTAAAGATTGAGCCCGTTAATAAAATGTAAAAAAACAGGAATAGAGAGTCCTACGAGTAGAAATCTATTGAGGAAGAATTGGCCTGTTTTACCTTCACTCACCGCGGTTCCAATCATTTCAGGGACCTTGAGGAGGGGGAAGTTTATCCGCTCGTTATGAATCCATTGTCGTGAAAGAATGTTGATCAAAAAAAGCATGACAAGATAGGACACCAGGATAAACCCACCCCAGAGGGCAAGGGGCTTTATCCATGCCGCCCAGGGGATGGCCATTACTATACTAAACCAGCCCATGTCTCGACCGGCGGGCAAGCCGTTGTAGAGGAGTTCTATTGCTTCCCTGTTGGTCGGTGTCAGGGCCGGAGGAATGAGAGGATGCAGCACCTCATTCCAGCGGTTTCCTGGCGTTGCAAACTGTATAGGAGTTGTGAGATTGATGAGAAATGTTCTGGCAAAGCCGGTATAGGCGATGCCGGAGCCAATAACCATTTCAATCCAGACAACGAGGAGCTCGGGGCCGTTCATAAGGATTGCGGATTTTGATATTTTGCATACCAGGGTGACAAAGACAGTGAGCAGGAGGAAGATGAAAAATGGGGCTAGGGGGAAGTGGCCTCCTCCGAGGGGGGTTGCTCGTAGATAGATGTTGTTGTAGGGGGTTAGCAGGCAGATTGCGATGGCGAAAAACAGGCCAAGCAGTGGCGCTCGCAGGCTGATTGTTGTTGAGGTATCGAGGGGCTTTCTGCTCGTCATATCAGGTAAGCTCCGTATCTGGAGAGGCTAAAGGCTGGGAGTTGTTTTGCTTAGGCTCTTTATATATGTTTTGAAATGAGTTTCTCAGCTCTTGGTGTGCCTGCTCGTCAAGGGATCTCCAGATAAGGAGTTGTTTTCTGAAGTCATGGAGAAAAGAGGTGTTGAGTCGTTGCCAGATCCCGGATTCTCCTGATTGACGTTGTAAGGTGATTTTTATCTCAAGGAAGTCTTCACCTTCCATAGCTGGGCAGAATTGGATGTCGGCTGTTTGCATGATACCGAAATCAAATGGTGCCAGCCATATCTTTGCCCGGATGTGGAGACAGTTAAGTTCGTGGGGCTTGTTGGAGTGGTTGATCATGTCAACAATTTCATCAACCGTTGAGCAGCTGAAAATAACATCCACCGGTCCTGTGGAAAAAAGCCCGTGGGATATGTCCTGATGACTGACAAGGTAGGAGTAGATGAAGCCCCCTATTGATTCGTGTTCCCTGAATTTCATCAAAAAAGGGAGGGTAACTGTAATCCTGTTATTCAAAGGAGCCGGAAGCTTGAAGGTACGGTTCACATCGGGAATGGCAATGCGCGCAGCGACCTTTGCAGGGTAAATAACCGAGATCAGAACAACCAGCATGACGAGGATCATTGCCCCGACCCCCGCCATGGAAGAATAGTTAACGGTAATTCCAGCCCACAGTGAGGTTGTCGAGAGTATCGCCGCGGACACCTGTGCAAGAAGATAGCCAAGAACCACTGAAATTACGGCCAAAGCCATTGCCTCTGCGACAAAGAGAAAGGCAACGTGGGAGGGCGCAAGACCCACTGAGGTGTAGATTGCAATTTCACCTTTACGTTCATACACCGAACTGATCATTGTGTTGAGTACGATCAGTATTGAAATGAGAAGAGGGATTATGATATTGGGCACTCCGCTATATTTCATGGTATCGCTGATATTATAAAGCCAGACTCCATCGCTTTCTCCGGTAAAGATTGCCAGGTTGAATCTGTCTGAAAGATTGGTAGCTATCTTTCTAATAGTTGAAGCGTCGGCAGGGCGTACCGCTATATTCTTGAGATGGCCCCCCGCAGCAAGTAAGGTTTTGGCTGGAATAATGGCAATCTGTCCCGCCGGGATATGGCGGTACCTACCTTGGAAGGAACGGACATCATCGCCTGATTCTAGAGCCTCAAACTCTTCTTCTGAAACCTCCATTCCGGCCTGTTGTGGAAAAATAACCGGGGTAAGGGGCTCACCATCAAGATCAAGAATTCTGTCGAAAGCTTCTCCTTTAAAAGTGCCAATGACAACAAAAGGGCTGCCCCACAGCTCAACTGTTTCTGCTTTTCCGGGGCTAATTCCCAGATGGGCTGCCATCTGTTCTGCCAGTATTATAGCTGTTTGGTCGGAATCGGTAAACCATCTCCCGCTTGTAAGTACTTGGTTTAGGCCGGTTACGTAAGATTCATTAGGGCTGAGGCCTAGTAATCCCTGTGCTTCAATTTGAACCCCGTTTTTCCGGAGGGGGACAGAAACAGGTCGCGATGGGTCAATACTCTCTAACCAAACTCTGGGGGCCGGTCTGGTTATTGAGGCCATTGAGGAGACAAGGATATGTGTTGCCTGGGGGGGCAGGCTTTGTCTATTTACCTTTTTGAGCAACAGGCCATGGTAGGGAGCGTTGTCCTCAAATGCTAGCCGGACCTGTTTTTTGTTGGATTGGATGGTGGTAAAACTCATTATGGTAAATGTTAAAATAATGAGTGTTGTACAGGTAAGGATGGTCCTGATTCGCCTGCGCCTGAGATTGGATACTCCAAGGAAAAATGCGGCGGTAAATGCCTTCCAGCGACTAATTTCTTCAGGGCGTTTATGGCTTGCTCTTCTCTGAAGACGTTCCATTTCTTCTTCAAATCGGAAGAAAATAATGAGGGTAACCATGAAGGAGAGGCCGATAATGAAAAAGGCCAGAATGACGATCATAGGGCTGTATGCGAGATCAAAGGCGGGGTGAACGTTGAAGATTATTGTAATAAGAAGCAGGAGGATAGCGCTAAAGCCAATAATTTGTTTGTAGATGTTGGTGAAGCTGAAAAGGAATCTTTCCATGACAAAGGCAAAGGGGACAAAGAGGGCAATGTAAAAAAGAACCCCAAAGAGAACATCTTTTTGGGTCTTTTCTATTTGCACATAAACCCTGGCTGCCAGGGCAAGAGACTCTGCTGCTTTTGCCCTGGCGAGGGAATAGGTAAAGCTAGCAAAGCCGGCTTCGCTTATTGCAAGTGCCTCTGTTCCCCGTATTTTTAATTCATTTATACGCCCGTCGAAGATGCCATGATTCTCAAGATTGTTAATACGGGGGATGAGAAGGGTCCATGCGTCTTTTGCCCCATGGTAGGTAGTGTTGAAAATTGCGGGATAATCATCAACTGGATAGCCGATACCAAGTTGTTTAGCTTTTGAACTGTTGGTGAGGATCATCTTGTTGGTGAGTAGAGTGTCTGACAAAGTCAGCTTTAACCTGGTGCCCGGTTCTGTGTATATTGACGAAATTATGGAGTCTCTGGTGTCGATTCGGCTAAACCAATAGTGCTCGGGCGGGGCGTCTCTACGGCCATCAAAGAGATGTATTTTGGTCATATAGGCAAAACTTCGTGGTTCAAGGAGGTCAAAGAGGGTGGTTTGCCTGCAGTTGAACAGCACAAGATCCGTATGCATCGATTTACGTAGCAGTTTTAAGCGGTAGTTGTCTTTACCGGTCTCTTTTTTATCAATGGCCCAAATGACTTTTCCGGACTGGGGGTCGAATTTGTACCCCTCGATGACCAGTTTATCGAGGACATGTTTTTTGTCGGCCAGCCCTTTGATGGAAAAGTGTCCGAGTTCATCGACCATTGCGTGATATTTATTGAGGCCCTGATATCCGAGAATTGTGGTGTTGTTTGCGGGGAAATTGGCAAAAATCTCCCCTTGAAGCAGAAGGTTTGTTCTGGCGTTGACCGTGACAAATCCGTCTCTGGGCAATTTGTCATTGTGTAAACTTTTGCTGCTGGTCAAGGCGTGGATTAAATGTTCAACAAGCTGGGCCTGCTCGTGGGTGTAGGTCCAGTCTATCCGGTCTGTAATGTCGGAAGGTGTACCCCACAGCAGTCTGCCATCTCCTGTCGTCACAAAAGTTAGACCTAGGTATCCAGCAAGGGCGCTAACCTCTCCGCCAAGATTCGGTCGGTCAAAAAACCATGAATCCCATGTACGTAGATGGCTTGGTCGCAGGGTATCTTGGTAACTAACCTTGGTTAGGGGTGGAGCTGTTTTTGCAGCATTTTCTAATATCTGGGCAATAGGGCTGTATATACCTGTACGGTTTATCGTTCGCTTGAGCTTGTAGAGCCAACCTTTGTTAAATGCGCCAATACCATTGCCGTGTCCAGAAAGATGGAGACTGACGATGGCCTCTATCTCGAACTTTCCGACTGTATTTCTAAAGGTTGTGGCGGATGTAAGGTTCTTTTGCTGATGTTTTATATCTGCGATTGCCCGCAGGTCTCTCTGGATTGCTTTTGGCAGAATTTGTTGGAATAGATCGAGTTGTTTTGCAGGCAGGTCGTGGAAGGTCTCGGTCCAGCTAAGCCTTTTGTAGAGAAGGCGCTGGTTTGCTGTTTTCGTTATCAGTTTCTTGATTTCAACTCCACGGCCTTGCATTCGAAGCTGGATGAGCTTGCGGGAGATCTGGTCCACACCACTGTTAATACTATGGCGAATCGACTGACTAACAAGAAGATCTCGGTCCTTATCGGCTGTGAGGGGCAGGGTGAGGGATTGGAGGACCTGGAGGCTTGTTTCACGCTTGGAAAGTACTTTTGCCAGAGTCTTTTTTTGGATGCGTAAATCCTTGGATCTGGCATTGAGACTCCACATTGCGTCGCGCATTCCAGCAAGGGTCTGGGCCTGACCGCTTGTGGCCAGTAGGAGTACGGATCGTTTCGGGGGGCTGTCTTGTAGATTGTGTGCAAGTTCTAACAGGGTCGCAATTGAAGTTGCTGCATCAGCGCCAGGAGAATTACCTGCAACAAATTCCTTATTGTCAAAAAACGATTCAATAAGAAGAAGTTGCTGCTTGAGGTCCGGGTCTGTTCCTTCAATGACGGTGTATATATTTTCTGCAGGTGTGTTTTCCCAGGCGCAACGGGATGTCAATTCCACTGATTCTACAAGTGGGCCTGACTGTTGAACTAATGTCCCAAAGATGTTCTCGGCTTCCTCAAGTTTCATGAAAAAACACGGGAATTGCAATGGGGTAAGTTCTTCTTTTTCAGTGTAAAATATTTTGCCCTTACCTGTGTCCTTTTGTAGAAAAATTGCAGCTTTAACGCCAATAGAGGCAAGTCGCTGCCAGTTACGTCCAGAGTCGAAATCAAGCAGAACAATACTGTCTTTAAGATCCTTGCCATCCAGCTCAGAGAGGGTCCCTGTACCGACATAGTATACAGGAGCTGTTATGGTTCCATCCGTGGCCTCAGGAGTGATTGCATTGTAGATGAGTGGAGTGAGAGGGTGGGTTGCGGCGTTGACTGTAAGATGGGCGCCTGTGAATCGGCGGACGGGAACATCGTAGAAATAGCTCCGGGGTTGAAGGCCCAATGACGCGAGTTCATCTTTAATGAACTGAACACTTTTTTTATAGCCGGGATAGCCGGTAGATCTGCTGCCAAAGCTACTTAATACCTCGATAGTATGACGCATACGGATTTCATCAACTGCGGCCTTAAGCGTGGGGGGGGCCAGGGCATTAAGGCTTAGGGAAAAGAGCAGTAGAAGAATAACCGATGGGATTCGCATTGAGAGAGCTTTTATCCTGAAGGCGTAAATTGTTGTAAGAGAACCTCGTTTTTTGTCTATATTCTATGTTGTTTGTTTTATGGAACAATGCTCGTGAAATCAGTGGAATGTCTATTGCTAATGTGGCTGGAAAACAATGGTTTTGCACAAAAAACTATTCTCGGGCAGAAGTCTCGTGGGCATTTCCGAGACCGCCGGTTTGAATGTCGAGTTCGTGCCTGTCTTGAATTTTATCGATCCGTCCATCGCGAATCCAGATAACCTGATCAGAAACGTTGAGCATTTTGTAGTCGTGGGTTGCAGAAATAATGGTGACTCCCCGGTCTAGACTCATGTTTTTGAGGAGGCTGATGATATCTTCCCCCGTTGTTTGGTCAAGATTTCCTGTGGGTTCATCGGCTAAAATTATTGCAGGATTATTGGCAAGTGCCCGGGCAACAGCAACCCGTTGCTGTTGCCCACCTGACAATTCTGAAGGGCGGTGACTATGTCTGCCATCAAGGCCGACTTGGGTCAGGAGCTTCATGCCACGTTTGTTTGCATCATCTGCTGATACTCCGGCAAAAGTCATCGGAATTGTAATGTTTTCAAGAGCTGTCATAACCGGGATCAGATTAAAGGTCTGAAAGATGTAACCGATTTTTCTACAACGTAGCCATGCAAGTTCATAGGCGTCAAGTTGCGCAATATCAACCTCATCGATAAAAACCTTGCCGCTTGTAGGTTTGTCGAGGCCGCCGATCATATTAAAGAGGGTCGATTTGCCGGAACCGGAAGGTCCCATTATGGAAATGTATTTTCCCGCTTTTATCTCAAGGTCTATCCCTTTAAGCACCTTGACAACAATTTTGCCGAGATCGAAGTTTTTTGTCACCCCGGAGACCCGGACGATATTATTTTTGTCGCTCATAATAGAATCCTTTTGCTAAATCTGATCTACTGTTCAACACGCATCGCCTCAACTGGTTGCATTCTTGAGGCGACAATGGCAGGGTACAATACGCCGATGAGGCTTAAGAAGGTGCCAAGACACATGGCATAGAGCATAGTCAAGCAGATGTTGGTCCAGGGAATGAACGCAACTGTTGAAAAACCAAAGGTGAAAAAAGAAGAGGCAAGGCCAATTAATCCGCCAAGTAGAGCTCCTATAAACCCTCCAGCAAGTCCCTGTAGTGTCGCTTCTATTACAAATAATCTAACGATGAAACGGTCAAGAGCGCCAAGACATTTTAAGGTGCCTATCTCCCGGAACCTCTCTGTAACTGACATGAGTTGGGCGTTTATGATCCCGACCACGCAGGTGAGGAGAGAGAGAAAGACTATCCATCTCTGTTTTGCGGAACTGACTATGGTTTTAGTGATGGGGTCGATGTCGTACCCCGCTTGAGTAAGACTTCGTTCTATGGACTGTTCACCTGATTGAAGCAGGCCCGATGCCATGTCGTTTCCTGTCTGGATAAAGGTGAGAAATGCAACGGCAAGTACCAGGCTCATCGTGGTGACTAAGGAGCGGAAAAAGCGAACCCTGATGGACTGGTATGCCATTTGAAATGATTTAGACAGAGGTAGTGCAACTAAGCGGCTCATGGATATGTGCGGCCTTCTGTGAGTGGATAAAAGGAGTGATAACTATAATAGTGTCGCTAGTATCATCTATGATATAAATTTAGCTGTTTATCGGGTGCTTGTCAATATTCTGCTCTATCTCCAGAATTGGGGATAATGTCTTGTCTTGGGGATGTTGTTGATGATGAGGGCTATAATAAGCATGGTAAAGGCGCCGAGAGCCACGGGCATTATTACATACAGATAACCGAGGCTGTGTATGCTGTCAGAACCTATGACAGCAATCAACGCTGTTGCCCCACCTGGGGGATGAAGGGTCTTAGTGAGGTGCATCAGGGCTATGGAGGTGGACACAGCAAGTGATGCTGCAAGCCAAGGTTCCCAAGCCAACAGTTGAAAAGCCGTAACACCAACAATCGCCGAAAGGATGTGTCCACCAATCAGGTTTCTTGGCTGCGCCAGGGGGCTATTGATAGCCCCGTAGATAAGTACCGCCGACGCACCAAATGAACCGATGATCATCATTAAATCCGACTGGTTGAGGATCTTGTAATGGATAAGGGAAACAGCGGAAATTCCTAAAAAGCTTCCTATCCAAGACCAAAGAATTTCAAGCGGAGCAGCTGCGGGAGGGCTCTGCCCCTTGCCTCTCATCTTTTGTAGTAAGTTCACTGTACTTCCTCCTCTATGATTCAACAAATTTTGATATTGACGTTAATGTCTTTCGGGCCTGAACTGTGACTTGTTCAAAAATATCTGCTGGCCTTTTAGCGCCTTCGTTCTTCTTTACCAGTCTATCCTCCCCGAGAAATACGTATGTGGGACTGTAGTAAACAGGATACGACTAAAAGTGATTGATTTACATCAAATTTCGGTCGGGTTGTGTACCTTTTTTTGTGGTGAGTTGTGTTGTGCGAACAAGTAATTTATTGCAGATTACTTGTATTGAATATAAGAGTCATTCCAGAAGAAACTGCTAGTTAAGAGGCTAGGTGGTGATCATGGCTCCGTTGGAGAATCCATTATTTGGCCAAATTTTTTCGTGGAAACACATAGTTGACCTAAGTGGCTGATGATTTAAAGAGGAGGCGGGGATGTGGTTTTATGAAAAATCTGTTGCTAAAACTGGCCATAGAATTATATTAACCAGCGGATATTAGCTAAGTTATTATATTTACAAGATAAAGTTATGATTAAAAAACAGATTAAATGTAAGGATTCAGTTGGAGTCGCATTGGTCTTTTTGCTAATGAGTCAAATAATATCGCCAACAGCTGTGTCTGCTGTGTGTTGTCAGCGAGAGACATTGCGATACTTGAAAGGCCTTTCCTTTGAAGACCTTCTGCAGGCAGAAATCACCTCGGTATCAAAAAGGTCCGAATCTCTTTTCACCGCCGCCGCAGCTGTTTCTGTTATTACAGCAGAAGATATTGAGCGCACGGGGGTGCGCAGCATTCCTGAGGCCTTGCGCATGGTCCCGGGTCTTGATGTCTCCAGTATAGATGGTTCTCGTTATGCCATCGGTTCCCGGGGGTTCAATGAGTATTTTGAGACCAAATTATTGGTTCTGGTGGATGGCCGGACCATGTATACACCTCTTTATTCTGGTGTTCACTGGAATTCTCTGGATATTGTCATGCAGGACATCAAGCGTATTGAAGTTATCCGTGGCCCCGGTGCGACCGTGTGGGGCTCTAATGCTGTCAATGGTGTCATTAATATAATAACCAAAAACAGTTCTGACACCCAAGGTGGATTTCTGTCGGTCAGTATCGGTAACTTTGACCAGCCTGATGTCTCCGCTCGTTATGGGGGCACTTTAAACGAGAGCGTGACCTATCGTTTGTACGCAAAGGGCTATGATAGGGCACCTTTTGATGGACTGGAAACAGAAGACGCCCATGATAGTTCTAGGTCTTTACGGGCTGGATTTCGTATAGACAGTCAGCCTTCGTCCCATAATATCATGTCTTTACAGGGGGGGGGCTTTGACGGAGAGGCTGATTTTGAAGCCATTCTCACTGGGTATCTTTCCCCACCATTTATCCGCACTGCAGGAGTTACTGAGACATATAGTGGTGGGCATATTCTTGGTTCTTGGGAGCATAGGTTTTCTGATCAATCAAATACAACCCTGCAGGTGTATTATGATCGTGGTGATAGAAACAACGTTATCTTCACAGAAGCAAGAGATACTATAGATATTGATTTCAAGAATCAATTAAGTATATGGGACAATCATGATATCGTCTGGGGGGCTGGTTATAGATGGACCCATGATGATTTACAAGGCACTGTAACGATAAGCTTTGATCCTGCAAGTAATTCCGATCAACTGTGGAGTACTTTTCTACAAGATGATATCAATATTGTAGACGATTTTGCTTGGGTCACCCTCGGGACAAAACTTGAGCATAATGATTACACAGGACTTGAGGTGCAGCCAAGTATTAAACTTCGTCTGCAACCGACCCCTAATCAACTCATTTGGGCGGCGGTATCCAGAGCAGTTCGAACCCCATCAAGAGTGGAAGCTGATGTCTCTGTAAACCTTGGAACGAAAGTTGATGGACAGGGTAATCTTGTAGTGCAACGGCTTGAAGGCAGTGACAGCTTTGATTCCGAAATATTGATCGCCTATGAGTTGGGCTATCGATGGCGGGTACGGCGCTCGCTTTCCTTTGATGTGACGACATATTTTAATGACTATGACAAGCTTCGCACATTAGAGCCGCAGAACAAGACATATTATGAGTCAGGAGAGACAGCGTATTTGGTAATGCCAGCACGATTTGAAAATGAAGCGCAAGGAGAGTCGTACGGTATAGAGATCCAAAGTACATGGCAACCCCTGGATAACTTGAAGTTCATGGGCTCCTACTCTTATATTGATCTGAATCTCGACTTTAAATCCGGTTCAGCCCTTGCTGGAAAAAAATTGAAAAGTGGAGAGTATGCACCGAGACATCAGTTTAAGCTTCGATACTATTGGGACCTTCGCCCAGATATCTCTCTTAACTCTGAGTTGTACTATGTGAGCGATATTGGTGCTGGAGAAATTGATTCTTATATTCGGATTGATATGCAGCTCAGTTGGCAAGCCTCGGATAGTTTACGTTTTACCCTGGGCGGAGAAAACCTTTTTGGTCCGACGCACCAGGAATTCTTTAATAGCTTGTCGAATATTGTCGCCTCTGAAGTACCTCGAATCTATTGGTTTAAGACAACATTCTGGTTTTAGAATCTTTTATAAAGTAAGGCCCGATTATGCTCGCTGTTTTTTTGTACAATAAATTTAACCATAAACTTCGTTTGTGTGCCATGGGGATGGTGTTGGTTTGTGGTGTTTTTTCACTCGTCAACAGGAGTGTGGCACAGGATGTTTTTGAAGACCAGATAAAATCCGTATTTTTGTATAATCTGGCCCATTTCGTTACCTGGCCCAATTCTATTGTCCAGGGTGCATCAACATTTAATATAGGTGTGTACGGGAGTGTGTCATTCCAAGCGGTTCTACAGCAGACGGTGGAGACAGAAACAAAAGATGGTAGGGAGTTAGTTGTCTCTCGAATTAATGATCCGGATGACATTACGGCCTTGTGCAGGATTCTTTTCGTCACAAAGGAAGCCAAAGGTGACTGGGAAAAAATAAAGGCTAAAATAGCAGATCTTCCCATCTTGACAGTGTCTGATGGAGAAGATTTTATCAATCGAGGTGGAATGGTAAGCCTCCTGCGTCAAAATAAAAAGATACAGATAGAGGTTGATTATAAGAGAGTGCAGCAGGCGGGACTCAGTATGAGTGCAAAGCTTCTACGCTTGGCCAGAGTTGTGGAGTAAATCATGTTACGATTGAAGAAATATGGGGACTGGCCCGTCAAAAAGAAACTGGCTTTTATTGTTCTCTTCACCTCCGCTCTGTTGATGGCTGTAATGGTTGGTGGAGTGATTGTTGAAAAAACTTTTAGTTATCGGGCTAAATCACAAAACAACAGCATGGTTTTGGCAACCATTATTGGTGAAAATTTAACAGCAGCCCTTTCGTTTCAAGATCAGGTAACAGCTAAAGAGATCCTTTTCACATTAAAGGCTGAAACAGATATCCTGGAGGCTGTACTGTACTGTAGAGATGGTGAATTGTTCTCTCGCTATGTACATTCCGGCTACTGGAGCAATGACTCCACAGTTTGGTTTCCTGCAACCTATGCCCAGGAGCAACTCAGACCAGATATCACATTTAATGCCTCCTGGTTTACCACCGTTCAGGAGATTAAACTTAGTGGTAAGGTCATCGGTCACATTGTACTGCGAGTAGATTTAAGCTCTCTGAACGAACAGTTGCGGTATTACGCGATTTTCATGACCTCCTTTAGCATGCTGCTTCTCTTTGTTGCCACCACCGTTTGTATGCGGCTTAATCAGGTGATTCTGGTCCCGATAACTCAGCTTGCCAAGACCATGGTTGAGGTGTCCAAAACCCAGAACTATGGGGTCAGTGTCGCAAAGAGTTATAATGATGAAATTGGCGTCCTCGTTGATGGCTTCAACAGTATGCTTGATGGCATCGGTAAACGTGACGATGAATTGGCAAATTACAGAAATGATTTGCAGAATCTTGTTAGTGTGAGGACCAAAGAATTAGAAATTGCCAATAGTCAATTAACCCATGAAATTGACGAAAGAAAAGAGATGCAAAAGCGTCTTGTTCATGCTGAAAAAATGGAGGCAATTGGAACCCTCGCAGGTGGGGTTGCCCATGATTTGAACAATATCCTCTCTGGAATTGTGACCTATCCAGATCTACTGCTTTTACAACTTCCCCCGGAATCTAATTTTATACAGCCGCTTGAGACAATTCGTGATTCGGGTAGAAGGGCTGCCACCATCGTTCAGGATTTACTCACCCTTGCGAGAAGAGGTGTTAAGGTGGAGGAAGTCTTTGATTTCCAGGAGCTTATAGCGCAGTATCTCGGCAGTTTAGAGTGTAGAGAATTTCAGAAAAATCATCTAGGTGTGTCTCTACATTTTCCTTTGCAGGACGGAACGTTTTTTATTAAGGGCTCTCCGGTACACCTGTCAAAGACAGTGATGAATCTGATTACCAATGCCATGGAGGCTATCCAGAATGAAGGTGATATCTTTATACGTCTTGAAAAAATCTATCTGAGTAGTCGGCCTCCAAACTTTCTCCAATGGAGGGCTGGTAATTACATCAAGTTGACCGTCGAAGATACGGGTGTTGGTATTGCTAGTGAGTCTTTGGAGAGGATATTTGAGCCGTTTTTTTCCAGTAAAGTGATGGGTAAAAGCGGTACGGGGCTCGGGATGTCTGTTGTCTGGGGGACTGTTGAGGATCATGAGGGTGTTATAAATGTTCAAAGCACGGTTGGGGTTGGTACTACTTTTACACTTATGTTTCCCGCTATAGATAAAATGGCTGAACGACCTCAAAAGCATTTGGATCCACTGCGTAAAGAAGGTAATGGGGAGACTGTTCTTGTTGTGGATGACTCTGGGGAGCAACGCCTCATTGCGGCGGATATTCTAAACCATTTGGGTTACAAGTCGATAACGCTGTCAAGCGGTGAAGGTGCCATCGAATTTTTAGCTAAAAATACAGTCGACATTATTATACTTGATATGCTTATGGATCCGGGAATGAGCGGTCTAGAGACTTTTAGAAGGGTGTTAGAGTTTAAACCCAAGCAGAAAGCTATCATTGCAAGTGGTTATTCAGGAGAGGCCTCAATCGAGGAAGCATACTCTCTTGGGGTGGCAGACTTTATTGTAAAACCGTATTCTGTTGATCGTCTTGGAGAGAGTTTACACAAGGTGCTTGGGGAGAGTGATGCGGGTTCGGCCTGTTGAAATGCTGCCTTACAATACGAAATCTGGATAGCGGAGTAACGCTAAAAAGTTGACTCAGCAACAAAGCCCGACTCACTTCTCAGTGGGCCGGGCTTTGTCGTTCATTTCTTTACCTTTACTTCTCTTTTTCAATGAGTCCTTTTACGAACCAGCGTTGCATTGATAATACAACCAGGATAGGTGGCATCATGACCAGCAGGGCACCGCTTAGGGCAACGTTCCATTCTGGAAGGTCATCCGCCTGGGGAATGAGATCTTGCAGGCCGATTACTGCTGTTGTCATATCTGGATTTGTGGTGATCAGTAGTGGCCAGAGATACTGGTTGTATCCATAGACAAATTCAATCACAATCAGTGCTGCAATGTTGGTGGTGGACAGTGGCAGTAGTATCTTCCAAAAAAACGTCATTGGAGTTGCACCATCCATCTTCGCGGCCTCACAGAGTTCTTCGGGGATCGTTAGAAAGAATTGTCTGAATAAAAAGGTACAGGTGGCGGATGCAATGAGTGGCAGTATAAGACCGGTGTAGCTGTCTAGCAGCGACCAATTAAGAGTCATATGGAAGTCATTGCCGGTAAACCAGGAGACGACACCGTTGAGATGTAGTACATCCCAAACTGCCTGCATTGGTCTCAGTACATTGGCCGCGACCTCGTAGGTTGGCATGATTCTTACTTCCACCGGCAACATCAGAGTACAAAACACCGAGGCAAAAGCAAGGAATCTGAGGCGGTAGTCAAAGTATACAATGGAAAAGGCACCAATAATAGATATGGTGATTTTACCAATGGTAATTCCTGTTGCCATTATAAAGGAGTTAAATATTTGACTGCCCAGGTTGCCCCTTGTCCACGCCTCCGTCATATTGACGAGAAACTGATCGCCGGGGATGAGCGGCATGGGAACCCTAGACACTTCCTCTAAGGAGAGTGTCGCGGCTATCAGACTGTAGATCATAGGGAACCCTACAATGAGGATACCTACCATCAAAAAGATGTATGTGAAAGAATCTAAAAAGGGGGTTTTTTCAACCATAGCGCCTAACCTGTGTATTGAACTTTTTTCTCAACGTATCTAAACTGTAGAACCGTAATAACGACAATCAGCAACATGAGCACAACGGATTGTGCTGAAGAGGAGCCGAGATTCAGGCCAACAAAGCCGTCCTGGTACACCTTGTATACGAGGATGTTCGTTGAGCCTCCAGGGCCACCCTGACTTACTGTATGGATCACGCCAAATGTTTCAAAGAATGAATATACGATATTCATAACCGACAAAAAGAAAAAGGTCGGAGACAGGAGAGGGAAGGTGATCGCCCAGAATCTTTTCAGGGGACTTGCACCATCAATTGCGGCGGCTTCAATGAGCGATTTGGGCACCGCTTGCAGGCCTGCCATAAAAAAAACAAAATTGTAACTGATCTGTTTCCAGGCGGCAGCGATGGTAATCATAATCATAGCATGATCACCTTTTAACACAGGATTCCAGTCCAGGCCCAGCGTGGAATTGAGAGCAAGGGCAACAACACCATACGACGGATGGAGAAGAAAAAGCCAAAGGACACCGGATATTGCTGGAGCAACGGCGTAGGGCCAGATCAAAAGCGTTCTGACTAATGCTGTGGCCTTGAGCGCTCTGTTTGCCATCGTCGCGATAAAAAGGCCGAGTGCAATAGATACAGATGCAACAGCAATACTAAAGGTAAATGTTATCAGGATTGACTTGAGATATAATGGGTCTGTGAATATCTCTATATAGTTATAAAACCATACAAATTTATTGCTTCTACCAAACGGATCACTGAGGAAAAAGGATTGGATCAGTCCCTGCAGCGCCGGCCAGTAAAAGAATGTTAGGGTTACAATAATCTGGGGGAGTATCAGAAGATACGGCAGATATGAGGATTTGAAGGTCGATCGTTTAATCATATCACAAAGCTCAGTAAAAGCCCCTTGAAACAAGGGGCTCTTGTGTTACCTAATTAATTATAGGTCTTTTCAAATGTACGGAGTTGGATGTTGCTTCTTTTAACAGCATTGTCCAATGCTTCCTGTGGAGTTTTCTTCCCGTTCCATACAAGCTCAAGTTCTTCGTTGATGATGTTTCTGATCTGAACAAAGTAACCTAAACGTAAGCCCCGTGAAATCTCAGTTGGTACTGTACGGTTAAGTTGGTCAATACCAATTGCTTGCAGTGGGTTTTCTTTGTAATAACCTTCTTCTTTGAGTTGGTTATAAGCATTAAGAGTGATAGGGAAGTATCCGGTCTCTTTGTGCCAGTAACTTTGCATGTCGTTGCTTGCAAGAAAATTCAAAAATGCAGCAACACCTTCGTATTCTTTTTCGGTATGACCGGTAAGAACCCAGAGAGAAGCGCCGCCGATGATACTATTTTGCGGGGATTTCATTGATGCTTCAACAGGTAGGGGGGCAGCGTCCCATTTGAAATCGTGTACAGCTTTTTTAAGTTTAGCGATGCCACTTACAGAGTCGATATAGATAGCAGCATTTTGAGAAATAAATGCGGATTTTGGACCCTGATATTTCTGACCACCGTACATGAAGCGTTTGTCGTCGGCCCATGTTTTGAGTCGTTCAATGTGGTGTACAAGCATTGGATTGTTGATCGTGAGCTCACAATCAAGTCCTTTGTAACCATTTGATTTGCTGGCAAATGGAATGTTGTGGATGGCGCTGTAGTTCTCAACTTGGGTCCATGATTGCCACGCAGTAACTAGCCCGTGTGGGGCGATTCCGGCATCGATGAGTTTTTTGGTGATTTCTCCAAGTTCGTCCCATGTGATTGCCTCAGTTTTTGATAACGGTGCTATGCCCGCTTTCTCAAACATGGAGAGGTTGTAATACATGATTGGTGTGGATGAGTTGAATGGCATTGACATCAAATTGCCGTCAGCATCCATATAATAAGAGATTACGGCCTGGAGATAATTGGACCAGTCAATGGCGTTTCCGGTATCTGCCATAAGCTGGTATACAGGATATATTGCACCGGACTGCATCATGGTCTGGGTTCCAACCTCGAACACCTGGAGAATGTGTGGTTGCTTGTGTGCCCTGAAGGCAGCAACACCCGCATTCATTGTTTCATCATAATTACCTTTATTGGTGCCAACAACAACGTATTCTGATTGAGATTCGTTGAACTTCTGAATCATTGTATCAACAACTTTACCTCTGGCACTTCTCATCGCATGCCACCAGTTAATGGTGACAGGCTCTGCAAATACCGATGCGGGAAAGCTTAGGCAGATTCCCACAACAGCAATTACTGCCAATCGATTTAATTTCATGGTGTTCCCTCCAAAGTAATTTTAACAAATACCCCCTGAAAAAGGGTGCCAAAATAGAAAAAAAAGCTAATAACTTATCAGACCTGATAGTAGGAAATGGATTGAGAGTCAAGTTAAAACATAGTGTAATTATTCTTCAGGGCAGGAACACGGCCTATTGTGGCCTTCTTGAAGAGCATGCGTCCGCGTCGAAGTTCTATTTGAACGGGTTTGCAGCAATGATCAACAGTTACAGTGCAGTGGTTACCCTAGGATAGGATGGTGTTCGCTGATGAGTTAAAATATTGTTTACAAAAGTGCTGTACTCTTTTACCATTTAATGTTTTTTGAGAGTAAGCAAAATTAACTACAATTTTTATGATTATAGCATAACGGTGGCTACAAAAATGACAGAATTACGATTTAGAAATGTTATAAAGCGGTACGATAAGGTTGAAGTCATCCATGGAATTGATCTTGACATTGCAGACAAGGAATTTCTTGTGCTAGTAGGCCCTTCCGGGTGTGGGAAGTCCACGCTCCTGCGTATGATTGCGGGGCTCGAAGAAATATCTGAGGGCACTATTGCTATGGATGGTAAGGTGATCAACGATGTGATGCCCAAGGATCGGGGGCTTGCCATGGTTTTTCAGAATTACGCCCTCTACCCCCATATGAATGTCTATGAAAATATGGCATTTGGTCTCAAACAGCAAAAAACGCCAAAAAAAGAAATTCAGGAGCGTGTAGAAAATGTAGGGAAGATTCTTGGTTTAGGAGACTTCTTGCAACGTAAGCCCCATGAACTGTCAGGTGGGCAGAGACAGCGCGTGGCCATGGGACGAGCTATGGTTCGCAAGCCTTCGGTCTTTCTATTTGATGAGCCGTTGTCTAACCTTGATGCGAAGCTTCGTCTGCAGATGCGGGCGGAAATCAAAATGCTCCATCAACGGGTGCAGTCGACCATGGTGTATGTGACCCATGATCAAGTTGAGGCGATGACACTTGCCGATAGAATTGTTGTTCTTAAAGATGGCTATATCGAGCAGGTGGGAACACCGTTGGAACTGTTTTTAACACCTGTTAATGTTTTTGTGGCCGGGTTTATCGGCACCCCTCCAATGAATCTTTTGGAGTGTACCGTTGAAAAACAAGATGGCTTGACCTTTGTTTGTTTTGCGGGTGGATTACGAGTTCCAGTACCGGCTAATGAAAAGGCTGAACTCAGTGACAAACAACGGGTTGT
>NVXR01000014.1 GCA_002733995.1 Desulfotalea sp. | reverse complement strand
GCGTTACGCTGCCCATTGGTTGAACGATGACACCTAAATTACCTGCGGCTTTTGAAGCCTCTTTGTCATTAAAGAAACCTGCCCAACCCGGCCAATCCAAATTAAGAGCCACAGTGCCAGATGCAAAGCCTTGGCCTAAATCATCCCACAAATAGCTTAGTGTGCCTGCTGGTACAGCTTTGGCTTCATATAGATCTACAAACCATTGCAGAGCCCGTTGGCCAGCTTCTGAATTGAAGGTTGGTTTTTTACCATCGTCAATATATTGACCACCTTCGGCCACTAACATTTCATAAAAACGTCCCACAATGGCTTCGTCTTTACCAGCATATTGAGTGCCATAGAAATTAGGCGGGTCAGAGAAGAAGATGGCTTGATCTTTAACTTCTGTCCAAGTTTTTGGCGGTGCTAAATCATAGCCATGCTCTTCTTTGAATTCAGCATTTCTGGCTTCATCGGTATAGTTTGATTTTAGATAATACATTGCAGACACATCAAACTGAGCCCGAGGCAACATAATTAATCTGCCTTCAATGGTAGAGGCACCAATAACTGAAGAAACAAAACCTGCGACATCATCATCACTTAAAGTGTCTTTGAGATCCACATAAAGGTCGGCATATTGCGGTGCAAATGACGAATGGTTAGAACCAACGCACCATTTTGTTGTTCCTGCTGCCATGTCAGATTTTATTTCTTTATCAATTTCAAAATGACTTTTCTTAGAAATAATCTTAACTTTAGCACCCGCTGATGTCTCCCAATCAGCAATGCGTGCATATAAGGCTTCATATTGCTGCCCGCCATAATATTTAAAAAAGGCTCTATTTGGAAGAAAGTCGTGGAAAAAGATTTGTTGAATGTTTTCATGGCCGAACTCAAAAAAATGGAGCAAGAAGCAAAAAACAAGCAGTAGTAGATTATTATTCGTGGGAAGGGGATTTTTTAACTCACCACGGTCAAAAATGAATTCTTTATCTTAAGATAAACCCCACAGAGAAAATATAAAATATGCGTTATTCACAGACCCTGATACCCACGCTAAAAGAAACACCAGCTGAAGCTGAAGTTGTGAGCCACAGACTCATGTTGCGAGCCGGATTTATTCGTAAACTCTCAGCAGGTATCTATTCATATCTGCCACTGGGACTTGCGGCCATAAGAAAAGTAGAAAACATCGTCCGAGAAGAGATGAACCGTGCTGGAGCCCAGGAAATACTCATGCCAATGGTGCAGCCAGCTGATCTCTGGATTGAGACTGGTCGGTATGAGAAGTACGGTCCCGAACTCCTTCGCTTTAAGGATCGCCACAATCGTGAGTCATGTCTTGGACCCACCCATGAAGAAGTTATAACAGATATTGCCAGAAAGGAGCTGCATTCTTACCGCGATTTGCCCATTAACCTCTATCAGATTCAGACAAAATTTCGTGATGAAATTCGTCCTCGTTTTGGTCTGATGCGTGGACGCGAATTTGTGATGAAGGATGCATATTCCTTTGATGTAAGTGATGAAGCTGCAACGCTTTCTTACCAGAAAATGTATGAGGCGTATAAAAGAATATTCAGCCGATGTGGCCTTCAGTACCGCGCAGTACAGGCGGATTCTGGTTCTATTGGTGGTAATTTCTCCCATGAATTCATGGTTCTTGCTGAAACAGGCGAAGATACAATCGTTGTATGCAAAAGTTGCGAGTATGCCGCGAATATGGAAAAGGCGGTTGTCGTCGTCGAGAAGAAGGAACAAACTGAGCCCCTGGCCGAGCTAGAAAAAATTGAAACGCCTGGCAAAAGAAAGGTGACTGCGGTCTGCGACTTTTTAAAAATTGAGCCAACCCAGCTTGTTAAAACTATGGTGTTCAAAGCCGACGGTGTGCCGGTTGCCGTTCTTGTCAGAGGCGATCGTGAGGTTGAGGACGTAAAGCTCAAAAATCTTCTGGGGGTCGCGGAAGTTGAAATGGCAGATGACAAGGAGGTCTTTGACGCAACCGGTGTTCCTACCGGCTACCTTGGGCCTGTTGGCATCAAAATTAAAGTTGTCGCCGATCAGGAAGTTGCAAATATGCAAAATTTCTATGTTGGCGGCAATGAGAAGAACTATCACCTTAAAAATGTGAACCTTGAACGGGATTGCGTAATTGATGGTATGGCAGATTTACGACAGATTACGACTTCTGACCCTTGTCCTGAATGTGGCGGTAAACTCGGGCTCACTGAAGGCATTGAAGTCGGTCATATCTTTAAGTTAGGTACCGGCTATTCTGAGTCGATGAATGCAACATTCCAGGATAAGGATGGTAAGGATAAGCATTTAGTCATGGGCTGTTATGGGATTGGCGTAACCCGCATAGTTGCTGCAGCAATTGAGCAAAACAATGATGATAATGGAATTATATTTCCTCTTCCCATTGCACCTGTTAGCGTCGTCATTCTTAATCTTGGTATAAATGATGCTGTGATTACTGATGCTGCCGAAAAGCTGTATTCAGAGTTTCTCAGTGCAGGTGTACAGGTGTTGATTGATGATCGGGATGAGCGTCCTGGATTTAAATTTAAAGATGCGGATCTTCTTGGAACACCCTTTAGGGTAACTGTTGGTAAAGGATTTGCCAAAACTGGACTGGTTGAAGTGAAGACCAGAAAAGATGGTAAAGTCGAAGAGATGACTCCTGAAAAAGCACTTTCAACTCTTCAAGAAAAGATTGTTGCAGCTCTCCGCTAACCCCGGAGGACCGGCAGGATCTAAAATAAGTGCATGGATGGTATTTACGTTTGTTTACCCGGACTTTTTCATTGTAGAATATATAGGGAAAAGTTTATGTTCTCAAACGTTTACCTGTAAATAATACCAGGTTCATGGGCAGTGCTTGTTAGTAGGTGGTAGGGGGCTTGTTCCGTTTTAATATGCTACCCCGTCATCTCTTACTAGCACTGGATTTCTTGAGTAAGACACTCCTCATTGTGACTTTTTAATGAAAAATTTAGCAAGTGCAAGTCCAAATAGGCTTAAGATACTGGTTGGTAATTATTTACAGGATCAGGATCTGTCTAAGATTGATGATGCATGGGACGTTATCACTCAGGCCCATAAGGAGCGCAAGCATTTCTCCGGGGACCTTTATGTTCTCCACCTCCTGGAGGTTGCGTCAACCCTTGCTTCCATGCATCTGGATCTTGATACGATACTCTCAGGGTTGTTGCACGGAGTGTTTAAAGCAGGTGTTAGTTTTGAGGAGATAGCGCGAAAGTTTGGTGATGATGTCGCCAATATCGTTGAGGGTTCTACCAGGATCAAAGAGGTAACCTATAACTCCCAGCTTGCCAGTCAGGCAGGTAACCTAAGGAAAATGCTCCTGGCAATAGCCTCCGACGTCAGGGTCTTACTGGTTCGTCTTGTTGATCGTCTTCTCGATATGTTTCTTCTTGATATGGTCGACCGAGAGCAGCAGCTTTATATTGCTCGTGAAACCATGGATATTTATGCTCCTCTTGCTTCTCGACTTGGTATCGACTGGTTAAAAAGAGAGCTGGAAGACCATTCTTTTAAATTTCTTTACCCTGAAGAGCATTATGAACTCAGTCACAATATGGATGATTCTCTTGATGAGCGTCAACGTTATGTGGATGAAGTTATCGAAATTCTTCATAAAACACTTGGGGAAAGCAATATCTACCCCATGCGGATTATCGGGCGTCCCAAACATCTTTATTCCATATATAAAAAACTGGTTGCACAGAATATCCCCCTTGAAAAGGTTTACGATAAGGTTGCTTTTAGAATAATCGTAAAAACCGTCAATGAATGTTATGAGGCCCTTGGAACAATCCATGGCAATTGGGCTCCGGTGCAGGGGCGCATTAAGGATTTTATATCTGTACCTAAGGCTAATAACTACCAGTCCATGCATACCACTGTTATTGGTCCCCATGGACACTTTATTGAGATCCAGATACGTACCGATGAGATGGACAGAGTTGCCCAAGAGGGAGTTGCAGCCCATTGGGCATATAAAGAAGGACAGAAGGCTTCAAAAAAGGATACCAAGCTGTTTGGAGAGTTAAAGAAACTCGTTACATCTCTGCAAGAGGTTGAAGACCCACGGGAGTTTCTTGATAACTTGATTGGTGAGCTCTATGACCCAGAGGTATATGCGCTTACACCACGGGGTGAGGTGAAAGAATTTCCTCTAGGCAGTTGTCCCATAGATTTTGCCTACTCTATCCATACAGAAGTAGGGGATAAATGTGTCGGTGCTAAGGTAGGCGGGCGTCAGGTGCCCCTAAAGTATCAGTTACAAAATGGGGATATTGTTGAAATTGTAACATCGCTTACCCAGTACCCCAGAAGAGGCTGGTTAGACCTCGTTAAAACCAGTCGAGCACGAACGAGAATTCGTGCATGGCTAAGGCGTGAAGATAACGAAAAAGCGCATAAGCTTGGCAGGGAAATCTGTGACAGAGAAATTCGAAAATACAATACCTCTCTTAAAAAAATAATTAAAAGTGGTCATATTCGGCTTATTCTCAAACAGCTTAAATGTAATTCCCTCGAAGATCTGTTGGTTAAGGTGGGCAGTGGCCGCATCACTCTGCGTACTCTTATAAAAGGGCTTATCCCGGTTGAGTTACAAAAAGACAATGAACAGGCCCAGGTAGAAAAATTGCCCCCCGAAGAGCTTGCGAGCCTGATGGTTAGTCCGCAGACCCCGCACGCGGATAAGGGGAAGTCGGGCTTGTGTATTGATGGAATTGATGGGATGTTGGTTAAAGTAAGCCAATGCTGTAGCCCTCTACCCGGTGACCCTATTGTCGGCTTCATAACCATGGGACGGGGTGTTTCCGTCCATAAAGGCAATTGCCCCAACCTGCTTAGCCTAGATCCTAAGCGGTGGATTGATGTTGTATGGACCGGTATTGCGGATAAAACCTATAAGGTTAGTATTAATGTTGTGGCTGAGAATACCAAGGGCATCTTTGCTGAAATCAGTGCAGTTATTTCAACTGATTCTGCAAATATTGTGCATATTGCAGCTCACACTACGTCAACGGAACAGGCACAGATGATTGTCTCTTTAGAAGTTGTAAATCTGGATCATCTTAAGGTGCTGATCCAGCATTTAAGACAAATTCCCTCTGTTATAACGGTTCGTCGCTTGTAATGTAACGGTAATGGTTTTTTCAGCGTTAAGGTATTAAGATGAAGTTGGTTTGTGAGATATGTGGGAATGAATTTGAAAGAGGAGCATCCTTCTGTCCTTTTTGTGGCAATAAAAATGAACAGAGTGGGGAACCGTTAGCTGCTGTTTATATCCAAAAAACTGTGAATCTCGAACAGGGGCGACCTGGGTTGGAGGTTGCTCTTAAGCGGATGGAGGATGCGATAGCAGATGCCAGAAGGAATAAAATCAACGTACTTACCTTTATTCATGGATATGGATCGAGTGGAAAGGGTGGAGTCATTCGGACTGAATGTAGAAAGAATCTTGATTTTATAAAACATAAAGGCGGCATCCATGAATTTATTTGTGGTGAGGATTTTAATAAGCGATCCTCCTCTGTTAAATCAATCCTACGTCGTCACCCTGAACTTTGCGGTCATAAGAATATGAATAGAGAAAATAAAGGAATCACTCTGGTGATTCTTTCCTAGTATTCTGCCACTGTTTTTTTGTGCATGCTTTGAAAATTTGCCCTTCTCAACGCACTATTTGCTGGCTATTTCATGGGATGCATCAGCCCTCGAATGTGTTTCCTCTTTTTGTTAAATAAGACATAAAGGGCAGCCAGGAGTTGCGCTCAAAAAAGAGTGTCACTTTGTTGTCGTAAATAATTTCCTCGCAATAGAGCTATTGCAAGGATTTTTTTTTAACCTTAAAATGGAGTTTTTTATGAAAAAATATTTTGTATCAGCAGTTTTGGGGTTTTGTTTGGTTGTTCCAGCTGTTTCTCAGTCTGCAGAACTGTCTACTTTTGAAGAAAAGCTAAGTTATAGCATGGGCTTTGAGGTTGGGACATATTTTAAAAGCACGGGGGATGAAATACAAAAAGAGCCTCTCGTGAACGGAATTGAAGCTGCCTATAGCGGTGATAAACCACTACTCAGCGCGGAAGAAATGGCTGCTGTGAAGAAGGAATATGCCCTGAAAATACAGGAAAAGCAGATAGCTTTTTTAACTGAGTTGAAGGCCAAAAACCATGCTGCCGGAGTTGCATTCCTGGAAGATAATAAGAAGATAACTGGTGTTACTGTTACTGAAAGTGGCTTGCAGTATGAGGTGTTGACAGAAGGGGTCGGTGACATCGCAAAAGCTGAGGATACCGTCAAGGTTGAATATACAGGGACCCTCATTGATGGTAATGAGTTTGATAGTTCAGCAAGGCATGGCGAAGCCGCAATATTTAAAGTCGGACAGGTCATTAAGGGCTGGAGTGAGGCACTGCAGCTGATGAACCCAGGTGCTAAGTTACGTTTAGTTATTCCCGCTGAACTTGCGTATGGTGAGCAGGGTGTCCAGCCAATGATCCCACCAAACTCAGTTCTCGTTTTTGAGGTAGAGCTCAAAGAGATCATTAAGAAGTAAAGTAAGCTACTACCTGGTATCCCTTTTAAACTGAGGGGAGATACCAGGGTGAGTCTGAAGGGCCTGACTGGGTATTTATTATAGTCAGGCCCTTTTTTTGTGACGAAATACAGCGAACCAATATTTATTTTTCGTTGCAGTACTGACTGTCCGTAACGCTTCACCAGCAAACAACAGTTGCATGGGCAAGCGACTTAACGGTCGTTACTTATGAGCAACAACAGGCCGGTGAAAGAAAAGATAATATGAATACTACATGCTGCGATGATGGGGGATATGTAACCTGCGATGGCAAGTGATTGAAGTGCCCCCCAAATGCCCCAGGCAAAAAAGGCAAGACCACAACTCACAGGAATGGCGACAGAAAGGTCTCGTCCCCACTTGCTGTAGGAGTACAGTAGTATTGGTAAACCAAGTAATAATAAAGGGATTCCCAAGAGGATGTAGGATAGTTTTCCCAGAAAAAGAGTCCATGCTGCACGGACTTTATGTTCTGCATCTGCCCTGTCGATTTCCCTGTAGAGCCCTGACAGTGAAAGTTCTGCTGTTTTATTTGCGGGAACCAGAAAGTCCTCTGGGTGTTCCGGGAGTTGTAGGCGTAATCTTTTGAAATTTGTTATCTGATACTCTTTGTCCGCTCCCTGTTTTTGTATTTGGCCTTGTATTAATATCCACTGGTCCTTTTTCTGATCCCAGTAGGCGATCTTGGCGGTAGTAAGGGTTTTTATGTTGTAGTTTTTGTCCCATTGGGAAAAGGAGAAGCTACCAAAGGTGTATTTGTTGGTATCCGGCCATTTAAAGGAATAAAACCCGTCTTTTCCCTTATAGTAATACCGATCATTGCGCATAATTCCCAGCATGACTTTACCTTTGAGCTGTTCAAACCAAATGTGGTTGGTTTTGGCAATGGTGATTGGCAGAATAAATTCCGCAGCTAGCACAAAGAGCAGGGTAAAAAATACAGAACCAAGCAGGAGGGGCCTGACGATAAGTCGCAGTGGGATTCCCCCCGCCTTTAGAGCTGTCAATTCATTGGAATGGTTAAGTATGCCAAGGCTGATAACACCTGAGAGCAGGATAAATACAGGTCCAAGTTGGTCGACTATAGACGGTATTGTGAGAATGAAATACCCTAATGCCATTGACAGTGGTTTTCCAGCATTGCTAAAATCATCAAACTTTTCGAAAAAATCAACAAGAAGGTAAATGGAGACGAAACCGGCATTTACGGTGAAAAAATATTTAAAAAACTGTTTAAGAAGATATCTATTAAGAAGATTCACGTAGTTCCCTTACGAACGAAAAAGACGACTGCAGATATAGAAACCAAGTATTACCATAGAAATACCAAGTACATTGCTTACCATGATATATGATAGCGCCTGGAGTGGTTCCCCGGCTTTTAAAAATTGTACACTTTCCCGGCTAAAAGTAGAGAAGGTGGTGAAGCCACCAAGAAAACCGGTAAAAATAAATAACCTTAATTCGTTGGAGATATGTACTTTGTCAAAATAACACCAGCAAAATCCAATGATGAAACAGCCTAAAAGATTGGCCGTGAGGGTTCCCATTGGGAAGTTGCGTGAAAGTAGTTTATCTACGCTGAGACTGACGCCGTATCTTGTAAGTGCACCGAGTCCACCTCCAAGGGCAATAGCTAAAAATGTTTGCATAGTCTGTTTTTTTATTCTAAATATTAGCCCATTCTTGGGAACGTGTCCTGGTGACCGTTCTATGCTTACAGCTTAAAAGCAATCGCTAAGGTTCTTGTTTTTTTACACAGGCTCATTAGAGTATGCCACTGAACGACTGTGGTGCAAATTAAATGTATGCAAAAGATTGTAGCCCATCTCTTGCAAAAGAGAATCTATTACAGTTTGTCGGTGTATCTTTGAACTGTCCCATCCTGTCTGAAAGTAGGTAACATGTAAGGGTTGTAAGCGTCAAGAAACCTTGTGATCAGATGAGGGATTATTACAATCTCTTGCATTTCTTTTTATCGATATGGTATAGTCCGGACTTCGCTGTGATGTCGCTGTACTTTGAAAGTTCATGTTATTGTAAGTGGTTGGCGGCGTCTAACTGTCCTGTTTTAGCTGTTTTATAAGCAAGATACAGGGCTTCCCTTCACTGGAGGTGGCTGGCTTTTAGGTTGTGTCGGTATCGACCTTATCTCGTTCATATTTTGAATGATAGATAATAGGTGTGGTTTCGATTACAGCAATAGACGTAGCATAGTTGTCCTATGTTTTGTAAGGATAGCCTTACATACGTCTTTTTGTTCTAAAGGTCACTGTTACCGGATATGGCGCAAAAACGAAAAAAAATTAGTAGTCCCAAAATTAAACAAACCTATAAGAACACAGCCAAAGATCGTTTACATGCCTTTTGGCAGGTTTTTTCAAAAGAAGACGAAGTCTTAGTCATTATAAACGCAGATCCTGATGCGTTGGCGACTGCGCTTGCTGTAAAACGTCTTCTTCGGTATCGGGTGAAAAGTGTAACCATTGCCCACCCCAATGAGATTCGACGTCTTAATAATCAGGAAATGGTCAAGCGATTACGGATTCCGCTTCTGCGACTGAAAGATGTTAAGACCGACGCCTACAGTAAAAAAGTGATGGTTGATTCGCAGCCAGATCATCTCCCTTGTTTTGAAAAGATAGAAATTGATGCCATAATTGATCACCATCCCGCGAGTTGCGAATGGGATGTTGAGTTTGTCGATATTCGGCCAGATTATGGCGCTACCGCGTCTATGGCTGTTGAGTATTTGCGTGCAGCGGGGATGAAGCCCTCTGTAGCCCTGGCCACTGCTCTTTTCTACGGCCTTAAGGTTGATACTCAGAATTTTGAACAAAAATCTGTTCTCGCTGATGGTATCTCGTTTCGCTATCTTTTTAACCTTGCCAACCGTGACCTTGTCCGTAAATTTGAGCTTACCGATCTGCGCCGTTCAGAACTGAAATATTTTAATATTGCCCTTGCTGAACTCAAATATTCCAAAGGTAGATATTACAGTCATGTTGGTCGGGTGAGAAGCCCAGACGTACTCGTTATTGTCGCAGATTTTCTCAACCATGTTGGTGGCATTGACTGGGTCTTTGTCTCTGGAATTCATGGCGAGAAGCTTGTTGTCATTTTTCGCAGTGATGGTTATCGCAAAAGTGCTGGTAAACTCGCCAATAAAATCTTCGGGGCTCTTGGCTCTGCAGGAGGCCATAAAGGTGCCGCCCGCGCTGAGGTTCCGTTAAAGAACCTTAATCTTGGAGATAAAGAATTTACCTCAGATACACTTAAACGTTTTATTAGACGTCACATATAGAAAATCAGTCTGCGAACCGGGTGGAAAGGTTGCGAATCTCAGCTATTTCTTTTAACATACGTAGGAGAGAAAAAATTGAGATAAGAATAGAGAAGAATTAATAAAATTCTTAAATTTATTCGAACGCTTTCCACTTTAGGAGGTGGGTGCATGTTGAAACCAACTACACTGGCTATGATTCTAGCTGGAAGTAGGGTCAATGAGCTTAATGTCCTGACGTCTAGTCGTCCTAAGTCGGCGGTTCCTTTTGGTGGTCTCGGACGCATTATAGATTTTCCTCTAAGTAATCTTCTTAATTCCGGTATCGAGCAGATTGCTCTTCTCAGTCAATATCGAAGCTATTCTCTTATCAATCATATCGGTACAGGTGCTGCCTGGGATATGATAGGCCGATATCGTAAGCTATCCATCCTTCCCCCATCCCAGGGGGCAATGGGTGGTGATTGGTATCGTGGCCCAGCGGATGCAATCCATCAGAATTTGGATTTTATACGTTTTCACGAACCTGAAGAAATTCTTATTCTCTCCGGTGATCATGTTTACAGCATGGATTATCAGGATATGATCAATTATCACACCGAAAAAGATGCTGATCTAACGATTGCCTTCACCCGTGTCCCCCGGTCCGACGCCCACCGCTTTGGTTTGGCTGAAATAGAAGAAAAAGACAACGATACCCGTGGTGGACGGATCCTGGATTATTGGGAAAAGCCTTTATGTCCACAGTCTGATTGGGCCTCGATGACAATTCTCTGCTTTAAGCCGGATGTGCTATACCAGGCGTTAGAAGAGAATCATAAGGGTGAGTCCTATCATTTCGGCCTTGATATCATTCCTTCTCTTCTCCAGAAAAATCTCAAGATATATGGCTATAAATTTTATGGTTACTGGGGATACACTAGAACTATTGATGAATATTGGCGCTCCAGTATGGATATGCTCGGATCGAACCCTGCTATCGATCTTGAAAAGTGGATGTTTCGAACAAATCTCGATCATCGCAATATAAGAGATAATGAACCAGCCCTTATGGGTGAAAATGCAATAGTGACGAACTCACTCATCTACAATGGCTGCAAGGTCGGAGGAACGGTTAGAAATTCGATTCTCTTTCCTGGTGTCCATGTGAAAAGAGGTGCCGTTGTTGAAAATTCTATCCTCTTTTACAACAATATTGTGGGCAAAAATTGTCGGCTCAATAAGGTTGTCTCCGATGTGAATGTTGTCTTTAAAGAAAAGGTTACGGCAGGACCACTCGTTTGTGCTGCTCATACTCCTGTAACAGTCATTGGCTGGAATAATACCATCCCCCAAAGCACAGAGATAGGGGAGGGGGCTACCATTCACCCAAACCGGTCTGGCGGTGTATGGCCTAGCTATATTAATTCAGGTGAGGAGTTCCATTGAAAAAAGGAAAAAAAGCCCTGGTTCTAATACTGGCGGGAGGGGTGGGGAGTAGGCTTAATATTCTTGTGCAAAAACGTGCAAAGCCCGCAGTCCCATTTGCTGGAATTTATAGAATCATTGATTTTAGTTTGAGTAATGTGATGAATTCAGGGTTGAAAAATGTCGGAATTCTCACCCAGTACAAACCTCTTTCACTTATGGATCATCTTGCCATGGGGGATGCCTGGGATTTTTCCGGTCGCAGTAGAGGTCTTACAATATTACCACCGCGTACAGGCGAGAGTGAATCTGACTGGTATAAAGGAACTGCGGATGCCGTTCGGCGGAATATTGATTTTCTCGAATCGAACCCTTCTGATGAGGTTGTTATTCTTTCCGGTGATCATATTTATAATATGGATTTCGATGCGATGATTGAGTATCACCGTTCAAAGAGTGCGGATGTAACTATTGCGATGATGGTGGTTCCGAGGAGTGAAATTCATCAGTTTGGTGCAGGAATAGTAGATAAAAATGACAGGATCATCGAGTGGGAAGAGAAGCCAAAGGAACCACGTACGAACTTGGCTTCCATGGGGATCTATGTCTTTGATTTTAAATATCTGCTCGATTGTTTAAAGAGGGATAAGTCTGAAGTTGATTTTGGTATGCATATCTTACCCCGCTCAATTGCAGAGGATAACGTCTTTGCCTATCCGTTCTACGGGTATTGGCGTGATGTTGGAACAATACAGGCCTATTGGGAAGCCAATATGGATGTGCTGAGAAAAGACAGTGGCATCTCTCCACAAAAATGGCAGATCCGGACCAATGTTGAGGGGGGCAGCCGTATTTCAGACAGAGCCCCGGCTCGTTTTGGAGAGTTTTGTTCTCTCGATACCTGTTTGGTCTCAGCCGGTAGTAAAATCGATGGAAGTGTTACGAATTCGGTTCTTGCGCCGGGTGTTATCGTTGAGAAAGGTGCTAAGGTTAACAACTCTATTATTTTCGCCGATTGTATCATCAGGGCGGGGGCAGTGGTAGATCTTGCGATACTCGATAAACGTGTAATTGTAGGCGCGAACGCTGTGGTCGGTTATGGCGATAATTACAAGGTGGTTAATCGTTTTAAGCCAAGCCATCTCTATTCCGGTATCACTCTTGTGGGCAAGGCTGCAGTTGTTCCGGTAGGTCAACTAATTGGTAGAAACTGTGTTGTTAACGGAGGTGTAACAGCAGCGTCTTATTCCGGCCTTCCTCTTGAAGACGGGGACACCCTTTTTGCCGATGGTAAGGTGACGTAATGTCTTTCTCTGGTTATGTTGTCAGCGGGGTCATAAGTAAATAATGATTGCGCTTTATCAAATCTTGAGTATTATTCCGCCTGATAAAAACTACTACGAGTATCCCCGTAGCTCAGTGGATAGAGCACAGGATTCCTAATCCTGGTGTCGGCGGTCCGATTCCGCCCGGGGATACCAGTAATATTGAGGGTTACAGGCTTATGGCTTGTGACCCTTTTTTAGTTTTTTGTGACTACAATTGGCTGCATGCTGCAGCTGCCGTTCAACTTCTTTTTTTAGCCATATCTATCCATGCATAGTTATGGGGCCTATTATCCGCTCCCCCCTCCAAAAAAAAAAAGTCTCCGATAAATGATAAATTAATTTCTTTATTAAAGTTTGGGCGGCTGTTGATCGTGGTCTCACCTGTAAGAAATTTCATAGCTTGCCCATCGACTTTCTACCTTTGGTCCTCCCAATACACCAGAGTGGCCAAAACCATTTTCTTTTGGAGTAATGGTCAGATTAATTTCAGAAAAAGAAAGTCAAGATGACGAAATATCTCACTGTGAACTGTTCGTTTTAATAGGTAAAAAAGAATACATTATTGGAAATGCCCAAATATCCAATAAAGCCATGGAAGAAAGACACAGTTATTGCCTTGTTTCTAAAGTCGCAAATCTACCAGTTGATAAACCGGGCAACATAACCGGTGGCATTCGTTTTTTTAACGACACAAAAGAGACTGTAGATGTGATACGCTCAATTTCTTCAATCGGAATAGTCACAGGTAAACTTAAAACGGAAATTAGCAAAAAATGAAGTTGTTTGAGTAATGTCAGTCACACCACATCCTAAAAAAGGACCTGGCCACAGTTCAATCGAAACAACCGACAACATCCATGTACATATAAGAAGTGATTTTGTGGGTGAAGAGGTGAGGCGAGTAGGGAAAATATGAAATTATCGATAGGAACGTAAGGCTATGTGACGTTGAAGAATGGAAGTTATCTTAGCTGGTTGTGTTTATTGTCGCATGATTTTAAATTCTGGTGTCGGCGGTCCGATTCCGCCCGGGGATATCTGTAATGTTAAGGGGGACAGGCCTATGCTTGTGACCCCTTATTTTGTTTTGTCTGTTTGTTCAATTCCTGTGCTCTCTTAAGCCTCCAGATGATGTCCTCTTATTGTATTTTTCCAAATATGTTCAAATTTGGTTTCTACCCCTATTGGTCAGGATAGGTTTTGCCTAAAGCATCTGTTTTTGTGTTTGAGCTGTCCTGATATGCCCTGTACTTTGTTATCCCTTGTTCGTTTGCACGATTTAGAAGACCCGTGTTGTATGTTTGCTCATTCATTTGTTATTTTGTAACTTGAAGTCTTTCCGTGGGTTTTTATCATTGTTGTTTGCGTTAATGGCAGCGATGAGCAATGGGCAGTGCTTTAAACGGTCGCTGAGAGGCATCTGAGTAGTGAGAAGAAGATAACTATAGCCTTATAGAGAAAAGGTATATCAAAGGCAGGCGGTTGGGGGGTTATTCATTTTTACGTACTTTAGCTTTACCCAGGCATACTCCACCCGTAATTGATACTGTAATACCGATGCCTTGGAGGATTATATGCATCAATCCGTCTTTAAAACCTTTTTTTTCTACAATATCCGCATGGGCACCGACCGGGTGTTTACCAATTTTTACTGTTTCGATGTACATACTTTCACGCTCATAGGTCTTTAAAATTAATCGAGAACCATGTGCGAGTATCATTAAACCTGCAATTAAAACAATTGTAGCAACTGTGTAGTGTAGTTTTTTGCCCATTTGACTCATTGGTTAATCGTTATGGCGGCGTTCATGCCCAGTGCGGCGATCTCCTTCCAGACGTCTTTCTAGCCTGAAATTTCGTGGTTCATTGTTTTTACGCCTATGATTGGTTTTTCTACGACTGTGGTTTGTACGCCTTTCCGGGCCACTGTAAATATGTGGCGCTGTGTCTACGATTTTGTAGCGGTTGGGGTTGGTTCTATTTGTTAGGTGTATGTTGTATGTATATTCTTTACCGCACTGGAGCTTAACTTGTTTTTGATTACCGTTTATCTGACTGATGTTAATGCTTAATTCTCCGTAACCATCATGGGTAATGAGCTCTTGATAGAGGCGTAATAATTGCCTTAAAAATATCAGATTCTGATCTGTATGCGCTTGTACTGTTTGTGTTTTCACTCTAAATACCAGTGTTTTATTGTAACAATTGAGGATGCCGCAATAATGCGGTTAAATCATTGCTGTGCAGTTATCGCTTTTGCTGCTGATCCATCTCACAGGCGATGTTATCTGTTCCACTCAGTTTTTTCGATAGTTGTTGGTTGATACGGTTATGTAAACCTTATTTTGTTATAAGTCACTCTATAAGTTTCGAGATCAGTAGAATTTTCGGGAAACATAACATTTATATTGACAAGGAAATTAGGAACAGCTAAGTTTTGCCGAATTTCATTGATTTGAAGCTCATCTAACCTCATTGATCCAGAGAACTGTTTTCTGGCTAGTTGAATTAATGAGGGCGGTCTCTCCATTTTGACCGTTACAGCCAAGCTCATTAAATACAAATATCACTAAAAAAGGTTGTGGTGCATATGAACGGTACAAATAGACTTAGTGCTAGTCTGGAAGATTATCTCGAAGCAATTTATCATAGCAGAGATGATAAAAAGATGGCTCGTTCTAAGCAAATCCAAAAGAGGCTTGGGGTGTCTGGTGCGTCAGTAACGGAGGCTTGTCAGCAGTTAAGAGAAAAGGGGCTCATTAATTATGCACCCTATGAAGCAATTACACTGACTCCAGACGGTGAAAAGCATGCCCAGGATGTGATCTTCCGGCATGAAACATTAAAGGCCTTTTTTATAGAAGTTCTGAAGGTTGATCCGACGACTGCAGATGAGGGCGCTTGTAAGATGGAACATGTTGTCTCGTTAACAATTGTTGATCGTATGATAAAGTATACCAAGTATTTAAGGCTCGAAAAAGAAGAGGCCCTGCTCGCTGGAGAAGAGAGTTTTTCCTCTTTCCTTGAAGACCCTAAAGGTGACTAAGGAGCACAATTGTATCAATTGTTTGTATACGATACCTATGCTTTTACTGTCGCTAGCGAAGTAAGTATTTGTTCAACTGGCTGTATGTTGTAATAAAATTAGTCACAACTAAAAATATTTTGCAATCCATACAAAAGTTTGGTATTGTCTCTTTCAACTGGTTTGAATATATTTATTTGAAACCGAAGTGGATGCTCTGAGCGCTCTTGTGGGCTTTAAGATTGCCCCTAGTTATTGTAGGCGCCTGTGCATCGCTTCCTTTTTTTTGCCATAACAGTTAGACGCAACTAATATTATTATACATTCCTAAGAGGGCGGAAATGGAAGAGACTTTGAATGCTGCTGGTAATCTGGAACAACAAGCTTTGAATGATGCAGGAAGTCAAGAGCAAGAGACTGGAGGTCAGAGGAGGAAGAAGATCTGGCAAATAAAATCCGGTTATTATTGTTCTGTGATTGGGACTTGTCTGAGTCGGGTAGATTTGAAGCAGATTGCGCGTAAAAAAATCTTTTCCCTTAGTTCGGGTTTGGATGCATTCTCAGTGCACAGGGTCCTGTCTACAATTGCAAGTGATCGTTTGCCTAAGACCCGTGCTCTCAACAAGATATTAGATACTAAGCATCGCGCTGCGATTAAACGTTATATGCTTTTGGATGGTGATGATGATTTAGTCCGGGCCGAATGGGAGAAGGATTTGAGGTCTGGCGGCGGAATTTCCGGAGCCTACTGGGCGATCATGAGCATGGCTTCATGTGGTCGTGATTTGCTTGATCAGGTCTACGGTGACTGTCATATGGTGAGTTATGATATCTTCTCATCGTATTCGAGTAGTGCGAAAATAACCGCAAGCTTGCGAAGGCAGATAGAAACGCTTCAACGATCTCTGGAAAAAACCAAGACGACCTATCAAAAAGAAAGAGAATGTGTCCGCTGGGAGCTCGGTGAATTGCAAAAAAGCAAAGGAGAATTTCTGCGCCAGCGACTTGTCAGTGAGCGCCTTGTTAAGGAAAATAAAGAACTCAAGGCCGATCTTGAACGGGAAAGAGACAAGCAAAGAAGTAGCGTATTGTTTGATGAACTGGAGTTGCTGAAGAAGGAGAATGATTCGATGAAGGAAGAACTTCAGTTCAGCACGAAAACATCAAAAATACACGTCGATCAATTTGAAAACTCCGAGGGGAAAGCCCGCGAATTAGAGGAGGAGGTTATTGCCGTGAGGGTTATGGCGGCAGAGCTTCAGGAAGAGATTGTCTCGTTGGAACAGATGTTTCAACTGGGCATGGGGTCGAAGTCTGTGTGTGATAGTTGTGAGGAGAAAGTCGAGAAAAGTTGCACCGGCGTGGGCTTGTCTGGCAAGGCAGTCCTGTATGTTGGAGGGCGATACAACATGATAGCGCACTATCGGGATATGGTGGAAAAAAACGGTGGGATCTTCCTGCATCACGATGGTGGAAAGGAAAGCTCCAGGAGCTTGCTGCCGAAAATGCTTAGTGGTGCAGACGCTGTTCTCTGTCCTGTTGATTGTATTAGTCATGACGCATGTAAGTGTGTGAAAAAAATATGTAAAAGGAATAGTAAGCCTTTTGTGATGATGAGAAGTTCAGGGCTTTCTTCTTTGGCAAGAGGGCTTGAAACGATAATTCAATAGCCATATTCAACAGGAATATTAATGGACTCAGTAGAGAATACCAGCGCGATTGTACTTGAGGAGAGAAACGGAAATCTTCATGTAAGGCTGCATGGGAAGTTTGGTGTGGATACTGCTATGGAGATGACTTCACATATAAGCAAGAAGTACCGAGTCGGGAGTAATGTGTTCATTCACACGGCGGAGGTTACTACCGTTTCACCTCAATCGAAAGAAATGTTTAGTAGCATGCTGGGTGTGTATAATCTTCCTCCTGAAAATATCTATCTCATGGGTGAGAAGGGGATGGAAATGTGTCATGACCAAGGGCGGGTTATCATACGTAAAAAGAGTCATGGGCATAAGACGTGCGGCGGTCGATGCAAAAACTGTAAGTGTTAGTCAAAGAGAACCCTTAAAGTTTGTTAAACAATTTTTTATTACCCCGTAAACAGTTACCTCTATTGCTCGTGTTAGGACATCGTGTGGTGGAGGTGTTTTTTTAATATTTTAAAAGTACCGATTTAGTCGGGTTAGGAGATAACTATGGCATCTGCATTAATTATTTATGGTTCTACAACTGGCAATACGGAGATGGTTGCGAATCGTATTGGAGAGGTTTTTTCAGACAAAGGACTTTCTGTTGTCGTTAAGAATGTAACCGATGCGACTGTGGCAGAACTCGGTAATGGTCATGATATTACCTTGTTGGGAGCCTCTACTTGGGGAGATGACGCAATTGAATTTCAAGAAGATTTCGATTCATTCTTTCAAGAGTTGGATGCTGCAAATTTAAAAGATAAGATGGTAGCTTTATTTGGTTGTGGGGATTCAAGCTACGAGTTCTTTTGTGGTGCTGTCGATGAGTTGGAGGAGAAGATGGAGAAACTCCAGGCTAACGTGGTCAATGTTTCCCTACGTATTGATGGTGATCCAGATGATGCAGAGAGTGAGGTCGTCGAGTGGGCTGAAGATGTTGCTTCACATCTCTAGGCCATATTTTTCATGAAAATGGTATTGCTGTAGTGTGACAATTGACCAACGTGGAAACACCAGGAGAAATTGGCGCGAAGGTCCCACGATCTTCGCTACCTGGTGGGCAATGTGAGGTTGATTCTTTATACAATTACCCTAGGTTATGTGTCCATCATGGCAGGGCGTCTGGTGTAGTGGTGTCTGGTTATAGAGAATGTTGCTTATGAAATAGAGAGAGGTGATGAGCTTTTTGAGTTATCTCTTTCAGCTGCGATGCATGGAGTGGTAGAAGAGATACACAGTGCAGAGAGTAGCTAGTTACGATATGAAGCCGATATAGTGTACACTATGTCGGCTTTTTTGATAAAAATAGCGAGCTAGGTGCAGCGGGGCAGGATTTTAGTGTCCGCAGCGTAATTTTTGCAGGACAAAATTTGCAAAGGTGTTGTGGACGTTTTCCGAAATATCGATGATGCGACAACCAAGGCTAGTTGGGCTCTGTCCCTTTGATCGGCTGAGCCAGTCGACCTCCAGTCGTGCGTCGCCAGAGATGAGGAAGTCTTCCTGCCTTGCGGTTTTTTTAACATTTATAAGTATTAAATTGTCGCCAATTGCAATGCCTTCAGCTTCATCAAGTGACAACCTCACGCCCCCCATACTTATGTCACATATGGCACAATGTATGATGTTGGCGTTGCAGTCTTGTACATTTAGAATATCACAAACAGGCATTTGCGGTTGAGTAAAAGATACACGGATATGTTTTCGTCTTTCTGTAAAAGTTATCATATGTTACTTCCATTAGGCTGAGATATGAGAAGAGGCGATTGGGCCCCGAAATGATTATGTATTTTAACGAAGCATAGGCATATGCTTGAGAGCGGAGTCTCGCTTCATTGGTGTATCTGCTAGAGTTATTCGAGTGGACTCTTGTGGAGAATTTACTCAAAAGCTATTTCATCCCCCAACTTTAACGCAAGAAGTTAAAGGCAAGGCCTGACTCACATAAGTTGTTTTGCTGCTTCAGTACAGGATGTGACTCCGGCTAAAATTTGTTTTTTTGTCTCAATAAACAGGTTCGATTGTATGCGGTGTTTGAGTTTCTTTTTTAGGTTATATCCTGTAGTCGTTGTCGCTAGAATATCAATAATTTCTTCATCTATAATGAGGATTTCAAAAACCGGTTTCCGGCCTTTGAAGCCCGTGTTGTTACAGTGCTTACACCCCTGTGACGTGAAAACCTTTGCATCCTCAGGCAGGTTGAACATGGCAATATGTTCAGGGTTGGGAGTGGATGGTCGCTTGCAGGTTGGACAGAGGATTCTGAGCAGTATTTGGTAGCTGATAAACTTCAGTGCTGCCGCAATGAGATATGCCTCTATCCCCATTTCCCGTAGTCTGACAATCGTATCAATGGAATCATTTGTGTGAAGGGATGCTATTATTAAATGACCCGTCAAGGCCGCTCCTATAGCCACTTTAGCGGTTTCTGTATCCCTAATTTCTCCGATTACGAGAATGTCAGGGTCCTGCCGTAATACAGCCCTTAATATATCCGCGTAATTCATGTTCAATTCTTTGGATAGCTGGATCTGAATAAAACCCGGTATCTCGTATTCTATTGGATCCTCAAGCGTTACTATATTTAATTCGTCTGAGCGAATATAATTAAGGGCGGAGTATACTGTGGTTGTCTTACCAGTGCCTGTGGAACCCGTAATGAGAATGAGGCCCTGTTTGCTTGTGATGCTTTTCTTGAAGTTGATGAGGCAATTTTCATTGATTCCGAGGTTATCAATATTGAGGTCAATTCTTTCTGTATTTTGTATGCGGAGGACTATCTTTTCACCATATTTGAAAGGAAGCACCGAAATTCGAATTTCGACGAACATATCTAGGTATGCAAACTTTATTTTACCGTCCTGTGACTGTCGTTTTTGGGTGGAATCCAGACCGGCCATAACCTTTAAAATAGCTGTAATTTCATCTCTTTTTGCTATAGGGAGAACACTGAATTTGGTTAGAGTTCCATCGATCCGTAAACGAACACGAATAAAATCTTCAAAGGGTTCAATATGAATGTCACTTGCCCCTAAATCAATACCCGCCCTTATGAGTGTGTCAATCTCTTGAACGGTATTGAACTGTTCCTTCGTTTTTCCAAACATAGTAAGCCCTTGAATTAGGACGTGACCCGTGCGTCTTGGTTACCTTGTGGCGTTTTATCTACTGGCTGTGAGGCGCTGTTAATGTGATCTATCAGGTGGCAACTTGCTTTAAATTTTACGCCTGTTCTGGGTGGGACTGCAAATCTTTCTCTTGTCCGTGGGTTGTGACATATTCTTGCCTTGCGATTGGTTACGCGAAATGCCCCAAAGCCAATGAGTTTGATGGCTTCCCCTTTATTAAGACTCTGGCTAATAGAATGTAGTGTGGCGTCGAGTGTTATCTTTGCAATATTCTTTGTGATCCCTGTCTGGTCTGAAATCTTCTTAATCAGTTCTGTCTTATTCATGTTTATCTCCTTCTGCTGCTATTTGTGAATAATTTGGGTTCGAGCAATAAAATGAATTTAACACCAATGAATAAATTTAGGAACAACAAATATAATTCGGCACGTCTTATTTCTACTACCGTGTCATTGTTGTAATTTCAAGTTCGGAATATGCCATTATATAGAAGGTGAAATTATCCTGATGTTGGTTCGATGTGATTTTTTTAAGGGATAAATTTTTTTCAGGGTAAAGAGTATATCATCATCTGTCGTCTTGAAAACCGTTGGTATTGCAGGTGTAGCAGGTGTGAAAATGAAAATAGCCCATTGATACGTGGTGTATGGTTTTAGGGACAGCTAAAATAAAACTAGCAACCGAATTAATTTTGAGGTATTAATCATTTTTTTGTGGGTGATAGATATGTAGTAGGTGCTAATAAATAATTACTGCACTAAGAAACAGGGTGAGTTTTTACTTTGATGACTGTCTAAAAGACGAACTAACCCTTATTTCTCATCAATTCAGCTGTTGGGAGGTTCAACGCTTTGTGTAATGTGTTGTTTTAAGTAACGGATATTACAGGAAATGGTTGAGGAGACGGGGCGGGGAATCCTGTCGTATAAGTGGACCTGTCGTGAAGATTGCCAGTTTCCCCACTTTGGAAGGATAAAACCAGTATTCTTCTCATTCGCTTACTTTTTTTAATGCATTATTCATCGGGAATGCAGGCTTAGTCGTATTAATATAAGGAAATATATCATGGTGGTATGCCAAGCATTGGTGTGAGGTACCATGGTTTTGAGAGTAAAATATGATAGAGGAATCAAAAATGTCCAAGAAAATTAATCTAACTGAGGCTGTGAAGGGGATGTCCTACCGGATTGCTGGTTTTATAAATCAGGAGTCCGATTATTCTGAAAAGTTGAGCAAAATGGGGTTTGTAGCTGGTACACCTATTGAACTTGCCCCTGTAAAGATATTTGATCCTCTTGTTTTTCAGATTCGCGGTAGCCGGATAGCTCTTCGTAGAAAAGAAGCAAAAGAAATTTTGGTTGAGGGTGTATAGAAATGCATAAAGTTGAACGAATAGCCATTGCAGGTGTACCAAACTGTGGGAAAACAACTCTATTTAACAGCCTCACAGGAGCCAGAAATAAGGTTGGTAACTGGCCGGGAGTGACTGTTGAGAAAATAGAGGGAACTTTCCCACTTCAAGGCAGTCGGATTGAGCTTGTTGATCTACCAGGTACATATAATCTGAGTCCAGATTCTGAAGATCAAAAGATTGCTGAACGTGTTATACGCAGTGGCAAATACGATCTCATTATCAATGTGGTTGATGCTACGAACCTGACACGAAATCTTTATCTCACCATGGATCTCAAGGATAGAACCAATCAGATCATCGTTTTGCTTAATATGCTGGATGTGGCTGAGAGTGAAGGTTTGGTTATAGATATAGAAAAGCTCAGTGAAGAGCTTCAGCTTCCTGTAATCCCTGTGGTTGCAGTGGATAAAAAGAGCGTCGCCAATGCGGTTAAATTGATTGAAAAAAGTATCGAATCCTTGCCAGAGCATGAGACACATGTCGCAAGAGAAGATGTTGTCGGTACTGTAGAAAGATTTCAACATATTGATAGTATTAACGATCTGGTTGTGAAAGAGAAAAAAGATAGACGGGAAAATTTCACAAATCGGGTAGATAGTGTTGTTATGAATCGATTTGCGGGGATTCCGATCTTTCTCGGTGCGATGTTCGTCACTTTTTGGTTCGCAATTGGTTTAGGTTCGGTTTTTATTGATTTTTTTGATATTATTGGCGGGCTTCTTTTCGTTGACATCCCAACAGCTCTAATCGGCTTAGTGAATGGTCCGGAATGGGTGATTGCCTTAGTCACAGGAGTGGGGGCTGGAGGTCAAACCGTTGCTACTTTTGTTCCTGTTGTCTTTTTTATGTTTCTCGCTTTGGCGATTTTAGAAGACTTAGGTTATATGGCAAGGGTAGGAGTTGTTGCCGATCGTTTTATGAGAAAAATTGGTCTCCCCGGCTCGGCTTTTATTCCAATGGTTGTCGGCTTCGGTTGTACTGTTCCTGCTATTATGGCAGCCAGAACTTTGACCAATAAAAGAGATAGGTTTATGACTATCTTTATGGCTCCGTTTATGTCTTGTGGAGCACGTTTACCCGTTTATGCCCTATTTTGTGCCGCCTTGTTTGGTGCCTATTCAGGTCTTGCTGTTTTTCTGATATATCTATCTGGATTATTTATGGCAATACTTACAGGTTATTTCTTGAAAAATACCCTGTTTAAAGGAACGGCATCCAATTTCATCATGGATCTGCCCCTCTATCACACACCCCGCATCGGCGCTGTTATTAAAAGTGGTATGTGGAGGACAAGTAATTTTATAAAAAGAGCCGGAGTTATTGTAGTTGCTGCTGTTTTTGTACTGAGTATTCTTAATTCGCTTGGCATGGATGACGGCGAGATCACCTTTGGTAATGAAGATTCACAGACCTCTTTTCTTGCTTATGCTGGGAAAGCAATCGGTCCTGTTTTCATTCCTATTGGTATTAGTGAAGATAACTGGCCAGCTTCTGTTGCTCTGTTTACCGGCCTTTTTGCTAAAGAAGCAATTGTCGGCACCATAAATTCACTGTATGCGACCATGGACCCACAGGCTGGTCTGGATGCGGTTGAAGAGGAGGACGGTGGTCTGGATATTGGAGGTACAGTTGTAGAGGCTTTAACGACTGTTAAAGATGGCTTGATTGGAGTTGTCAGTTCATTCGATCTTCTTGGCATTGGCCTGATCACAGAAGATAGTGCAACCATCTCCGAAGAAATAGGTTCTGGAGCTTCTGTATATCGACAGATAGCTACCCATTTTACAGTTTTTTCTGCTTTTGCATACCTGCTTTTTGTTCTTATGTATTTTCCTTGTCTAGCCGTTGTTGGTGCTGCGCGTCAGGAGATGGGAGGGTTTTACGCTGGTGTCATGGCCTTGTATTCTACTGCTTTGGCCTGGTCTGTTGCCACCTTGTTTTATCAGGTAGCAGAGGGGCATAGTCTCTTTTACATAGCTATCTCTTTTGTCGTCTTGCTGGCAATATATGGCACCTTGTATGTTATTGGAAAGAAAGAGCGAGCGACTCAGACAGTCGTATTTCCCCCACCTGTACGAAGAGATTGTTGTTAATCCCGTTTCGTAAAAGGATCAGCTGTTGATGTAGTCTGGTTTATTTCTTTAAGCCCGGCGACCAACAGAGAAAGAGAAAGCCTCCACCGTGCAATACGGTTGGAGGCTTTCGTTTGTCTAAAAAGGAATACCCCTTACTGTTCAACAACTACCTACAATGAAAATCGCCTTCGTTTTCTTGCCTATGAGTGCTGATTCTTCAATGTGAAAACCACCAGCACTGAGCATTGCTTCTGTTTTATTTACAGTTAGAGTTTGGGCTAAAGGCGATGGTTTACCATACGTTTTAATGTAACGGTAGATCATGCAAATCTTATTTATTACCGTCATCCCCTCTTGGGTAAAGCTAAGAACTATTAACTTGCCGTCTTTTTTTAATACTCTTTTACATTCGTGGATTGATTTTTCCGGGGTGGGGATAACGTGTAAAAGGTTCGCCATGAAGATGGTATCAAAAACCTTGTCAGGATATGGTAGATCCAGACAATTTGCCTTCTCTACGTTGATGTTGTCATATGCATCCAGTTTGACTGTTGCGACACCTACCATGTCATCCGAAAAGTCTGTGGCGGTTAACTGGCTTGCCTCCTTTGTTAAAATCTTTGAATAAGCGCCGTCTCCACAGCCTAATTCTAAGGTCATTTTTAAATTCTTTTGCTGTGCAACCTTGTTCTGAACTATAGATAAATCATTTATGCCGACGACATAGAGATTTCTTTTTTCGAAATCCTGTGCAAATCGTGACCAGTACTGTTCCTTTTCCATGGTAGATTCCTCCTCACTTTTACAGTTAGTATGAAGCATTTGCTCATAACTACTATTATATCTAATGTAGAATGTTGTTGTGATTCAAATCACAGTTTCTAACAAATAGTCTCCTCTTTCTTCCCCTTGCGCTTTTTGCCATTACTCTTGTCTTTATCCCAGAACAGTCAGACGCCACCAAGTTGAATTGTGGATATGAATTTGTCTATTGTCCCCGAACTTCTTTTTGCTGCAAGTAAGCAACGATTTAAAAAGCTATTATGCTCATATGAGCGAAATAGTACTTGCGTAATTGCAGGGGTATGTTTAGGTTATGCTCATATGATCATAAAGGAGCGATTATGCCGAGACCGACAAAACCAAGATACGTATCTGCTTATCCTGTCATGGCCGCATTTGTGCCAAGGGGGGTAAAGATTACCGGGGAAGTCTTGATGACTGTAGAAGAATTTGAAGCAATTCGCTTAAGCGATTTTGAGCACTTGGATCAAGAAAGTGCAGCAATCATGATGGGAGTCTCTAGACATACTTTTGGCAGATTGCTGGCTAAAGCCCGGTCAACCGTTGCAAACGCTCTGGTAACAGGTAAAGAGTTGAAGATTACCGGAGGCAATTACGAGTTACGGGGCATGGGCTGTAAACGGCACATGCACAGAGGCGGCGGACGAGGGAACAGATAACTCACAAGGAGGTGAGGTGATGCGAAAGCAACATAAATCGGGACACACCCGAGACGTAAAAAGTAGTGGGAGACAGGGAAACTGCAACCGGAAAAGTGGATGTTTAGATTTTTGCAGCCAGGCTTGTAATGGTGGTGCAAGAAGACATGCTAATGGACGTAGCAGTAACTGATAGTCCAAAACAGAAAGACACAATACAATGGAGGGAATTAAATGCCAGGATTAGATAGATCAGGACCAGAGGGAAGAGGCTCTAGAACAGGTAGAGCTCAAGGGAATTGTACTTCGAATGTTGAATTCAATCAAGAGAGCGGATTTGGCAGGGGAATGGGCAAACGCTGTGGTTTTCAAAGTGGAAACCAAGGAAGAGGTGGACGACGAAGCGGGGCATTCCAGGCAAATTTTGTTAATGAGGGTGCTCGAATGTCGGCGGCTGATGTAGAAAATGAGTCGCTCAAGACAACCGTTGTTGAACTACAGCGATCTCTTGACGAAATGAAGGCTCGTATGGAAGAACTTGAGACTAAATAATAGGGGTTGGGATACTGGGCTGTACACAGGTCTCTCCTCACTTTTTTCCCTCTTTTCGGGACGAGCTGTTGCCCGGAAAGGGGGACCCTTTACACTATAATCGGCCTAGTTTTTACCAGATATTCACGCCGTTTCATTGTTATCTTTTGTTGAGTAACGCCACTTCTTGAACCATTCCACAAATTTCTTGGTAGGCACCGTTTCGAAACATCATTTTTCTTGAGAGGGTGTACTTTTTTGACAGAGTTTTAATTATTAACAGTTCAAGTCCATTTTTTTTAAGCAAATGAACACTTCGGATATCTTTTAAAGCAACGACATTATTTTGCGATAAAAATAATCCCTTGGGCCAGATTAACTCATCTCCATTGATCTCTAAAAAAGACAATTTGATGTTGGAAACGTAGTATAGAAAAAACAAATAAACGGATAATAGAAAAAGAAAAATTGAACATGCGCCTCCGATGAGCAAAATCCACAGAGATAGCTGCTGATAATTTGCTGCAAATGTATCCGTTTCAGTTGAGTATCTGCCTATTGTCAGCACTGTACACCAGATTGCTAAGAGCAGTATTGTTACTGCCAACACGAAGTCTCTGTCATCTGCAAGACCAACACGCGTTTTTATCTGTTTATCAACGAATTTCATTGGTTCTATAAAGAAAGTTTGAGTAACACGTCTAGCCGAAGGTGGTGGTCCGTACCATCACGAACCTTGTATTACCTTCAGGCTGGCGATCGAGAGCATCAAGTCGACCGAGAAACCTCGGTAAAGCAGTGAAACGTGCAATGCTCCCCTAAAGATCCAAAACTAATATACTTTGTTTTTTGTCTTCATTCTGTGACCTGTGTCACATTTGTGAAAATTGATTGTACTATACTAAAGCGGTGATGCTGCGCGATTAATGCTATTGTGGCAGGTGGGTGTCTGCCGTTTGTTGGCTCATTCTCTTCCTGTTTGGACGTAAACATTTAGACGTAAATATTTGGAGGTTTTCGATGCAAATCCCTAAGTTAAAAGAGTCTTTCAGGCCTGTTGCTGACATTGTACACCAGGGGATGAACTCCTTTATTCTGGCTGCGGCCGTGGATATGAAGGTGTTTGATCATCTGGATAAGAAAGCGGTGAGCTTCTCGGTGGTGGCTCAGTTGATTGCTGCTACAGCCAACCGAACAGAGGCGCTGCTCGATTGTCTCGTTGCCTTGGGACTTGTTGTAAAAGAGAGTAATGAATACCTGAATACTAAGGTAGCTTCTGAGTATCTGGTCAGCACTGCACCTGCCTATCAAGGACCATATGTTGAAATGACAACGGGATTTAACATAAAAATGTTACAAAATATTCCTGAATTGATTAAAAATACTGGTAATCCTGAGCGGTGGGATAGTGAAGAGTGGCTGTCTGTTCATACCGTCAAGATGCTTGGTACCACTTCTCTCCATGGCTCCCTTCAAAATGCTGTTGCGTTCATTAAGGCCCTGTCAGGGTTTTTCGAATTTGAAAAAATGTGCGATGTCGGCGGTAATCACGGCTTTTATTCAATGGGACTGATTGATGAGAACCCGAGGTTGCAGGCTGTTGTCTGTGATTTGCCTGGCCTACTGAAACAAGCGGCAAATGTCCATACTGAGATGGGTTATGGAGAGTCTATCTCTGTGCGGTCTGTTGACTTAGAATCAGATGATCTTTTAGGTACAGATTACGATTTGGTGCTGGCTTCCCACGTTCTTTATGATTGGAGTGGTACTCTACTATCAGTGGTCGAGAAAATAGCAGGGTCGCTGAAATCCGGCGGATATTTTGTCTCAAATCATATGTATAAGGATGAAGGTATGCCCCCTTCGCTTTCAGCCTCTGTGCTTGAACTTACAACACGACTGGCCGGATATTCGGGACATCATATCTCCGAAGCTGAATTGAGAGAGGTACTCACAACGGCTGGTTTTGGAGATTTTGTGGTATCAGAGTCGGATGAAACGCGTTGCCTGTTGCTGGCGGCGAGAAAAATATAGGTTTTCGTGGGAAGGGAGCTGCTGTCTGATTTGAGTCTGTTGACTTGTTAAAGGTAATTTCTTGCTGATAACGAAAAAAGCCAAAATATAAGAGTAAACCAACGGATTCAGATCTCCCAGTAGCAAATCCCGGTGTTATTGAAGGGGCAGGACGCGCAAGATTTTCATACGAAGAAGGCGTAACCCCTTCGTGCGTTGACTCGCCGAGTCAACTTTGTCTAGATGTTCTAAAAAGATTCTCGCAGCCCTTCTTTTTTTGGGGTTACTGCTCCCCGAGAGGACAGTGATAATAGCAGTACCACTTCGATCGATATTCTTTCGAGTTTGGCTGAGACCTGAGGCAAACTTTAGAATTTCTTCACTTTCAAAAATTGGTGTTACTTTTGTTATCTGGGGGGTGTTGTCTGGGTTAGTGGTTGATATCAGACAGATTGTTTTCTTATCATTAACGAGGTCAATCAACTGCTGTCCCTTGGCAATTCGCCATTCTACCCTGCTTAAGGTGGTTGCTCCACTGACGCTGTCTATCTGTATTGAAGCCCCGGTCAATCCATCGATATGCCGTGACGCTTCGCTTATCCCATCTATCTCATTGGCATGGTGAGACTTGTCGTTTATCTGAAGTGTCTGATTGGTGCTTTCACCGGGCTGTGCTTCGCTTGAAAATAGCACAGCTGAGACACCGAGTAATGCCGTTAATATAAGTTTCGGGATCATATTATAAGATATTTAAATATTTTACTTTTAAAAATTTATATGCAGCAAAGACAAGGGGGAATCTCAGCCGTCGTCATAGCAGGAGGCGTTGGGGGAAAAGGAAGTCTTTAACCGGGACTAGCCTGTCTTGCCTATGGATCTGGGATAGCCTGAACAGGTGGAAACTGTCGAAATGTGGACCACAACTATTTCCCGGTCTCTTCCTGCTGAGGAAGAGACCGGGCGGGGACAAAATATTCAGGGGGGATGCTTTAATACCTTGGGGAACACCCTTAAAGGGACGAGGCAGCAGATCCTGGATATTGAGCTAAATTGCTTTTAAAAATTTGATCAGTGCCTGTCGATCCTTCTTGGCTAGGTGGCGAAAAGCTTCTCGTGCTGCATCCCCTTCGCCGAAATGCCACAGGATTGTTTCTTCAAAATCACGGGCGCGAAGATCGTGCCACATATCGGTATGATCAACAGCATTTTTCATCATTTGCCGTGCCCATAATGGTGGGGTTCGAAAGATCTTCGATAGTCCGTGATTCATCTTACCCATGTCATGCATCAGGAGATCGGTATATGGCCAGATTTTCTGATTGGCATATCCTGGGATATATTCATATTCGGGCCCGGTGGTCCAGGTAGGCTTATGGCATTGGTTACAGCTGAGGGCTGTGAACAGCTTCTTTCCCTTTTGAACTATCGGGTCATCGAGATTTCGGGCGGCAGGTACGCCTAATCCCCGTGTCCAGACCATCAGCTCGCTCAGTTCAGTCTGGCTCATTTCTTCTGGTTGCTGGGCGGTAAGAACAGCTGTATCAAAGCCCAGCTCACCCTGTTTGTCGATCCATTTCTGGGAGGCGAAAAGGCTTGGTCGATCGGTTCGCGTTATATTGTAAACGCTGTAGCTGCCGTTAAATCCTGGACCATTTTGTAAGGTAGCCCTGGCATTATGGGTGGTAAACTTGCCCAAATGTTTTTTATTGTCATAGGGTTCAGTGATCCATCTACCGTGTTTGCCTTTTATCGGCCCGTCCAGTGCCTGCTGACGATCGTATTCTGCTATGATATCCTGGTCAGAGATGGCATCGAGCAGGCCGGTTCCAAAGATACCTATTGTGCCTTCAATACTTACCTCATAGTCCTCAGGCATGTCGTCATAGAGAGGGTTAATCAGTTTGGCAGTCGGGTATATCAACGTTCCTTCATAGGGTTTGCCTTCATTGTAGGGGCTCCCGTCGGGATAGGTATTAGCGTATTTGTCGACATATTTGTTCCAGGTTATTTCTATATCCTCTGCCGGTGGAAGGTAGGGCGGGGTTGCCATAGTTTGGAGCATAAACTTGAACCCGTCGACAAACTTACCATCTGGGGTATGCACAAAGGCGATATAACCGTTACCAAACTGGTGGTCCTTGAATGATTCTACCCTGCGAGCTCTGCCGTAGTTGGGGTGACAATTTCGGCAGGAAACGTTGTTGTAAACCGGACCAAGTCCGCCAAAGGGAGCGTCTGGATCGGTTACAAAATCCGCTTCAAATATTTCTTCACCCTTGGCAAACATTTCAGACAGTTTTTCGTCAGCATCAATGGCAGGTGCAGGCAACTCAAGACAGCGGGAGGTTGTGCTAAAAACTGTACCCATGCGTCCACCGGTAAAGTAATCATCAGACAATCCCGGGGGGATTCCTCCTATGGCGACGTGTGCCTGTGAGTCGGTGGCGAATCCGCCTGTGACGGCATCCACGGTGCCGAGGGCGCAAAGAAGGGATAGGGCTATGTGTAACTTTCTTCTCTTTATAGGATTTGACAACATTTTCATGTAAACTCTCTCATTAAAAATGAATTTGTGTAGATAGCTTCTGGTGTTACTTGTTAAATATTGCTTCCATAAGGTGCAAAGGGTTCAACCGCAGGATCTGCTGTCACTAGCGGGGTTGCCACCATTAATCTGGAAAGCAGTTTCTCACACTCCGAGACTGCAACCTTTACTGCCAGTTCGCGTTTTTCCTGGGGACCATTTTCAAGACTACGAATTGTTTCGATTCGTTTTTGTGCATGGGCGAAGGCTATTTTGATTCGTTTGTCGAGAACCGCATCTTTTGTTGCTACAAGATCAGAAAATGAGGTTCCGCGTGAACCGGGAATTCCTCCAAGATATGAATTCTCTACTCCCTTAAGGCCGTTGAGAATATCCGCGTATGGATCAATTCTATCCCAATAATGGAGCTTTCCTAGTGGCTCACGGGTCGCCAATTCTTCGATTATAGGGAGTATGTCTTCTATTACAGAGGTGCTTTCCTGGATGAGTTCTTGGAGTGGGACCGAAACAGAAAGATAACGACTGTATGGTTCTCCTGGGTTTTTGAACTCTTTAGCGTACGATGACCAGTTTTTTAAGCCAGCTTTTTTGACTATTTCGAGTTTATCTGCAGAAAGGTTGTTCGTTCCTACCCAAGAAGCCTCAAAATCTATAGCTTCAAGTTGGAGCACATCCGTAACTGCCACGAGATAATCCAGTTCAGTATCCTTGATAGTACCTATATCGCGTTTGAGGCCTTTGCTGAAAAGCAGGTATTTAACGGTGTTTAGACCGCGCATTGAAGCGGTCATCTTGCGGAGCTGAGCAGGCCCTAGCTGGAGCAGACCTTTGGACATTTTGTCCAGAGTATTGTCGATTAAGATCTTGTCAGCAGGCCAGATAGAGAGCTGTTTGTGGAAATCATATTGAGCAGCGGGGCCATACATGAAAATCTGAGACCTATTGAAGCTTGCAACAGTAGCCCGCCATGCAGCTATAGTTTTATCTAAATACTTCTCGTTCTTGTCTGCGTGGAGTTTTTTTGCATCATTGTTAAGTGTTCGTATATTTTTAACAAGTTGATCGATTGTTTTTAAGATTGTGTTGTCGGTGTAACTTTCGAGGGCCTTTTTTGCGTTTCTTTTAAAAAGATAATCTGCCACATTGTCTTGAATACCCGCCTGTGCAGGTGCGATACCAAGAATTGATGCAGCGACGAACATACTCGTCAGGGATACAAAAAGACGATTCATCTTTGACTCCTTGTTGGAAATGAATTGAGGGGGCGTACCCAGGCGCTGTGTGGGGCAGTGCTGTTCATTAGAGACTGCCCACAGTTTGCGCCTGGCAAATAAATTCTATGTCGTTACCGGGTGAGTTCTGCTTCCAGTCCCGTTCGGATATCAAGCTCGAGAGCAAGTACCGCCAGGGCAATTTTTTCCTGGAGCTTTTGTAATTGTTGGTAGAGTTGTTTTAATGTTGCAGGGTCATTCTTAAGCTCAGAGTAGAGATTAAGTTGTTGTTTGTTGAGCTTGGCTATAATGTCTTTAATTGTATTAAGTTGTTTCTGGATGCTTTTTGCGAGGGCGGGATCTTTTTTATAGGTGAGACCGTCTTGAGTGGCAATAAGGTTCAGGATACTGGCTTTTCCATCCCCAGCCAGAGATTCGCTTATGCCATTGAATGCAGCTTCTAGTGCCTTGAGTGTACTTTTACTGTGCCATGCTTCAAGAAGTTCAGGTCTGGCATCAGCGTCAAAAAAATTACTGGGTAAACCTATGCGATCTCTTAACAGTATCTCTGTGGAGTTAAGGGTTTCTGCAACGACAAGACTCAAGGCGTCGCCGGGGACCATAAAAGGTAGTCCGTTGCCCGCCGTGATGAATTCTTCTCTAAACTCATTATCCCATTTTTCTTTAGCACTACCGGTTAAATTCGCAATTTCATCGGTAACACTCAGGAGGTGGCTACAGCGTTCTTCTGTCGTTGTGGCGGCTGGGTCTTTAGGGACAAAAAGGATATATTCTGCCGCTGCGTACCCTCGCATTTCAATGTTATCCCTAAGATAATTATATTCACTGGAGGAAGTGACAGCTTCCATAATAATGTCATTTGATTGCCAGCCGCCGAGTTTGTAATCAAGCTTCAGGTCATCCGCAGGACCTATCAGATATGGTGAGGCTCCGCGCCAGCTTATGTAGGCGTTTATCCATGCATCTCTTGCTGCTCCTAGGCTCTGGCTATCTTTTTGTTCACATAAGGTTTGAGAGGCCTGCTGGAGTTGTTTTGCTGTTTTGGCAACATCGCTTAGGTGTAGATCTATGCTGTTGGTGGCAAGCGCTGCCAAAACTTCTGCTTCAGTTGGTCCGGCCGTTGAGCCACTTACATTGCTACCAGCCAGCAACAGGGTTGTAAAGCCAACACTAATGATAATTTTGAAGCCTGATCGAGATGCGAAAAACGTGTTTTTCATTGCAAATACTCCATGTGAAATAATAAATAACAGGGTGTAATAAACTCATCCTCTTCCCCATATAAAGGGAATGTTAAGTGACGGTAAGTAAATTAGGTCAATGAAACATAAAAGGGATTTAGGATAATTGTTGTGATCTGGATCACAAAAGTAGAAAAATGATACTATGGAAAAGGTGTAGGTTTGATAGGTTCTAAGAGGAAGAATCCGTTCAATAACTGATATCTTATTGGTGAAAAATTGACTAAGAGAAGGAAGTAAGATGAGGTGGGATACTGTGGCCGGTTGTTGTAGCTTTCAGGCTATACTTCGATCAAGGTATAGCCTGAAAATAAAATAGACTTTAAGGGAAATGTGGGTCTACCGGAGGCGATAGAGGCTAAAAATTCTCAAATTGTGGATGTTGTGAGGATTGTATTGCCATACACTCAATTTCAATGAGCCATCCGGGGCGGCAGACAGGAGCGTGGACAACAATCTTTGGTATTTTTCCATAGTGTTGATCGAGATAGGGGGTAATGGCATCCGTGTCAGATAGATCTCTTAAATAGATTACCATTTGGGCGATGTCGTCGGTGGAAGAATCCGCATCAGCAAGAAGTGCAGAAATGTTTTCCCCGACACGTTCCACCTGTTTGGCAACATCTTCCACATGGAGGATTTTGCCTTTGCTATCTATACTAGCGGTTCCAGAAATAAATACATGTCGCCTGTCGCCATAATCGACACTGGTGCCACGTTCAAATGTTACCCCATACTCGTGTGTTGGGTTGAGATGATCCGGGGCAGTTAAAAACTTAATTTGATCCTGTTCTACGCCAAGTACTGAGTAGGCATCCATGAGAACATTAACATTTGGGCTGATATGACGACCTTCAATGCCGGTGCTGGATATAAAGTGTGTTTCCGGTGTCATGCCATGGGTGGTGAATAATTCGCTTCTGGCAGTGACAACGCCTCCATAGTTAAAATCGATATCTTTGACAAAAAGCCATGTTCGTAGGCAATTTCTTTCGAGAGAATGACCCTTAGCAGCAAGATATTTAGTATAGTTCTCAAATATATTTTGTGTTTGGCTGTATGAATCAGTTGCCCCGTTGTCTGTACTGAGTTGAGTCGTCCAGACATGTTCGTAGCCCTTGCGCCTGAGTATCAGGTGGTTCTCATCAACCTCCTTGTTTACTATTTTGTCACTTCCCTTTGAATGAATTGCATAGGCCCATAAGACCACCTTATTATTAGTACAAAGAGGGGGTTGTTGTACTACGGAAACCGCACAGCCATCAAAAGCATCAAGGGCTTTGTCGGCAAGTGAGAGAAGAGACGCCTCCTGATTAGCAGCATCTGAAACAAAAAAACGAGAAAAAACCACAGAGTTCTTGGCAATATTGGATTCTTCTAGGTAGGATTTTAAGCCGTCTATAACTTCTTCGAATTGTGCGGTGGGGTTTCGTTGTTCGATTGTTTTTATGAAAAAATGCAATTCACAGGTATCGTTTTTTTCAAATGTAGAGATTTTTATCTCTACGTTGCCGATTATATTAGTAAAATACTTCATGTTTTCATCTCCGGGTGCTTTCGCATTATCATAATATAAAAATTTATGCTACTGAGTGGAGACTTATTATAAATATGAAATATCTTTTCTGATGTGATGGAAATCACGTTTGAGGAAATATTGTTTTTATTAAAGCGGCGGCTAGCGTCAGCGTCTCTTCGTTTTGAAACCTTACTGGTTTTTCACTCTAGTAAGAGATGGTCGCTGTAATTCTATGGTTACCAATGTTCAACGGGGTAGAAAACTCTTGTCCCGACCTGTCTAACCAGATTCGATTACAAAAAAAGACAACGACGTCCATTGTGGCCTTTCTAGGCAGGTGATGTGTTGTAGAAGAATGATAGGTAGGTTTGCAGGAGGACTCATTTTCTGATAAGTCCCGCAAATTTTGCTTTGTTACTGGGGTAATAGTCCTTCTCATTTCAGATGATCTACATCCTTAGAGGGGCCTTTTTGACCGGTAAAAGGGGTGTCTAAGCGTTAAAATGGCCTGTTTTGTAGGTTTTTCTGCTGTGATATCTATATGTTATCGTGGTCCGACCCCAACTCGTAAATTATCTTCAACCCCCCTTCCTTGTTTGGCAAATGCAAGCAGAGAAGGGGGGGGGACTTGAAACAGAGAAAAATGGATCTGTATTGTGTGTTGGGTGGGGCTATAGTTTGAGCGGCAAGTGCTTGCAAATTCTGCCCATTTCCTGTCGATCCTACTGCATTTTTTGGATGATGTTTGAGATTGTAGTTTGCAAAGATTTACTATCTGTACCTGGTGCTCCTATATCTTTCTTGAGTATCTGGAGGTCATTTATTATTGCATCTGCACTAGCAGCTGGTCTCTTTCGCAAGAGTTCTATGCAGTCGTTAAGTGGGGTGGCTAGCTGTTGGAAATGATCACCTTTTCTAAAGGTAAGTTTTCGTTCTGGCAATATCCCCAGTGCCGCATCTTCGAGGACGACTTGGATCTTTTTCATCATTCCGGCGATGGAACGACTTCTTCTGAAACTGAGAAACACGGTGGATATGATTATTAGCGCTGTAATAACCGCAATATAAATAGGGATACGCTGGTTGTGATTGTAGGCGGTTGAGCCATCCCAGGCAATGAGATAAAACCAAGAAAGGAGAGCACTTATTAGTAGAATGATAAGTACATTGGCCACAATGAGTACAGAGACCTGGCTCAGTTGAAAACTGGCATCAACAAGATATTTTCTTTTATATCCTTTGCTCATAGTACAGCCTCCACAATGGCAATATATTTTTTGGATAGTTCTATTCCATCGATGTTCTTGAAGATCATTTTATAATGATCTTTTGCAGGACCGGTGAAATCAATGGTTCGCCATATCAGATAGGGCTCTCCTTTTCTGTTTTCAAAGGTATAGCCATTGATTGCTATTGTGTTTATCTCGCTTAGATGTTCCAGCTCCAGGGTCATGTTTTTCTGTTGTCTGTTGAGTTGTATATCCGTGAGTTTTCCAAAGTCACTGTCATGTTGGAGTGTGGTCTTTAGTTTTTTATTTATGACAAAAAGAGCGATCGCCTTACTGCTGAGATATTTCGTTCTCAGTCGCATAAACATGGTACTGCTTTTCTTAAGTTTCATATGAACCCCTTATTTTCTTTATGGACCGGTTTTAACCATGTCATCGTCATTGTTTAAAATTCCATCTGGGCCAGCACTGCGGAGCTGATAATTACGTTGTGCTTTATCCACCGTGTAAAGATAATCGTTACCCCAGTGATCAACGGACAGTGATTTGACATTATTTTCTTTGAAGGTATCATCAAGCCAAATGGAAAATTCTATTGCCGAGGGGAGCTCGCGATCCATTATGTATGTTGCGTCAAGCATAACCGACATGGAGTGGAGATCCCCGGCAGTACAGACCTGTTGAGCTGCTTCAACACTGTCATTGAAAATTGATTTCATTTTGTCTGGAACGTCCGTATAAACAGCAGATGCTGTACCGATTAACGCCACCATTCCTACAATAATATTGTTCATATTCTCCTGTATTCGTAGATAATCTTTTTATAGCGAGGAGACGTGTTACGCCTGTTCTACCTGCGGGGCTGGTTGAGTCTTTTTCTCTTTAATCTTTAAAATAAGCCAGCCAACAGGGATCAGCGCCAGAATGACAGCCTGACCTGAGATTGTCTCCACAGTAGGAAAGATGCCTAGTAAGCTCACCATTGGCCAGCCTTGTAATTTAGTCGTGTGAATCATACCGCTTACCTGAAGTTCAAGTATGCCTTGTCCTGTGAATACGAAGGCCATGGCAAAGAGAAAGATTGCTGTGGTGCCAAAGAATATTCCCAAAGGAAGTCGGATAGAGGCAAAGCGTATAATGATATAAACCACTGTGAGAGCAAGGAGGGCCAGTCCAATCCCTAACCAGATTGCGTTCATTTGGCCTGTGGAACCACCTATTAGTGCCTGGTAAAAGAGAATGGTCTCTGCTCCTTCTCTAAAGACTGCAAGAAAAGCGACGAACCCGAGTGCAAAAAAGCTATTTTGGCTCGCAGCATCTTCAATTTTGCCTTTGATAAATGCGTTCCAGCGATCGGCGTCTTTTTTTGCAGTGAGCCAGTAACTCACATAGACAAGAACAGCAGCTGCGATGAGCATGGTTATGCCTTCCATTGCTTCGCGATTAGCGCCGCTGGTTGACAGCAAACTGTTAAGCGCCCATGCAGCACCTATACTTGCAACGAGTGCGAGAGAGACACCATGACGGATATAAATAACCTTGTCCGCATAGCCCGACCTCCTGAGGTAGGCAATGAGAGCGGCTACCACAAGCATGGCCTCGACACCCTCTCTAAAGAGTATGAGAAAGGACTGTACCGTGCGGCCCCAGAAGCTGGTGGCCCTATCTCCACTGGAGTAGTGTTCCACTGCATAGTTGAGGTCGGTTTTCATTATATCCCAGGTCTTTTCCAGTTCAACCTTGGGTTCACCTCGCATGGACTGGCTTATCATCAAACTAAAACTGGACTCAATCTGAAGCATGAAGGCGTTATTTTTTAACCCCAAAGTGAATTCCATCCCGCTCGTCTCGAAGACGTCAAAATAGAGCCTGGAGAATTCATTGCCGGCTATAACGGAGTTGTCGGAAGAGTAGTTTTCGACAGCGATGTCTCCCCGTTGAATAATTGTGGCGACAACCGGCCCGTAGTCTTCTGTTACCCCCTGGGCTGCAAAAAGCAGGGTAGGGATACTGGCGCTCAAAATAACAAGAGCAATTATAAATTTTTTCATCTGTTACCTTTTTGTATGTTCTTACTCTCTGCCTTGCGGGGAAGACATCTGTGGAGCGGTTTGCGCTCTGGCCATTATGTCATGGATAAAAATCGTTTTACCTGTCTTGAAAAATGAGTCCTCGCTTTTTTTGTGCTTTCCTGTCCATAGCGAATATCTATGAAGCGGTTAATGATATCTTCTGCGGCAGTCGTGAATTCTGGATTCTGTTTAACGATCCGCTTTAAATAATTTCTCGGACATTCATGTGCTGTTTTTTGCAGGTCAAATTTGGCGAGTCGTTTGCAAAACTGTTGCCAGCTTCGGGTCACCTGATCTCTATGCCGTCTGCTTCGCCACAATGCTATGCCAAGATAAAACGACAGCAGTGATGCTACACCAATGGATGCACCAATGAGGAGGTCAAGCCAGTTGCTTTTACCTAGGCCAACTCCTTTTAGTATTTCCATCTGACGATCGGGGTCATAATTGATGACCCACTTTTGCATATTGCCAAAGAGTGAAGAGAGACTAGGTAGTGACCAGCTCTTTTTGTCGTTCTGCCCATTGGCACGTTGTTGGGGACTCTTCCTTTGTTCATCGGAGGGGACGTCTTTTATGATCTGATTTTTTTCCTTTTGTAACTTGACGCTGGAGTTTTCTTCTTTCTTTTGAGCGGCCAGCGGTGCCGCTTTTTTGTCAGGTGGCAGAATGATATCTTTAGGCTCAACTCGGTTCCAGCCGCTGTCATCGTGCCAGACCTCAAGCCACACATGGGCATCCGTTTGTTTGACTATGACAAAGTTGGTGAGGGCGATAATAGTCCCCCCCCGAAAGCCACTGACCAGCCTTGCTGGAACTCCAGCTGCTCGCATCAGCATAACAAAACTGCTGGCGAGGTACTCTGCGCCGCCTTTTTTTTCGTCGAAAAAATATCGATCGAGCAGATTGTCGCCGGGCTCTATGATATAGGCTGGCTCAAAATCAAAACCTCCACCCGCGAGTAGGGTGTATGCCTGGTGGAGGATATCTTCAGAATTTCCAAAGGTTTTCTGTAATTTTCGGCCCAGTTCGAGCAGGCGTGGGTTCTGTCCTTCAGGCCATGAAAGACCACGCTGTCGCTGTTCTGCTGTCAGTTCGACACCAACCTGATAATCAAGATAGGAAAGCATTTCCAACTTTGGCTCATGATCATCTATTCTGCGGATGCTTAAGAGTTGATATTCATCAGAGATAAAGGCCTCCGGTGCGGGGGCCGCCGGGATGTCAAGACCATAAAGCCACCTGCCACCGTTTGGCATCACTCGCAGGGTGTAGTGCACAGGGGTCTTGCGGAAATGAAGTTCATGGTCGAGACGTTTCTTGGTCTTAATTGCCTTTCTGAGAAGGGTGTTTCGATTATCCCAATTTTCGGGAAGGTTCCAGTTTTCACCATCGTATTCCCAAAAAACCGGGCCACGCCAATAAAGGGTACTTTTAAAAGGAACGGCACCCTGGAATTCGGCAACCAGAACATTCTCATTCTCTTTACTTGCACGGTGAATACCGCCGGGTTGTATGGTCTTTATCTTGCCAAATTCGCCATTGCCACGATCCATCATTGCTTTTATCGGCAAGCCAAAGGCCAGGCCAATATCCCATAGTGGTCCGGGTATTCTCGGGAAAATCAGGAATAAGAGGAGTGTCACCGGTAGGGCCAGGCCAAAGAGGCTGGTTGTCTTTTTAAGAAGAAATGAGGTGCCTGAGTGGCTCTCATCACTATGTATTGCAATAAGGCTGATGGTGAGAGAGAAGACCACAACCATCATATGGATCATGTTCAACATGTTGTCCCAGGACAGAGCTCCAACCGTTGCCAGGATCACAGAAGAGAATATTAGCAGGAGGTAGTCTCTTCTGGTTTCTGATTCACTCCATTTTAAAAAGACTACAGTGATAAAAAAACTCAGGACAGAATCTCCGCTGAACCAGCTCTCAAAACTGTACCAGATGCCAACAATAGAGCCGCCGAGGAGCAGGGCTGATAGCACTTTGCCCCTCGCTTTCTTTCTCCAGTCGCCGCAGTAGTGCATGGCACCGCCAATAGCCACTATGCCTGCAACCCATAAAGGGAGTCTTACAAGGCTTGGTAGGGCCGCAAGAATAAGTGTGAGAAGAACGTAATGGTGATATCTCAGCATGCTTTTGGCTCCGGGTGTTCATAGAGAGCAAGGGCTTTTAGACACTCTCGTAAATGGCTCTCTTCACCTGCCGGCGAGATTTTTTGTGAGGGAAGTTCAAGGCCATATTCACAATGTTTCTTGTGGGCATCGAGTAGCCAGCGGCAGAGTTGGGACAGTTTTTCTTCCACCCCCGTTACCAGCACATCGTCCCAGCGAATCCAGAGTGCTGGTTGTCCGGTGCCTCCGTCAAATTCCTTGGTGTATAGTTCGTCAAACCGAGCAAAGGCCTGCCAGGAAATCCTCGACAGAGAGTCTCCCGGGGAGTAGCGGCGCATGTCTGTATATGTGCCGGACTCAAGTTTGAGGTGGGCGTTGTGTCCTGTGGTGTTATCCGGGAGTGGTTGGTTACCTGATGGGGCTGGGTAAACAAGGCAGGTTGGTAAGGAACCAGTGTGCATGCGTCCTGTGAAAATGCCTAAGGGGAAACTGGAGCAGAGGGCCGCATCCGTAGTAGCTAAAATCCCTCTTTGGGTCGTAGGGCGATAGAGCTTACACTCTGTTTGCTCTCCTGCCGCCAAGTGGAATTCAGCTGAACTTGTCGCCCCATTTGCCCAGAGGTGCAGACCGTGCCGTGCCGCGTCTGACTTGCTCGTCAGGCTTAGGCTGTACTGTGCTTTTTGGCCGACAAAAGCCGGAACTGACTTCCAGTCAGAAACGATCATTCTGCTGAGGTTTGTCCTTGAATGATACCAACCGATGAGGGTGATCGAGACAAGGAGGAAGGTCATTGCGAAGATTAGATTATTGCTAAAATTCACGGATAGTAAAAACTCTACAACGATAAGGCCAAGCAGTCCCCAGCCCGCAGGCGCTAGTCGCATGCGTATCTGGAGTAGTTTAAGCCTTCTCAGTTTGAAGGCTGAACGTCTCATAGGTTGACGGAGAGGTGCAGGTGAGGCTGTTTTGCTCTGGACCATTTTATTCCACCGGGATTTCGTTCATCAATTCTTCGCCAATACGATCAGAGCTCATTCCGCCTGCAAGGGGGACGAGTCTGTGGCCAACCAGGGCGGGTAGTACCTGCTGAATGTCACCTGGAAGAACTTTATCCTCACCCTGTATGAGGGCCCATGCCTGGGCTGCCCGTATTAAGCCAAGTCCTGCGCGGGTGGAAAGTCCGGTTTGGTACTTGCCTGATTTTCTGGTGTATTCAAGGATGTTGAGCAGATATTCAAGAACAACCCGGCTCACATGAACCTTCTCTACCTGCTTCGTCAGGTAAATCAGTTTGTCAGGAGTGATGATTGGTTTAAGGTTGTTGATCATTTCACGCCTGTCCTTGCCGCCGAGTAAACCCAGTTCGGCTTCACGGTTTGGGTACCCCATGGATATGCGTAGTAGAAAACGGTCCAGTTGCGATTCAGGCAGGGGAAAGGTGCCAATCTGTTCGGTGGGATTCTGGGTCGCGATAACAAAAAATGGCGATGGCAGGGGGCGGCTGCGTCCCTCAACACTCACCTGTCTCTCCTCCATGGCTTCAAGCAGAGCGCTCTGGCATTTGGGGGTGGCGCGGTTGATCTCGTCTGCAAGAAGGAGTTGGGTGAAAACAGGGCCTTCGGTGAAATAGAACTCGCCCTTGTTACGGTCATAGATTGAGGTACCGATTATATCCCCCGGCAGAAGATCGCTGGTAAATTGTACCCTCTGGTATAAAAGACCAAGGGTACGGCCTAGAGAGTGGGCAAGGACGGTTTTGCCTAGTCCGGGTACGTCTTCTATGAGCAGATGCCCCTTTGCAAGTAGGCAGGCCATTGCCATTTTTACCTGTTCTTCTTTGCCTAAAACGACGCTGTTTAAGGTGTCAAAGACCGGCCGCAGTATTTTCTGAACATCTTCCATAGATGCTGTTGTGTCTTCAGTTTCCATTAACCTATCCCGTAATAAAATAATAAAAAAATAATTTGAATTAAATAAAAAATGCTAGAAGCCCATGTCACTGACAAGGGCTTTTTCTAAAAGGTAAAACCTATGCCGAAAAGAAGCGAATACGACTCCCACTCCACTTCGTTGAGTCGGATGACTGAATAGGTTTTGTCTGAGAAATAGGTCACGTCATCGCCAGCCTCTGTACTGAATTTTTTGAAATCAAATTCCATGGTCCAGAACCAGTTTGTCTTGAAATCGTAACGATAGGCCAGCCCCCCCGTGATGCCTTCGCCATCGGCAATATGCTTAAAACTAATAGGATGATCAAAATCAGTCCTTAAGTTCCAGTTTGCCTCGGCATCGTAGCTTGACCAGTGGTAGCCAAATGATCCCGTGAGGCTGTGTTTGTCATTGAAGCCGACAATAACGTCAAAACCCAACCAAGGGCCTTTCCAGGATGCCTTGTAGGAAGAGTTGAGGCCGGAAAATCGAATGGGAAGAGGAAATACACGATCTTTGACTAAAATTTGAGCACCATTTCGAATAGTTAGGTCCTGTACGTTGATTCCGTAGCCAAACATGGGCATAAATTGTAACCGGCCGCCTTTTGCTGAAAGGGGGAGGTCAAAACGGTAGCCCAACCCGATGGAGCCGTCCATAACCGACCCCCCATCGGCATCAGCGATAGCGCGAGAAAATTCATTTTTCCTGTTGTCCGAGTAGTAGTCAGAGTCAATGACATGTCCACCCTGTATCCAGCCGATTCCAAGTTCTCCATGGAGGTACAGGTGGGATGAGTTGCTCCATATGGCGTCACCTTTAATCTCAAATACATCAAGATTCTCCCACGTAAGCTCGGAAAGGATGTTTGGCTTGCGCCCAAGTGGGGCTATACTAAAGATCAGTTCATCGCTTCTGTAACCTGTTGAAAGATTAAAGCTTGGCTGAAAGCCTAGGTATGTTGGCTTTACAGGTGCAGACATCCCAAAAGAGTCCACCTCTTTTTTCTGCTGAACGGGTTTGTCTTTCTCAACAATTTCAAAATCAAGAGCCGGTTTAGCCCCAGGGATTGTGCTGTCTAGCTTGGCTGTTTCAGGTTGTAATGCTTCTGGGAGCTGTGTGTTAAGGGTCTTGGTTTCTGCTGTTGCCTGTGTTGTGGTCAGATCAACTCGTGCTGCGTTGGTCGTAGCTGTTTTAACTGGAGACGAGAGGGGAGCCTCCTGTGGCTTTTCCAGAATCTGAATTGCAGAGATGTCTATATATGGAGTCGTCTTTCTCTTTGTTTTTATAGTTGGTCTGCTTGCATCTGTACTAAAGGTGATGTTGTTGCCAATCTTTTCCCCGGGGGAAAGGATAAGTTGTAGCTGCATTGCTTGGTTATTGTCGTCTGCTTTGTCATGTTGTGCGGCACCGGTTACTGGCAGACAAAAAATCAGGAGCAGTAACAGCGCCGTTTCAGGCAGGATTTTCTTTTTATAGCAAGAGTTGATCCGCATTATTGTTCCTCCCGGGCAATGGCTTTTTCAAATTTTTCTTCTGAAATCAAATATAGATATGTGGAATCGCCCTTTTCACCGGCTGGTGCCAGTTGTTGTTGCTCTAAGGTCGCTGCCTGCCATGGTTGGAACATCTTGCCGACGTCTATAGCTGTTTTCTTATTCGAGCGATTAATAACTTTTAGGGCGGTTACATAGTGAATTCCGTTGGACCAAGATGCCTCTGGTGAAGTTATAAGGGCCCTATCTTTAAATATTTGTGGTTGGCCAAGTGCCAGCAAGGAAATCGGTGTGATATGTCCTTCTGGTTGGCGCAATAAAAATGGAGTTCGCACCTGTTTTGCAGCAACTCTTATCAGTTCGATATAACTTTTTTCCAGACCATTGAGGTTGGTTATCGGTTCTTGAGCTGCAACAGGTGGTAAGTCCTCTGCTTGGTGTTGAATATCATCACCGATAATGGTGGCACTCAACCTCTGTCGTTGTATGCTGGCGCGTTGCTCGGGCATTTCGTCCAGATAGGTGTGAAGTGGGCTTGGATGATCCAGCAGGGCGCTTAATCTGTTTCTAGTGAGTGCCTCACCGTCACTGGGGGCGGTAAGGATGTGTGGGGTTATGAGAAGGACCAATTCGGTCTTTACTTCTCTTTCAAACACTTTTTTAAAAAAGAAGCCAAGGAGGGGAATATCGCCTAGTATCGGTACCTTGCTCTCTTGTTTTACGGTGCTGGTTCGCATCATGCCGCCAACGGCTACTGTCATGCCGTCCTGGGCGAGAACCGTCCCTTCGAGGGTGGAGGTGTTTATTGTATCAATCACTACATTTTGAACGGTATCGCCGACAAGCAGCGGAATTGTGCCCCCGCCTTTGTTGACGCTAGAGTTTTCATGAACCAGTCGCATCACAACAGATCTGTCGGCATTAATGGATGGTAGGATGGTGAGGGTGTTGCCAACGCGTGTAACTTTAGTTATGGGTACAGGAGTGGTCTGGATTATGACGTTGGTTCCAGAAGTTATCTCTATCTCTTGTGCTTTGAACCCTGTAGTTATCACTACCTGCTCACCGATAAATAATTTTGCAGGGTGATTGTTTGCAGCCAGTAACATCGGTGTTGCAAGGGCTGTAATATTGTTGTTTGCCTGCAGGAGTTGTAGGCGTACTCGAATATTTGAGCTCAGTGCCTGGAAGACCATTGTACTGCTTTTCATTAAGCCGAAGTTACCCATGCCGATTATAGAACTTTTTGCAGTTGCCTGTCTAAGGGTGAGCGGGTTGATGGCATGTCCGTCAGCTGGTCCTGTCTCCGTGGTTCCACTCAGATTACTGATATCAAATGCGGATTCAAACTGGTCTGTGAGTTGGACTTCAAGAACCTTCATTTCCAGCAGTACCTCTGGAACCTGCTGATCAGAACTGGCGATTATTTTGGCTATTTGAGTCATTGCCTTTTCGTCTGAAGTGCGAACAAAAAGCATGTTATGTAGCCTGTTGACAGTTACATAGATGGTGGCTTCTTTCATTTGGCTCACCTGGCTGATCATTCCTTCGGTAAGGGTCTGAACCTGATTTTTGGTGAGTTGCTCAAGTAAGCCGATCTGCCCGGATGTTAACTTCTTGCCGGCCATAATTTCGTCTCTTTTCTTTGTGGAATCCTTATTGTCACTGTTGTCATTATCACTGTCACTGTCGCTGTCATCACTTTCCATTTCTGCTTTGTCATACCATTGCCCGAAATTGGAATAGGTTGATCCGACAATAAAGTCATCTCCATAATGACGGTTTGCTTTGCCTAGCAGCTCTACGCGATCTCCAAAAAGATCTGCAATTGTTCTGGCGGCAATACCGACATTGAGATACTTCAGTTTGAACATCCGGGTTGGTTCCCTGCGAAACACAACCATGTCTTTTTGATATTCTTCCGTGGTCATAACGATAAAAATGCCGGATTCTGCATTGTATCGGTACCAGAGTCCGGAAATACGGCAGATGGTATCTATGATGTTTTCAACAGTGAGGCGTCTAACAAAGAGGCTGACAACCTCTTGACCGGATTCTTCAGTGGCCACAATATTAACACCAGAGAGTTCCGAGAGTACCCGGACGGCATCCTGAACCCTTGCCTTTTTAAATTCAAGCTCGTCGATAATGACATTTTTAAATTCAAAACTTGCCCTATCTGTAAAATGGTCAGCTTGTGCTTCTATTGGAGTTGTTGATATTCCATAAACGGATGCGCAGGAAAAAAGTGTTAGACAAAAAGCTGCTATACATGCAGCATGAGAAGGTAATATCTGTTTCTGTAAATTCATTAGAGCCCCGTGTTAACGTACAATAATCAATTGTCCTAAAGTCCCAGACTCGACGACTAGGTGCAGCCTGCTGATCTTTTGGATCCGAAGCACAGTGTCAAAACCAAAATCGTGAAGTCCGATGGTATCTCCTTCCCGGACAATGTAAACTTCACCTTCGTCAATCTGCAGCAATGCCACCATATCTCCGTTTGGTCCGGTTAAATGGCCCCGCAAAAACATTTTTGGTAATTCTTTTGTTGTAACCTGTGGAGTAAAGGTTTGAGTTTTTGTGACGACAGTTGGCTTTAAACGTTCCTGGATCAGTTCCCTGGTTGGGGAAAAGGGATTTCGTTTGGTCCTGGGTAAATTTTTGGCCAAGGATGTGACTGTTTGTAAAAATGTGTCGTTGACTTGGGTTGTGGTGTCCGTTGCACTTTTTACGATTAGTGGTTGAGGTTCGATAACGATTTCTTCCGTCGCAGCACAAAGATGTGTTGAACAAAGTAATAGAAACAGGGACCCAGACAGCAGACGCCGACTGTATTGACAGTTAAACATCATTACATTCCCCCCGTGGAGACAGCCATAACCGCCTGAAAAAAGGCGTAATACACAAAACCTACCATTCCACCTACCATTAAAATTAATATTGGTTCCACCAGGGACGCGATCAGTCGCACCTTGGCGGAAAGTTCTTTTTGATAATATTCTCCAACCCCATACATGACGGTGTCTAACTGGCCGCTGCTTTCTCCAACAGCTGCCATATGTCGCATCATAAGAGTGATGTGGGCCTGCTTAAAAGTCTTTGAAAGTGGCCTGCCGGCAAGAAGACCAGCTGCCGCCCGTTTAAAGCAGTCGCTGACGGCAAGATTACCAATGACACTGCTGGTGATCCGGAGCGATTCAAGGGCGGTGACACCGCTTTGTAACAGCATAGATAACGACCAGCCAGCCTGTGCCATGGATGCGTAAGAGACTGCTGTACCGATAACGGGTATGGCCAAAATAATTCTGTCAATAACTCTCTTACCAGGAATTGTGGTATAGGAGGCTAGGACTCCAAAGATGCTAACACCCGCCACTGTGGCGAAGATTTTTCCATAATCAACGGCAACTGCGGATATACTCATGAGCATTTGGGTTGAGGCGGGCAGGGCAACACTTCTAGCGGAGAGAAAGGTGGCAAAGCGCGGAATGACACCAAGTACTAGAAAAACCACAACTCCAAAAGAGGCTACCAGTACAAAGCTTGGGTAAACCAAGGCCGTCGTCATCTGGCGTTTGAGGTCCTTACCCTGCTCTAGACTTTGCGCAAGCCTGTCAAGAATCGAATCCAGATTTCCACTCTGTTCCCCACTGGCCACCAGGTTGGCAACCATCGGCGAAAAAGTGCCTTTTTCCTTTTTCAACATGGCAGAGAAGGTAGAGCCTCTTCTGATTTCATCTGCCATCCTGCCTATTGTCTTTTTCAGGCGTAGTTTCGAGACCATCTCGTAGCAGGCATCAAGCGCTGTCACCAGCGTGTAGCCTGCCCGCAGCATCAAGGCTATCTGACGGAAAAAGATAATCAGATCACCGGAGCTGACCGGTGCATAGCGCATGGGTTGTAGGTAGCTGAGCCAGTCCATTATCTTGCCGCGGATATCACTGTCGAGGTGGATGCCCGCGCCTTCTTCTACCTTTAGTACAAAGATAGAGCGTTCCCTGAGCTGACGGGCAACGTCTTTTTCATTGGAGGCCTCTATTTCGCCATATTGTTCATCCCCTCTGGCGTCTAACCCTTTATACGAATAAATGGGCATTTTAGGTGTCCTCAGGTCTTAAATGATACACTTCAGAAAGACAGACATCACCGCGGATTACTTTTTCCGTGGCATCCATCCAGAGGGTTGTCATGCCGGCAGCAAGCTCCCGGATTTTGCCTTCACTGAGTCCTTCCGAAATAGCCCTGGTCAGTTCTTTGGTAACCCAAAATGCTTCAAAAATACCGATACGGCCCTTAAAGCCAGAACCCAGACAAAACGAACAGCCAACAGGTTCACATATTTCGAGTTCCTGGCCCTCCGTTTTCCCAAGGAGACGTAACTCTTTAGCTGTCGCTAGTCTCTTTTTTCTGCAATGGGAGCAGAGTTTTCTGGTTAAACGCTGGGCGAGTACCCCCGCAAGGGTGGAGCCGATCAGAAATCGCTCAGCCCCTATATCTACAAGCCTGCTGATGGCTCCAATAGAATCATTGGTGTGCAGGGTTGACAGCACAAGATGACCGGTCATGGCCGAGCGCAAGCCAATCTCCACGGTCTCTTGATCTCGTATCTCGCCCACCAAAATAACGTCGGGGTCATGGCGCAAAAAAGATCGGAGCGCCTGGGCAAAGCTTACCTTGCCACTGACCTGAACCTGGCTGATACCTTCAATGGTTTGTTCCACCGGGTCTTCAACGGTAAGTACGTTCACTTGGTCAATCTTTAGTTCGCGAATAGCACCATAGAGGGTGGTTGATTTGCCACTTCCTGTGGGGCCGGTGACGAGAATAATGCCGTGGGGCCTGCTAATTGCGTCTCTGAATTCAACAAGCATCTTTTCGGGCATCCCCAGCTCTTCAAGGGAGAGGAGTCCCGTATCTTCACCAAGTATTCGCATGGTGCCCCGTTCGCCCCAGCGTGTGGGGATAGTGGCGACCCGAATATCGACCTCCGGGATGTTCCAGTTAAGGATGCCGTATTTCATAGCACCATCTTGGGCCATTCGGTGTTCAGCAATATCAAGAGAAGCGAGGACCTTAACCCGGTTCATAAGGCCCTCTTCTTCGGCCTTGTTCAGGGCCTTGGGATATTCCTGCATCTGTCCGTCAACCCGTAGGCGGATGCGCATTCCATCTTCAAATGGTTCAAAATGGACATCAGATGCCTGCCTTAGATACACTTCCTTCATAATCTCATTGAGAAGTTCGACCGGATCGGCATCTTCAGTTTTACTTCCTGGAGAGAGGGTGCCCTTTGTTTTTGCCGCAAGGCGATTAATGGCGGTCTGCAGTGCAAGGGGGTCGGAAAGAGCAAGCTCAAAGCGTAGGCCTGTTGCCCGTTCGGCCCGTTCTAGGCTGATTCTGTCGTCCGGATCGGATAAAACCAGGATGTTTTCACCGTTTTGTCCAATGATGGGTAGCATAGGGCGCTGCTGTCTGGCTGCTTTGTGTAAAAGTTCAACTGTCGCTACGTCCGCTACTAATTCCGCCGGTTGGATGAATGGAATCTTACGCAGGTTTGCTACTGCCTGGTACAGCGCGGTTTCAGGGAATCGGCAGGCCCTAGTGATTACCTCCAGGAGTCGTAAGCGTTCCCTTTTGGCCTCAAGGCGTAAGCTTTGTATCAGTTCAGCAGGTACCAGACCAACCTCAATACCCGCTTCAATAAGGGTGGTTTCACTAATAGCCATAATTAGCGGTTTCCTCTTGGAGCGACGTTGACCATTTTGTCAAAACTGTTTCTGTCATTACAGGTTCTAAGGGCCACGTCTTTGGTGATGATGTTGTTTTTCACAAGCTTGGCAAGGTCCTGATCAAGGGTCCACATGGTGCCATCACCACTGGACTCCATTAGGGAGTATATCTGCCTGGTTTTGGACGACTGGATCATATTGGCAACAGCCATGTTCACGGAGAGGAGTTCAACCGCTGGAACCCGTCCTTTGCCGTCTCGCTTTACCACTAGTCTTTGGGAGATAACGGCGCGTAGAACCATGCCGAGACGGTGGCGGGCAACGGACTGTTCTTCCCCGCCAAAATGGCCGATAAATCGTTCGATGGCGCCAATTGCTTCGCCGGTGTGCAGGGTGGAAAAGACCAGATGTCCGGTTTCTGCGGCGGTGATTGCCGCCTGCATTGTTTCAAGATCGCGCATTTCTCCCACCATGATCACATCCGGATCTTCACGTAGAGCAGCCCGCATAGCATCGGCATAGCTGGGAACATCGTTATGAACTTCCCGGTGATGGATGATGCCTTTTTTATTCTTGTGGACAAACTCCACCGGATCTTCCACCGTGATAATGTGGCAGCTTCTGGTCTCGTTAATCTCATTGAGCAGTACCGCAAGGGTGGACGACTTGCCGCTACCTGTTGCTCCGGTAACCAGCACAAGGCCAGAGTGGAGATTGGCAAGTTCTCTTAACTGTTGTGGTAGAAAAAGTTCTTCAAAGGAAAGTAGACGCTGGTCGAGATACCGGATGGCCATGGCGGGTTTGCCCATTGCCCAATAGCAGTTGATCCGAAACCTATCACCAGCAGGATCGAAATAGCCCATATCCAGAGATTTATTGAGGTGGAAGTCTGCAAATTGTTTTTCGGTCATAACGGACTGGGCCATCGCCTCCACGTTCTTGGCACTGAAAAGGGTATCCCCAAAGGTGGAGAGAATACCATGGATGCGGAAACAGATAAGTTCATCGCTTGAGAGGTGCATATCCGATGCACCTTTTTGTACACAGGTCGCAAGTAAGGCGTCAAATTGTTGTCTAGAATTTTCCATGGTTTATTTTCTTTTCAGATTGATAGCTCAAGGGCTACGGTAAGAGTTCCTGGTGGCAGCTCACTGGAATGCATGTGCATGGAAGCCTTCTCTTCACTATTAAGTTCTGTGTACATTTTGAGGTTCATAACAGACACGTAAAAAGAAAGATCTTTTAGGCCGTGGAGGAAGTCGAGCAGTGTAAAGTAATCGCCGTTGGCAATAACCATGAGCAGTGGGCGGTTCAGAATCGGGTCGATCGGTGCTATGCTCAGCTCCCCTTTACGGGTATAGCCTTTTTGGGCAACGGAGATCAGCTCTAGACCTGTACGCTCGGCCAGTTTGGAAATTTCCAGCAGTAGCAGTTGTTGGATCTCGGTGGAGTCAATAGGAGCGAAACCGGTGTCAAGTTCGTCGAACTCAGCGATTGTTGCCGCAATTTTTTTGTCTATTTTATCAATTCTCCGCTGTATAACTTTGGGATTTCCACCACTATTTTGAATGTTCACCATGGACGTCCTTTTCTTTATACGATCGAGCTTTCTATGGAGCATTTTTTCGGATTCAAAATATCTAGCATGGGCGCTGGGATAAAAGACAAGCCCATACAAACCTGCTATCAGAAACAGGCAAACAAGCTTGTATTGCATCCTTTCTTTGGAGGAAAGTCGTCGCCATTTATTAAGCATCTCCATCACCTTTTAGTGGCAGAGTTGTCACCATGTTGAGTTTGAGGACAAAGCCATCGAGGCCTTGTTTGCTTTTGCCCCTACTCAGACTGATATTGCTGAGTTTATAGTTCCACTTTTTCAAGTTTTCACTGAGCGCCTTGGTGAAAAGCTGTCCCTCGGTATCCTTTAAGGCCCAGCCCTCAAGGTAGAAGCCGGATCGGTCTTCAGCTTCTTCAAGCATTTTGAGTACCACCAGGTTATTTACAGACTCGCCAAGGGCTTCAATAATTCCGGGGACAAGGTCCTGGCGTTTGCGGATTATGGTATTAAGAACTATGCTCTGCCGTTGTTGCTCCTTGAGTATTTCTTCTTTTGCGTGGAGTTGTTTTTCCAGCTGTCTTACTTCACTTAGGGTGGCCATTGCCTGTTGCTTGATTTTCTTTTTCTTATCAAATTTAATCTCTGCCTTCTCAAGGGCCCATTCGTTGGCCGCAGCCTGTTCGTTGAGAAAGGTATGTAGAGAACCGATGGCTATGAGAAGTATAACCATAGCCGCCCATGGGTAGAGCTGTTTGTCTTTCCAGATGGGAGGGCCGGGGGGAGCAGCCTCTACCCTGGTGAGCAGGTGACTCTTGACAAGACCAAGCATATGCGCGGCAGCAGCATTCATGGAAAGAGAACTTGCCACCCCTTTATCTTGGTCAAAGGACATATCAGTCCCTTCGAGCAGCACTACCCGCTGACCAAATACTGTGCTGATAGAGTCGTGTAGGGTGTGGCTCTGTTCCGGAGGGCAGGAGAGGTAGATAGTCTTAATATCTGGGTGGAGGATGGCGCGTAAGCTGTCTGTAATTGGCTCAACTTCGCTAAGGCCATAGCGGCATGATTTACGGCTAAAGGACTGTAATCTGTCACCCGTGCCGCTAAAAAATGCGAGTTGTTCTTGGGTTATATCAACTAGGACCCAGCTTGAGTCGTCTCTAATAAGTGCTGTGCCGCAGCCCAGTCGTGGGTAGACCCAGCGTAAAGAAAGGCCACCTTTAGCGCACGCTGCAACCCAGCGTCTGCGGATACCATCACCAATAGCCATCCCATACCAGGTATAACTGTCCATCTCTTCAGCGTCTGCATGGCAGCTCCAGCCGGGGGCGAGTTCTTCATCTTGGGCCAGAAATTGTTCCTGGAGGTTGAGGCATTCGCTAAGTTGCTCTTTGCTAATGTACTCGTTATAAATGTTGGAGTTTATCCGGCCACCTTCGGCCTCCACGAGTTCTTCGCATGCCTGACGATCCCCTTGGCTCAGATAGCCACGGCTCTGAACCAGGGCGCCTATGGACCAGATATCATTTTGTTCCACAAACAGTTCTTCAAGTTCCCAACGGACCATCTCGCTCATCTGGGCCTTGGCCATCTTCTTTTTAGGATCAACAGGAAGGTAAAGCAGATCACCGGCGGCAGAGGAAGTGACAAGAATAGCCGTTTTAGGCAGTGTCTTTCCGGTTTGTTTTTTTAGTTCTGTTACAATTTCTGCAATGGCGTCTTTTGGCTCAATGGCGGTAGAAAGAGCAGATGCCCTGATTGTCATCCTAGAGGGGAAGATACTACAACCAATCAAGGCACCGCTCAGGCCTGCTCCACTGCTCTCAAACACGATGATTTGTTTTGGTGATCTGGGGCGTGAAAAACCTTTTTGCTCAACATCTATGCAGGCGCAATTGTCAGTTTTTGCCGGGGTGGTTTTTTTAATACTTTTTATCTTTTGTAATATATTTAATTTTGCCATTGCTTTGTCTCTATGCGCCGCCCACCGGCCTCAGATGTTTATTGGAGTTTCCAGATTAGTGGTGTTGTTGAAGTTTTTGGTACTATGGTGAATGGGGTCCAATAGTTGTTTTCGACCTGGAAGAGAGCCGTTTCTGAGCATTTAGGAGTTGTTGCCGTGTCATATTCAAAAAGATTGTAGGCAAGGATTCCCATGGGCAGGGTTTGCTTATCTTTAAAAATAAACGTTAACCTTTGGCGTGATCCGTCCCATGTAAAGGTGTTATCCACCGAATTGTTGATGTCATTGCCGGCTGAATCAATTGTTGTGATTATACCCGCTGCTCGATAGGCTACTCGCATGCATATGTTCTCTTTTGGGTAAGATGTTTGTAGCCACACACCTATAGCATCTGTAGGTGGAGCAGGTGGAGTAGGTGGAGTAGAACCAGTGCACATTGTTGGATCAGCAACACCAATCTTGGGTCTCCAACGATTCGTAGAGACTGCTTCGCAATTTTTTCTGTCTGCGGGGTTGGACGGTTCGGACGATTCGGACGGGTTGAAGTGCAGGTAAGCACTGCCATCCCAACAGCCCCAACACGCTTCTGGGGTGCCAAAATTAATGATTATGCCATTTTTACCATCCTCGGCAGTGGCGGTCGCTCCTTCGCCAGTGATAATATTTGTGTATTCATTTTTTGTAATAAGCGGATGGTAGGGTGATGTCGCGCTTGGGGGGTAATCTGCTTCATAAAAACTGACTCCTGTGGTTGATGCAACGCCGTCTTTACCGTAGCTTTGAATCGTGAAGTCGGTGCCCGAGGTGACTTTCCAGCCAAAGTTATTGGCACTCGTCGTATTCTCATTCCCCCAACCATCCCTAAACTTTGGGTAATCTCTAAGTTCTTTGGCGGTTAGGTACGGTCCGTTCCAGCCAGTCCAAAGATTGTATTTACTGTCATAACTGTACCCAGCCATCCAAGTACCGATTGGACTAGCACTACTACAGGTCGTAGGATTTGTAGCAGTGTGGTTTGTGCAATATCCTCCCTGCACAACCCATGCGTTTGTAGCGGCTGCCTCGCAATCTGCTTTGTTGTTGATCTGAGGGAACCCTGCGCAGTAATTTTTCTGCAATAAGGCCTGGAGATGGGGTGGTAGCCCCCCCATATCAGCGACATAGCCGCGGATCTCAGACTGGCCATTAATTGTACGAGAGGTATCACCGATAATGGCCCTTTTTATTGTTTCTAGGCGGTTTTTGGTGTCATCAAAGCGTACTTGGTCCATATTGTTATTTACCACCCCGAGGCTCATCCAGGCGACGGCTGACATGATGGTGACGACCATCAGCAGCTCAATGAGGGTGAAACCGCTCCGGGAATTAAGGAGCGTATGTTTGGGGGATAGATATCGCATGGTCAACAACTCTGCTGTTATTTAATAGGGGTAAAGTCAACAATTAAGAAGGCGGGGCCTTTTGAGTAGGTGTAGACATGGTAGGCAAGAAAATTGGCCGTCTGCTCTTCCTTTAAATCTTGGTTGATTTTTTCAACCGTGGCTTTTTCTACGTACACAGGGAGGATACGTCCACCGTTGGATTCAATAAACATCCGGTGCTTAACCTCGGGTAGAGGGGAGACACCAGAGACCCGCATTGCCTCGTAGATATAGGACATTTCTTTTTCTTCAGGAAAACGCTTCATCTTGGCGGTAAAATTCACCGGTGCAGCCATGGTGATCAACTTTTTTCTGCCCATAAGGCTTGCCTTCTGCTGTTCTATAAACTGATCCAACTCTATCCTGGTGAACTCTTCGCTCTGCACGGCCATGGCGGATGGTACCAGGATTGTGAGGCATATAAAAAGGAGGAGCAGTGGTGTTGTTATTAATTTCATTTTCGATTCACTCAATCTGTAAAACAATATCGTCTGGTTTTGTTTTGTCGTCTTTTGTCGGTTCGTTGAAGATGCCATTAGGGCCCATACTTACCAGTTGAGGTTTGCCGTTCCAGCCAAATACAAGATATGGGCGGCCCCATCTTGCCACACTTAATCTGTTCGTGGCGGAACCTCTGTGCGTTCGACTCCAATCGAGCAGAGTGTTGCCGTCGATTGTTATAAATTTATGGATAAATGAATCAGCAAGGCCAGTTACATCTTTAATATTAGTTCCAGTCAATGGATCCCCGGTCTTATCTCCTGCTGATCGCTTGGCAACATCGTCACTAAGGTCGCTGTTGATACCACTACGGATATCCACATAACCGTCTTTAAAACCAACAATATATGGACCTCGCCAGCCACGACCCGTTTCCGCATTCCACTCTCCAAGTGGGTGGTTTGTCGTGAGCTTCTTGGCTGAAGTCAGTTGGTATAAGTTGGCTGGAGAGTAAAACCAACGTCTAATTTCAGCGTCTGGTCTCCCGTTTATAAACGAAGGTAAATCACTTCTGTGCACCCTGCCGTGATCTGCTGCTACGAGGGAAAGATCAAAAGGTCCAGTCTTTGGATAATATCCGCTGTCCTGCTTAAATTGCCTGATTGCATTGGCTATCTCCTGCATTTCGCCATAGACAAGTTGCTCTTCCGAATGGCGCAGGAAATGGCTGTACGCCCCTGTTGCAATATAGGCCGTTGCCGCAAGCAGAGAGACCACTACCAGCATTTCGATAAGTGTGAATCCCGCTTGGGATCGTTTATTTGTTTGCATCCGTATCTGTTGGTGCAGGTATTGGGTTAAGGCAATTCTTTCTGGCTTCTTCTAAGGGTGTTTTGAAATCGGCTCCAAACTTACGCCGGGCCTTGTTGATTGCTTTTTTCTCCCCAAGGCCTTCTCCCATGAGTCTGGCGATATAGTTATAGGGTTCACCTTTTACCGTGTCTTCAGCGGCTTCTGCGTAGCATTTTGCCTGGTCTTTAGCCATGCCGACCCTGGTGAGCCCCGATTTCATCAACTCAACATCCGGAGATTCGCCACAACCCGTAAGTATAAGTGATGCAAAAAAAATGAAGCCGACAAATCTCGTGGTTCGTATTATTTCGGGCAATGTCCATCTCCTTTTTTAAGTTTACTGCAATACACTTCCATGCTGCGGGGTGGGGTGAGAGTCATAGTATTTTCAGCCCGTGTGTTTCAGATAAAAGTCTCTGGACCTAGGGCGTACAGATGCCGGAGTCGAATCAAGAGATGACGTGAAAACGGTGATCCGACCCCGGCTAGAGGTAGTACTATGAAGGCGAGAGTGACATGTCTGCCACCCTCTAAGACACACAGCTACTTAGGTTAGATTGTGTTGCGGGTTCCGTCCCATTCGCCAAGCTCTTCTTCTTTGGTATCAAGGGCACCATCAACGATTGCTACCAGCTCAATCTGATCGCCGGCAATGATCTTATCGGTACCCCCTGAGCCTTCTCCATACGTGCCGATATTCCACACGGCGATGAAACGGTTGTACTCGTCGGTCTTAACATGACGATACACAGGAACAGTGGTCATACCGCCAAGCTCGTTGGCGTTAAACAAAGTAGAAGATGGTCCTACCCCCGTGAGCATATAAACAAAGTTACCTTTACCGAAAAAGGAGCCTGGAACAGCGTCTGGCTGGCCAGTTAAACGTTCACTACCACCTTTCCAGAGAACTACATTAGGTTCCTTTCCTGCGAAATCGATAGGCTCGCCAGTTATTGCATCAGCCAATTCTACGGTGTAACCACAACCATTAGCCTCAGGGCTCATGAAAATATTACCGGCAACCACCGAATTTTTTCTAGAGGCGATGGTTGATTTCAGGTTAACGTTTGTGCAATCACCAACTGCTATATCTCCATATGTCCCCTCCTCATTGATATACTGCAGGGCATCAAAGCCGCCTCCGACCATTATATCAACCACACCTTTTGGTAGCACAGCTGTTACAATATCGGTATCCGGAAAGCCAGCGGCCGTTATGAGGCCCACAGCGCCTGCACTTTCTTGTGAAGCTGTTGCGGTTACCATCAAAGAGTCAAAGCGGGATGGAAGTTCGTTTCTTTTAATAACGCGATAGGTACGGATACCTTTGTTTAACTCATCCATCATAGCAACGTGGGCGGCGGCAGAGGCACGCGCATCGGTGTCTTTAAGGGCGATAGTGGCAGTTCCTGCGATTGCAGCAAGGATAGCTACAACGACGAGGAGCTCGAGGAGGGTGAATCCATCTTGACCTAATCTCTTACGGTTTTCGAGCATTCTTGCGAGTCTTTTTCTTAACTTATACATCTTAACTTCCTCCAAAAAGTGCAGTGCATCTTTGGCACTGCTCATTAGTGTCTGGCACCGACCCAACCCAAGGGTCCAATAACCACAATGTCTATCATTAGTGGTGCATGTTACATGGTGTTTGCGACCCTCACGCAATACGCCTTATTCGTCGGCGCGACTTCTTATCGCCACCGGAAAAACCTTGTTTTAGTTCCTGGCAGATTCATTCGCAAAATCCACTACGTATCTGTACTGCCTACCACAGTGGATTATGATTTCTTTCTGACCCCTACGTAAAATCTTCATCTCTAAGCGTATGTCGCCGTAACCGTCATGTTCGAAGACCTCTTGGTACAGTTGAGCGAACCGCTCAAGAACTTCTTTATTGCTCGATGGCTCCATCGCTTGTTTGTCCTTTGGTCTGTTCTCCGTGGTGAGATGGAGATTTTTAATTCATCTTAAATAATAGTCTTAGGATTGGCTCGTATGTTTAGTCGTTCCTAAGTATGGTTGCAATATACACCTCCATGAAGATGTTTCTGTGATCTGAATCACAAAACAATAAAAAAAAATAAATAAGTAAAGAAAAGCGTGAAAGGTGCGTAATAACGGCAGTATGGGAAATTGACCTGTTCATGTTTAAACGCTTCGGAGGTTGACTTGTACCATTATTGTTCAGGTTATATAGGTTGGTCTCTTTCCTCTTGTCTCTGCATGGAGATTGGTAAAGGTCAGTCTTTTGTACTGGTTTGTGAATATATTTAGGCTTTGACAACTTTGTGAGTTAGTGCTAATTTGGCGGTTCTGGTGCCGGCAAATGTTGGTACGTAAGTTTGCTGAGAAATTTTCTTTAACTGAAACAAATTAATATTTGAGTGTTGCTATGGAGATGACGGTCGTTACATCACAAAAGAGGGCGGGTATCGGGACTCTGTCACGTCATGAGAGTAACATGGTGCTAAGCTCTCCCCTTATTTCAGGCCTGCCCGATGGATTGCAGGATGAGCTTATGCAGAAAGGAGAACTGAAATCGTACAAACGGGGAGGCTTTCTCTTTATGGATGAAGATCCTATTGATTACGTCTATTACCTGATGTCCGGGAAGGCCAGGGAGTATTATATTACAGTTGATGGTTCTGATTGTATGCGATGCCTGCACGCCCCGGGAAGTTATGTTTCGCTTCATCTGGTGTTGTCCCCGGAGCAGCTATACTCTTACTCATGCGAGGTCCTCACCGGTGCTACTTTCTTTGTCTGGAGGAGGTCTGATCTGCAAGGTATACTAGAACAAGAGCCGAATCTTGGTTGTAAAATGCTGAAGGTTCTTTCAACTTATGTGGAGGACTCGTGCAGAAAGATATGTCTTTGCAGGAAAAATCAGGCGGTTTCTAGGGTCGCCGGGTATTTGTTGAGTCTAGATAATAGAAATCGGGTTCACTTCCCTTGTTGTCTTAAACGTGCTGCAAATACCAAATTTGCCAACATTAAGCCTCTTAACTTTTCCGCAAATGATGTGTGTCTTGCCCGGGAGACGTTTTCCAGGGCTTTGTCTCTCCTGCAGGAAAGAAATCTTATTTTTATTGACCAGGGCGATGTGAATATTCTTGATGTTGAAGGGCTAAAAAAGGTCAGTGGTGGACTTTGACTGGTGCTGATCTGAGGCAGTGTAGCCCGATTCTTATGGACCTAGACCACCATTTATATACTATCTACAAAAGAGGCAAGCCCTTCCGGTGACCCTCTTGTATCGAGGAGATCAGTCTCCCGTCGATATGTATATATATAGGTCAGATCTTCACGTTGCTACTATTGGCTGGTTGGGATAGGCGAATGCTATCTACGAATGTCACAGTGGAAGCAGCTGGTTTTGCTTGATAGATAATACAGATGAAACATAATAATTTTATGGTATGGGGTGTTTGATATGGCGACAAAGGAAGAACTGGAAGAACAGTATGATGATTGTCAGGAAACTTCTGATTATGTGCAAGTAGCTCTGGCAGCTTTTGAGGGTCTGGGGGATAAGGACTGGGCTGTTGAACTCTTGGAAGAGGGAGCAGACTGGGCCGCAACGGGACTTGATTTTCTGGCCTTGTCAAAAGGGACTCGTGTCATCCTAGAAAATAATGAAAAGGCCAATGAGTATTTTGAGCAGGCAAGAAGTGTCTGTGGTACGGCTGAAGAACTTATTGCTCTGGCAGAAGGGGCAGTAGAGAACGATCTGCAGGAACAGGCGGGGGATATTTTTAAGCACGCCGCCGCTAAGGCCACAACGTCTGTTGAGTATCTCATGATTGCAGGGAAAATTAAAAATTTACTTGGTGATTTGGAACTTGCGGCGGATATCAGTTCTAAGGCCCGGGAGAGTTGTAAGAGTCCCGCTGAATTCATAGATCTTGCCAAGGGGCTGGTCGTTGATTTTGATGATCTTGATCAGGCTAAAGCGGTTTTGGCTGGTGCCTTGGAAGTCTGCCTGTCAGCAGATGACTTTGCTCGGGTTACCGTGGGTGCTCAGGAGTTGTTTGCCGGTGTTGATGTGACGATGTCACTGTTTAAGACAGCCCAAGGACAGGTTAAAGACGGCTTGAAGATGGGACATCTCGCCCAGGCGGCAGTGACGGCGCTTGCAGACGCTGAAGTTGGCAAAGAGATGTTCATCGCGGCGGTTGATATGCTTAGTGATGGGGATGAGCTGCTGAAACTTGCTGCAATTATAAACCAAGCGCTGGACGATGAACAACTTCTCTTTAATACCTATAGACGAGCTGGTGATTGCTTTACTGCCTATCAGGACTACTACAGGTTGGCGGAGATTGTCCTCTCGGAGACTGGTGATAAAAACTATGCCGGACTGGTGTTTTTAAAAGCAGCAGAGGTAGAGACGGAAACACCGCGCTTGCTAGCTGTGGTAAAAAAGCTTGCTGAAGATATTGGAGATAAAGAAGGGGCCCTTGGGGTGCTTCACAGGGCTGAAAATGCGACAAAGACAAATGCTGACTTTATAAAAGTAGCGGATTCTGTTTTGCAGTATGGGGAGGATGAGAGTTGGCAGGCAGATATCGCCCTGCAAAAAGAAAAAAGACTACAGTTTCCTGAATTGTATAATGACTATATCAAAAAAGAGCAGGAGGCAGAGACTGGAGTCGCCCTGTGTAACCTAGCCCATCTAGTGATAAGTGAAACGGGTGATAATGCCTATGGTGCAAAGATCTTTGCTAATGCAGATGGGCAAATGAGCAGTTTTTCTGAACGGTTGGAACTGGCAGGCCTGATTGCAGAAGATCTTGTGGATAAAGATTGGGCGAAAAAAATATATGCTGAGCTTCTTGAGCAAGCAGAGACCTTTGTAGATAAGAAGAACGTGGTAGAAGGTTTGATGCACAGGTTGTCGGATGAGGGAGACGCAAGAGAAGTACTGGCCAAGATGGAGAGTGAGTGTGCGAGCAGTGCTGACTATATGAAACTTGGAACCGTGACTTTCGACGTGTTGCATGATAGGTCTTCTGCCCTTAGTCTGCTGCGGAAGGCTGAGGAGAAGACCAGTGACAAATACACACTTTTGACTATTGCAGGATTTGTTGTTTCAAGATTGAAGGCGGTTGAGTGGGGTGTTGAGCTATATGAAAAGGCTGTGGACCTTTGTGGCGATCGTTTTCAGTTTGAGCAGGTGTTTTCCATAGTGGAAATACAAACCAGCAATAAAGAAATTTTAAAAAATCTCCACCTTAAAGTTGAAAGGTGTCTGCAGACAGCAGAAGATTATATGTTTTTGGCAGAAAGCGTGAATAGAAGATTTAACGATGAGAAGTGGGCCTTCGCTCTGTATGCTAAAGCAGAACAGGCGCCAGAATTAAAGAAGGTAAAGTTTAAACTGATGGAGAGTGTGAGAAAAACTCTGGGGAAGAGAAGTCTTGTCAGTAGATTCTTTAAGGCGTAAGACGAATTACCAGTATTGCCCGTCGGTTCAGGCGGTGCCAGCTGCAAGACAATAAATGCAATGGTGCCGTGTGGACTGGTCTAAAGCGGAGTATTGTAGATGTCTTTCTTTTGAAAAAATACAAGAAGTGAATAAACCTATTTAACTGCAGAATCTATAACCGTAGTGGCGAGAAGACCTAGGAGCTAGTCTCTACCAGAATGGAGTGGTCTGATTCGGCCACTCCCCTATGGTATTTGGTGAAACAGAATGCCTTCGATCGTTGCGGTTACGCCTTGACTTCTGCGTCTTTGTTGGAGCGGACCTTTTTCTTTTTGTCCGCCTGGTAGAGGAAATGATGCCAAAGCGAAAAGCCAACCAGTAACATGCCTGCTCCGGTGTGAATATTCTTCATAACTTTGCTGCCTTTTAAGAAAGGAGCAGTGATAACAGTAGCGCCAAGGGTTGCTGTCATTGCAATTTTGGCGACTTCCTTTTTTGTCTCATTGTCTATTTTTTCTAGCATTTCGTCTTTTCTTTCTCTCAATTGTACGTTTAGTACCTTTGCCGGTTTCTATAGCTAAAACAAATGTAAGAGCGGTTGCAATTCCACAAGCCAACGGTATAAAGGGTGCCATGTTTTCCTCTTAATAACAATAATAAAATGAATATTGGGGTTAGGTTAATGCCTATTTGTTTCTTTTAAGTGCTACCTAATAATGTTTGAAAGTTAGCACCTTCTAACTTAGGAAGCAATAGTTTATTTAGACGCAACTAAGAAAGATCAGGGGGGCTAATAGGTAAATATGGTGTTAGCGGTGTATTTGAGAATCAATATTGGTTGAAAAAAACATGAAGAATGATATACTAACTTTATTAGTTTTATGTAAGTAAGCCTAACTTTGTTGGGCATAAGTTATAGGAGAAGGGATGACTGAAAAAAAAATTACTGACAGTCAGGAAGATTATCTTGAGGCTATTTATCATATTTCTAAAGAGAAAATGGCAGCAAGAGCTAAGGATATCGCAGACTTACTAAAGGTTCGGGCTTCGTCTGTTACCGGAGCTTTGAAGGCATTATCTGCTCTGGGGTTGGTGAACTATGCACCGTATGATTTGATAACACTTACGGATAAAGGCAAAAAAGTTGCCGCTGAGATTGTACATAGGCATACTGCTCTTAAGGGATTTCTTACGACAGTTCTTGGTATCAATGATGGGGAAGCCGATGATGCCGCCTGTAAAATGGAACATTCAGTGCCAAAAGATATTGTGGAGCGACTGGTCAAGTATGCTGAGTATATAGACCATTGCCCTAAGGGTGGGATCACCTGGAAGTCCGGCTTTGGTTATTACTGCAAGGTGGGCTGTACGGATGGAGATTGTCGGAGTTGTTGTCCCGGCGAATCCAACGAAAAGGAAGGGTGATTTTTGCCTAAAAAAAGCAGGTACCTCTTCTTGTTACGTTGCTACGAGGTACAAAACTTAGGATATGGGATTAATATTCGGGTTGCCTAAAAAAATCTTGACATACGTAGATGTTATGGCGTAACTTAGAACGCCATATGGCACTCGGCTTTTATAATAAGGCAGTGATAGTTGCTGGTGGTATATCCCCCGGTGAATGCCTAGCGTAAAAGTTGATAATTCAGAAGAGTTTACTGGAAATTGAGGTTTGAAGTAGCAGCATAGTTTATATGCTCTCCGGTGGGTCAAGGACCGAGGGCCTCCTTAAAGGTAATTGTTTGGGGTTAGGAATTGCGTATGAATACGTCATATAATGTGAATGAAATGAGAAATACAGCAATAACAGGTGTACCCATATCTATCTCAGCACAGGCTGGACAGGGTGCTCCTTTTACTCCTTTTGGCACCCTTGCTGCGACACTTGTTATTGCCAGTGCTGCAAGTATAGGGTCCAATCTGGTTGATGTTAGAAACGGAAGTTTAACGCTGCCCCTCGCCGTTGTCAATGGTGTAGCTAAAGGGGCTGTGGCGAGCTACATTCTCGCGAAAACAACGAGGTCGACTGCAGGCGAAGTTCTTATTGCCGCCGGGTTTCTTGCCGGGGCGGCCTATCTGATAGATGCAAAAATGAAAAAGAGTGTCCAACTTGAGGTATCTGAAGAGGGAAGCCAGTGCTAGGGATAAAAAAAAGCTCTCCAATTATTGTAATCCATGAAATTGACAAAAGGGTGAGGATTAAATTAAAGCTCCTGCGCAACAAGAAGCTTGACCCAACCTTTTTGGAGGCAACCTTAGAAGCGATACCAGGGGTTGAATCAGTTAGAGTTAATACCCCTGCCGCCTCGATTGTCGTAGGCTATGACGGTCGTCCTGAATGTCGTTTGGCCGTGTTTACCTGTCTCGCAGATCTGCCTCAAACTGTTTTTAATGGCAACGGGGAGTCAAAAACCCTTTTATCAGTTTTACCGATTGTCGCAAAGGGTGGACTTGCGATATCCCTGTTGGTGTTACCCCCTCTGATTGCCGGGCCAATTGCCATTGTCCTTTCTGCTCCGGTTATATTAGGTGGTGTGGCCACTCTCTGGAGTCGTGGTGTTAAGGTCGAAGTCCTTGACGGTGCGGCCGTTCTCTTTTCCCTTGTGAGAAGCGACTTCTTCACCGCCTCTTCTATTATCTTTCTATTGTCTGTAGGAGAATATCTAGAAGAACAGAGTGAGAACCGTTCCACGGGCCTTTTGAAGAGCCTCCTTAAACCACAGGTTCCTAAAATATGGGTTGAAATTAATGGCCAAGAGCTTGAAATACCCATTGAAGATGCCTGTATTGGCGATCGAGTCATCTGTGGCCCCGGTGAACTGATACCGTTGGATGGTGTTGTTGTCAGTGGTGAAGCTTCGGTTAATGCCAGTTCCATTAGTGGAGAGTCGGTTCCCGTTCATGTGGAGCCCGGATCTGAAGTTCTTTCAGGTTCCGTCATTGAAGACGGCAAAATTGTTTTTGAGGCGACCCATGTAGGAGCGGAAAGCTCCATGGCCAGGATTTCTGCCTTTCTTGAAAACTCTCTGCGTAACCAATCAGAATCCCAGAAAAAAAGCGATGAGCTTGCCGATAAACTCGTTCCTGTAACCTTCGGTCTTGGGCTGGGGCTTCTTGTGATAACGAGGGATCTTAGCAAAGCTGCAGCCGTTCTTACCGTTGATTATTCGTGTGCCATTAAACTGGTTAATCCGGTTGTTGTTCGCGTGGCTATGTTTAATGGTGCCCGCCAGGGCGTGTTGCTTAAAGGTGCCCAGGCAATGGATGGGCTGGCTAGGATAGACACCCTGATATTTGATAAGACCGGGACACTGACAAATGGCCAGTTAGAAGTCACCAATATTAACGGTTTTAGTGGAATGAGTGATGATGCACTGCTTGTGTTGGCGGCAAGTGCAGAAGAGCATTATTCTCACCCCGTCGCCGCCGCAGTTGTTGATGCCGCCAAGGTAAGAGGTTTGGAGCTTGAACCAACCAGTCAGGTGGATTTCATTGTGGCACATGGTGTCTCAGCCTACGTTAAGGATAGAAACGTTCTGGTGGGAAGTCGGCATTTTATTGAGGACGATGAAGGCATCGACTGTTCCGTCGCTGTCGATCTTGTTGCCGAGCTTGAAAAGGTAGGTAAAAGTGTTCTCTATGTTGCAAGTGCTGAAAAACTGGTCGGTATTATTGGCCTACGAGACGAGTTGCGACCTGAGAGTGATATGGTCCTGAAGAGATTAAAAGAATCCGGTATTAAACAGATTATCATACTCACCGGAGACTCTGAAGCTACGGCAAATGCGCTTGCTGCTAAGCTGGATTCAGTTGATCGGGTTCATGCTGAACTTAAACCTGAGGATAAGGCTCGTATTGTAAATGAATTGAAAGATGCTGGCCATACTGTTGGCTTTATAGGTGATGGCGTTAATGATGCTCCGGCGCTTGTGTCAGCCCATGTGGGGATCTGTCTGCCCCAAGGAGCAGACTTGGCCAAAGAATCGGCACAGGTCATTTTACTGCGGGATGATCTCCGTTGCTTGCTTGCTGGAAGGTTAACGGCACTGCATAGTCAGGAGACTATCAAGCGATCCTTTGGTGCTGTTGTTGGGCTCAATACCACATTCCTCATTCTTGCAAGTTTAGGAATATTACAGCCGGTTGGAGCAGCTTTGCTCCATAATTTAAGTACGGTAGGAATTCTCGGATATGGAACATTACGTGGCAGGCGCTTTAAGGCCCTTGAGGCGAGTGAATCCTGATAATGGGAATCCCTAAAGGTGATAATATGTACTCCTCTTTAATAGATGCTCCTGTCAACGCAGAGCTAAAAATAGTAAAGGTTGTCAGTGTGGATTTAACCACATGGCTCAACCATTTGGGCTTATTTGTTGGTAGTCAGATTACCCGCCATGATGATGAAATTAATTTTCATCCTGTCAGAATAAGGGGGGAGGCTGGAGACGTTGTTGTCCCGTCTGGATTAGGCATAAAAACGGTTGTCCATCTTGAAAACGGGGAACGTAAGCCGTTAACTGAGATGAATAAAAAGGATATTGGCCATCTGGAAACCATTGCAGGTGGACGGGGCTGTGAAGTCGCCCTTACGCGGTTGGGTTTGAAGATTGATTCAGAAATAACATTTTTGCGAGCCCTGCCGCATATGGATTATATCGTCGTTATAAACCAAAATCAGCGTACAAGGATCTCAGAAGGTGAGGCTGCCAGGATTTGGGGGAGCTGTGAAGGTGAGCCCCCGTGTCAATTTTACTTTGCAAAGCGCGGAAAAACCTTCACTATTACAGAGATTCTTGGGGGCCGGGGAGTCTGTGAGCATTTAGCAACCCACGGCATTTCTTTGGGGGAGTCTATGGTGTTGGAGGGGATAGAACAGGCGCAGGAAGCACATGCTCCCTCTGAAAAGAAGATTACAGTATCGAGTAAAACAGGGCTCCGGCTCTATTTAAATCTGAGACAGGCCGGACAAATTGTCGTGAAAAGTTCTGAGACTGATAAAACCGGGGACGGTACTCATCCCCGGAATAACTAAAATCGGTTATTACGATGCACTATTTTCTACGTCAGTTCGAGCGTCGTTCCACATTTCCGAATACTTTTCTTTGGTCTTGTCGAAGGAACCGTCAACCTTCATTTTTGCTTTGTAGGCTGTTTTCATTGCGCCCTTTATGGTGCAGTCGACCATTGATTCTTTCTCGACATTGGTGTCGTCTTTTGCGCCGGATTTTTTTCCCGCTTTATAGGCGAGATATCCGGCAGTTCCGAGGATTGCCCAGCCAACAGGGTTGGTGGTGAGCAATGGTACATAAACGAGTGGATTTGTCATTTGCTTTCTCCTTTGCTCTTGTCAGCAGTTGTTTGAGTTGCATCTTCGGGCACTGGCAAAATTTGATTAGCAGCCGCTTCTTCTTGAGCTTTCTTTTTTCCGGATCTATAGAGAGCGTAGCCACCAAGGCCAAGTATAACCCAGCCAACTGGGTTGGTGGTGAGTGGTATATAAAACATATTGTTCCTCCGTCTTAAATTGTAAATCGGTTGAATGATATAACATATAATTCTGTTCTTATGCTCTCTATTTTATTGCAGGTGTTAAAGTCTGTCAAGTCCTTAATTTTACGAGAATTCTGTTCGGAGTAGGAAATCTTTTTTCTTAACCCTAAGATTATAACTCACAGCATAGAGCCGTGAGAATTTAAAGTCGTACATATCGGAGTGTTGTTCGTATGAATGTCATGATTTCTGCAAATTATTGTCAGATAAGTAAGGCTACTCTTATAAAGTCAGGCGTCACTGTCAAACAGTCTATGCCCAGCCGATTAAGAGTGAGAGTCAAGTCTATAAAAAATAAAGTGAATGGTTGCGACTGGATGAGTGAACGTCTCAGGCGTTTGCAGGGAGTCCTTTCCGTTGAAACCAGGACATTGACAGGGTCGGTTATTGTAACCTTTGATCCTGTTGATATTACAATTAAAGGCATTTTGGCAGAAGTTGTCGAACAGGTCTTTCATCCTGTGATGTTTAAGGCTTCAGTTACTTCGCTTGGTGCGGCGGTAAAAGACTGTGGAGCCTGCCCCTGTAGCTCGGAAAAAACATTTTCAGATAAAATGCGCAGGGTTCTGTTCTTATCTGGTTTTTTGGCTTATTCACTCGTTAAGATGTGGATTTTCAAACTACCATTGGTGCAAACGCCATTCAGTTTACTTGGTGCTGTGAGTATCCTAGGTACCCTGCCTCTCATAAGAGAAGCGGTGAGTGATACCATTGAAAAAAAGAAAATCTCGGTTAAGCCTTTTCTGGCCTTTGGCAGTATTACAACGATATTAATGGGAGAAGCGTTTTCTGCACTTCAAATACTTTGGATATACAATGTCGCCGAGTTGACTGAAGATTATGTGGCTCAACGTTCTAGGCAGGCAATAAAAGATATCCTGCAAGTAGCACCACAAACTGCGTACGTTTTGGTGGATGGGATAGAGGTTGAAACCACGGTTGCGGATATTCTTCCAGGGGACATTGTTGTTGTTCATACCGGTGAGAAGATGCCGGTTGATGGGACCGTAGAAAACGGTGAGGCCCTGGTAGATGAAGCTTCAATTAATGGACGTTCTGAGCCCGTTACCCACATTCCAGGTGATACTGTTTTTGCCGGTACTCTCGTGAGTCAGGGTATACTTTTTGTCAAAACGGACAAAACAGGGGATGATACCTATCTCGCCCATATCATGAAAATGGTCGAAGATTCGATGAACAACAAGGCTCCCGTTGAGCAAAAGGCGGATGAGCTTGCCGCAAGGCTCTTGAAGATTGGCCTTTTTGCCACCGCCTTGACCCTCCTTTTTACCGGTGATCCCATGCGGGCCTTGACTGTTATGCTCGTGATGTCATGTCCTTGTGCCACTGTGCTTGCCGCATCTTCGGCGGTAACCGCATCTATAGCCAACGCCGCTAATCATTCAATACTGATCAAAGGTGGACTCTATCTTGAGACCATTGGTAGGGCCGATGTGTACTGCATAGATAAAACCGGAACCCTTACGACGGAAGAGCCAAATGTCATTGCAGTTATACCACGCTCTAAAGAGTTTACAGAAGAGGATGTGCTGTCCTTGGCTGCCACGGCGGAATCCCATAATCAACACCCAATGGCGAAGGCGATTTTAGCTGAAGCAGCACTGCGGGGGCTTGATCCTGAACCCCATGCTGTTTGTGATTTTAAGGCTGGTCGCGGGGTTAAGTGTAGTGTTCCCAATAAGTCTGAGATCTTCGTTGGTAACATGATCTTTATGCAAGATAACGATATTGACACCACATATTTTGATTCCCATGCGACAGCCCAGAAGGGCAAGGGTAATACTGTCGTTTATGTTGCTCTAGCAGATCAGGTTGTGGGGATGCTTGGGGTGGCAAATCCGATACGGCCCGAGGCTGTTCGGGTGCTAAATTGTTTAAGAGGGGACGGGGTTAAAAAGTTACATCTCGTTACAGGAGATACCGAAGAAGTTGCCCTGACCATGATGGATATCTTTCCTTTCGATGATTGTAAAGCAGCCCTGATGCCAGAGGAGAAAGCGACCCATATTGAAGCATTACGACAGGGACGACCTGTTGTTATGGTTGGAGATGGTGTCAATGATGCCCTTGCACTCGCAAGTGCGGATATAGGCATTGCTATGGGCGCAGCCGGAGCTGAAGTTGCAATGGAGGCAGCGGATATAGCCCTGGCTGATTCAAATCTTGAAGGCTTGATGAAGGTGAGAAATATAAGTCATCAGACATTAAAAGTTATTGATCAAAATCATTATTTTGCTGTCTCAACGGATCTGATTGGAGCGGCTTTAGGTATGATGGGATTGATATCACCGGTTATGGCTGGCTTAATTCATATTTTGCATACTGGAGGTATATTGATTAATTCTAGCAGACTCTTATCCTGGGATCCGCCTGTGACGCCGATGGATTGGTGTCAGGATGATCGTTCTGTAAGTACGTGTGATAATAAAAATTGCGATAACTGTCAGGAAACGTTAAAACAGTTAACATCAGTTTAGAACTAAATTATTAATATTTTACATAATACGAAAAAAAATTGAACTATATACTTGATGAAAAAAACAGTAAATCTTCCTTCATAGCTTATGCGCCGATGCATAAATTTAAAGGTTGGGCGGATGGGGGACTAACGGGAACTGTAGACGTTGACACGGATGACTTTACTATTTCTAAATTTTTGGTTGCAGCAGAGACTGGAAGATTTGATACTGGAGATCCTGGCAGAAATAAGGCGATGATGGAGTTCTTTGATTTGAAGAAACACTCGGAAACCAGTTTTACTTTGACCGAATTGAAGTCAATTAAATCCACCGGTAACAATAAATATCAGGCAACTCTTGTTGGCATTCTCGATTTTGCCGGGATCAGGAGACAACTGCCGATTGTGTGCAATATTGTCAATGGTACTGAGCGGATAGTTTTTGATATGGGTGTTAAGTGGTCTTTTAAGGCATATGGAATAAAGGCACCACAGCTGCTGTTTCTCACCGTTAGGGACATTGTCGATATCACCGCTCATCTTGAATTTATTCCTGTTCAGGGGGATGTATGAATGAGATGTCAAACGAGGCTATTGTCGATGAGTTTTTAAATTACATTCGCTTTTTTAAAATTGCCCATCATGTCAATGGGCGAATTAGGGTGAAGGCTGCATGGCGCTCTGCCAAAGAGTTACAGCATATCGATCGAGATCAAGTCGAGAGAATTATAGCGCAGATTAATGGAATCACTGATTATAGAGTTAATTTAAGAGCACTTTCTGTTGTGATTGAATATAACCCGTCAATATTACCCTACAGCTTATGGGAAGAGCTGGGTTCCCTTGAGGGGTATCCCTTAAAACGTGATGAAATTAGAATGAAGTTGCTCACACATCTTGAGTAACTTTTATGGAGAAGAATATGGAGGAAACCTTACATTCGCAAACAGCCGATACTGGTGTTGATTGCAAGAGTGGTCAACAACATAGCACTACGGCAGCAACTCCACAGCAGATTATGCTGGAGCAGCTTGCTGCAGAATTGATAGCAGCCAGACAACAGCTGGCAGCGGTACAACATCAATTGGGCCTTGAGCAGGCCGCCGCTCAGAACAGAGTTGTGGAAGATCAGGCCCTCGCTCAGCAACGCTATGGTCAGATGATTCAATCGGTAGAAAAATTTGTCGAAGGAAAGGCTACGGTTGCCGATGTTGTAAAAACTGTGTCGACCAATATTGTACAGGACGATTCGCTCTGGAAAGGGGCGCTTGTTGGTGCGGCGGCGGCTGTTTTATTGACCAGTGGTCCGGTTCGGGATGCCATGGGAAAAACTGTTGGCAGTATATTCCCAGGCTTACAAACCAAGGCATCTGGTGATGCGGCAGGCGTGGGAGTAGCTGCTGCTGTAACAGCTGATAAAAAATAAAACAAGGAGTGAAGCGGTGGAAACAAATACTACAGATCAAAGTGTCGAAGGAATGTATTCTGCAAATACTCAAACAGATCCATTGCATCAATACGCAAATGTTGTTCCGCCGAGTCAACCAGTGGCGGCTCCAATGTATAATCAGCAATATCCTGCCACCTATCCGATAAATACACCTGTTGTCGCCAGTAACGTTACATCGCAGGCTTATGCCGCAGGAGTTCTCGGCCTTATTGTTGTTAGCACAGGCACCCTTGGTGCAAATTTACACCGCGTGCAGGATGGTGATATGAGCATGACCGATGCCGTAGCCAATAGTCTTGCAAAGGGTGCAGCTGGTGGGGTCGCAGCGGCGGGAGCAACAGCTGTGGCTGCAAGCTTTACAGCCGGAGGAGCCTTGGGTCTGGCGGTGACGCTTGCTGTAGGTACAGGAGTCAGCTATTTATTAAATAAGTAGAGCTGTGTGAATGCGTTAGCCTTCCACGTTTATACTATTTGTATACAGATTAAAGGATTGGCATAGCACGTCATAAAATTATATATATCAGTTTATTAGAGAATATTCTAAGGAGAAAAGAATGGATCAGTTTTACCAGCAACAACCACAGCAAATGTATTCTACAGCACCTGTAGCGCCAGCGGACACAACCTCAATTCTAGGACTAAATATTCAGGACAGTCAGTTCTGGAAGGGTGCTCTACTTGGTGCCGCTGTAGCTCTTTTACTTACCAATGAATCCGTGCAGAAGGGTGTTGTCAAGGGTGTTTCGCAATTGACCGCAGCAGCCCAGAGTGGCATTGAAGAAATGAAAGAGAAGTTTGAAGATGCAAAAGCAGAAGCCAAAGCTGAAGCGGGAACCGAGGCTGGAGCAGAAGCAGAAGCATAAAAATATAGTTGGACTGTTTTTTATCGGATAATATTATTTCGGTAATTCCGTGGTGTAACTCATGAAATTGAAGTACAAGATCCGGCAGAGACGGCCATATAGAACACGATTACAGTTTCATGGGTTGCGCAATAACCCTCAGTTTTGTGCTAAACTTGAGGGTTATTTATCAGGTCTTGAAGGTGTTGTCTCCGCGGATGTTCGTCCTGCTAGTGGCTCAATTATTCTCTGTCACCCCAAACGTTATATTCCTGTTGATGAGATAGTTTCTCTTGTCCGTTCTGAAGCTGTTACTGCCTTTGCCGGGCACCTTGAGTTACCTCTAGGTGCTAAGAAGACGTTCCCCCTCGCTACAGCTACGCATGTTAAGCAGGAAACTGTTTATCATATCTCCGGTTTTTCTCTCATTGTTAGCGGTGCCTACCTTACCTATCTTTATTTAAAAAGGGTTTCACTGTTTACACTAGTAACTCCCATCGCAGCCCTGTGGTCCTTACCCGTTATGGCAACATTTGTACTCTCTCTCCCTATTCAGAGACAGGCCATTGACAACTTTAAGGAGTCAGGAAAACCCGATATGGGGATGATCTCAACGGGCTTGTTATATCTCTCTCTCGTTACGGGTAGTGTACTTTCTTCTTACACCGTTTTTTGGCTTTTTAATTTATCCGGCTGGCTAGAAAGCAAAATTAAAACCCGTACCAGGCAGACCATAAGAGATATGTTTTCTGCAAAAGCCAACACGGCTTGGTTGCTGGTTGAGGGGACGGAGGTTGAAACGGCGGTCGCCGACCTAAGGGTGGACGATATTATTGTTCTCAGGTTTGGTTGCAGTATTCCTGTTGATGGAGTCATTATCGATGGTGGGGTGCTGATTAACGAATCCACCTTGACCGGAGAATCTGTTCCTGCCCACAAGGCAGCGGGAGACTTTGTACTTGCCGGTACAATTATTGAGGACGGAGAGATTCGAGTCAGGGTCGAGAAAACAGGCGAAGAGACTCGGCTCGCGGCAATAGTTCGCCTGATTGAGAATGCTGAAAATGAGCCAGGTGATCTACAACTAACGAGTCGACGATTCTCTCAGTTAATGGTTCCTGTTGCACTTTCCCTTGCAGGTGCTGTTTTCTTCTTCACCGGTAATCTTGTTCAAGCTATGGCAGTACTCATCATTACCTGCCCATGTTCGCTGAGGTTATCAACCTCTGTCGCTATTAGTAGTGCAATGGCTAGGGCGGCAGAAGAGGGCATTTTAGTTAAAGGAGGCCGTTTTATTGAGACTGCTGGCAAGGTAAATGTGTTGGTCGTTGATAAAACAGGAACCTTAACCCATACAAGGTCGTCAAAGGTAGAGGTGTCCATCTTTGACAGAAGGTATCAGGAGAGAACCCTGATCCAACTTGCGGCGAGTACCCAGAAGATCTGGCCCCATCCGGTCGGACAATGCATACTTGATAAGGCCAAAGAATTGGGGACAGAGTTGTTGACCTGCAGTGATGCAAAGTTCTTTGTTGGGCGGGGGATCAGGGCAACTATAAATGGCAAAGAAATCGTATTTGGCAGCATGGACTTTCTCGAAGAATTGGGGCTTGAACGTGTTGCCCGTGACAAGTCATCTCTTGGGAGTGACTGTACTAATGGTCAGCTCTATCTTGTGAAAGAGGGTAAGCTGCTAGCCGGATTTATGGCCCACCAAAATGTACGAGCTGATGTTGAAGAAGCAATTTTCCGCCTGCGGAAATCAGGTGTTAACGACCTTATCCTGCTCAGCGGCGATGTGCAAAGTGGAACCGAAGAGCTGGGGGATAAACTCGGGTTTGACCGTGTTCTCTGGCAGCAAAGTCCAGAGGATAAGGCCTATTGGATTAATAAATACCGAGAAGAAAACAGTGGCAAGGTTATCGCCATGGTTGGTGATGGTGTTAACGATACACCGGCTTTTGCTGCCTCTGATCTTAGTATATCTATTGCGGATGGCGGCTCTGATATTACTGTTGAATACAGTGATGTTGTCTTGCAAAGTGGTGGCTTGGAAAAGGTTGCAGACCTTGTTGAGCTTGGCAGGTCAACGGATGAAACATTAAAACGCAGTTATTCTATTGCCATTGGTCTCAATCTACTTACTCTAGCGGGTACCAGTTTTGGCTATATTGTACCCGTCGTAGGTGCGCTTTTTCATAACCTTATTACACTACTGGCTGTCGGTAACGCTACCAATATCCGGATTGGAACTTTGAGTAAATCGGACCAAAAAGACAAAAAGACGCCTGCAGAAATCAAAATTGGCTAAATAAGCAACACATCGGGACAGTTGCCTTTCCTTTCGAAACGCTGTTGCCGGCCAGCAGAAAGGCGCATAGTCGAAAACAGCGTTTATTAGTGACGTGCAGATATTTTTTCTGAGGGCATGTAAATAAACGACATGGACTCAGTTGTTAGCATAAAAAACGTCTGCTTCGTTCGCACCCATCTCCCAGGCCGTTTTGTTTCCACAGTTGTGGCGGCTTAGTCGAGGTTGTAAAAGGGGTTGATGTGGTCTTTTTTTGCTTTTACTGATTTAGCGAAGACAACATCTTTGACATGGTAAATGTTGATCAGTCTCTCTACTATTTTTTGGCGAACGGCATTATCGTGTTTTAGTCCGCCATCAAGATTTCCAAGGGTCACGATTCCGTCTTTGATTACCACGGTGGCACGGGGAGCACTATTCACAATTTGTGCGTGGATGTTGGCTCGCAGAGCGAAATCTTTGAGGATCGCCGTTGATTCCGGAGTGGATGCAAAGAGACCTTGTTGTACGACCCCTTCCAGGATATTGACCACATCATTCACCGTCATGATATCAATACTGAGGACAAGATCGTAGAGGCTGCAATTCCACGTATCTTTTCCATAGAGACTCAGGCCCCACTTACGCCTTTCATCGTCATCTTTCTTGAGTAAATATCTGGCTTCTTCCGCGGATGAATCTTCGCGTTTCATCTCTTCTTGAATTCGATCGTCCATGTTGGCAATTATTCGTACCTTTACAGCATGGGCAATTCCCTGGAGGTAAAAATGTCCTGATAGGCCATGGTATACAATGTTGTCTTTCTCCATATGGGTGAGAAAGGCAGCGCGGAAATAGCTAATGTAACGCTCTCTACCTTGACTGAATCTGTCGAGAACAGAGGGTGCGTCGTGGAGAGCTTTGACCAAGCGTATTTCAGGGATGGAGAATTCATCACAGGCTTCCAGTAGTATATCCCTGGAAACGCATCTGTAGCCGAGTCTTTCGGCAAGGGCCTCGGCAACCTCTTTGCCCCGACTGTACGACCCTCTTGAAATTGAAATTATAGCCATAATGTACCCCCCCCGTTTTTTTTAAAAAGTAAAATATGCAGATCGTTGACACGTTTTGAACATAACATTTTTATAATCATATTATGCTCATTTGTCTGAGAAAAGATATTGATTTTGTCAACATTTATTTAAAAAATTTGAGCAGTGCATGGAGAGTTGTCAGGGGGTGGGGTGGACAACCTGGAATATAAAGATCAATGGGGAGTAAGCTGCTTAAGTCCCCTATGATTTGTTCACTACCAAAGAAGGGCCCGCCTGAGATGGAGCAACAGCCGCTGGCGATGACTACTTTTGGTGATGGTATAGCATTATAGGTGTCCATGAGGGCCTGTTTCATATTACGGGAAATAGGACCGGTGACAAGGATTCCATCCGCATGTCGTGGTGAGGCAACAAAATCAATGCCAAACCGTGACAGGTCAAAAAACGGGGTGTTGAGTACGTTGGTATCCGTCTCGCAAGAATTACAGCCACCGGCCGAGACCTGGCGCAATTGCAGGGAACGACCAAAAAGTTTTTTAAAGTGTTTTTTTGAGTGTTTGGCAAGTGTAGGCAGGCTTCCACTGGTCACAAGATCTTCACGATTTGCGGTACCTAGATCAAAGTTATGGCTGAAACAGACAAAGGCTCCATCGCTTATTATCTCACAATGACCGCAAAAGGTGCAGCGTCCGAGGTCGATGGTTTTTGCCTCCGGATCAATCGCGTCTTGGGGACAGATATCGACACACTGTTGTATAATCTCCGCCTTGCATTCTTTGTTTATGCTGGGTAAGCCTCTAAACCTATGGTAGAGCTCAATGGGCTCTTTGGGATATTTTGAGGTCTTACAACCTTGTTCCATTCTATTTTTTATTATACTTAGCATGCTTTCGCCCTGTAGGTGTCTCAGCCGCCTGAGACCTGTTGTGCTGATAGATTATCGGAGAAAGGCCTATGACCCAATCCCTTTGGAGTTCACCAAAAACGCTCTTTGTAAACAGACAAGCAGAGTGGGGCCTCGATATAAGGTTTATGGCTACTACTATCGCGCGGGTACATGTTGATTTTAAGCAGCCCCCTTCAGCTGGCCTCATCTCTTCGTTGGTCATTTTTAGAGATCAAATCCGCAATAAGAGAGATTAAAGCTCTTGTTGCACAGAGGGAAGTCGGAGATTTCCTGGTTGCGAAGCGACATAGCTAGACCTGTCCAGTTGTGAAATGAAGGGTCTTTGATCTTATAGCGCTGCACATGGCCATCGCCATCGGTGAGGATGCAGTGGGACACCTCACCTCGCCAGCCTTCATTGATGGTTACAACAAAAGAATCAGGAGAAAGGTTATGGTCTTGCGTGTGTAAAGGTGTTGCTGTGTAGCGTTGACTTTCATGCATGTCGAGTAGAAGATTGATAAGTTCTAGTGAATGCATTATTTCCTCCCGCCTGACCATCGCGCGGCTGTTTACATCACCGTTAGTGATAAGGTTTCGATTGGCGGGTAGTCCCTCGTAATATTCTGTTGGGAAGGTAACTCTTGCATCGTAGGGGATGTTACATGCTCTGCCTGCAAAGCCTACGAGGCCAAGGTCCGTGGCCATTTGATGGTCAACTGTACCGGTGTGCTCGAACCTGGCCTGAACCGTATGGGCATCAAAAAGCAGGGCGCAGACATGTTCTAACTCCGGGGTGGTTTCCGCCAGCTTGTCGCGGATAAGAGTGCATTGTTCCTTGCCCATAACATAGGTGATGCCACCAGGTCTAACCAGGCCTTTGCCGAATCTGTTGCCGCTAAGAACTTGGAGGAGGTTGAGAAATTCTCCCCGGAGTCTGCCAAAGTAGGCAGCGGGTGGATTGAAGGCGACGTCTCCGCTCAGAGCGCCAAGGTCTCCAATATGGTTACAGATTCTTTCAAGCTCCAGAGCTATGGTGCGGACTATGCGTGGGCCAGGGGCCACACTTAGACCCGCTAGGGCCTCAACTGCCTGGCACATACAAAGAGTGTGACCGATTGTCGTGTCCCCGGCAATGGCTTCACATATGGAGGTGAATCGTTTGTGTGGGAGTTTGGGCAGCATCATTTCGATACCTCGATGCTGGTAGCCAAGCTGGATCTCTAGGTGGAGTACTTCTTCCCCTGCGCACTGAAATCTGAAGTGGCCCGGTTCGATGATACCGGCGTGAACCGGTCCCACTGCAACCTCGTGGATGGCATCACCCTCAACGCTGAAATAGGGGTAGTTTCCTGGGATAGGCTTGTTGTAATCGTTACCAAAAACGTCTTTTACGCCAGAATAATTCTCGTGATATCTAACCATTTTCAGCCAGGGGTGACCGTCGGGCTTAAGGCCAAACTGTTCTGCTATCTCTCTTTCAAACATATGGAACTTTTCGCTGGAATTTCCTGTAAGAGACTGAAAAGATGTTCCGACTTGGGTAGAGATTAGATAGAGATCTGTGTTGCGAACCACCGCAATGAGTTTGTGGTTTATGCCATCCTTGTAGGCGAAAAACTGGACAATAAAGCCGTCATTATTTACGAATTCGGAAAGTGTTGTAAAAAACTGTTCATATGAAACTTGGGGTATGGCTTCCCTGGATATCGCTATGCCGTTTTCTATTTTCAGGAGGTTATACATGGGTTATGCCGCCAATTATTTTTATAGAATTAAGGATGGTTGTGTGCACAATGTCCGGCATCCATATGCAGAGAGCGATGGAGGCCAGTAGTAATGCATATGATGGCAGCAGGCGTATGGTCTTTTCTTTTACCAGGAGCTTTTTGCTGGTTTCCCCATAGGACATGGACATAAAAATACGTCCGACGCCGGCCCCCACAAGGGTCAGGGCGAGTAAAAATAAGGCAACACTGATATAGCGGTGTTCTTGGAAGGCTCCAACCATGATGATCATTTCACTGATAAACATACCAAAGGGAGGCATGCCGGAAATACCTATAAAGCCGGCGAAAAAGGCGATGTATGTTCTTGGTAAATGACGAATAATTCCACCGATCCGCTGTACCTGTTTCGTGCCAAAGCCCAGCAGAATATTACCCGCAGAGAGAAACAACGACGATTTTAACAGGGAATGATGGATGATATGCAGGAATGCACCGTACAGCGCAAAGCCACCAATCCCAACGCCAAAGGCTATGATACCCATATTTTTAATACTCGAATAGGCGAGCATTCTTTTGTAATCCGCCTGACCAATGATAAAGATGGCCCCCACCATCATCGAGATAAGACCAAAACCGATCAACAGATTGCCGGAAAATTCGCCGAGTCCAGCGATACACATTAGGACATGGGTCTTGTAGATACCGAGGAAGGCACAGTTAAGCAGGGCACCAGAGAGGAGTGCCGATGCGGGGCTAGGTGCCTGACTATGAGCGTCTGGTAACCAGGTGTGCATTGGAGCAAGGCCCATTTTAGTACCAAAACCAATAATTACAAAGATGAAGCCAACTTTCAACCAGAGTGGATCTAACTGCGTTGCTACGGTGTTTAGGGAGGTAAAGGTCATGGGAGCATCTATATTGCCAAGGTCCATGGCCAGGGTGATAAAAAAGTAACCGAGTAGTGCTAGAGCAATACCCACCGAGCAGATGAGAACATATTTCCAGGTTGCCTCAAGGGCCGCCTTGGAGCGATGGATAAAAATGAGTGGGGCGCTGACTAAGGTTGTTGCCTCAATGGCTATCCACAGTACAATTGGATGGTCGGAGAGTGTGACCATAGACATGGTTCCAAGAAAGAGAAGCATGCAGCAGATGAAAAGCGGTTTGTTTTCAATGTCTGTCTCTTGCATATAGGAGAAGGAATAGAGAGAGATACAGACAAAGATAAAAGAAGTGACCATGAGGATCAACAGACCTTCAGGGGAGGCACTGAAATAGTCACTAAAGGTGGGGACGAGTCGACCCATCCAGCTCATTATTGTCAGTTGAAGATGTAACAGCGCGGTAACCAAGAGCACTATTCTACCGAGTGTAGCTGGTAGCGCAAGGGTCATGAGGCCTGTCGCGATGGGCAGTATAAATATAAACTCAATCATAGTATCAATCCTTTAAGCGTCTGGGTGAGGTTGTGTCGACATCATCAAAAGCGTTGTGAATATTGTGGAGGATGATGCCCATGATCATGACTCCCACCAGAAGATCGAGCAGGACTCCGAATTCAACAACGTAGAGGGTGTGGCTGTGTTTAGTCAGAGCTGTGCCAATAAGGTAGATGCCATTTTCCAACATTAAATAACCAATGATCTGGGTTATCGCCTTACTTCTGGCCATCATCAGGAAAAAACCAGCGGCCATGGTGGTAATGGCGGTTATCAACACCATATCGTGTCCTTCGGGTAGTGAAAGACGGAGATTATTGGTGATGAAGATCGAGAAAATCAATATTGCAAGTCCAGCCAGGATAGAGGCGTGGTACCCGATAAATGGTTCAATTTCCCGTTTTATGGCAACACGTTTAACCGCCATATAGAGCAGGCCAGGAATGAGTAGGCCTTTGATCAGGATCATTATCTGGAAAAAGATAATGGCACCGCTGCCGAGGGATCCATGTGATCGGAGAAAGAGTGGGGTAAGGGAAACCATGATCCCCTGTAAGGCCATGATTTGGACCAGGGCCATAAGTCTGGTTGATCCAAGAGAGAGCAAAACCGACAGGAGTGTAATGACTAGAATTGATTCTGTAATATTTATCATTGTAGAACTCCCATGGTTAAGATGGCAGCAAAAAAGACCAGTGCGAATGAGGTGAGAATGAATTGGGGAATCAAGTTCATTTTGCATCGCGCCATTATGGATTCTGTGATGCCTATGCTCACATAGATGCCGAAGAGAATGCCATAAAAAATAAGACCGTTAATGGCACTACTGGTATGGGTAAACGGGTAAATGATTTGTGTTATAAAGGCGGAATAGAAGAACAGTTTATAAAATGATGCCAGTTCAATAAGGGCCAGGTCCGGGCCACTGTGGTCGAGGATCATCACTTCATGGATCATGGTCAATTCAAGGTGGGTGGCGGGGTCATCCACAGGCACGCGGGAATTTTCAGTGAGTAGAACCATAAAGAGGGCGACTATGACAAATAATAACAGCGCCCCTGATGCATTGAGCAGGCAAATTTGGTTGTCGCCGATAAAGTATTCGCTGAAACTGAGTGAGCCGGTCAGACGATAGAAGAGTATCAAGGTGGTAAAAATAGTCACTTCAGCAAGAGTTGAGAAAAAGACCTCCCTGGCTGCACCCATTCCTTCAAAAGGGGAACCGGTGTCCAGGGCCGCAATAACGGTGAAAAATCTTCCAATGCCCATAATGTAGAAGATGACGATGATATCACCATGGAAAGAAAAAATCGGTGCTCTGTCTGCAAAGGGGAAAAACAGCAGGCAAATCAGCGCGGTGGCAAATGAGACTACGGGACCGAGTTTAAAGATGAAACTGGTGCTGGTACTGTACACTGACCCCTTGCGTAACAGCTTTAATACCGTAAAATATTTAATAAACAGCGGTGGGCCTTTTTTTCCTGCTAAAAAGGCTTTCACTTTTAAGATGATGCCAGGGAAAAGCGGTGCCGTTAGCGCCGCGATGGCAAATGTTATGAATGATTCCATTTCAAGCCTCATATAAAGAGCAGTAAAACGATGATAGTGGCGATAATATAACCAATATAAAGCTGGATATGACCGTGCTGTATCCAACGTAATTTCGCAAGCAGATAGAGAATTGGGCTGACGATACGCTCCATCAGTGCCTTTTCCGCAATATCGTCCACTTGGGTCTTATATGTGGTTCGACCGGGAAATATTCTGTTGATACCGGAGTAGGTGGTTCTTATGTCCACGAAAGGGCGAAAGAAGTCGATAATACTCATCGCATATGATGTGCCGGTATACTGCATTTTCACGCTTGGTTGTGTAAAACCACAGCCCCAGGTCGGTCCCGAAGTAACGGTCTTTTTCAGGTAGAATATCTTGCGTAGCAATAAACTTAGGAAAAAGGCAACAAGTAACAGACGGGCGGCAAAGGCTAAATTGTCGGCAACTGTTATTATTTCGTTTGTGGTTACGGCGTGTAGGGTAGATATGCTTTGTAGACCTTGGAAGGCTGTCATGATAAAGAATTGTGGAAAGATCCCGATTACTATGCAGGCCGTTGCCAGTATGATCATAGGCAGGGTCATGGTGAATTCTGGGTCAGGCGCATTCATTGCCTTCTTGGTTCGTGGCTCTCCCAAAAAAACAACACCGATAACTTTTGAAAAACAGGCAGCTGCGAGTCCGCCTATTATGGCTAGAGACAGGATTGCGAATATGGTAAAAATAAAGGATGATCCGCCAAGAGACAGCCCATGAAAAGCTCCGTAATATATTAAAAATTCACTGACGAATCCATTGAATGGGGGCAGGCCAGAGATGGAAACTGAACCAATTAAAAAGGTCTTACCTGTAGTAGGCATACTTTTTATAAGTCCACCTAGCTTGTCAATATGCCTGATTTTTGTTTTTTGCAGTACTGCTCCTGCCCCAAGAAACAGCAGGGATTTAAAAATAGAATGATTGAGGACATGAAGCAGGCCACCGGCAAAACCAAAACTGGCCATGACCATATTATCCGTAGCTATACCTATCATACCGATGCCAGTACCGATGAGAATGATGCCGATATTTTCAACGCTGTGGTAGGCGAGTAGTTTCTTCAGATCGTGTTTGCCGAGGGCGTATACTACTCCGAGTATGCCAGATACGATGCCCAGGGTGAGTATTACTTCCCCGTATACCAGATCGGTTGCCTCAAGCCTGGCGTAGAGACGAATGATACCGTAGATACCCATTTTGATCATGACGCCGGACATTACAGCAGAGACATTGCTTGGTGCCGCCGGGTGGGCGTGGGGGAGCCAGATATGCAGGGGGAAGATGCCGGCCTTTGAACCGAAGCCTACCAGGGCAAGGAAAAAGACAATTATCTTGATGTTGTCGGGCATAGTGGCAAAGGACACAAAATCAAAAGACTCTGTATAACTGTATGCCAGTGAAAAGGCTGCGAAGATGAACATGGCCCCGACGTGGGTGAATATAAAATAAATATATCCGGCCTTTCTTGTGTCTTTTTTATGATACTCGTGCATCACCAGAAAAAAAGATGACAGAGACATGACTTCCCAGACAAGAATAAAGCTGATGATGTTATCTGCGGTGGCAACTAGTGCCATTGAGATTGTGAGTAGGGTGAGGAAAAAAAAGTTCGCCGCAACCCTGCTTTTCTTGTTGGTATTATCCATATAATGAAAACTGTAGAGTGTCGCGAGGGGGCAGATCGTAAATATAGGGATGAGGAAAAAAGCTGAAAGTGAATCCAGGCTGAAAGAAAGTGAGAAAATGTGGAGCCAGGTTGTTGAAAATGTGGAGGTGATGCCCTGTTGCAGAGGAGCCCTAATGGCGGATAGGCCAATGATGCTTCCTGCTATTGAGAGAGCGATATAACCAGCTTTCATCAGGTTGAACTGTCGGAAGGCCAATAAAGCGAAAAGGCCACCGGCTAATAAAACTATAAGTGAAAGTAAAAAAGTATCCATCAGTCCTCGTTGTTCGGGGTGAATGTGTTGTGTTTAGCACTATGGCGAATGTTGGGTGGGTAGGGAGTCGTGCTGTGCTAGCATACTGTGGTCATATAGCCTCCAGAGTGGTGGTAAAAATATCATAATATATTTAAGATCGTAAAGTTTGTGTGTAAGTCACCATGATACGGCCCTTGTTCTGTGGACTACTCAATAGTGGCATGTTCTTCTTTGTTGTTTTAATGCTGCCTTGGTTGCTCAAAAGTGAAGCCATACCAAAGGTCATTTTCTCCCAGCTGCGATGGTGGAATGATTTCTTGAAAATTTCCTATCCTGCGCATGCCCCGCGGACCCGCCATGGCGCCCGATGAGCGCCGCACTCAGATCTTACTCGCCAGCCGTTCGGTCTTTGGCCAGCGCGGCTATCAGAGCACCAGCGTCGCTCATATTGTGGCCGCTGCTGGCGTCGCAAGAGGCACGTTCTACAACTACTTTCCGAGCAAGCGCGCAGTCTTCAAGGCCGTCTTAGACGAGATCATGAAAGAGGTTGAGGGCGCCGTTCATGGGATGAACCCCACCCGGGACATCACCAGCCAAGTGCGCGAAAACCTAGAGCGCCTCATTCTCGCCCTGTCCGCACAGGACGATCTCCCACGCTTGTTGTTCGGTGAGGCGATCGGCATTGACGCCGAGGGGGACGAGGCGCTGCGCGGATTTTACGCCACCGCCCTCAAAAGAATTGAGCACGCACTTCGACTCGGTCAGCGCTTTGGCGTGGTTCACGAGGGAGATCCCGTGTTGTGGTCCCGCTGCCTGCTGGGGATGCTAAAAGAACCCGCCTTTCAGGCCTCACTACACAATGAAGCACTCGACGCTCACGCACTAGTAGACGCGTTGTTCGCCTTTCTCGCGCGTGGATTACTCACCGATGGGTCGAAGAAGGACGTCTGACAGTTGCCGTGTGGCGCGGGTGCGGTAGATATGAATCACCATTCACTGAATGACGATTCACCTACCGAAAGTACGGTCACTGCGTTGTGGCCAGCTTGCCGCTCAATCTGTGCATCGCCTGGGAAACAGGGCGACTGAAGAAGGGGGACTTGATCTTGCTCTACGGCGCCGGGGCCGGATTTACCCAGGCCGCAACGCTGTATCGGTGGAATCTCGATTCCCCTTCAAAGTAGCCAGAATCCCATGTATATAGGGTCTTCATTTGATTGGACGGCCCCATGCGCACACTCTCGCTCCTCACGATTCTCGCCCTCTCCGCCTGCCGAGACGACGACTCTACCCAGCGCATCAGCACGCTGGAGATCGAGCTGGCCGAGATGCGCGCTGAGCTGGACACGCTCACCGCCAGTCCCGTCGCACCGGACATCGAGCGACTCTCCACGGGCGTCGACGCCAACACAGAGAGCCTGGTCACCATCAGCACCCAGCAGACGGCGCTCACCACCGCTCTCGCCGCACTTGAGACCCGCATCGCCGCTGTAGAGGGCCTGCTCGGCACAAATAGCGGGGACCTCGGCGCCTTCGTAGACCGCTTGGACGCCCTGGAGAGCGAAGATGTGGACATCAACACCCGCATCGACGCTGCAGAAGTGCTGATCGCCGCAATCGACTCTCGCATTATCACCGTCGAAGGGGACTACGTGGTCGGAGCATCGCTGGACGGTGTGCTCACCCAGGCCATGTTGCAAGACGACTTCGCGGACCTCCAAGAGCTGCTGGACAGCGTGCTCGGCAACCAAGACGGCCTCGCAGACGCCGAAGGCCGCATTGGCGCCATTGAAGAGGAGGGCGTCTCTGGCTCGGACATCACAGACCTCGGGGACCGCCTCACCGCCATCGAAGCGGAAGGCGTCTCCGGCTCGGACATCACCGACCTCG
>NVXR01000031.1 GCA_002733995.1 Desulfotalea sp. | reverse complement strand
TACCTCTATGACGGCAAGGGTAATGTTACCGGTATTCTCGACGGCAGCGAAAACATGGTAGCATCTTATGCATACAACGCTTTTGGCAAGGTGATGAATATCTCAGGTACTCTTGAGTAGCCTTTTCAGTTTTCTACTAAAAGGTATGACTCTGATACCGGCTTGAACTATTATGGGTATAGGTTTTATAATTCCAAAATAGTACGATGGATGAATCGGGATCCGCTTGGTGAAAAAGGCGGGTTTAATTTGTATGGGTTTGTGGGGGGGAATTCTGCAACATGCATGAGAGGATGCTTATCTACTCACTGTGGAGGCAAGTAATATGAAAAATGATAATACACTTGAAATATCTGATGAGGCCAGAGCAATTTGTGACCTTGTTATTCGGGGGGCTTTTACTGAAGCACTAGAAGTAGCTATCAATATTCTAGATACTTGTGAAACTATTCCTTCTGATGTTTATAGATTTAAGTCAATAGCTGAGTCTGCAATTGGTGATCATGCTCAAGCAATGAAAACACTTGAAAGTTCTTTAGGTGATTTTAGCAATGAAGCAGATTGGTACCTCGCTGGGGAATATTGCTTAGAGTTAGGCAAAATTAATGAAGCTATAGATTATCTAACAAAAGCAATTGATTTATCATTAGCCAAATCGGACACTTATTTCCTGGAGGTATGCTATATAGAGCGTGCTTACGCCTATGTTAAGATCGGTGACCCAGAAGGAGCTTCTAAGGATTTGGTAAATTTAGAACAAGATGCCAGTGTCTCATGGCTTAGAGGTATAACACCAATAACAAAGCAAAATTTGCAGGAGTCATTAGGAAAGACGGGAAAAAAGAGAAAGCAAAAAAGGGGGCAGAATAGAATTTAAACCAGACGGCAACGGCGGCTATCTACTTCCCTACAAAGGGGTCACCGTCTCACTCACTACAATAAGCGATAACCATTTTGAGTATCGCTACGGTTCCAGTAAGCTATTTGTCTTTGGCGATTATGTAGACCCCTTAAATACAACCTATCTGAGTTCAATCAGCGATGCCTACGGTCATAGTGTGGAGATAAGCTATGATGGCAGTCGTCCGACCATGTTAACCGATACTCTGGGGGAGGCCCCATACCCTCAATTACTATGAAATTGGGCTGATAGAACCGATCGAAGATCCATTCAGCCGGTCTACCTTCTATAGTTATGATGAAAACCGCAATCTGATATCCATAACCGATATGGACGGCTATACCTCAGCGCCATCATTAACCCGGCGGGTCGAACCGCATTTTATATTGAACCAACTGGTTCCGGAGCTACAGCAAGCTACCCTGCTCCTGAGGCATCCATGGGTCGCAACCGTCGCCTGACTATTAGCCATCCGGATGGCTACATGGAAGAGGTCGCTTCAGTAGTACCAGATGCTATCAGCATGGTCTCTAGCGCAGATTATGCAACTAGCAAGCCCCTTTCATCTTCAGATGGTGCTGCTAATTATTCCACTTACACTTGAGATTTAGTCTAGTCGCAACAATTGCTAGAACCTATTCTTAGAATCTCCTGCCTGTAACCATGAAGTCTGGTTGCAAGGACATCTTTTTTGCTCTTCAGTACGTCCCGGGAAATTTCGTCCAAATCAGCGTATCTTTGAATCCTGCATAGCAGCTAAAAACTGTGCATTCGTAGGTAGTGGCACAAGTTCAATTATGGGCCCCAAAAACTCATTTTAATTATCCTGTTTGAAACCATGAAACCAAGATATGAAATTTTCGCAGAGCTATGCCAAGATGCGACAGAACCTGTCAAATACAGAGTGCTAAGGGGTGCTAGTCGTTGCATCCAGCTAGCATCGAATGGCTATTATTTGATTTGCCCTCCTCTTCTTGATCGGTTATCATATTCATGGAATATCACATGCTAACTTGAATAAAACTATATAAATAAATGGCTTTATTTCGAATAAATATTATCATTTTTGGAGATTGTATGCGTAAACAAATTGTATTTCTTTCAGTTGCTATTATTTTATTATTTTCAACACAAGGGTTTTGTTTAGAACATTTCAACAAAGTAGTAGGATTTGGTGATAGTGTCAGTGACAATGGCTTTCAAGACGGCGCAGGCTTTCAACCCTATACAAATGGCTACGTATGGGTTGAACATTTGGCTAATTCTCTGCCTGACGGTCCTGTTCCAGTGAAAAGCGAAGCCTGGGGCGGCGCCATGACAAACCAAAAGAACTGGGAAAAAATAGAGTGGAGTGGTTTATTATGGCAGATAGACCAGTATGAAAAAGAAATTGGCCAGGAAGATATTTCTAAAGTACTGCATACAATCTACTGTGGTGGAAACGACTTTTGGGGTAACAAAAAAGACGTAGCTGTGAGTGCAAAAAATATAGTAACGGCAATGGAAAAACTTTCCAAATTAGGTGCCAGATATATTGTGGTTGCCAATCAATATACTGCTGTCATCTCTCCTGGATATCTTAAAGGTGCTTATGCCAGCTATAGAGAACCACTGACAAAATTCAAAAAGAGCCTGAATGATACTTTAAAAAAGCTCGTGGTAAGTAATGAAGATAGCTTTATGAAAGAGCATCCCGAAGTAACAGTTTACTACATCAACTCAGATGATCTTTTTAATAAGATTGCAAATGATGAAAAGGGATATGTTTTTTCAAACAAAACAGAAAAATGGCTGGGAACAAAAGAATTTCCTACCCCAGAAAAATATCTTTGGTGGGATGAATGGCATCTTATGACAGCAGCCCATCAGTTGTTTGCAGATTTTGTTCTACAACAAATAAAATCTTCTAATGAAGCGCATTAACATTTCTTACACGCCGCTTACTTCTGTGGTTCGCGTCGTAAATGAGAAGCAGACCAGGTAATGCTACCTGCGTCTACCATGAAAGGCTTCCAATTTTGGAAGCCTTTTTTTTTTGCATTTTTAGGAAAAATGGACATAACCATTTTTTCGAAATGGGGTCTGACTGGGTCAACTATCTGAAACATTCTTATTTAATCTGTAAAACAGACCTATAGTCACTTTTTTGAAGGCAAAAAAAGGGTGCCAAGTCTTTATCAAGCATAAAGACTATCTTATAAAATGATATTACAAATTTACAGATTCTGGGACTAAATTCCGGTAGATGATTAATAGGCGAGACGCAGGGCTGGCCTCAAGGCATAAGTGCAACACGCCCCCAGCGGCCCCTCAGCAACACTGAAACAAAAAAGGCACCTAACACTGAGAGTGCTAGGTGCCTTTCTTTTATTGGGGCCAGCATGCAGGATCGAACTGCTAGCCTACGCTTTACGAGTCGGTTGAATCCGATTTCTGCATAAGTAAAAGACGGTAATCCAAAGCAACAGAAAGTAAACATTTCCACAGAATATCAACTAAACACAGAAACAAACCATGCTATTTCTAGCGATAGAACCTTACTTAGAGTTACCGTCATTTACCACCGTTTACTGGTCACTTTGGCAACTTTTGGGCTTTATCATAAGTTTTGATTCAAATCAGCAGGGTTGCTTCTGCCGTGGTATGTTGCAAGTTGCCCAACACAACCCATCCCTGCATAACCGTACACAAAGCGTGTTATGCAGTTTCTACATAATTACTTATTATGTGCCTGAACAATTGAGAGGACGAAATAAATATGGGAATAGAACCTAGCCCTAATGACAAAACTCAGTCCGCTAGCCTTCTTCAAAACGTAGAGCCAGTTGAAGTTAATCGTCGCATGGCTACGGGTGACACTTTTGTTGTGAATGTAGTAACAACATGGTGCCCAGATTGCACAGAAAGGCAAAAGCTACATATCGGTAGCTTTGCACAGAAAATGAAATCTCATGGAATAGATGTACTTCAAATTAATGTCCAATTGCTAAGAGGAGATTTTATCAGTGCCGAACATGAACAAATTACCACTCAATTTGGTGGACACGGTTATCCCAGAACGGTGTTAATTAACCATGGAAATGTGGCTGATAAAAATAACGTTGAGATTATCACTGAAGATACATTGTCAGAGTTAGCTAGAAATTTTATTCACATAATAGCTAAATCGTAAACGTCACAGAACAAGCCAATCAAGAGGGACTAAAAACAGTTTGTTGTTTCGTTCCTCACATTTTAGCAAACAATTTCTAGCCCTTTATGGGGGCGTTATCTGCTCCATTTCCGTAGCATCGTGTGGTTGATATTATTTTCATATAGAAACTGAGAGTGCCGTGCTATCAACCAAAATGGAGCATCTTTTACCTGATGCCCTTGAGCAATTCAAGCACAAGTGAAAATCAGTAGGCCACTCGACTGTAAAGATTTATTTTGCAGTCCTCTTGGTAAACAGGTTCATACTGACAATTTAAGATATCGCATTTGGACACCAGTACTTGAAGAGGCAGCCTTACCATATCGCCCCAAAATCCAGACTAGGCAAAGCTTTGCAACTACAGCATTTTCAGCGGGTGAGCCCCCGCTCTGGATCGCAAAAGCAATGGGACACAGTACTGCAAAAATGGTCATTGAAGTGTACGGTGAGTACGTTCAGAATGCTATTGCCATTCTGTATGGCAGTCGCTTAACAGCCCTATATAACGATAATTAGATAGGTAGCTTTTAAGCGTAGCATTTTAAAATATGGTTGGGTGAATATATGAGTCAAAAAACGATTAGGGATAGCTTACAAGGATCCAAACCGAATCAGCGTAAATCCAAGAATCCGTTTCGGTATTATTTTGAATTATCCGCTTGTGCCAAAAAGGAAGGAGATAGTTATTCCTTTCTTGAATCGCAATTCAAGAAGATTATGCCTGTCATAAAAGATTCTGTTCTTCAGACGTATTTGAATGAACTAGACTTGCCTGCATCATCTGTTCCGGACCAAAAGCCCCTCTTTCCATTTGGTTGCAATGCGAGTCAAACCAAGGCTGTTGCAAAGGCCATGTCTGAAAAATTAAGTGTCATTCAGGGCCCTCCTGGTACTGGTAAAACACAAACTATTCTTAACATTATCGCCAACGCAATAATGGAAGGAAAAACAGTAGCGGTTGTTTCAAATAACAATGCTGCCACCGAGAATGTGGCTGAAAAATTAACTACATATGGTTTGGGATTCCTGGTGGCCTCACTTGGAAATAAAGGAAAGAGAGAAGCATTTTTTGCAAGCCAACCTCTATATTATCCTGATTTCAAGATCTCTGCCCTGGCTCCAAAAGAGCATAAGCGCATGAAGAATTGGGCTCATTTATTAGGTGATCGATTAGAGCAATACCTTGAGATGCAGAACGAACGTGCAAAGTTGAAGCAAGAACTTGCAGAGGCAAAAATCCAGAGAACGCACTTTAAAGAATTTGCTCAAAACCAATTTAGACCAGAGGATATCACCTACCCTACATTCTTGTGTAGACCTTATATTAAAGGATTTAATATTGTTTTAACGGGCCTGCCTGCATCCGACAGTTTAAAGAAATTCCTTAAAAATTTTCGACGTGTGGTCTTGGACGGTGACGGGAAAACCACATTCTCTCTTAAACTCAGGTACCTAATTGAGTTCAAATTATTCTACACATTTTTCAACAATTCCAACGAAAGTATAGTGTTGATCATAGAACATCTTTTCTACAAGAAAAAAATTGAAGAGCTAGAGGCTAGAATAGCCATAATATCAAAGCTTCTTTTTAATGTGAATTTCACAGCAGATTTGGATGATTTCACAGCAACTTCTATGAAGCTTTTTAAAGGATTTCTGGTTGATAAATACGGTATTTCCAAGGCAACAAAGTCACGCAGAACGTTCACAATGGATACACTTTGGAAGAACACATTCAAGAATTTTCAAAATGAATATCCTATCATTTTAAGCACAACACATGCTATTAGAAGTTGTATGCCACCGGGTAAATTGTTTGATTATGTCATTATAGACGAAGCCAGCCAGGTAGATATGTTGTCTGGCTGCCTAGCTCTATCTAGTGCAAAGCAAGCTATCGTTGTAGGTGATCTTAAACAGCTTCCAAACATCGTCAGTAAGGAAATGAAGACTGCTAGTGACTTCATTTTTATGCGACACAACTTACCTGCCTACAATGATTATACCAAGCAGAGTTTGTTGTCTTCACTGGTAACAAAGTACCCTCATTGTCCTAAAACATTATTGAAAGAGCACTACCGTTGTCACCCACTTATCATCGGATATTGCAATCACAAGTTCTACAATAATGAACTGGTTATTATGACTGAGGGTGATGAAACAGATAATGCCTTAGTCGTGTATAAGACACCGGTTGGCAATCACCAAAGAGGTACATTTAACCAACGTGAAATCGACATAATAATAAACGAAGTGATACCTAAACATGTACCAACAGGTACAGATATGACAGTCGGAGTCGTAAGTCCCTATAGAAAGCAAACCGACAAACTAGCCCAACGTATCAACGGATACCAAGTAGACACAGTTCACAAATTTCAAGGGAGAGAGAGGGATATTATCATACTATCCACAGTAGCTAATCAAAAAAATGCATTCGTGGATAACGCAAATTTGATCAATGTTGCTGTCTCAAGAGCTGTCAAGAAGTTGATATTAGTCGTGTCCGGTAATCAAGCAATGCTCAATTCAAAGATCGGTGACATAGTTAAATATGCACAATATAACAACTGCGAAATAGTAGAGAGTTCTGTCTATTCAGTCTTTGATTTGCTCTATGGAATCAATGCATATGATCGCAGAAAATACATCCGCCAATGTAATAATAAAGAGAGTGAGGATTCAGAAACACTCTATCGGACCGTTATAGAAAAGGTGTTAAAGCTACCACAATTTTGTGACTTGGGCATAGCGTCACAGATCCCTTTGAACAGATTAGTAAAAGATTTAACCTTGCTTACCCAAGAGGAATTAGTCTTTGTTAAGAACGTACAAACCAGTACGGATTTTATGATTTTCAGTAGAGTAACCAAAGAACCTGTTCTTGTTATTGAGGTAGATGGATACTCTTTCCATGAAGCAAATCCAGAACAATTAGTACGTGATGAGAAAAAGAATAGTGTGTTGAGCAAGTGTAAGATTCCACTGCTGAGATCATCGACAGTGGGCAGCCAGGAGGAAAAAGTTCTAACAGAAAGGTTAGCAACCATATTAGATAGAGGGTAGCAAGGGTCCCCATCATTAGAACCACAGGTTAAGTTATAGAATGTTCACATGGCTCCTCAATTATGTTACGTGTTTAATTAACGATGATTGGAGGAATTATGAGTAAGAAAGATATTGAGAAAAAACTGACAAAACTCGCATTAACACACCTGTTCAGCGAAGGGAGAATTGAGCTTACGTCCGGAAAAAAACTCACAAGAGCATTTGTTGGGGAAAAAATAGGGTGCAGTGGTGCACATATTGGAGGCGTGGCTTCTGGCAGAAATTGGACCCCGGACATTCGCAAGGGTATTGCCGTCACTTTTGGGTATACAGACGATCAGCTGCTCGACCTCGGCCAACACATACTAGAAGGCAAAGCCCCCAAAGAATGGAAACCATGCGAAACCTTCGACATGTGCAGTAGTGATACGCACTCAAGAGTCGAAAAACCAAAAGCCTGCGTAACCAGCATTGACACCAATCGTCATATGCAGGATATCTCAGCATGGATTAACACCCAGGACGAACCAGAAGAGATGTGGTCTTGGGTTAAAACGGAGTTGAAATACAAATTTTCCGATTTCGCCGATTTCTTAAAAAAAAGGAGCCGGGACAATATACAGGATACAACAATACAAAGTTCTGAAGTCGGCTGACTGTAAAACGCAGAATGGGCACTCATCAAAGTGCCTTTTTTTGCGCCCCAAAACTTAGTCGCAACTAATTATACTTTCAACTATTAATTTTTTTTCTATGGAGAAACTTCTGCGAAATCTTTTTTAGTTTTCTTTATTCTGCTCTTATTAGCGACACCATCACAAGGCGAGGAATCGTTTACCACTCAATCGTTAGAGAATGTTACATCTGCATACATGAGGATGAGAACAACGCAGTCTGACCAGGTCACCGAACAAGACAGGCTCCAAGGGTTTTTTCTTACAGGGGTCACTCTCGGGGTTAAGATTGGTTCCGTATTCAACCAGGATGATGCTGGAGCTCCATTGTTTTGTGTCTCGCGCAATACAACCCCCGACGGCTTCGCCATGGGGATAGCCTCCCGTTTGCACTTGATGAAAGATAAAGCTCTTCCGGTGTATACGGAGGACGGCGTTACAGCTATTATTTACGCCATGATCATGGCGTACCCTTGTGAGCAAAAAAACGAGTAACTATGTCCGGAATAGGAAGGAGCTTGTGATTAAGACTGAGAGCTCCTCACTCAAACAGTCACCATGCAAGAAGTGAGTAATGAACCACTCTAGATAATTTTACCGCACTACAACCGCACTAGACACAAAAAAGCCACTTAGGAAAAAGTCTCTAAGTGGCTTATTTTATTGGAGCCAGCATGCAGGATCGAACTGCAGGCCTACGCTTTACGAGAGCGTCGCTCTACCAACTGAGCTATGCTGGCGATGTTTTTTTTGTTCGACTGAGTTCTGTAATACAAAATTTCAGTAGGGTTATATATCAGGTAATCATTGAAAGTTCAACAATAATACAATATATGAAACCCACAAATATCACAAATTTTCTTCCTACTGCCTGATTCAAATACTATACTATTCTTTAAGCAAATTATTTTTCAACTTGAGGTACATTTCATCACTACAATGATTCGCACTATTTCAATACTATATATGCTTCTTTGTCTCTTTGGTTGTAACTCAAACGAGACGAAGAGTTCTCCATTTGGAAGGTGCATATCATGCCATACTATGAAAATAGATGAAAATCATTCCTTCAAGTGTACCTCTTGCCATCAGGGCAACGATACTGCCAAAACAAAAGAAAATGCACACATTGATCTTATCGATCATCCCGCACACCCAAAGGAAATAGCAAGAACATGCATGCCGTGCCACCAGGAGATTAGCGCAGAGGCCCCGCAATCAATGCACTTCACCCTCAAAAATAGTACTAACCTGTTTCGCAAGGCATTTGGTGCGACTGCTGATATCGATTCCTTTACAGACACTCCTACGGTTGTGACCCCATCCACTCCTCTTGAACTGGGAGATGACCTTCTGAGACGACGCTGTTTCAAATGCCATCTCTATGATTCAGGACAGGCTTACCCTTCAACTTCCCACGGACAGGGATGCGCAGCATGCCATGTAACTATTGTTAACTCAAAACTTGCAGACCATGTGTTTCACGCCCCAACAGACGCCCAATGCCTATCCTGCCACTACGGGAACTATGTCGGTTTTGACTACTACGGTCGCTTTGAACATGATTTTAATGTTGAGTACCGGACACCCTACACAACAAACAACGATCATTTCAGACCTTTCGGAGTTGAATATCACCAGTTAAACCCTGATATTCATCAGAAAAAAGGCCTTTCCTGCATCGATTGCCACTCAGGCAATGAACTGATGCGCCAAGGTCAGAAAACATCATGTACTGGCTGTCACGACGTCAGAGCGCTCAAGGTCCAACTCCCTCCGAGGGTCTCTCAGGAGGGCAACAGCTATATATTAACAACTCATTCTGGCAAAAAGCACCCTATTCCTACGCTTTTACACCCTGCTCATACCGACTATAACGAGACGGTTTCCTGCCAGGCTTGCCACGCTCAATGGAGTTTTGAAGACAAAGGCAAACACTTTCTTCGCATTGATACAGACGAATTAGATAGTTTTTCAGCTTTACCCGTTCAGGGGAATTACGAGATTGAGAAACTTTTGACAAATAATTTTGATTATGAAAAGGACGAGCTACCTATTGAGATGACGGATTCCTTGACCGGTAAAAGATCCGCTGGTATCTGGCTCAAGGGATACATAACAAGAAGGTGGGAAAATGTGAGCTTAGGCAGAGATGCGCAGGGGAAAATCGCGGTGGTTCGCCCTACCCTCGACTATACGCTTTCCTGGATTGATGCCAATGAAACTGTGCAAATCGATGCTGTACAATCCCAAACAAAAAAAGAAGGACTACGTCCCTACATACCTCACACGACTGGCAATGCAGGCGTTTTCTATCAATCACGCTTGCAACAGTTTCTCAAATTGGAGCAGCAGGCAAAAAACAAACTATCCAGCCAACCCGTAACACCTGAGCAATAAAAGTTAAAATGTATTATTTCCGAAAAAACTCTAGCAAAAGACTCCGACATCTACCAATAGGCCACTTGTTGGCCATAACTGTTGTCATCTCCTTCCTGCTTAGCGCCGCCTTCATAGCTGATGCAACAGCTGGTAAACAGCTAGCCACCCAGAACCCTTATGTGATCAACAACACGCGTTATTACCCTATTCCTTCTGCCCAGGGTTACAACGAGCAGGGTATCGCTTCGTGGTACGGCTCCGATTTCCATGGCAAACGGACCTCAAACGGTGAGATCTATGACATGCATGCAATGACCGCCGCACATAAGACCCTGCCAATGAACACCATGCTGCTTGTAAAAAACATTGCTAATGGTAAAGAAACTATCGTTCGAGTCAACGACAGAGGACCTTTTATTAGAGGAAGGATTATTGACCTAAGCTACAAAGCTGCTCAAAAGATTGACGCTATCAGACACGGCACTGCTCGCGTTCAAATCGTGGCTATTGCAAAAAGAAACAATGGAATCAACGGTCAACCGAGCGCTTTGGCGTACAATGATTTAAGTGCAGGAGAGTTCTACGTACAGATTGGATCATTCAGCAAAAAGATAAATGCGATAAAACTTCAGAAACGTTTTACGGAGACAGGCCATACCACGGTTATTCAAAAATACTATGGTTCGGCTTCTCTACTCTACAGGGTTCAGGTGTATGCCGGGGAATACTTAGGTATTGCCAAAAGAGCAGAAAGGGCATTAATTGACCACGGATATATCGGTGCTTTTATAATCGCACGCTAAGGGCATCTACTCAGTAGCTACTGAGTTTTACCACAGACATTAATTGTTCTATCTTCCCATGGTCTTTAACACCGGGGGCCTCTTCGACACCTGAATTCACGTCAAAGCAGTAGCTACCGGTTGAGCTGATAGCCTGCTCAATATTTTCTGGATTCAGGCCACCTGCAAGTAGAACGGGCCGCTGTAAATTAAGCTTTTCGATAAGACTCCAGTCAAATATTTCTCCGGTTCCTCCCCTTGCCCCCTTGACGTACGTATCAAGAAGAAAGGCATCAACCGTGGTGTTATACGGGCTAAAGTCTGATACACGACTAGTGCTACCGACACGAAAGGCCTTTATGATCCCAAGCCCTGCACACTGCGTTCTCAACTCCTGACAATATTCAGGGGATTCAAGACCATGCAATTGAATAGAGGTGAGCCCGGCTGATACGGCATGCACAATCTCGCTGATATCCGCATTAACAAAGACACCAACCTTATCGATAAAGGGTGGTAAAGAGCTCGTGATAACCTGGACTCTGTCCCGCGCCACACATCTTGGACTTTTATTATAAAAAATAAAGCCAAGGGCATCAACACCTGCACTGGCCGCAAATAAGGCGTCTTCAGACCTTGTAATGCCACAAATTTTAACTCTTGGTCGCCCTATTTTCATAGCCTACTTTGCCCTATCGAAGTTGAGGTCAAACATCCAAAGAAAAAATCTACCTACGGAGCAATTTCAACAAATCACTACTGCTCCCTGCCCGCATAAGAGATTCCCCAACAAGTGCTGCGGTGATTCCTGCACCCAGTAACCGGCTAAAGTCGTCTTCTGTTTTTAAACCCGACTCACTGACGACAGGGATATCATCAGGTATCATGTTATTGAGGCGAAAGGTAGTCTCAAGGTCCATTGAAAAGTCTTTAAGATTACGATTATTTACACCTATGAGATCACTTCCGGCTTCGATAGCCTTCTCTGTCTCTTTTTCATCATGCACCTCAACAAGGGTATCCATTCCCAGTTCTGTGGCCTGATGTTTATACTCCTGCATCTGATTTTGATCGAGAATCGCAGCGATGAGCAAAATAGCATCGGCTCCATGGAGGTGTGCCTCTTTTATCTGTAACTCATCGATAATAAAGTCTTTGCGCAATACCGGTAAGGCAACGGCCTCACGTACCTGCATCATGTAAAGAAGCGAACCTTGGAAAAAACCCACATCGGTCAGAACTGAAACAGCTTGTGCACCATTTTCCTGATAGTTTTGTGCAATCTCCACCGGCTTGAAATTGGCGCAGATAACTCCTTTTGAGGGCGAGGCTTTTTTTACCTCAGCAATTACGGAGACACCCTCAAACTGCAACAGTGCCTTTCTAAAACCTCTTGGTCCATCAATACGGGCCTCCTGGTAAAGATCTGGAAGATGAATTCCACGATTGCGGAGAAGCGCCACTTCCCTCTTTTTACTTGCTACAATTGTATCTAATATATGTTCCATACTACTCATTTCCCTTCATTTGCTGGTAACTATTGGAACACTCCAACCACGTCCATTGTGCTCTTCGCAGGTTGCTCTCTGACACTTCAAGGCCCAAACTGAACGGACAAGAAAACACAGAGGCACAGTTACTGTGCGGTTAGTTAACCGATATTGGAGATCCGAAACTCAACAGTTACCCTTATTTTACACTCAGAAAGAGCACAAGCAATCAGCGACTTCATTGCTGGGCACTAAACGCCACAAGCTGATCAAGCTTTTCCAGTGCAGCACCTGAATCCACCACTGTCCGGGCGAGATCAACACCGGCCCGCAGGGTATCCGCCTTACCAGCAGCAAAAAGTGCCGCGCCACCATTGAGTAATACCATATCAAGCTTTGCACCGGGCTGACCCGTTAAGACCGCCCTCACCTGCTGGGCTGCCTCTTCTGCTGTTGCACCACCTTTTATATCTTTAAGCTCAGCACGGGCCAAGCCGACGTCTTCTGGCTCAATACTATAGTTGACCACCTTACCATCACGACCTTCAGCAATATACGAAGTACCCGTCACCGTAAGTTCATCCAAATTGCCCTCGCCCCAGACAACAAGGGTATGCCGCATACCAAGTCGTACCAGTACTTCTGCCAATATCGTTGTAAGTTCTTTGGCAAATACGCCAGTGAGTTGCACATTGGCCCCCGCAGGATTTGTCATTGGCCCCAAGATATTGAAGATAGAGCGTATACCAATTTCGCGACGTGGACCGATGGCATATTTCATCGCACCATGAAGCATAGGCGCAAAAAGAAATCCAATCCCTATGGTTTGCACACAGCGCGAAACGGATTCTGCGCTTAAACTAAGGTCTACTCCAAGCGCCTCAAGCACGTCAGCGCTCCCACAGTTAGATGAAACGGCGCGATTACCATGCTTGGCAACCGTTACCCCAGCTCCGGCCACGACAAAGGCTGAGGTCGTTGACACATTAAACGTTCCGGAACCATCGCCACCTGTCCCCACGATGTCCAGCAATACTTCGCCATTCGCGGTATCCACACCAGTATCTACAAAGGTGGCTTTTTCTCGCATGACACGTACGGCCCCTACTATCTCATCAATGGTTTCACCCTTCATTCTAAGGGCGGTGATGAAACTGCCGATCTGAGCCTGGGTGGCTGCGCCAGACATAATCTCGTTCATCACAGAAACCATTTGTGTTTCCGTCAGATCCTTTCCGGTAACTATCGCACTAATAGCCTGTTTGATATTCATGTAATACGCCTTACTTTTTTATATAACTCTTCAGCAACGCTCAAACCAAGTCGAGTGAGGTATTTGTCTACTAACACCCGTAGACGTCCCTGCCCCAGTTGGGCGGATTTACAACACTATTATAGTGTTACAAATGCTGGTTTAACAGATATTTGAGTGCCAGCTAAAGAGCTACCTTGTTATTATCTCTGTGAAAAAAATATTTTCTACGCTCTCAACATCTGCGGATAGCTACTGCTCATAAAGTTCTTCAAAAGAAGTATTCCGTCTGGAGTCAAAATTGATTCAGGATGGAACTGCACCCCCTCGATGGACAATTCTTTATGTCGAAGACCCATAAGTTCTCCCTCGTCGCTCCTGCACGTTATCTCAAGACAATCGGGAAGATCGTCTTCTTCAACAATAAGAGAATGGTAGCGCATTCCTGCAAAAGGATCGGCTAAGCCGGTGAAGATACCTTTACCATCATGGCTCATGGGGCTTGTCTTGCCATGCATTACCCGCCCCGCCCTGACCACTGACCCACCAAAGCATTCACAGATAGATTGATGCCCTAAACAGACACCTAACACAGGTAGCTTGCCACCAAAATACTTAATGGCCTCAATTGAAATTCCGGCCTCTTTTGGGGTACGTGGCCCAGGGGATATAAGTAACCTGTCTGGCTGCTGTTCCTCAATTTCGGCTATGGAAATTTTATCGTTACGGTATACCCTGATGTCCTCAACTCGGTTATCTTCACGGGCATTTGCAGCAATAGTCTGAACAATGTTATACGTAAAAGAATCGTAGTTATCTATAATTACAATCATCTCTAAAAGCCCTTCTCTGCGAGTTCAACAGCACGACGTAAACCAAGTGATTTATTAACCGTCTCTTCAAATTCTTTTTCTGGAACAGAATCGGAAACAATCCCAGCACCTGCCTGAATCCAAAGGTCTTCCCCCTTCATCACAAAGGTTCTGATGGTAATACAAAAATCCATATTCCCAGAAAAACCAAAATATCCAACAGCCCCCGCATATGCACCTCGCTTATCCGGCTCCAGTTCATCTATTATTTCCATGGCCCGAATTTTGGGCGCGCCACTCACGGTTCCTGCGGGAAAGCATGCGGACATAACATCAAACATATCATACGCATCATCAATTATGCCATGTACCCCGGAAACGATATGCATAACATGGCTATATTTTTCTATCACAAGCAAGTCCTGCACCCTTACCTGACCACCCTTTGCAATCCGACCGACATCATTACGACCAAGATCAACAAGCATCATATGCTCAGCCCGTTCCTTGGGATCGGCCAACAGTTCTTTTTCCAAAGCTAGGTCTTCTTCTGGAGTCCGACCTCGTTTTCTGGTTCCTGCAATTGGTCTAAGTTCAATATTTTCGCCATCTTTACGAACAAGGATTTCAGGAGAGGAACCGATTTGAATGAGGTCACCCAATTGCAGATAAAACAGATATGGGCTTGGGTTAATATGACGTAATGCGCGGTACAGTACCAACGGAGATAGTTGCGTTTTTGTGTGAAACCTCTGGGAGAGAACAACCTGAATAACATCTCCGGCCCTGATGTATTCTTTTGCGGTTTCGACCATCTCCTCAAATTGAATTTTTTCCATATTTGAGGTGAAGACGTGGGGCTCTTCCACACCCTTGCTACTCTCTTCAAAAAACTGTCGTTCGACGGGCTTTTTGATCTTAGCAACGACCTTGGCGATAACCTCCGTTGCCTGTGAGTACAAAAACTCGCTCTCTTCTTTCCCATCGGTCTGAACCCAACAAACAACAGTTACAGTTTGTTTAAAGCTATCGTGGACTAGGACAATCCGTGGAATCATGAAGGAAGAATCGGGTAAATCCCCCGGCGGCCTGTCATCTGGAAGGTCTTCCATGAACCGAACCATATCGTAACCGAGAAAGCCAACGGCCCCGCCACAAAACCGTGGTAGTTCATCATACTCTGCAGCACTATACCCCTCGATCATCTCCTGTAAGGCGACAAGAGGATCAGAGGTGAAGGTTTTGGTATTTTTAAGCCCTTGCCGAGCGTCTGCCACGGTGACCTGATCATTAAAGGAAGAAAACGTTACCAGCGGATCATAGCCAATAAAAGAATATCGACCCCACTTCTCCCCTCCTTCCATACTCTCGAAAAGAAAGATATGATCACCCTCATCAACAATTTTGGCAAATAGGGTTAAGGGGGTATCCAGATCCGCTACGATCTCGGTACATACAGGAATTAACTTAGATTTTACTCTATCACGAGCAAACCTGGCTCTATCGGGGAAACATTTAACTTTTGGCATATCTTCTCTGTAAGGCTCAATTCTTTGATCTCATTTATCGACTATTCTACAGCAAAGACCGCAACATAACAGTTGCCCGCCCATCTTGTCCAGTATCTTGCCTGATTTTCTGGCTAACACCCGCAATTCCTATTGTAGTCGCGTTTATTACAGCACCGGCTTATATGGGCGATCATGTTTCTCAGTTTCAAGCAATGACTGCACTATCACTCAATTTTGCTTTCATTCTAATTGTGCTGGGGGTCACAGGGCTTGGCGCTAAGTTAATTACAATTGTGCCCAATGTACTGAAGGGCGGCATTATACTCGGTGCAGCAATTGCCGCTTTTTTGCGTGTCACCAAAGACGGGGATGCGGCTAATGTATTTCAATCGGCGCCTATAGCGGGAACCTTGGGAGTAATAATTTGCTTAAGCTCTGCCTTTTCAAAACCACTACAAGCGCTTGCGGCAGATAAAAAATGGTTGGCGACTATTTTAGGCTTTGGTTTATTGCCTGGATTTGTCATAGCAGGCAGTGTTGGGTTTTTCACTGG
>NVXR01000013.1 GCA_002733995.1 Desulfotalea sp. | reverse complement strand
CTATGGATACTTCGGTTTTTGGAAACAGCCGTCAAGTCAAACAGAGTCAGGAAGAGCAACCTTTTCTAAGCTTAATGTATATGGCGCCAGTATAAGAGGGCAGGTTGGGCCAGGTATCGGAAATATTGAATTTGCTTTTTATCAATCTGTCGATGATAAGAATGGCCTAAATCCTTTGACAGCTAACTCGGAAATGCGTTACTTGGCAGGGTATACGATGGATCTGGCAAAAGATTTTAATGTCAGCCTGCAGTATTACATTCAACATCTATTGGATTATAACAACTATGAAGAAACTTTTAGCGGAGTTTCTGCTAAGGATGAAAACAGACATGTCATCACATTACAGTTAACAAAATTGTTAATGAGTCAAAATTTGGAACTGTCTCTGGCCTCATATTATTCATCAAGTGATAAGGATGCATATCTGCGTCCGAACATACATTATAAATACACCGATGAGATAGCGCTGGAGGCTGGAGCAAATATTTTTTTTGGAGAGGAGCCAGAGACCTTTTTTTCACAATTTGAGAATAATACAAATATCTACGCAGCTGTCAGATACAATTTTTAATTTAAATTACACCTAACCGGATACGGAACCATGACTAAAAAACGTAAATCTTCTGAAGAACAACTCGACACAACAAAAATATTAAGCCATTTAGGGATATGTCCTGGCCAGACAATTCTTGATGCGGGATGCGGCGATGGATATATGGCTAAGAAATTTTCAACACTAGTGGGCAATAGCGGCAAGATATATGCTCTTGATTATAGACGGGAACTTATTAATACTCTGCACGAAGAAGTAATAGACACTAATATTGAGACCCTCGTGGGCGATATCACCACTACAACCAAACTCGAACCCTGTTCCATTGATTTAGTGTACCTTTCGACGGTATTTCATATATTTTCACCTGCCCAGGTTGTGATGTTTGAAGAAGAAATGCAGCGGGTGCTGCGGCCAAACGCTCAGCTTGCAATTGTTAATGTAATAAAAGAAGAGACGCCATGTGGTCCTCCTCTAAAGATGCGTTCCTCCCCTGAAGAGTTAAGAGCAAAAATTTCACTTACTCCTACAAAACTTGTAGAAGTTAATATGTATTTTTATATGCAGATTTTTCAAAAGAAATGATTTACCTAGCATAGGTTTCCCATCTCATATAGATGGTCTAAGTACTCTTTTGCCCCATGCGCGCCCTCTTTTGGTGCCCATGGGGCAAAATCTTTGTCGTTCATCTGGTTGTATGGGCCTGGTTTGACCTCAAAAAGAACCGTATCCTCTTTAATTGCCACAAAGGTGTGGAACACACCCGGCTCGGAGTCTATACCGATATTAAGAGAACCAGCCTCTATCGTCTGTATCTCATCTATGCTACCATTCTCATGAAAAATAAAGACATAGATTGCTCCCTGAAGCACAATGACCGACTCTGCCTTGGGTGGGAAAAGGTGGCGGTGGGGCTGGATATAACTACCGGGCTGCATGGCGTTAAGCATTCTGTGCAGGCTTGCCTCCGGCGTCTTGTGGAGGGGCAGTATGATTCGTTTGCGGGGGCTTTGTCTGGACGCGCTCACACAGCTGTTAATGAGATCTGTTGTGATTGTTGTATTGTTGTCTGGCGGTGCGGGGAGTGCTTTCGGATAGGAATTATCGTTTGTCGTCATATTTAGTCTTAGCTGAAGCAATGAAGTTATCAATGAGAAGACGGGCAATAGTTATCCGTGAGGGTAGTTTGGGCAGGTCTTTGTAGTGGAACCACCGGGCATCTTCGAGTTCCTTGGGGTCAATTTTAATCTCTCCCTCACGGTAGCGTGCGGTGTAGCCGATCATAACTGAGTGGGGGAATGGCCATGGCTGGCTTGTGACATAGGTTATCTGGTCTACACTAATATTTGCTTCTTCATGTATTTCTCTTGCGACAGTTTCTTCTAAGGTTTCTCCAGCTTCTACAAAGCCAGCTAGAGTGCTGTACATATCTTTTGTAAAATGAGCTCCACGTCCGAGCAGGATATACTCATCTTTTACGACAGACATGATCACAGCGGGAGAAACCCTAGGAAAACTGATAAAGTCGCAGGCAGGGCAGACCCTTGCCAGTTCGTCTTTGCGGTCTTGCAGAGGTGTGGCACATCTGGAGCAATAGATATGTTCTCTCGTGTGATGGAGTATCTGTAAGGCTCTGCCCGCAAGACTAAAAAAGTCGTCATCTACTACTCCAAATAGCGTACGAAGATTTACTGCAGACATTGAGGCTACACTTTGCTCAGGATCAATTGCTGCAAGAAAACAGGGGATAGAGTCGTAGTGGCCAAAAAGCATAGAAAACTCGAGTGTTATTCCGAGTGTGTCTGGTGTGAAAGAGTTTTGTGCAGCTACCACTGATGGTGATTGTTTAATGAGTAGCTGATCTCCTGAAAAAATGAACCAGTGTCCAGGTGAACTGGGAGATCCCTGCTGTACAGCGGGGATAAAGCTACTTTTGAGGGCGAAATGTTTGCTCTGTTTCATGTTAAAAGTCTATAATATATTCTTTGAATGTCATCAAAAACTTGGTTAACTTCTGGGCGTTGCAAGTTGTTTAAGAATTGTTTGCCTATTGATGTATTGACACTGCGGTGGTAAAAAGTCAAGATAGGCACAATACATAGCGTACAATTTAAAGTAGTTAATATACTCTTTTGCGGCGAGTGTTATGGTGTGCTCTAACTAGTTCTCGGGGCTGCAATACAATGTTTGGTTGCTGTGAAAATATACATGCAGAGGAAAGAATTTGAAGATACTCATAGCTGAAGATGAATTCACCACGCGGATGATGATTCAGGTTTGTCTTGAAAACTGGGGATATACCGTCACCAGTGTGACCAACGGTCAAGAAGCCTGGTTGAAGCTGCAAACTAAGGATGCGCCAACCATTGCCATTCTTGACTGGGAGATGCCAGAACTTAACGGGATTGACGTTTGTCGTCGTGTTAAAGAAATGGGGCTTGAAAATCCTCCATATATCATTCTTCTCACCGGGCGTGACAGCAATACTGATATCGTCCGGGGCTTTGATGCCGGGGCCGATGACTACATGACTAAGCCATTTAATGATAATGAACTGCAGGCAAGGGTTCGTGTGGCAGAACGACTTGTACGGACACAGGCGTCACTTACGGCAACTGTCTCCGAATTAAAAGAAGCTCTCAATCAGTTGGAGATGCTGGAGACTGGCGTTGAAGTGTGCGATACATGCCGCTCTGTCTTTAGCCCCTATGACGGTGAATGGCATACAAGCAATGACATTATCACCAATGATGTTGACCCAAGATTTATTGTTGCTACCTGTCCTGATTGTTTGCAAAAATAGATTATTGTTTCCTCTCGCTTTTCTTTTGTCGTCACCTTTTGATCCTTTATATAAAAAGGTGGCGGTTTTTCTCGTACCAAAATATTTTCTCATTAAAACAGCTCGTCAAGGTGTACCCGTAATCGGGGGAAGATACCTGTACTGCGGATAGCTTTTGTGCTACACGTTGTCCGGTTGCTATTGATACCGGCAGAAGGGTGAACTGTTTAAGGGATAAGAACCCATTTCTCCTGACAATCTCGTTTAGTTTTCCTGCGGTTGGACCGTTGAGTCTACATTCTTTTTGAAGCATGTGGATGCAAAATCAAAAAAGCTATTTGCTGGCCTCCTTGTTGGGTCAGACGACGGTGTAAGGTCTGTCTTCTGTGTTACCTAGTCCACGGCTGTATTGAATGAAGGCGTTTGCTACTCATGGAGCCCATAGGATGTGTTCTGAAGTTTTTCAAAGATAAATTCGAATTCAGCAAATACGACGTTAAGGTGGCAGTGCATCCAACGAGTTGCATCCGTAAAATGGGTTGTCAAGGCAAACGAGAAGAGTTGGCGATAGCTTTCATTATTAGCCGTTGCAGAAAGCTATTGATAATCTGGCGGTGTGTTCTGCCGGAAGGTCAAAATAAAATGATGGACAAGATGTATTGACGTGCTACCATCCTTCTAGGGTCTGAGGAAGCGGAAAAACAAATAGCACCAGTTTGTGCGATTATTCAAAGTAATCTTAGGGAATATATATATGCGTCGAAAAACAAAAATTGTTGCAACAATATCGAGTAAAAACTGTTCTGTGCCCTTTCTTGAAGGTCTTTTTGCAGCCGGTATGGATGTTGTACGTCTTAATACCGCCCATATGGATCATGAAGATGCATTGCAGGTTATTCGCAATACACGAGCCGTTTCTGACAATATTGGAATTCTACTGGATACAAAAGGGCCTGAAATACGAACCTGTCCCGCCGACGAACCACTTGCTGTAAAGTTTGGAGATATGGTTCGGATAAAAGGGGCACCTGATGAAATGTCCCATGCCGATGTCATCTGTGTCTCCCATGCCAGCTTTGTCGAAGACGTTCCTGTTGGCAGTTCTATTCTTATTGATGACGGCCTACTGGCCCTTGCGGTTGTCGAAAAGGCTGGTGATTACTTGATTTGCTCGGTGGAAAATGACGGTATCATTAATCCACGTAAGAGTATAAATATTCCATCGGTTCATGTTACTCTGCCTGCGCTAAGTCAAAAAGACAAGGGATTTATAGCATTTGCAGCTGATAACGATTTGGATTTTATTGCCCACTCTTTTGTGCGAAATAAAGAAGATATTAGGGCTGTTCAGTTAATTTTAGATGAAAAAAAATCAGGTATTAAGATAATTGCCAAAATTGAAAATGCTGAAGGGGTAAAAAACCTTTCGGAGATTATCGATAGCTGTTATGGCATTATGATTGCGCGGGGAGATCTCGCAGTAGAAATACCCACAGAGCAGATTCCTTTAATCCAAAAACGTATCATCCGTCAGTGTATTGAAAAAAGAACTCCGGTCATTGTGGCAACTCAGATGCTTCATTCTATGATTGAGTCTCCCAGACCGACAAGAGCAGAGGTGTCAGATGTAGCTAATGCCTGTCTGGATTATTCCGATGCTTTGATGCTTTCAGGTGAGACCGCAAATGGGAAATATCCTGAGCTGGCGGTACGGATAATGGCAAAGATCGCAGAAGAAGTAGAAGCGGATAATACAGGAAATCTTGATGTCCCGTACAGTAGTAAAAATAAAACTGCGGCCTATCTTGCCAAGGCGGCTGTTAAAGCCGCTATTCGTCTTGAAACAAAGGCAATTGTTGCGGATACGCTTACTGGTAAATCAATTCTTGCCCTCGCAGCCTACCGTGGACAAAATGTGATTTATGCTCGGGTGTATGATAAACGTGTTACTCGGCAACTTTCTCTGTCCTATGGTGTTCATGCCGAATATCATCCAATGGATTTGACCGTAAACCAGTCGCTTACATCGTCAATATGCCATCTTGTCGCGGAAGGGCGATTTAAGGATACCGATCTTATTGTTGTTCTTGCTGGTAGTTTCGGGGTCGCCCAAGGGGCCTCATATATTGAAATAAGTTTAGCTGAGAATTTTAGGCGAAATAGCCAGCAAACCTTGGACCCTGCCGGAGACTGATTTCTGCTGAACATTGCGAGTTTTTTCTTTGAAAAGATCTATGTCGTCATTCTCATAACTTGCAATCGTTTACCTGAAAATAGCACAATGTTCATGGGAAATGCCGGCTAATTTTTTTTCCGTCGGCTTCTTCTCTCCCTATATCTGGGCTGTAGATCAATTGCTTCGACTTCTTCTAGTATCTGTAGGTAGGTTTTGTATCGGTCTCGATTGATATTGCCTGCCGCCAGTGCATCCATCACTGAACAGCCGGGCTCGTTTCGGTGTTTACAGTCCCTGAATTTACAAGGGGTTTCAGTTGCTGCCTCAAATCCCGGGAAATAGTATGCTAGTTCGGCAACGCTGGTGTCAACAAGGCCAAAATCGTTAAATCCGGGTGAGTCCACGAGCTCTCCCCCGTCTTCAAGTATGTGCAGGGTCGAGACGGTGGTGGTGTGGCGGCCTCTTTTTTTGGACTCACTAATTTCTCCTGTGGCAAGGTTGATCTCCGGGAGAAATTTGTTGAGAATTGAACTTTTCCCAACCCCTGTGGAGCCTACGAATATTCCACGATGGCCTTTGCTGAAAAACTGTTTTAGTTCTTCGAGGTTGTCATTGGTCTCTGCGCTGATTGAAAAAATTTCCACAGAATCGTTATAGAGGGGACGGACCGCTTTTTCGTAGTCTTTAAAACATGCCAAGTCAGATTTGTTTAGCACGAGTACGGGGGTGTGTCCTGATGCCCTAGCGGCAACGATTGCTCTGTCGATGAATCCGGGAGAGGGGATGGGTTCACAGGTTACAACAATGCAAAGTATATCGAGATTGGCACCTACGATGTGTATTCCGCCCCTCGCATCCATGCGAGCGAGTTCTGATGTCCTCTCTAGCCGAGTGAGAATCTCTGCTTCTACCTCAACATTATCTCCAACCACGTGGCCAGAATTTCTCTTTACTCTAACCATAGTGCGGCTGTTATCATCAGCAAAAAGGACATCAACTGCGACCCCATAGTGGGCGACGATAACCCCTAATCTTCCGGTGTTTTCTTTGTTTTCTTTCAAAATGAAACTCTTTGTTTTTAAGGTGTGTTGTCTGTTGTTTTGTTGAAGCGAGGCGGAGACCTGTGAAGATGAAAAGTGTTCCGCTGGGGCCGTTGATTTCTCTGTCTGTTCTTCCGCCTGTGATGTGTTGTTTTGCCTTTATTACCATGGCGGCAAGGTTGGCCTGGTAGATCATGCCAATACAAAAATGGATGGAGGCAATAAAGAGCGACTGCAGCAGGGGGAATCTGCTTGAGTTGCGGATAACAAGTACGGTGCCCCCCCCTCCACGGGTGGAGGTCCATATGGTTACTGCGATAATACAGGTGTTAAATGTGTGCGGTTCAATAGAGTTTGCTAGGCTTTGTTAGGGAGCCAATGCCGTATCTTATAGGTGGCGTGCTCGTTTTATGCAAGAGTAGCACCTGTAAGGTGCATATTTCATTTAGCTGTTTAGCAGAGTTAGTTTGTGTTTTTCTTCTGTTCATTCTTTAATATTGAAGGAGAATGAATACTATTTCTCTCTCTATCGTTTGGATGTTACACTTTAACTCTTCTCATATCTATTAAAAAGGTGGAATTATGTTCTTGGGTCTCCTCAGAAAAAGACGAAGTATACGCCAGTATGAAGCTCAGCCTGTTGCGCAAGAACAAATTGATATTCTTGTGGAAGCAATGCTGAGGTCGCCTTCTTCGAGGAGTCTTAATCCTTGGCATTTTGTCGTGGTTACAACGCCAAGTATAATCGGTGAACTTGCTCGATCAAAGCCCCATGGTGCAGCCTTTCTCGCAAAGGCTCCTCTTGCCATCGTTGTCTGCGGTGACCCTGGCGTCTCAGACGTATGGGTTGAGGACTGTTCTATTGCCTCGGTTAATCTGCATCTAGCAGCAACTGATCTGGGGCTGGGAAGTTGCTGGATACAGATTAGAGAACGAAACTTTGATGACTCCCTTAGCTCAGAAGAATATGTGCAGAAGGTGCTTGGTCTCAAGGATGGGTTAAGGGTTGAGGCTATAGTTGCCATCGGCCACCCGAAAGAAGAAAAACAGGGACAGCCTGACTCCTCACTTTTGTACGGGCGAGTAAGTTATGAAAAATATGGACAGACAGGAGGTAGTATTGTTAGCTGATTTGGATATGCCTAGAAAACTGATTCAGTAGATTATAAAAAGGAGGTTTTTTATGAGTTTTTATTTTCGTGATCAAGATCCGCAAGAGACTCAGGACTGGCTCGATTCTCTGAAGGGGGTTGTGGTGCAGGAGGGAGGGGAAAAGGCGGACTATCTGTTGAACCGCCTGACCGACTATGCACATTCCCTCGGGGTTGCAACTTCCCCGGGCGTTTTGACCCCGTACTCCAATACTATCCTGCCCGAAGATGAAGAGCAGATTCCCGGTGATTCACTACTTGCGAGAAATGTGGCTGCCTATGTACGCTGGAATGCCATGGCAACAGTGGCAAGAGCCAATAAGGATGGCAAGGAGCTGGGGGGGCATATCGCAACATTTACCTCTGTCTCATCCATGTATGAAGTAGGGTATAACTGGTTCTTCAGAGGCCCATATGCTCCGTTTGGTGCCGATATGATCTACTTCCAGGGACACTCTTCTCCGGGGATTTATGCCCGGGCTTTCGTGGAGGGTCGGCTTGATGAAGAGCATTTGGATAACTTTCGTCAGGAAGTCTCTGGTCACGGTCTGTCGTCATATCCACATCCATGGCTCATGCCCGATTTTTGGCAATTTCCAACAGTGTCAATGGGACTCGGTCCCATGGCGGCTATCTATCAAGCGCGTTTTATGAAGTATATGGATAGTCGGGATTTGAAGGCTTGTGGAGACCGAAAGGTTTGGGTGTTCATGGGAGACGGAGAGTCAGATGAGCCTGAATCCTTAGGTGCGCTTTCTCTTGCTGCCCGGGAAAATCTGGATAATCTCATATTTGTGGTGAACTGTAACCTGCAACGTCTTGATGGTCCTGTTCGTGGCAATGGCAAGATTATTCAGGAGCTTGAGGGGCGTTTTCGTGGCGCTGGCTGGCATGTCATTAAGTTGATTTGGGGTAGTGAGTGGGATAAGATTTTACAGCGGGATACCGAGGGGCTGCTGATTAAAAAGTTTGGTACTATGGTAGATGGAGATTTTCAAACCATACGCGCCCGTGGCCCCGCCTACCTGCGAGAAAAAGTTTTTGGAGATGACCCACGACTGATGGCACTGGTGGAGGACATAGACGATGATCAACTCTGGCAAATGACCCGTGGTGGACATGATCCGAGAAAGGTGTACGCCGCTTACTCCGTAGCCACGCAGTACAAGGGGAAGCCTACTGTGATCCTGGTGAAAACTATCAAGGGCTTTGGTATGGGGCAGGCTGGGGAATCGGTGATGGTTGCCCATAACGTCAAAAAAATGGATGTTGAGTCTCTGAAGGTTTTTCGTGATAAGTTTCATGTGCCGTTGGAAGATGATCAGCTTGCGGAGCTGCCGTTTATCAGGCCAGCAGAAGGGAGCCCTGAGGCGGATTTTATTAAAAAAAGTCGGGAGGCCCTTGGCGGGCCTGTACCTTACAGAGAGACCAAACACATTCCACTTGTTGCGCCACCACTTGAGAAATTTAAGGCCCTTCTCGCATCATCAAAGGGGCGTCAACTTTCAACAACCATGGCCTTTGTGCGTATGCTTGGGGCGTTAGTTAAGGATAAAAGTATCGGTAAAAATATTGTGCCAATTATCCCCGATGAGGCAAGGACCTTCGGTATGGAGGGTCTGTTCAGGCAACTTGGTATTTATGCTCCCACGGGTCAGCTGTATGAACCACAAGATTCTGAAACTATTTCCTGGTACAAGGAAGACCCCAAGGGCCAGATTTTAGAAGAGGGGATAACTGAAGCAGGGGCAATCTCTTCCTGGCTTGCTGCGGCAACGGCCCATACCAATTATGGGGTGCCAATGATCCCATTTTACACCTTTTATTCTATGTTTGGTTTTCAGCGTATTGGTGACCAGCTTTGGGCCGCAGGGGATAGTCGAGCTAGAGGATTTCTCATGGGAGCCACTGCCGGACGGACCACTCTAAACGGTGAAGGTCTGCAGCATCAAGATGGTCAGGCTCTTTTGTTCGCATCGGTTTACCCATCATGTGTTGCCTATGATCCAACGTTTAGTTACGAGGTGGCCGTACTTATCCAGAAGGGGATCAAACGAATGTTTGAGGATGGAGAGGATATTTTTTATTATATCACTCTGTTAAATGAGAATTACGTCCAGCCGGAGATGCCGAAAGGGGTCGAAGAAGGCATAGATCGGGGGATGTATTTGTATCAGAAGGGTGCCGACGGGGAACTGCGGGTGCAGCTCATGGGTTCTGGTGCTATTTTTAGAGAAGTTATTGCTGCTGCTGATCTGCTGCGTGACGACTTTGGGGTCCAGGCTGATGTTTGGTCAATTCTTGGGGTAAATCAACTTAATAGAGAAGGCATTCTTATTGAAGATTGGAATCGCTTACATCCCGAACAGCCGGGGAAGAAAAGTTATGTGGAAAAGCAGTTAGCAGCCCATGATGGTCCCGTAATTATAGGTACAGATTATGTGCAAGCCTATTGTGAGCAGTTGCGCCGTTTCATTGATCGTCCTCTCACCATACTTGGAACCGATGGCTATGGGCGGAGTGATGCCCGGGAGACCCTGCGTAGTTTCTTTAAGGTTGATAAGTACCATGTGGTTATTGCCGCATTGAAAAGTTTGGCGGATATGGACAAAGTACCGTATAAAATGGTAAGTGAAGCAATAGAAAAATATGAGGTAAATCCGGATGAACCTCACGCGCTACAGAGATAATCAACTTCGAATTCTACTTGGAGGAAAAATAGATGGCTGTAGAAAAAATTCTTATTCCTGACTTTGGTGATGTGCAGGAGATTGCGGTTGTAGAAATATTCGTGGCTGCCGGTGATACGGTGGAGGTCGAAGATTCACTGATTGCTCTGGAAAGCGAAAAAGCAGTAATGGATATTCCGTCACCCTTTGCGGGGGTTATTAAGGAAGTATTGGTCAAAGAAGATGCCCTTGTTTCAAGTGGGGATGTTATTGCACTTATTGAAACAGCCGGTACCGCTGAAGTGGATGAAGATCTTGGAGCTAAAGACGCAAGCTCTGGGGCTTCCGCCGGGCAGGATCCAAATACAGGGAGCCCGGTTAAAGAAGTGGCTGCTCCGGTGGTCAGCCAAAAAATAGGTGCTCTGTCCCATGCCACACCTTCGGTACGAATTTACGCGCGAGAAAAGGGGGTTGATCTTGGTCAAATCACAGGGAGCGGTCCTAATGGTCGCATTTTGCAAGAAGATGTCTTGGCTGCTGCTGGTCAAGCACCTGCAACAGGCGGCGGTCAAGGTCTTACTCTGCCCGCAGTACCTTTAGAAGATTTTAGTAAATATGGCGCGGTGGAAGAATTTGTTCTGGGGCGTATTAAGAAAATATCAGGCCCGTATTTGCTCAGAAGTTGGATGAGCATTCCCCATGTTACTCATTTTGATGAGGCTGATATTACAGAAGTTGAGGATTTTAGAAAAGATCTCAACCGCACGGCAAAAGAAGGCGATGTGAAATTTAGTCCCCTTATCTTTATTACCAAGGCGGTTGCTGCCACTTTGAAAGGTTTTCCCTTTTTTAATTGTTCTCTGGTCCCGGAAGGGGATAAGGTTATTCTAAAAAAATTCTATAATATCGGGATTGCGGTAGATACCCCTGATGGGTTGGTGGTTCCTGTTGTTAAAGATGTTGACCGTAAGAGTCTTACGGAAATTGCCGAAGATGTAGTGGCCCTTAGCGGCAATGCGAGAGTTGGTAAACTGGGGATCACGGATATGCAGGGTGCGACCTTTACCATATCGAGCCTTGGTGGAATAGGTGGTACCGGATTTACCCCAATTATATCCAGCCCTCAGGTTGCAATCCTTGGTCTTTCAAGGAGCTATTTGAAGCCACATTGGGATGGTGAAAAATTTGTTCCTCGCTTAACCCTGCCATTCTCGGTTTCCTACGATCATCGGGTGATAGATGGGGCCGAGGCTGCAAGGTTTTGCAAAACTTTACGAATGAATATTGAAGATATGAAAAGAACACTTATCTAAGGAGCCAACAAATGGATGATGCAGGAATATTTGATGTAGTTGTGCTGGGTGGCGGACCTGGCGGTTACACGGCTGCGTTTCGGGCAGCAGATCTTGGTCTTTCCGTCTGTCTTGTTGAGCAGCAGGAGAGATTGGGCGGAGTATGTTTGAACGTGGGATGTATCCCCTCAAAAACGCTGTTGCATGCTGCTGCCGTTATTGAAGAGGCCTCTGAGATAGCAGACTACGGGGTTCGTTTTCAGCAGCCTAAAGTTGATGTGGAAAAGCTCCTTGGCAAAAAAAATGAGGTCATCGAGCAGTTGACAGGTGGCTTGGATGGTCTGTGTAAGGCAAGAAAAATTACACGTATGCGTGGTAAAGGTGTTTTTAAGGATACGACGACACTTACCGTTACAGGCGATGGCAAAGAAGAAGATGTGCGTTTTGTAAATGCCATAGTAGCCACAGGCTCTTATCCTTTCGTGTTGCCGGGCGTTCCTGAAGATCCTCGTATCTGGGATTCAACCGACGCCCTGGAGTTAGCTTCTATCCCCAAGCGTTTTCTTATAATTGGTGGTGGCATTATTGGTCTTGAAATGGCTCAGATCTACAGTGCACTGGGGGCCGAGATAACTATTGTTGAGATGCTCGAACAGCTCATTCCACCTGCTGATAAAGATTTGGTACAACCTCTCTTTTTAAAGTTGAAGAAGAAGTATACTATCATGACCAAGACTAAGGTGACTGATATTTGCCCTAGTGATTCTGGTATTACTGTTTCCTTTGAAGGGAAAAAGGCTCCTGAAAAGGCCGAGTACGATGCGGTTCTCGTGGCTGTTGGTAGACGTCCAAACACCGCTGATATGGGGTTTGAACAGGTTGGTTTAAACCTCGATGAGCGTGGATTCCTCCTCGCCGATGAGAAGCAACGGACCTCCGTTGCAAATATTTACGCCATCGGTGATGTCATCGGCGAACCGATGCTGGCCCATAAGGCAACCCATGAGGGTAAGGTCGCAGCTGAAGTAATTGCAGGTCATGATGCATCCTTTACACCAATGACCATTCCGTCGGTGGCCTACACCATCCCAGAAGTGGCCTGGATGGGGCTTACAGAAAAAGAGGCAAAAGCACTCAAGATTGATTTTGACAAGGGTAAATTCCCTTGGGGCGCGAGTGGACGGGCTCTGAGCGCCGGGGCTTCTGCTGGAGTGACGAAGGTGCTTTTTGATAAAAAGAGTGGTCGCATCATTGGCGCTGGAATTTGTGGCCTCAATGCTGGTGAGCTTATTCACGAGGCGGTACTCGCACTTGAAATGGGCGCAACTGCTGAAGATATCAGTCTGACGGTGCATGCCCATCCGACCCTTGCTGAAACCTTTGCTTTCGCAGCAGAGATCGTAGATGGCTCCATAACCGACGTTATGCCGCCAAAGAAGAAGTAGATTATTCGTTATATTTATATTCATTTCAGGGCCGCAATTTTATTATACTGCGGTCCTGTTTCTTTTTTAAGTACGTGTAAATACAGATGAACCTGACCGATGAACAGTTACGTATAGTACAACACAGCCATGGCCATGCACGGGTAAGCGCCGTTGCAGGCTCGGGTAAAACCACCACCATGGTGGAAAGGATTGGCCATCTACTTAAGGCGGATGTGGCAGCGGGTCAGATTCTTATTCTGATGTTTAACCGCTCTGCGCGCGACGCTTTTGCACAGTCGATGCAGGAAAAACTCTCCTATTTGGACAGGGCTCTTCCAGAAGTGCGGACCTTTCATTCTTTTGGTTTGCGTCTGGTGAATAGTTTTGCCAAAAAAGGTGAGTTACCTCAGCATCGTTTGGTCACAGAGGACTATATTCAGGAGCGGATCGCCAGAAAGGTTGCAAATGAGGTGTTTCGGGACACCCAAGATGATGATGGCTATCTCACGGGTGACGATATTGAAGAATTTCTCACCTTTGTTGATCAGGTCAAAGCAACTGTTCGAGGGCCTAAGAAGGTCTTTAATGAACAAGACTTTGCCCCTCGTCTGAGCTTTTTTCCTGAAGCGTACCTGAGGTTTGAAGAGGTGAGGATAAAAGAGCGAATCCGTTTTTATTCCGATCTTATCCACGAACCCTTGATGGCAATGCTTGATAGTGATGAACTGTCATCTTGGGTTGCGAACAGGGTAGAGCATATCATTGTCGATGAGTATCAGGATATAAATGAATGTCAGGAGCAACTTGTTAAAATTGTAGCAGGAACGCGGGCACAGGTGATGGTTGTTGGGGATGTTGACCAGTGTATCTACGAGTGGCGAGGAGCAAAGCCTGAATATATAACCACTCGTTTTGCAACTGATTTTAAAAATCCTACTAATTATCAGCTTTCATATACCTTTCGATATGGTCACCAGCTCTCTCTTGCGGCGAATCATCTGATTGCAAATAATCGAAAACGGGACAAAAAACTCTGTGTATCCCATGAATCTACTGGCCAGACTCTTCTCTCCTGTGTCGAAGAGGAGGGTGGAAAGGCGGTCCAGTTAGAAATCAAAAAGTGGTTGAGCAGCGGTAGACAGTTGTCAGAGGCCGCCGTGCTGGTGCGGCTCTTTGCCCAGACTGTCCCCGTCGAACTAGCACTGCTTGAGGCGGATGTTGCTTACCGGATTGAAGGGGGTGCGGACGTTTTTTCCTGTTCTGAGATTTTAGCGCTCATGGGCTATCTCAACCTCGGATATGGCACTTTCTCTGAGGGCTCTGTTGAGAACCAGCAAAAACAGTTAGAAGCGATGTTTTCCCAACCTCACCTAGGTATTCGTAAAGACGAGTTGCAGGATCTTGCCTCTACCGTGTTGGCTGATATGCACAGGGGGCGTGAAATTCTTATCGGCTGGTGCGATAGTGATGTACCTCTTTTTATAAGGAAGAGATTCCGTGAGGCGGCAGATATTTGGAATTGGCTCAGTCTGAATGGTCGATCTGGTATGGCGGGGCCTTTTCTCAAAAAGCTGGTAGAGAAACTCAAACTCTATGAATTCTATCACTCTTTTTCAGCACGTTCTGCAACGGCTGAAAACAGGGTGAAGACCTGTGAAGCCCTTATTGCTTTTGCCATGAATCACAATCTTTCTATCTCTGGGCTCATTGATAAACTTGATGAATTGCAAAGGGAGAAAAATGGTGAACATGAAGACACCCTGTTGATCACCTCCATCCATAGAGCCAAAGGCCTAGAATGGCCTCTCGTTATCATTCCAGGTCTTGAGGAGGGCAGCTTCCCTTTTTATGGAGACCGGGAAAAAGATGGGAATCTTGAAGATGAGCGGCGGCTCTTTTATGTGGCAATGACACGGGGAATTGAAAAAGTCGTCTGCCTACATCCTGTGGACGCCCAATTAAAACGAAATATTTCTGGGAATCTCAGTAAGGTTCCGCCTGGGATGCTACGGGCAAGTCGTTTTTTATATGAGGCTAATATTGGTCTTTCTGTAGGTCTTGGTGACTCCATTAATAAACAGGGCAATGGTGAGGGCCTCGTCGCAGATGAGGTGATCATTGCGGAAAACTATCTGCAAGCCTTAGGTCTTAAAACCGGGTTAAGCCAGAAGAAGATGAGCCCTGCACCCGTAAAAGAGAGTGTTGACAGTGAGAAGCTGCAACAACCAGTATATCTTGGAATAGGCGATATGAGTGAGGGGTTAATGGTTTTTCATCCGGCCTTTGGGCCGGGAACCGTCGTCGCTATACAAGATAAAAGGCAGGGTAGGTTCACGGTACTGTTTGAGGAGCACGGAGAAATGGTGCTTCTTGCTGCTTATGCCAGGTTAGAACTGTTAGCTGTCTGAGGAAGAGTCGCTTTTCTCTGCAAGATCTTCATACACAAAACTTGAGCGAAGCATTATGGGTAAAACCACAATGGTTAGCTCATTCTTGTCCCAGGAGTACCGCCAAAAATTTCTGGAGAATGCGGTGTAACTCTAGTACATTGGAAGTAGGATACGTTTCTTACAGAAAACAATCTATAGGGTACTGTGGCGGACGATCGCTACAACAGCCATAGTATCGAGACAGGAATCTGGTTTATCTCATGATCCGAAAAATTCTCTTTGTCGATGACGATCGCGTGCTGCAGATTATTGCAAGGCATCAGCTGGATGTTTTTGCTGAACAGTTCAGTTTTGTTTTTGCAAATGATGGCCTTGATGCAATTAAAAAACTTGAAGACGGATGTTTTTCACTTGTTTGTATAGATCTCATTATGCCTCGCATGAAAGGAGTTAATCTCTTTTCCCATATCCGCAGTCATTTTCCTCAGATGCCTGCCATTATTTTCTCTGCCAAATCAAAAAAAGAAATGCAGGTGCTTGTACCGCCTGCCGGTGTTTTGGACTATTTTACCAAACCGTTCAGGATCGGTAAACTTGGTGAATGTATTATGCAATATCTTCAGCAAGAAGCACGGGGCGGTATTATGCACAACGTATCACCGCCGGTCTTTTTTCAACTTATGGAGATGGAGGCGAAAACATGTACCGCCCGTGTCCTCGATAATGGATCACAACAAGGTGGGGTTCTTTACTTTAGTGACGGGCAGTTGCTTGACGCACGGGTGGGAATGATAACGGGTTTAGATGCCGCTCTTAAAGTTTTTGGTTGGAATGAAGCTACCGTTTTTATAGAGAATAATTGTCCTGAAATGGAAAATAGTATCAATCTTTCCCTGCAAAGTGTCATTATGCGGGCGGTCAGTATGAAGGATGAGGAGAGCGAGGCTTTTGACTTTGAAAGTCCAGAGCAAGGCGGTGCCCAAGATTTCCCCAGTGTCCAGAGGGCTGATGGTTCACGTGCGACCCAACCAACTTTATTTACTGAGATCTGCGAGGTGTTAGCTGCTGAGGTAGCAGCTAAGAGAATTGACGATATCTCACAGAATATTGAAAGGAGAAGTGTCGTTGGAGCAATGGCTCAAATCGGGGAGCAGCAAAATTTTGGTGCGTTTCAAGTTGGAATTATAAATAATGGTACCGCCAAGAGCACTATCCTCATACCGGGGAAGTCACCGATTGAAATCACTTGCCCATCTGAAAGCCATGCCAAAGGAATTGTCAAGATCCTTGACTCATAGAATATGAACGTATTGGCTCTGCCAGGCTACCTGTTAAAGGATACAATCTCACGTAGATCTGATCCTGGTATAAGGGTGTCGAATTGAATGTGTACAGAGTAAGTATTGCCTATTATGTCATGGTCTCGTACCGCCAACACCTTTCCTGTTCGTTCTAAAGGGGGGTTGGAATTGCTCCTTTTGATCATGATTTGTATTGTCCTCCCAAACATGTGATGTGTATTTTTTCTTTTGGAAGAATGCACAGTGAAACAGAGACCGCCCTGGGAAATGTCCAGGATGGTTCCTTTGCCCGTTACTTCAGTATCTTCTTTATTTACTCTCAGCATGACGAAAGAAAGTTTTCCAGATATTTCTTTTCTTTCTAGGTCTCTTCTGGAGCGTTTCATCTGTAGTAAAAGAGCTGTTGATGTCTCTAGTCGGCTGCAATAGTCTGATAGTTTTGATTCAATTCCTGGGAACTTCTGTTCCAATTTTTGCAAATTATCAAAAGACAAAGAATAAATTTTGGCGCCCTGGCTTTTAGCTCCGTTGGTCCAGACTGATAGTTCAAAAAATGTGTCGTGGCCGAGCAGTCCCCCCTCTTGAACAATTTGAAGGGGAATTTGTCTTCCTTCAATAAGAGTGTACAGCTGAACCCTGCCATTATGTACAAAGAAAAGTTCAGTTTGAATCTGTCCTTGTTGAGCAATATCTTCGCCGCTGGCGTAAACTCTTGAGTGCATTGCATGATAGAGGCCAATAAATTCTTCGTTACTGAGGATTTTAACAAGACCCTTCCAAACGAAATAAAACTCTTCATCGATAATAGATTTCTTACTTTCTTCTATTAATTCGGCTGCACGAATGCTTTCTGTCAGGGCCATTGGCTCGATCTGTAGCAACCATTCTTGGAGGGCTTCAGCCTTGTCGAACTGTTTATTGCGAGCAGCGGTTTCAATGAGGCCGATAATAATTTTAAGTGCTTTAGGTTTTTGGTTTTTTGTAGCGAGTGCCTCGATGGTTCTCCTCTCTGGTAACGACTCAAGTAGTTGAGGGACAGAAGGGCCTACGGGGACAGGTACACTGTTTCTGCTCTGTTGTTTCTGCTTGGCTGGGGTGTTTTTTGTTGTAGTTGGTTGCGAAGTCTTGTGCTCTTGTGGCTTGGCTTGTTGGAGGCGACGGATGGCAATTTGAAGAGCCTCAACGATAAAAAAATCGAGGCAATGTTTCTTTGATTTATGGTCCGTTAACAATGCATTCAAATAGTCGGTCGCTTTGAAGTATGCGCTATGTCCGATAGTCTGGCAGGCAACGAGCAATACCTCATCCCTTGTGTCTACAGATATGCTTTTAGATTGTGAGATCATTTTCATTAAAGCAATCGCAACGTCCTTGTCTGCCATGGGTGCCAGTGCCCTGATGAACGGTGGTTTTTGGCTGTCATTGGCTTTGGCGAGCATATTGAGTAATACCCTCGTGCCAATAGTATCTTTTCGCAGCTTTTTTTCTATATTTTGGCATGCCTCTTTTATTATCTTCAGGCTTTTCTCATCTTGCATTGCGATGATAATATAGCCAATAGTCGTTGAATGGAGGTAAAAGAAGCCTTGTTTAAACCGTAGGTTAGCTGTTTTTGGGTGTTTTAGATCTGAAATTACAGTGTGTAAAGACGACGCTGTGTGTTGATCAAAATTCAAAGAGGGTTGATTTGTTTCACAAAACAACATTTCTCCCTGGTGAGAGAGGAGAAGAACATTCTGAATTGAAGCAAGTTTGGCTATTTTATTTAAAAATGTGATCATGGCTTTGTTGGTAAAACCTTTCCAAAACAGTGTTGTGTTGGTCTTATCCACTGCAAAAAGGAGAGATACGTAATGGGTCTCTTTTTCTAGGTGTTTAATGGTGTAATCTACTGGTCTTGGTACTGGATTGTAGCATTATCTCGGGATATTTGGCTGCAATAATCGTTAACAGTGAGCTGTAACTACAAACCTTTTGTATCTTTCTGGCTTTTGTATTCGTCAGTTTCTTCTTTGAACAATTTCATGATGCTTTGGCTTATAGGCCCTATGGAGCCCCCACCAATTGTAACAGTATCAATGGTGGTGACGGGAACGACTTCCTTGACTGAAGAGGTGATGAAAACCTCATCAAAAAGTCGTATTTCATCTTTATGGATAGGTCGTTCGATGAGCTCCATCGTCCGTTGGGCAAGTTCAATAACAACCTGGCGGGTTATACCCGGAAGAACTCGGTCACAGGGCGGGGTGATAAGGCGCCCGTCCCGTACGGTAAAGATGTTCGATGTCGTACCTTCGAGAAGATAACCATCCTGGTCGACATAGATGGATTCTAGGGCTCCTTGGTTTTGTGCATCCTTTTGGCAGAGGATGGCCGGGATGTAATTAATGGTCTTTGCCCCTGGCAAGAATCTGTTTACGTGGCTGGTAATCAGCTTGACTCCTTTGTCGTAGAAGGAAGCAGGAAAGGACTCTGTAGCGGTGATCATAAGTAGGAGTTGTGGTGCGTCGCCAGGGCTGATTCCGTTGGCACTCAGCCCTCCTGTTATGATAATACGGACGTTTTTTTCTGTGTGCCTACTCAGTGAAAGGCCCTTGAGAATGAGTGCTTCAATCTTTTCAAGTGGATACGGGAGGTTGAGGTCAATAAGTCGAGCCGAATTTTTGAGTCGAGACAGGTGTTCCTGTAAGCGAAATGGTACACCGTCGTAAGTTCTCAGGAAATCAAACACCCCATACCCCCGGATTACAGAGAGATCGTTGACTGAGATGAGGGCATCTTCTTCATTTACAAATTGATCATTCGCGTAATAGACATCCATAATGGGCTTCACTCCTTGAGTGATCAACTGGTTATGATTTACTCCGAAAATGGTGGTTCTATGCCTTGTGCAATACTGGCCTTAATGTGGGCTTCCACCGCTTCTTGGAACTCTAGTTCAAGTTCTGTGAAGGTTTGACCGTTATAATTTACCTGTTCGTCTATAAATAAAATTGAACCAAAGAGTGAATAATCGCTCGTGTTCACTTTTATTGTACCATGGTAACCTTTGTGTATGATGGTTTTTTGGGCCATTGGTAATTCTCCTGATGGTAATTGAGGCTTAACCCCGGTAAGCGGAAAATACGACGAGATAAGTGCATTGACGTTATCTCAGTATCCATAACCGGGCGTGATGTTAGGTTATAACTATTAATGTATGCTTTAAGGTGTTGTTCCTTTGGATAAAAAACGTATGAACATACTCTAATAATGAGGTGGTGGCGGATCGCCTCCCACAGAGCTTTCCTCCTGGGTGGCGGCCATTTGTGATCTCAGATGCTGGATCTGAGTGGTAAGTAGAGTCAATTGTTTCTGTTGATCGATGATCACATCATTCAGGCTATCAACTGTTTGTTCCTGGTACTCAAATCTTTCTTCTAGGACCCGTAAACGATCACTGTATTCAGCATTCATAGTGTTACTTTGTTTTTCTTAAAATGAAATATCAATTATGTCTTTTCTTGTCTGAGACAATAGTATAGTAACCGTTAATAGTTCAAGTGGTATTTAATCTCGCTGCACACATCATGAATGTTTTACCTGAGGTCTTGTTTTGATAGTTCTTAATTCACTCTTTCCTATATTTGTTTTGCTTCTATTTGGCCGGTTTTTGAAGTCCAGAGGCCTTACTAACAGTGAATTTCTAAAAACCTCCGATCGTTTAATCTACTATGTCTTTTTTCCTGTGATGTTGTTCTGGAAAATTGGAGGCTCTTCTTTTGCTGGTGGCATTGACTGGTTGTTTGTCATGGCCGGAATAGCACCATTTTTTGCAATGTTTCTCTTCTCTGCCTTTACAATGTATCTCTGTAAGGTGAGTTCCTATCAGGCAGGATCTTTTTCTCAGAGCTGTTATCGGTTTAACACCTATATTGGTGTGGCTGTTGTTCTCAACAGTATGGGGAATGAGGGGGTTAGGTACTTAGGGCTGTTAATAGGCTTTGTTATCCCACTGGTAAATTTATTTGCAGTGTTTACCTTGATCTGGTTTTCAGGTGAAAAGCTGAAAATTGAACAGCGATTTGTCATTACGCTCCGTACGGTAGTTTCTAATCCTATGATTATCGGATGTGTTGCAGGGGTTGTTTATAGTCAAACGTTCGGGTATTTCCCTACATTTATCGATAATTCACTTGCGCTTATCTCTATGGTTGCATTGCCGTTGGCGCTTGTTTCTGTCGGAGGAGGATTGACTTTTTCTGGGTTGCGGGGACACTTTAAGTTATCGTTGGTCGGCGCCATTTTAAAACTCTTTGTTTTGCCCGTGTTCGGTTATGGATTTTTTTGTCTTTTTGGGGTGACGGGTGTGCCTCTAAAAGTGGGGCTTATTTTTCTGGCACTTCCCGCATCTACCGCAATATATGTGCTGAGTTCGCAGCTGCATAGCGACACAGAACTTGCCTCAGCATCGATTTTCTTGTCAACAATATTGTCTTTTATATCGCTGTCTGTCGTGCTTCTGCTTTGACGTTTTTTAGCAAACAGGTCCATGATGTTGTAGGTCAAATTTAATGTATGATATATTGAAAATGTGTCATGACAATGAGAGAAACAATCTGATGAATGTACTTATGGCGACTGACTTTCAGTTGACTAAGGTTCTAGTAATGTCATTTAATAAGGGTCGGCGGTAATGGGGAAGCGTTCTAATAGTTATACAGCAGGCTCTAAAGGGTTACGGGGTTTTATTTCAACCTGGAGCGAGAGCCCGAATCGGGAATACCAACAAGCATTGTTGCGCGTTGGTGTTGGTTGTGTAGTCTTTGCCTACATTCTTTATACAATGGTGCTTAACCATACTCTGCTGTCAAGGGACCACTATGTACTCACCGCTTCTGGAATCTTTTTTGTTAACGCATTTACACTCCTTGCGTGGGTGAGAGTTGCGCCTGGGAAATTCGTGTTGAGGCGGGTTCTTGGCATTGTTGTGGATATTGGTGCTACGACGGTGGTTCTCGCTTTATATGGGGTTTTTGCGGCGCCTCTCTTTATTGTGTATTTCTGGGTGAGCTTTGGCAATGGTTTTCGTTTTGGTCAAAGATATCTACTTTTTTCTGCTCTGCTCAGTCTCTTTGGCTTTTGTTGGGTCGTTCAGCTTTCTGATGTAAATGAGATGAACGGGGAGGCTATATTTGGGTTATTTGTTGCGCTTATTGTTCTCCCTCTTTATGTCGCTTCACTGTTGAATCAACTCACACGAAGTATTGCGGTTGCAGAGAGTGCCAGTTTGGCAAAATCAAACTTTCTTGCGACCATGAGTCACGAGATTCGAACACCCCTCAATGGTATGGTCGGTGTGACGGAGATTCTCAATCGTACCAATCTATCGCGACAGCAGCGTCATTATGTCCGTTTAATATCAAGGTCCAGCGGCTGGCTGATGAGGGTGATAACGGATGGCTTGGATTTTTCAAAAATTGAGGCTGGAGAGTTTTTGCTCTCTGCAGAGATTTTTAATCTGTCCAACTCACTTTCTCAGTTTAGCTCTCTGTATGAGGATATACAAAAAAAACAGAATGTGAAGTTCAGCTGTTCTATCGACAGCAATCTTCCCAAACTGGTTGTGGGTGATCAGCTACGGCTCAATCAAGTTTTAAGTAATTTGGTTTCCAATAGTCTCAAGTTTACAACGCGGGGTGAGGTTAAATTTACAGCAAAGATCCTTTTGAAAAAGCGAGCAGGGGTTAGGATTCAGTTTGCAGTTACTGATACCGGGCCAGGGATTGCCCATGATAAACAGAAAATGATTTTTGAACCGTTTAGGCAAGTGGATAGTGGTGTTGCTAAAAAATATGGTGGTACTGGGCTTGGTTTGGCTATAGCCGCAAGGGTTGTAGCTTTGATGGGTGGAAAGTTGGCCCTGACGAGTGCGTTGGGTGAAGGGGCGAAGTTCTCTTTTAATTTGTTTTTCCCTGAGCCCAGTGAAGAGGATGCCAAGGCCGTTGAGGATCACAATAAAACAATATCACTGACTCGTGGCTGGAAAAGACAACCAAAACTCCTTGTGGTAGAAGATCACGAAATTAACATGGAGGTTGTGGTCAATCAGTTAGAGAATATGAATTGTTCTGTTGCTCTAGCTGTCAATGGTTATGAGGCCGTTGATTATCTGAAAAACAATACTGTTGATCTTGTGTTGATGGATTGTCAGATGCCTCTGTTGGATGGGTATACAGCTACTCGTATGATACGAGAAGGGGAGAGGTGGAGTGGTAATGGAACACGACTTCCCATAGTTGCCTTAACGGCCCATGTGACAGTCGATGATCGTAATAAATGTCTTGAAGCGGGAATGGATGATTATTTAGGGAAACCATTTACCTCTGAGTTACTGAAAGATAAACTGTACAGATGGTTACAGCCACTACTGTCAGATCCAACGGAAAAAAATGAAGCTACTGTTCAGGGCGCCCATGATGAAGATGAGCTGGGTCATAGAAGATCTGAACAAAGTGAGAGGGGTGATAGCGAAAAATTACTGCACGATCTAAAAAATATGCTCCTCGCTATTTATGGTAGTGCAGAACTTTCAATGCTGAATTCGGAGGAGTCTGCTGGGCAAAAAAAGCATATGCAACGAATTTATTTGGCTGCGCAGGAGTCAAATAAAATAGTAGAACTATTGTCAAAAAACCTTTCTGAAATAAAAAAGCAGGACTAGGTGAAGCTCTACTTTTAGCAAAAAAATAGTAAAGAACAGGTAAATCTTATTAAGAAGGCTGGTTCTTCACTGCTGTTGGACATATACTACATATAGCAGTAAATATTTTGTATATAGAATCCTATTGAGTGGGAGTATATCCCACAGTAGCTGGCCTGTAAGGGGGGGCAGCGTTATTTCGGTGTTAACGTGATCTTGGGTGCCGCAAAACGGTTGAATAGTTTTTAAACCGTGTTTTGGTTAACAGTTACACTTCAAAAATGTTTCATAAAACATAAAGGAGTAGATCATGAGAGGCACATACGAAGCATTTATTTTGGTGAAGGTGAAGGATGGGAGAGAGTTTGTTTGTGCACTGAACAGGCAAGCACCGAGTAGGACTAGTGAAAAGCTGAGTCTGAAAGAGCAGGAAGAGTATCTTGCAACCATGGTGATCTGGAACTAATCTCATTGGATACAAAGACAAGTTGGTGATTATGGTAAGGTTGTTTATTACCAGCTTTAAAATAGATGTAACGATAGTATGTTGAGTCAGGGGTTTTCAACCGCTTGTTGTTTGGTTGGGAATCCTTTTTTTTGTGCTATCTCAAATGAGCTGCTAAATTTTGTTTGTGTTCCGTCATTTGCTTGCAATATTGAGGTATAAGAGGTATCGCTCGGTGAATCTATGTGACTTTTCGGCGAAGTCGATGTAAGAATTGGGGGGTTAATTTGAACGATAGTTTACTCCCTCTGGATCCTATGCAAAAAGCCCTTAAAAACATTGAAACTTCATTTGATCAGAGAAAGGTTGTTCTTCTTTCTTTTTGCCATTTTATCCACGATGTTTATTCGAGTTTTCTCGCGCCGCTACTTCCCTTTTTAATAGAAAAATTTGGTCTTTCTCTTACCCAGGCGGGCTTCTTATCCTCGGTCATGCAGATTCCTGCCTTGATGAATCCATATATTGGTAAATTGGCAGATCGGACAAGTGTGCGCTATTTTATTATTTTGGCGCCTGCGATGACAGCGATTCCAATGTCTCTTCTGGGGGTTGCGCCCAGCTATTCTGTTTTGCTCATTCTTTTGTTTTTCACCGGCATAAGTGTCTCGTTGTTTCATGTTCCGGCACCCGTCCTTGTTTATAAAGTGTCAGGAGAGAGAACGGGGAGGGGGATGAGCTTTTATATGACCGGCGGCGAGCTTGCCAGGGCCCTTGGGCCTATTATAATAATAGGGGCTGTTTCTCTGCTGGGACTTGAAGGTTATTACCCTGTGATGCTTGTTGGTATCCTGGCCTCGGTGGTCATGTATTATAAGTTCCGCGATATGCCGGTGACTGTTAATCCACATTCGACACCCTCCATTCGTAAGACATGTGTTGAGATGAAGGCTTTGTTACTTCCTTTGGCTGGTATTGTCTTTGTGCGAGGTTTTATGCACGCCTGTCTCTCTGCGTTTTTACCTCTCTATATTTTGACAAAGAGTGGAGACGTGTGGTTGGCCGGGATTGCTTTGTCTATTTTTGAAGCCGCAGGTGTCGTGGGGATACTTGTGGTTGGTGGCCTTAGCGATCGGTTTGGGCGAAAACCAATTTTGGTGTTTTGCCTTGCTGTTGCCCCGATTTCATTACTCTGCTTCTCCGCCGTCTCAGGTTGGTTGCAACTGCTAGTGTTACTTGTTACGGGTGTTTCTCTGCTGTCAACCACCCCTGTTATGCTGGCCATGGTGCAGGAATATTCGGTGGACGGTTCTTCTGCAGCCAATGGCGTATTTATGATGATCAGTTTTCTTTCAAGATCCGCAGTGGTCGTGCTGGTCGGTTTTGTGGCCGATAAAGTCGGGCTGGAGACAACATTTGTGATCTGTGGCGTGATTGGACTTGCCGGTATTCCATTGGCTTTTACCCTCAACTCAAAGGAGAGGGAAGGTGACAAACTGTGAAGTTTTTAGAAGAAAATTTATTAGATCACCTGCAACGTCCGGAATTTGCTGAACTTCTTTCCTCACTTTCTGTGAAACAATTTTCCAAAGGCTCTTTCCTTTGTCAGCCTGGTCAAAAAGATAATTTTATCTTTATTCTTGCCAGTGGCAGGGTACGAGTGTATCTCGGCTATGAGGAAAAAGAGTTTAACCTTGGAATTTTAACCAAAGGTGATATCTATTCCACCCACGCGGGGACGTTTGTTCAGGCTCTTGAAAATACTGATGTATTGATGACCGATGTAACAACGTTCAGGCGCGAAATGGCCAAAGATTCCGAAGTGACCAAGGCTATGGTCCGTGTTTTGGGTAATATTTTAAAGACGTCCTTTTCTATCATTGACGGCTTGGTCTTTAAAGACGCAAATTCCAGACTTGTTGCTTTTCTTACCGGGGAAGCGAGAAGGCATGGAATTAAAGAAGATGATGGCATTCGTGTCACTATCGACCTGCCGGTGGAACAGATTGCACGTCTTGTTGGTTCTTCGAGGCAGACAGTTTCTACTCTGTTGAATGATCTCGTGCGGGCTGAACTTATCATCAGGTCAGGCCGTGGTACCTTTGTAATCCCAGATATTTCCTTGCTTGAATCCGTAGGTGGCGTAGAACATACCTAAATATCGCCCTCGTTTTACCTTTTTGTCATCCAGGCGACAGTTTTTTGCTGATCCATCGGTTATTTTTCAGCCAGGAGCATGTACTTTGTGCTTTAGCACCTGCGACTCGTCCTTATTTATCCTTAGTTCAGGCGGTTCCAGGTTTACATTGTTCGTGGAAACTGCGGGCTATAGAAGGTGCTGGTGTATAAAAATCGCAAAAAATATCAGAGGTGTATCATGGGAAAAGAACCAAGACCTGCAGCGGAATTATCTATTTGGGAAGACGCACAAAAAATGATTGAAAAAGCGCGAAGAGACGGCGTGGAAACCGTCTGGGATCGCTTTGAACAGCAAACGCCATCATGCAAATTTTGTGAGCTGGGTCTGACCTGTAAAAACTGTAATATGGGGCCGTGTAGAATCAGTTTTAAAGAGGGCGGCAAGATGAAACGGGGGGTCTGTGGGGCTGATGGCGACGTTATTGTAGCCCGAAACTTTGGACGCTTTGTGGCGGGTGGTTCTGCCGGGCATTCGGATCATGGTCGTGATCTCATCGAAGTTTTAGAGGCCATAGTGGAAGGCGAAGCACCTGATTACACCATTGCCGACACAGAAAAATTAAAACGTATCTCCGCCGAACGTGGTATTCCCATTGAAAATCGAGAAAATATTGATATCGCGAGGGATCTCGTCGATGCCTGTTTCTCTGATTTCGGTAGCAGGAGAAAAGAATTAGGTTTTGTCGGGCGGGTACCCGAGGTTCGGAAGGAGATATGGCGTAAGTTCGACGTGATGCCGAGGGGCGTTGATCGTGAAATATCAGAAATGATGCATCGTACTCATATGGGTTGTGATAATGATGCGGTGAGCACCATGTTACATGCTGCCAGAACGGCACTTGCAGATGGTTGGGGCGGCTCTATGATTGGTACCGAACTCTCTGATATCATCTTTGGAGTGCCAAAGCCGGTTAAATCGACGGTGAGTCTTGGTGTTTTAAAGGCAAAAGAGGTCAACATTTTGGTTCATGGGCACAATCCTGTGGTCTCGGAAATGGTTTTGGCTGCAGCCCAGAGCCCTGACATGTTAGCCCTTGCAAAAGAGGCGGGTGCCGAGGGCATCAATATCGGTGGTCTCTGTTGTACTGGCAATGAACTTCTCGGTAGGCAGGGAATTCCCATGGCGGGCAATCATCTCATGACAGAGTTGGCAATTGTTACAGGTGCAGTGGAAGCTGTGGTTGTTGATTACCAATGCATTATGCCAAGCATGGTCCAAGTGGCAGCCTGCTACCATACCAAATTTATCACAACGGCTGACAAGGCGCGGTTCACAGGGGCAACACATGTCTCTTTTAAGCCAGCAACTGCCGGCGCCCAGGCAAGAGAAATCGTTAAAATGGCAATTGATGCGTATTCGTTGCGTGATCAATCTCGGGTTGAAATTCCTGGTGAGCCTGTTGAGATCGTTGCAGGATTTTCCAACGAGGCCTTGCTAGAATTGTTGGGCGGGAGCCTAGAGCCGCTACTTGACGCCATAAAAGATGGATCGATTCGTGGTGTGGTTGCGATTGTTGGTTGCAATAATCCTAAATTCCAACACGATTCTCAAAATGTAGGTCTTGCCAAAGAACTGATCAAAAGAGATATTTTGGTTCTTGCCACCGGTTGCATCACTACAGCCGCCGGCAAGGCTGGTCTACTCGTGCCGGAAGGGATGAAAATGGCCGGTCCTGGCCTTAAAAAAATATGCTCAGCCTTAGATATTCCACCCGTGCTTCATTTTGGATCATGTGTGGATAACTCAAGGGTTCTTCAGTTGTGTGGCATGATAGCCGATGCACTCGGGGTAGATATTTCTGATTTGCCAGTGTGGGGAGCATCGCCTGAGTGGTATTCGGAAAAGGCGGTTGCCATTGGTATGTATTGTGTGGCCTCAGGAATTCCGGTACAGCTTGGAACGCCTCCCCAGATAACCGGCTCAAAATTGGTGACGGACCTTGCCTTAAATGGGCTGGAAGATGTGTTCGGAGCCTCGTTTATGGTAGAGCCTGACTTTAAAAAGGCTGCTGAAATTATGGACATACGTATTAGTGAAAAGCGTGTCGCTCTTGGTCTTTCCGCGTAATAAATAAAACTACTGGCCCATCATTGTATTACCAATGATGGGCCTTTTTAGTGTGTCCAAAATTGCAGCTTTATTACCGATACAACTGAATTGTCATTCAAATTGCAGCTTGATTTTTCGTCGAAAAATGAGTTACAACTACATACTCAACTTATTAGTTAATTTCTTAGGTTCGTCAATTAATTGGTTCTCCGGGAGGTTCATGAAGAAGATTATATTTTTACTGTTGTCATTTGGTGTGATTTTAGGCCTTGTTATCTCGCTTGGAAGTGCTGAGATGATCGAACATACATCCGGAGTGGAGTTCTGTTCCTCTTGTCATTCAATGAAAGGCGTCTCTCGTTCTTATGCAGAGGATATTCATGGTGGGATGAACAAGCATGGATTTAAAGCGAAATGCGCCGACTGTCATCTGCCCCACGACAATGTATTGAACTACGTGGCTACCAAGGCGTATACCGGTGTAAAAGATGTCTTGGGTGAGTTGTTCTGGGCGGATACCTTTGATTGGGTTGGTAATCTGCAACATAGAGAAGAGTTTACCTACACCTCGGGTTGTGTCAAATGTCATGATCTTACTGCCATAAGGTATGAGATACCAAAGGCATATTTAGGACATAAAGATTTTTTGTCGGGGAAGGTTCCTTCCTGTGTGAAATGTCATGAAAATGTAGGACATAAAAATATTAAGGATTTTCTGGTCAAACAAACTGAGAGGGAGGAAGGATGATACGAATACTGTTGCTAGTCGCCTTTATGGTCGGGTCTTATTCATCTGCTTTTGCGATGGAAAGTAATGTGAAAACCTTGAAGGTTGAGCGTGGCTTGACCGCTGAAGGGAAAAAATGTATTGAGTGCCATGCTGAGAAGCAGCCAGGTATTGTCGCGGATTGGAAAAACAGTCGGCATGCGCACGTTAATGTTTCCTGTATCGATTGCCACAGCGTTGATAAAGGATCTCCAATGGCTTCTCAGAGTTGTCCCGGCGTAAAGGGTACTGATATCTACATGTCTCTGTTTGTTACACCGAAAACCTGTGGTAGATGCCACGCAACAGAGGTTGAGCAATTCAGTAAGAGTGGTCATGCACGGGCGAGTATACAGTATCATTCCCCCGACGGAAGAAATTTTGATGGGATGACAAAACTGATTGAAGTTCATGAAGGTCAGGGAATTGAAAAATTTAAGAATTCATCTGATATGACAGGTTGTATGCAGTGCCATGGCGCTGATATTAAACTTGGAGAAGATGGCAGACCATCAAAAGAGACATGGCCAAATGCTGGTATTGGTAGCACCTACCCAGATGGTTCTGTTGGCAACTGTGTTGTCTGTCATACAAGACATACTTTCAGTATTGCCGAAGCAAGAAAGCCTGCTGCCTGTGCATCGTGTCACCTCGGTCCGGATCATCCAGATATCGAGATCTTTAATAACAGTAAGCATGGTCATATCTATAATTCAGAAGGCAGTACCTGGAATTTCACCAGTGCACCTGACGCTTGGGAGCCCGGTGACTACCGTGCACCTACCTGTGCTGTGTGTCATATGAGTGGTATTGGTTCCCTGCAAACCACCCATAATATTTCCGATAGACTCAAGTGGAATCTCTGGTCGCCTAAGTCACTTGTTCGTAATTCAGAAGATCCGCTCAGTCCCCTTACCGGAGACGGTGTTGCAGGTCGTGTAAAAATGAAAAGTGTTTGTTCGAACTGTCACAGTTCTCTGCATACAAACAACTTCTTTGAGCAGGCTGACACCCATATCGAACTGTATAACGAAGGCTACTGGGAACCAGCTTTGGCCTTGAAAAAACAGCTTGCCGAGAAGAATCTGTTAAAGGCAAATCCTTGGGATGATGAATTTCAGAAAGTCATTTACCATCTCTGGCATCATGAAGGACGTCGCATGCGTCAAGGTGCTGCAATGGGCGGTCCAGATTATGCCCATTGGCATGGTGTGTTTGAGGTGCAGCAGGATTTATACAAGCTAAAAGCAATCGCTGCAAAACGCCTGAAAACAGGTATTATTGAAGAGTAAGCTACTTGTAGAGATTGAGTTGTTTCGTACGTCAGTTGATGGGCCGCTTCCAGCATGGAAGCGGCCCATTGTGCGTATATCTTTTTGTCAGGTGCCCGTCTCATAAAGGTTAGTTTTCCGCCTGTACTGTCTTGAGTTGGCGTAACTCCCCCCCCCACGTGGGGTGTTGCAGTATGAGCGCGTTATCTACGAAGTTCTCAATTGCCGTAGTTGGAATATTACCAAGTCGTTACCACGATTTTTGCTCTTTTATGAAAGTAGAAAAAAGTCATAATCTTCATCAATATTTAGGCGATATTGTGCCGATTTTATTGGCATTTTGGCAAAGGTTGATACTGCTTGTAGTGTTTTACGAACTACAGGAAAGCATTGAACAGCCAGGTTTGTTTCTTGCCCATTCTGGTCGTTTTTCTGCATACCTCTTGTTGTTCAGTTGCTCATCGTAGGGATTGCGCAGCACCTCAAGGAGTTCTTGTACCAGAGAATTGTCTCCCGTTTCTGCCCGGTCGATTGCCAGTTGTGCCAGATAGTTTCGCAGCACGTATTTAGGGTTGACCCGGTTCATTTTCTGTTGGCGTAATTCAGGTAGTATCTGTTCACCTTTTAAGCGGTTTTTATAGGCAAGAAGCCAGTTGTTCATTCTAATGCAATACGCATCGCTTCTTTGCTCTGGACTGTAATAGGCCTCATAAAGAGGATGGTCTGCTGTTTTAACATCCATGCCACTGCTATCGAGGGAGAGTGAACTGAGATTGCGGAAAAATATCGTCATGTCCGTTTCTACTTCTTGTAACAGATCGATCAGATCACCTATGAGTGTGTCATCGGTAATTCCTGTAAATGTGGCTAGTCCAAGTTTGTCCGCCATCATCTTGTTCCATCCCGTTTGAAACTGTGTTGAGTAAGATTGAAGTATCTCCTCGATTGCTTCTTTATCTTGAAGGATTGGATATATGCTGTTGGCAAGCTGTAACAGGTTCCACTGGGCCATATGGGGCTGGTTACTGTAGCTGTATCGTTTCCCTTGGGCATCGGTGGTGTTTGGGGTCCAGTTCGGTTCGTAGCCTTCAAGCCAACCATATGGGCCGTAATCAATTGTGATACCAAGAATGGACATATTGTCGGTGTTCATTACTCCATGGACAAATCCAACGCGCATCCAGTGGAGAATCATATTCAACGTGGTGTTGCAGACCTCCTGAAACCAGTTGAGGTATACTGCTTTTGAAGGGGGACCAAGGTGGGGGAAGTCTGTGGTTATGGTGTAGTCAACCAGTTGTTTGAGTAAAGAGAGTTCTTGTCTGGTCGCGAGTATTTCAAAATTGCCAAAGCGGAGAAACGACGGTGCGACGCGACATACCACTGCCCCTGGTTCATTCTTTGGGTGGCCATCATAAAACATATCTCTGAGTACCGATTCTCCTGTCGTTATAAGTGACAGAGCCCTGGTGGTGGGAATACCCAAATGAAACATTGCTTCACTGCAGAGGAATTCTCGAACAGATGAACGCAATACCGCCAGGCCGTCGGCGCTTCTGGAGTATGGTGTGGGGCCGGCGCCTTTTAATTGTAATATCTGTCTACCGCCACTCTTGGTAATAACCTCGCCAAGGTTAATGGCTCGGCCATCGCCTAACTGACCGGCCCAGTTACCAAACTGGTGCCCCCCGTAGCACATGGAATACGGTTCCATGCCTTTAAGGAGTGAATTACCACCAAAGACCATGGTGAATAGCTCTGAGTTACAACTGGACTCGGGGAGACCGAGTTCGCCCGCAACTTCTCGGCTGTAGGCAACAAGTTGCGGGTTTGCCACCGGCGTCGGCCTAATTTTTGAGTAACAGGCATGTTGGACCTGTCTTATAAAGTTGTCTGCCTGCAAGTCTCCCGGGAGTTTGCGGATGAAACTATTATCAAAGTGGAGTGAGTCTAACTCGTTTTTTAGGGCTACTCTATTCATATACAACCTGTAAGATGAATTTTTCATATTGGAAAGTTCAACTGCTCCTTTAGCCAATCTAAGCATCCTACAACGTGGTGCAAGGATGGATAAAATTACATAAAGGTGTCGATAGATTCTGCATTAATACTGTATTGTTCGATGTTACATCGCAACGGAATCTGTGGATTGGACTACAGGCCACAAGAAGCAGATGTACCTCCGTCTCGTAAGAGATCTACAATGGTTGAAGAGGTGTGGGGCAGAGGAGGCTTCTCCGGGTGACAGACTGCGATTGGGAGTATGGTAGGGTGGATAGATGTCCTGTCCATTTGCAGCCACAAAAAGCGACTTTTCACGGACGGATGTCGTCATAATGAAGCGGTATAGTGAGTTATAGTCAGAATTATGAGCAAAGAGAAGTTTGTTAAAGATACGCGGTTGCCTTTTGCCGAATGTAGATATTCAAAAAGTAGTGTGCGATATTTTAAACCGCATATGCATAAGACCTTTAGTGTTGGCGCAGTGGCGAGTGGCGAGGTGCTGTATACTGTGGGTGGGAAATGTGCCAGTTTAAAAGTGGGTTCGCTGGCGCTTATAAATCCTGAAGCGATGCATTCCTGTAACAGCGTTGGTGGCAATGAGCGTAGTTACTATATGTTGTATCTAGATGTTGCATGGTGCGAGCAGGTGCAAAGGGCAATATGGGATGTCTCAAACTTTAATGATGTCACTTGCATTCGTCTGGATGGGGAGGAGATGTATCAACAGTATATCGAGACCATGCAGCTGCTCATGGCAAATGAATGTCATCTGCTAAAAAAAGAACAGCAACTTGTAGAGCTTATAACGAAAATATTTACCCTGACCTGTCAGCCAGAGGCCATACAGCGCGAGGTCTCAGATGGAATTGAATATTTGAAACAAAGACTGGGGTCTAATTTTAGGAGCGATCTGACCCTCAACAGTTTGGCAGGTGATCTTTGCGTCAACCCGTATACACTTCTTCGTAGTTTTAAAAAGGCAACAGGCTTGACACCGCATGTTTACAGGATGAATTGCAGGATTGATCAGGCAAAAATCCACCTGCAGCGGGGGCTGGGGATTGCAGAAACCGCTCTTGAATGCGGTTTTTACGACCAATCACACCTGCACAGGTATTTCAAGGCAATGACAACAGTGACCCCACAGGAATATCGCGTCAATTTTGTACAATACGTTCCTCGTTAGTTAAACTATTATCTCCCTAAAAAGGAGATGATTATGGAATTTATACTTATTGCATCTGTTCACTTTCTGGCTCTTTTAAGTCCCGGGCCCGATTTCTTTCTTATTATGCAGGCCTCTTTTCGACTGCCTGTACGGTACTGTATCAGCATCTGCTGTGGGATTGCTGTGGCCAACGGATTGTACCTTATTCTTGCAATAACGGGACTTTCTCTTATCAGCGGTATTCCTTTCCTGGCAATGGCAGTAAAGTATTTAGGTGCGGCATATCTGCTTTTTGTTGGTGTCTTGCTTCTGCGAGCACCCATGCGTGGTTTAGAAGGAAAGGGCGGAAGCAGTTACATACACCAAAAAAGCTATGTGAGACAATTTACTCTTGGCTTTCTGTCCGGAATTTTAAATCCCAAAAATGCTATATTCTATCTGGCGATATTTTCAGTCATGGTATCTGCACAAACACCACTGGCAACGAGGGTGTTGTACGGTTGTTGGATGGCCTTGGTTGTTTTTGTTTGGGATAGTTTTGTGGTATATATCTTCAGTCGAAAAATTATTAAAAATAAGTTAGGAGAGGGGCTGCATTACATCGAGAAAGTGTCCGGAGTTGTACTTGTTGTTTTGGGTGTGTATCTAACATGCTCCTGAAAAAGCAGGTTTTTTAACGATTTAATTGCCTGGCAAGCGGATAAGAGTTACTCTTATTACATTGGATAAGAAGTTACATCTTAACGGTAATGGAGTGGCAGGAATAATGATTGTAAGAATATTTATAGCGGGTTTTGCCTCCTTTGTATCTGGATTGAGTTACCTCAGCGGACTTACTCGTCTGATGACGGCCATGCTCGTGGGGTTTGGAGCCTTGTCGGCAATATTTTTCGGAGTCTTGTTTGTCCTGCCTGTTGATCAGGACAGGCTGCTTTTCCCTATCTACGATAAGGTTCCTGCCTGGCCTTATTTCGTCTTAGGTGCTGTTCTCTGCACTATGGTGGTAGCGTTATTTTTGTTTAGAGCGAAGCCAGCTGTTTCTGAAGAGGTTTCGTCCCTCCATTTTAAGTATCTTCTCGGTGGTATTGGCGGGTATTTGATCAGTTTGTTTGGCTCTTCCATGTATTGGTTTCCATCCGATGAAAAACGGCTTAGTGTTGATGTCGCGGGTTTGAGCGATGAAGTACTGATCGGAACGATAATTTTTCTGATTGGGATCAGCGGTTCTTGCTATCTGTTTTACAAAGCATCAAAAGGTAATAGCGAACAGAATCCCGATCTTATGCGGCGGTTTGTGCTGGCCCTTTTTACTTTTATTCAACTTGATAAAGTGCCGCTTCTTGTTGCGTATCTGCTGATTTACGCGCCAGATACGGGCATCATTTTTCCTAATGTTGCGGCCCTTGCCCTCTCTGCCTATCTTCCCGTTGCCGCCTTTCTCATAAAGACCACCTGGGATTCAACTGATAATGGTGCCTAAACCTCGTTGAAGAACCGTCAATGCACTGGCGTTCTACTATGGGGTAAAGGCTCAATAGCTGTAAAAGCGGTATTAGTGGTACAAGGTCGTTCCAGTGAAGCTCTGGCAGTATGGGCTGGTAATTGATCCAGGTCACAATCTCCGGAGCTGAGGTGTTCAAGAAGCTATCTGGTGTTGAGTCGGAGGGAGAGTAAGGGGGGGCAAGCAGGGCCATTTTGACCCTGCTTGTGGAGGTGTCTTGGAACGATATTTCTATTTTTTGCGGCGAACCCTTGTCCCAACGAGTCCGATTAGTCCCGCGCCAAAAAGTAAAAGTGTAGCAGGTTCGGGGACAGGGGCTGTACCTATCAACTGACTTTGTCTATCATTTCCATTCTTTGATATGTTTACGGCTACCACATTCCAGCCGGAATCATCAAAATTAAAAGCTTTCAATGTATTCCAGGCCTTTAAAGAGCCCTTCCGCTCGTCTTCTAGGTGCCAAATGGCTTTTTGAACGAGTGAGCCTGCGTTGGTTACCGTGCTGAATATATTGGAGACGAAGGCTGCATATAGCCATTTTGTTTCTGCCCCAAGGTAATCTTTGTCGTTACTGTTCTCTCCTTCCACATAATCCCCTACAAATGTAACATCATAGGTGGTGCCGGGGGTGAAATATTGCTGACTTTCCAAGCAGAAAGAATGGTATTTTTCTCCGGTGGCTAAGTCTGTCAGGGTGAATGGTGCGGTCCAATCTTTCTCCATCTTTATGCTATTTGTGCCTACAAGAGGTAGGGCGAAGGCTGGGGCTGAGAAAAAAATGGCTAAAGCACTGAGTAAAAAAAATAATTTGTTAGATGATTTCATATTGTTGGTATCCTTTTCTTATTGAGATGATTTTATACTAAATGATCAGATGCAATAAGCGTACCACTTATATGTTTAACTAATACCTGTAGCTAAATGTCGGGAATCACCACTCTGGCGGGTTCGGTATTACGGAGTTAGCGGGGCGTGCGGGAAGAAATATTCCTTCTTTCCGGAACAAAAGTCTGGAATTGTGAACTGCAAATAGGCTGCGACCATTAGTTGACAGCACTTATTGGCAGATAAAAACGATCTATGCAGTACTTGAGTTGCTATGGATAGCGAATAAATCGACAAGTTTTGCTAGTTTAACTGCGGCATTATGCATAGCAAGAGAAGAGGGTGAGTCTGGGTAGAGTTCCGATATGGGCAGGAAGGCTTTCAGGGCAATCTGTACCTGGGGGTCTTCCGGAATTTCGCAAAGTTCGGGAATGTCTATGCCGAGATATTTTTGCACCATCTGCTTCAACTTTCCCTTGTTTAATCTTCCATTTTCACTGTCTCGGTTGACAATAAGAAGTGGGTGGAAGTATTTCAGGGCCTCTTGGGCCAGGTCCTGCGCACCTGGGCTTGTCTGTTCTGCTAGTACAAAGACTTCAGCGAGGGAACCAAAGTTTGTTGTTTTCAGGATGCTTGCGACATCACTTTTAGAAAGAAAGCTGGTCAGCATCTTTCTAATTGTTGCGAGTTGAAGAAAGTTGTACAGGTCCATAATAGAGGTGGGGTCTGGTAGAGTGACGCAGATCTGAATATCGGAGTGCATGAAAAAATCTAATGCGTGGTAACTTGTTCCTGCACCCACATCAAGGAGGACAATATCCGCATCGATATTGTCTATGGCTCTTAGAAGACGGAGTTTCTCCTGGTAATTCATATTTGATGTCTGCAGGGTATCTCCTGTTCCTGCAATAAGTTGCAAACCGTGATGGGCATAAAAAGTGTGGGCTACATCCTGGATATTATTTACTTTTCGGGTGATGAAGTCGGTGAGAGTTCTTCGTGGCTCAAAAAGACCAAAGAGTATATGGGCGTCAGCTCCACCGATATCAAGATCGATTAGGCATACTTTTTTGCCAGTTTCAGCAAGCTGCATGGCAAGGTTTACCATGATCATGGTTTTCCCTACGCCGCCCTTGCCAGAGCCTATAGAAATTTTGATTGCCATATGATTCTATCTGGTGCCTTAAAGATTGTTTCAGTCATAAAAAAAACCGTACTGCGTAAGGTGCTTACTCCCCATTTATTTTTGGGATGATTTTTGCCGACGAAGGCGAATTTCGTATATGCGCTTTGCCTTATTGAGGATTGTTTTTAACGCAGTTATGTCGTTTTGCTTGCAACTCCATAATTCCCAGCCTTCTTTTGACCGAAGGATGATTTTGCCATTTTTAAAGGATATTGTAGTGTCGTCAAGTATGTTGGGGTCGGTCGGTATTTCTTTTTTAATCGGTACATGGATGACCTCAGCCTTCTTCTTATGCTGAATGCAGGCGGAGCAGAGCTCTTTTTCCATATTACCAAAGAGGTTGAGAACTGTTCCGCAGTCTTTACAAAATCGCATAGATATCTTTTGCCACAAGGGTCAGGACGCCAGTTTGTCCATAATAGGACCTGTATTTGCCGTTTTGGCCTTCTACTCAGTTAAATTCTATCAGAGAAAATCTCCCACGTCATTTTCCATGGGAAATATTGTGTGAGATCTTTTAGCTTTTCGACATAAATGGCTGAAATATTAAGTGCCTTAGAGGCCACTCAACCATTTTTCTGCAAATAATGAGTATTTGAATTATTTTTCACGTTTCCGTTTGGTCTGTATTTATCAGCAGCCCAGTTGGTGAACGATTAGGTTACTATGGCAATAAGATAAGTATCTTTTGTAAGAAAAAATACAATTCTTCAGCACCACTCCCCGTGCGCCCATTGTGGGGTTTACCAGTATCACTCGTATCTTTCGATGCTATAGTTGCACGGATTTACAGTACAAGTGTACAGGAACAAGGGCTGATGTAACCTGATTGTAGAGTGGGGTTTAGAATGGTTGTGAGACGGCAAGGTATCATGGGAAATACGGGGTAAGGCCTGTCTGGATGATTCAGTGTGGTGGCAATCCTAGGGGCGCGAGCCCTGCTGTGTTACGTCTTTTTTGTGTTAACAGAAATCTTTTCAACCACCCTGCGGTAATAATCATCCTGACTGGCAATGTTTGAGCGAAAGGTACGCTTTTCATCTACCTTCATCAGAAGAACGTTGAGCTTTCTCATCTGTTTGAGTCGTTCATGTTCGTCTTCTGTACTGGCAATGAGGTCTTCAATTTGTCTTATCTCTTTACGTTCTACGATTTCTGCTGGTAGGTAGCCACTGTTTTTAAGAAGTTTGTAGGCGATTTTTAAGTCCTCTGGCACCAGATGGTCATCATCGAGTGGAAGTGGTTTGTTTTTCCATTTTGGAGAGTTAAGGTCTCCTTCTTCCATGGCTTTGAGTATCTTTTGTTCAGCGATGAAGGCGATTGAATCCATAGTTATACCCCGATGAGTGTGGAGGTTCGACTGTTGGCTGTACTATGCAAAAGATAGGGCGCAGCTACTGCAATGCTTATGAGAGTCGAACTTTACATCAAAGAAGAGCTTGTTGCATCCAGCTTGATATATCGGCAATTTGTTCGGGGCATACGGAGTGTTCCATTGGATAGCTTTTATATTCCGGTGTATATCCCTTTGCCGTCAAAGCAGAAATGGCTTGTTCGGCAAGTTGCTTGGGGACAACAGGGTCAAAGGTTCCATGGTGTATTTCTATGGGAATGGCTCTGTTAGCATCACTGTACTGGACAATATCAGACGTTGCAAGGTAGGTGGACATGGCGAGCAGGCCTGCCAGTGGCTTGTCGTAACTCAAGGCCAGGTGGTAGGCGACAGCGCCACCTTGTGAGAACCCTGCAATGATGATTTTTGTGCTGTCAATTCCACGGTCCAGTTCACGGTCAACGAATTTGCGGATTTGCTGGGAAGATTCGATCAACCCTGTGGTGTCGATCTGCCTGTCTATGTCCATTGCGAGTATGTCGTACCACGCTGGCATAACCGCGCCGCCATTTACTGTAACGGCAATTGTAGGGGCGTGGGGGAAGATGAAACGTACTGCAAGGTGATCTGGTAGGCCGAGTTCTGGAACAATAGGGGCGAAGTCGTTGCCGTCGGCACCGAGTCCATGGAGCCAGATTACAGAGGCGCTTGGATTGGAATGGGTTTCTGTTTCTATTGCTGGTAGCAGTGTCATGCTGGACCTCTGGTTATTGATAGGTACTGTGGGAAAGGTATCAGATCTTACTGTCGCAAGGATACACTAGCTATGTAGAGCCGACGTATCGGGTATTTTCAAGGTACTTATCTCGGTTTATCTTTTGTTTACTATGGCTTGGTCTACTAGTTTTTCCACAAGTGGTAAGTCTGCAGGGGCCCAGCGGAGATCGAGTAACTGGTGAGTCTGCAACCATCTGATCTCGTCGTGATCGTTTAAGGTAAATGTACCGCTGAGGTACTCCACGACATAGCACAGTAAACGGATTTCTTTTGTGCCATAATCGTAGCAGGATTCTCCGAAAAACAAACCAATTTTTGTTTCGATACACAGTTCTTCTTTGAGTTCTCTGTAGAGACACTCCTCCGGGCTTTCGCCTGGCTCGACTTTACCACCAGGAAATTCCCAGTAGCCGGCCATGTGTGAGCCTGCTTTTCTGCGTGCGACAAGAATCTGTCCTTCTCGGTGGATGATTGCAGCTGTAACGTCTAACATTTTTTCGATAAAATGAATTGTAATTGATGGAAAATGAGCCAGTAACTCTCCGACTCAATACGTCGACTTATTGAATTTACTGTTGTAAATCCATTGGAGATGGTATCGTAAAAGACTTTTGACCCGCCGGGGTCAGGTTTAAATTATATAATACATATCTACTGTTTGTAGGAGAATAAATGAGTTTACAAAAACAGATGCACACCGATTTGATTACAGCAATAAAGGCCAGAGATACAGATAAAAAAGAAGCAGTCCGCATTATTATGGGGGAGTTTGGTCGCCAGAATGAAAAAGAGCTGAGCGATGATCAGGTCATTGCAATTATCAAAAAATTGATAAAATCCGAGAAAGAATTGCTTGCTGCAAAGGGAGAGGAAGAGTCGGCCTATATTAAAGTGCTTTGTGAGTACTTGCCCGAGCAGGTGACTGAGGATGAGATCCGTGTGTGGATTGAGGCCAATATTGACTTCTCAACATTTGGTAATTTTATGCAGGCCATGAAGCCGGTAATGACTCATTTTGGAGCAGCGGCAGAGGGTAATATTGTAAAAAAAGTATTGCAGACATTTAAATAAGACTGGCCGTAGTGTTGTCTTCTTCTTGTCTAAAACATAAAACCTCTGTGAAAAGGCAAGACATAGCTTGTGACAGGCAAAAGGATGTTTAGTTTAACAGGGTGTAAAATACAGTTTTCTGCTTGAGTCCGTTCTTACGGTTGCATGGGAAGAGGCACTTCTCACGCAGGCTCGTGGATCGGGAGCTGCAGGGGGAAATATAGAAGAAGTAAAATGGAGGATTAACGTGTTTCGAATTGGTCTTTTTCTTGCTACCAACATGGCTATTCTTGTCCTGCTTGGTATCGTAATGAGTGTTTTTGGGGTTGATAGTCGTTCAACTTCCGGGCTGTTGCTCATGGCTGGAGCCTTTGGTATGGGGGGTTCTTTTCTTTCCCTTGCCATGTCTAAGTGGATTGCCAAGAAATCCACGGGGGCGCGTGTTATTGAGAACCCCAGTAATCCAACTGAGCAGTGGTTGTATAATACTGTGCAGCGTATGGCCAAAGATGCTGAAATTGGCATGCCTGAAGTTGCCCTGTATAATGCTGCTGACATGAATGCCTTTGCCACAGGAATGAATAAGAATAATGCACTGGTTGCGGTTTCTTCTGGCCTTTTACAAAACATGTCCAAGGATGAAGTGGAAGCGGTGTTGGCCCATGAAATCAGCCATATAGCCTGTGGCGATATGGTGACACTTGCTCTAATTCAGGGAGTACTTAATACCTTTGTCATCTTCCTTTCCAGGATTGCTGCAAATATAATCAATAATTTCCTTAGTGGAGATGAAGAAGGAGAAGGACTTGGCTTCTTTGGTTATATGGCTGTGACCATTGTTCTTGAATTGGTGCTGGGCTTTTTCGCCTCGATTATTGTCATGTGGTTTTCTCGAAAAAGAGAGTTTACCGCAGATAAGGGTGCGGCCTATCTCACAAGTAAAGAAAAGATGGTGAGCGCCTTACAGCGACTACAGGAACACCATGAGCCATCACAGTTACCTGATCAGGTGGCAGCCTTTGGTATCCGGCCTAAAAAGGGAGGAATGGCAAGTTTGCTCAGGAGCCATCCACCTCTTGAGGAGCGTATTGAAGCATTAAGAAATTTGTAGGTTACAGACGAGATAAAAAAAGCGTCGGGAGCAATCCCGGCGCTTTTTTTTTGTTTGCTGGTTCGGCCACATTGTTCCATCATGGTCGCGGCACATACGAGTTATCCCATTAATTATCTTGGGTGATACCGAGTATGGTGTGCCAGATTTCTCCCTCTCCCCACTGCTTGAGTATGAGAACAGGCCTGGTTCTTAAGAAGGAGAGGATCTTTTCAGCTTCACTGGTAAGAAGGCCAGAAAGGATAAACCATTTCTGTTGGTAAAAGCCACTTTCTTTAACCAGATCTTTCATCACATCATAGTGGATGTTGGCAACCAAGAGATCCGTTGCGATGGAGAGATGTTCCTCGGCCCGTCCATTTATAACGAGTATATTCTGGTCGAGTCCATTGAGGGATACGTTTGTTTTTGCGGTTTTTGTAGCCAGGAAGTTGTAGTCAACAGCGAGGATTTGTTCACAACCAAGTTTGGCTCCGGCCAGGGCAAGTACTCCTGTTCCTGAACCCAGGTCGAGCATGGTTTTTGTTTTGTTGCCTGAACAGGCAATTTGCATGGCTTCAAGGCAGGCTTGGGTGGTGGGATGTCCACCGTTACCAAAGACTACTCCAGAGTCAAGCGTGATCGAAATGTCATTTTCGTTTGGAGATGCCTTTATCCAAGGTGGATTAAGAAGGAAATTGCCAATACGTATGGGTTCAACCTTGCCCCCCTGCCACTCGCCATAGCTCATCTCGTATTCATCAATCAGACAATAGTCAGGAAAGAATTTGAGGATTGCGAGGACCTGCTCTTTTGCCGGTTGGCTAAAGAAAAGAAAACTAAAATCATCTTCAACCCAGTTGCCGATGAAATTGACATTCTCAACCTTATAATGGGCCGGAATTATACCTTCAATATAGTAAATGAAGAGTTGTGTGTCCGGCCGAAGCAGCTGTTGTGTCTGAACCATAGTTTCAGAGTGGAATGGGATGTGGAGCTTTTGTTATAGTGAGCACCCAGCAAGAAAACTCTGCATACCGGTTAGCATTTGGCTTACCTTACCCGAGGTAACATTGTCATCCTTGTCAGCCACCGCATCGGCGTAGAGTTCAAGCCAGGCCATAATCAGTTTATTGTCCTGACGTTCGTATATTTTCTTTTTGTATGCTTCACCTGTGAGTTGTAAGCCCTTCTTTGGTACGGCCTTACCCTGGATCTCATTGTATATTCTAATTTCAGCTTTTAGACAGAGGCAACGCAATAATTCATCAAGGACAGTACCCATCATGATTGCGGCAGCTTTGTAGTTTTGTTGGTCAGCTTGGGCTTTAGCAAGTCTTAGCATATCGGTGAGCAGTTCTTTGCTGAACGCGCCCTTGGTGGTTTCGAGCCAATCCCCTTCAATGTCTCGCCTGCCTGCTTTGATTATTCCAAGACCTCGTCTGGTCCTGCTGGCTGTCGCATGGGTGACTTCTGCTTTGAAGCTTTGGTAATATGTGCTGTGGTTCCCAAAGACTCTGCTGAGGTAAGACAGAGCGGAAATCCGAAATTCATGAAACGCCTGTTCATTGACAAGCGGCTTGGAGTTTGTAATTGCGCTTTCGGTTTCGAGAACCTTGTCTCCTAACTTGATAATTACTGCTACCTGCCCTTTGAGGGCTTCTCGGTTTTTCATGGTACGTTCAACTCTGTAAAAGATTAAGTGTGAGACAATATAAAAGTTTCTCCCATATACCCTGATATGGGAAAATTATCACCTGCAGAATGTACTCATCCAAGATGTTTCTGCCATCATCACTGTAATCGCGATGTTATGGCAGGGCTCTTCTTGGTTTTTGAAAAATTATGTATCTGTAGGAAACTTTAAGGATGTGCTGTTTTTCATGGTTTTCAGAATAAATGATGTCTTTACATTCTGGATACCTGGAATCCCGGAAAGTTTGTTGTTAACAAAGTCTGTGTAACTGTCCATGTTTTCCACAACAACCTTAAGAAGGAAGTCCACTTCACCTGTGAGCTGATGGCATTCCAGGACCTCATCCATCCCCGTGAGTCGTTCTATGATATTTTCAAGCGATGCTATCTGATGATGGCTGACGCATACCATAACGATGGTCTGAATTCCAAAACCGGTCTGTTTACGGTCAAGTATTGCAACATATTTATTTATGACACCGGAGGACTCAAGTCGTCTAACACGTTCGAGTACTGCGGGGGGCGATAGACCAATTTTCTGAGCTAGCTTGGAGTTGGTAATACGACCATTGTCTTGCAGTAGAGTGAGAATTCTTTTGTCTGTATCGTCGATCATATAGATATGTTGGGCCTTGCTCCTGAAATATTGTCATAAAACAAGAAATTGGAGCGTCTATTAACATTAGTGTCTTACAGATAATATCCAGCCATAAAGAGGCGGGGGATTTTCTGTGCAAGGACTTGTCCTCGTTTCTCGGGAGGGGGAAAGTCTTCACGCGTCGATCGTGCAAACGAATAGTAGCTTTTTTTATAAAAAAGCGAAAGGAGTTTAGTGTTTTGCCTTATCGTGTGACTGTTGCGAGAGTCCTAATGACTCCATGGCATTACGTGGATGTTCTTAAACAAAAGCAGCCACACCTTATGTCTCATCCGGGTCCTTATTTTGTCTTTTTTCCGGGGGGAGCTCGGTGTCGTAGAGTTGTTTGGCCGAAAGGAGTAAAAATGGTATGGTCAGGACAGGTGCCACCCCAGGGCCTAGTTGGAATAGATCTTTTAGGGCCTGATTGGCTGGATTGAGTGTCGGCAGTAGGTATGTGAATACATTGTAGGTTGTAATTGCACCAATGATGGTGAGCCACCAAGGGATTCGCTTTTGTTGCTTCTTTGCTGTTTGTTCTGATTTCATAAACCTTCTTCCATAACGAGTTCCACCATTTCACGCACCTGAGGGCTAGGGTCGTGACGTTTACTTTTAATGTGTTCTTTTGCCTCGGGCGTATCTATTATAGCAAGCAGAGATACGGCCTCTCCCCTGAGGAGTGAACTCTCGTTCTCTAACAAGGGAAGGAGAGAAGGCACGGCTTTTTCGAGTTGTTCTGGCTGGATCTCTTTGAGCTCTTCAAATAGTACTGTTAAGCCTAAGCGGACGTTGAAGCGTTCGTCTCTTAGGATATCTCCGCTCCATGTGTAGTATTTAGGCTCTTGGCGAAACATTGCCACTATGTTGTCGATATGGCCCATTTCGAGAAAATCAGCGATTACTTTTTTTAGTTCCCCATCGCTTACATCATGACCTTTTTTCATTGGAAAAGTACCTTGTAATGCTTTATCCCGGATTTTTCATGAACATTGTACTGTTTTTATGAAAGTGATTGAGGGTATAAGAACTACGTCTTACATACCCAAAAGTTCCTCGGATCTAAAGTGTAATTATATGTTTACAGTTTGAGTAAAAACGACAATTGCAAGACTTTGGTGAAATAGCCCCCCTTGTTATCCCCATAGCGAGGGTACGGAGCTGAGTAAAACAACTCTCCTGGGAGGCTGTGCAACCAGTGTGCATCTTCTTGGTCTCCATGGCAAGCTAAAAGAAAGATGTCTCTGTAGTGGTTTGAGGTCGCTTATCACTATGGCTTAATTCATCGTCTGTAGCTGTAGCCCAGCTTCGTTCAATTGGTTTTTGCTCTCTATGGCTGTAATTGACGAAGGCCCTAGTGGGTGTAATTGTTGTGCTGCTGAACTGTTACCATGTATCTTTGATAAACCTTTACAGGAGGATGTTATGATTGAAATAGTTATCCCGGGGGGTGCTACCCTTAGCATACACCATCTCGTCCTAGATTATAACGGCACCGTGGCCCTAGATGGTCAATTAATTGAGGGGGTTGTGGAGCGCCTCAAGCTTCTGGCTCAATGTGTGCAACTCCACGTATTGACGGCGGATACCCATGGCACAGTTCGGCAAAAGGTCGCTGGTGTACCCTGTCTGCTCCATGTTATTGCAGAGGTGGCACAGGATAACCAAAAAAGTGAATACATCAATGCACTTGGGGCTAATACTGTTGTGGCTATAGGTAATGGCAGAAATGATGCCATCATGCTTGCAAAGGCCGCACTTGGTATTGCTGTACTGCAAAATGAAGGCATGTCAGCCCTGCTGATGACTGCGAGTGATGTTATCTGTAAAGATATAAAGGACGCCCTGGATTTGCTGCTGATACCGACTCGACTAAAGGCGACCCTTCGAAATTAGCCCGTGTATATGGCTGTGGACTGAGGGCTTGTAACGGCCAGTTCCGGAGGTGTGGTTCGTTGGGGACGGACCTAGCGCTCAGAGATGCCTGCTTTGAACCATATTTACTCAGCCTAGATCATTTTCTAGGTCCATGGCTACGAGAACAGCATAGTGCCCATTTTGGGCGAGTAGTTCTTCGTGTGTACCGCTTTCCACGATTTCACCCTGTTTCATGACAACTATCTTGTCGGCTCGCCGAATGGTGGAAAGGCGGTGGGCGATGACAAGGCTGGTCCTGCCTTTAAAGCTATCCGCAATGGCAGACTCAAGAATGTTTTCTGATTCTGTGTCTATGGATGCAGTTGCTTCATCCAGGATTAACAATGCAGGGTTGCGGCAAAGGACCCGAGCAAAGGCGAGGAGCTGTTTTTCCCCGGTTGAGAGGGTGAGGCCGCCCTCCCCGATGATGGTCTCCAATCCTTGGGGGAGCCGGTTGCTGAACCGGCTGATCCCTGTCTGTTTAAGAATCTGTTCTACCGTTGCTCTGGTTTGGCCGGTGTCCATCACAATATTTGCAAACAGCGTGTCCTGAAGGATGAACACATCCTGAAGAATGACCCCAACCATTTGGCGGAGGTCCTTGATGGCCAAATCGCGGATGTTGTGGCCGTCGATGAAGATTGCTCCTTTCTGAGGTTCATAAAAACGTAACAGCAGGTTGACAAGTGTGGTCTTTCCGGAGCCGGTAGTGCCGACGAGGGCTACGGTCTGGCCCGGTTCTAGAGAAAAAGAAACGTTGCGCAGGATTTTGGAATGTTCCTCGTAGGAAAAGTTAATGTTTCGAAATTCGAGTCGTCCTTCTGGGTGCACAATCTTTTTAGGGTTCGTAGCATCGGCAATCTGACTCTTTGTGTCGAGGAGTTGGAAAATTCTTTCTGCTGAAGCCATGGCGGATTGGACGACAGAGTATTTTTGTGACAATTCGCGCAGGGGTTGAAAGAACAGACGCATATAGGAAATAAATGCGACGAGTTCTCCCAGGGTGAGCCTGTTTTGGAGGATTTCACCGCCTCCGTACCAGAGGATGATAGCGATAGCGGCGGAACTCAAGAATTCAGTGAGTGGCATAAAGGCGCCAAAAACCTTTATCTGCTTGAGAGTTTTTGTGAGATAGCTGGTGGTTAATACCTCGAAATCTTCTTTACATCGGGCTTGCTTATTAAAAATTTGTAAAATTGATATGCCCGCCAGTGTTTCGGAAAGGTAGGAGTTCATTTCGGCTAGTTTTGTGCGGATTTCTCTAAACCTTTCCCTGGCGATTTTTGCAAAAATATTGGTGATATAAAGAGCAATAGGTACAAAACAGGCCATGATTGCGGCAAGGCGAGGATTCATGTAAAAGAGCAGTGCGAGAATCCCCCCAAGGCGAAGCAGATCATTGAACAGGGTAACGACGACCGATGTGAACATTTCGTTCATATTCTGAATGTCGTTGGTGAGTCTTGTGACCAGTTTGCCCGTGGGGTTGTTGTTGAAAAATGGAAGGTCAAGGTCCAGTATGTTGCAAAATAACTTTTGCCGAACCGTGTGCATAACAGATTGGCCCACCCATTCGAGGACGAGTATTTGGCTGAATGTGGCCAGAAATATAACAGTAACGAGAAGCCCATATCGTATGGCAGTTGTACTCAGACCAGCAAAGCGATCAGCCTGTAACATATCCTCTGCTGTAATATAATAGTCTATTGCCGTCTGGATGAGGTAGGGGAGGGCGAGGGTGCTCGCTGTAATGACGAAAGAGATGAGTACCGCAACTATGAGTCCTGCTTTGTAAGGTGCTGAAAACTGTAATACTCGTTTCCAGAGCTGTAAGTCGCTGAGTGTCCCCTGGTGCCCTTCTTCGCTGTAGCCGTAGTCTCTCATGGTTTAGAAGGCTCCATGGGCTGGGCGCTTTTCATCTGCTTGTCATACATTGCCTGGTATAGTCTGCTGGAGATGAGCAATTCTTCGTGGCTTCCCTGCTGCTCGACAATGCCTTCTTGTAGAATGGTTATTTGATCGGTCATTGACAGAAGTTTGATTCGATTGGAAACAATGATCACGGTTTTATTGGCTGAATGCTTTCTTATACCGCTGAAAACATCATGTTCGGTAGCAACGTCCACAGCTGATAGGCCATCGTCGATAATGAGAATTGGTCGGTCACAAATAAGGGCTCTTGCAAGGGCAAGCCTCTGGCGTTGTCCGCCCGAGAGTTTTACACCCCGTTCTCCAATGAGTGTATCGTAACCATCTTTGAATGCAATGATATCATTGTGAATTGCCCCATCTTTCGCCGCCTGTATAACCTCTTCTTTGGTGCTTTCCGGTCTTCCGAGGCGGATATTGGCCGCGATTGAATCTGAAAAAAGAGTTGGTTCCTGGCTGACGTAACCGATGTGGGAGCGGATGAGTGCTACGGGAAGAGTGTTGACGTCAGTTCCTGCAAGAAAGAGCATGTTGTCTTGTACAGGGTATATTCTGGTAAGTAATTTACATAGCGTTGATTTTCCTGAACCTGTCCTGCCTGTTATGCCGTAGACCCCAGGGGGGAAGTGAAGCGTTACCCGTGATAAAGCCGGATGTGTAGAAGAGGCATAGGCGAAGGTTAAATCTTTGAGTGTAAATCCTAGATGTTTTGAGTTGGGGGCGGTGTAGGGGCCTGTATAAGCAACAAGGTCCGGATTTGCATTAAGGATATGCTGGATTCTACCAAGGGAGGTGAGGCCACGCTGAACCAGGTTGGCAACCCAACCAATGGCCATCATAGGCCAAATCAACATGTACAGATAGGTGATAAAGGCAACAAAATCACCGAGACTGATTGTTGAGGCAATGACGAGTCGTCCACCAAAATAAAGAATCATGAGCATGCCACAGCTGCCCACAAGGCTCGCCAGAGGGTTGATTAGGCCCTGTATTCTGGCAACACTAATGTTGGCTGCTGCGTATTGTTTGCCCAGCACATTAAAACGAGCACTTTGGAAATTTTCCATGGTGTACGCCTTGATCAGGCCAATGGAGAGCAGGGTGGAGCGTGAGAACTCCGTCATATCGGAGAACTGTTCTTGCACTGTCGCAAAGCGTTTATGTAGTTTTCCTGAAAGGATACGTGTTGATATTGCAAGAAAGGGCATGGGCAGGAGTGCCAACAGGGTGAGTGCCGGGTCTATTACGATCATAAAACCGATGGCGGCAACAGACATGACAAGTGCATCTACAGCAGCAACGAGGCCCATTCCACAGGCCATTTGCACAGAAGAAAGATCGTTGCCAAGGTGGGCCATGAGATTGCCCGTCGTATGTTTTTCAAAGAATTGGGCATCCATTTTAAGGATGTGAGTAAAGAGCCTATTACGCACGGCACGTTCGAGTATTCGTGAAAATCCAATAATAAGATAGCGCCAGCAAAAGCGAAGTATAACGACAAAAAAAGCGATACAAAGAATTGATAGACCAAGCCGAAGGAGGTCCCCTTGGGAAATTGTCAGGTCAGAAATTCCATCAATCCCCCGCTTTATAAGCCTTGGGATGGTGAGTTGCAGGAGGTCTACTACGAGCAATGCGCAAAATCCGACGAGGAGTCGGTAGCGATGTGTTATGAAAAGAGGGATGAGTAGTGCTTTCAACTCGGAATAGGAGATTTTTTTTGAGCTCTCTTTTTCCTCGGACGGTGAAGGTCGGTTTTTCAAATGACGTCCCGGTTAAGTAAAGAAAATAATTATTGTTCCATGCCGTTGTCAAGGATAAGCAAATGGCAGGCGGATGTCACTGAAAATTTAAAAAATTGTCAGTACAGTAGGGGAGACATACGTTGCGAAAATCCCCTATGGGAAGGGGAAAAGGACGTTCCTGCGTACCTTCATTTAGAGATGCAGTGGGGGAGGATGGCTGGCTTTGTGTACGGAATATGCGTGTCAGGCGTATGGCTCTGTATCACATTTGGTGATGTAACACAGAGCCAAAATTAAGCAGAATCTTTAGTGGTCGAGGCTTTTATCCCTTGCAGCGGGCCCCATGGAATTGAGGTAGGAAGGATGGCAGAATGCCACCTAAATACTCTTTTCTTTCCCCTGCAATAGGTACAACAGTAACAGGTACCTTAGATCGTTTCATAATGTTTTTGGATAGGGTGGTTGTGAAGGTAAATAGAGATTTTTCATGGGCGCCCATAACGATAAGATCGCAATCCATGGAAATCGAATATTTTAGAATCTGTTCTTCAACATTACCGTAGACGACCTTGTCATTAATTGTTAGGCCCAGTTCGTCGGGGCACAGGCCATCTTCCAAACCAAGTTTTTGTCGAATGAAGGTACAGTGATTTCTACTGTGCATTTCCTGTAGCTTATCCTTGGTTTCTCGCTGGAGTATTTCTTGTTGCATCTCTTTTGAAAAATACGTTGCGAGGGTAAGGTTTGCATCTTGGGAATATTTATTGACGACATGTAAACAATTTATTTCTGCATTAAACTGTTTTGCCAGATAGAGAACATACTGGTATACCTTGGGCGCTGTGGTTGTCAGGTCTGTTGCGTATAAAATTCTTCTAATGCGGTTTGCAGGTGTTACTTTGTTCTGTGATGGTTGATGAGTATTGTTCTGGTCCATGGCGGCTCCTTGTCTTATCTAAAATAAATATCTACTACTGGATATTAGTTTAATAGCAAAGAGCGTGCCAAAATGGAAAAACACGTAATTCCTTGTGTTTATATGTTGAGTGCGGACCGCTGGTGTTGCGTTTATGCATTTTAATGCAAGAATGCATAAGCTAGAGTTTTCGCGATAGGGTGGATTGGTGCACACCCAAAACCTTTGCCGCTTCCGCCTGGCTCCTGCATCGCTGGATTGTTTGCCTGATAATATGCCGTTCAAATTGGGCTACTTGCTCGCTGAGGGTGCCGGAATAGTGTGGTTGCGGTGTTATTTCGGGTTGTACGGCGATTTTGGCCCATTCTCGGACATGTTCACCCCTGATTTCACCGCCACCTGTAACTATTATGAGGCGCTGTATAAGATGAGATAGTTCCCGGACATTACCGCTAAATGGTAGTTTCTCCAATTCGTTAAAGGCCTCAGTTGTTAAGGATGCCTGGAGGCCAAAGCGAGTTGTGTATTGTTCTAAAAAGAAACGGGCAAGTGGCGGGATTTCCTCGGGCCTCTCACGTAGAGGTGGCAGCTGAATAGGCATGCCGTTGAGCCGGTAGTACAGATCATTTCTAAACATCTTATTGGCCATCATGGTGGCGAGACATCTGTTGGTCGCCGCAATCACTGTGCAGTTGATGGTGATTGGAGTTGTTCCCCCTACAGGATAGATCTGATTTGTCTCTAAAAATTGTAGAAGTTTGACCTGGAGAATGTAGGGGAGTTCACTAATTTCATCGAGGAATAGGGTGCCGCCGTCAGCGGCAAGAATGCGCCCTTTTTTTCCGCCGACAGTGGCCCCGGTAAAAGCTCCACCGGTGTGTCCAAAAAGTTCTGATTCCACGAGCTGGTCGGGAATAGCGCCACAGTTGATAGCGATGAACGGTCCCTCTCGTCGGGGTGATTGGTCGTGAATAAACCGGGCAAACATCGTTTTACCAACTCCGGACTCACCCGTAAGAAGCACAGGAATTGGAAATTTTGCGACTTGTAGGGCGAGGTTGAGTTGCTTTTTCATGATATTGCTTTTTACAACAATACCATTCAGGGTGTACTGCTGGGTTGCGGCGACTAAGTGTTCATCTTTTGCATCCGCCTGGATCGCAAGCTCAACAGATCTGTTTGAGTCATTTTCCAGTACTGACTGGAGTGACATGTCCCTGTCATTAAACAGCACATAGCGTATTTCTCCGTCGTCGTCAAAAATTGGTGTACCGGTTGACAGGATAGACGTTCCCTGGCGAGTGGTCTGGATAACGGAGAGGGTCTTCTTCTTTTGCGCCACCCGTTGAAACAGGTTGGGCGACCAGGCGCCTTGTTTTACAAGCTCCAGCACGTTGCATCCAAGGACTTCAGAGGCAGGGATTTGAAAAAGTCTGCTGTAACTTGCATTCATGGCAACAACAAGGCCGGTGGAATCAGTGAGCAATATGCCATCTGTACCATGCTTTAAAATCATTTTTGCAAAATCGTTTACATCTACACTGGGTAATATATTTTGAAATGGCATCTGCTTGGTCCATGGATTTGGGGGAGTGGTTGGTGGTCAATTGATAAGTGCAAGAGTGCATATCCTTTCGTGTTTTGTCAATATGTTGATACCTGCCTTACATATTATTTAAAGATGTTTTTGACATGAAAATAGAATCTGTGCAGTATACGCATTCAGGCTTACTTCCTGTTAACGGAGGATTATTTAAATCCTCAATTAATTTTATGAAAGAAATTCATTGAACAATGAATAGAATGCTCAGGGGAATGAAAACTGTGATTGATACACCATCTTAAAGTTATAAACTACGTCAGGTGATGTTGCCGGGGCAAATATATAACAACTATGTGGAGATATTCGCGGGGATATTTCGTCCATTCATTTTGTGAATATATGTCATGGGCCGTTTTGGAACTGCGAAATATGAAATATAAGTAGACAATTAATGCAAACGATTTTAAAATATATGTATTCGTTCATCTTTATTATTATTAACCATTAGACTAGGAATACCCATGAATGAGTTTGTAGCTATACTCTGTCACGCAAGACGTTTTAAAAGTAGTGTTAAGAATTTGAGTGTTGGTCAGTTGGAAGAAGTAAAACAAAAATTAGATAAGATAATTGAAGAAAGAACTCTTGAGGTTGAAGAACTTCGTAAAGGAGAGGCCGAGCATCAGGAGAAGATAAATAGTTATCGAGAGATGCTTGCCGCCGATGGAATTGAGCTCAGCGAACTTCAGTCTTCTCGAACCGCGAGGACCGGAAAAAGAGTGCCGCGAGCACCGAAATATGAAATCTACAATGAAGCCGGAGATCGTATTACCTGGACGGGACAGGGACGTATGCCAAACCTGTTTAAAAATCGTATAGAACAGGGTGAGGAAATGGAAACATTCCTTATTGACGTTTAAACGGTTTTTTATCTTCGTTAAAGATTGTCAATACGAAAAGTATTGCTGTTTATCACGCAGCAATACTTTTACATATCAGTTGAACATTTCAAATTCACTTTTCAATAATTACGTACCCAACCTATAATTAGTGTTTTACTGCAGGTGTTCTGGCAAATAAAAATAAATCTAAATGTAGCAGTATGGTAAGTACAAAATTACCGCAACTCTTCAGGTGGCTCTCCAATATGGGATGAATCATTGTCTGTAGCTGTTTCTCATTGTTGAAAATCTGTTTAATTGGGATGAATGGAGCATTCGATCGTTATCTGGGAAGTGGGTAATGGCTATCGTTGAAGTGGTGCTGAAACATTACAAAATATTCTGTTTTTTTGACAGTTTAGCTAAGAGGATAGCATATGTAACTGATGCCTGAATAGTCACCTTTCTATTATTGTTGTTGTGTCTTGTGACCCCAAAATGATAGGATATCAAACGTAGCAATTTCCTAAAATCCAGGGAATCTGAAGATTCTGCTCTGAACGTTATCCACTAAAGGCGGCCTATTGAGGAGATTTGGTGAAACGGAGAACATTTCTACAACTGCTTGGTGGAGGAACTGCCTGTTTACCGTTGTTGCCTTTACTCACAAAACCCCTCGCCGCATCCATACTGAAATCACCTGTTACAACCAATCGATTACGGCCTCCCGGGGCTGTTCCTGAAGAACTATTTCCTGCCAAATGCATTCGTTGCGGTCGCTGTGTCGAGGTCTGTCCCTATCGCTCAATAACACTGTTGGATATTCGTGCAGGAATCCATGCAGGCACACCCCTCATTGAGGTGGAAAATATTCCCTGTTATCTCTGTATGAAATGCGTTGATGTTTGCCCAACAGGAAGTCTGCAGCGGATCAAGCAGACTGAAGTCAGAATGGGGCTTGCGGTAATTAATACATTTTATTGTGCGGCTTGGGTGGGGAAGGTCATGTGTCGAACCTGCTACGATAAATGTCCTTTTGCAGAAAAGGCCATACGGCTTGATCAACTACGTCCAGTGGTGGATCAATCGGCATGTACGGGGTGTGGATTGTGTACCTATGCCTGTCCTGTAACGGCAGCTGATGGGAGCAAGGCAATTAATATTGAGCCTCTCTATGCGAGAGAAAAGGTGACTCGATGATTGGTCTTGGGAGGCTTGCAGAAGATGATCTCCCAAACCAGAAAAATAAAGGCTCCCACTATGGGCGCTATCGATTGGTAGTTTTGGGCACAGCTTTTCTGCTACTTCTTGTTACGCCATTTGTTAACTATTATTTGCAGCAAAACTTTGTCCAGGGGTGGTATCAGTCCCTCGGGATTGGCAGGCTTTGGTTTGTTTCTCCCCTGGAGGGGCTTGAAAGTATTCTGCTGAGTAAATCCTTGTATTGGCCTGCCATTATAGGCATGCTCCCTCCGCTTCTGATTGCCTTGTTTCTTGGCAGGGTCTTTTGTTCCTGGTTGTGTCCTGTCACCTTTATTCTTGAGATTTTTGATCGGTTGAGAAAGGCTTTTACTGGTAAAAAATATATTCGTAACACTATTTTGGTCGCGAAAAGTGTTCTCTGGTTCACTCTTATCGCAGAACTGCTTCTTAGCATGGTTTTGGGGGCACCAGTCTTTGTTGTTCTTTCGCCTCCTGGGCTTGTGGGGAGGGAGATGATGATGCTGGTATTTTTTAAGACATTTGCCTTTGAAGGTGTGGTTCTTGTATTAATCCTCTGCTTGGAGCTTCTTACCCGTAGGTTTTTTTGTCGCAGTTTCTGTCCCTTGGGTGCTTTGCTTGCCTTTATCGGAAGAAAAAGAAGCCTTCAGGTGACAGCCAAGAGTGCAAACTGTACCGAATGTGGCCGCTGTATTCGAGTTTGCCCCATGGGCCTTAATCCGCAAAAGGGAGAAGGAGAAAGCGCATATTGCTGGAATTGTGGCGAGTGTGTAGATAGTTGCCGCTTTGACGCCCTGGGGTTTTCCTGGAAGAAAAAGTAGTGCAACTCTGTGCCCTAGTTACACCACTTGCGACTCTTGGCGATCAGAGTAGGTGTAAGCCCATTTCCCAAAAACCTATCTCAAGCGTTGTTGCCTGCTTAAATGTTTTGCTTAGGCTGTCTATACGACTTGCTCCCATGCGAGAGGAGGCGAGAATGTCCAGGTGTTGTGCGGCACTGTTGGCGACGGCTTGATATTCTTCTCCTGCGTACATTTTAATCCAGTCCTTGTATGGGTTGCCTTCAAGCTTGGTACTCGGTGCTGCCATAAGCTGTTTGCAAATAACAGCATAACCGATAACACAGGGGGCAAGGGCCACATGTAGGTCTAGAATGTCTCCTGCAAGGCCACGCTCAAGGACGTAGCGGGTATAGGCCATGTTGGCGTTCGCCTCATCCGTCTGTTCCAACTCTTGTTCTGTAATCCCCCAGTCTGCACAGTATTTGACGTGGAGCTCCATCTCTAGATTGAGATGCGCATTGAGTGTCGATGCGGCTGCACGCATGTCTGTTAGAGTCTCGGATTTATACACAGCCAGGGCCCAGGCCCTCGAAAAGTGGATAAGAAAGAGATAGTCTTGCATGAGGTAGTGGCGGAAACATTTATGGGGCAAGCTTCCATCGCCTATACGGCTTACAAATTCATGGTTGCAATATGCGTCCCACTGTTTTGCGCATCGTCCTTTTAGTTCTGTAAACAGAGTACCTGATGCGCTTGATTCCAGCGTCTTGCCCATGGCTTTTTCCTTTTGTGCTATGTTGATATTGATGAGAAAATTGTCATTTACTATACTCCCCTTTTGTTTCTCTTAACAGGTCTTATAGTAGTCTGTTGCTATCTATAATCTAGAAAACAGGTAACTCTTTGACAGCAGGACAGTTGCGTGCATTGTGGTCTCCGTCGGTGGTTCTGATAAGCAGGTGTAGACGGGGGTTTAAGCGCTACTGGAGGGCTGTTTGCACAGCTACGAAAATGGAACGGATTGAATTATGGTTGCCCATATTATACAAGCGGACAAAATATCGAAACACTTCACCCTCGGAGGTCGGCGTGTTCACGTCTTAAACGATATATCCTTGTCTGTTGCTGTCGGCGAATTTGTTGTTGTTGCGGGGAGTAGTGGTAGCGGTAAATCTACCCTGCTCAGCGTGCTTTCTGGACTGGATAAGCCGGATAGTGGACGTATTGAGCTTTGCTCAATGGATATAACTTCATTTTCTGAAGATCAGTTGGCTCCTATTAGAAATGAACTTGTTGGCTTTGTTTTTCAGGCCTTTCATCTTATCCCTTCTCTTAGTGCTGTTGAAAATATACAGTTTCCGGCGGAACTCCGAAAGGATAAGATGGCACGGGAAAAAGCGCGGGAACTTCTTGCAAAAGTAGGGCTCAGCCACCGTGCTGGCAATTTTCCCTCGCAGATGTCGGGTGGGGAACAACAGAGGGTGGCTATTTGTCGCGCTCTTATCAATGAGCCTAAAATCGTCTTTGCAGATGAACCAACGGGTAATCTCGATTCCGAAAATAGTGAAGGGATTGTTGAGCTGCTCTGTAAGCTCAACGCAGAACTCAACACGACCCTGGTGATTGCCACCCATAGCCATTCCCTTGCCGCCCGTGCTGGACGAATTATTCATCTTTGTGATGGTGCCGTTGAAGAGGGGCTGGGAATGTAATGAATTTTCGTTTCATTATTTCAGAAATATCCCACAGTCGTGGGCAGGGCTTCATTTTTGTGGTCTGTGTTGCCTTGTCTCTGGTCAGCCTGGTTGCCGTAAACAGTTTTCGCCGTGATGTGAATGAGTCATTGTTGAGTGATGCTAGAAGTCTCCACGGTGGCGATGTCATTGTTCGTTCCCATCAACCTTTTAGCCCTGCTCTTAGTGCCGAACTTATCGCTGTGGATAAAGAAGCTGAAACAGTGGTAAGCAAAACCTGGGAGTTTTTTTCTGTTGCGAGAGCCCTGGAAGAGCAGAAGACGGTGCTGGCAAACATAAAGGCTGTGGATAGTCTTTACCCTCTCTATGGATCTGTAGTGCTTCGCTCTGGAAAATCGTTCCAAGATACCCTACAGCCTGGAACGGTAATCGTTGCGTCGAGCCTGCTTACTCGACTCGGTGTAGAAGTGGGGGCAGAAATACAGGTAGGTTCAAGGCGTTTTAGGCTTGTGGATGTGATTGTAAGTGAGTCACAGCGACCGGTTAATTTCTTCGATTTTGGTCCGCGTATCTTTGTTTCATCGTCTGACCTTCAGGCGATGAAGGTTATTCAGCCTGGCAGTCGTGTGCACTATGAAGCGTTGGTTCAAATCGCTGCCTCCGCGAGTGCAGAAGCTGTTGCAATTAGGCTACAACAATACACTGGATTAGGTCCGGAGCGTATTGCTACCTATGCGACTGCACCTTCACGGGTTAAGCGTTTTTTTGATAACCTGCTCTTTTTTCTCTCACTTATTTCTATTTTTACCATGCTCCTTGCAGGGGTTGGTATGCAAAGCTCCCTGGTCGCTCTCCTGCGTCATAAAGAAAAAAGCCTCGCAATCATCAGGGCTATTGGGGGCAGCGGAGCCTTTCTCTTTAGCCACTATCTCGTTCTGGTTCTTGTCTTAAGTCTTATTGGCTGTGGTGTGGGCTTACTTGCTGCCTATGTTTTGGAACAGAATTTCACCTTGATTTTTGCAGGCCTGTTGCCTGCCAATATTCAACTGGGGCTTTCGCTTATTGATGCGGTAGAGGGAACTCTTCTGGGACTTGGTGTTGTTGCATTTTTCTCATTTTTTCCTCTACGTAGTGTGCTGTCTATAAAACCTGTTGCCGTGTTGCGCAAAGAAAATATCTCTGAACAGTCGACAACAACGTATATCTTTTTTGTCTGCGGTATCCTGCTTTTCACCGGGCTTATAATTCGACAGCTCAATGACGTTAAAATTTCTCTCTATTTTGTCGGTGGTACCTTTGCGCTGGTTGCCTTGATATCGATTTTGGTGAGTAGTGCAATTTTTTTCATCCGCCGGATCTCAGGTGGGGGGCTTGCCTTGAGGCAGGCGCTTAGAAGTATGTTACGGCCCGGTAATGCAGCAAAAACAATTACAGTGACACTGAGCTCGGCCTTGACCCTGTTGTTGACGATTGGTCTCATTCAAAATGATCTTCGGTCCACGTATATTTCATCCTACCCCGACGATGCCCCAAACCTATTTTGTATTGATATTCAGAAAAAACAAAAAAACGCATTTGTAGAACTGCTAGGTGGGGGAGTAGAACTCTTTCCTATTATTCGCGCCCGGCTCCTGGCTATCAATGATGAAAAAATACGTAGAGACGTGGAGCTGAAAAAAAGAGGTGATAGCCTTGCGAGGGAGTTTAATCTTACCTATCGTGGGGGGCTGCTTGCCGATGAGGTATTGCTTGAAGGGAAATCCATGTTTGCTGGTGATAATCTAGGGAAAGGACTTGTGCCCGTATCTCTCCTTGACACAGTGGCCGAGATGGGGGACATGGGCCTTGGCGACATCCTTACCTTTAATGTGCAGGGGGTGGTTGTTACCGCTCAGGTTGTTTCAATCAGAAGTCGCAATAGATCGATGCTCTACCCTTTCTTCTATTTTGTTTTTTCTGCAAAGGACCTTGGTTCGGCCCCCCAGACATTCTTTGCAGCACTTACGGTGCCACCTGGAGATATTGGCCATGTTGAAAATAAAGTGGTTGGAAAATTTCCTAACATATCCACTATAAACGTGGCTGAGGCGGCAAAGGAATTAGGTAAAATTATGGAGAAACTTTCTTCAGTAATTACCTTTTTCTCGATGTTCTCCATTGTGGCTGGCTTACTTATTCTTGTGAGTTCTATCCTCGCGACCCGTCTTGCACGGATACAGGAAGCTGTTTTTTATAAGATATTGGGGGCAAATTCAATCTTCGTCTGGAAGGTCTTTGTCATGGAAAATCTTATTCTGGCCTTGACCAGTGGGGCCTGTGCTTTCATCGTCGCCCAGGTTGCAAGTTGGTCCTTGTGTGCCTTTGTCTTTGATATAGGGCACAGACCATATTTGCAGTTCTGTTTTCTTCTACTTCTTTTTTCCTGTATTGTTGTGGTTTCAACAGGAGTGATTTCGTCGCTGTCAATTATTCGCCGAAAACCCGGCCACTTCCTGCAACAAAAGAGTGTGGACTAGTGGAGGCTTGGGTGAAGTGCAACGACCTGAAACAATTGTGTAAAATGTGGTGGTTATGGTAAGAAATCTTTGTATTACCCTGCTCATTCTTGTGGTGAGTCTTGGTGGTTGTAGTGATGAGTCCCAGCAAGCAGATCCGCAACAGACTGAAAACGGAGAGCGTTTAGGGGCCTATAATCTAAAAACAGAAAGTACTTTCAATGCTCATGATTTTAGCCGAATATCAACAAATATATCCCGTATATCGGGGGTGGATATGAAAACAATTGTCGCTCTTGGTGATAGCCTCACCGCCGGTTTTGGAGTTGATCTCAGTGAGAGCTATCCCGCTCTTTTAGAAAAAGCACTCCAGGATAATGGCTATCAATATAAGGTTATCAATGCGGGGGTGAGTGGTGAAACCAGTAGTGGAACCCTTGGGAGGGTTGAGTGGATATTGACGCAGAATCCAGATGTTGTGATTGTTGAGACTGGAGCAAACGATGGTCTGCGCGGTGTTGCTACGACTCTTCTTGAGAAAAATCTATGCGAGATTGTTGCGCTGCTACAGGAGGCTAATGTAGAAGTTCTGCTAACGGGTATGAGAATGGTCTGGAATCTCGGGCCTGTCTATGTGGCACAGTTTAATGCTGTTTACCCAAGAGTTGCAGAGGAGATGGCTGTGGAGTTAATGCCTTTTTTTCTGGAAGGCGTGGCTACAAATAGTACTCTTAATATGGCCGATGGCTTACATCCGAATAGCGATGGCTATAGGGTGATTGTAGAAAATATATATCCCTATGTTGTGAAGGCTATAGATTCGGTGAACCGATAATGAACAGGAAAAAAGATTTTTCAGAAGCCGCCAATGAAATTATATTGGAGTCGATATCCGATGGTGTTTTCACCGTCGACCATAACTGGCGGATAATGAGTTTTAATCGTGCGGCCGAAAAGATCACGGGAACGACACGGGAAGAAGCTATCGGTCGTTTTTGCTGGGAAGTGTTCCGGTCCAACATGTGTGAAGGCGACTGCGCTTTAAAGCGCACGATGAAGGAGAAGAAATCCTTTGTTTCAACATCGACCTATATAATCAACAACAGGCAGCAGCGCGTCCCGATCGGGGTGTCAACATCCCCCCTGAAAAATGACAAGGGTGAGATTCTTGGAGGGGTTGAAACCTTTCGTGATCGGACCCTTGTTGAAGAACTACGTCGCGAAATTACAGCGAGTTATGTGCTCGATGACATGGTTAGTCGTAGTGCGTCCATGCAGAAAATATTCAATATTTTACCCCAGGTGGCTGAAAGTGATTCCACTGTACTGATTGAGGGGGAAACGGGCACGGGTAAGGGCCTGATGGCCTCTGCTATTCACAATCATTCAGGCCGGAAAGACGAACCGTTTGTAGCCATTAACTGTGGGGCATTACCTGATTCATTACTCGAATCTGAGTTGTTTGGTTATAAAGCTGGAGCCTTTACCGGGGCGGAGAAAGATAAGCCTGGGCTTTTTCAAGCGGCTGGTAAGGGGACGATTTTCCTGGATGAAATTGGCGATACCAGTGCTGCCTTTCAAGTTCGTTTGTTGAGGGTGCTGGAGGAGAAAGAGTTCCAACCTTTGGGGAGCGTTGAGAAATGTAAAACGGACACCAGGATAATCGCTGCAACTAATCTGGATCTTGAAGGTAAGGTTGCCGATGGCAGTTTTAGGCGAGATCTTTTTTATCGTATCAATATCGTTCGTTTCAACCTTCCTGCCTTACGAGATAGAAAAGAAGATTTACCTCTTCTCGTAGATCATTTTATAGAAAAACTTAACCATATTAAGGGACGCTTTTTAACGAGTCTTACCCAAGAGGCAATGGCATTGCTCCTGGCCCATGATTTTCCCGGAAACATCAGGGAGCTTGAAAATATAATTGAACATGGGTTTGTTCTCTGTCAGGAAGGGGCCATCGGCAAGGAACATTTGCCGACGAATCTGTGTGCTTCTATAGAGGGCAAGACAATAATTCCTGTGGGGCACATTGTCCAAAATCTACATGTGGCAGAGGCAGATCTTATTCTCGAAGCTCTTAAACGGTGTAATTATAACCGATTGGCCGCGGCTAAAGAACTTGGTATGCATAAAAGTACTCTCTTTAGGAAATTAAAAAAATATCGAATCGATCTCCCCGGTCGTGATGGACGCAGTGGTCGCACTACGTCGTAGAAGTCATTTTTGGTACGAGAAAAAACATTTCACTCATCGCAGTATGTGGCTTCGCCAATAGAATTTTCTTGCCTTCCCCCCCCCATTGAAGGGATTCGCACCATCGCTTGGCAGCCGTATATGGTTGTTAGGACCGTGTTGGTGGAGTCGCTGCCTTCTCATTGTTTATCTGTTTTACTCCATTTGTTACTCAGCAATAGGCGCATAGGGTCGCATCGTTGCAACCTAGAGTCGCAGTCTGCGACTCTAGCACCGCCCAATAGTCGCAACCGTGCGACTCTATCCCCCCTTGTCTTGTCGTTGTTGGATCATAATATATAATAATAACCGCATGTTGTCGCTTTTATTTACAGGGTGGTCCCTATTTTGCTAATCGGTATAGTAGAAATGGAGAAGGAGTGTTGACTTATGAAAATTGCGATTACTGTCTGGGGCAACCGAATATCGCCGGTCTTTGATGCGGCGAGCACACTGCTTGTAGTGGAAGTTGATGGGAAGAGTGTCGTTGGGCGTGACATCAGGCAGTGTCAACCAAGTCGTTATGACAGTTTTATCGTCTTGCTTAGAGACAATGATGTCCAGCTTCTGGTTTGCGGAGCCATCTGTGAAACTGCAGTGAAGCGGTTGGAAGCCTCCGGGGTAGATGTTGCCCCATTTTTGGCGGGTGAAGTAGAGCCGTTCATTGATACGTATCTGGAAAATCAGGATTTTACTGAGTTTGCCATGCCGGGATGTCGTCATGGCCGTTGTTGCCGTGGAAGATATAAAAGGGTTGAGAGTCAGGAGTAGAGGGTATGCAAGTAAAATTATTTTGCACACCTGTAACTGATCACACCTTTAAAGGGAGACATATTATGGCAGGGGTAAACAAGCAGGGATCAGGAGGCAAGGGCGCGCAGGCAGGAAGGCAGTATGGAATGTGCAGAAGAACGGATGAATTGTCATTTGAAAGACGCAAGGGTGGTCAGGGACAGGGGCTGGGGGGACGTTGTTGTGATGCTTACCTGCAGACGCCTGAGGGCCAGCTTGATTCAGTAATTAATACAGCTACTGGATTTACCCAAGGAGACGCCGAGGAGCTTGCGAGTCTTAAAGCTGAGTACCAGAAAACTCAATCAATGCTCAAGGCATTGGTGCAAAAGATAGAAGTGATGGAGGGTGCAATAGAATCGCCCAAAGCCATAGAAAATAACGAACAAAGATAAAAGCTCTTTGTTCACCCGTGTTTACTCCAGATTTCTTGTTAAAAAAACAACAGGTCTGGGGTGGATTGTAGCCTTAAATTTACGTGAGTGCTAGGGCCTTATCCCGGTTTAATTCCCGTTTGTTGGGGCAAGTTTATTAATCAATTGGAGCAGATGATGACGCGCATATTGCTGGTTACCGGAGAGGCCGGTGAGTTCGATATTTTTAAGAGTGGATTACCCAAGGAGTGGGATGATTCTTTGGGTGTTCTCAGCTCTGCTGAAAAGGCCCTTGATACCGCAAAAAATGAAAAAGTGGATGTGCTTGTTGTGGGGTCAAGACTCGACGATGACACAAGCCTTAATTTTGTGAAGAAGCTGATGAGATCGTACCCCCTTATTAACTGCGCCATGGTGAGTTCTCTTACCCATGATGAGTTTCATGAAGTAACGGAAGGGTATGGCCTCTTTATGCAAATAGAAGAAAAACCCGGCATAGCAGAGGCCACAAGGCTGGTTGAACTCCACAATTCAATAACAGGACTTATGAACTCATAGGGCCAGGAGATAGCGTAATGATCATAAGTATTGCAAGTGGCAAGGGAGGAACGGGCAAAACTACGGTGGCAACCAACCTTGCCCTGTCATTAAAAGGAGACGTTAATCTCCTTGATTGTGATGTCGAAGAACCCAATGCTCATCTGTTTATAAAACCCACCATCGATAAAGTAGAAACGGTCAGCACCTTTGTACCAAAAATCGATGACGCAAAGTGTAATCTCTGTAGGAAATGTACAGATATTTGTCGTTTTTCAGCTCTTGCGGTAGCTGGAAACTCATTGCTCGTTTTTCCGGAGATGTGTCACAGCTGTGAGGGGTGTCTAGAGGTCTGTCCAGAGGGTGCAATTTCCGCTTCAACGCGTGAATTGGGAGTGCTGGAATCAGGGCATTGTGGAGACCTCGGTTTTTACTCAGGACGAATACGTGTGGGGGAGGCTATGTCGCCGCCACTTATTAAGAAGGTCCGCACCAAGGAGAGAGAGCGTGAGATTACCATCATTGACGCACCTCCTGGAACCTCCTGCCCGGTTATTGCAGCGATGAAAGGCAGTGATTTTGTGTTGATGGTCACAGAACCTACTCCTTTTGGTTTACACGATCTGAAACTGGCTGTTGAGGCGGTAAAAGTTCTCGGCATTCCCAGTGGCCTGGTGATTAATCGCTCTGACATGGGTGATAATGGCGTAAAGGAGTATGCAAAACAGGAAAATATTCCGGTGTTCCTCGAAATACCTTTTGAGAGAAAAATCGCCGAGGCATATTCCAGGGGGATTCCAATCGTCGAGGCTTTTCCTGCGTGGGCTATTACCTTTCGAACTTTGTATGAAAAAATTGAACAGTATAGTGCAGATCTGAAGGAGTCATGATGATAAGAGAACTTGTAATCGTTAGTGGAAAGGGTGGTACCGGGAAAACAAGTGTGACAGCTTCTTTTGCGGCCCTTGCTGGGAATAGTGTTCTTTGTGATGCTGATGTTGATGCAGCGGATCTACATTTACTGATGGCACCTGTTGTGAAGGAGACTCACGCCTTTATGGGCGGCTCTATTGCATTTATTCGCGGGGATGACTGCGTCGAGTGTGGCCGTTGTTTGGAGCTGTGCAAGTTTAAGGCAATATCCGATGAATTTGTAATAGATGCATTTAGTTGTGAAGGGTGTGGAGTCTGTGTTGATCTCTGTCCGGAAGGAGCCATAGATTTTACCGTTCAGCAATGTGGTGAGTGGTATAAATCCGAAACTCGTTTTGGACCCATGGTTCACGCAAGGCTTGGTATCGCGGAAGAAAATTCTGGGAAACTGGTGAGTCTGGTGCGTCAGGAGACAAAGAAACTTGCCGAGGCACGGGACTGTGACCTCATTCTAACCGATGGCCCTCCTGGCATTGGTTGTCCGGTTATCGCCTCAATTGGTGGTGCAACGGCTCTGGTTATTGTTGTTGAGCCAACTGTTTCGGGCCTGCATGATATGCAGCGGGTGGCGCAACTTGCAGTGCATTTCAAGGTGCCAGGCCTTGTTTGTGTCAATAAGTTTGATCTCAATCTGGATATGACTGAAAAAATTGAAGGTTTTGCAACTGAGCACAATATGGAGCTCGTGGGGCGTATACCTTTTGATCCGATTTTTACCGAAGCGATGATTCAAGGCAAAAGTGTTTTAGAGCATGCGCCGGAGTCAGATGCAGGATTAGCTCTTTTGGATGTGTGGAGGAAGATACAGAGTTCACCGTCAATGAATACGATGGGGATTAAGGATTTTTCAGCAGTAATTCAATAAAATATTAAAGGAGTAGTAAGGATGACAACAGTACGTATTGCGGTACCTTCGGAAGGAACAGGCGGACTTGACGGTGTACGGGCAGGACATTTCGGTCATTGTGATGTGTTCACCCTGGTAGATGTAGAAGACGGAAAAATCAAAGAAGTGTCAATTCTGGCCAATAAAGAACACGTTCAGGGTGGTTGTATGGTCCCTGTAAATCTTTTAGCAGAGGCTAAAGTGCAACAACTGATCGTAGGCGGTATTGGTATGCGTCCACTTCAGGGATTTAATCAAGTTGGTATCGATGTGTATTACGATGCTGAACGACGGGACATACGCCCTGTTGTAGAAGATATGATCGCTGCGAAGTTACCAATAATCGGTGACGACCAGGTTTGTGGCGGCGGCGGTGGCCATTAATTGATGCGTTGCATTCTAATAGGAGAGGTATATCAATGAAAGTAGCAATTACTGCAAAGGGAGAACAGCTGTCATCAGATGTTGATCCTCGGTTTGGCCGGGCTCCCTTCATAATCATTGTGGATACAGAAACATTGGCTTTTGAAGCGTTGGACAACAGTACTAATGTCAATGCTTTCAAAGGAGCTGGGATTCAGGCAGCAACCATGGTGGCTGATAAAGGTGCGCAGGTTTTGTTAACTGGATACTGTGGTCCGAATGCTTTTAAAACTGTCGCTGCAGCAGGGGTGAAAGTTGTAAATGACATTTCAGGAACAGTGGAAGAAGTTGTCGCAAAATTTAACGCTGGAAAATTGGACTACAGTGATGCCGCAAATACCGATGGCCACTGGTAGCAGCTTTTGTATATGAAGGAAGAACTGTAATGAACGACAACGATTTTGATGCCCTGATCGATAAAATTCAGGGAGAGGTTTTTGATGAAGCAAAAGAAGCCCTTGGGAATAGGGGTTTTGAACGTTGGCGGAATCCTAAGTTTTGTGGTCGTCTCGAAGGTGCGGACGGATATGCAAAACTGACTGGCGACTGTGGTGACACCATGGAAATGTACCTTATGATCCATGATGAAAAAGTGGCAAAGGTTGGCTACTTTACTGACGGTTGCAGTTCGAGTTCAATTGCCGGCTCGTTTGCGGCAGAACTCGCCACCGGTAAGGAGTTTACGGAGGTGCTTGACCTTCGCGGTACAGATGTTCTTAGTAAGATAGGCCGTTTTCCTGAAGCAGAAGAACATTGTGCTCACCTGGCTATCCGAACATTGCAGGAAGCTTTGAACAGCTATCTTGTAAAGCAGACAAAGGTGAATTAGGAGAACAGAGCTGATCTGTACTAGGTGTATGACCAACTGAAAAAGAGAAAACCGGGACGGCTGTGGAGCCATTCCGGTTTTCTCTTTTTCAGTTGGTGGATGGAGCATGTTCTGCGAGTGTTTTACGTTAGGACAGACGGAGCACTTTAAAAGTTGAAGACCTTGGCTTCGGCAGCCATATCAATGAGGTGAGGTCCACCGTCGAGGACCATGTTTGAGTTGAAATTAGCCTCGTCGAGATTTCTGTTTTTTGCACATGGGGTGCAGATACCTGTGGGAACCTCATTTTCAACAAGGTATGGAAGGTAGTCGGCAGCACAGTCACCGGTAATCGTTTTGATACTCCCATCTTTACCGACAATCGCCCAGTCAACACCGCTATCTATGAAGAACAAGTTGACCTGATGCCCTTTGGAATGTGCGATTTTAGCAAATTGAAAACATCGTGTTGCTTTTTCATTGTCGTTGCTTTGTAAAACGAAGAGAAAATTAGCCATGGCAACCTCGCGTAGAAGAGTAAGTAATAACAGGAATAGTATCTCTACTCCTGTAGGGTAGCTCGCATCTGTCAGGATACCTCAAACGAGAAAATATCCAAGCTGGAAATAGATTTTTTATAAATATTTCTTTGTCTTGTACCACTATGAAGGATAAAGTGGCCCAACTGTTCTGCTTATGGTATTACTCTGTTGTGTGCAGAGGTATTGGACCTTGCTTTTTAAATGTTTTACTTTCGCTTGATAGCCTGATAATAGACAGGCAAAATAATGCTTTCTCATAAATCAACAGACCCCTTTTCGCGGCAACTTTTAGGTTGGTTGGCCGTCTTTGGGTCCACATTTTGTTTTTACTTGGCAACGGTGATCATTCGCTGGTCTGAGTCTGAAGTAACTATCGGCTCCGCCTACTTTGTGTTTGCACGTTTTTTGTTAGGATTCATTGTTGTTTCTGCGGTAATGCTTGTGCAAAGGCAGCGATTCCTACCTAAAAATTATCACTATCTGCTGGGACGCACACTTGCCAACACCTTCGCCGTTTTCTGCTTTTACAAGGCGGTGGCTACGGGCTCTGTCTCAGAGGCGAATATACTCAATATGACCTATCCGCTTTTTGTGGCAATGTTTTCTTGGTTTTTTTGGAAAAATCAGAGGGACATCTGCTCCATGGTGGTCGTTATTGTGGCCTTTATAGGGGTTTGGCTGGTTCTCGCACCGGGTGATATCTCGATTAATATGGGGAATATCTGGGGGATTACTTCAGGTGTAAGTGGCGCAGCGGCTATTCTTTATCTTAATGTAAGCAGGCGTTGCCACGATTCGCAAACCATTCTTTTTATGCTCTTTGGTCTTGGAGCTGTTCTCATCTACTGTTTTTTCTACGAAACAATTTTCTGGCCTTCCCAGCAAGAATTTGGCTACCTCTTTGCCTGTTCTGTGGTGGGTGTGCTTGGGCAGTACCTGCTTACCTACGGATTTTTGTTTGTAACGGCGGTGGAGGGTTCGATCATTTCATCTTCAAGAATTTTGATTGCTGCATTTCTAGGGCCTTGTATTGCTGGCGATCCTCCTTTGGCCTTTATGGGGTGGTGCGGGGTCGTTCTTATCTTTTCGGCAAATACATTTCTGGCAATTCGTAAGTCGTAGTGGTTTCTTGGGGAAACAAAGGTTGAGAGTCGTTTGTAGATTGCTCAAGTTATTACTTAGAATTGTTACTATTCAGGTGACACTTCAATATCGGTTAAATTCCGGGTTTTAATATATAGGTTGTACATAAATATAATGAATGAAAATGAGATATTTCACCGTTTGTTAACGGTAATTGAGTCGTATCGGGCCTCCCAGAGAGATGGAAAAGTCGTTGAATATCGTAGCCCCGATGAGCTTGCCAAGATACTCGATCTGCATGGTGCGGAAAAAAATGGTGACTGGGATGCTATTTTTGACTGGGTGGAAAAATATCTGACATATTCTGTGAAGACCAATCACCCAGGATTTGTAAACAGGATGTGGGTTGGTGGTAATCTACCTTCTGTGGTTGGAGAGATTGTTGCCGCCGTAAGCAATACCTCCGCATGCACCTTTGAATCAGCACCTGTATCGACCCTGTTTGAGAGATATATGATTGAACAGATGCTTGATATCGCGGGATTTGTGCAGGGTGAGGGGCAGATGACTACAGGCTCGTCTAACGCCAATATGATTGCCATGATGACTGCGAGAAATGTGTGGAATTCCACGGTGAAAGTTGACGGGCTTTGTGGACAAAAGAAGCTGTATGCCTTTGTTGGTGCAGATTCTCACTATTCTATGGATAAGGCTGCGAACATTCTAGGAATTGGTACAGGTCAATTGGTGAAGGTTGATTTAAATAAAAATGGTGAGATGATCCCCGCGGCACTTCGTCGGAGTCTTGAAGCGGTGATAGCCGATGGTGGCGAACCGTTCTTTGTCGCTGCGACCGCTGGAACTACGGTGCGAGGTGCCTTTGATCCGATTGAAGCTTTGGTTGCGTTAAGAAAAGAATTTGGTTTTTGGCTCCATGTTGATGGGGCCTGGGGCGGAGCCTCTGTACTTAGCCCTCGGTTAAAGGGGAAATATTTGGCAGGTCTCAGCGATGCGGATTCTTTTACCTGTGATTTTCACAAGATGCTTGGCGCTACGCTTATGTGCAATATCCTACTGATAAATAAGCGAAAGAACACCTTTAGCACGGTGCTTAGTGCAGGGGATGGGAGCTATCTGTTTAGAGATGAAGGGGTTAAAGAGGTAGAAGACTTCGGCACTATGTCCCTACAGTGCGGGAGAAGAGTCGACAGTCTCAAGTGGTTTCTTGATTGGAAATTTTTCGGTAGAGAAGGGCTTGCGAGGCGGGTTGAGCATTATCTTGAACTCTGTGAATACGCCGAGAGTCTGGTTGTAAAACATGCAGAGTTGGAACTGGTCGTACCCAGGACCTCCTTTAACGTCTGTTTCCGCTATAAGGTGGCCGAAAAAGATGCCAACAATTTTAATCTTGCACTACGTACAGCGCTCCATCAGGGAGGTATCAATCTTGTCGGGATGGCCTATATAGATGGTAAAATGGTTATGCGACTTCTTGTAACAAATCCCGAGACAACTGAAGTTGATGTGGAAAACTTTTTTGCCCGTGTTATAGAAATTGGCAATGGTCTGCTGCCCTAGAGTTGCAACGAGTTCTGTTTAATCTTACCCATCGCCTTCCCCGCCGTTTTATCTGGCGCAGGCGGCCGCTGGAAAAGAGAGTACGTTGCCGGTACTTTGTCAAATTTGTGTTCTATCTTTTGTCGTACTGCCAGTGGCATTGACGATGCCACCTTGTTGAAACGGCTATTAGCACTTGGTGTAGCCGTACGTTCTGCGCTTTATCTATTGTGTAGAGATGAGGAGACTGGTAAAAACAAAACTGTTGTCTACAAGTGTACTTTGGAAAGATTACAAGGTTCGCTATAATATTTACTACAATTGTGCTTTGTCGGGAAAGATCTGTCAGGGTAATATGTTTACTTATAAAATTGGTGTATATCGAAATGGGAAAATCATTTCAGGATCAGTTGTTGGCCCTTGGACTCGTTGACAAGAAAAAGGCAAAAGAGACGAAAAAGCACCAACATCATGCGAAGAAGAAAAAGGCAAAGACAGCCCGTAATAAGCCGGTGATTGATGAAAATGTTCTCCTTGTTCAACGGGCGGAAGAGAAAAAAAAGGCACGGGCGAACAAGTTAAACCAAGAGCGTAATGCGAAGCTTAAAAAACGGGAAGAAGCTGCTCAAATAAAACAATTTATAGAGCAGAACCGTGTGGATAAAGACGATAAGGGAATCGCATATCGTTTTAATGTATCTGGAAAAATACAGCGAATTTTTGTGCCTAAGGACGTTGCAGACAGGCTCAGTGATGGTCGTCTTGGTATCGTTGTACTGAGGGACCAGTTTGAAGTGTTACCGCGAACGGTGGTGGAAAAAATCACAAACATCAATAAGCAGATGATTGTGATTCTAAACGACAGGACCGGAGACGATTCCGATGATCCTGATGACCCTTATGCAGAGTTTAAGGTCCCCGACGATCTCGTTTGGTAAGAGTCTATTGCTGAGTTGAAATAGAAGGTAGGAGGCTGAGCTGGATAGTTTTTGGCTTGGCCTCTATGTTGACGATTTTTGTGTTAACGGTAACTATTTTGGCTCCCGCTTCTGTTATGAACGGATCAAATTGCTGCATGTTTATAGGAAACTCTCTGCCGTTGAGCATGGCGATAAGTGCTTTTCCTATCTCTCCGTTGGCTCCTGAACCACTTCCCGCCACCTTGTTAATCGTAGGTTTTATATAGAGAATCTGCTGTTGAGCATCAAAACGCAGGGCCGCTACTGTACTTACATCAAGTTCTATCGAACCCACTTTTAGACGGATCTCGTGACCCGCTATTCTGGTCATCAGTGCGAGATTATTACCAGCCAGATGGAGTCTGCAGGCAAGATGACCGTCGGTGAGTCGAAGATTGCTGATGTTTATAATGGTAATATCACCATCCACTGATTTAGAATGGGTGTTTATGTCGAGTGGTAATAGGGCCTGTGTTATCTGGGCTAGTACACTTTGCGGAATTGTGAGACGGATAGGTTCCACAGCTGCCGCCTGCTGAGGGACGGATACACATAAAAAAAGAGCGATAAACGCCAGTCTGAAAAAAAGAAACATAGAGATTATCCTCGCTGAGATTTAATTGAATTGATTTTGACTAAAATTAACGATTGAAGGACTAAAGCGCAAGCCATAAAAAGGCCAATGAGCGAAGCATAGTCTCTGTGGTCAGTGTGCAGGTGATAATCTAGGCTCAAAATAGTTTTACTGTCTTTAAAAACACCGCTAAATGAAACCCGTCCAGATTCTTGCGGAAGCTTGCCAATGACGCGTAATCGTTCTCCGCTATATATTTTTACCTCATGGGTTTCTGCAAAATAGTGGGCCCGATCAAGTTTAATCGTTTTGCCTGGTCTCGCCTCGGTATATCGCATTGTTTGGATGAAGTAGGTATTTGTCTCTTCCAACTGGTTCATAAAGCAAAAAGGTCCAAGACAGTAGAGACTGAGCATCGCTCCGGCCATAGCCAGTTTTGCCTTATTCGGGGGAAGACGGAGCGGACTGTTATCTATAATGGCCTTCCAGTTATAAATAAGGTAGATAAACCCAACGACAGTAAGGAGAAGTGTACCTATAAATTCGGGCCACAAAAGGTCGAGGTGGTACATTTTCCAGTTGACCGGTGCTATAATATGTACTCCGTTGCCCCATTTAATCTGGAGTGAATCAAGAAGTAGGTGGAAGAGGCTATTGGTCGCCAGAATGACAAAAATCTTCAAGGACTTTTGTGTCAAAAAACAGAGGCCAGCTGCAAGAACGAGACAGAAGAGGAGGCTTGCCTGGACTGTGCAGTAGAGCCTGAGGTCATATGGGTTGAAAAGATGTGTTGCCAGCAGGAGCTTAAGCGCTACCCAAGGGATGTCGGGTATGACACAGGCAATTACCACCCAGAGGAGGTCCTTCTTCTTTAGGATTACTCCGTTGAGAGGTGCTTGGATGCCGATATGACAGAGTGTGTTAGGCAAAACAGTGTAAGATTATTGTGATAGATGAGTTGGTTAAGGTGAACATGAGAGTGATTTATCAAGAAAAGGATAATTGACTCAGGTGGCAAAAGCTTCAAAAAAATTTACATTTTTAATAGTAGAGCGAGAATTTTAATATGGTTCCGATCCTCACCGTGGCGTCAGAATGTACCCTCTCGGAAATTGATTTTTCTTTTGGCAAGGAATTGAAAAATCGTCTTACCATCGATAACCCCCAATATCTCGCAGCCAAAAAATATGGACGTTGGATGGGCAAAAAGCTTAAACCGCAATTGGAATACTATAAAGTGGTCCCTGGCGGGGTCAGATTTCCAAGGGGTTTTTCAAATCAGGCCGTTTTGTTATGCCGAGAATTGCTTGGAGTGGACCCCGAAATTGTAGATAAGAGAAGACGCCAGGAAGAGATAGATCTTCATTTTAGCGGTTGTTTGCGTCGCTATCAACAGGAGGCGGTGGATAGGGCAGAACACAAGTCTTTTGGTGTTATTGAAGCCGGTACCGGTAGCGGAAAAACAGTGATGGCTCTGGCTCTTATCGCCAAGCGGCGTCAACCAACACTTGTGGTTGTGCATACAAAAGAACTGCTCTATCAGTGGCAGGAACGGGTGGCACAATTTCTTGGGATCGAGGCTGGCCTTGTGGGGGATGGTAAGTTTAATGTCGCCCCTGTAACCATAGCCATAGTGAATACAGCAAGAAAACGGGTGTCAGAGTTGTATCCTCATTTCGGTCAGTTGATCGTCGATGAATGTCACCGGGTACCCGCCAGTCTTTTTACCGATGTGGTCTCATCTTTTGATTGTCATTATCTTCTGGGACTGTCGGCCACCGCATTTCGTAGTGACAATGAAATGACCAAATTGATCTATTTTTACATGGGAGACAGGATTCACAGGGTCGATCGTGAGGAACTGCTGGCGACCGGGGCGATCCTTGCTCCAGAGGTAATACGCACGTCTACGTCTTTTGATTATGCTTATCGTGGTGATTACCAGGCGCTTATCAAGGCGCTTGTAAGTCATGAAGGAAGAAATCTGCAAATAATAAACGATATAATCAAGGTCTCTAAAAAACCGGACTGTGGGATCATTCTCGTCGTTTCAGACAGGGTGAGTCATTGTCGGCTCTTTGTTGAGAAGCTCCAGAATAAAGGTTTGCAGGTTGAACTGCTCTCGGGACAGTTGGCCCCGGATATGAGAAGTGCAGTGGTGGAGAGGGTGTTGAATGGCTCGGCAGATGTTCTGGTGGCGACACTACAGCTGATCTCAGAGGGTTTTGATTGTCCAGGGCTTGCGACTCTGTTCATCACCACACCAATTAGTTTTGAAGGACGTCTGCTTCAGGTTATAGGCAGGATCATGCGGCCTGCAGAAAATAAGCGGGCTAGGGTCTTTGACTATGTTGATGACAATATTCCTACTTTACTCAGGTCAGCCAATGGTCGGGCTAGTGTACTGGCTAACTTATAGTGGGGAGAATGTTGCCCTGTAAGTTGTCCATTGCCCTCTGTTATATCTCCTATTTGCAAACAGGGAGAACCTTGGAGTTAGTGACTTTGATAGCAATATTGCTCTGATTTATTTGCTCGGAACTTTAAGAAGTTAAGATGTGAGGCGATCTAACCATGTATAAAAAAGGCCTCCAAGGAATTCTTGCGATTTGTGGTTGGGCGTGGTATAGTAAGAAATTTTTAATTAATATTCTTGCTGTAGTGGCGCTGTCGTTTTGGCATGTGCTTTTTTGTATACAATCTGTAGCTTCTGAGTCAAGCATTTCTCAGTTTGGCTTTTCTTAAGACATCATAGGTAGAACATGGATCAGAGTAAAATTAGGAATGTGGCAATCATCGCCCACGTTGATCATGGAAAAACAACGCTTGTAGATCAGCTTTTCAAAAATTCAGGTATGTTCCGTGACAACCAGAAGGTTTCTGAGAGGCTCATGGATTCTATGGATTTGGAAAAAGAGCGTGGTATTACCATTACTGCAAAAAACGGTTCTTACAAGTTCCACGATCATTGGATTAATATCATTGATACTCCCGGCCATGCCGACTTTGGAGGTCAGGTAGAGCGTGTTCTTCGTATGGCTGATGGGGCTCTGCTTCTCGTCGATGCCCAAGAAGGCCCAATGCCACAGACGTATTTTGTACTTAAAAAAGCATTGGAAAACAATCTTCCTGTCATTGTTGTTATTAACAAGATTGATAAGCCAGCTGCCCGTTGTGATTGGGTTGTGGATGAAGTATTCGACCTCTTTGTTAAGCTGAATGCTCCCGATGATATTCTCGATTTCCCCATCGTTTATGCCTCTGCTAAAAACGGTTATTCTCTACTCGATCCAACTGATCCTGTGGAAAATGGTGGCACGATGGAGCATATTTCACAAATGATTGTAGACCATACCCCAGCACCATCAGGTGACTGTAATGCTTCTTTGCAGATGCAGGTTGGTACTATTGATTATTCCCCGTATCTTGGACGTTTGGGCATTGGCAAAGTTGTAAATGGCTCCATGCACATAAATCAGCCTATTGTAGTTGCCCGTCGTGATGGTACCATTCAGCCTGTTCGTATTTCAAAAATTTATCGTTTTGAATGTGATGAAAAGGTATCAATAGACTCGGCAGGAGTTGGTGAAATTGTTGCAGTTGCAGGTATGGAGGATGTTACGGTTGGTGTAACCTTTACAAGTAGTGATAACCCGACTCCTCTGCCGCTTATTTCCATTGATCCACCGACTATTTCCATGAACTTTGTTCCCAATGATTCTCCTTTTGCGGGCAAAGAAGGCAAGTATGTTACTTCCAGGCATATTGGGGACAGGCTGAAAAAAGAGGTTCTTTCAGATGTGGCCCTGCAGTATAGCGTTCTTGAAGATGCAGTCGGCTTTCGGGTTTCCGGACGTGGCGAATTGCATCTCTCGATTCTTATTGAAAAAATGCGTCGTGAAGGCTTTGAGTTTCAGGTAACCCGACCCCAGGTTATTTTGAAAGAAGAAGACGGTAAAACGCTTGAGCCATACGAAAAACTCACTGTAGATGTTGATGAAAAATATCAGGGTGCAGTTATTGAAAAACTCGGCAAGCTCAAAGGTCAGATGGAAGAGATGAGTACTCTCAACGGCATGGCGAGAATGGTGTTTTCTATTCCAACCCGTGGCTTGCTCGGCTACCGCTCTCAGTTCATGACGGACACAAAGGGTATGGGAATGATGGCATATGTTTTTGACGAATATGGTCCCCATGCTGGTGAGATAACTAACAGAGTTAACGGTGTTCTTGTTGTTAAAGAAGAGTGTACTGCTGTTGCGTTCGCTTTATTTAATCTCCAGGAACGTGGAAAACTCTTTGTCGGTCCAGGTGCTCCACTTTATCAGGGACAGATTGTGGGTGAATGTAGTCGTTCAAATGATCTGGTTGTCAATCCTGCCAAAGGTAAGAAGTTGACCAACATGAGAGCCTCCGGTACCGATGAAGCTGTTGTCCTGACACCCTACGCAGAGATGACTCTTGAAGATTGTATTGCCTACATCAATGACGATGAACTGGTTGAAGTTACACCTCTGTCAATCAGATTACGTAAACGACCAGGAACCAAAAGGCGATAACAAGCCATGAAAGAGATAGCGTTTGTAGTCATTGCAGGCCTTTTAGGACTTGCGGCTTTTGGGTTCATTACCAAAAAATATGGTAGTGAGTGTAGTCCCTGAGTGATGATTTACGGGTCCATAGGTATGGGACTGTTAGGTTACTGGCTGCTGCAGAGAGTTTTTTGAAACGCTAGAATATAGTAAAAAAGGGCCTGTTTACATATGTAAACAGGCCCTTTTTTATTTGTAATACATGAAATCGATTGAATTAGCTAATTACCTGTTTTACTCTTAAAATAATCCGAAAGTATTTCCTTGTGGTCAAACACAAGTTCCGGCAGCTCGTCTTCTGCAAAAAGTTCAGCCTCAAGGGCGTCATCGGCTGCGACCGGGTATTGTGACCCGGTGGCAATAAAAACTGTCGAAGCCGTATGTTGTCTATCGTCTCTTTCTGGGTCGGAATAGGTTTTGAACTGTTGCAGGTTCGTTACTTTAATAGACGTTTCTTCTTTCGCTTCCCGAATTGCAGCTGTTTCAAAAGATTCGCCATAATCGACGAAGCCACCGGGGATTGCCCAGCCGTGGGGTGGGTTCTTTCGTTTAATGAGTACAATCTTACCCTTCACTTCAATTATAATGTCAACGGTTGGGACGGGATTTCTGTATACCTTTATATCGCCTTGACAGTGTGGGCATTTCATAGTGGTTACCTGTGAATATTGACCATAGAGGAGATGTCATTCCAGTCTGACACCATTGTTAAGTTATGCTGGCCCTCATTCCAGGGCTGTTGGAAAACGATGGGGATAATATTTTCTTTGATAAGAGAGTTACAGGTCGCCAGCCGGTCATCGATAAAATATTTGATCTTATTTGCGTGAATGTGGCGGATTTTATCATCGTGGTCCCCCGTGGCGATCACCTGTATCTTGTCGAGCAATGGCTTGTCGAAATATGTCTCGATCCAGTCATGGACAGGTTGGGCGATAGGTCTTGCCGTTATGATAGTGACCTTAGAATAATGTGCAAATAAACTCAGTGTCTCGACAGCTCCGTTTATTGGTTGCAGTCCGGTGCCAAGTGAGTCCTGAAGTATTTCAGTGAAGATTCTTTCAACAATTTCCCCCGGAACATCAATACAGTCTTCAAGTTCAAAGTTGGTGATATCTTCTTTAGAAAATGAATTGTACCCATATTTTGCGGCAGCAATTTTGACAAAAGTAGCAGCTGTATCGGCGATGACACCGTCAAAATCAAAACCAATTTCGTTTAGGTCAATTGAACCCTTCGCAAGGGCAACGAGAGGGAGACCGTTAATATTCTTTTTCAATATCTTTTACCTGCTCCATCAAAAGTTTGTTTTCTGGTGTCTCTACAGCAAGCCTTTTGCCAAAGGCAACAATTGCACCGTTGATGGCACCAATTTCTGTTCGTCGTTTCTTGCTGACATCCTGGAGCATTGAAGAAACATTGGCGGCTGTTTTAAGGCAAACTGATCGTGCACTCTCAACGGGGTCACCTTGGACGTCGATTCCTTTAGCGTTTGCCACCAGAATAGCTTCAAGGATTGCAGTTTGCATACGCTGGCTCGCGCCGGGAAGGCTTAATAATTTTCCGTTTTTGCAACCAAGTGTTGCCGTAAGTGCGTTGATTCCTACATTAATAAAGAGTTTTGCCCAAAGTTTGGTGAGGATGTTTGTGGTCAGTTTGACCTCCATTCCTCCCTGGCAAAAAAGTTTGTGGGTAGCTGAAAGCAGGTTGTCGAAATGCTCTGTCGGGGGGGTGAGAAAGCCGAGGTGGGTGGTTCCTCTTCCCGCATGGCGAACATGACCCGGTCCCAGGATAGTTGCCCCTTCGGTGGTGGTGCCATAGGCCGCAGTCGCACCATGTAGCGCACTGTCACAGGCCAAATGGCTAATGCCGTTTTGCATAAAGATTAAAAGGGTTTTTGGGCCTAATATAGGGGCACAGATATCCAGGCACGATTTTATATCATAAGATTTAACACATAGCAGGACCACATCGACCCGACCAAGTTGGTGGGGATCTGATACCGCATTTACGGCAAAAGAACTCTTGCTGGTGGCTTCCTCGTAGAGGATGCCATTTTGGGTAATATGTTGTGCGCGCTCACTGTTGTAATCAAGGATGGTGAACCTGTCACCATCCTTTACACCTTTTACCGCAGTAGCCGCTAAGAGGCATCCAAGTGCCCCGGGGCCAACGAGTACGTAGTGCATTAGACACCCTTTTATTTGATGAGAATCGCTTCTTCAACTATGGCGTCGTACTTATAACCCGCACCGAAATCCTTGTTGGCGATGATGATTCCTTCAAAGGTTACAGTGGCGTTCAGCTTGATATTTTCACTGGTAGTCAAGACAAGATCATGGGTGTTTTGCATCGGATCTCCGGTGCCATCCTGGAGATGTATCCAGTTTTTTCCCATGATAGCAGGGCTAACCTTCATCACTTTACCTCTTACCTGTATTTTTTTTCCAGTGATATCTTTTGCCTGGGAAAAAAGTTCAGAAACCGTGTAGCTATTTGCCCCGGTGGCCTTTTCAACTGAAAGCTCAGCAAGGGGCACAATTGCTCCAGCACTGCCGCCAGAATCTTTAGCCTCATTAATAGGATTGGCTGTAACCGTAGATCGTTCTGCTTTTATAGCTGATGAAAAAGAGTCGTTAGAACCACTATTGGTAGCGCTGGCGACCTCTAGGGTCGTGGCACCGGCAATACCGGGGCTGAATATAATAGAAGAAAAGGTGCGATCTAGGGTTTTGGAATTGAAGTCTTTCATCTCCATTCCCTGGTAATATTTAACGGTGTCACCAATTTTTACCGGGGTTTCTGGGATAGCGACCCAGGTGTCATTTCCCGCTGAAGTGACGAGCATATAGGTATATCCGGAGGCATTCATTGTTTCTTTAATACTGCCGGAAACAACCTGTTCTGCGGACGGTGCAGAGAGTCCGGGCATGGCAACGCTTGTTTGCGGTGAAAAAGTAAGGCAAAGAGAGAAAACAGCTCCAGCTAAGGCAAGTGTAATTTTTGAGTTCATATTTAACCTCTAAGGATGAATAAATGTTGTTTTGTTTACGATTGTGGACCTTAGTCATCTTCAATGAGAAAGGCAATATGTTCACGTCGTCAAGCTGTGCAAAGTTCGTATGTTTCTTTCGTTATGGGACGTCCGCATTTTTGGAATGAGGGCGCGACCTCCCCTAGAGGGCAGTTGTTTACATTACGCCAAATATAGCTGCTATGATTATTATGCTGAAACCGTCTGTTTGCATGGCTACAGGGTGGCAGTAAGGTGATTTGGTAATTTAGCAATTTGGCAATTTAGCAGTTACGATTGGAGAAGGTATCGTTAGAAGGTGGGGCACTGGCCGTCTTGGTGTGATTACAAACCTAATGGTTTGCCTTGAAGCACGACACAGCTAAATGGGAGTGTTGGTGTTTTTTGCTCAGCCGTTAATGGTGTGCTGTGCTGTTCATCTATAAAATCATCGGGTGATTCTTTTGCTGTATCAATCAAGGTGAACCACAATCGGCGTCTGTCTGTTAGGTTGGGTGGGGTGAATGAGAGGGGGCCAGAACTGTTATTGATCATGATAAAGAAATCATGAAAACCCTCTTTATCTTCTCCCTGGAGATGATATGCCAGTCCGTGACAATTGTCGTCCCAGTTTTGGCGACCGGGTTCCAGATATTGCCAATGAATAGCGGTATGGGCGTTGCCCTCGTTTGCCTCAGATTTATTTACAAAAAATCGTTCCAGGCGAAATATTTTATAGGTTTTGCGTAAACAAATGCAATTCTTAAAAAATCTAACGAGATCCTTGTTGTCTTCTGGTTTCGACCAGTCGATCCAGCTGGTTTCATTATCCTGGCACCAGGCATTGTTGTTCCCATGCTGGGTGCGGGCAAATTCATCACCTGCCAGTAACATTGGCACCCCCTGGGAGAGGAGAAGGAGAACGGCAAAAGTTTTTATCTTACGTAGCCTGAGGTCAATTATCTTTTGATCTTTAGTCTCTCCCTCATGTCCGCAATTGTCGCTGAGGTTATGGTTATCTCCGTCCTTATTTGCCTCTCCGTTTGCGCCGTTGTGTTTTTCGGAGTAACTCACAAGATCGTAAAGGGTAAAGCCATCATGACTTGTGATAAAGTTAATAGAACAGAGGGGGCTTCTGCCGCTTGTCTCGTAGAGATCAGAGCTTCCTGCAATTCGTGTGGCCAGGTTAGGTACGGTCTTTTCTTTTCCAAGCATAAAGGCACGAATGTCATCCCTGAACCGACCGTTCCATTCGGCCCATCTGGAATCTGTTGAAAAACTGCCAACCTGATACAGTCCTGCAGCATCCCATGCTTCTGCAATCATTTTAGTATCTCGAAGCACCGGATCTTGACCAATAATTTCAATCATGGGCGGGTTTGCCAATACCTTGCCTTGTTGATCCCGGCCAAGGATAGAGGCCAGATCAAAACGAAATCCATCGATATGCATTTCGGTAACCCAGTACTGTAATGATTCTTTGATAAGGTCTCGAACTACAGGGTGGTTGCAGTTGAAGGTGTTGCCGCAACCAGAAAAATTATGGTAGTTGCCGTCTTTACCAAGAAGATAGTAAATAGAGTTGTCAATCCCCCGAAAACTACTTGTGCTACCGTTGTAGCCGCCTTCTCCGGTATGGTTGTAAACCATGTCGAGGAACACTTCTATGCCCGCTTTATGTAGCTCCCGCACCATGGTCTTGAACTCGGTTAGAGCAGAATTCGGATCGTTTGCATAGCCAGAATTAATGGCAAAAAATGAAACAGGACTGTATCCCCAAAAGTTCTTTAATCTTTCTGCGTTTTCGGGGTTGTGGAAGTCGATATCATTTTCATCAAATTCAGTGATTGGCATTAATTCGACAGCGGTTATGCCCAGGTCTTTGAGATACGGTATTTTTTCGATAAGGCCGAGGAAGGTACCAGGTGAAGTAACTGAAGAGTTAGGGTTTTTGGTGAAGCCTCTCAGGTGTAATTCGTAAATAATTGTATCGGCTAGCGGGGTGTTAAGGGAGCGGTCATCACCCCAGTCAAAAGCATCTGTATCCACTTTACAGCATGGTTGTTTCCCATACGTGGCAATATTACCCCAAGACCGAGGGAGTAACGAATAGGCGTAAGGATCAATGAGTATTCTGTCTTCTGCCTGGGTTGGTGAGCCATCCTGACGTATTTGAAAGCCGTATGTGAAGGACTGTTTCTTTGTTTGTAGAAGAATATGCCACATATCACCGGTACGGTTTTCGTCGGGATTTAAGTGAAAAAAGAGAGTGTTTGCTTTGGTTTGATTATTGTTGTGATACGATATTACCAGGGTTACAGCGGTTGCATTTCTTGAAAAAAGAGAAAAGTTAACACCATTTTTCAGCAAGGTTGTTCCCCGTGGTAGCGGATAACCCCTTTGAATATTTTTAAGTTTTACATTGCTCATTGTGTGATAATCATTATCATAAATACTACATAGTAGTATTTGCAGGATTAGATGTAAGGTGGTTGCACCTGATACAGGTAATACAATAAGGAATTGCTGAGAAAAGTCAAAAATTGACTAAAATCCAGAAGTGGAGGTGTGTATGGGCTTGTTTCACAAGTTAAAAGTTGGAGATCAAGTTATTAGTCCAATCGACTGGGAGATGAATCCCGCTCTTGCCTTTGGAACGTTTGAGTCTTGGGGTGGACGTGAGAGAGTCCGCAATAATGATGAGTGTGTTTATTATTTTTTTGTGGATAACTGGGGTGAGACTCCGAAACTATGTTTCATGGAAAGAGCGGTGAAACATGCTAAAGTTATGGCCGAAATAAACGCACCTGTTGAGATGCTTAAAGACTGTGTCAAGGAGCAGGGAGCGTCGTCTATTTTTGAGAAAAGCTACACAATTAATGAAAAAATTAAGCAATGGCTGATCGATAATGTTCTCGATAGCGGAGATGCAAAACTTGTGATCCCGGAAGTAGCCGTGGAGCATGTGGAAGACATGGGCCCGCAACTGCAAAGTATTGAACGTGCTGAATTCAAAGGTGAAACTGTACTACTCCCAGCTGGAAATGCTATTATAAATGATGGCGAGATTGACGCAATTATCAAAAAGTGGAATTTTTTCGAGCGTGAACTTAATCCGTCAGGCAGGTTTGATAATTCATTGGTTTCTACCTCCAATGATGCAATAGTAGTAGATCTGTGTACACAACTGATGTGGCAGACAGGTAGTATCGATATTGGCTCCATTCGTCATATTCAGCGAGAGATCGTGGCAACAAACAAAGCAGCTTTTGGCGGTTATTCTGATTGGAGAATGCCAACAATGGAAGAGGCGATGTCGCTCATAGAGCCGGTAAAAAATGAAAAGGATATCTATTTGAATCCTTGTTTTTCAAAGGAGCAGCCATTCATCTTCGTTGCTGCCCAGAGAAAGCCGGGGGGGTATTGGTTTGTCGATTTTAAACAAGGACGAGCATTTTGGTCGTCAGGGACAATCCCCGGTGGTTTTGGTAGGCTTGTACGTACAGTAAAGAAGTAAAATATGAACATCTGTATCTAGCCCATATTTCTCATAAGTTCAGGCCTTGCCTTTCTGGGAAATGTGGGTTGCTGCTTGGCATCTTTTCACCTTTATACATTCTCTCTTCCCACCTCAGAAATACTCGTTTAAAGAACATTGCCCTCTCTCTCGCTTTCTTTTAGGGAGCGGCGTGGAAATCAGTCACCGGTCACTCCATAGTTTACAACACTTTACCTCGATCACCTTTGTGTAGTTCATATCTCTGGTCGCCAAACAAGTCATAGTGGTAGATAGGGGGGGGGGTGTGAACGTCCTTGGTCTTGTACTGCTGTGGCGACTATATCAGTGCCTGAATATTTGGTGGCCACCATAGATGCAAGACTTTCAACGCCTGTTTCTGGACCGGGGCGGCAACGTTAACACTTCTTGCCAGCTGTGATAGAAACCTGTCGATTTCCTGCCCCCCCCATATCCTTTGGATGGCGCTTTTGGCACAAAATACACTTATCTCATAATCCATTGGTAGTAGTTCTTGTCGGTTGGGCGAACGTAGTGGTAATATCTCAGAGTCTCAAGCACTTATTCCTTGAATCCAGCCCTTGGTCAGTATTCATTATATCGGGAGAGCCGTTTAGCAATAAGGCTCGTTTTAGGCACCGCCTGCAAAATTCAGCATCAAGAGTATTGGATAGTTGCCATGCGACTATTTTCCTTGAAAACCAATCTACAATAGCAAAAAGATACATGAAACCTTTTTGCATTGGTATGTAAGTTATATCTGCTGCCCCCACTTGGTTGGGACGATTAATATCAAGCCCCCTCAGTAAATAAGAATGAATGCCAGATGGGTCGCCTGGAATTGTTATTCTCTTTCTTGGGTAAATCGCTTCTAAACCCATTACCCACATGAGCCGACGAACTCGTTTGCAGCAGATTGATCGATCTGTTAGCCGGGTTAGATACCTTGATAGTCGTCGGCTACCTGCTGACGGATCATCAATGTGTAACACAGCTATCTGTTTCATCAATTGCAAGTTCTCTGCAGACTCACCAGAGAGGCGATAATACACAAGTGAACGGTGAATATTAAGCAACCTACATTGGCACCGTATGCTCAGTTGGCAATTCTCATCTATGAATTCCGACCTTTTACGGGGATTCCCAACTGTTTGCACTTTTTGTCGGGAAAATCTACCTCCATCGTTAGTTGCCCTACGTTACGTTGAAGATCACCAATTTCTTTTTGATCGTCCTGTTTTTTCTTAGGGTTTTTCTTTTCAAAGACATCGGGCAGACTCGTAAGCATTTCCTTTTTCCAGTTACTTACCATAACCGGATGTACTTCATATTCTGCAGCTATTTCGCTCACAGTCTTAAGACCACGGAATGCCTCTAGGGCCACCTTTGCTTTGAATTCAGATGAATGTTTTCTTCTTTGTCTTTTCATTGCTCCTCCATTTTTTTAAAAATAACATAATTGAGGAGCCATATGAACATTCTATATCTTAACCTGTGGTCCTAATGATGGGGACCGTTTCTGATACCACAAGAATTAATTTACACTCACATTACCAAAGCATATTGATATGGCACAAAAATTAGGTGGTAATTGTAGCTATAATAACGTAATCACAGGACATATTAATTGTAATTCCCTTTCGGTTTACCTAAAATCGGTTATTACCGAGGGTGATACCATGAAACCGGATAATAACGTGTTCTATTTTCAATTTATACATTGATAATAAGACCCAATCACACCACTTAGTTTTACTAAGTAACTTTCACTAAAAGGAAATGTAAAATGAACAAAATTTTCACAACTCTAATTCTATGTTATGTAATTATATTAAGTAGCGGCTGCGCTGTAACAGTAGATAGATACCAACCAACAGCAGATAATCAGCAAATAATAAAAAACTTAAAATTTAAAATGAATGTTGGAAAGTTTGAAGCCAAAAAAACTGACTATCGGGTAATGTGCCGATTAGCCAACAATGTTGAGCTAACTGATGGGAAATCATTTGAAGAGTATATAGAAGCTGCCTTTATAGAAGAGTTAAAAATGGCAGGGATGTATTCAAAAGAATCAAGTATTACAATTAATGGTTATCTTAACGATACCGATGTAAGTTCAGGAATGACCGATGCTCATTGGACTTTCGACATAACTGTTTCGAACAATAAGAATGAAGAATTTACAATAATTCACAAGAGAACGTATAGTGCAAGCTTTATGGGAGGCATTGCTTGTATCAATGACATGCCAAAATCGTTAATGCCAACAGTGCAGGAGTTAATTGCAGAAATAATTTCACATCCTAAATTTATAACAATGTTTTCTACACCAAAAATTGATGTTATGCTAAAAATGCAGAGTGTTGACGGTACTGAAAGTGCTACTGAATTAACTAAAAAACAACTATTTAAGTAATTACTTAATAGGGAGATCTGCCTATTTTTTTACTACAGCCTGCTCGCATTATAACCAGACTTAAGTAGCTACTTAAGTCTGGGTAAAAAAATAGTACAGACCTATAGAGCCTACAACATAAGTAGGCGTATATTTAATTACAATACAGCTTTTGATATCAGATCGACTTGTGTCGCTAGATGATTATTTCAGGTTTACTAAAAAATAAATCACCTTAACAGTGTAAGCGATCCACGAACACCATCTGCTAAATCAGGTACTGATATGTTTTACTGAGTCTTTTTGGCCAAGGAGGCTCAAGTGCAAGTAGATAAGATGAAGAGAAATACTTCAAAGCAGTACCATCGTGAGAATCATATTTCCTGTTGGAGAAAAATCGGTCTTTCGCAGAAACAGTATTGTTTGAATCAAGGAATAGCGATTCCTACGTTTTCATATTGGTTACGCAAATTTGGTCAAAAATCGGAAAATTTAGGCTCCCCACGTTTCTATCCCCTCACAGTTAAAGACAGCCCCGCATCACCGAGTAGTATTATTGAAGTGTTTTCAAAGAAACAAGATACCGTGGTTTTGATGCCCACTGGTGGCGGGAAGTCTCTGTGTTTCCAGTTCCCTGCGCTCCAATTTGAGGGAATGACCATCGTTATTTCACCACTTATTTCACTCATGAAAGACCAAGTTGATGCTCTGACGGCAAATGGAGTTCCTGCAACATTTCTCAACTCATCAGTTGACGCACAGGAACTCCAGACACGTATGGAAAACGCTGAGAAAGGAGCATACCACCTCATCTACATGGCGCCCGAGCGATTATCCATACTCGGAATAGATACTTGGCTAAAAGCATGCAACATTTCAGCACTTGCCATTGACGAAGCGCACTGCATCTCACAATGGGGACACGACTTTCGACCTGACTACCGAAACCCAAATTCATTCCGTACAGCCTTCCCCGCCATTCCCATCATCGCTCTCACCGCAACCGCAACACCCAGAGTCCGTAAAGACATCATCACCCAACTCAACCTCAAAGAACCAAAAATATTCATCTCAAGTTTCTACCGAGAAAATCTCCACATCCGTGTCATACCAAAAAAGAACGAGATACAAAAAATTGTTGCCCTCCTAAAAACCCACAAAGGCGAGTCGTGTATTGTGTACTGTTTTTCCAGAAAAGACACCGAGAAGATAACAGAAATACTCCAGAACGAAGGCTTCTCAGCAGATGCCTACCACGCAGGACTCACTCCCGAAAAACGCTCAAAGGTGCAAGACAATTTCATACACGACAAAATAGACATCATTGCCGCAACTACCGCATTTGGAATGGGTATCGACAAACCAAACGTGCGACTCGTAATCCATCGTACCTTCCCCAAAACCCTC
>NVXR01000012.1 GCA_002733995.1 Desulfotalea sp. | reverse complement strand
GGTCACATAGACCGTTGTAATTTTGAGTTGTCGTTGCAAATGCTTGATTTGAATGCGCATGGTTTGGCGCAATTTTGCATCCAGATTGGAAAGTGGCTCGTCCATCAGGAAAACTTGCGGCTGGCGAACGACAGCGCGGGCCAGGGCCGCCCGCTGGCGCTGCCCGCCAGAAAGTGCGCCTGGCTTACGATCTAGGTATTCGCCCATCTCGACCATATCAGCCGCGCGGCGCACGAGCTTATCCTGATCTGCTTTGGGAACGTTTCTCATACGCAACGGAAAGCGGATATTTTCATACACTGTCATGTTGGGGTAGAGGGCGTAGCCCTGAAATACCATGGCAACGTCCCGGTCCCGTGCGTCGATGTCATTCATCAACTCGCCATCCATCCGGATTTCGCCGTCAGTGGGTGTTTCCAGCCCAGCAATCATACGCATGGTTGTGGTTTTGCCACAGCCAGAGGGCCCGAGTAAAACCAAAAACTCTTCATCGATAATATCGATGTTGACGTCTCTGACGCCCCATACCGCACCCCATTTTTTTTGTATTTTTGAAAGTTGTATATTGGCCATGAAGTTACCCTTTTACCGCGCCCATAGTCAGGCCGCGTGACAGATGTTTTTGAATTGCAACGACAAGCAAGAAAACGGGAATGAATGCGAGGAATGATACAAGCGCGATATTAAAATCTTTTGTAAGGAGAACTGTGAGAATCAGGTCAAAGCGCCCCGTAACAACGCACACGGAGATAACGCCGCGAAGCTTGCTAAATTCCTCACCTTTTTTGACAAGGTCCATATCTTTCAAGTTGACACCGACCATCACAATCGACTGGTCAGGCATGGCATCAGGGTCGATGAGAGCGGTAATATCAAGAATACCCTCCTCCCGTAACCGCTTTACCCTGGCTCTAATTGTCCCTTCGGAGAGACCAAGTGAGTCAGCAATTTTTTTATAGGGCATACGGCCATCACGTAGGTGATTGATGATAGCTAAATTAATTTCATCCAGCTCCAAAGTAGCTCCTTCTGTAAGTTAAACATCTTTAACACGACAACTACCCGAAAGACATAACTGTCAATATTTACTATAATATATTACGAATACATTATTTTCAAGCACATTATGCTACGCTATCCGTATACTCGCATCATTTTCGCTTATGCATTCGCCAATCAAACCAGAATAGAAGGCCTGATTTTTGACCCTTCCTAGCACATTGCACTAAATCAACAAATAACTTCACCACTCCAATGGCTTACAGTAAGCAGCGCATTTTTTCGTTTTGCCGGCTAAAACTAAAGGATAGAGGCTAAAACTCGCAGCATCATGCTACACCTAAATGTAATCATCTCACATCTAGGCTGAACATTGTATTTTTTTTATGCAACTGCTAGGGGGGACCAAATAATGCTTTTTTTCAGGGAAAATATGGCCCAGAAAGAACAGATCCTCAATAAGATGACAAAAATAATTCGACTTTAGGCAGGAAAGCTAAGGAACGACAAAGGGAAAAACGGGAAACTCCAGGAAAAGAGGGGGGAGAGGACAGAGATGTGGTTACAAAAATTAGAGGAATAGGCGCACCAACCCGTGCTAGGGGAATGGTATATTTTTCACAAGCTCAGAAGAGAGATAGTTCTCGCCCCGGACGCTTGCCTGCTCAACAGCCACGTCCATCACACTGTTCACCACGGCAATAGAACCGCTACTACGAACATGGATCTCTTTAATGGCCTCATTTGACAGGAGTGACATTGCTTCCGCTTCATCGCCAGGAGCAACAAGTTGTAAGCCTAAACGCAGATAGTCTGCGGTGTCTTTCATAGAGAGCGGCTCCAGACTAAGTTGGCAGTTGGTCTCATCTTCAAAATATTCAAGTACCGTGGCAACCATATTCTTCTCCATCTCACCTGTACCCAAAAGGATGATCTGCAAATACTTTTCGGCCTGGTCCTCTTCACTCCCACAGGCTCGACATAACTGACGAATAACACCTTCCATGGAAGCCTGAAACATTGTTTCGGCATCGTCAATAAGCAAGACAACTCTCTCCCCAGTCTGCCAACGTTTCACAAGCTCCAGGCGAATCAGAGTGACTAGTTCCCCTTGACTTGTAAGCTTTTCATGGCTGGCAAGACCTAGGCTTAGCGCGACTTCTTTGAGCAAGGAAGTAACCGAACCAATCTTTTCCAGCAACTCTAGCACTACATAGTTGTCTAAAGGCTCGGCGAGCATTTTCTGTACAAGTACCGACTTGCCACTACCACTGTTCCCTACGACTTTGATCAATGGCTTGCCTTTCCTTAACAAATCTAAAATATGATTGTACAGATCCAGTCTCTCCGACCAGGGTACATCAAAACAGCAGGGTCTCTGATTTTCCTTAAATGCGCCGAGGTATTTGGACAAATCAACTCTCTTTACTTCTTTTTCTACGATTTCAGTTGGTTGAACGCCAGAGCGCTCTACGCTGCCACTATGCAGTACACAGTCTAGAACTGCCCCGGCCTCCACTTCAAGCTCTCCCGTGACAACGGTCCCCACCTGACAACCACCTTTTTTTAACTTCAGGGAGTTCGTCACAACATTTCCTTCCATGTGTCCGGCACATTCAACTACGCCACCCTCAACCGCGCCAACAATACGCCCCGATGGGCTGACTACAAGGCTTCGCCCCACAAAAGAGCCCCGGATCTCTCCCTCAAGCAGGAGATCACTCTCACTCACAATCTCTCCCACCACCAGCATGGACCGACTTATTTTACTTGTGTTATTATTCATTTTCCTGCGAGATACTTAATTATTATAGGTTCACATCAATGTTAACAAAATAGTGCGACAACCAAGCTGCTGCTATTGCAAACTCCGATAGCCACCAACAACACGGCTGGCTGTAGTCACAAGACACAAAAGAGCAAAAGCAGTAGCGATCAGCGGAAACATGCTCGGGAAAAGACAGAAGAGTACAAAACAGACAATTGTTTCCGTCGCCTCCGCTAGCCCTTCCAGATAGTAGATCCCTTTGTGTCCATAGATAATATTTTCAATCCCTCTTCTTTCTGCCATTATGGCAAAAGCCAAAAAACTCGATCCAGTCCCTACGAAAGAAAAAAGCAACAGGGCGGCTGGCAAGCCGTTTTGCTCGGGATCTGCAAAGGCAAAACCGAGAACCACAGCTGCATAAAAGATAAAATCAAGCACGATATCAAGAAAACCGCCGGCATCACTCACCCGCGTCATCCGGGCTAGAGCACCGTCTACACCATCGCCAAAACGATTCACAACAATACAGAACAGAGCACAGCCGTAACATTGAAAAGCAAGTGCAGGCAAGGCACACAAGCCAATAATAAAAGAAATGAGCGTCACCTGATCCGGCCGCACACCTACAGCGTTCAGCAAAGAAGCACAGCGGAACAAAGGTCGCTTTAGTATTTTAATTGCATACCGATCAAGCACGTAATCACCCCCCCGTGGAAAGCCGCGATAAAGACATCTAGCAGAAGGTTATCTTATTTTTAGGGCAGAAGGCAACACCCAAACCACTAATAGAGTTCAAGAAAATGCTGTTCAGACTCTGTTGAGCCAATGAGAATAATTTCATCTTCCAGTCGTAGCGGCATAGAGGGATCCGGACCAACCACCAATCCCTGTAAAGATTTGAGGGCAATAACGGAGCAACCGGTTGTCTCGCGAATATTGCTGTCAATAAGATTTCCCCCAACAAGGCTTCGTGGCATAGGGCAGCTAAAAATATTCAGACCTTCGGTGAACATGGAGATCTCATCGTTTTTTAAAATATTGATGATGCTATTTGCCCCCATGGAGGCAAAAGACATAACAAGATCAGCCCCTGCCATATGCAGTTTTGAGACACTCCGCTCATTGGTCGCGCGACTGATAATTTGAATATCAGGCCGAAGTTGGCGACAATAAAAGGCCAAATAGATATTCATGGCATCATTATGGGTGGTAATTATTACCGTTCTAGCCCCCATGAGACCCGCTTTTTCAAGAATCTTGATATCGGCCGCATCACCCTGAATGAATTTTTCGCCTTTACCCATGGTGAGATTGGGTCTTTTCTCAACGACATGATACCTGATCCCGTGTTCATCAAGTATTTCCGCCGCCGCCAGGCCAACCCTGCCACCGCCAAGAATAAGCACAGGAGAATCAGTAGGAATTGGTTTTTCTGTTACGGCGTAATGCTCTTCAAATCTCTCAAGCTGACTCGTTGTGCCAGCAAGGAGCAGAAGGGCCCTGTCGGAAATGACTGTGTCCCGTGTTGGAATCTCAAAACGCCCCTTCTCCCAGATGCCGACAATGCTGGCCCCGGTTTTAGCCCGCATTTCAAGATCAAATAACCTTTGGCCGGAAAGGCTCGTCTGGGCCGCAGAAATCTCTGCAATATTAAGGCTATCAAAGCGGCTGACGATATTTACAGGCCGGCCTAGGCCTCTGGTTCGTTTACCCAGTTCATGGCCCAACATCTTGGCAAACTGGAAGACATGTGTATTGCCAGGAAATTTCAGAATATCAAGAGAATGCTCCTGATTAGCACTGGTTACAATAGGTACAGATGCTGTGATTTCCCGAACGGTAAAAGCGACAGAAGTGTTGACAAGGTCATCGTTTGTCGCCACCACAAGCGCAGCATCTTTAATCCTAAGACGATGATACGTCTCAGGATCATCGGGTTCACCGACGACAACTTTATAGCCTGCATCATACAGTTCCGAGGCCCTTTGAAGCTCAGGCTCAACAAGTACGTATTGAAAATGCCTTCTCTTTAGCTTGGCTACGAGTTTTTCCGTTATCGGATCAAGGTGTGTTATGATTATATGGCCCGAGGTTCCCTTAGGCAGCTCTCGCGGAGTACGGATTTTTGACTGCGACTCCAGCCAGGGTGCATAGAAAAACTGGATAAAGGTAAAGGGCAGCATGATGAGAAGCAGTATGATGCCTGAAGACAGCACAGCAAGGGTGAACAGCAGCCCCAGATCGGTGTGAAATATTATATCTCCAAAACCCAAGGTGGACATAACAGTAAGGGTCCAGTAAAGACCGGTAACCCAGCTAAACTCACGTCCTTCGTACAGCATTAACACATGAAAGAGTACAGAGCAAATAGCTATAATAAGGGCGATAAATCCAAGAAATTTCGTTAGCAAAACAAGGTTTTTACGGGTCGTCTTGTTTTGGAAGAAAAAGAGCAGCTGAGAAGGAAGGTACTTCATATTTTTATGAAAAATAATTAGAATAAGTAAAGGTTTATAATAATTGGGTTCATCTGCACTTTTCAACATCAAGCAATTAACATTATCGTAAAAAGTGATGATATAGTCAACAGAAGCGGTAAAAAGAAAGACACTACTCAAAACAGACACCTACCTATAACATATGTATCTCGCCAGACAACAACACAGTTCATTCTTTTCCTATCAACTTCGCCAATCCTATCAAACAAAAGACAACTGCTACAACCATAGAGTCTTGTTTAATTTAGGCAGAGAGCCCGCACAATTCTTTAGCATCGAAGAAAACCAGGCGGTTATTTTCCAGGAAAGATTACTTATGCCCCTCAGGCAAGCCATGGAGCAAGACCCCGAACCCCTACTTGAGAAACTTCTCTTCGAATTTTTTCCAACTCAAGTGCAACAGACACTCCTCACATTCAAAGATCGTAGCTGCCAGTATAAAGGGCCCCTCAGCAGAGAAGAAAAAGATGCAATATCGAGGCAGGTCCATATTTTTGATCGAAGAAGACTCTACTACCTCAGGTATGGTGCTGTAGACCAAAGCCACCTGAACAAGCTCCATGAGAAATGTTGCAGACCACTTCTAGGTCAAAGCCGCGACGAACGAGAGCACTACTTCATAGACGCAGAAAAGGTGCTTGAGCCGGGATTATACTTTCAATATATCTTTGCAATTTTCAACCTTCATACATACTTTGAGCAGTCCTTTGCCCCCTGGCTCCCGGAGGCCCTTGCAAGGGTAGAAGTAGCTGACCAGCTAACCAGAGTGGTTTGTACACTGCAAAAAAGCCAGTCCTTCTGGCAGGCGGAAACGCCGGCGGACTCACTCCACCTTCATCTCGCCCGTTATCTCTGGATGTTTTTTGACGCCCCTCCCAACCAAGCATCTTTCCAGAAAGATTTCGCCGACGCCTTTATGGGAAGCCACCGCACTTTTAGCTGGCCCGAAAAAAGGGTCAAAGCAAATCCTCAAACCATTGAGGCCTTATTTGGACTCTCCTATGCAGAACTAAGCCGCCTAAACAAAGCAGATCTCAGCCGTCTTTACCGTAAGAAAGCAATGCATCTCCACCCTGACAAAGGCGGAGATGCCGAACAATTCATCATTTTGACCGAGGTGTACACAACAATTCTCGGCAAAAATTAAGTCTGCAACTTGAGTTCAGGTGGATTTTATCCGGAGCACGGGGTAAAAGATACCTTGTACAGAAACTGGCAGAGACACATAAAGTAAAGGTTGATTCATCCTAGGCGAACTCGACCCTTCTCCCCGACTCATAAAGAGCATAACACGACCACTTCTAGCACAAATGAGGTATGTTAATGACCACAGCTGAAGACTTCAGACCCGACGACACAGACCAGGACGATACACAGAAAATAGAAGAGGGGTTCACCCAGATGGAGATGATCTACAGATCGCGCTGTGTCCAGGCCCCCCTTGGCTCAAACGTGGTTGTCCGAGAGGTAGAAAAAGACGCTTGATTGGCCTTGTGCAAGAGAGCAGAGCGACGAACTAAGTCCACAGTGAACGTCGTTGAAATGGTGCAAGTACCGTTACATCGATATTACTTTTTTGCCTCAACCGAGTTATGAGAGTGGGGCGCCTAATCATTTGCCGCCCCAGCTGACTACCCCACAGCTCAGAGGTTCATACATGCTGGATTACCCAAAAGAAACAAGCAAAAAACAGACCTCGCCCATATGCGGTTTTTTCTTCATCTTCTGCCTCCTTATATCGGTGGCGGGATGTGTTTCTGTGAACCAACAGACTGTCTCCCCAATACCACTACCTGATTCTTTTTCCGCCTCGGGAAAAGCAATCGTTGGGACGCAGTGGTGGCGAGCCTTTGATGACAGTCATCTTAATGGTTTCATAGACACTGCCTGTAACAAAAATTTTACCCTTCTTGCCACACGCGAACGCATTGTCCAGGCCCAGGCCCTAGCCCGCCAGGCCGGCGCCTCGCAAAGCCTCTCCCTTATGGCAACAGGCGAATTTTCAAGCAGACGAGACTACCAAAACAAGCTCAATACCGAGACCTTCTCTTTTGGTCTGGCAGCATCCTACGAGATCGACCTTTGGGGGCGTTTGAAAAACAAAACAGATGCTGCCATCTTTGAACTTGAGGCAACAAAAGCTGATTACCACAGCGCCCAAATCTCCCTTTCTTCCGAAGTCACACTTACCTGGTTTAAAATAATTGAGGCGAGACAACAGCTCGAACTATTACAACAGCAAAAAGAAACGAACCAAAAAGTTCTCCAGGTCATCACAGTTCAATTCCGTTCAGGAAAAACTGATATTTCCGACGTCCTACAACAGCGTCAACTTATAGAAAGTAACACAGGTGCCCTGGCAACTCTTCGTGCCAATAAACGTGTTTTAGAACATCAATTTGCAATACTACTCGGCCACCCCCCAAAGCAAACGACCACCCTCTATTTGGGACAGTTACCCAAACTCCCCCCCCTACCACAAACGGGGGTACCACTAGCCCTTATCACTCGCAGGCCCGATGTGAAAAGCAGTTTTCTCACCTTGCAGGCAGTAGACCAAAAGGCAGCGGCTGCCGTGGCAAGCCGCTTCCCCCGCCTCAGCCTATCTGCCAATCTAAGCACCACAGGGGATAGCGCAAAAGATCTCTTTTCCGACTGGTTCAGCACCCTGGCGGCCAATCTCACCCGTCCAATTATTGATGGGGGTTACCTTCAGGCCGAAGTCTTGCGCACTGAATCAGTTGCCAGACAGCAGTTAAACAATTACAGCCAGACAATCCTTGAAGCTATTGTGGAAGTGGAGAATGCTCTTGTCCGTGAAAAGGAATTACAACACTCACTTACAAGCAAAGAAATCCAGCTCCAATTAGCCGCAGATACGGTTACTCACGTTGCAAACCGCTATCGGCAGGGTGTCGAAAATTATCAACGGGTGCTGCTAGCGCTCATATCACAACAGAACCTGCAGCGATCAATTCTTGGCAGCAGACTCGCACTACTCAGCAACCGCATAGCCTTATACCGGGCTCTAAGCGGCGCAATTGAAGAAAGGTAAAAGAACCAATTACAGAGAAAAGGCATAGTTAAATGAGCTCCGACCCACAACCAGCCCCAGCAAAGACTACACCCAAAAGCAGTGTGCAAAGAATCATACTTCAGATTCTTGGTTCTCTCATTGTTCTTGGATGTGCAGCGGCCCTCGCGTTCTACTTCATGCAGACACCTCCCAAGGCTAAACCACGAACGCGCATGCCTGTTATTCCGCTGGTGACGATCACCTCGCTACACGCCCAAAACATTGTCTACCACTTCGCAGCCATGGGGACGGTGACCAGCGCCAGAGAGATACAGATTACCCCACGGGTCAGTGGTGAGATCATAAGTCTGAGCCCCGAAATGGCACCTGGAGGTTATGTCAAAACCGGAGACGACCTATTTAGTATCGATCCCACAGACTACGAACTTACTATCTTGCAACTACAGAGTGAGTTGGCAAAGGTTTCCAGCGCCCTCAGACTTGAAATGGGAAGTCAACGTATCGCCATAAAGGAGTTTGAATTACTTGGTCAAACAGTAAGCGCCATAGAGAAAAAGCTGATGCTCCGCGAACCACAACTCGGTGTCGCCAAGGCTGCTGTTACAAATGCTGAGGCCAAACTCAAACGAGCAGAAATCAATCTTGCAAGAACGCATGTAACGGCACCATTTAACGGCGTTATCATCAACAAGACGATGAACCTTGGCTCCCATGTCAGCCCTACAACCCCCGTCGCTCAACTGGTCGGCACCGATCAATTTTGGATAAAAACAAGCCTGCCGGTCAGCCAGCTGAAATGGTTAGATATTCCTCAAAACAATTCTGAAAGTGGCTCAGCTGCACGTATCTCCATGCAGGAAGATGCTCAACACAGCACATACAGAGAAGGCCGGGTAATACGTCTGGCGGCGGCCCTCGAGACAAAGGGTAGAATGGCCGTGGTCTACATCTCTGTGGACGATCCTCTTGCCCTCACCTCTGCACACAACAAGGAAGCAAAATTACTCCTTGGAAGCTTTGTGCAGGTCACCTTTACCGGTAAAGAACTCAAAAATGTTTATGCCATTGATCGCAACCTGATCCATGAAAACGACACTATCTGGCTCCTAACACAGGACAATACACTTGAGATTAAGAAGATCGAAATCATAGCCAGAACAAAAAAACAAATCTACACAACAACAATCCTCGCAGGTCCACCCCGGCTAATCACCTCTCAGATCCCGTCCCCAAAGCAAGGTACTCCTCTACAGCTCCTCCAAAAAGGCTCAAGTAAATCACAGCTAACAAAAGGCGGTGAGTAAGGTGCAAGAGCCAAAGACCGGAGGCCCGATCAGATGGATGATCAACAACCGAGTCACCCCGAACTTGTTGATGATTGCTCTCATGCTTGGTGGCCTCATCATGAGTTCAAAGATTACCCGAGAAGTGTTTCCCGCCTTTGAGCTTGACAGCATTTCCATCTCCGTCGCCTACCCAGGGGCGGGCCCGGAAGAGGTTGAGCAGGGGATCATCCTGGCCATAGAAGAAAGCATCCAGGGGATTGAGGGCATCAAAGAGATAACATCCACGGCCAATGAAGGTTCGGGTCGAGTCATGGCTGAACTTCGCGATGACGCCAATCCACAAAAAGTTACCCAGGACATTCAACAACAAGTTGATCGTATTTCCACCTTCCCCGAAGACGCAGAAGATCCGGTAATCTCTATTTCAGCGTTCAAAAGACGGGTCCTACGCCTCAATATCTATGGTAATGTTGCGGAAGCAACACTGCGTTTAGCTGTAGAAAACGTTCGAGACCAACTGTTGCAACATAAGGGCATCACCCAGATCGATCTTCGTGGCGCAAGAGACTATGAAATTGAGATAGCCATTTCAAGAAACATGCTGCGAAAATACAACCTCTCCATTGACTCCATCGCGAGAAGTATAGCAAACAGCTCCGTTGAAATACCCGGCGGCAAGCTTGAGACAACCGGCGGCGAGATCCTCCTTCGGGTTAAAGACAGAAGTGAATGGGCAAAGGATTTTGCCAAAATCCCCATCATCAGCAGTAGTGAAGGAACCAAAATTTATCTCGAAGATATCGCAACGATACGGGATGGATTTGAAGAGAGCACAAAGTTTGCTACCTATAACAACCAAGCCTCAATCCTACTCTTCGTATACAGATCCGGCCAGGAAACCCCCATCGGCGTTTCAGATGCAACACGGGAAGTTATGGCAGATATTCAGGACTCACTACCAGCGGATATCAACTGGGCTATCACCAGTGACAGATCAAATATCTACAAACAGCGCCTGCAACTTCTGCTAAAAAATGCCTATGTCGGCCTCCTGCTGGTTCTCGTTCTCCTCGGCCTGTTCCTAGAGATGAGGCTGGCCTTCTGGGTCACCATGGGAATTCCCATATCCTTTCTTGGCGGCCTGCTGTTTCTGCCATTCTTTGATGTGTCCATTAATATGATATCCATGTTTGCCTTTATCATATCACTGGGAATTGTCGTTGATGATGCCATTATCGCAGGAGAAAACATATACGAATACCGCCAAAGGGGCCTGAGTTATGTTGATGCCGCTATTGAAGGGGCAAAAGACGTCGCTATTCCAATTAGTTTCAGCATTCTCACCAATATAATTGCCTTTCTCCCCATGGCATTTGTCCCTGGCGTTATGGGTAAGGTGTGGCGAGTCATCCCCGTGGTGGTGATCGTTGTCTTTCTCATATCCTGGTTTGAGGCCCTTTTTATTCTACCCGCCCACCTTGCCCATAGTCGCGAAAATGGTAAAGGAACAATCGCGGCTTACCTCTATAATTTTCAACAAAAATTTGCCAGACTCCTGCTGAGATTCATCCATAACGTATACGGTCCTGTTCTCACCCGCATTCTCAGCGTCAGATATTTCGTGGTAATCTTCCTCATCGCCCTACTCGTGGTGACGGCTGCATACGTTAAAAGTGGCAGGGTACGAATGATTCTCTCGCCAAGGGTAGAATCTGACCGTGCCGTTGTAACCGCCACCCTACCCTACGGCAGCCCTACCTCTGCAATGATAAGGGTGCGAGACAAACTAATAAAAGGGCTGAACAAAGTAGCTAAAAACAACGGTGGAGCATCCCTTCTCGAAGGCACTTTTGCCCTAATAAACAGTAACGTTGTTGAGGTAAATGCGTACCTCACGCCTCCGGAAATGCGCCCCCTCAGCACAGGTGCCTTCACCAAGAAGTGGCGCAGGGCCACCGGCCCCATAGTTGGGCTTACTTCTATTCGCTTTGAATCAGACCGGGGAGGTCCAGGAGGAGGGGCATCCATTGCCGTTGAGCTCGCCCATAGAGACAGTCAGATTCTTGATAGAGCAGGGCTCTCACTTGGTGAAAAACTCTCAGAGTTTTCCTCTGTGAAAGACGTAAACAGTGGCTATTCCGCGGGTAAAATTCAGTACAACTACCACGTCAACGCCTGGGGAGAAAGCCTCGGCCTGACATCGAGTGAAATCGGCAAACAGATACGAAATGGCTTTCAAGGTGCCATTGCCCTCAGACAACAACGCGGCAACAACGAAGTGACGGTAAGAATTCGTTTACCAGAGGAAGAACGCAGCAACAAATTTGCTATTGAAAACTTCCTCGTTCGTACCCCTGCCGCCACCTACGTGCCAATAACAGAGGTCACTACTATTGAAAAGAGTCGGGCGTATACATCGATTTCTAGAAAGGACGGCAGGCGGACAACTACCGTTTCAGCAAACGTTGATCCCATCGGAGATTCTCAGGTCATCACCGCCGCACTCGACGCCACCATACTCCCAGAACTAGCAACGCAGTACCCCGGCCTCACCTACAGCTACAGTGGCCGCCAGGCGGATCGTAAAGAGAGTATTGGCAGCCTCGCCTATGGCTTCCTCTTTGCTCTAGGGGCCATATATTTTCTCCTCGCCATTCCCTTTAGAAGCTATATTCAACCGATCATTGTCATGATTGCCATTCCATTTGGTATGATAGGAGCGGTCTTTGGCCATATATTAATGGACTACCACCTGAGCCTTATGAGCATGATGGGAATAGTTGCTCTGTCGGGGGTCGTGGTGAACGACTCACTGGTTCTGGTGGATTATGCCAACAAACAGAAAAGAAAAGGTTGTCATTCTTTTGAGGCAATACAACTGGCAGGTGTCAGGCGTTTCAGACCTGTGCTGCTCACGACCCTGACGACATTTGGCGGCCTTGCACCTATGATTTTTGAGACATCAAGGCAGGCACGATTTATGATCCCTATGGCTATTTCTTTAGGCTTTGGAATCCTCTTTGCCACCATCATTACCCTGGCCCTAGTCCCCTGCTTATACCTGATCATTGATGACTGTAAACATGCTTTTTCCGGACCACAGTCATCATAGGTCAATCCATAGGTAACAGACGCCCGGATTGACCTCTATTCCCAGCACGCATCTTCCCTCAACTCAGCCAATCACAGAGCAGATGCGTTGCCTCTATTATTTTGGGACAGTAGGTCGAGAGAAAGACCTCATCGACCAGAGCATCATCCCCCAATTCTTCCAGGACATCCAGAGCTGCCGCTCCATCAAAATCAACAAAAGCGAGCCTTGCCAGATACTTCTCTGGCGCCAGACCAAAGGCTGATCCCGGCAACATAGCCACACCTGTTTCTTTGAGAATTGCAGAGCAAAGCCCCTCACTGTCATAGATTTTTCTTTTTACAAGCGTATCTTCAAAGGGCGTAAAGTCAGGGAACAGATAAAAACCACCTTCGGCCCTCACCAGACGAACACCTGCCTTATCCATTGCTACGTACACATAGTCCGCAAGACCTGCCAAAATTTTTCGACTCCGCAGGAGATAGCTATCCAGCCATGGTCCACCCTCAAAGGCTGTAACTGCTGCATACTGAATGGGGGCACTCGTTGAGGTAAATGTTTCACTTGCCACCGAGGCCATAGCATCGAGGAGCCACGTTAACTCTTCCGGGAAAACATTTATTCCCAGACGCCAGCCCCCTGCCCCGCACCACTTACTCAGACCACTGCTAACAATGGTTCCTTCCGGGTAATATTTTGCAATAGACTGATGGGCATAGGTAAAATTTACCTCTCCATAGATTTCATCAGAAAGCACAATGACATGATATTTACGGGCAACAGCAGCAAGATCTTTTAACATCGTCTCAGAATAGCTCTTGCCTGTCGGATTGTTCGGATAGTTAAGAATTAAGATTCTCGGCTTAGTCCTGTCCTTGATGCAGTGGCGCTCAAGATCTTCCGGAGTAATAAGCCAATGATTTTTCTGACTCGTTTTAAGCCAACGGACAGGGCGTCCTATTATATTTGCCTGAGGGGCATAGGATACCCAGCTCGGCAGAGGGATAACAAGATCTCCATAGTAAACAAGTTGCAGAAGAAACATCAGTTCTTTAGAACCTGGCCCCACCAACATGTTCTGCCAAGAAAACTGCAGGCAATGTTCTCTTTGATAGTACGCCGCAATAGCCTTCCGCAATTCCTGAAGACCTTTTACTGCAAGGTAATCTTTTTCTCCAGCACTCGCCTGGAGGCTGGCAACAACCTGTTGCGGCACGGGAAAAGGCGACTGGCCTAGGCCAAACTTGTAAATCGTTCGACCCTCTTTTTCTAGCCTGCGACTTGTCTCATTGATCGCAAGAGTCGGAGACAATGGGAGTCCTCTGACATTAAGATTAAGATGAACTTCATGTTTATACGATGCAACTTTTACGCTCATATGCTCTCTCCAACTCCTGACTCAACCTTCTTCAACCCTTCCCCTCACACCGGTGTACATTGTCGACATTTGTCGAACACGTTACATATATGTAATATGCAGGACGAACATTGCAACTCTTTTAAAGCCTTTTTGGCATTTTTTTATGAAATTATTTGCTTATTTATGTTGCTTTTTTATTGAGGAGTATAGACACACGAAAAGAGAGCTGAGCTTGAACTCTCGCTCGCTTGTTGAACGGAGAGGATTATAAACCCTCAGAACGCAGACATCGGAGGTCTTTATTACATCCCGGACTCATAGGCGTACAGGCTCCAAACGCTTAGCCTGCCAATATCGCGTACGCCAATAGACGTTATTAAGACTCGACTGGATCACACCTTTAGAACGGGAGGCGTGGATAAACATATTTTCACCAAGATAAATTCCTACATGCCGAGCAGAGCGACCAGTCTTGAAAAAGACAAGATCCCCTGGACGAAGTGAACTCTTTTCCACCCGAACTCCTTGTTTTGATTGCTCAACAACGGTCCTAGGGAGGTTAACACCGTAGAGCTCTTTATAGGCACGCAGAGTAAGTCCGGAGCAGTCAACACCTTTGCTACTAACACCCCCGTATTTATAGCCTACCCCCTGCCAACTTTTAAAATATTCGAGTAACTGATCTGTCCCCCCGGTACAGGCCCACAGCTGACAGGAAGGGTCACTTTTCTTGGCGGAGTCTGCCCCGCTGCTCTCTGCAACAATGGGCAAAGAGGCAGACTCAAGCTGTCGTGACCCTACGCGATCCGGCAGGTAAATGACTTGAACCTTTTGCATGCAACCTGGGACGAACAACAGGACAACCAGCAAGAACGTCATGGATAAGAGATAAGACCGAAGCGGATAACTACAGTGGCCCATCAGTGGCTTGTTAGAATAGACAATCATTGGTTTCAGGTCGATTGGGGCCCGACACATCCTCTCTTGATTCGGTAGAAATCTCGTTCAACTAATAATTGGAATACTGTGATATTACCAACCTTTCCCCCACAACTCCAGCTGAGAATATTTTTGCACACCAGCCCCCCCCCTCAAGCCAATAAATATTAGTTTTTTATTAACGTATATCCCTTGTTTTTCTTACTGCTGGTGGTATAGCAATATTTAAGGAACAATACTTTTCAGAAAACCCGCTTTTTTATTTACTCATCTTGTTTGAGTAAACAAGTCACCGTGATCTTTCTAGTAGAAGGGAAATTCTTACCATTATGACAAGTCGATATACTATACACCAGTTCAGAGGAGACCTTTTTGGTGGCCTCACCGCAGGGGTTGTAGCCCTGCCCCTTGCCCTTGCCTTTGGCGTAGCCAGCGGCTTCGGCGCCGTAGCGGGTCTCTATGGAGCAATTGCCCTAGGATTATTAGCCGCAGTATTCGGTGGCACACCTTCGCAAATTTCAGGCCCCACCGGCCCCATGACCGTTGTTTTTGCCAGTGCCGTTATAGCCTTTCCCGGTAATGGTTCAGCCATACTTGCCGTTGTATTTCTGGCTGGTGTTTTCCAGATAGGTTTTGGCTTACTTAAAATCGGAGTATTCGTTCGTTACATTCCTTATCCTGTAATCTCAGGATTTATGAGTGGCATCGGCGTGATTATCATTTTAATCCAGCTTCATCCTCTGTTGGGGGCTCCTAGCGTCGGCACCCCCATGGAGGCGGTAATGCAGCTCCCCCAGGCCTTATCAGTTGTTGATAGCTATAGTGTTATTCTTGCTTTTATCACTATGGCCATAGTCTTTTTAACCCCGGCCAAGATTTCAGCTGTCATCCCCTCCCCACTTATTGCACTGCTCACAGGCACTCTTATTTCAATCTTCTGCAAATTCCCGGTGGAGGTCATCGGCACCATCCCTGCCACCTTGCCACACCTGAGCATCCCCTTCGTATCGCCAGCCCTACTTTCAAAGATTATCCCAATGGCAATGGCCTTGGCTGTTCTTGGAGTGATGGATTCCTTACTCACCTCAGTTGTTGCAGATTCCATGACCAAAACAAAACACGATTCAAACCGAGAGTTAATCGGCCAGGGAATTGGTAATATTGCAGCCTCAATCATTGGTGGACTACCGGGTGCTGGTGCGACCATGCGTACAGTCGTCAATGTTAAGGCGGGGGGAACCACACGGGTTTCCGGCATCATCCACGCATTGTTTTTATTGAGTATTCTACTTGGCGTCGGCGAATATGCGGCACTCATTCCGCTACCAGTACTGGCCGGAATCCTCATGAAAGTGGGCATAGATATCCTCGACTATCGCCTCCTCAGAATGATCAAAAGAGTTCCACGCCCAGATCTTGCGGTGATGCTCATCGTCTTTATTATCACAGTCTTTGTTGACCTTATTGTCGCTGTAGGTGTTGGTGTTACCCTCTCATCACTCATGATTACCTACCGAATCTCGAAGCAATTGGAAGTTGACATACAAGGCGTTCGTCACGAAGAATGGCAACGAGATCTGGAAAAAACCCTTGAGGAAGAGACAGATTTTGGTATACGTACACTATCAGTCATGGGGGCCTTCTTCTTTGGCACCACCGCCAAAATGCAGGATCAGGTCAGTAAACTTATGGGGACTAAAGTTGTCATCATAAACTGCCTTGATGTCTCTTTTATGGATTTATCCGGTTTTTTTGCCTTAAGCGAAATGATTGATCGTCTAAAATTTGAAAACATAAAACCAATTGTAGTGGTCCGCGAAGGAATAGGCATTCGCGAGCGTATGTTAAAGATGGGCTACCATGATTTACTCGGTGTCGATGGAATTCAGGTGGATTACAATGCAGCTCTGCATCTGGCCTGGGACTATCTCGATGAGTACAAGGATTAAATTTAACACATAAAAAAACGAGAGGAAATCATGTTAACAACCCTTTTAACCTACGGTATGATAGGTGCAATAGTTGGCATTCTGGCTGGATTATTTGGTATTGGTGGAGGTTTAGTCATAGTACCGATGCTGATTTTTGCCTTCTCCCTACAAAACGTGCCCCAGGAAGTGACAATGCATCTCGCCCTTGCAACTTCTTTGGCCAGTATCATCTTCACCTCAATCTCAAGTTCCTTTGCCCATCACAAAAGAGGCGCCGTACATTGGGACGTGGTTAAGAAAATCGTTTTGGGCATCCTCACCGGGACCTTCCTCGGTTCATGCATCGCCTCTCGCCTATCCACCGATTTTCTCAAAATCTTTTTTGTTATCTTCCTCTATTTCGTAGCCACCCAGCTCCTGTTAAACAAAAAGCCAAAGCCTGGTCGTGAAATCCCCGGAAAGGCCGGTATGTTTGGGACTGGCAACGTCATCGGCATGGTCTCAAGCCTTGTAGGAATCGGTGGCGGCACCCTCTCGGTACCTTTTATGCTGTGGTGCAATATCAACACCCATCACGCCATAGGAACCTCCGCGGCAATTGGTCTTCCCATTGCCATTGCAGGCACCATAGGCTACATTTTCAACGGCTGGAATGTACCTAACCTGCCACCCTACTCCCTTGGTTTTGTCTACCTGCCCGCTCTTTTTGGTATTGCAGCAATAAGCGTTTTAACAGCGCCACTTGGGGTCAAACTCGCCCATAGCCTGCCTGTAGACCGTCTAAAAAGAATTTTCTCGCTACTTTTATACGTTGTGGCCACCAAGATGCTTATCAGTGCGCTGTAATATTGCTCTGCCCCCCACCCGTACCATAACCGCCGCAAAAAAAACGGCCGATTTTCCAGACCCGCGATAGATGTGTATCGTAGTATAAAGTGGCTGAGGGGTAGAGATAAACGAAAAATGAGAAAGCACAATACCTGGGTAAACATCCCGGGATTGTAGGTACAATGGTGGCCCCTTTTGGAGTATGCTGCATAAGGAGCAATTGGGCCTGACACCTAGATTTACGCCTAAAAACCGGATTATAAAAAATATCTGTCCCCAAAGCCCCCCGTGGTAATTGCCATGGTAAGTGGCTTCCCCTGTACCAACGAGGTTATAGAGTGACAGTGAGCTGATATAAAAGGATATTCCCCTTAGACCCTTCATCATTTCACAAATATAATGCTCGCAATATCAATGATATGGCTGTAGTTTTCTTCAATACGCCCTGATTTTATCGCAGTACCTCTTGGCAAACAGACACTTGGCTCTGTCGTCACTTCCAGCAAGTCGCTTTTGCAAAATTCCCATTGCAAGGATGAGTTATCTTTCACATTACAGGCTACGATTCGTGGCAAGGTAGCGCCCTAGAAGGCTGTCAGAGAATTGGAGGTTTAGCCTTTCTCATTTGTTTTATCTCGGCGTTGTGAAGCGTTTGCTCACTACTTGTAAACAATTTACTGAAGTCTTTCTGTTTACGTGCTGTCGCATGGTCAACTTTTACTTCTGAGCTGGGAAATAAAAATGATCTCTCCCCCTGACAATAAATCACCTGCATTTCAAGAGGAACTCTACCGGGACATGCTCTTCCATGCTCCAATCGGTATTGTTCAATCCACTCTTGACGGCAAACTTATCTATGCCAATCCGGCAGTGGCACGTATGCTCGGCTATTCTTCCACCGAGGAGTGTCTCGCATCCATCCAGAATATCGCCCTGGATATGTATGTTGACTCTGACCGTCGCACGACCCTGATTGACCTTGTGCTGGAGCGGGGTAAACTGCTAAATTTCGAGAGCAAGCTGCGCAGGAAGAATGGCAGAATCTTCATTGGAAAATTCAACGTCAGACTTGCCAGAGACAGTTGTGGCGTCGCCAGCCATCTTGAAGGTTTCATAGAAGACATCAGTCAACAGAAGGAGGCCGAAACGGCCCTGCGAGTGAGTGAAGAGCGATACCGCTCGGTGTTTGAAAATACCGGTGCAGGTACAATTATCATTGAAAGTGACACCACTATATCACTTATAAATGCTGGTTTTGAAACGCTTACCGGATACAGCAAAGAAGAAATCGAAGGCAAGATGAAATGGGGCACGATTGTGGCCAATGCAGAGGATCGTACCCGAATGAGGCAGTACCATTTCATGCGGCGGACGGCGACAACTGCTATTCCGATCGAGTACGAATTCACCCTTAAGGACCGGACAGGAATCGATAAAAATGTCTTTATTCGGGTGGATGTGATCCCCGGAACAGACAAGAGTGTTGCCTCTATGACCGATATTTCCACCCTGAAGAAAGCAGAACGATCATTTCGCGAAAGTCAGTCGAAACTAGTCGGCGTGATGGAAGCCTTTGAAGGCTTTATTTATACTACCTCACAAAATCACAACATTTCATACATGAACAGGGCCCTGGAAAACTTTGTCGATACGGATTCTGTAGAGAGAAAATGCTACCTGCTTATTTACGATTTGGATGAGCCATGTCCATGGTGTCCTCTTAAGCGTGTTTTTTCTGGAGAGACAATTAAAGAAGAATTCCGTAATCCCAAAGACGGTAGGTGGTATTACGGTGTCAGCTCCCCAATATACAAAGAGGACGAAGACGTTGAAATGTGCCAGGCTGTCCTCATTGACGTTAACGAACGCAAGGTCGCAATATTGGCGATGAAAGAACGCAAGGAATACTTGCAGAAAGAAAATTCACGGCTACGTGCCACCATTGAGGATCGATATAAATTCGGTGATATTGTAGGCAAAAGTGCGGCTATGCAGCAGGTGTACAAAATGATCCTCCGGGCAGCTGCAACCGATGCCAATGTGATAATATACGGTGAGACAGGTACCGGCAAAGAGTTGGTTGCCCGTGCCATCCACAGACTGAGCGACAGAAACAAACACGCCCTTGTGCCCATTAACTGCGGAGCAATCCCTCAAGAGCTGATGGAAAGTGAACTGTTTGGCTATAAAAAAGGGGCCTTCACCAACGCAGCAGAAGACAAACAAGGGGTCTTTGATCACGCAGATAAGGGCAGCCTTTTTCTGGATGAACTGGGCGAGGTCAGCGAGAGCATGCAGATAAAATTACTGCGTGTGCTGGAGGGACACGGTTACATCCCCGTTGGTGGGGTGGAGACCATCAAGCCCGATGTGCGTATTATCGCCGCCACCAACAGAAACCTGCAACAACTGGTGGAAGACGGATCATTACGAGAAGATTTCTTTTATCGCGTCCATATCATTCCTATCCATCTACCACCACTACGCGATCGAAAAGGGGATATCCCCCTGCTGATTGAACACTTCCTAAAAAAACAGGAAGGAAAAGATGGTGTTCCAACGCTTCGTGGCTGGGAATTCGAAGCATTACTGGCACACCATTGGCCGGGCAACATACGCGAACTTGAAAATACTCTCCAGCGCTATGTTAGCCTCCATCATCTCGATCTACTCATGCCTAAAAAACAATCCGAGATTGTTGCCGAAAGTATTTCTGCAAAAGAGCTCGCCTTTACCGATATCACGCTTCGTTGTGCGGTGGATAATTTCGAGAAAAAATTCATCGTTAAAATGCTAGAAAAATATCGTTGGAATCGGACCAGAGTTGCCAAACATCTGCAAATCGAACGCAAAACCCTCTACTCAAAAATGCAGCGCTTCGGCATTGAACAAGACAAGCTGTAGAATGAGTTATTAGCTACTCGGTTTGAGTCGTTTACTACTCACCAGCATAATACCTAATGATCCAAAGAGTTTAAGAACAGAGCGCCCCATCTACCGAGTCGTCCACTACTCGTTCGCCCCAACACGACTCAAACCCGCAACAATAGCCCAGCAACCTAATATTATTATCTTTACATAGTTTACCCACCGCTGGCCTCAATATTGCTACTCTCGGCGGTGAAAGCTGCTATTCAATCTAGGCAAAAGCTCACGATCTTCCCAAAGACTTAGAACATATTACGCGACAGAGTGTTTTCACAAACCTTTTGGCGAAAATGATCTGTCTTACCGCAAAACCTAAGAGAGGAACAGTGATGACAGTTAAAATACCTGCAAAAAATGATTCCGCCTATTCCTATCAACTGTTGATCAAGCACCTGCTACACACCCCGCTGATCTATGCGCCTGACCAAGAAATAGTCTATCGAGACAAGATGAGATACACCTATAAGGATATGGGGAAACGTGTTTCACAGCTCGCCCATGCCCTTGAAGGTATAGGGGTAAAACAGGGTGATACCGTGGCGGTGCTGGATTGGGATAGCCACCGATATCTCGAATGTTTTTTTGCCATTCCAATGATGGGCGTAGTCTTACATACAGTAAATATCAGGCTGTCACAGGACCAACTGATCTATACCATCAACCATGCAGAGGACGATGTCATCCTGGTGAACGAAGAGTTTCTCCCCTTGCTGGAAGCGGTCCAGGACCAGTTCACTACGGTAAAAAAGATCGTGTTAATGAGCGATTCCGGTAAGCGTCCCGAAACCACACTTCCCATCGAGGGCGAATATGAAGAACTGTTGGCGGCATGCGACGAGTTCTATGATTTTCCGGATTTTGACGAAAATGCACTGGCGACAACGTTTTACACAACCGGCACAACAGGTTTGCCAAAAGGTGTGTACTTCAGCCATCGCCAGCTTGTACTGCATACATACTCGACCATGTCGGCATTGTGTGCGTGTGACTCCCAGGCAAACATCAGCTCAAGTGATGTCTACATGCCAATAACCCCAATGTTTCATGTGCATGCATGGGGAATGCCGTATCTGATGACCCATCTTGGGGCTAAACAGGTATACCCCGGCAAGTACGAGCCCTCGGTGCTCCTGAATTTAATCGCCAAAGAAGGCGTTACCTTTTCCCATTGTGTGCCAACAATTCTGCACATGCTACTTACCAACCCAGACATTAAGAAGAAGGATGTTGAGGGCTGGAAGGTCATAATTGGCGGCTCAGCACTCTCCAAAGGGCAGTGCCACCATGCCCTATCCTTAGGAATTAACCTCTTCACAGGCTATGGCATGAGCGAGACATGCCCCATCTTAACCATTGCCAACATTAAACCATACCTGTTCGAGAAGGGTCTGGAAGAACAGGTAAAACTACGTTGCCGTACCGGCTTACCTGTCAGCAACACCTATATCGAAATTTTTGATGCAAATTCACAGCCCGTACCCCATGACGGCAAAACCACCGGTGAAGTTGTAGTAAGAACCCCCTGGCTAACCCAGGGCTACCTGAAAGATCCAGAAAGAAGTCAAGAACTGTGGGAAGGCGGCTGGCTGCATACCGGAGATATCGGATTTATCGATCCAGAAGGGTACCTACAGATCACCGACAGACTCAAAGATGTCATCAAAACGGGGGGCGAATGGATCTCATCCCTTGAACTAGAAGACATCATAAGCCAGCATCCCAGCGTCAGTGAAACCGCTGTTATCGGTATTCCTGACCGCAAGTGGGGGGAACGACCACTTGCTCTTGTCATCCTCAAGGACGATCAGAAAGGCGAAATATCTGAGGGCGACATCATAAAATTTATTAAGAAATTCGCCGACAGCGGCACAATCCCCAAATACGGTGTTCCTGACCAGGTCATGCTTGTGGAGACAATCGCTAAAACCAGTGTCGGCAAACTCAACAAAAGAGAATTGCGCAAACAATACTCAACAGAGGTTTGCTGATCGAAAAGCCAGCGTCACCCTTATAAAATATACATCCGCTACAATTACCTATAGGAATAGATTCCATTTTCATTACAAAGGAGATGAGCATGAAAGAAGTTGTAATAGTCTCGGCTTGCAGAACTGCCATTGGTGCTTTTGGTGGCACTCTTCGAGATATGAGCGCAGTAGATCTTGCAACTGTGACCATGAAAGAAGCTATCAGACGAGCTAAGGTTTTGCCTGAAATGATAGATGATATCCGCTACGGTTGTTGTATGGAGCCAGCCGACACCCTCAATGTGGCTCGTGTTGCATCTCTAATGGCCGGTATTCCGCCGTCAACCACCGCTACAACCGTTAACAGGGTTTGCATCTCAGGAATGGAAGCAGTCATTTCTGGTATGGCTATGATCCAGGCCGATATGGCCGATATTATTCTAGCCGGTGGCGTTGAACATATGTCCAGTGTTGCCTATACGCTCCCGGCAGCAAGATGGGGCTGTCGGCTCCAGGACCAGACCCTGGTTGACACCATGATTCGCGCTCTACACTGTGGTTCCCATGTTTTACTCGATGCCGCAACAAGCCCTGCAAATGCCGAAGAAGCACCTCTCAGTTACTTTAAAGGCAAACCGTACATCATGGGACACACTGCTGAATTTATAGCCCAATATTTAGACATCAGCAGGGAAGAGATGGATGATATTGCCCTAAGAAGTCACAATGAGAGTGAACGAGCAACAAAAGACGGTTCTTTTGCGGAAGAAATTGTACCGGTAACAGTCCCCAGACGTAAAAAGGACGCAATTATTTTTGACAAAGATGAACAATTCAGACCAGATCTGAAATTGGCAGATTTACAAAAACTCTCCCCCGCCTTTGTGCCAAAAACAGGTAAGGTTACAGCAGGAAACTCCAGTGGACTGAATGACGGATCGACGGGGATACTACTCATGTCGGCCGACAAGGCACAAGAACTGGGCATTGCGCCACTTGCAAAAATAAAAGCCATTGGCCGCGGGGGATGCCACCCCTCACTCATGGGTCTATCCCCGGTTCCTGCCGTTCGCCATCTTGAACAAAGAAGTGGACTTAAGGTCATTGATTTTGAATTAATCGAATTAAATGAGGCTTTTGCAGCGCAATACCTGGGCTGTGAAAAAGAACTTGGCCTAAACCGAGAAATAACAAACGTCAACGGCTCCGGAATTGGCCTTGGCCACCCAGTAGGATCAACCGGCGCACGGGTTATTGTCACCTTGATTCATGCAATGAAGAAGCGGAACAAATCCCTTGGTCTCGCCACTCTTTGTGGTGGTGGCGGCGTTTCAATGGCTTGCGCCATTGAGATGATGTAGAAACTCTATACTTGCCGGTGAAAGGGACATATTCAGCTCCAATAGAGACTATGGAGAAGTTACAAGACCTTAGAGTAGCTTCAACACCTTTCTCGGCAATTTCAAACAGCGCCCATCTGACAATTAATCAACATACGCTTATTCATCTACATATAACGGCCCTAAAATATCGAGTAGTGTCATATAGAGACGCATATCAAATTCAAGCTGATGGTAGTCAGGCTCCATATGCTTGCAGAGTCTGAAAAACGCCTTGTTGTGTTCCTTTTCTTTAAGATGGGCGAGTTCATGGACGACAATCATATGGAGAAGGGGTTCCGGTGCGTCTCTAAAAGTAGAGGCAATGCGAATCTCATTTTTGGCTTTCAGTTTACCGCCCTGTACCCGGGATATAAATTTATGCACCCCAAGTGCTTGATGCTGCATCTTGATTTTTGAGTCGAAGAGCACCTTACTTAAGGGCAGTGATTGCCGCATGCAGCTATTTTTTATTGCGATTACATACTCGTAGAGAGCCTTGTCTGTACGAATCTCATGTTCATTTGGATATTTTTGTAGCAGGAATGTTTGTAATTTATTTCCTGCTATCAAGCTCCGGACCTGATCTATAAGCTGCTCAGAATACCCCTGTAAATATTTCAATTCCTGCACTGCATCACCTATTTATTTACGAAAACAGTAGGCTAGATCCAACGGTGTATCTTCTGCCTCCTCATTTCACAATCCTATACACCGTAAGCTACGGTGACATGTTTTCAAATAGTATAGGTTAATGGAAAAAGCAAGACCAGATGCTCATCAACAAGCACCTGACTTAGTTCCCGACCCTATTGATTTAATATTCAAATGAACATTGAGATGGGACATGGCATAGACAAAGTCTCTGGAATAACCCAAGCAACTGAGCCAAGCCCTGAATCGACAAGATAGGACGTTGGTGGGCACCGTTGCACTATAGATATTGGCAAAAAAGTGGCTTGCCTACTTAAGTGGGGAGGAGAAAACGAGAAAAATGAGTCTCTTCGAAACAAGGCAGAGAGGAATAAGATAGCTATCTTGAGCAATGCACCATGGTGCTCGTCAGCAACTGGCTTGTGGAATAAGCATCCACCACACCATAAATGGTACAAAATCACGGCGTGAGTGGCATAGCGACATAATTTACACCTAAGTAATGGGCCCCAAGGAGACCGAAGGGAAAAGTCAGCTCTGAGAATGGGCTCTTAGATAGCGCTCGGTGGGGAGGAGGGAGGGAATTGAATTTCAGCGGCGCGTGCGCACACTGCAACTAACCAATTTAACCGGTTAGTTGTGCTGGTTGATGCAAATAATTTTTCGTAAAGTTTACTTTTCTGGATGCAAACATGAGAAAAAACCAATCCCGGGAAGGATTTTTGAAGATCCTATCTTTCGCCATGTTTTTTAACTACTCGCGTAGTGCGCAAAACCCTAGATTTTGTCACATCACGTTTATATTATTTTTTCCCGATTTTTTCACAAGATACATAGCCTTATCAGCTCGATCTAAGACAATGTCTTTATTTTTATCATCTCTACTAAATAGAGAGATACCGATACTGGCGGAGGATAAATGCTCAATAGTATCATTAGGTTTGTCATTGCTAGGCGAATTGATGATGTATGGCTCACTGAGTCTGCCGAGAATCTTTCGAGCAAAAACCAAAATTTCTTTTTCGGCAGTATCTTTATCATCAGACAGCCCATCAATAACTACGATAAACTCATCACCACCAAAACGTGAAACGGTATCGACGTCTCTCACACAAGATAAGAGGCGACGAGCAACCTCTATTAAAAAAGAATCCCCTGCTAGATGACCAAATTTATCATTAAGGACTTTGAAATTATCTAAATCCAAAAAGAGCACAGCACCATGGTCATTATTTCTTTTTTTATTGGCTATCATCAAAGAGAGCCTATCTTCGAGTAGCCGTCTATTGGTTAAACCTGTCAGCGTATCGTAGAAAGCGAGTTTTTGAATAGTTTCTTCGGCTAACTTACGCTCACTGATATCTATAATACTCCATATAACGCCACTATGTTCGTCATCAAGTTCTATTTTTGAACCGAAGAATTCAACCCAAACACCATCGCAACCTTTTTTCTTGACGTAATATTCTATTTTTACTTCTAAATCATCCTTTGCTTCCAAGAAGTATTTGCCAAAAGCTTCGCAGGACTCTTGGCTAATATGCGCAAAACAGGCGTTTTGTCCTAAGAGTTCTTTTTTGCTAAATCCTACAATGTCACAAAATCTTTGATTGACCATGATAATATCTCTATTCTCATCGACGACGAATATACCAGCCGCATTATGTTCAAAGATAATTTCTAATCGCTTCTTGGCCCAGAGCAATTCTTTATGGACATCATCCAAATAATTCGAAAAAGACATTAATCTCCCTTATTATAAGTATCGGTTATGAGTGAATTTCACAGTGCTGTTGTATAAATTAACAAGTAGAAAATCGTCAAATCGAAGCTATGACTCCCCGCCTCCTTACTCAACTATCCCATCCTTGAAAACAATCCTACCACAGAGTGTCATGTGATACATAATGAAACCACAATAACTCTCTTTCTCCCAGAAAATTCCCTTGCACCAGGAAAATTTTAACTAAGGAGTAGTAGTACCAATATGAAGTGTTAACCATGGCTACTACGCTAGCGGCTGTACTAACACAACAGATGTGACAGCTGGTGTTTTAGTACTGATAAGTCGAGGGCCCAACAATAATCCCCATATACATTAGCCCGACACTACTGAGAAAGGTGCAAAAAAAAACAAGAAAAAACCCGCAAACTGTTTCCAGTTGCGGGTTGAAAAGACTTTGGTGTAAGTCTTTGTACAAAAAGATGGTGCCGAAGGCCGGAGTCGAACCGGCACGGGTTGCCCCACACGCCCCTCAAGCGTGCGCGTCTACCAATTTCACCACTTCGGCACACATTTCTATATATGTCTTACTCTGCTACTTTTTCTTTATTTGTCTCTACTGCTACAGGTTCCATTATCATATCTTCTTTTGCTATTGGAACTGCAATCTCTGCGGCAGGCTGACTTACTGTCACCCCGCTCATCACTGAAGTTTTACCTGTCCGAGATGAAATATACGCTAATGAAACAGAAGTCAACATAAAAATGATTGCCACAGCAGTTGTAATCTTATTCAACAACGGCAACGGACCTTCTGTTCCAAAAAGAGACTGACTGGATCCACCAAAACTAGCACCAATATCTGCACCTTTACCATGCTGCAGCAATACAATGCCAACCAGAAAAAGGCAAACGCTAATGTGTAAAATTGTGAGTAAAGTGTCCATACAGTCAACAAAGTTAAATTATTTAAAATTGATAATGCGTCCAAACGACTCAGCTTCTAGGGACGCTCCGCCAACTAATGCTCCGTCAATATCTGGCTGGGCCATTAACTCATCAACATTGCTTGGTTTGACCGAGCCACCATACAATATTCGGATTTGCTCAGCAACTGTTTTTTCATATATTTCTGCAATTATTTCTCTTACGAAGGCATGAGCTTCCTGAGCCTGTTCTTTTGATGCAGTCTCTCCAGTGCCGATCGCCCAAACAGGTTCATACGCAATAACAACATTTAACATATCTTTTGCAGCCACACCGGCGAGTCCTTTTCGCACCTGCTCCTCAAGAACGGCAAAGGTACGCTTTTCTTCTCGCTCATCAAGCGTTTCACCGATACAGAAGATAACCATGAGCCCAAATGCTAAGCCGCCTTTGACTCTGTTGTTCACCATTTCGTCAGTTTCACCAAAAATCTGACGACGCTCCGAGTGGCCGACTATTGCAGCTGCTCCACCCGCGTCCTTTACCATACCAGGAGATATTTCACCCGTAAAAGCACCCTCTTGCTCCCAACATACATTTTGGGAAGCAATGATTATTGCACTTTCTTTTAGTGCGTGAGCAACGTCGCGCATAATTGTAAAGGGGGGTGCAATCAGCACCTCTCGATCATCGTACTTAGCACAACTGTTTGCCACAGCAACGGCTAATTTACAGCCCGTAGCAGCATTGGTATGCATTTTCCAGTTTCCGGCCAGTAAGGCCTTGCGTGTTGCCATATATCACTCCATGATGGTGTTGTAAAAGCTCTACATCCGAGGTTCGTGTTATATCCTTCTCTGCAGCAGGCTCTCTACCTAGAACCAGATAAAGACCGAGTCGCCAAACTCAAAGTACAGGATTATACAAAATATTAACGCAATAACAGTTAATTTGAAAGGACTTCAACCCCTGGAAGTTTTTTTCCTTCCATCAACTGCAGAAACGCTCCACCACCTGTTGACATATACGAAATATTTTTCTCTTCGCCAGCTTTTTTTACCGCTGCATTGGTATCCCCACCACCAACAATAGACAGTGCCGAAGAAGCGGCAATATCCTGACAAATCACCATGGTTCCTCTGGAGTAGGCATCCATTTCAAAAACGCCCATAGGACCGTTCCAGAGGATTGTTTTCACACCCTCCAGGGCTTCTTTGAACAGCAAAGTGGATGCGGGGCCGATATCAAGGGCCATCCAGCCATCAGGAATGTCCCTAAAGGTCACAGTCCTAACAACTGCATCCGCTGCAAACTTATCCGCAACCACAAAATCCACCGGTAAAAAGAGTTTAACCCCTTTCTTATCCGCCGCATCTATAAAGTTTTTGGCAGCATCTAAAAGATCATCTTCCACCTTCGAAGCACCAACGCTTATGCCCATGCTTTTGAGAAAGGTGTTGGCCATAGCTCCACCAATGATCATTCGATCAACCTTATCCAACATATTCACAAGGGCACCAAGCTTCGACGACACCTTCGCACCCCCGACCACCGCCATCAGAGGCCTCACCGCCTGATCCAGGGATTTATGAAAGAAATCTATCTCTGTTTGCAGCAAAAAGCCGGCACCTTTTTCAGCAACCAACTCCGCCACACCAACGACGGAGGCATGGGCTCTATGGGATACAGCAAAAGCATCATTAATATACACCTCTGCCAGACCACTCAATTGCTTTGAAAAGTTGGCTCCGTTCTCGGTTTCCTCTTTATGGAAACGCAGGTTTTCCAACAGAACAATGTCACCGTTCCCCATTGCAGCCACAAGGGTTTCGACCTCGGTACCAATACAATCTGGTGCAAGGGTTACCGACCTCCCCAAAAGCTTGGCAAGATGGGACGCCACAGGAGCCAAACTATAATCATCATTCCTCTGCCCCTTTGGCCGTCCCATATGGGAACAGACAATTAATCTACCTTTCTCTTTTAGGATATGCTGTATCGTGGGCAAAACCATACGTATACGAATATCATCTGTAATATTCTTATCAGCATCCATGGGTACATTAAAATCCGCACGCAGAAGTACTCTTTTTGAATCCAGCTGCAAATCCAGTATAGATTTCATTTTACATCCTTTACTCTTAGCGAGGTAATCGATTGAATCTTTCTTATGGTTTCTGTAACGTTCTCATGGCTCCACGGACTGGCTAAGGCACCACCAACGAGGCCACCTGAGAATGGCTTTTTTTTGCAAGCATCCAGCAGGGGGCTCAACTTAGTTCAACGCGAACCTCAAGGCAAACACCTACTGTTGCTGCAGGCCGCAATAAACGCTGTTCCAGCGCTACTAAATAGTTACTATTTCTTTCTTAAAAAGAGACGCATTATCATCGGGATTCGAATAATATTTTGCCCTCTCACCAATATGTAGAAAACCATTTTTAAGATAAAACTTCAAGGCGCTTTGATTCTGTGAACGAACTTCAAGAAAGAGTGTTTCAATGCTACTTTGGAAGAGAAAGCGAGAGAGATGTTTGAGTAGTTCTGTGGCAATACCCTGCCTGCGTGCGCAGGTATTAACAGCGATTTTAAGTAATTCGGCTTCAGGCACGATATACCTGCAGGCACACCAGCCCACAACTACGGGGACGGACTTGTCGCGAGACGTGCTCTCTGCAACAAGAACCAGCCCCCGTTCCTGCTCTATTTCGTCTACAAGAGACGACAAAGACCAGGGGGAATGTGATTGCAGCTCAAGACGCCCCACCGTGGGGACATCCGCCTCAAGCATGTTTCTAATATGTATCAATGCGCTTACAACATCTCTTCACTGACGTGAACCACAAGATCCCCTAGCATATTGGTATAACTTCCCAATTCATTGTCGTACCAGCCATAGACAACGGCTTGGGTCACTGGCACATTGAGAATAGGATCGGCACCAGCAACAAGGCTTTCTGCCCTAACTTTTGACAAATCAACCTGAATATTTGCCGTTCTCGTATGGGTCTCAGTTCCCTCTATGGTCGCCGCCGCCGCGGGCATACCAATTATATCCGAAGAAACATTCTGCTGATTAGAGAAATGCAGATAAGGATTATTGCTGGCATATTGTTCATAAATCGCGTTGATGTCATTTCTTTTTATCGGCTTATCGAAGTCATCCTGAAGGTTTAGTACAAGAATAATAAGTGAACCGGTGGAGGTTGGGATCCGAACAGATTCCGCCATAAAACCAATTGATGCCATCTCTGGAATAACAAGGGCAAGGGCCTTAGCGGCACCTGTAGTAGTCAGGATGATATTATTAAGAATTGAACGATTTTTGCGAAGATCTGTGGCACCAGCCCCCGGTAATCGATCGAGTACCTGCTGACTACCTGTGGCTGCATGCACCGTCACCATGGAGGCACTCATGATTTTATCTGCACCTATTTTTTCCATGAGAGGCTTGATCATATAGGAGAGGCAAGTCGTGGTACATGATGCCGCCGAGATCAGAGAGTGCTGACTCGACTCATACACCTCTTCATTGATCCCCATAATGGTGGTGACCGCATCTTCTGGCATGCCCATCCCTTTAGACTTAATCTTAAAGGGGGCCGACAGGATAACCTTTTCGGCACCCGCCTGCATATGTCCACGCAGTGCGCCTTTACTGGCATCCGCATCGGCGGTAGGATCGGTAAAGACACCGGTTGTGTCAACAACGATCTTTACCTCATTTTCCTGCCAGGCAATATCTCTTGGGTTTCTGGCGCTACGAAGAATTTTTACAGGAACACCATTTACAACCATGGTCCCATCTTCTTCGTTGAGCTCTTCTATCACCCGCGGACAGCTATTACCATAAAGGTAGCTGCCAAGTCGACCATAGGTGGAATCTCGTTCCAGTGTAGCGGCAAGATCCGAGAGACTCGTCCCGACATCCCGACCGATATTAGCAACGATTCCAGAGAAGTGTTTCCGTGATACATGTTGCCATAACGACAACTTTCCGATTCTTCCCAAGCCATTGATTCCTAATTTCATAGCAATGCGTCTCCTTTCCAATTAAGCTGGAATGCTGAGCTGATATCATCCCTTTGTCAAAAGTTGAACAAGGGCGAGTTTTATGTAACTAATACGTTCTAGTAATCCACTTCGGTATGTATCATTAACTTTATTGATCTGCAACACTAACATTTTTAAACCATCCACACCAATACACCACCTCTATGAAATTCGAAAACCCACTCATCCACGGCCACCTGATTAAAAGATATAAACGTTTCCTCGCTGACGTAGAGCTGAGTAACGGAGAAGTGATCACCGTACATTGTCCAAATACTGGCACAATGCTCTCCTGCTCTACCCCAGGCAGTGAAGTGGCTCTTTCAGTTTCGGACAATCCAAAGCGTAAATATCCCCATACTCTTGAGATGATCAACGAAAACGGCATATGGATTGGGGTGAATACAGCCCGAACGAACGGCCTTGTTGCAGATGCAATCCTCGGGGGTGGTGTCTCTGAATTTTCTGGAGTAGAGAGAATCAAGCGGGAAATAAAGACCTCGGAACATACGAGGCTGGACTTACTATTACACACTGCCACAGAAGAGATCTATGTGGAGGTCAAAAATTGTTCCCTTGCCCAAAAAGGGCTTGCGATGTTCCCGGATGCGGTGACAACGAGGGGGACAAAACACCTTAATGAACTCATCCGCCTACAAGGTGAAGGCAAACGAAGCTGCATCTTTTTCCTCGTTCAGCGAATGGATGCTGACAGCTTTGCACCGGCTGCTCATATTGATGAGGTTTATGCCAAGACACTGAAAGAGGCGATAACAAAAGGAGTAATGGCGCTTGTCTACCAGGCGAGAGTTACCCCTGAAGGGATTGAAGTGGTTCGTCCATTACCTCTTAGTCTATAGAGGCAATGGACGAATGTGTAAGGATACAACCTAGGGACCTGAGATGGAACTATGATTATTCCGGTAAAACGTGACCGTTTGTCAACGGCATCCTAATCAATCAAATTTGCAACACGTCCCCAGCGTATTGACTTGAGCCGGTCCACGGAGAACAGGGCTTTATCAATATCCCACGACCAGTAAAGGATAAAGGCTTTCCCTAAGACATCCTTTTGGTCAACAAAGCCCCAAAACCGACTATCATAGCTATTATCACGATTATCTCCCATAACAAAGATACGGCGTTCCGGCACCAGTATAGGACCAAAGTTATCCCTTGGACTTCGTTGAGCATCAAGAATAACAGGCGAACTTATATGGGCATGGGGTTCATTTGCAGCGATACCATTAACAAAGACCGTCTTGTTTTTAATTTCTATGGTGTCGCCGGGTGTGCCAACAACCCTTTTAATATAGTCAACAGACCGGTCCTTAGGAAACTTAAACACAATAATATCTCCCTTTGAGGGATCAACAATTGGGATGAGGACTTCGCCGCTAAACGGTATGCGAATACCATAAATAAACTTATTTACGAGGAGATGGTCACCAATCAACAGGGTGGGCAACATTGATCCTGAGGGTATTTTAAATGCCTGAACAATAAAAGTCCTGATGAACAGAGCCAGTAAAATCGCAATACAAATTGCTTCAAAATACTCTCTAAAAACCGATTTTTTCTTACCTATATTAGACAATATTTAACCTCATCAAAAATAATTAATTATTTAACACCTGAATTTTGCAGTTACCGAATGCACCGAAGATATGAATCGTTGAGTCAACAGACCCATATGCCACAATACTTCAGAAACACAATAGATTGTCTGCCCCACCAAAAAAAGCTCGTGAATATGAAAGAGATTTACTCTCGTAAAATAGAATGACTAAAACATGCTATTTGCATGAAATAACCAATCTTCAAACAGATAATTCATTCTTTCATATGGGCTATACAAAATCTATCGAACCACTACTATACAACTCGGCAAAAGCTACTTGAATTAAAGCTCAATTACAAGAGAGTTCACAGTACAAAATTCAGTTTACCCACCCCCCATACCCCATAAAGTAGCAGCACGAGACCTATCAACAATATGTTGTGGAAGTGGTCAAAAGACAACGATAAAAGATGTTTCAACAACCACCCGTCCAATAAGTATTTACCACAATTGTTTTTCTTGACAAAGAAATATATTTGTGCCCTAATACCCATAGGTACATGAAAAATCAGGCGTTTATGGACGTTCTTTTTTATACATTGTAAGACAAGATTAACTTTTCCAAGACAACCAACATGAACTTGCCGTTTACATCACAGAATGAATTGGTCGTTGGCATCGATATCGGCTCACATGCCGTTAAAGTCTGCCAGCTTAAGCGAGCATCTGACGGCTACGCCATTATAGCCCTTGGAAGCAACGTTCTCCCGGAAGGAGCCGTTGATGACGGCACACTGAACGATGCGGAAGTAGTTGGTGAGGCCATTGCTGACCTTTTCAAAAACCTGAAGATCCGTAATCGCAAAGTGGGCTTTTCCATCTCTGGCTACTCAGTGATTGTAAAGAAGGTCAATCTCCCTGTAATGGAAGAAGCCGAGCTTGAAGAACACATCATGGCAGAAGCGGAGCAATATATACCTTTTGACATAGATGATGTTTACTTAGATTTCCATGACCTAAAGACATCTCAAGACGACTCCCAAAAAACCGATGTCATGCTTGTCGCCGCTAAAAAAGATATTGTAGATGATTATCTTGAAATGCTCCAAAAATTGAATTTAACAGCTGTTGTAGTCGACGTGGATGGTTTTGCCCTGGAAAACGTGTACGAGTTCAACCACGAGAAAAATGACAACATAGCTCTGGTTGATATTGGTGCATCAAAGATGAACATCAATATCCTCTCCCAGGGTGTCTCGGTTGTCGCAAGAGACATCATCGTTGGTAGCCGGCAACTAACAGAACAGATCCAAAACGTATTTGATATAGAGTTCGAAGAGGCCGAACAGCTCAAACTAGGTTCTCTACCCGCAGGAGATAAACGCGAAGAAATTGAGGATATTTTTTCAGCAACCTGCACCCAGTGGATTTTAGAAATCAAAAAAGCCATCGACCTCTATCACTCTAATCATCCAGACCAGCCCCTAAAGAAGCTCATATTAAGTGGAGGTGGCGCGAAGGTGTCTGGACTTGACGACTTTCTTGCCCAAGAAACTGACCTAGAGATTGAGATTTTTGACCCTTTTGCTAATATGGTATCAAACAGCAAAAAGATTGACCCTGACTATCTTAAAAGTATTGGTCCTGAGATGGCTATTGCAACTGGCATAGCGCTCCGACCATCAGCTATATAATTTATATCGTCAAAGTTTAACTATGTTAAAAATCAACCTACTACCAGTAAGGCAATTAAAGAGAAAGGCAAAGGCGAAGAAACAACTCACCCTGACCTTCCTTTTTTTCCTTTTACTCATAGCCATGTTATCTGCCGTCGGCTTCATACAGGCCCAGAAGGTGGGCTCGTTACAAACCGAAATAACACAGCTTACAAGCGAAAAGAACTCATACAGTAAGACTCTCCGTGATATCGCAACACTAAAAAAAGACAAGGTTGAGGTTGAGCGGAAGACAAAGATTATAAACAAATTAAAATCCAACTCTACCCTCACCGTGAGAGTCCTTGATGAAGTTGCCAAGCGAATTGATAATCAACGCCTATGGCTCACCTCACTTCATCAGCAACAATCTTCACTCAGGCTATCCGGCATTGCCCTCGACAATCAGACCATCGCCCAATTTATGGACGGCTTAAAAGAATCACCTTTTATAACCGGTGTCACTCTTACTAATTCTTCACTTAAAATTATATCGGGTAAAAATTTAAAAAATTTCGACCTCAAATGCAGTGTGGCCCAACCCGCACCGGCAGAACCCGAGAATTCTGAGCCTCAATAACGCTCGCAATATATCTGAGACGACTGTATGAAAACGAGTAACGCCGCCTTAACAAATTTTATAAATGAAAAGTACATCCCTCTTGCCCCACGTATCAAAGTGGCAATAGTGGCTGTTATTTTATTGCTACCTGTTGTTATCTTTTATGTTCTTTTCTATCAACCCAAAGACACTGAGATAACAACCCTTCAGAACCAGACAGTACAACTGAAGCATCAGGTACAGATGGCTAAATCAAGAGCAGCCAATAAGGACCAATTTGAGCTAGAACTTGCCGAAGCAAAAAAGATGTTTGAGGAAACTGCTCTACTTTTGCCCAGGGAAAAAGAGATCCCAAAACTATTAAAAGATATATCTGCTTTAGGCCGTAATGCCGGACTTGATTTCCTCTCCTTCAAACCCTTGTCCGATATAACCAAAGATTTTTATACAGAGCTACCAGTTTCAATTAACGTACGCGGTCCCTACCACAACATGGGCTTTTTCTTTGATCAGGTCAGTAAACTTGAACGAATTGTTTCGGTTACCAATATAAAAATGAGTTCGCCCAAGAAAGAAGGTGGTGAAATGCTGCTTAAATCAGATTGCAAACTCGTAACATATCGCTTTACCAATATTGCGCTTCCTAAAGAACCTAAAAAATAAATCTCATGACTTCGCCTATGTATAACATAAAACCTATCATACGCCCGGGGCTTGTACAACAAAGCTTAGCGATCGGTTTTCTACTTATATCTTTTGCTCTACCGGCATTACCGGTGTCCAGTGTGGCCGGCAACGACAAACTCAATCTCGCCACTAAGACCGTCGCCGATAACCCGTTTGAGTATATCTTGGAAAACCGAGCAGATCCGTTTGTTCCTTTTCTCACGGAAAAAGCCGCATCGACCAATTTTGACATGAATGAAGTCATTGACAGGCAGGAGCCTCTCTCCGGAATGCAACTGTTTGAACCTGGGCAACTGACCCTCGTTGCACTCATGCAAACGGGTAACAAAGATATAGCCATGGTAGAGGATTTTACTGGTAAAGGTTACGTCCTGTTCGAAGGTACAAAAATCGGACGCAGAGGGGTTGTGAAAGACATTGCTACCAATAGCGTTCTCATAGAAGAAACTGCCGAAACACGTGCAGGAAAGAAAATCATTACCGAAATTGTAATGATACTTAAGAAAGAGGGAGAAGAATAAAAAATGCTAAAATGGCTCGCCAAACTACAACCAGCTGTTTTCTTCGCATTTTGCATTTTATTCACATTTCACGTAGATTTTGCAAAATCGGCAACAGATGGTTCATATGAGATTACAGACGTCAATGCGATGCTTACAGCAGACAGTCTCGAGTATACGATCTTTGGTAAAAACAAACCCGCATATACCGTTTCGGAAAGATTCGCTCCATTTAGAGTAGTCATTGATATTGCAGGTGTATCCTTGGCTCAGAATATCACTGAAGCCACAATGGCTATCCCAAGCAATGAATTTAGTAGCCTTAAGCTTGAAGATATCACCGATAAAATGCCGACTATTAAGCGATTTGTCTTCACCCTGGCAAATACACATGACTACCATGTTGAGCTTGTAGGCAACAATATCAAGCTATCTATAACTCCTGGCAATGCAGGTACCAAGGTCTCAGAAGATACTTTTTCAGAGCTCATATCTCTTACTGACCTTAAAATTTCCAGCACACCAAATAGTACAACAATAACAATTGTCTCCAATGGTCCAATCGACAATTATACCGTTGATACTATCGGTAGTGGTGCGACAAGACCCCCACGCATGTTTGTCGACATTGCAGATGTCGCAATCAATCAACTCGTTAAAGAGAAAATGATTGGAACCAGCGTTGCCCAGGTGAGAGTCGCCAAAAGAGCTAATGGAGCTCGGATTGTATTTGATTCCGCCTCCAAAAATCTTTTTAGCTATACGGTCACACCTTCCCCCGAGGGATTAAATATCGTCATAGACGAAACCAAGAGAGAAGTGGATCTAGACAAGGCTGCCGTCCCATCAACAGCAGATACAACAAAACCAACACTCAACGATACAACACTTGATGAACTCATCGGTTCATCTGAAAAGCTACTAAGACAGGACCCGGAAGAGATCGTTGCTGCCGCTGCGCTGTCTAAAGCGTCTGATCTCGCCGATGGCTTTTCTTTTTCAGGATATAAAAAACAACGCATCAGTGTCGATTTTTACAAAATTGACGTCCACAATGTTTTTCGTCTTTTCAGACAAATCACGGATCTCAATATCATCGTCGATGAAGAAGTAGACGGCCTATTGACCCTTGCACTCAATGACGTTCCCTGGGATTTTGCCCTTGATATTATCCTCAACTTGATGGATCTCAAGAAAGAAGAGCGCTTTAATACCCTGGTTATTTATCCAGCAAAAAAAGATTTTGTCTGGCCAACGCGGGCAGAAGACAACCTCGCCTTTGAAGCAGACATTGAAGTAATTCAACAAGAAGCGTTGATTATCGAAAAAAGCATCAACCAATCCCAAGAAGTTCTTAAGGCAAAAGACCTCATGATCAAGGCCCAAAACCTTGAAGCAGATGAAGAATTTGAGGATGCTGTCGTTCTCTACACCAAGGCGCTTGAGCTTTGGCCTAAAAATGTCAAAATCGCCAACCGTTTGGCCCAGGTCTATCTGGTAAATTTAGGGATGAACGTCAAGGCAATATACTTTGGCAAGAAGAGTCTGAAGATTGATCCCAACAATACCAATGCTGCCCTTTATGTAGCCATCGGTTCAGCTAACATGCAGCGCATCTCAGATGCGAAGGAATATTTTTCCCAGAGTATCAGCGATTCACCACCAAACAAAGAAGCCCTCCTCAGCTATGCCGCTTTTAGCGAGAATAATGGCCAATACGAATCCGCAATCACCTTGCTTGACAAATATAATTCGTTCTACGGTGAGAGCCTCGACACCATGGTCGCCAAGGCTCGAATTCTTGACAAACTTGAACGAAAACAGGAAGCAAACATGCAATACAAGGCTATATTAGCCTCCGGCTACCAATTGCATCTTGATCTTAAAAAATACATTGAAGGACGATTGTCCGCAAAAGACCTTTACTAATCATTATGCAGATTGATACACCCAACAAATTTTCAGTCCAAGAGGTTTTTATGAAGTCGATAAAACATATCACTGTACTCGGTTGCCTCTTGCTGCTGCCGCTGACGCTCACTTCATGTGTGCATGAGGTACCAAAGGCCAGCGATCAATCAGCTACGCCCCAGGAAACAACTGTCCCCACAGAGCAAACGACTCCTCAAATAAGCCAACAGCCTGCCGGCCTGCCAGTTCACTATCAGACCGCCAGCTATGTTGTACATAGGCAGGAGAAAGACGATCTCACCACGGAACTGGACAGCAAGCTAAGGGTTGGTGCAAGAATAACATCCACCCGTGGACCGCAGCCACTTTGGGATATCCTTAAGCGCCTTGCATCACTAAAGAAAATGAACGTTTCCTGGGCCAGCGATGTTGATAAATATGTCCTTGTTGATGTTGATATTAATGCCAACGACGATTTTTTTGAAGCACTCGACAATATGTTACGCCAGGTGGATTATTTTCACGAAATGCAGGGCAGTACCATTGTTATCAAATATAAGGAAACACGCCATTTTCAAATCGCAATGCCTTTCACCAAACAAACCTTTACCACCAGCACCGGTGGTAATGTTTTAGGTAATAGTGAAACTTCTGGCAATGTTGATGGAACAATCCAACTCTCCAGCAGAGATAACGAATTTGATATCTGGGAAAATATCCGCCTCAATCTCGAAAGCATCATGGAGATCTGGTCCTATCGACGCGAACAGAACATGGTGAATGAGGAAGCATCGGATGCTGGAGAAGCAACCGACGGCGCCAGGAATTACACCGCGAATAGATCCGGGGCCTCTTCTGCTGGCAGCAATAGCAATGGCGACGAAGCCTCTGGCTCCAATAAAAATCAAAGTAGAGACAGTGTCGGTGGCCAGGGTTATTATCTCATCGATAAGCCGGTGGGTTTAATAACGGTAACGGCTCCGCGTCCAGTTCTTGAGAAAATTGAAAACTACATAACAACCTTAAAGAAATCCCTGTATAAACAGATCTCTATTGAGGCAAAAATCATCGAAGTACAGCTCTCAGATGCCTCGAGTATTGGTATCAATTGGTCCAGCGTGCTGAAAAATTTCAACATTGCCGGCACCGCTAATTTTGGTGTCAAACTGGACGGCAATTCCCAAGGACAAATTTATCCATTTGTCTACAGCAACGATAAGGTAACCGGCAATAACACCTACACCGATGACTCTAAAAGTGCCTATTCTAAAACGATCAACCCAGGCCAATTCCTCTCTAGCATAACCTTGAAGTCCGCCTCCTTTGATATATTTTTAAATGCCCTAAAGGAGCAAGGCGACACAAAAATCCTCTCTAACCCTAAGATGAGTGTGATGAACGGTCAACCAGCTCTGATTACGGTTGGTCGCAATGTCACCTACATCGACTCCATAGAGTCAGATCTTGATTCCGACAGCGGTATCATCACCTACAGTGTAGAAACAGAGAGAATACTATCCGGTGTTGGTATGGCGCTCACCGCAACCATACTCGGAGACGATGAGATAATCATGAATCTGGTGCCCATTACCTCGGAGCTCCAGGAGCCAATCAGGTACCTTGATGTTGGTAACCTTGGCGGCACCGTGGGCTTACCCGTTATCAATGTTCGGGAAATGTCGACTATTGTTAAAGTTCGGGATGGCGAAATGCTCGTTATAGGTGGACTGATCAGCGAGTCTGAGCAGACCGAGGGTGAATTTGCTCCTCTACTTGGAGATATACCATTTTTCAGATATCTGTTTGGTTACGAGAAAAAAGAACACATAAAACGTGAATTAATAATCCTGTTACGACCACGAATTATTTAATACCTTTAATTTTATGCACATTACAAATTTGAGCAGGGAGAGAAACATGAAGAGGCTGAAATCTTTGGTCATCGGAATTTTAGCATTAACTTTAGCGGGATGTGGTCAAACCGTAGTTGAAACGCTTAATATTACCGAAGGCCCCGCATATAATGCAGTTGGTGCGGGTAAAAGCATTGTGATTCTACCGTTTGCAGACTACTCGCAGGGTGACTTGCAATCAGCACAACGTAGAAATATGGTCATCACAGAGACCTTAACGGATAGATTTCTGAGTAATGGTTTTGGACTTCCAATCCAAGAAGATGTTTTTGATTATCTTGTTGACCAAGAAGTTATTCAAATAACATCCTACAACCACGCCGACACCACATCACTTGATAATGAACTCAAGAATGATTGGTCAGAATCAATGAAGACTGAAATCCGTCGCTACAAGTCTCAGGTGGAAAATGAAATATCCCACAACACCACAAGAGCACCAGGGGCCCACGGTCTTACCAGCAAAACAATAGCTAAAATTGGACGTCATTTTAATGCCGATTACATTGTTCGAGGCCGAATTCTTGAGTTCAAGACAAGAGACGAAGCCACATGGGCCCCGTGGAAAAAGGGTATCCTGCCATTCGTAAACGGTGGTGCTAACAGAATCCTCAATGGCTTTGCCAGTTCCGATGCCTACGACGAGAGAAATGAGGCCCTTACAGGCGCTCTGATCGGTGGGATAATAGGTTACAATAGTGCCTCATGGCCTTTTAATGAAAGTGACTTTATCTCGGGTACATCCAACAACGCCGCCAACGCAATAGCCTGGAGTGCCGGGGCATATGGGCTTGGCAAGGTGTCTCACAGCAGTGGGCGAGTCGACCAGGCTACCGTGCAACTACGGGTCTGGATTCAGGAAGCGGCAAGCGGTAATGTTATCTGGTCTAACCGAGTAAGAGTTCTCGTCTCACCCGAATCCATTCTTGCAGACAATCAATACGACACCCTCTTTAATCTGGCGATTGAAAAAGGTGTAACAACACTTGTCGACCACTTTGTAACCTACGCTATGTAGGGATACAGATGCTGCTCAATAGTTACAGGTAGTACTGTAGCCCATGTTGCCGAACCTCGCTGAAGCGAGGTATAGAGTAATAAAAAAGGGGAGTATCACTCATCGAGTGATACTCCCCTTTTTTGTGCACTTTCAACCAGCATTACTAGGGGAGGTCAAACGGCGCCAACCGCCAGATCGCCCCGGGTAACTGCTAGTTTTTTTGTTCTTCTTTTTTCTTCTTAGCATTCTGAAAGAGAGCCATAAAGTTAACAGGCTCCATCAAGAAAGGCACAAATCCACCGTCAATTGAAACCTGACTCACAATTTGTCTTGTAAATGGAAATAACAATGTTGGGCAATCCACACCAAGAAGCATTGGCATATGCTCTTCGGGGATATTTTTCATCATAAATACAGATGCATGCTCAATTTCTAAAATAAACAGGACCTTGCTGTCGTCTTTTGAAGAAACCTTAGCGGTGATCTGTAGGGCAACTTCCCAATGTACCTCATCAATCTTCTTATTGCTGAGTTGCAGATTAACCTCAACAATCGGGTCACCCTTCATCGTGGTGAACACTTTTGGAGCATTAGGATTTTCAAAAGATAGATCTTTGATATACATCTTCTGCATCCGGAATTCTGGTTTTGGCTTGCTCGCTGCGTCATTCTTTTCTGCCATAATTGTCCTCTATTGATTGAGTTTAAATAGTGTTATTTGATAATTAATATAAAATTTTCCAACCGCTACAAACTGGTACGAAAATGATGTCCGATCATTAAACTGTAATTCTCGTTTTGAAACAAGCATTTCAGAACCTTAACTCTGCAGATGGGCCTAAAATACCAGTTCCATCAGTGCCTAGGCGACACACCTAGGGCTAAGCCACCGCTCCTAGCGGTCCCATCTTATTGGCGATAACGGGTGTTAACGCAAGCCCCAATGGACACGGGTTACAATGTTTGAAAATAGTTAGCCAGAAAGTCGTTTTAATCGGTGCCTAGAATATCAGCCAAAAAACTGCCCGTGTAGGATTGGGATACCTTAACGATATCTTCAGGCCGACCAACGCCTACAATTTCACCACCAGCATCACCACCCTCCGGCCCAATATCCACAACCCAGTCAGCGGTTTTCACCACATCAAGATTATGCTCAATCACCACAACCGTATTTTTTTGATCAACCAGGCGGTTTAAAACGTTAAGCAGGTGCTGAATATCTGCGGGATGCAAACCGGTGGTTGGCTCATCAAGAATATACAATGTTTTACCACTGCTTCTTCCCGATAATTCTTTAGCGAGTTTGATTCTTTGGGCTTCTCCCCCCGAAAGGGTTACAGAAGATTGGCCAAGAGAGATATAGGAGAGTCCAACATCGTACAATGTTTGCAGTCGATTCTTAATAGGAGGCACATTTTTGAAAAACTCGAGCCCCTCTTCCACCGTCATTTTTAGCACCTCGTGGATATTCTTGTCCTTAAATTTTATCTCCAAGGTCTCACTGTTATAACGTTTGCCTTTACAGGTTTCACATTCAACATAAATATCTGGCAGAAAGTGCATGGCTATCTTATTAACCCCTTCACCCTCGCAGGCCTCACAACGACCGCCTTTTACATTAAAGCTAAATCGACCAATCTTATACCCCCGCGAGCGGGACTCTGGGTGCTTTGCAAACAGTTCACGAATGGGCCCGAAAACCCCGGTATATGTTGCAGGATTAGACCTCGGCGTTCTACCAATTGGACTCTGGTCAATATCTATAATCTTATCTATCTGATCAAGTCCAGCAAGACTGGTATTGTTTTCCGTGTAACTATCTAGCCTTTTACGCACCCCAACCTTTGCGAGACGAAAAAGGGTTTCGATAACGAGAGAACTTTTGCCAGAACCAGATACGCCGGTAACACAGGTCATGGCCTCCAGCGGAAAAGAGACATCAACATTCTTAAGATTATTAATAGTACAGTTTTTAAGCCGAAGATTATGTTTGGCCGCCTTATAAACCCGACGTCTTTTTTCAGGTATGGCAATCTGACGTCGACCAGACAAATACGCCCCTGTAGCGGACTCATTACAGCCAAGTAAGCCCTTAACGTCACCACCATAGACAACTTGTCCACCGTGTACCCCCGCGCCTGGGCCCATATCAAGGATGTAGTCAGCGGCCATTATTGTCTCGGTATCATGCTCAACCACGATGACACTATTACCGAGATCACGCAGTTCAAGCAGGGTGTTGATCAACTTCTGATTGTCCCGCTGATGCAGACCGATGGAAGGTTCATCAAGAATATATAAAACGCCTGCGAGCCGCGAGCCAATTTGAGACGCAAGTCGTATGCGCTGGGCTTCCCCACCCGAGAGGGTGCCTGCCCTTCTTTCGAGACTGAGGTAACCAAGGCCAACATCTTCAAGGAATGAGAGACGATCTATCACTTCTTTTAGGATCGGCTCTCCGATGGTTCTTTCTCTTTTACTAAACGGTAAAACGGGCAACACCTCCAACAGCTGTGCAATTGACATACATGTCAGTTGGTATATCGACCACTCTCCTGCTTTTATTGCAAGCGCCTCCGGCTTCAAGCGTGCTCCAGAGCAAAGTGAGCAGACCTGCTCGTTCATATACTTGCTCAGCTCATCACGAATCATAGAGGACTGCGTCTCATAAAACCTTCTGTCCAACTGAGGAATCACCCCTTCAAAGCACTTAACAGAAGTCATCACCCTTTTGCCCTTACTGTAGTGAAAGGTGATCTCCTCGCTTCCTGAACCGTTTAGAAAGACCTGCTGAATTTCATCTGCCAATTTCCCAAACGGGGTGTCGAGGGAAACGCCGTAATGTTTGGCTACAGATTCAAGCATATGACCGTAGTATGATTCATCCCTCCGCCAGCCCCATGGGGCAATTGCACCTTCACGAATGGATTTCGTATCATCTGGAACGACTAGGCTATTATCAAAGATTTGCTTTACACCAAGACCACTGCATTCTGTGCAGGCGCCCTGGGGATTATTAAAAGAGAAAAGCTGCGTTGAGATAGGAGGTAAAGAAATCCCACAGCTATGACAGGCTGCCATTTCACTAAAAAGCTGTTCCTTTTCACTATCGGGATACAACACAAGTAAAAATCCTTCGGTGAGCTTCACTGCAGTGGTCACTGAATCTGACAACCGCCTTCTCCCCGTGCTCTTTATCGTCAGCCTGTCAACCACGACATCAATGGTGTGCTTTTTGTTCTTTTCAAGTGCGTCGACATCATCGGCATGTAAAATCTGACCATCAATCCGCACCCTGACAAAACCTTCCTTCCTTATCCTTTCAAGCAACTGTTCATGCCGCCCTTTTCGCGCTGTAACCAGCGGCGCAAGCAAAATCACCTTGGTCCCTTCGGCAAGCTTCATCAGGGCATTGACCATGTCCTCAATGGATTGGGCCTGAATTTCACTGCCACATCGATGGCAGTGAGGTCGGCCACAACGGGCAAACAACAGTCTCAGATGATCGTAAATCTCTGTTACTGTCCCCACGGTGGAACGGGGATTTTTACTCGTGGTTTTTTGCTCAATGGATACCGCAGGTGACAGCCCTTCTAAGGAGTCAACATCTGGTTTATCCATCTGCCCCAGAAACTGTCTGGCATAGGTGGACAAAGACTCGACATACCTGCGTTGCCCTTCCGCATACAGTGTATCGAAGGCAAGAGTCGATTTACCAGAACCTGAAAGACCGGTGAATAGCACCAACTGATTCCGCGGCAAATCAACGTCAATATTTTTTAAATTGTGCATCCGCGCACCACGGATGGACAGAATCTTTGGTTCCATAGATAATTACGCCGGTAAGTGAAGAGGGATAAGAAAAATACTACTGGAGAAGATTTTGATGATCGATCTTGATACACCGATCCATAATCACCAGAATACCATTTTTCTCGGCAAGGGCTGCGGCTTCAGCATTAATAATACCCTGCTGCATCCAGATAGCCCGGGGAAGTTTCGGTAATTTCACAACCTGTTCAACCACAGCAAGCACGTCTGCAGATTTTCTAAAGATGTCTATTATATCAATGTTATGGGGTAGTGATGCCAGATCGGCATAACAGACTTGCCCGAGTATTTCACTTTGGCCGGGGTTAACGGGATAGACCCTGTACCCCTGGGCCAGTAGATACCGTGCCACCATATTGCTTGCCCGGTCCTTTTTAGGGGAAAGACCGACGATTGCAATGGATTGACTTTCACTCAGCAGTCGAAACAGGCTCTCATTTTCTTTTGAAATATCAGGAATTTGCATATGAATTTTCTCACTATGTATGGCAATACCTTGCCAGAAAATCGTAATAATGCATGGGTTATAAATGAACAGATATAATGAGGTCACCATGGACAAAAGTCAAGATACCAATTATATAAGTAGTCCATCTTTAGAATTGTTTAACTGACTATTTTTTCGTTTAGGGTGTAGCACAGAAAACCCTGATCAACATTGGCATACAAGGGGAAATTCAATGAATTTTCAGGATATAATTTTTGAACTCAGTCATTACTGGGCAGAGCAGGGTTGTCTCACCCTACAACCATATGACAACGAAGTTGGTGCAGGTACGTTTCATCCAGCAACACTCTTACGTTCACTTGGCCCAGAGCCATGGAAGGCCGCTTACCCGCAACCATCGAGAAGACCCACAGACGGTAGATATGGTAACAATCCAAATCGCCTGCAACACTACTATCAATACCAGGTCGTCCTCAAGCCTTCGCCCATCGACGTCCAAGAACTGTATCTCGGTAGCCTCAAACGTTTTGGTCTGAATCTTCTGGACCACGATATTCGCTTTGTTGAGGATGACTGGGAATCACCGACCCTTGGGGCATCGGGACTGGGATGGGAGGTATGGCTTGACGGTATGGAAATTACTCAATTTACCTATTTCCAGCAGGCTGGCTCCATCGAACTTCACCCCACAACGGTGGAGATAACCTACGGCCTTGAGCGTATTGCTATGTACCTGCAAGGCGTTGAAAGTGTCTATGATATAAAATGGAACGATGACGTCACCTATGGCGAAATCTTTCATCAGGCAGAGGTTGAGTTCTCTACCTTCAACTTTGAAGAGGCTAGTGTTGAGAAGTTATTGAATCTTTTCAATAGTTTTGAAGAAGAAGCCCTCAAACTTGTGGCCAAAGACCTTATCCTGCCCGCCTATGACTATTGTCTGAAGTGCTCACACACATTCAATCTACTGGATGCCAGAAAGGCCATTAGTGTAAACGAGCGAACCAGATATATTGGTCGAATCAGAAATATCGCTAGAAGAGTAGCCGAGGCATATGTTGCTCAACGGGAAAGAATGGGCCACCCTCTCATCAAGAAATAACGACAGGACCCAAGGGCCAATGATCAGCCAAGCTATCAATTGGCCCAACAGTGCTAGTGGCTATACCAAAGTTGTCGCCCATAACAAGTTGGGATGTAAGGCATAGCACTGTTGGCAGAATCTCCACTATACATGAAGTATATAGAGACTCCACCAACACCCCCTTGGGCAAGCAGACGAATAGGATACGGCCATGACCGTTAGATGTGGCCGTGTTCCTTATACCAATGCAAAATATCATCTACTTCCGCACTGACAGTCTGTTTCGAGGTAAAGCCCAGGAGTCGCTTCGCCTTATTAGTATTGAAGCTACGATCCTTGGTAAAAAAATCAACACGTCGCCGGTAAAGGGGCGGTTCAATACCAAACGGGGCACACAGTGCCTCACACAGACCACCAGCCCATTGCATCGGCTTGACAGGCAATTTAAGCCAGGGCTCTCTCACCTCGCACTTGTCGGCTATCATTTTCGCAAGATCCCTAAGAGGAAGAACGGTATCCCCTGCGATAATAAAAACCTCCCCATTCACATCTTTATGCTCCATGGCAAGAATAAAGCTGAAGGCAAGATCACGCACATCGACAAAATGCACGGTGGCCATTCCCTCACCAACATAGAAAAATCTACCCTTGGCTACCATTGAAAAAAGTTTGAGCGTTCGCATATCCCCAGGCCCATACACCATACCCGGGCGGATAACGTTGCCACCTATTTTTCCAGAGCGGAAATAGTCAAGAGCGATAAGCTCCCCTTCCATCTTGGTCTGCTGGTACACATCCCCCGGTTGGTAAGGAGTGTTTTCATCAGCCGGTGGTTGTTCAATATGACCAAGAACACCAACGGTTGAGCAATGGATGAATCGCTTAATACCTGCATCAAGACAAGCATCCAGTAATGTTTTAACCCCCTCAGCATTCACCCGCCGAAAGACCTCTTCGGGGAAACCCTGCTGACGAAAAAGAGCTGCAATATGGTAGACACCGGCAATATCTTTAAGCAAAGACGGCAGAATAGTCGGATCACAGAAGTCCCCTTCAACAACCTCGACCCCTTCAATATCTTCCGCCATTTTTTGCCCCCCTGGACGAACCAGGGCCCGAACAAGGATACCTCGCTGGGCAAGAAGACGTACCAGATTACCACCTACAAAACCGGCTGCGCCGGTTACTAAATAACGTTCTTTAATCATAATATTTTTAAATTAGAGACAATGACTTTTGCAACATTTATTTTTGGGTTCAACAATAGAATACAACAACAGACATCAGAAGATAAAGACAAATAAAGATAATGGGGAAGGACTGCGGAGGGACGGTAACAGATCAGAAGACCCTCCAATATCGGTTAAACCACCGCCTGCAATCACTTATTGGTGGTTTAAATCTGTTCAACTGAGGGAAAATGAATATCAATGCTATTGACGAAGACCACAATGGACGCAAATAAAGAGACATTAAACAGCAAGAAACGCCATTTAATGGCGGAAGTGCATGGGAATCGAACCCACCTAGCGAGCTATTAACCCGCTACACCGGATTTGAAGTCCGGGAAAGCCACCAGTGCCCTATCCACTTCCAAAAAAAAACAGTCATTAAAAAGGAAATCACTATACTATTAAGACTTGACCTTGAAAACAACTTTTTTATATATTAGTATGTTTTATTCATTTAGTGAAAAAAATCACTACAATTTGTTTTTTCATCCCAAACAGAGGATACCCTCCCCCCACCTATGCAGTGCGACAGACTAATAAAACAAATAAAATCCTGGTACGTTCACGTTAGAGATGAGACCATGGCTCCCGCTCGAATGGTTTCCTTCATTGAACAGCATATCGAAACGTGTGACACATGCCTGGCTGACTCTGAATTAAAAGAAGAAGTGGCCAAAATCACAGAGCTGATTTTACCTGAATCAAAAATCCCAAAAGCTGTTCGACAACAGAACATCAAACTCAAAGCCGCAGATGAAGAAACGGTTGAAGTTGTTGAGACTGTTGACGAAGAAGTAGAAGCAACGCCTAAGGAACTTGATGACGAAGACGAAGAGGAAGCCCTCAATATTCAAGACAGCGACTCCGCCTGACCTGAAGAAAAAAGCGCGCCAACCCCGGAAGACGGGAAGTAAGCTGGGCTTAATGCCCTCTGCAGGTAGTTCTCTGTCGTTTTATCACAGAGAAGAATCGCTAGGGCACCACAACATTCGGATCAGTTATTGCCTGCAAAGGAATAACTGATTCGAAGCAAGACGGAACTCCTCTATGCGTCTTGCGTCCCTCTCCCCTCCCAACGAAGATATCAATCATCTTTATCATTCGCCAGCAGCCCACAACTTTAGCTGGGTAGTGATAAACTGATTAATCTTAGCCTGTTCAGCATCCCCTTTGCCGGTAATAACAAGGGGCGGTCCAAAGGCAAAATACGCTGTTTTACTCACATTGAGACGCCCAAAATCCTTAAACGTCTCACCATTTTGCCAACAATCCGTTTTTAAGGCCAAAGGAACCACAGTAACACCAGCCTTTTTCGCCAGCTTTACACCTATAGAACTCATTTGAGCTGGATCAAAACTATGGGCCCTTGTTGTTTGCGGGAAGACAATTATTGAGATAGACTTCCCCAGCCTGTCAGCACCTTCAGTCAATATCGCCTTCAAATCCTGGCGTGGATTCGTTCGAGTCAGGGATATTGGATCTCTTGAGCGCATCACGTACTTGAATATAGGATAATTAAGCAGAGACTCTTTCACCACAAAGGTCACGGGTCTAATGGGCTGCACAATACCGGGCAACAACAACGTCTCCATCATACTCATATGATTACCGACTATTAAGATTGGCCCCTCAGATCTTTGTAGATTCTCTAGCCCCGAAATGTCAACAGAGACACCAGCTTTTTCTAGCGCGGCCAGCACATCTTGGCTACTTTTCACCCACGACTGATCGCCATAACAACCTTTTCGCGCCTCGCGACTGGCTTTAAATACAATAAAGAAAAGGCGGAAATAAAATAGAATTGTTGCACACTGCTTCGCCCAAAAAGACAAGCCCACTCGCGGACTCTTATACGAATCATTACATTTGACGTAAGACATAACTCTCTCAATTTATAGGGTACTGGGGAAAAGACCTCCGTTAACTACAGAGATAGAAATTATCACACAATGGCAATTCATTTCAAGTGCCATCTAGCGAAGTCAGTATTCCGGAAATAGCAGCCAAAAAGCAGAGCTTTTTTCCGCATTGCAGGAAGAATGACAGTATTTGCGAAACGTAAAATCGTTACTACCTCCTCAAGCCATAAGGAATTCAGTGAACGGACAAGAAAGCACCAAACAGGAACAAACATTGCGAGGTGTAAAAAGAGTTGTGTATTAAAGTGGTGTGATCTTATAAGATTGATCCAATATCACCCAAATAGCCAGAGAAAATAATGTTTGAAATCATACAATATTTTTCCTATGTTCAGCAGAGAATTATTCTCTCATTTGATATAAGTAAAACGAAAACTTGGAGTCGAACCTGTAAATGGAACAACAACTCCCTCAAGGGATCAATATAAAACAAATTGTTGATATTGTTTTACGCAGAAAAGCAATAATTGCCGGCTGTCTTTTACTTGCCATGACAGCGGGGCTAGGAGGTTATTTTACCCAGCCAAAAACCTACCAGGGCAGAACCTTACTGAGCTATCAACAGCAGAGTATCAGCCCCGCCAAGATGTCTCCTGATGAGCAAGAAAATATCCGCCAAATAGTTTCGACTCTATCTGAAATTGTAACGAGCAGAACCAATCTTGAAAAGGTCATAACCAACGAAGAGCTCTACACAAAGCTGCGCGATGAGCTACCAATGGAAGACGTTATTGTCATCATGCGCAAACGCATTCAGATAAATCCCTCCCGAAGAGGTGATACGTTTACAGTCACCTACCAGACGACTAATCCCAGTAAAGTCGCACGCGTTACCAATACACTCGCCTCCGGATTCATAGAACAAAACATGAAATACCGGGAAGAGAAAGCCACGGAGACCTCCATCTACACCCAAGATGAGCTTGATATGGCCAAAGTGATCCTCGATAAAAAAGAAGCTATTATGCGGGATTACAAATTAAAGTACTACAACGAGATGCCGGAACAGCGAATTATGAACATGACCAGACTCGCATCCCTGCAAATTCAATATCAAAGTAGACAAGAATCCATTCAAGACCTTGAGCGAACCCGCGTACTGATACGAGATCAAATCGAGATGCGCAAACAAATTTTAAACAGCCTAGCCTATGGCTCCGTGACACGTAACAATCAACCGGTGCGACTCGAATCAGATCAGGCAAAACTTTTGCGCTTAGGTAAAAAGCTGGAGCTTTTTCTGGAACGCTACACCGACCAGCACCCCAAAATTAAAAGCCTTAAAAAGAAGATTTCTAACCTTGAAAAACGTCTATCAGCCAACAAGGCCGGCACCACAGCTGACACCTCTACCACGAGCCCAACACAAACCTTGGATACAACACTCTTTGAGCTCCAAGCCGAGGTTAAAAGTATTGGCCTAAGTATAAAAAAGATTAATAAAGAAAAAGTTGATACCACAAACCTCATCCACCAATACGAGAAATGGATAGGATCAGCACCCATACGCGAGGCAGAGTGGTCTGCCCTAACCCGCGAATACGGCGAGCTAAAACGTCACTATGACTTCCTGGTCTCCCAAAACCTCCAGGCCGGCTCTGCCTTAAACCTTGAGAGAAAACAAAAGGGTAGCCAGTTCAAAATAGTCGACCCTGCGAGAACACCAACTAAACCGATTAGTCCCAACTTTAAAAAAATCATGGCCATGGCCCTGCTTGGTGGTGCGGCCCTTGCTGGTGCAATCATTGCTGCCCTAGAATTCCTCAACACATCTTTCAGAGATCCGGCCAGCTTAGCTCAAACATTTGGTATAGAGGTGATCTGCTCCGTCCCACACATCACTCTCAAAAAGGAGTTGCGACGAACGCGAATTATCACCTCAATCGGGGTGTTGTTCTTTCTCAGTTGGGCGATATCTCTCAGCGTCGTGATGCTATATTTTTGGCAAAAACATATTATTATTCTCTGATTTTATAGCTATTCAGGTCGTTGAAGCGGGAGTAGCAACCCAAGGACAACAGATTGAATTTTGAGACCAGGCCGAACAAGCCAGGTTTACTCCCGAAGGCCTCCACGATGTAGCTGCGGTTCAGCCCCATTTACTCCGGGCCTTTAAATGTGTCCGAGCACGCCCCAGCAGGGCCTTTAGGTGGATGAAGCGGACTTGCGACAACAGAGTATATAAACATCAACGGGAATGTGCTTACCATGCAACATAAACTTTGTGGCAACCAATGTATTGCAAATATTACGGCCTAAAATACAAGCCTTTTGAACTCACTCCCCTTGGAGAGCGAGTGTTCCTCAGTGAAGGCCACAAAGAAGCCCTTGCGACCCTTCGCTATGGGGTTATCACAAACAAAGGCTTCCTACTGCTCACCGGCGGGGTCGGTACAGGCAAGACAACGATCCTCAACGCCTTACTTAGAATGCTAAAGGATACGGTTACTGTATGCATACTCAACAATCCGACCTTAAGTAAACACGAATTTTTTTCTTACCTTTCCCAGGAACTAGGCATTCCTTATCAGGAGAACAAGGCTACCTTTATCCTCAACTTTGCCAACTTCCTCAAAGATCACGCAAAAAAAGGTACCAAGGTATTACTTATATTTGACGAGGCACAGGCTTTTCCTCTAGACTTGCTTGAAGAAATCCGCCTGCTCTCCAATCATGCCGGAGAAAACAAGGCGCTGAGCATATTTCTTATTGGTCAACCCGAGCTACAGGAAAAACTTGCAGATCCACTCCTGCTTCCACTAAGGCAGAGGATAGGCTTAAGACACCACCTGGAACCTCTGTCGGCAGGAGACACGACCCAATATATAGCGCACCGACTTAATCAAGCAGGGGCAGCAAATAGTGCTATTTTCAGCAATAATGCCGTTTCCACAATCCACAAAAAAAGTAGTGGCAACCCCCGCTTAATAAATATCATTTGCGACCACGCTATGGTTTCAGGATTCAATCATGACTTAAGAAGCATCAACAAAAAGATCATCGAAGAATGCATCCAGGAAATCAAGCTGCAAAACGAGACGATGCTGCAAGTATCGGGCAGGAAAAAACAGCCACATATCGGCATCAAAATATTTGGCATAACGGGTCCGCTAGCGAAAACTCTGGCGGCAGTAACCTTAGTAACACTCACTCTTACCCTTACGTTAACTCTTGCTTATAAGTTTGCACCGCACACATGGTGGCAGTATCTTAGCAGCATCTCAACTCAAATATTTGAAACATTAAAATAGGTCAAACCGACATGGGCAAATTTTCCACAACCCTTGCAAAAGGAGAGCAGCAAGACAGCACAACACAGAAGAACGATAGCGACTGGCTATCCCCAGAGAATGTCGAGAATCGCGATAAGGAGACAGCAGACCGGCCCCATCCGCCAACCACACCAGCAAGTAGTCAGTGGGACAGCCGACTTTTCAAAGCGATTAATGAAGATATATCGATACCTGAGATATTCAAAGTTTTACGCTCCCGTATCCTCCATCCCCAAAATGGAGAGAAAGCAATCAAGACCATAATGGTAACCTCAGCGGTGCCCAAAGAAGGCAAAAGCTTTATTACCGCAAACCTTGGCATCTCCCTCGCCCAAGGAATGGACCAACACTCACTACTCGTAGATTGTGACCTGAGAAGACCATCACTCGCAGGCTTGCTTGGCATGCAAAGAGCCACCGGACTCGTTGACTATCTACGGGATAACACCCCATTAGCAACCTTAATCAACAAGACCATTGTAAATAAACTCTCTCTTATAGCCAGTGGCAAACCACCATTAAACCCAGCAGAACTCCTTAGCTCTGCGAAGATGAAAGAACTTACCAATGAATTGTCCCAACGATATGAAGACAGAATTATCATATTCGACACCCCACCCATACTGGTGGCAGCCGAAACCGGAGTACTTGCCAGACTGGTTGATAGGGTAATTTTGGTTGTAAGAGAAGGTACTTCCAGAAAACATGAAATTCAAAAGACGATCGACACCATTGGCAAAGAAAAAATCATGGGGATAGTATATAACGACCAGACGAGCAACATCTTCGACAAGTCCTATTCAAAAAAATATAACTATTACCTGCATGACGCAAAATAAACCTACCGAGTAATAACGATCGTTCAACGGACAAAACGGATAGTTGCCTCCATCCGTTTTATCAACACGCCCCTACAAGATGCCTGCACCTCGCACCATCTAGACCTCAAATCACTTCTGTATTAGGTCCTGTTTCTGTAACTCTTCAAGCAGTTTATCTGCATCCTCACGTTCAGGAAAATCAAGGTTACGTCCACTGAGTTCAGTAAGTACATCCTGGGCCTTCTGGAGTTGCTTATTCCCACGTAAGGCTAAGGCAAGATGGTAGGCCATTGTCGCATTGTCTGGCATACCTTGCAGGGCAACCTCAAACTGAGTTTTCGCAAGGGAATAGGATTGTCTTTTATAATGAACCCAACCAAGAGTATCTGCAACAATAGGAGAATTTGAGCTCACCTGCTTGGCACGCATGGCAAGCATAAGAGCTTCACCAAGATCACCATTGGGCTCTGAGGCGATCAGCCATGCAAGGTTATTTGCCGCCCCCACATTCTCCTGGTCGATCTTCAGCACTTGACGATAATGGTCCATTGCATCTTCTACATTGCCTGCCATTTGCAATAAATCCGCCATCCCCATATGGGCAGCCAACATCTTCGGTTGCTTCTCGAGAACCAAGGTATAATCGGCCATTGCTTCATCATATCTGCCTAATTTCCGTAACAGTTTTGCCTCTGCCATATAGAGTTTGACATCTTCTGGCCACAGAACCTGAATTTTTTTATAGGCCAGGAGTGCCGCGTCATACTTTTCCTGTTTAATAAGGATACCTGCATGCAGCAGGTGTAGGTTCTCGTTCTTGGGTGCTTTTAAAATTTGAGTCTCTACAAACTGTTGAGCACCAAGAAGATCGTCTTTAAATTTTATTTGCAGTAATAACAAGACGCCTTTGGTGTTACCAGGATAGGAATCGAGCAAACTGAGCGCAGTTTTTTCCGCCTCCTCATATTCCTCCTTGCCCATATAGGCCTCTGCCAAATTCCCAAGTACTTCAACGTTACCGGGGACCTGATTGTTCATATTAGCAAGTAAGATTACAGCCTGCTCATAGCTCTTTAAATCAACTAAGGCCCGGCTTAGAATGAGGGCCGAACGAATGTTTTTGGGATTGAGACGTAAGGCGACAATAGCTTCTTTCTGAGCATCTTCAAACATACCCTGGGTTTGGAATATCTGAGCCATCAGAGTATGGTACTTTGCACTGCTCCCGTGTTTCTGAATCGCCATTGCAACTGCATTTTGCGCCAAATCGACTTCAGCCAATTCATAGTGGGCCAGTCCAAGGAAGAAATAGGGCTCCCCCCATTGTGGAAAATCTTTATTAAGCTCCTCAAAAACCGTTATCCCATCAAGGATTTTCCCGTCGTTGAGTAAAAAGCGGCCCCTAATCAACTTGCCCCCTCCATGCCCAGGATTGCTCTTTTGCAATTCCTCGAAGAGTGGCTGAACCTCATCATATTTTCTCTGATCAAAATAAAGGGTTATAAGTGCAGCGGTAATATCTGGATTTTCCCCATCAATTAATCGAGCATCGGCAAGGACCTTTTCGGCATCGGCTGCCCTATTACTTTCCCTGTAAAATTCGGCTATTTGTAGAATAAACCGTGGGTTTTCTGGGTCAATTTTCATTAACTCCAACAACTCTTGCAATGCCTGCTCCTTATCACCAACACTACGATAATAATTCACAAGCAATTGGTGTACGAGGGGGATTTCAGGAAAGCGCATCGCCATTGTATCCAACAAGGCTTTAGCTTTATCCTTGTCCAGATTTTGTTGATACAGTATGAGCAGGGTTCTATAGTTACTCAGATTATTCTTATCTAATTCAATGGCTTTTTGAAAAGCGGCTTCAGCGGGGCCCCACTCTTTCTGTGCAGCAAAGATTCGACCTTTAATATTCTGTAATTCATCGGAGGTATCAACAACCGGACCCATTTTTTCAAGTACAGCCAGCGACTCCTTATACTCCCCCGCTACAAGCTCCACATTCGCCAAAAGTGTCAATGCGGCATGATGCTTTGGATCTATCTCAAGAATATGTTGTATTCGTTTTCGACTCTCTTCAGTTTTTCTATTAAACAAATAAAACTGAGCCACTCTAAGGCTTGCATCAAGATTATCAGGTTCGAGATCTGCGGCCCTCAATAGAGAGTTAAAGGCCTTCTTCATCTGCTTTTTCTCAAGGTAGAGTAAACCCAGCTGATAATACGCATCTCCATATTTGGCATCAATCTGCAAGGCATTAAGCAGCTGTAATATGGCAGATTCACGCTCATTTTTTTCAACATAATCAAGCGCGCTTTGGTAGTACTCCACCTTATCTTTGTCCGGCGATGAGCAGGAGGCGATGAGATTAGCACATAAAATAAAGATGAATACTTTTACTAATTTAGTTATCAAGGTCATATCAATACCCAATTATTATATCCCATAGAATGAATGATAAACTCGAAACAAAGATCCTTTGAAGTTCCAGAAGACGAGGCCCTAAAGCAAGATAGACAGCTAAACGACCGCCGGAGGACTCAGAGGCGTAGTGTTTATGTCAGGGACTTAAGCATACAAGAAACAATAGATTCAGATGATAAGCAACAAATAACAGGTGAGTACGCAGTGTATCTGTGCAAATTCCAACGAAATCATCTCCATTAACAGGTCAAACGGTGACAAAACCTTTGAAATATGATTTTATGTTCTTTTATAATCAAAGATTCGCGCACATTATCGAATAGAGGACAAAGAGTCATGTTCCTCGTGAATCGATTTTCCCTTAAAACTGTATTTTTGCGCCACAAAAGAAGAAAATCGATCACCACGTCCACAGAGCAATGCCCTACCACCACGCCTCATTATAGCACATGTTTTTTACACAGTCGTCCCAACAGACTTTGATAGCTAAACATTACGATTCACCACACAATATCAGGAGATTATTCAATGCTTAGAATGTTTCTATTTGTTTATTTTTTCTGCATTTTTTTTACTCAAACAGTTGCATTTTCGGCACAATCTTCAGCAGACATCTCGACCACAAATGAGCAGAAAAGATCCGTTTTAAAAGAAATGCTTGGCGCTAGAGCAGACTCTTTGCCGTCAGAAGAAGAGTATGTGATTGGATACGGAGACATCCTCACAGTAAGTATTTTTGAAGAAGGTGACATGTCTGTATCGGCGCCGACAAATGCTGATACCGATGCCCAGGAAACAGAGCAACCTCCCTCCGCCGGCTCAGGCACCCCTGTAATGATGGATGGACGCATTTCGCTAAAGCATATAGGTGATGTTGAGGTTGTGGGTCTAACACTTACAGAGTTTGCAGACTATCTCAAGCGACTCTACTCAACGATATATGATGACCCTATTGTCACCACAACCCTTGCTCAAAGTAAAAGCCTTCGCTATACGGTAATGGGGGAGGTGAAATCACCCGGTATTTTCTCCCTTGAATTTCCAATGAACCTTGTGCAAATTGTCGCCCGTTCAGGGGGATTTACAGAATGGGCCAGCAAAACAATTACAGTTGTCCGAAAAATAATTAAAGAGGAAGACAAGGCGCTTTTTAAAGGCCACACTTTGATATTTGATTACGATAATTTTATCACTGGAAAGGCTCTCGACAAAAACATAATTATTAGATCTAACGATATCATTATCATCGACTGACACACCATATAACACGAGCAACAGTACTCTGATAAGAACGCTGTTGCTTTGCTTACACTTGAAGAATTAAACAAACGGCGAAGAAATGATGACCAGCATGCTTACTCCTAAACCACTGTTAACAGCTACTCTACTTCTCCTAACCTTCTTTTCAGTAAATGCCCAGGCACGTGTCAATATAGTAAACACAGGACTGTCCTTCTCCTATGATTTGGATGACCGAAAAAATGAGGACAAAGATGATGATAACTACCAAAGCTTGGCGATAACGCCAAAGATTCATTTAACATCCACGGGCTTAAAAGATCGCTTTGAAATCCGGGCCTCTCCGTCTATTAAATATGACATTATAGATTCTGAAACAAACTGGGACAACGATCTTTTCCTTACAGCTGAACGAAGCATCAGCAAGAACTGGCGACTTACAGCTACAGACTCTCTCCTCAGAACTGACCACTATGAGTCTTCGACTCGTTCTGACAGCCCAACAACTCAAGAAAGCACTCCGGAACTTTCCGCAGACTTCGGCCGCGCTCGATATTGGCGCAACACCTTCAATCTGACATCCGAACATTTATACGGACAACAGAGCACATTGAACTTCGGATTTGATTACAATATTTTACGCAATGACGAATCTGAGAACAAAACCTATACAGACTATGACAGATACACAGGAAGTATTACCAACCAACACCGCTTTAATCAAAAATGGCGGGCTATTACAACTCTGAGTGTTGTTAAGGGGACGTTCGACGATACAAGCCCCATAACGTTGTTAACTGAAGAATCGCCGTTATCTGATGATTTAATGGAATACCGCCTGCGCTTAACTGGCGAAAACGATTTTAGCCGCCAAACCACAGTCTCACTCTCCTATAATTATATTGGCACGAGGTATGATGAAGATTTACAGGTGGATGGTAATGTCCATCAAGCGCAACTACGCTGGACCCACAACTACTCTCGTAGGACCGAAATAATCCTAGGCGCAGGTCCTTCCTATGAAAAAGCTGAAGGCCAAGATAGTAATATAGGGGGCAACGGCGTTGCACAGATTACCTACAAAGGCCAACGCGGATCATTGACCTTTGGCATTGAGAAGCATTATGATGCCGAGAATTTTGCGGGTACCGAAGAACAGGGTATCGTTGATAAATGGGAGACACAATTGAATGCGGACTATCAAATTCTAGCTAGTCTGCGCATCAACGGCCGAATACGCTACACATACGAGGACCGAACTGACACGAGGGATACACTGAGTGACTCACTAGCCTCAACTGCCCCCGGTAGCGATATCATTTTAGAAGAATACCATAACGATATATTTGTTTCCGGTATCGGCTTGCACTATAGCTTCTTAAAAGACTATACAGCCAACCTTGAATACACGTTCAGCAAACAAGAATCTGATCGAGTGAGCGACGAGTACGACGACCACCGTATCCTCGTCTCTATTTCTTGGGCACAGGACATATTCAGCTGGTAGCAATAAGCCCCTCTAACGCTGACCGAGCATCATCATACTATCAGGGGGACACGGAGTTGACTTGACCAATATTGCTCGCGGAGTAGCCAATACGACGGCTAAAAGTCTCTAGTTCAGCCGCTCGCTCAAAGAGGTCGTCCACCTAGGCTGTTTGTCGCAGGACAGTTTGAAGACACAGGCAACTCACCGCCCGCCTTTCCCAAATAAAACAGTCTTCACAGTATAAAAAATCACCAGAAGGTCCAGGGCAATCGAATTGTTCTTTATATAATAAAGATCATATTCCAGCTTCCGCAGAGCATCGAGTTTCGAGGCGCCATACGGATAGCTCACCTGGGCCCAACCTGTAATCCCCGGCCTAACCACATGTCGGATACCATAGTATGGGATTTCTTCAACTAATTGTTCTACAAATACTTGTCGCTCCGGCCTCGGCCCAACCAGACTCATCTCGCCTTTTAAAACATTCCAAAGTTGGGGCAATTCATCTATACGAACCTTACGTATAAAACCACCAAACCTTGTAATCCTGCTATCATCTTTCTGGGACCATACGGCTCCATTTTTCTCGGCGTCCCGAACCATCGACCGAAACTTGATGACCATAAAAAGTTCATTGCCCTCACCGACCCTCTCTTGAAAATAAAAGACAGGCCCAGGGCTTTCAAATTTGATTATAATTGCAGATACAAGCATTACAGGAGCAGTTATTACCAGCAACGCAGCGCTTAACACAACATCCAACAATCGCTTGACCAAATAGCGCCAGCGACTCATTACAGTAAAACCATCTGAGAAGACAATCCAACTAGGATTCACCTTCTCCACCATTATCTTACCTGTAATACGTTCATAAAAGGTCACCCCCTGCTCTACTGCCGTGCCAGCTAATTTATACTTCAACAGGGTACGAGTAGATGTACTGCCTCTCTTATCATCAGGAGCCACTACGATGCGTTGAATTGCAACAAGAGGAGACATATTGTCAACTTCCTCTAATTCCTTAAACACAGGAGCGCCATAAGGGTTATAAACAGGCGAACCATCACCGACAAAAGCAATTATTCGATAGACCGAATCATGCCGACCCTCAATTTCTTTTGCTATCTCACTTGCCAGCTCTCCTGTTCCAATAAGGACAAGGTCCTGCACAAACATCCTCGTGCGTAAAATCCGATGATAAAAATATCTATAAATCAGCAAGGAAAAGCTAACGAGCACATATCCTGTCCAAAAAATATACTTGTGCATCAACATTGGTGGCAAAAGATAATACAAAAGCCCAAGCACAATACAACCAACCCCGAACGCCTGGGTCAAACGAATCTCGATATCCATCAGACTAAGATCCTGCCTCATTTCATACATATCAAAGAAAAAGAGGCACAACTGAAATACAGCAGTAACAACCATCGCTTGAATGCAATAAAGCCCTATCTCACTCACAAAGTGATCGCTTCCTAGAAAAAGCAAACAGGAAAACAAAAACGAAGAGAAAATCATCACCCCCTCTCCAAGAAAAAACAAGAGATCTCGCAGAGGATAATATTTGTTAAATAAATATGGCATATTCTGTAGGGGGTTAAATGATGAAGATGGCAGCTGTACCGTTTCTGTTTCAGGCTACTGAATTCTTATTATCATTGGCTTTACAAATAAAACATAGAGGAAAGGATCATACTACAGTTATCGAGCAAGTCTTGGCTTTTTCTTGTTGATCCATAAGATATTACTTGAGAATACTGAGGTTTGATGAGTCTCTAACAAAGTAACCATTGGGAGAAGTATCCTAGGATTTTCCATGAAAAGTCAAATTCAAAAATAAAAATCCGCACTCATTATTTGTATATGTAAGCGTTGTCATATCTATTTTGTTAAGCCCTTTCGTCTGACTTGTCCCATTGTACAGTATTTCCTTTCCCCGTCGCCCAATCTTCTACTGTCGTTAACCAAGGTAGACCATCGAGTAGTATCGACTCTACCAGCAATTAATCTTACCCCTGTTTTTTTGTTACTTTGACTATCTATCCAGCATCTTGTCACAAACCTGGGAAGGTTACAAAACATGCGACACCTCGATATCGATTTTCAAACATACGCATATCTATCACAGCATGACTTTACTAACTATTAGCCTAATATTCTAGTTTGAAAGCGCTCGTTGAGCGACTAACGGGTATCTTACTTCTCGAATGACCATCTGGTAATTTCTACTTAGTTTAATCATACCGTACCGGATTGAATACTTTGCCAAATTATCCCGAATTCTATGGGACATATTGTCGAATATCTAAATCCCGAGACAACGAAGACAAGCGAACTTTATATAATCGTCATTTAGGTACACGCCGTAATGTCTAACCAAGAGTTACCTTGACAGCCCTAAACAATTACACCACAATGAATCAGAAAAGATTCAATTTTCATTTCCGACTGACACCACCAAATACACTTCATCTCAACTAGGAGATAAAAACAAACGATGTATGAAAACAGATTATTAAGGACGAATATTGGATTTGTAGACTTAAATACTAAACTGGAATAGCTCTCGCTCCGTAAAACAAACGGGTTATCGCCGATTGACTCTAGCAAAGAAAACAGCACTTTTCGACTAGCCTCAACCGACGAACTGGCGGAGCTATTCAACGCATTATTTCATAATTCGGACGCGAATAAAGAATTCTTAACATACCGTAGATGTTCGTTATTTTCAGATCTCTTTTGAACAACCTATAACATAGGCAACAGAAAGAGCTCCGGACTTAATGGATTCATATTTCAAGAAACAGGTGATATTGAATCACCAACAATAAAACAAATTTCTGTTAATTCAGAACCACAAACCAGTTTTTTCAATGCGATCAATTTACAAATGCCGTTATCTGGTGCGACCCACCGCAACGATATTGCAACTTTTTTACTTCGATGATTTTTTCGTCAGATGTAGGAGGCTCAGAAGTGAAACACAAACGCTTTGGTAACTTATCCTTCTTTTGTCTATTAACAACTCTCTGTCTGGGAACATCTTCAGTGGCATTTTCAACGCCTATGATACTGAACTTCCAGATAGAAGATAGTACTGGGGGGCAATACAACAATGCTAAGTTTTCATATATTGTTGATAAGGATAATCCTTTTTGGACTAAGATAGAAGGCTATGCACCCTCAGACCAAAACAGATATAAATATCATGTGAAATTTTACGAAGCCGATAATACTCTAGGGATAATGCCGGACATGGTTCTCGAAACGAGTAAAATGATAATGGATATTGAATCAGGAATAACGATTTTTAATGCTGGCAGTTCTGCTAATGGCGATAATGTGGAAATACTTTCTTGTGCAAGTTGGTATTTTTGGGATTTAATAAAACACATAAATGATCGACCGCAATTCATGTTCACCTCTCAATCATTGGGATTTTATTCTACAAACTGTTGGCTTACATCTGTTGAACACGTCCCATCGCAAGTCTCTGAACCCTCAACTGTCATACTATTCAGCGTTGGAATGGGCTTTTTCGTTCTGAAAATACTGAGATCATTTAAGCATCCTTGTCCAATCAGGAGACTGAGATACAATTTCCAAAGAACAGCTACAAAGCAAATTATTTTTTTGCACTACTCCACACCTCTGTCTGAAAACTATTTCTCTTCTACTTAACAAGACCTTACCCAGGCAAACGTTGGCATTAACTTCTGTATTATCAGTCATTTACCCACAGTTCCACACCGCCACAAGCAAACTCCAAAGAATGACACCACACGAAAAAGAAGATAAAGAAAACTCGAGACACAATATTCACTGCAATTAATGAAATAAATCTGCTAAAATACTATCAGTGTAAATTATATGATAATTTTTCTTTGCAGTAAATGAGGCAAAAATGATAAAAATATTAAACTTCGTTATTTTATTCTTTGGCATTGTGATCACGCAGTCAGCTTTAGCAAACATCCCTACAATGACCCTCAACTGGACCCTGCCCGACACATCAGAGAGCAGCCAATTCAAACTGTATTATTCTTTGAACGCTGACATGTCTGTCAAAACATGGCATGAGAACTGTACTGTTCCTTCTGCACTAACGCAGGGGGCTTTTTCTATGACATGCACCAATATTCCCATCACGTCATTTCCTGTTTATATCCAAATTATAGGAACACTTGCCGATACAAGTGAAATCGGATCGAACATTCAGATTATTGAGTCTGATCCAATAAAGACCGATCTCACCACGATACCTGTGGTCCAGAATTTCAGGTTGACCTCACCACTGGAATCAGCCCATCCAAATACACTTTTTTATTGGAATATCGATTCTTTACCCGAGACTACAATCACATCTGACATTGGAAATATCACCATCACAAAAACACAAAACGATGGAACCTCTTCTCCGGGCATCGTTGGTAATTGTCTGGAACAAACCGGAATATCCCAGTCCTATTACTTCCCTATGACCATAGTCCCTATCAATAAGGGCACTATTTCCTTTTGGGCCAAACACAGCACGCCATCAGACAGCACTGACGGAACGACTAGATTTTTTTTCAAATCAACTAACATAGGAAAAGCTAGTACCATTTACGCTTATACTTACAAAAACGCTATTTATTTTATTATTTATGACTCTAGCGGAAGCTTACATAGAACTTTTAAGGTTGCAGATACATGGACCAAGGATGTGTGGTACGAGTATGAGTTCAGCTGGAATGGAGAAGATGGTAGCATGTCTATAAGACGTGATAAAGCAATAGTCAGCGAAATCGATACAACACCTTGGCACTTAGCTCCACCTTTCTGGGGAACCCAAGATTTGCATATAGGCAACAGAGCCCCTCTAGGCAGTTTCGACGAATTCTACATCTCAACCAATTAATAGAATAGAGGTAATTATGTTTACGAATATAAATATCAGCATGTCTAATTTTTTGTTAATCACCGTAATTTTGTTCACAAATTACACTCCAGCATTTTCTGAAATTCTTTTCCAAGATAATTTTGACAACTCACCTGACTGGCGATCTAATCAAACTGTGAACAAAGGAGCTGGAGGACACGACATCTCATGGGGTAACTCTCGTGCCGATAAGTGTACTACACATTGTCCACCAGAAGGCTGGACATCTTATCGAGCGCCGTCTTCACATTGGAAAGACGACAGACGAAAAGATACATTTATCCTAGACTCAACAGGCGCCAGAGGGGACACAGGCAAAGGTATTACATATAACATTGAAGTAACGGGCTGGTTTGGAACATGGTCAGGAGGTTCGTTGGATCTTTGGCTTGGCGAGAATGGATATGACGAGCTTTATGTACGTTATTACTTAAAATATGATATAGAATGGCAATGGTCAACTCCACAGGACACTCAACATTCTTATCAAAAACTTGTCAGGATTTCAACCTTTAACGACAATATTTGGACAACCACAGAAAACCCACAATATTATGGAAGTAATAGTTACAATGTTCCTGTCTTTTTTCCTGATTGGAATCATAATTATGGCCTTAAAAAAACATACTTTCTTATGTCTACCAGACTAGCACCTGACTACACTATTGGCCCTAATGGCGATTTCAGAAATGGGCCAGAACCAAAAATTGGCGTTTGGCAGTGTTATGAATTTTACGTAAAAATGAACAGCGCCAATGGAGCGGCAGATGGAATATATCGAACCTGGCTTGATGGTAAGTTAGTTGCAGAAGCGATGAATGTGGAGTGGAAGCAAGCTGACTCAGACACAAGTCATAACTGGAACTGGCTTATGTTGTTAGACAATACAACCAATGCATCAGCACCATTGGCAGACCATAAAGAGATTACTGTTTATATGGACGATGTAGTTGTTAGCACAAAACGCATAGGCCCGACACCAGACGACACAAATTCAAAAAGACAAATAATGCTAAAGACACCCTCATTTTGAATGAAGGTTCTTCATTCACTTCCTGCTGTGTCGACTCTTTAAACCAGTAGTTTTCAATGTACTTTTCGCCTCATAGGCTCATTAGCAAATGATTAATTAACGATTTCTGCAAAAGCAAACTCCTCCGATAAGCGCTATCTTAATGCCCATTCTAAGAGTTGACTTCGACTTTTGTTCTCATTGAATCAAGTACTTTGTTTCAAAACTATGCTGCCATTTGCATTTCAGTACTCTCTGATGGTCGATTGATAGGATTGAGTTCTACTTCCGCTCTATAGTCCCCACTTCTCGCCTCAGCTGCCACTTTTCGACATGCCCAAGCCGGCCCCCGACCAAAAACAACCGGTTAAGCAACAAACGGAAGTCAAAAGCCATACCGCACCAAGGGGAAAGGAAGCCCGCTTCCGACGAAGTTACCGCGCATAGAGGTTGTTCATGACATTACAGAAGAAGAGAAAAGTTGAACGGCTCGGAACTGATATTGGTAGGGCAACCAATATTGAACTGATGGCGGGAAGAGATACTGCGGGTCTCTGTTGCTATCTTTTTTGCAAAACTTCATACCAGCTAGCGGCAAGGTACGGATAAGAACACAAAAATCCAGACGCTTATGACTGAACAAATTCGACATAACAACACTTACAGGCAGGAAAAGTTAGTGTCGTTTTTTATTACTCAATTTGATTCCACGAAAAACACCAGAAGGTTCACCCCTAGAAATGTTGGTTTATTCCTTGAAGCCAAACCCTGCTATCTGCGTCAAAGCCCGAAGGATTTGAAGCTTTTCAAGGCCATTAATGGAGTTTAAGCGATGTAAACCATATTTCACCTCCAAAAAATAGCCATCCCCCTTGCATAAAGATACACACTTGCCAGCACCAACATCTTGGGCAAGAACCTTACCTGCTCAACGCTTTTTAGACGGCGACAAGCAAAGACCAAAGGAAAACCGAACAAAACAACAAATAATAACAGTACCTGAAGGTTCCAGAACGATATAACTATCAGCATAATAGAGAACACAAGATAACAAAACGGGACAATAACTCCAAGTAGCCCGACTAAGCCATCTCTACTTATTTTCAGTTGTTGAAAGTTGCTTTTACCACGCCACAACTCTTTTTGGAAAAATTCTCTCAAAGAAGAGACAACACCAAGATGCTCAACGGACAAACTATCACTGAAAAACAGACGAGAGAATTTACTCAGACGTAAACCTAAATCATAATCCTCACAAGTTTCCAATGACTCATCAAAACCACCAATTTTTTCAAAAGCTTTTCTCTCGATAATTAAATTAAAAGAAGAGAGCCAATGTACATAACAACTCCTGTTATGTTTTGCACTACTGCTCATCAAAGCCCATGTCTTGACAACCCAGCATGCTCGTGCATCTGGCCGAGAAGCGGAGAAGCCCACACATGAAACTTTTTCATCTTGTATCACCTCTATACCGGTCTTTAACCATGAACTAGGCGGCACACTATCACCATCCAAAAAAGCAATATATTTTGAGGAAGCATACTTCGCGCCAAAGTTCCTTAGAGAACTGATGGTACCATCTTTTTTTTTCAGCAAAACGACTTCAGGGATTTGCTTAACAATTTTAACTGTTTTGTCGACAGAACCATTATCAACAACTACTACATTAAAAGATGAGTAATCTTGGCATAATACGGCATCAAGACAGCATTTTATATATCTTTCTTCGTTCTTCGCAGGTACAACAACTAAAATATATTTTTCTAAATCGATCATAGTTTATGGGAGGGGGAGGAGATGCTTTATTTATTACGACTTCACCCTAAAAACAAATATCTTACCAATAAATAACCTCCGCTTATCATAAGATAAGAAGCATGCCTCATACTACGCCAGCATTACCAATTGTCAAAAAGTCTTGTGTCGAAAAATAATGCAGCGACTTAACTGTCTACTATGTTACACTCTTTAGGACTTGGACATACATGTATTTATATTATTTTTGTCAGGCCATTGTAACATAGATAGCACTCAGGTCCTCTACTTATCTTATACAGATTCAAAATTGCTTGAGAAAAAGCTGTGCTACGTCAGAAGGCCTTCATCGTTATCAAAGGTATTAACTTAATAATGAGAACACATTTAACTGAACGCCTCTATCTTTCCAGTCCAGTATTTTTCCAAAATATACTAGTAAGTATATCCGGTTTCATCGAACATTTTTGCAGATATAAAGGCACCTACAATGATCTTTCCGATCAGCTTTTTGAGAATGAATTCAAAACAAAGGAGGAACTTTTCGCAATAGAAAAAAAACTATTGGATGAAATCCTCAACTATGCAATACAAAATGTACCATACTATCAAAATCTTCAAATAAAATCGCCTAGCATAGAAAACTTCCCTCTTCTGACGCGCAAGACAGTCTTCGACAATCCTGAGAATTTGCTATCAAAGCAACATAAAAATTCTAAACTTATTAAGTTGCATACGGGGGGGAGCACAGGTAACCCACTCACTATATACTTAAATAAAGATATTCGTCGTAGAACCTACGCATTTTGGAATCGTTTTTATCGAATATTTGACGTTAAGATTCGTGACAAAAAAGCCTCATTTGTTGGCAGAAAGCTACAGCATCCCGACAACAATAAACCGCCATTTTGGAGATATAACTTCTACGATAACCAGTTACTGTTTTCATCCTTTCACCTCAGTAAACAGAATCTTCCCTGCTATATTGAGAAACTCAATAGCTTCAAACCAGTAATCATTGAAGGGTATCCATTATCCATACTTCGGATTGCCGATTACCTTATAGAACACGAAATTAGATTAATTTTTACCCCTAAAGGTATTAGTACCAGTTCTGAAAACTTCACTAACCAGCAACGAAAGAGAATCGAAAAAGCATTTGGTTGCAATGTATTTGACCAATATGGTTCCGCTGAATCAGTAGTTTTCGCATGTGATTGTGAACATAAGAATAAACATATCGCTATTGAATATGGGTATGTCGAAGTACTTGATGCTAATGGGAATCTAAAGCGCGAAGGCGAGGGAGAGTTAGTTGTCACTACTTTAATTAATAAAGTCATGCCATTAATACGATATCGCATAGGTGATATGGGTAAAATCAGTTACAAAAAATGTCCATGCAACAGGAACTACCCCATATTGGAAAATCTTTATGGAAAAGTTGGTGCTTTTATTCAAGCGAATGACAAACGAGTCTCAACTGCCGCTCTTTCAATATCTTTTGAATATTTAAAAAATGTTGAAAAATCCCAGATCATCCAAAACGAACCTAACAAAATTATTGTTAAACTAGTCGTTACCTCATCCTTTACCGAAGATGAGGAAACTTTCATGCTTTGGGAGCTAAGGAAAATGTTAGGTGAAACTTTGGCGATCGAAATACAGAAAGTGGACAACATTCCTCCTACAGCAAACGGCAAATACCAAATGATTATACAGAATTACTACAAGGACTAACATCACCAATAAAGCGACGAAATAAAATTAACCATTTATCATATCATTCGCACATTGCAAAATTGAGTCAACCTAAATACAAGAAATTTGAGGGAAATATATAGATGCGGATAATGTTTGTTGGTGATTTAAATCTGGGTGAATATTACCCGTCCTTTGGGCATGGTCCAGGAACATTTGCCAATACAAGTTATATCTTTGCAAATGTCCAATCAATTTTTGATCGAGCAGATTTCGTGATAGGGAATTTGGAAGCTCCGATTACTTCACGCAATATTCATAAAAGTGAGGTGGAAAGAACAGTACTAAAAGTTCAACCGGCCCACGCCTATCAACTTAAAAACGCCGGTTTTGGTTTACTACAAGTATCCAACAATCATATGTTACAGCATAGCGACGAAGGCTTTGATGATAGCTTAAAAACCCTCACCCATCTTGGAATCTCAGCTATTGGTCTCAACAATTCTCCCCCAGTCATGCTAGAACAAAATGGCCTGAGAATTGGAATTTTGGCAGCGTCTGACGTACCCGACAACACCAATAAACAGCAAACAAAATACCAATGTCTTGACGAGTCGTTTATAGAACGCGTAAAGTCTGAAGTTACCAACTTTGACCACCTGATAGTACTACTGCACTGGGGCCTAGAAGCTTCAACGTCCCCACTTCTCTACCAGCGGCAAATCGCCGATAGTTTTTATCAAGCAGGTGTCAGCGCAGTGGTCGGCAACCACCCACATCTCTTTTACGAAATTGAAAAACGCGATAATTTTATATGTGCCTATTCTCTTGGGAATTTTGTATTTGATTTATGCTGGGATAAACGGATGGTAAAAACAGGCATTCTAGATTTGAAACTTTCAAAAAACAATATTTACGGCAAATTCTGGCCTATTGAGATAAAGAAAAATGGCTGCCTACCAACACCAAGCGGAGAACCTGAAGACATAAATAAGACACTAATACACTATAATTTAAGAAAGAAAATGCGTTTTCAACAAATACGTAAAAGTATATATCTTATCCTTAATCTGTGTCGCGGAAACAGTTTGTTAAAAATAAAGTTTATCATCGAGAAGCTATCTCGCAGGTCATAAACTACAAAAGGGTAAAAGATATGCATTACAAATGATTGATCTACGAGGGAATGTGCATCTCAACTACGCTCTTCCAGTACATTCATAAAATGATATTGAGATATCGAAATTCTAGGCAACAATTAAACCAATTCTCCAATTTGACAGGCTGGTTATTTAAAAATAACCTTATGAAATATTTTCATTTTATCAGTATCTGTCTAATTTTTGAGAAAATAAACTGAATTTCCACCTGCTCAACAACAAAAATATCGCGGAATGTATATTTCGTTATTCGCATGAAGAAGAACAAAGAAATTATCGACATTAGAATATACGAAAATGAAGTCGCCATGGCAGCTCCTTTAGCACCAAACTGTGGAATCAAAATAATATTCGCAATGACATTCACCAGCAATGCAACAGCCGAAGCTACAGTCCCATAACCAGGCAAGCCTCTTGCGGCTAGATCAATGACGAACAACTTAAATATCGGAAACAGACATACCCCAGGCAACAACCATAAAAACGGCTCGTAGCTGGGTAAATAATCAGCGCCGTAGAGTAGACGAAGGAAGAGACGCCCAAACATTACTCCTCCAACAGCCAGCAAAATAAGAAAGATAAGGGACCATCGACAAGTCCTTAAAGTTATAACTGATCGATCATCCGCATCAGAGCGAGCAACACTGCTAAAAAGAGGGGCGACTACTGAATTGGGTACCATCCACATCAACTCTGCCATACCTACGGCAAGCGAATAATATCCAACTTCAACAGCGTCTTTTACAAGATATTGTAGGATAAAGAGGTCAAGTCTGTAATTCAAAAAGTTAATTATTAATAAGCCATGGGATTTAATACCGTAGAGGTATGTTTCTGTTATAAAACGGTAATCCCAGCATGCCTTAGGAACCAAATGTGCCCTCAACATCCACCCTAACACAACGACTTGTGCCACCCCCGACAGCCAAAGGCTGTATACAACACCTTTGAGACCAAACGGCCAAACCAACAAAAGAAAAACAACTGACACAAAATTGATTATTGTGGTAACGGCGTTGGATAGATTCATAGAATATATTCTTCCAAAACCGACCACAATCCGAAGCAAATAGGTCGAATAAATATTTAGCACTGCTAATAAAGTAGAAAGAATAATAAGATTAAATGGAATACCTTGCCACATTGAAGAATGATATTTCCACGTAAAGAAGAAACAAAAATTTACTATCCCACCAAACAATAAAGAGCTAAAAAGAGCTAAAGACATGATTTGCCGAGGTTGATATCTCTTTTTAGCTATAAAAAAGGAAAAAGCCGAACCAAACCCCATACTCCCCAACATAAAAAGCAGCTGTGTTGCGTTGCTAAGTAAGACGGCTTGCCCTTTCAACTCTGGGCCAAGCAAGCGCGCCACAATAATCCCAGCACCCATGCTAAATATCATGAGCAGTATTTGTGTGCTAAAGGTTACAGCACTCTGCTTAAGATAACTCATGAGCCTCCTTCAACGACCAATTAATCTGGCAGGAACACCAACAGCTACACAATTGGAAGGGATATTCTGAAGTACAACAGCATTTGCTCCTACCACGGAGTCTACACCAACGACGATATTTCCTATTATTTTAGCACCACTATAGATTACAACCCTATCCATTACTTTGGGATATCTGTTATCCGCATTTTTAGTAGTATTTGTTCTTACCGCGCCTAATGTCACGCCATTGTATATAGTAACCTGCTTACCAATTTTAACCCCCTGCCCAATAACTATATTTTGAGTATGGGCAAGAAGCAATCCTGAGTCAATATTAGCTTCTAGATGACATTCAAATCCTGTAAGTACCTCATTAATCCTTTTTATATAGGGAGCAAATCGCCAAATCATCTTTTTAGACCACATGTATTGGCTTATTCGAAAAAGAACAACAGCTAAGATTCGAGACTCTCTGAAACACAATTTGAATATTTTCCATACCGATCTCTCAAGAACAATACGATGAGTGTCTATAAAGAAACATTCCGAGAACGATTGACATATCATAATTTTCTAGGTTTTATTTATAAAAACTCATGCAATGGACTTATTATGCCAGATGATGTAACGAATCGAACCTCACAGCGTAACCAGTAATTCGTACGTACATATACAGCCCGGCGAATCATATTGATCAATTTCATTACCTGAACGGAAGTTGCCTTTCCCGTATTAACAATAAAGTTTGCATGGTGTCTCGAAACCTCTGCACCCCCAACGGAAAATCCTTTTAACATGCACTCCTCAATTATTTTGCCTGGTGCCCCATACGAGTCATACATTGCCGGATCGCTCACAAACACCGAGCCACAATTGGGCATTTTCCTAGGAAACTTAATACTTCTACTTCGCAAAATCCCTAACATTTCCTGGCGAATAGCCAAAGACTCTCCAGCTTGACATTCAAGCTCAGCGCCTAAAATAATATAATCAGTTTGCTGGAATAAGGAGTGCCTGTATGTAAATTGACACTCTTCTCTAGATATTTTATGTTGGGTTCCTTCTCTGTCCATTACATAGACTTCTCGTACAGATTCTCCGATATTCTTTCGAAGACTACCGCCGTTCATATAAATAAGCCCGCCAAATGTACCTGGGATCCCAACAATATGCTCGAGTCCTGTCAACCCAGCTTTTGCGACAGCTCTCGCTAGACAAGGGACCCACGCGCCAGCACCAGCCAGAATACGATTATTTTCTATTTCAACAGAAGAGAAGCTCGTATCAATTTTAATTACTATTCCACGAACACCAGAGTCATCAAAAAGCAGGTTTGAACCACTCCCAATGACAACAACAGGCAAAGATTGAGCCTTGGCTATCTTGAGTATAGAACTAAGCTCATGGCTACCAATAGGGGTAACAAAAATATCAGCAGGTCCGCCGATTTCCCAAGCACTATGCTTTGATAAGATTTCTCCACAGACAACGTTGCTGATTTTTTTACTCTTCAACAATGTAATTGTTTTTTTTAATGTACTCATTATATCTAAGGATCCGCTGAATCAGCCTTCCTCAACTTCATCAATATCTGCACCAAGTGACCTGAGAATAACAGCTAGATTAACATACCCCCTATCAATTTGGTAGATGTTGCTGATGGTCGTAGTTCCTACGGCCCCAAGTCCGGCTAGCACCATGGCCGCACCGCCACGTAGATCTGTTGCTTTCACCTCAACGCCTTTCAAAGCTTTTCCTCCTCTGATAACCGCACAATCACCGTAAGCATCGATATCAACACCGAACTTTTTTAGCCCCTCAACGTACTGAAAACGATCAGTGAAACGCATGTCAGTGACTGTACTTTCACCAGGGATAAATGAAGCAAGAACACTATAAAGCGGTTGCATATCGGAATTGATACCAGGGTACGGGGTTGTAAAAATATCGATAGGGTCCAGAGGCTCCCGACATGAAACATAGACAGAGTTTCCCCATTCAAAAATTTCTACACCCGCATCACGCAGTACACGAAAGTCAGTTGGAGCATACTTCAAGTTCGCATTCTCAATCTGAATTTCTCCACCGGTTATAGCGGCAGCAATTATATAGGTTACCAACTCGTCAGGACCATTCATTATGGTATAGTCTGTGCCATGTAAGGGCATTTGGCTACCTCGAACCTTGACTACCCTATTCCTAATATCTAGGTCAGCCCCCATTGATTTTAAAAAATCACCAAAATCCATATTCTCAGGTCGCGTATTAGCGTTCTTGAGAACAGTCTCCCCTTCTGCCGCTAAAGCGCCGAGAATGATATTTTGGGTCCCAGATGTAGTTGGCAGATAGAAATTTATCTCGTTTCCTTTAAGAGATGTGCAAGTTGCCTCAATCGTCTCACCTAGCTCAAAATGCCCACCAAGCCTACTAAGTCCCTCGATATGTAAATCAAATTTTCTTTCACCGATATTACAACCACCCGGATTCGGCACGCTACTTTTCTTGAATCTATTCAACAACCCACCAAGAAACAAAAGAGAATAACGAATGCGATTACCAAGATCTGGAGGAACAATATGCGTATGTAGTGAACCGGAGATAACAACCTGTTCACCCTTAATCTCAATTTTTTTACCAAGAGATTGTAATATCTCTAGCATAACCTGAACATCATTAAGGTACACAGGGACATTTCTTAAAACAATCTCTTCATCTGTTAATACGGTGGCAGCCAGGATAGGCATTGCTGCATTTTTAGCACCATGGAGCCTGATTTTACCTGTTAATCTTTTTCCACCAGTTATTTTGTATTTTTTCATAACTCCATTCCTATTAAATCAAATTCATCTTTGAATTCCAAGGATCTTCTTAATCGGTATCCCAACGGTGTTCCACAAGTTATCTCGCCAAATTGGGATCATTAGTTTAAAGACAGAAAGCCATTGCTTAACCCGAAACACAGTATCAACCGAAACTTGATTTTCAAGATACATTTTTTCAATACGGGGAATAGCCATTTTCACGTCAATTTCTCTTGAAACGAAGTCTTTCCCTAAATTGCCACAAGAAATCCGAAATACATCGTTCTTTAACAGTTCTTTAATCGTATCGGATAAGACCTGCGGAATGACTGGTTGTTGCTGATTCCTACCAGAAAAATTATAATAAGCTAATAGCGGTATTGTCTCTTCACATACAATACCAGCGTAGCCATTAACCCCCACAACAATCGTTGGTTTACCATATATCATCCCCTCAAAAGCACTTCTACCTACACCTAGAACAAGAGTGGCATTCTGCAACAATTTATACGCTTTATAAACCTGCCCTACAAAAACAACTAATTTCCTATTTGCCCTTAAGTTCAGCTCGTTACCGCGATCCACCATATCCTCATAAAACTTTTCTTTTCCTTTTTCCGGACTCACAGGACCACCTATAAATACCATTTGTACAACAAGCCCTTGCTGTACTAGCTTTTCATAGGCATCAAAAACATATAAAATAGAGGTCGTTTTATCAAAAGAGCTGATCATCATAAGGGTTGGAATTGTTGAATCTAGACCAGTATTCTGAAAAAAATCCGGGAAATCTGGATGAGACTCTGAAACGCAATCTATCTCCACCCGACTCCTAATGACTGAAACTTGCTTATCATCCCACTTGTACTCCTTAACCATTTTATCTTTTTGTTCATCACTAAAAACAGCGATTTGCCGAGTCATGGTGAGATTATAGTAAGGATCTTTCCCGCCACAAAGTGTGCAAGTAAAAGACACATTTTCAAGCAATCCGGCTATAGAAGCATGAATATAAGACCGCGCATCAAAAGCATGTATGATGTCAATATTCTCATCTCGTAATATTTGCCTGAGCTGACGGACGACCTTAAAAGATTTTCCTGTAAAATAGCTTTCTTTTGTACCGTACCAAATGGGAATATGAACTTCATAATACGTAAACCTGTCCTCAATAACTGAAGCCATTTTATCACGACCACCAGCAAAAACAATTGTGTGGCCTGCTTTTTCTAAATAACGAGCCGTTGTAAATGCAGAAAGGACATGCCCCCCCAACCAGGTATTATATACGGTTATTAATATCTTCATTTTTCAATACTTTTCACTAAAATGTTCCAGAGGCAAAGAATAAGATTTACGATTCTGACTAATTAAAATGTACCATACTTTATTTTGAAGAAATGCAACAATTCACAATGTATTTCCTTCAAGTACTTAATACAATATTGTTAATCGTTGCATTCAGCACCTTATTCATTGCGCTGAATACCTTTCATCAATTCCATTTTGGAGAATACGAATAATCTGTCCAGCAAATGTTAGCTGCAAAGGAAGAAACATCATATAAAGACCATTAATAAAGACAAGACACACAATATGCCCCACAATTCCAGCAATAATTCCAGTCAATAAGTCAAGTAAAGGATCATTACCCTCCTGTTTCAAATTAAGAACACGCTTAATTTTTAAATACCCTACCATCACGTACCAAAAAAGAAGAAAACAAGGGATCGCGAGAAACAAACCACCCTCCGGCAATATCTGCCCCAAATACGTACTATGTCCTACTTTATATCTCTGGAAAGAATATTCGAGAAGATCTAAATCTATGTTTCCACCAAGAGATCGCTGGTACTGCATCTTTGCCATTGGATAGTTCAATAGACCAACGCCAAAGAAAGGATTGTCTAAAAAGATGCGTCCACCAGCCTGCCACAATACCAGCCGCGAGGCAGAAGAATAATCTCTTTCCTCATTAACACCGACTATCGAAGACATGCGTTCTTTGTATTTACCAGTAATATACGGTGATGCGAAAATAACCGATGTAGCAATCAAAAAAACAAAAACTGCTTTTTTTCTAGTAGTTAAACCTAAAATAACTATTGCACACAACAACCCTACAAATCCACCCCGGGATTGAGTAAGAATAATCAAGGCAATTATTGCACCTGTTATGAAAAAAGAAACGACTCTTTCTTTATAATCTTTTGCAACAATAAATTTATTTAAAGAAATTGAAAAAAAGAGGACACCAATAGCTGCTATCCCATTTGAATCAGCCGCAGATCCACCGGCCAATCCTTCAAGACGTTCATTGCCCCTCAGGCTTTGCTCAACACCCCACATCGCCATAAAGGTCACTGAATATAGTATCCAGTTTTGAATACGTAAAACACTCTCTCTATTTGTTACGATACCTAAAACCAACCATGTCAAGACCCAGTATTTACCGACTTCAAAAGCATAATACCACGCCCGCCTTTCTAGTGGTATATCAGAAAGACACAGTGACACAACAACAGCACAACTAACCCAGCCCAACAGCCAGAATTCTCTGCAAGCAGTAGGCTTAACAGCTCCAGCTGGCAATCGAAAATACCCAATTATCGTTGAAACAACTGCAACTTTAAAAACAAGCGCCCCAGTACCAGCTCCGCCCCAGAATAACATTTCAGGACGAATAATATTAAAAAATATATATGTAAAAAGGCCGTAAAATGGCTGCCAAATAGCAACAATGCTAATAATTGGTAAAAAGAGTTTAAACAATAAAACTCGCATCAATCAACCAACATAAAGCTGCGCATATTTAGTTGCCATTTTTTTCAAGCTAAAGTCTTCTTCAACTCGTAACCTGGCATTCTCCCCATATTCTATACAAAGTTCGGGGTTTTCTAGAAGTACCTTTAGACATGCCGACATTGCAAAAACATCATCTACTTGACATATCATTCCGTTTTTACCATCTTTTACCACAAAACCGTTCCCTCCGACATCGGTAACTACCGCTGGAACACCACAGGATTGAGCTTCCAGTAACGAAATTGATGTTCCCTCAGTATAGGATGACAGCACAAAAACATTAAATAAAGGCAATATTTCATATATTTTGTGCTGCACACCTAAAAAAAACACATTTTCCTCAATCCCAAGGTCACCAGCTAGTCTTTGTAAAGACTTCTCCATACACCCAGAACCGACCAACAGTAAATCGATATTTTCATCACATTCACCAATCAACAGAGCAAAAGAACGTAATAACATTTGGTAGTTCTTCTCAGGAGCTAGTCTCCCAATACTACCTATCCTATAATTATTTTGTGGCAATTTATATTTTTTCAACAGGTTTTGTTTTTCTTTATCTTTAAGCGGCACAAAAACGCTTGTATCAACCCCATTTAGAATAGTGGTAATTTTTCTGTCATTAAAAATAAGACATTTCCTCATCACCAGTTCTATTTCAGTTGATACTGCAACAACAGTATCAACTATAAAACCTGAAATTATGTCTTCAGCCCGTACCTTTAATCCATTTACGATCGGCAAACCATGCGCTGTATAAATAAATTTTTTAACCCCTGAGAATAGATAGAACAATGCAGAATCCCAAAAACAACCACTATGAGCATGTATCACATCAAATGATTTACGCTTAAGAAAACGTGCTACTCTATAGTGATATCCAATGTCAAAACGACCTTTTTTCCGCATCATAAAGACAGGTATCGATGGATTATTAATATTCGCAAGGTAATCAGCATTAATGCCACGTAGGCAGAGAACTTCCACCTCAACGCCCTGTTCAACAAAGACTTTTCCTAATTCAAAAATTATTTTTTCCAACCCGCCTATATCGATAACAAGAGTAACATGAAGAATCCGCAACTTTTCGTTAGTCATTTCCTCACCCAAAATGCACCTAGGAACACAAAACAGCAACAACTGAATACTCACTTGCCGACCTATTACAGTTAAATAATCAAGACCTACCTGTGCCCTTTGCGCTACGAAGTTTTTTGATTGAGCATGCACTTATCACTTTCATTACGAATGTTGACAATTTATTCGATATAGCAGTGCAGGGAACCGCTAATATGCACGTAACAATCAAAACAACCAACAATTTCACAAGGCCATATGTTACAGATTTCACCTGTGGATCAACCAACCCTCCTATTGTTTCAGTTAAATATATAGAAAATGTATGCAAAATAAAAATTGAGAATGTATGTTTATGAAAAAACATAAATGAATATTCAACTACCTTATTTTTTTGTACAAACCAAACTAGTTTTTGTTTAAGAAGAAAAGCAATTAAAATAGAAGAATAACTTATTAGTACATAATAAATATCCGGTGAAAAAACATGAAAACTTAAGTCTATATTTAAACTAAAGAGCACTACGATAACAGCGTTTAGCGCTAAAGAAAGGAACAGTAGAAAAACAACAAATCGAGAATCACGTAGTCTTGTCGATGTAAAAGCAATCACACCAAAAACAAAAAAACCACTAAACACTAAAGGTTTGTATAAGTTATTACCAAAAAAATAAAGACTCTTAGCAAGATCGTATTGCAACTGAGTATAAGAAATCACAATTATTATAACTATTATTAGCGGCAAGAATACATTGTTTTTTTCAGCTAAAACGAAATAAACAGGTGAAGCAATAATTACAAAAAAGAATGTGTGTAGAAACCAAACTTGCCCTACAGGAAATGGCATAATAGCATTTGACGGTCTTATTTGAATCCATCTCAACACATTACCAATATCCAAGCATGGGAACTTATGATTTATAATACAATAGACAAGCAACGAGAGAATACATAGCAGATAATATGGGACAAGTAACCCGACAATTCGTTTAGCATAATAGCTTCTGACATGTGGCAATCTCCTGAAACTATAATACGAAACAGCTCCAGAAATGAAAAAGAACATTGAGATAAAGACATGTAAGAATTCAGAATATGGCCTAAAAGCCCAAAAGCCTCCAACATGGCCAAAAACTATTACAAAAATCGCCAAACTCCTCAAGTATGCCAAAAAGCTACTATCTACATCTGTCAACCTATTTGTATCCATAATTTGCACCCACAGTAACCGCTTATTATACCTCTGTAGAGGTCTCAGGCGGAAATAAATATGGCGTTTAGTAATAAGAGCAACACGTCGTATAGTTGATTTCTATTGAGATATTATCCATTTCACCCTGCTATATCCTTTCAGCCAGATTTACATATATCTTTTCGATAGCCTCTAACCGCCCATCGAAAGAAAATTTTTCTAAAATTAACGCCCTGCCGTTTGCTGTAAACTTATCTCTGGTTAAAGAATTTTGTAGGAGTTCTTCCACACTTTTAGTTATGCCTTCGACATCACCAACATTGCACAAAGTACCTGTCTTTAAGTGTTCCACAATTTCAGGAACCCCCCCAACAGCCGTCGAAACAATAGGCACCTCCATGGCCATGGCCTCCAAAACTGTATTTGGTAACCCTTCTGTCAAAGAAGTCATCAAAAAAAGGTCCAAGACACCATAGATATTCATCAAATCAGTACGATGACCCAAGAAAAACAGACTCTTCTCTATAGCTAAAGATTTAGCCTCATTCAACAATTCTTGACCAATTTCACTTCCCTTGCCATCCCCAACAATGAGAAAGATTATATCAGGAGATTTCACCAGTATGTTTTTTGCAACTCGCAAGAATGTTATAAGATCTTTTTCCTGACTCAACCTGCCTATTGAGCCAATCACCATTGCTTCAGGAGCAATACCAAGTTCGCGTTTTAATAGCGTTCCACTACCATTCGTGCGTTTCCATGTATTAATATCAATTGAATTATACAACATCTTGATCGACTCAGGTCGAAACCCTGCGTCTAGCATCAAATTTTCAGTTGCTTTTGAAACAGCAATATGAAGAGGAAAAGACTTGAGTATTGTTAATTGTATCTTTTTTTTCAGGCTGTCTAACCGAGAGTTTACAATCCAGCCATGCGCTGTACTCATCACTTTGATTCGAGGATTGAGTATTTTCAGCAAAAACCCAAGCAAGGTTGTTTTTTGATCATGAACGTGAATAATAGTTAATTTGTGGCACCGCAATAAACTATGGAGTTGAAACAAACACCTAAAATCCAGCATGCTTCGATCAAGCACTTCAACATAGTCGGGTACACCATATTTTCTGGCCATATCGCCAATCTGGAAATCATCGTCTTTAGGATCGCGCAGATAGGTTACCAGTACAAAAAAACGCTTGCGATCATGTTTAGCAGCTGAAAGCAATATAGTTTTATCTGGTCCTCCCCCCCCTTTATAGGTACCGCGAAGCTCCATGATTCGTATTTGTTTCATTTTTTTCGTTTCTTATCTGCAGTCATTACAATAGGCCTGGCACAGTACACCTTAGCATTGTCCGGAATACTCTCACTCACCACAGCAAGAGCTCCAATCTTACAATTATTGCCAATTGTTACTTCGCCAACTATTTTGGCGCCTGCTCCAATAATAACATTATCACCTATAGTTGGCGCTCCACCATACCCACCTCTATCGCCCAAAGTCACGCCCTGATAGATAGTACAGTTTTTGCCAATGATGACGGCAGGGTGAAATATTATGCCACCAAAATGATGAATTCTAAAACCTTTGCCTATTTTACATTCAGCCGGAATGGAAATACCGGTAGTAATCTCTATAAAGCGCTCGCACATAAAACGAACTGGCTGAACGGGTATATTCTTTTGTCTCAGCCAATGAAAAAAACGATACACTACAATCGCCTGTAACCCTTGAGAAAGAAGTCCGCGAACCAATGTACGTAGACCGCATCTCCCTCCGCCTAAGGCCTCAAGGTCCTGTTTTATATTATCAAACATCCGTGTACCACCTCAGCTTCAATCTACGCACTATGCAGTCACCATATCTAGCCACAACGAGAACATAAAAACAGACCATAAAAGTGTACCATGGTCGTCTTCTCCAGACTGGTGTTGATCCCAGATTTCTTTTACCCCAGCCATCGAAAAGTAAGTATCCATTCCCTCTGTTTCAAAAATTGACGTCAAGGCCATTTCTCGTAAATCATTTTTAAACCACTGATTTAGCGGAACAGTGAAACCATGTTTTTTCCGGGTCAGAACATCCTTTCCCACCAAAGAACGAAAAGCAGCTTTCAAAACTATTTTTTTCTCCCCATTTTTAAATTTAAGTGCTGAGGGGATTCTTGCAGCTGCTTCAATAACTTTATGATCTAGAAGGGGCGATCTCGTCTCCAAAGAGTTCGCCATACTCATCCTGTCCACCTTAACTAGAATATCACCAGGTAGAAAAAGCTTTAGATCAGTGTATAAAACCTTAGCCAGATGGTCTGGTCCATTGGCTTTTTGGTAGTACCTACGGGTGTGTTCTGCAGGATCGTAACCTTGAACCTGCTGCAAGAAATGATCTGAAAAAATCAATTTTGCTTGTTCATCCGTCATAAAGGAATTTGTTATATATAATGCCTGGGCAGGATCTAAGAGTGCAGAACTGCACAGTGAATGAAGACGCTTCATCGTCCGTTGCTGGAGAAAACAACCCGTTAGGCCCCTAATACTTTTCAATATCCCAGCAGGAATATATTCTCTTACCTTATTTTCATAGCTGTCGATGGCGTATTTTTCATATCCCGCAAAACTTTCATCCCCCCCATCACCAGACAGGGCAACGGTAACCTGCTCACGAGCCATTTTAGAAACATAATAAGTGGGTACCATTGAAGAATCTGCAAAAGGCTCATCAAAGTGCCAAACTAATTTTCTGATTATTTGAGCAGGTTCATCTTTTATATATTGTTCAAAATGATTTGCCTTTAATTTCCCGGCAAACTCTTTCGCATAAATCGCTTCATTATGTTTTTTATCATCAAAGCCTATTGTGCAGGTTGTTACCGGTTCCTTGTTGATCTGGGCCATCAAAGCCACAATCCCGGAGGAATCGATACCACCGCTGAGAAACGCTCCAAGAGGAACATCTGATATTAAACGACATTGAACCGCTTCATGAATTATCTTTAGTAATTCTTCTTCCTGTTCCTGGGGAGTCCCCTCTGATGTAGAAGAAAAATCAACATCCCAATATTCTTTAATCTCGAGCTGTCCGTCTGAATACAGCAGATAGTGACCAGGCTCTAACTTGCTAATACCTTTATAGATACTCTTTGGATGGGGGATATAGAGATATTTAAAATAGTCCAGTACGGAGGTATAATCAATTTCCCTCGGTACCTGCTCCAACTCCAGAATTGATTTGAGTTCAGAGGCAAAAGCGAATTTGTCTCCGTGGTGGTAATAATAAAATGGCTTTTTACCGATACGATCCCTAGCTGCGAACAGTTGTCTTTTTTTATTGTCCCAGATAACAAATGCGAACATACCCCTAATTCTCTGCAAGGATCGAGGTCCTTCCTCGGCATAGAGCGTTAATAACACCTCAGTATCTGAGGCGGATCGAAATGTATGACCTTTTGCTAGTAGTTCTTCTCGAAGTTCCTGAAAATTATAAATCTCCCCGTTAAACACAATGGTATACCGCCCATCAGTACCAACCATGGGCTGCCTGCCATCCTCGGACAGATCAATGATAGACAAGCGTCTATGGCAAAGCCCCATATATTGATCACAGGTAACCTCTCCCATATCCGGACCACGGTGAGCCATTACTTCATTCATGCGATGAAGAGATTCTCTGGGAAGATCTCCGAGTAAATTAAGGGTTGCCCCGGCTATTCCACACATAGTGTATTAGTTTACCTGTAGTGGTGGGTTAAAAAATGGCCATTGCTCTGGCAAAAAAATAAACATTGTATAATAACAATAATTGAACAAAATTTTTAAAACTGAAATGATGCCTAATTTTCAACCAGGTTAGTCCCACTACAGGAAGTTGAGCTAGAGCAAGCAATGAAAAGGTCAGCACAAAAGGAAAACCTAGAATCATCGTTCCAAATGAGGATAAAATCAAAATTGTAAAATATAGTGGCAGTAACAGGCTTGGCAGTTCTCTCAATTTAATACCATGTTGAACCAATCCTGAATAATTGTCTTTACCCCGCCATTTTTCTTTGTAAAAAAAGGCTTTAATACTTTTAGGATCACGGTGATGAATTGTGACAATATTCGCATCTGATATAATCTTGCCTAGCGGCAATAACCGATACGAAAGATCGACATCCTCACAGGTAGATAGTTTTTCATTAAAACCGCCAACCTTGTTGAAAAATTTTTTGTGAACAAACATATTTGTTGATTCCTGCCACTGCCTTTCAAAAACCTGTTCCTTGCTTTGCCTAACTAAAAACCAAGCTTCCTCCACCCAGGTCGCCTGTCCGGGGATGACCGGGGATGAACCAAAACAAGCTACATCATCGCGATCCAAATAGAGTTCTGCACGCAACAACCAATCTGAAGCTACAGTACAATCAGCATCAAGAAAGACAAGCACATCCCCTGAAGCCTCTAAAACACCACTATTTCGTACTGCTGATATCGTCTGCGCCTCAGGTAAACTCACGACCTTGACACCACGACTATGTGCAATTGAAACGGTATCGTCATCGGAACCATTGTCCACAACTATTATCTCATAACGCTCCTTAGGAAAATCCTGTTCAATTAGCGACTTGAGACATTGATCTAAATATTTCCCTTCATTCTTGGCTGGGATAATTACCGAAAAATCGAACATAATATTTCCCTGCTAATTTGCATTACGGCTAAATACACGCCATTTTGTAGCCTGCTTATTAAACCAACCCTTGTATAGGCCAAATAAGGCAGCACAATTAACCAGACAAAAATAAAACGGTACTGAGAAAAACGGTGTTTTTATCTTGCCAAGCACGCCCCCTCCCAGCAGAGCCACGAGGTAAAACGACACCTGCAACATCAAAAAGATACCAGCGCACGGACCCAACGTAACCCCATAAAGATACACAGTTAAACCCAACAGTGAAAGCAAAAAAAGTGGCACATGCCATCTTAGAAGCTTATGGGACACATAACAAAAGAAGAGGAGCCCCTGGCTCGGATCAGGAATCCCTTCGTTCTGTTTAATAGCCTGGACGGCCCCCGCCACCACCCGTGATTTCTTCAAAAACTCGACAGAATTAGAATTAACGTTTTTCTCATATCCCTTTGCCTCACCATCGTAGACCATCCTATGTCCCTGGAGGGCAACGTTCATGGAAATGACAAAATCATCGAGGATGATATTGTTTGATAGTTTTAAAAAAAGCTTACGGCGTATAGCATACATGCCCCCATCGGCACCAATAATCGAACCGACATGTGACTCGGTCTGTTGAATCCAACGCTCATATCGATAATACAAAGACTCTGACTGACCATAGGGAACTTTTTCATTGGTAAGAATGACATCTGCACTCACACCTCCCACAGAGGTGTCTGCAAAACTCCTCATCAATTTACGTAGAGCATCAGGGGCATACATGGTGTTGGCATCTGAGAAAAGTATGATATCCGAGGTAAGCCTTGGCATGGTCTCAAGAATTACCCCTATTTTGCCCCGGCGCTCTTTGTAATCATAGAAAATGACATGTTCTCCCATATATTTCTTTACAATGTCACCGGTGGCATCCTCTGATCCATCTGAGGCAATAACAAACTTTATTTTTTCTGGCGGATAATCTAACGCCAAACAGTTTTCAATTTTCTCCTTAATTACTTCTTCCTCGTTATACGCGCATATCAACATAGTCAGATCCGGCGTAAAATTATCATCACACCTCACAGGACGAAAGCGATTTTTTGCCAGGATAGCAAGTATCAGTGGATAGCCAATATATATATAGAAAAGAATTAAAGCAGAACAGGTCCATGCAAATTTTGCATGCCAATAAGTAATAGGAATCAGTCTATCGGACAGTAGATAAATGATAAGAAACGAGGCACAGGCCAGCCCATGTATTACTCCCCGACCTAAATCTAGTCCCCGCTGGTCACTAGCTCCAAGCCGGGGAGGAGTCCAAATAGACTGCACTTTGCCCCGCAGGCTACGACTAACCCCTATAAGAGAAGCCAGATTGATCAGTATGAAATAATAGGGGTAATAAAACAATGGAAACCCCTCATCACCTTTAGATACGAGGTAACCAGCATAGGCAAGCCAACAAAACAACACCACCAAGCCGACAAGATATTGAAAAAACAATACTCCTAGACAGGCTAACAGCAGAGATGCAGAAAGAAAGATCAACCAAAAGAGCGGGGAAATCCAGCGCAATAATTTATGAGAGATTACCTCCAAAGCAAAAAATCCAGTACTAAAGGGGTTGAGAACCTCCTTGACTCTAAAGAGGCCACTAAAGGCTCTATTGACAATGCGAACCTTTCTTTCGAACTCTTTACTGAATGCCCCTGAGGCCTCCTCCCAGCAGATGGCCTGGGGGGCAAAAACACCTCGAAAGCCTTTAGCTATTATCTGCAGCGGATTAACAAAGTCATTGATATCCGTAATCCCCAAATCATCATACAGCTCACGCCGAATGGCATAAATCGCACCATCACCACCAACCACGGAGTGAAGCTTACTTTCCATGGTTTTCAAAGCAATCTCATAACGCCAGTACTCTCCTTCACTTTTCCCGGCGGCCGTTGCCACTGTATCCTGATAGCGCGCGCAACCAACTACATAACCGACACACTCATCGGCAAAATTCTCTACAAGACGAAGAATGGCGTCTGGCTCATACATGGCGTTTGCATCAGAAAATACAATTATCTCGCCTTGGGCTGATGCCATCCCAAGATTCAAACCTGAGGTCTTACCCAATCTTTCGACCTGGCGCACCAACCTGACGCCTTCATCGGCAAAGGATGCAATAATCTCATCAGTTCTATCAGAGGAAGCATCTGAAACAACGATAATTTCCAAGCGATCTTTGGGATATTCTATGGCCAGGCTATTTTTTAACTTGCCCTCAATAACATCCTCTTCGTTATAGCAAGAAATCATCAAGGTAACGTAGGGGCGTGCAGCAGGATCTTTGGTGATTACTTTGCCTGGCACAAGATACTGTAGACAAAACAACAACAAAGGATAGCCAATATAGACATATATCAGCACAACCATCGATGACCACGCCAGGACTTGCAATATCGAAATCATAAACCAATCTTTTTCCAGATAATAATTGCCCACGTCGGGCTATGAACCCTCCATGAGTATAAGCGGTAATGTACGAATTTCATTTCTACGAAAAAACAACCAACGCCTCAACAGTGCAACATCTTCACTACGGCTCGTTGCATAGTCGGCACTCTTAAGACCGTCGTCCAAGACTGCACGAGCACCGTCATGGTTGGTGATTCCTCATTTATGACATTATTCAACTTACCATCACAAACTAATATATTTCCTAACTCTTGAACCAATAAAAGTAGCCATCGCTAAAGGCATCTTTTGCCAAATTTTTTCCAACATTTTTCTAGAAACACCCGAAGAAGTTCCTTCCTCAACTTGAGTTTCACGAAGACGATACCAGTAAAGCTGCTTAGGTTTAGCACCCCATTGTTTTTTAAATCGGTATGTCCCTTCATCAAGAGTGGAACGACCAAAATCAAACACCTGTTTGTCGTTATCCGCCGCATACTTTAGCAGGTTCCAGCATATCAACATATTCGGGCCCAAGCTATTAAACTCCCGCAAGGTAGAGGCCCAAGGGATACTTACTATGTTTTTTGTAAAGAGAATAATACCGCACCCAACGGGGAGATCATTTTTATAAACCAACCCCATTCGAGCATTTTCTCCATAATTAACAAGAATTTCCTCGATCCATTCCTTGCTGTGCACCGGGGAGCCGAGTGCATGCATGTTACGACTGAAAACATGATAGAAATCATCGAGATGCCCTAGGCCTCCCCAACGAAAAGTCAGTCCATTCTTTTCTGCCTTTCGCACCTGACTTCGTAGTTTTGATTTGAATCCACTCCAAAGCTCATCGGAGGAAGCGGGCAGATTCAGAAGCATGCGAACCTTTCCAGTCTCTACGTTTACGTGCCAATTATCAGTACTAGTCTCTAGCAGATCGCCCTGACAACTACGCAGCTCCACTTCTTTTGCGTTAGATTGTTTTGCCAAGGATATGGCTTCAGCCAGCAAGGCCTTTTTTATATCATCATTGTCAGCAAAAACATCACCGACATCACAAAAAGGCAGGGAGACAAAAGAACTACCACGAAAAGGGATTCGAAAATCAAACAAGGGCAAGATTCCTTGTATCACACCCTCTTCCTCGGCGAGCAAATAGCAACTTTTGTGACTACAGGCCTGCTCCACCGCCTCTTTCCACGCATAGCGACAATAAGGGGTGGCATCTGGACAATTATCTACATAATCGTCCCATGATTTTTTATCTTTTAGTGTGGCTAATCGTACTTTCATTTCATTTTGGCAGAATTAAGCTGCGAATTTCCGTTCAATAGTTTTAGCAACAAGCAACAACATTGATAGCCCAATAATAAAAGTGAAAACCCCGGAGAAATCATGTAAGAAACCCTGGGCCACCTCAGAGCCATAATGCGAGGCCAGGATTGCAGTAACGGTCAGTCGAATGATATTCGCGCAAATAGCAGTGGGTGCCGCAGCAAAAAAGAGGAGCCACTTCCCCAATGTAGACAACCTTGACATCCAGATAAGCAGACTGCTCAGCGCAAACATGGTGACGAGCGAGCGTAATCCAGAACAGGCTGCAACCACCTCCAGCGTTGTTTCGGACAAATGGAGGATATTACCTTGCCTGAAGACTGGTATCCCAAAAAAACGGATAATATGTTCCGTGAGTAAGGAACCGAATAGTTGCAGAGGAAAGGCTATTTTATTCCAGATGATTGCTGGTAAGGGAATCATAAAAATAAGATAGAGAATCGGTATACTCAGGGCTTTAAGATATTCCCACCCCAGTAGAAACAACACAATCCCGAGCAAAACGATGATCAGAGAAAAGCGCTGGAGAAAAAACTCGGCACCAATCTTACCAACAATGAGAACTACAAGGCCAAAGACAATGATAATTAAACCACTATTCACTGGCTGAATCTGTTTTTTTACCAATGTATCCTTGATAGAGTAGATCATGTAGGCAAAAATGAACGGAATAAAGTAACCATGGGAGTAATTCTCATTGGTATCCCAATCCGCCACCAGGGATTGCAGGAAAGGGATATAAAGTACCAGGAGTGCCACGCTTACAAACAGCAATGCTGCAAGCACGCCACGCCCCCATCTACTATCGTTTGTTGTCACGATGCACCCCCGGCAGGTAATTTTCCAACAGTGGCATCACCTTTTCAGCAAAAGCCGTGACCCTCGCTTCTGTTTCAGCAATCTGCGAGTTAGGGGCAGGGGAAATAATACGCACAAACGCACCGTCCCGACGGCCTTTAACTAAGGCATCCAGAACGAGATAGACTTTCTCCCAATATTCGGAAGCGATAATGCGGCCTCGATTCTGAAACCAATAGAGAACAACCTGGTATTCTGCACCATGGCGGATAAGCATCTCCGAAACTGTTGATTTTGTATTGCCTTCTATACCTTGGTTAAGTCTAACATTCTTAACGTCATCAATGCCCCAACCACCACCAGGAATACAGTTTTTGGGTGAATGGTAGCTGCCCTCGACACCAACAGCGCGGTAATACCCAACATAGAGGTTGATGCTATCTCCTGCATCTGAGACATAGTTATATTGGATATAATCGTCCACCCCCAGCAATTCAAGCACTCCTGCAGAAGACTGAAAAGAGCTGCTCAATTTGTAATTGCCAATAATCTGGGGAAACGAGGATAGCGATTTGGTAATCGGCACCGGTGAAACGGTAGAAGTAAACTGCAGGGTATACCAGGTAAGACCAAACACAATAAAAATGGTCAGTACTCTACCCCAATGCACCTTTTTTCTCATAGAATACTCGCCTCTATCTTCCACCAATTCAACCAGAACAATGTTGCCCTGTAGCCAATAATCCATGGGCCGCGCATGGGCTGAAGATGGTAGTGATCTTATTATTTAATGTGGATCTACCCATATTATTTTTGTCCGATAGGGCAAAAATCAAAATCATTCAATAGCATTGTAAATCGCTCCGCGGTTTTATCCAGATTATTGTAATGTCTGAACTTAGACAACCGCTTGGCGTTTTGCATTCTCGGCTGACCGGGGTCAAACTCCCAAGGATGCAGATAAAAAACAAATGGCCGCTTCTCTTTAGAATTAATTCTGTTTAAAGCCATTTTGGTAAACCAATAAGGAAAGAGACGAAAATACCCGCCTCCGGCAACAGGAATTTTACATCCCATAATATGCGACGTGGAAAGGGGGTACTCTTTCATATCATGGTTAGGCAAGTTATACTCAAATCGCGGGGCATCGGGAATACCATAGTTATCATGATAAACAGGGAAAACACTTGAATCGTATTCAAAACCAAGTTCGCCTAAAATCTCTAATGCCCATAGGGATTTTTTAGTGATTGAATAGCTCGGTGCCCGATAGCCACATACCTTTTTTCCAGTTATTTGCTCTATAGTATCTTTTGCCTGTCGGGTGTCCTCTCGAAATTCATCGGGCGTAAGATTGTAAATCAGCTGGTGATAATAACTGTGACATGCTATTTCATGTCCTTTGAGGGAGATTTCACTCACCAGGTCAGGGTGCTTTTTAGCCGTCCATCCTAGAACGAAAAAAGTCGCCTTTATGTTGTGTGAGTCAAGGAATGTTAGAATTTTTCGAGTGTTTGAGACAACACGAGAAGGATAGGCATTCCAATCATCCCTGGAAATAATATCCCCAAAGGCTGAAACCTGGAAATAATCTTCAACATCAATGGTCAAATAATTACATACCTTCATAACTCAACCTTTGCAAACCCTGCCACTGCAGAGTCCTCTGGATGCTCATTTTACTCAGCATCTTCTTCACAGTTCAACACCCCGGCTCAAGCTATGTTAGCGATCGCCCAGACATACACATGAAAGCCGTATCGCCTTCTATGAACTTCTCGATATGCTCAGCGGAAACATTCTCTAACAACAAGCAATCGTTGTTGCGCTAGGGAGCAGAAAAAACAAGGCTTCAACAACCGCCTTGCACAACTCAGCCTTTAGTAAAAAGCCAAAACTCCCACCGAATAGCCACGACTGTGTGGACGAAACGAAGCCTAGCAGCAACGTCACTCACAACCAAATGCTTTTAATTAAGGAGAATAGTATAAAAACAAGTATCATTTTTGTCAATCAACATACAAGACTCCCTCTCCTAAACCTATTAAATTTCAATACTTAAACACAATTACAGGAGTCCAGCACCCTATAAACCAAACAGCAGAAGGCAAAGAACAACAAGCCAACGGAACGATCAATCATGATTGAAACAAGAGCCATCACAACCTGACCAACGACCAGCAAAAGTCCCATAATCTTTACTCTCTCTGCACGGCCACCGATGGGCCACGGACGAGGTAGCAACTTCCTGTAGCAACATCCCACAGCTTTAATTGCCTTAGGATCATGTGAATCAACCGCCACACAGTGATAAATAAGCATACGCTGCATTGAAAGTCGGAAAAGCGATATGCCTTAATCCGCTCCCCACAGAATTGAGCCTACAGAAATTGCAGAAACCATACCCCAGTGGCTAAGCGCTTCTAACCACGCAATTGTGGTTAGGGGCCTGCCAGATAAAACCCTCGGTGGGAAGATTGTGACCTCTGTCGTGCTCAAAACTGTTTCTGATGTTACAAAAAGATAGACTCCGTCGTTACCGACGAAACATTCCCGCCGTTACGGTTGTACATCACAGTATTTTCATTGGTGATTTGCTCAACGGGTTCGGGTAAAACTTAAAAGTTGAGTTGCAAAACAAGTATGCATACAGGCTTTTCATTTTATGCTAACAGGGCCTGCGATCGTTGCCGCCAAGATGTTAAATCACTTCATTTATAGAGATTACAATGTTTAAGTCCCCCTACAAACTTTGTTTTTTAGCCCTGCTTACCACCTCACCTCTATTTGTTTTGGGCGGCCCCAATCTTTACTCCCATCGCCTCTTGACCGAACTATGGAACCTTGGCCATCTCTTCTTTTTTGCTCTTTTCGCTTTTCTACTCGATCACTACTGGTGCTCCCAACAACGCTCAAAGTTCTTTCGAATCACCGCCACTCTACTTATTTTGGTGTGTATTGCCTTTACAACAGAATTGATCCAGCTTGGCCTGCCGGATCGTTTCTTTTCCTGGATGGACCTGGCTAAAGATATATCAGGTGGAGTTATTATCTTACTCTGGCTAATTGGTCAAAATATCGACAGGATGCAAAGCGTATTCCTTAGAGTGATCGCTCTGTTTTGTCTTGGTCTCAATCTGATTCCACTACTAAATATTAGCATTGACACATACCATTCACACACAGACTTCCCCTTACTAGCCGGGTTTGAACATATAACGGAGTTAAGTCGATGGGACGGGGGAGCAGGGTTAACCATTGATTCACAGATACACCTAGGAGGTAACTCTTCTGGAAAAATTGAATTCAACACAGAACAGTATAGCGGCATATTTTTACATCATTTCCCAAGGGATTGGAGTAATCGTAGTGGCCTTGCTTTTAGTGTTTTTAATCCTGGCCAGGCTATTCAACTACACTATAGAGTCCATGATAATTTGCACAGTGGTGATTCCCAGGGCTTCTCCAATCGTTTTAACGGGAGTTCTCTCCTCAGTCATGGCTGGAATGAAATAGTCATTCCCATGGTTGATATTCTCCACGGACCTCTAGACCGAACAATGAACGTAGATAAAATTCAATGCTTTGGTATTTTTGTCGTACAACAGAAGAATAAACGAACCCTCTACATCGACGACCTGCATCTACTCTGAGTTGATAACATCCTAAAAACTCTCAAACTGGAGCTTTGCTCAGAAGCAGAGCCAGGTAAAAGCGGCACTATTATCTCCTAGAGTAGCCCACCCACAACTGGTTCACCTACAGTCTGTTAGCATTTCAATCATCGAGCAACAAAAATGTATTTATGATGTTAATGACTTTTTTAACCTTCTCACCTCGTAAATATGTTTCATACTCACTTACTGTCAATACAACGATTTCCTGACTGACTTCAGAGTCAGCACCTCTACCATCCTCAACAATAAGCCGTACAGAAAAAACTCCTGTATTTGCATAGGTGTGTTCAACGACAACACCAGAAGCGACAGCACCATCTCCAAAGGTCCAACTATAACGGAGCGTATCTCCATCAGAATCACTAGACCTCGAAGCATTAAACTCAACACTGAATGATACGGCCCCCACTGTTGCTGTTTGTGTAAATACAGCCATTGGGGCAGTATTGTCACCGCCAACAGGAGCGTTGGCGCGGACAGAGACTATTGTCTCAGCCGAGTTACCACTACTATCAGTAACCTTGAGCACAACCAAATAAGTCCCCACCTGGCTGAAAAAGTGCTCTACAGTAGCTCCATATCGTTTTTCACTTCCATCTCCAAAGTCCCACTCATAGGCAACAATCGTATTATTAGCAGCACATGTTGAACGCCCACCTTTGAAAACAGCGACAAAAGAAACAAATCCTTCAGAACTATCTACTTCAGCAATGGCCGTTGGTGGCATTGCATCCATACGAGTGGTTGCAGTAACATTAATATCTATTGAATCCTTCCTAGATGAACCACCAGCATCAACAACATTTAAGGTTGCCGTGTATTCGCCAACTGACCTATAACTATGGTTGACCACTGGACCTGTAGCCGTACTTCCATCACCAAAATTCCAGGAATACGAGCTGATGGAACCGGTGGAACCTGAGCCATTAAAGTTCACAGTTAGAGGTGCTTGACCCGTCTGACTGTTGACGATTACGTTTGCCGCAAGGGGCATCAGTTCGGGGAAAACAGTAATGACATCGGTTAAATCGCTTTCCTCACTTCCGTTGTAAGCGGCCAGCGCAAAATGATAGGTGGTGTTATCTGCAAGTCCAGTAATGGTGAAACTCGTCACCTTACCTAGGTCGATTGGAGAAACACCTTCGCTGGCATCGGTGCCATCAAAAGGAGGACCTGCTGACCCACCTTTTTTATAATAGAGCCTATAACCTTCCACAGGCTCTGCATTGGCTGTCCAGCTAAAGGGGTAACTCACCCCTGCAACAGCTGTTATCACAACACTTTCTTGGGATGTCTCACCCGCGGTGCCTGCCACCGTAAGAATTACAGTATAGCTTCCAACCGTGTCATATACATGGTTTACAGATTCTCCTGAACCACTACTACTGTCACCAAAGTCCCAACTATATGCAGAAATAGCACCAGTTGAACCAGACCCACTAAAGGTCACATTCAACGCCACAGGACCAGTAGAAACAGATGCGGAAAGACCTGCCACCAGAGGATCGGGAAGTGGTACTGCGACAACTGTTATTGTTATATTGACTTCCTTCGAAACACCGTTTTTATCCTCAACCGTTAACACCGCGGTATAGACACCGGCCTGGTTATAAACATGATCAACGGATGCTCCGCCACCTGTATTGTTATCACCAAAGTCCCAGCTATATGCAGAAATTGGAGGCACAACTGAAGTCGAGCCCTCGGCATCAAAGTTCACGGACAACGGTGCCTCTCCCGAGACGACCGACGCACTCATCGCAGCAACTGGAGGATCGGAAGGGGGCGGTTTTACAACTGTTATTGTTATATCTACTTCTTCAGAAACGCCATTTTTGTCTTCAACCGTTAATGTCGCAGTATAGACACCGGCCTGATTATAAACATGATCAACGGATGCTCCGCCACCTGTACTGTTATCACCAAAGGCCCAGCTATATGTAGAAATTGGAGGCACAACTGAAGTCGAACCCTCGGCATCAAAGTTCACGGACAACGGTGCTTCTCCCAAAACGACCGACGCACTCATCGCAGCAACAGGAGGATCGGAGGGGGGTGGTTCTGAAACTGTTATCGTTACACTCACTTCTTTTAAAACACCGGTATTGTCCTCAACCGTTAATCTCGCACTATAAACACCTGGCTGCTTGTAAACATGGCTAACTGATGCTCCGCTACCCGTACCGCTATCTGCCCCAACACTCCCATCKCCAAAGACCCATGAATATKTTGYAATGGAGCCGGTGGAASCKGAGCCATTAAAGTTCACAGTTAAAGGYGCTTCACCCGTCTGACTATTGACGCTTACATTTGCCGCAAGGGGTGTGAGTTCKGGGAAAACAGTAATGACATCGGTTAAATCGCTCTCTTCACTTCCGTTGTAAGCGGCCAGCGCAAAATGATAGGTTGTGTTATCTGCAAGSCCAGTAATGGTGAAACTCGTCACCTTACCTAGATCGATTGGAGAAACACCTTCGCTGGCATCGGTGCCATCAAAAGGAGGACCTGCTGACCCACCTTTTTTATAATAGAGCCTATACCCTTCTACAGGTTCCGCATTGGCTGTCCAGCTAAAGGGGTAACTCGCCCCTCCTGCAACGGCTGTAATCACAACACTTTTTCGGGATGTCTGACCCGCGGCGTCAGCCACCGTAAGAATAACAGTATAGCTTCCAATCGTGTCATATACATGGCTTACAGATTCTCCTGAACCACTACTACTATCACCAAAGTCCCAACTATATGCAGAAATAGTACCAGTTGACCTTGAACCACTAAAGGTTACGTTCAACGCCACAGGACCAGTTGAAACAGAGGCGGAAAGACTCGCCACCGGAGGATCGGGAAGTGGTACTGCGACAACTGTTATTGTTATATTTACTTCCTTCGAAACACCGTTAGTGTCCTCAACCGTTAACACCGCTGTATAGACACCGGGCTGGTTATAAACATGATCAACGGATGCTCCGCCACCTGTATTGTTATCACCAAAGTCCCAGCTATATGCAGAAATTGGAGGCACAACTGAAATCGAACCCTCGGCATCAAAGCTCACGGACAACGGTGCCTCTCCCGAGACAACCGACGCACTCATTGCAGCAACTGGAGGATCTGAAGGGGGCGGTTTTACAACTGTTATTGTTATATCTACTTCTTCAGAAACGCCATTTTTATCCTCAACCGTTAATGTCGCAACATAGACACCGGCCTGGTTATAAATATGGTCAACGGATGCTCCGCCACCTGTACTGTTATCACCAAAGGCCCAGCTATATGTAGAAATTGGAGGTACAACTGAAGTCGAACCCTCGGCATCAAAATTC
>NVXR01000003.1 GCA_002733995.1 Desulfotalea sp. | reverse complement strand
CAGTGGGTCCAGTCAGCCCCCGGAGTCAACCAGTCATAATCGTCCATGCTGCCTTCGCCATCGGTGGCCTTAAACCAGCCGTCAAAATTAAAACTCAGTCGACTTCCCACCTCCAGCACACCACTCACACCAATCATGTACAGATTATCAATATTCCAGGTGAGTTCGCTTGCCTTATGGTTGTTCAACTCCGGCCAGTATACAATCTCGGTGGATTCACCGGTCAAATACCCAGCCCCCACCCCAAGAGTAAACCGAACGGCTGAAGAAGCAGGTGCAATATCTAGAACCTGACCGGTATCAGCAGGAGCAACCGCCACAGGACCCGTCGCTGCGGCAGATGCACTTCCACTAAAGGCCATAACAGCTCCCAGAGCAACAACAGACACATACTTTTTTCCCACCGATAAACGCTTCATTCCACCTCTCCTCTCAAAGTTTAAATCATTTTTCTTTTCCTAACCTCTTCCTCAACACTAACAAATTTCTCCCGCATCGTTTCGAGTAAAACGTATACTACGGGGACCATCATTGTGCTAATAAATGTTGCTGCAACCATCCCACCTAAAACAATCACACCAATAGAGCGCATGGTCATAGCCCCTGCTCCTGTTGCAAAAGCCAGAGGTATTACACCGAAAATAAAGGAAAGGATAGTCATCATAATTGCCCTAAAACGAAGCTTAGAGGCCGCCAAAGCCGACTCTATAATAGATACCCCCTCCTCTCTTTTTTCCTTTGCGACTTCCACTATTAAAATTGCATTTTTGGATGACAAGCCAATAAGCAGGACCAGACCAATCTGGGCAAAAAGATTGTTATCTAAACCTGCCATATTTTGGGCAAGAAGGGCTCCCAACATCACCAAAGGTACAGGGAGTAAGATCATAAGAGGTAAAACCCAGCTCTCGTACTGTGCGGCAAGAACCAGATAAACAACTATAAGAGCAAAGGCGAAGACCAACACCTTGGTATTACCAGCCAGTTTTTCCTGGTAGGACATTCCCGACCACTCAAATCCGTAGCTTTTATCCGCAGGAAGTATCTCTTCTGCCAGTTCTGCCATAGCCGCCATGGCCTGGCCCGAGCTATACCCTGGTGCCGCAGAACCATTGATGGTTATGGAACGATACATATTATAGTGGGGGAGGTCTGCTGGACCAATGATCTTGGTCATCTGGGCAACAGAGTCAAAGGGCACCATGTCACCTTTGTAATTTTTTACAAAGAGTCTACCAATATCGGAGGGCTCGCTCCTGAAATTTTTATCCGCCTGGATAAAGACCCGGAATACCTTGCCGTACTTAGTAAAATCATTGACATATATTGACCCCATATACGCCTGTAAGGTCTTAAAAACATCAGAAACATTCACCCCAAGGGCCGCCGCCTTTTTACGGTCAATATCCAGATGAATCATGGGGTAATTGGGGGAGTAAGTTGTGTATGCCCCCGATATCCTTTCATCTTTATTAGCTGCGGCAATAATTTTATTGCTATAATCGACAAAGGTGTTCAAATCACCTGCCAAATAATCCTGTAATCTAAAATCAAAACCACCCACGGTACCAAGCCCCGGTATGCCTGGCATATTAAACGCTGCGACATTCGCATCGCTAATCGCTGCAGCCCTGACATTTACCGCCCTGATAATACCATCAATTGAAAGCTCTGGACTTGTCCTCTCCGCCCACGGTGCAAGGGTCACAAAACCTGTACCTGCACTGGAATCAAGTGTTCCGGTGAGCATATTAAAGCCATCGATAATAATGAGATCCGAAATCCCTGGTATATCCAGAATAAGGTTTTCCAGGTCTTTTCTTACCTCTGTGGTTTTACCAAGAGCAGTCCCTGGCTTGAGGTTGAACATAACCAGAAAAGACCCCTTATCCTCTTCAGGAACAAAACCTGTGGGTGTAATAATGAAAATATAATAGGTAGCGCAGAACAAACCAACAAACGCGATAACCACAAACCAACGCATCTTTATAAGAAAACGGACAATTCCCATATAGATAGTGGTAATTTTATCAAATAATTTGTCAAAAAGCTTAAAGAAGATGAACTTGCCCTGACCAGCGGGCAAACGCTTGATAACTATTGCACACAGGGCCGGAGACAGGGTCATTGCATTTAAAGACGAGATGAGTACGGCAAAACAGATAGTAAGAGCAAATTGTCGATAAATTGCTCCGGTGAGACCGGGCATAAGAGAAACCGGGACAAAGACCGCTACCAGCACAAGAGTGGTCGCAACAATTGGCCCAATTAACTGAATCATGGATTTTTTTACAACTTGCGGAATGGTCAGATCAGGCTCTTCGCCCATGATCCGTTCCACATTTTCAACCACCAGAATAACATCATCCACAACAATGCCGATGGCGAGAATAAGCCCAAAAAGGGTAAGAAAGTTGATGGAAAAATCAGCTACCAGCAAGATTGCAAAGGTACCGATCAACGATACAGGAATAGCTACTGCAGCAATAATAGTTGGCCGCCATGAGCCAAGAAAGACGAAGACAATGAGTATCACCAGTGCGACTGCAACAGCGAGGTTTTCCACCACATTTTGTATCGCAATGTCAACAAACAAGGTGGTGTCGTAGGGTATTTGAAATTCGACTCCCTCTGGAAATCTTGATTCCAGATTCTTCATTGCTGCCTCTACTTGTTTCTTGATTTCCAACGCATTGGAGCCAGGAAGTTGATAGATACCTATAAGGGCCGCCGGTTCTTTATTTAGTATTGCGTTCCAATCATAGTTTTCAGCACCCAACTCAATCGTTGCCACATCCCTTAGATAGACAAGGGTGCCGTCATCCTTAAATTTGACCACGATATTCTCAAATTCTTCCACATTTTCAAGACGACTTTCAGCGGTGAGAACAAATTCTAATGGCTGGTTTGCAAAGGTGGGAGGAGCGCCTACTTTACCTAAAGCGGCCTGACTGTTTTGAGCCTTTACCGCACTGATGATTTCAGCTGGACTAAGGCCTAGGGCCTGGATACGATCGGGGTCCAACCAGATACGCATAGCGTAACGTTTCTCCCCCATATTCTCCGCCTTACCAACCCCAGGTACACGGCGTAATTCATCGAGGATATTAATATTTACATAGTTACTCAAAAAGCTGTCGCTGTATTCCCCTCCACCTGTAATCGTCACGAAACAGACAATGGTTGGAGACTGCTTGTCCACAACAACACCCTGTTGAGTCACCTCTGCCGGCAGTTGCGGAGTAGCCATTGAAACCTTGTTTTGCACATCAACGGCTGCAATATCTAGGTCATATCCCGGTTCAAAGTAGATGTTGATCTTACTTGCTCCTGAACTTGAACTCGAGGACTGCATATAAATCATACCCTGGACACCGTTGATCTTGTCTTCTAGGGGTCTCGTCACCGTCTCTTCGACGGTATAGGCATTTGCACCGGTATAGTTCGCTGTAACTACAACGGTAGGGGGGGTAACTTCAGGATATTCCTGGATAGGGAGAATAAAAAGAGAGACGGCACCCGCTATCACAATAAGGAGTGACATGACCATTGCAACAATAGGACGTTTTATAAAGAAAACCGACAACATAGCCTACTCCTCTTCCGGTATCATCTCATTTTTTTGCAGCACCGCCATAACACCCTCGGTGGCCGTAACATCGGTTGCCGCAACCTTGGTGCCCGGACGAATCTTGGCAAGACCACTGGCTATAACCCGCTCTCCACCCTCAAGCCCTGTTTCTATAACCGCATAGTAACGGGTTTCAAATCCCCGCTTAACCTCGACTCTTTTGGCTTTTTCATTTTCATCAACAATATAGACAAAGCTTCCCCGCTGATCCTCTTGGATAAGCCCTGGGCTCAGCATCAAAAATTCCGCTTTATCTGTTACAAACAGATCCACATAGACAAAGGTTCCCTCAAAGAGTTTACTCTCTGGATTCGCAACGGTTGCACGCATGGTGATCGTCCCGGTCATTGGGTCAACTCGGTTATCGTTAAAATCTACTACACCTTTAAAAATTCTTCGATCCAGTAATTTTTTAAACCTGCTGGGAACTGTCACCCTGGCATCGAGCTTCTCTTTTGATTTATACTGTTGCACGAGCTGAAACTGCTCTTCATTGGGATTAAAATAGGCGTGCATCGGATCATCTGCTATCACTGTGGTCAACAGAGTCTTGTCGCTAAAACCAACAATATTGCCTGCATCAATGTTTTTTCTGCTTATTTTTCCAGCAATAGGTGAAACAACGTCTGTGTAACTAAGGTTGAGAAGTGCCTCATCTAATACCGCCTGATCAGCTTTAATTACAGCATCCAGCTCCCCTACCCTGGCCTCATTCTGTTCAAGAGTCACACGGGGTGCAAGGCCTTCTGCTACCAGCGGCCTGTATCTTTCCACATCAGCCTTCGCAAGTTTCAGAGATGCTTCATCGCTCTCTTTTTGGGCCCTTGCCTGGGCTACGACAGCCTCATAGGCCGCCTTCTCTATAACGAACAGTTTCTGGCCTTTTTTTACGTGATCACCTTCATGAAAAAGAATCTCTTCAAGTTTCCCCGCAACCCTTGCACGAACCTCTACCTTCTGGCTGGCTTCTGTTTTTCCCGTATATTGAATCCATATAGGAACATTTTCCTTTACCGCAGTTACGACATTTACAGGGATTGGTGGGGGGACAGGAGGTTTTTTCTGCTGCTCTTTGTTATCTCCACTGCAACCACTCAAAACAAAAAGTCCAGTGATGATCAGTACCATGGTGCGTCGAAAAAACATGTAATAACCCCTCTAAAAAATAACTGCTGTATTTTGATGGCAAAAGTCCTATTCTCAAGAGAAATTAAAGAGATCTTTACCTTGCTTAACCATTGTGGTAGGAAAATAGTAATAAATACTAATATTATCGAACATTAAAAGTCAACCACAATAAAATTACGCGAACTGCTCTCACCTTAGAATCAAGGCGGATTTGCAACCACCCTTTGAGGAGTATATTGATGTTTTTTAAATCGTTTTATCTCGTGTGTTGTCTGTCGCTATTCAGCACCTCGCCAGTTTTTGCAGCAGAACAACTGTATTTGCAGAATTTTATCCACCTGGCCTTGAAAAATAACCCCCAACTTGAAATTGCTGCTCAGCAATACATGCAGGCCACAGGCCGGGTTACCCAAGCCCAATCCGGATACCTGCCCCACCTGCAACTAGGCGGCTCACTTGGACGTGTTCACATAGAAGGCCTCTCACCGGTGGATGAGGATAATGTTGTTACTGCTGGGATTAGTGCATCCCAGCTCATATATGATTTTGGCCAGACCACGGGAGCCATTAAATCGACTCAACTCAGCAGAGAAGCCGCTCGATCAAACGTTGAGCAGTACCTCCATGATGTTATACTCTTGGTAAAAGAGTCGTACTACAAGACCCTAGAAAAAAAGGATCTGATAGGGGTCGCCCTCGAAAAAAAGGAGAGCTACGAAAAGCATCTCTACCGTGCTCAGAAATTTTATCAGGCGGGAGTTCGTACCCAGATTGATATTACCAACGCAGAACTCGAACTAGCCAACAGTAAGCTTGAACTTCTGCGCGCAAGAGCCGACCTTAAATCAGCCCGGGTGCAACTCGAGCAGGTGATAGGTATCCAACCGTACAACGGTGCTTACATCGTTGCGACACATTACAAAACCGACGTACCGGACCTCACTCAATCAGTACCTGCACTTGCCTACACCCTGAGCGAACTTCTTGCAATTGCCCCTGATCATCGTCCTGGTCTTCAACAAGTAGATCAACTCTTCTATGCCGCTGAAGCCTCTTTGAAAACAGCACGGGCCGAAAACTGGCCTCTACTTACCGCCAACGGAACCTATGACACCTACGAAACCGACATTCAAAGTCTAGCTGATCAATGGCAGGTTGCAGCAACACTCACCTGGGAGATTTTTTCTGGCTTTGAAACCGTGGGTAACGTTGCAGAGGCAAAGGCGAAGATGCTTGAGTTAGGGGCGTCCAGGCATGAGCTTGAATTATCAATTATAAAGGATATCACCGACAACCACTTACGTGCAGTCGAAAAATTTGAATCCATTGACATCGCTGTCCTTGCAACACAATTAGCAAAACGAAACCTTGAACTTGCTGAAGGCAGATATCAGGCGGGACTTGGGGATATGCTCGAATACAACGACGCCCAGCTTGGCTTCACTTCGAGTCGGGCTGATCTTATTTCAATCTTTTTTTCTTACCTGACATCGCTTGCCCGAATTGACAGGGCAGCGGGCATTGATCCCGGCATTCCCGAGGGAACTCTTGCTCAGATGCTGGAATAGCAGTAACTGAAAACCTGAGTATCTATTGATGATACTCAGATTTTTTTCAGCCACCGTCCGATGGCCTCATCTATCCCACCATTATTATTTGAGGTCACGACAGGAAACAGATTCTTTAAACGTGCAGGGCTGTTGTTAACGAGATAGCTCGTCTCAGCCCAGCCAAGAAGATCTTCATCGTTGTAGTCGTTCCCCACAGCACAGATGTTCTTCTTTGCAATTCCAAGCATCTCTGCCAACCAGGCAATGGAACTGCTCTTGGAAACAGCTGGGGCAAAGATTTCAATCCAACAGGACTCCCCATCCAGAGGAGACGTTGCCCTAATCACACTAAACTGGGGAAACACCTTTTGCAGCATCGCTGCAACGCTATCGCCCCGATCTCCAGGAACGATACAAAGAACCTCTGTAGCCTTGCCTGGACAATTAACACAGCCTGGCGGCAGGGAAGTAGCATGCTCCCGGTATATATCAAGACGCCGTAGGAAATCCGGATTTTCTTCGCCATGTTGACGATAGAGGAAGTGATGAGTCTCTGGCACCGCCCTGTGAATCATATAATCCAGCAAAGACGCCTCAAGATATTTAACAATAGTACACACCTCATCTTCTGTGAGGGAGATACTCCTCAGAAGAGACCCATCCGCATAGTCCATAAGCCCGGCACCCGTTGAAAAACTTACATAATCTACAACAAGACGATTTTCCGCCCCCCGCATTTCAAGATTTTCAATGAGGCCGTTAAACGAATATGCTGAGCGCCCGGTAGCTATGGCAACAAGGAACCCTTCTTCACGGAGTGTTTTTAGAGCCGCTAGATCTTTTGGATTAAACGTCTTCTCATCTGTGAGCAGGGTTCCATCGAGATCGGTTACAAATAAACCTTTATACATTTTCTTATTCTTCACTTGGCCGTCTATGTTAAATTGGTTGTCAGCTTATAGTATGGATTATTTATACTGTTAATAAATCAACATTCAAGGAATAAAATTTTAGCTATTGCTTGGTGTATAGTTTGGCACCAATATCCATGCGACCCATCTTTACCCCGTACTTTTCTTCGGTTTAAATAGTGCATTATTCACGGGATGGGAGGCGGATAAGCTTCATGTCGGTTTGTAAAGCCGGCCAACTCTAAATAACTGCAAAGGTTGAAAATGAAACGGTGATTGTTATTTTGCTTATAAAAGAGGAGTCATTAACAACCCAAACAAAAACTTAGAAGATACAATGCGAATTCCTAAACCCCACCACCTGATTTACGGTACTCTTCGAGATTTCCTGACCGGAGAAGAACTCACAGATACAGACGACGAACGCATCCGCCAGGAGCTATACAGGGTTATGGTTGAAGAGAAGAAGTTTGAGCCTGACCAGCTAGAACAACGACTCACCATTGAAACCCTCTTTTCAAAGTCCTTTGTCACCTCAACTATCGAACTCACCATTTCATACAACGGCCGACGTTCGATGATTCTTCGCTATGGTCCCGGCTCACTGGTCAGTCGAGAACGTTCTGCTATCGCCGCAGCCAGAGTCCTCACCCCTGAACACCAAATCCCCCTTGCAATCGTCACAAATGGCAGAGATGCCGAACTTTTAGATACTAGAACTGGCAAGATTACAGGATATGGGTTAAACTCAATTCCTGATCGTGAAACTCTCGGCAATATTCTTCAAAACATGTGTTATCTCCGACCCTTAGATGGCGAGAAGAAGAAGCGGGAATTGCGAATTCTCAACGCCTTTGATGTTGAACGATGCTGTTACTGAGACAATCCCGGAAGAGCCTTTCCACTCGCGCTACCCCCGGATTACAAGAATTATGAGACAACATTTCAAGGGATTATTATGTCTACTGGACCCGACAACTGGACAAAAACAAGCTGGAAAGATTTCACAGCACTACAACAACCAACCTGGCCAGAACAAAAGGCTGTGGATAAGGTTCTTTCTAACCTCAGCACACTCCCACCACTCGTTTTTGCGGGAGAAATTCGCTCTCTAAAGGCTCTCCTGGCAAAAGCGGTAACTGGGGATGCTTTTCTTTTGCAGGGGGGGGATTGTTCCGAAAACTTTTCCCAAGTCACTGCACCCAATATTAGGGAATCACTCAAGGTGCTCCTGCAAATGGCGGTTGTTCTCACCTATGCCGGTGGAAAACCCGTCATCAAAGTAGGCCGCATTGCTGGGCAGTTTGCCAAGCCTCGCTCATCAGATTTTGAAACTATTGATGGCGTCGAACTCCCATCATATCGCGGCGACATGGTTAACGGTGCAGAATTTACACCTGAATCACGGGCCCCGAATCCCAAGTACATGCTGAAGGGCTACAATATGGCCGCTTCTACTCTAAACCTGCTCCGAGCGTTCACTAGGGGTGGTTTTGGTTCACTGCAGCGGGTACAGGCATGGAACCAGGAGTTTGTAGCAAACTCGCCCCTGGGACGAAGCTATGAGCGACTGGGTAAACAGATCAGCCAAGCCATCCGTTTTATGGAAACTATTGGTATCTCCTCAGACAACCCACTGATCAACCAGACCCAACTGTTCACCTCCCACGAAGCCCTACTCCTCCAATATGAAGAGGCATTAACCCGTCAAGATCACATCACCGGTAAATGGTATGACTGTTCTGCCCATATGTTATGGATTGGGGAGCGTACAAGGCAAATTGATGGTGCCCATGTCGAATTCCTTCGTGGAGTCCACAATCCAATTGGATTGAAATTAGGACCGACCTACGATATGGATAATGTAAAAAAACTGATCGAAAAACTCAACCCTGAAAACGAAGCGGGTCGCCTTACTATCATCACCCGCCTGGGCATGAAAAAAGTGGAAAAGGTTCTCCCACCACTTTTAAGAGAAATGAAGAGAGAGGGCCACAACATTGTCTGGAACTGCGACCCTATGCATGCCAACACGTATACGGCGAAATCTGGGCATAAAACCAGGAACTTCAACGACATTCTCTCTGAAATCACCTGCTTTTTTGAAACCCATTGGTCCGAAGGTACAATACCCGGTGGCATCCATCTTGAAATGACAGGAAACAACGTCACAGAGTGTACCGGTGGTGCCCACAATATAGGTGACGAAGAGCTTGCGAGTAACTACCTCACCTCCTGTGACCCGCGTCTTAATGCGGAACAAAGCCTTGAAGTAGCCTTCCAGATCGCAGATATGATTCGCAGCTAACCAGCCACACCTTCTGCATTTTTTCCACAGCGCCCATCTATCATAGTGGGCGCTGTTTTATTTTTAACGCCCTATAGATAAGCCCGCATTACCCATCGCTCCAGACGACGCCAAGTTCACAATTTTGACCATAAAGCATGGCCATAACAATATTACATTTCAGTAATCTTTCTTGACGCTCTTCCCTTCGCGTTTACCTTTTCCCATAAGTATAAGAGAAAACCGGCTCCAGAGGGATTGCTGCTATGAAATTGTTCATGGAGGTCCACAGGAGTCACTCATGGGAGAATATACAATGAACCGACAGAAATTGACCGTACCGTTACTCGGCTTAATCACGGTCATCTTCTTTTGCATTACCCTGGCTGGAGGTCAGGTTTTTGCTAAATCCAATGTGACAGGTGATACAGAAATTCAGTATAATCCGGCCAAAGTATTCGTAAACGTTGTTAAAAAAGCGAAACGTGCGGTGGTTCATATTAAAGTAGAAAAAACTACAAAGAGGAACCCCCACGGTGGACGCGGCTCAGATGAAGTATTTAATCATCCTTTCTTTGATCAGTTTTTTGGACCTCAATTTCGCAACCAACAACAGCCAAAACAGCAGGAATTCGTCCAAAGAGCGCAGGGCTCAGGATTTATTATCAACAAAAAAGGCTTCATTCTCACCAACAACCACGTCGTTGAAGGAGCGGATGCCATCCACGTCACTCTCTCGGATAAAAGAGAATTTACCGCCACTATCGTGGGAACTGACCCTCAAAGTGATATCGCGCTCATAAAAATTGATAACGCCGTCAACCTACCTGTACTCCCCCTTGGTGATTCATCTCAACTTGAGGTTGCCGAATGGGTTATAGCCATTGGCAACCCTTTCGGCCTCAGCCAGACTGTAACCGTTGGCGTTGTCAGTGCCACCGGCAGATCCAGTATTGGTCTCAACGAGTATGAGAATTTTATTCAGACAGACGCTGCCATTAATCCGGGCAACAGCGGTGGCCCCCTCATCAATGCCCACGGTGAGGCTGTAGGCATTAACACCGCTCTGTTTTCAAAAACCGGAGGCTATATGGGGATAGGCTTTGCCATTCCGATCAATATGGCAAAATCCATCGAAAAACAGCTACAAGAACACGGCAAAGTAACCCGTGGCTGGCTTGGTGTTGTGATCCAGAACGTAGACAAAGACCTTGCCGATTCCTTCGGGCTTAAACACGCCGGTGGTATCCTTGTCAGTGAGGTGCAACAAACCTCCCCAGCCAGTGCTGCCGGACTGAAACGGGGTGATGTTATCGTAGAAATTGATGGAAAGGTTCTTGAAGACGTTTCGGATCTCCGCAACAGAGTGGCCCTTCTTTCTCCCACAAGCAAAACCATCCTTCTGGTCATCCGAGACGGCAGGGAAAAGAAGATCCAAATCACCATCGGTCAACAGCCATCCGACTTTTCTAACCAGACAAGCAACAAAGACGTAAAGGCGATGAAAGACTACGGCCTTACCTTGCAGGAACTGACAAAAGAAATTGCAGAACGCTTCGAATACGAAGTAAACAGTGGCCTCATTGTCAGTAATGTAGAGCAGGGAAGCCCTGCCGCAAAAGCAGGGATGAAGCCCGGTCAGCTGGTGGAAGAAGTAAATAGAATCCCTGTATATACAACTAAGGATCTAGGTAAGGCTTTAGGTGAAACGGGAGAGTCAGGAAAGATTCTGCTCAGGGTTCGTTCCGGAAACTATGCTAGCTATATCGTGCTTGGAACAAAATAAATAAGCCCTGCAAAACGGGAAACAATGGGTTTACCTTCTCTTTTCGCCTTATTTAAATGAGGCGAAAGGAGATACCCCTTTATCCTTTCACCGCTTTGATCCTCCAGCAAGTCCCTCACGTCTGGCGATGGCAATACGTTCAAATATTTTGATAATAATTGGCAATTTTTCAAAATCACTGGTGGAGATTCTTCTTAACACAACATCCGTCTTTGCCCGTACCGTTGCAGTACGTCTCCTCTCCTTACCAAAATAAGCCATCTCACCAAAAATCATCCCTCCATCCATGGTGGATAGCAACTCATTGTTCATATTAAAAGTTTCAGCCACTCCGGAGTCGAGATAATAAATACCATCGGGAACACTGTCGATCTCGATAATAACCTCTCCGGCCTTTTTCCACTCTAATTTAAAGAACTCTTCCCAGCCTGTTTCAACAACGAGTGCGTGATAAAATTCAGGATTCATCGCTTTCAGGAGTTCCTGTGACAGGTGGAAAAGACGCTCTCCTAAAGAATCCCTTTTTTTCTCCATCAACTTCATGCCACGTCTATCAAAATCACTTGCGGGAAATGGTGTTTCTCTGATGTACTCTAAAATTTTTTCAATACCGACATCTTTCCGTCCTGTAAACCCCTGGAAATAATGTTGAGCTGCCAGCAAAGCGTCGCGAACGAGGGGGAAATTCGGTACAATCCCCGACTGGAGATTACCGGTGAAGTTTTCCATTGCCTCATTCTTCATGGTGATAAATATATGCAGCTTCTCCTGATCAGTATCAGGGGTGCAATGCACACCCGGCTTATAAATGGTAAAAATATTCATCGGATGTAACACACTAGTCAGGCTGACCTTCGCAATATTAACGATATCTTTATCAAACCCCTGCTGATACCTGGCAACTTCACGATCCATGAGAAGAGGCGTACCAAAATAACCGCATAGCTCTTCGAGGCGGTTGGCTACGGCAAAACTTGCACCAAACTTTGCCATTCTTTTACCAATCCGTGCCTCTGTAATATCTCCGAGTAAAATACCCATCCGGGTGGGGGCTAGTGATCCCTCCTGAATGGCTTCAGCCATCTGCAGTGCTGCATGAATTGCTCTTGTGCAGACCCCTGACCGGTCCTCTCCTTCACGCTTATCAAAGATTACGAGACTACCATCACCCGCCGACGATTCACTATCGACGGGGAAATTGTCTTCACAATCTATAATTTCATCTATGCGATTATGATACCTTACCAAAAAATCTCTGATTTCTTCAGGTGTCATCCCAGATGATATTTGCGAATACTGGACCATATCCGCCATCAAAATCACAACCTCTCTTTCTGGCCCATTTGTGTGCATTGTCTAAACCCTACCTCAATATCTTCCAGAACAACGATTCTATTTTCACCCAAACTAACCCCGCTAATCGGGACGTAAGCGATACCTGACCGTCGGTGAAAATTGTAAGTCTTGCCTCTTTAACAAGAGGTAAGGAGTTATTTTATGTTCTCAATCGCTAACCTAAAAATAGTACGATACTCATAGCCACTCAGCTGACTCTCGACTGCGGATGAGATCACCACCAATAATGGTTTCCCAGTGTTTCAACACCGTTGAATTAAAATTTTTAACCATACGAGTCTATTGACTAAGACCACAATAGACGAAGTTGAAATACTGCTGAATAATTAACAATGTTCCTGAGAAATGCGGACTAATTGATCAAACCTATAAATGTGATAACAGCGAGTACCACAACAAAAAAGATGGCGATCTTCACATTGACATCATGGTCTTCGTTATGCTCTTGATGCAAATCAGACATGTTATCTCCTCCATTCACTTTTTCGGAAAAACAACATTTTCCTCATAGTTACCGACCATTCGGAGCCCTCAACTTCACCGAAGGCGAATTGTTGTTGAGATTTTAAAACATATTTCTGTACCAACAACCTCAACCTTTCCTGTAAACCTGCCGGTTGCAAAATTGCTAGTAACAATAATATTACCAGTACTTTCACTTAAATACAACTTCCATCAATTGATGCATATTTGCAATCCCAACCAACTCAATGGTTGGCTTCCAACTTAACCTCTCCAAGTTGCTACTAGGCAAAATAATTTTGGAAAACCCGAGCCTCTGGGCTTCATGCACACGCACATCAATCTGTCCCACGGCTCTTACTTCCCCTGCAAGTCCTACTTCACCACAGACAACGGTGTTTGAGGGGATGGTTTTTTCCAGCAGGCTGGACACAAGAGCACAGACCACTCCAAGGTCCAAAGCCGGTTCGTCAATCCTCAAGCCGCCAGCAATATTGAGGAAAACATCATGACCATACAGATCAAGGCCTGCCTTTTTTTCAAGAACTGCACAAAGAAGCGACAGTCGTTGTTGATCTGCTCCTATTGCGGTTCGACGAGCCGTGCCCAAGTTTGTAGGACTGACGAGGGCCTGGACTTCCACCAAAATAGGCCGGGTCCCCTCCACGCTGGGGAGAACCACCGACCCCGGTTCATCAAGGGGACGCTCAGCCAAAAATATTTCAGACGGATTAGACACCTGGACCAGCCCCTCCACCTTCATCTCAAACACCCCAATTTCGTTGGTGGAACCAAAACGATTTTTAACGGTGCGCAGAATGCGAAAGGCGTGGCTACGATCTCCCTCAAAATAGAGAACTGTATCCACCATATGTTCCAAAACCTTTGGACCAGCTATCGCCCCATCCTTGGTTACATGCCCCACTAGGATTACAGGAATATTTTCTTTTTTCGCAAATCCAAGGAGTTTATGGGCAGATTCCCGTACCTGGGTGACAGACCCCGGAGACGAAGAGACTTCCGCACAGGTCAAGGTCTGGATAGAGTCGACAGCCAGAAGTGCTGGTCGCATCTCGGTTGCCATGGCAATGATCCGCTCCACCCCATTTTCAGTTGCCAAAAATTCTCCCGGATAAATTGCCCCCAGTCGATTGGCCCGCATCTTGATCTGTCTTGCTGATTCTTCTCCTGATACGTAGAGAACATCTCTACCTTTTTTGGCTATTGATTCAAGGAGATGCATAATGAGCGTTGATTTACCTATACCCGGTTCTCCACCAATGAGAACTACAGATCCAGGTACAATACCACCACCCAAAACCCGGTCCAGCTCTTCAATGTCCGTCTTCATTCGCTCCTCATCTCCATCAGGAGCAAGATGTAAGGCCACCGGTTTTCCCGGGATGACAGAACTCCGGCCAGGGGGTATACGAACCTCTTCAATCAAACTTTCCCATTCCCCACAATCGGGGCAACGTCCTAGCCATTTCAAACTCTTGTACGAACATTGCTGACAAATATAGACCGTTTTATTCTGTTTTTTTTCTGTTAAACTCATAATCTCAAGGTAGTTAGGCTACATAAAAAGGGGGAAAAGAAAACCTGTACAGATGGGGGAAAAACCTATCTGTATTGACAAAAAGGTGTGATAAACAACAGAGTAGCAACTCTGGGCACATATGATCACATATTTAATAAAAATATGGTAAATTACCCAGCAACATTCCAACTACGCCCATTGTAGGCTTCGCAGGTAACACCCACATACTTCAAAAGAAAAATGAACGGATTTGAAGCTGCGCTGAACAGCTACAGGCAATGGCTTAACCAAAACTGCTGAGCCTCCTGACTTTTTTATATAAAAAATTAAATTACGAAATAATACAATCGTTATACCAATAAATATGATGCAAAAGCAACACCGTCTCCCCACAGGCCCTCGGGCAAAATGGCAACCTCTCTCCCGCAGTCTATGGCTTATTCTCAGCCGCAAAAGACTTTTGGCCTGGAGCTCCCTTCTTGTCCTTCTCACCATCCTTTTTACCTGGATTGGCTATCAATTTGCCATCGATTTTTTGGATGAACTGGGCGGGCAATTCATGACAGCGCCCCCGGACTCCGGAACAATAATAGGTTGGATAACAACCCAGGCATATAGCGCAGGAAGCTGGATGTACCATCTTGTCTCTAAAATTCTTGCCTTTTACCTGGCCTTTCTCCTCGCCTATAGCCTCACAACCCCCGGCTATGCCTTCCTCAGCCATTCAGCTGAAAAACTCCATGCGGGAGAAGATTTTGACCCGGATGCAAAGTTTTGCTTTACAGGGGTATGTATAGATATTCTTGAAGGCCTGAAAATTGCTTTTTTGGGTATCCTCGTCACCATAGTGGCCCTTTTCGTCAACTTCATCCCCGGCATTGGTCAAGTGACCGTCTTTATTCTCTACACCTATTATTCAGCGCTCATGTTTGTCGACTATCCAGCATCAAGGCGCAGGTGGGGGCTTAGAAGAAAAATTGCTTGGCTCTACAGGCACAGAATCCCTTGTTTTCGAATCGGTGTCCTTCCAGCTGTAATAAGCATGATTCCGATTATAAATATTTTTGCCATTGCATTACTTTTCCCCGTCTTAACCGTTCATGCTACCCTTAATTTTTCGGCAATTGAACTTGCCAACAAACGCTACAACAACGGCCACACAGGAGATCCACATGGGACTTGAAATCGAAAAGAAATTCCTCATAACAGACGATAGTTGGCGAAAACTCGGCAGCGGCAAGGACTACTGCCAAGGGTATCTCAGCTCAGGCAAAGGCCCCAGCCTTCGAATACGAACCATAGGAGAGCGGGGGATTATCACCGTAAAGGGCCCCAATGAAGGTGGCAAGAGACTGGAGTTCGAATACGATATTCCCTATATCGATGCCCAAGAAATGCTGGAGAAACTCTGCCTGAAACCCCTTATTGAAAAAACCAGATACAAAATCCCCTTTGCCGGTTTCATCTGGGAAGTAGATGAATTTAAAGGTGAAAACGCTGGTCTTATCTTCGCTGAAATTGAGTTAGACGCCGTAGATCAAACCTTTGAAATCCCCACATGGATTGGCGAGGAAGTGACCGGAGACCCAAAATATTACAACGCAAGCCTGGTCTCATATCCCTATTCACAATGGTCAGAATAAAGTAACAAAGCACTCTTTAATACCACTCCAACTACGACAGCATAATGGTCGATAAAGCACTTGCATACGTCAAAACCCTAACTGAATAGTTACAATATAAATCCAATCTGACCCAAAAACATTAATTGTATTTTACTATTGTTTTATAAAAGTCTAGTATGCGTACTGTTTCCTACCAAAAAACGTATTTCGCCTACAATTGCTCGTTTAAAGTCACCCCACTGTAGCCGGGGTGATCTGATACTAAACAACAAGGAGATTACATTTATGCGTAAAACAAAGAATCTGATTGCAGCGTTCTGCGGTGCCACCTTACTTTTGGCCTCTATGAATGCAGGTGCTGCTGGAAAAACTCTGGTGTTCTGCTCCGAAGGCAGCCCCGAGGGATTCAACCCCGCACTTTACACAGCCGGTACCACTTTCGATGCATCCTCACGCCAGGTTTTCAATGGACTTGTTAAGTTTGAACGAGGAACCACTAAGATTATGCCTGCCCTTGCAGAAAGCTGGGATCTCTCACCAGATGGCAAAGAATACACCTTCCATCTCCGTAAAGGCGTAAAATTTCACACCACCAAAAAATTCACTCCCACCCGTGATTTCAACGCGGATGATGTTCTCTTCAGTTTCATGCGCCAATTTGATCCCAACCACCCATTTCATAAAATTAGCGGTGGCAATTATGAGTACTTTAACAGCATGTCAATGCAGACCCTCATCAAAGACATCGTCAAAGTTGATGACTATACGGTAAAATTCATTCTCAACCGTCCCGAAGCACCAATGATTGCCAATCTCGGAATGGATTTTGCCGTCATCTTTTCGGCGGAATATGCCGACAATATGATGAAGGCCGGCACCCCCGAAGTCATCGACTTCGAGCCCGTTGGAACCGGACCTTTTCAACTGGTTATGTATCAAAAAGATGCCGTCATCCGTTACAAGGCCTTTCCTGATTACTGGGAGGGTAAAGCCCCCCTCGATAATCTTATTTTTGCCATAACCCCTGACGCCTCTGTTCGTTATCAGAAACTTAAAGCCGGCGAATGTCACGTAATGCCTTATCCTAACCCGGCCGATCTTGAAGCAATGAAACAAGATCCTGACATCAACCTGCTGAAGAAAGAAGGTTTGAACGTTGGCTTCCTCGCCTATAACACAAGGATTCCTCCTTTTGACAACCCCAAGGTACGTAAAGCCTTGAACATGGCTATCAACAAGGAATCAATTATCAAGGCGATATTCCAGGGAGCAGGAACCGTCGCAAAAAATCCAATTCCACCAACTATCTGGTCCTACAATGATGCTGTTGTAGATGACCCTTATGATCCTGTAGCATCCAAGAAAGCCCTTGAAAAATTAGGTGTTACAGATCTGGAGATGAAAATCTGGGCTATGCCCGTACAACGTCCTTACAACCCCAATGCACGACGCATGGCTGAAATGCTCCAGGCTGACTTTGCTGAAGTTGGGGTAAAAGTCGAGATCGTTTCCTACGAATGGGGTGAGTACCTCAAACGCTCCAAAGATCTGAATCGTGATGGTGCGGTTCTCCTTGGCTGGACCGGCGATAATGGCGATCCAGACAACTTCCTCGCCGTTATCCTTGGCTGCGATGGTGTTGGCTCGGCAAACCGATCCCAGTGGTGTTACCAGCCATTTGAAGATCTCATTCAAAAAGCTAAGATTGTCGCTGACCCTGCAGAGCGAACTAAGCTCTACAAAGAAGCTCAAGTCATCTTCAAAGCTCAGGCTCCATGGGCAACCATCGCCCACTCTGTAGTCTACCAGCCTGTACGAAAAGAAGTGATTGATTTCCGTATCGATCCCTTCGGTGGCAATATCTTTTATGGTGTTGACCTGAAGTAGGATTCTTAGCCCTACGAGAGGCCGGGTATCCATTACCCGGCCTTTTTCTTGCTAAAATCTTTCCCTGAGAACTCATACATGTTTCTTTATTTATTTAAAAAACTGGCTGTTACAATTCCAACTTTTTTCGGTGTCACCCTCGTCGCCTTTATCTTCATCCGCCTTCTCCCCGGAGATCCCGTTTTGCTGATGGCCGGGGAACGTGGAATCAGTGATGAACGGCATGCCGTTCTCATGGCGGAAATGGGATTTGATAAACCTATCCTTGTTCAATACGGCTACTATTTGGCAGACCTGGCTCATGGTGATTTTGGCACCTCCATTATCACCAAAAGACCGGTGCTCGAAGAGTTTGCAACCCTCTTCCCAGCAACCATGGAACTGTCTATTTGTGCCATGTTACTTGCTATCCTTTTGGGACTACCAGCCGGTATGATTGCTGCAACCAAACGAGGTACAGCAATTGACCATACCGTAATGACCACCGCCCTCGCGGGCTATTCAATGCCAATATTCTGGTGGGGCCTTCTGCTGATTATATTTTTTTCAGGCACCCTGGGCTGGACCCCTGTTTCCGGACGTATATCTCTGCTCTATTACTTTGAGCCGGTCACTGGATTTATGCTCATTGACAGCCTGCTCTCCGGACAAGAAGGGGCCTTCCAATCAGCACTGTCCCATTTAATACTTCCAACAATTGTTCTCGCTACCATTCCACTTGCCGTCATCGCCAGACAAACCCGATCTGCAATGCTCGAAGTGCTCAGCGAAGATTATGTTCGTACCGCAAGAGCCAAAGGTCTTGGCCCACAAAGGGTTATTGGTTTACACGCCCTGCGTAATGCCATGATTCCGGTGATTACTGTTATTGGTCTTCAAGTCGGTGTCCTCTTTGCCGGTGCAATCTTAACGGAGACCATTTTTTCCTGGCCAGGTATCGGCAAATGGATGGTTGAGTCAATCTTTAGAAGAGACTACTCTGCCGTCCAAGGAGGCCTGCTTCTCATTGCCGCCATCGTTATGCTCGTCAACCTTGCTGTGGACCTGCTTTACGGTATAATTAACCCCCAAATTCGTCATACGGACTCATAATGACAGAAATAACCATAGAAGAAAGAGTAGATGACCGACCCGGTGGCTTACGGTCGGTTCTAAGTGAATTTTGGGCCTATTTTAGTGAAAATCGCGGTGCTGTAATTGGCCTTTTCTTTTTTATAGCTATCGTGCTTATCGCAATTTTGGCAGACGTCATAGCTCCCCACGCCCCTAACCATCAGTACCGAGACGCACTCTTGCAACCGCCGTTTTGGCAACCGGGAGGCGGATTCAGATTTCCATTAGGAACCGATGCCATTGGCCGGGATATGCTTTCACGGCTCATCTATGGCTCACGATACTCGCTTTTTATCGGCTGCATCGTTGTCTCTGTATCCCTGGTAGTCGGAGTAATGTTAGGTCTTATTGCCGGATTTTTCCGAGGCAAAATAGATACCTTTATTATGAGAATAATGGATGTTGTTCTGGCATTTCCTAGCCTGCTCCTCGCACTGGTTCTCGTGGCCATTCTTGGGCCAAGCCTCATTAATGCTATGATTGCCATTGCCATCGTCCAACAGCCCCACTACGTACGTCTTACCCGTGCGGCTGTACTCTCTGAGATGACCAAGGATTACGTGACAGCTGCCCGGGTGATAGGTGTCAAGACCCTACGCCTTATGTTTATCACCATTCTACCCAATTGCATGGCACCGCTCATTGTCCAGGCTGCTCTCAGTTTTTCTACAGCGATCCTTGATGCGGCAGCCCTTGGTTTCCTAGGAATGGGGGCGCAACCTCCGACCCCTGAATGGGGCACAATGCTGGCGGAATCAAGAGAATTTATTCTGAGAGCCTGGTGGGTTGTCACCTTCCCAGGTGTCGCAATCCTCACAACTGTTCTTGCCATCAACCTTATGGGTGATGGGCTACGGGATGCCTTAGATCCAAAACTTAAACGCTGATAACTGACCATGCCATTACTTGAAATTGAAAATCTCACCGTTTCCTTTCAAACAGCAGGCGGTCAATTTACTGCGGTAGACAAGGTCTCACTCCATATTGAACCGGGTGAAATTGTGTCTGTCGTTGGCGAATCGGGCTCTGGAAAATCAGTTGCAATGCTTGCGCTCATGGGCCTTCTTCCATGGACGGCAACCGTTACCGCCGACAGACTAGCATTTAACAACCAGGACCTTAAAACTATATCTAAGTCCGAGCTAAGAAAAATCATCGGTTCAAAAATGGCGATGATTTTCCAGGAGCCCATGACCAGCCTCAACCCATGTTTTACTATCGGGTTTCAGCTTACGGAAACTCTCAAGATCCATCTCGGTATGAATCGGGCAGAAAGAAAAAAGCGGGCCATCGAACTCCTCGAATTAGTTGGGATTCCCGAGCCACGAAAAAGGCTAACGGCTTTTCCCCATCAGCTCTCAGGGGGGATGAATCAGAGAGTCATGATTGCCATGGCTATTTCCTGTAACCCTGAGCTTCTCATTGCAGATGAACCAACAACGGCCCTTGATGTTACCATCCAGGCGCAGATCCTCGAACTCTTGTTAAATCTACAAAAAAAACAAGGTATGTCTCTGGTTCTCATCACCCACGATATGGGGGTTGTGGCAGAAACAGCAGAACGGGTCGCAGTACAGTATGCTGGGCAGCAGGTAGAAAAACAACAGGTGAAAGGTCTCTTCTCAAACCCACACCATCCCTATACCCAGGCCCTACTAAACTCACTTCCTGAGCGGTCTAATTCTAAGATTTTACCATCAATTGCGGGCGTCGTTCCTGGACAGTTTGACAAACCCAAAGGCTGCCTCTTCTCACCCCGCTGTGATTACGCAACCACTAAGTGTCATACTATTCCACCCACTGCGGCAAGCGAAGAACTGGGCAAAGCCTTATGTCACTACCCGATTGTAGATGGAAAACCTACAAACTACCCCGAAGAGGTGAACCCATGAGTGGTGAAGTTATATTAGAAGCAGTGGGCCTCAAGCGCTACTATCAGATAGACCGTGGAGCCTTTAAAAAACCCGCAGTTCTCAAGGCACTCGATGGTGCAAGTTTCAAGCTTAAAAAAGGTAGCACCCTTGCCATCGTTGGAGAATCCGGCTGTGGAAAATCCACCATGGCTCGTCTGGTCACCATGATCGAGCCACCAACAGCTGGCCAACTCAACATTGGCAGTGAAAATGTGACAAATGCCAGTGCAGCTGTTCGCTGTAACTTACATAAAAAGGTGCAAATCGTCTTTCAAGATCCTTATGGTTCACTAAATCCAAGACAGAAGATTGGCAACTCTCTAGAAGAGCCACTTCTCGTCAACACCCCTATGAAAAAAGGAGAACGGAGGGAGGCCGCGCAAAAGATGCTCGGCCTAGTGGGCCTCAGACCGGAGCATTATAACCGATACCCTCACATGTTTTCAGGCGGCCAGAGACAAAGAATTGCGGTTGCGAGAGCGCTCATGCTTAACCCACAGATTGTTGTGCTGGATGAACCTGTTTCGGCACTTGACGTGTCGATCCAGGCACAGATTCTCAATCTGCTCACCCAGCTGCAACAACGCTTCGATCTCGCCTATATGTTCATCAGCCACGATCTCTCAGTGGTAAAACATATCGCAGATGAAGTGATGGTCATGTACCTCGGAAAACCTGTAGAAACAGGCAGCAGGGAGGAAGTTTTCAGTAAACCACACCACCCTTACACCAGAGCTCTTTTGTCTGCCACCCCAGTTGCAGACCCCTTTAGAAGCAAAGAAAGGATTGTCCTCAGAGGCGAGCTTCCTTCACCCATATCTCCACCATCCGGCTGTACCTTCCATCCACGCTGTCCTTCGATGACAGAAGAATGTAAATACACGGCTCCAGAACTCGTGAAAAAAGGTGGTTGTATGGTGGCCTGTTACCATCCAAAAACCTATTGAAAAACGGGGGTAAAGCCTATTTCAGCAAACAATAAACAAAAATACGCCCAATCCCCCCCTCCACTGCTTGACACCACTCCACCTACGTCCATTGTGGGCTGCCCGGGAACTCGTATACTTTAATTCAGCCATTGAACGAAGCTAAAGTAGCGATGAACTGTTATAGGGACTGATATAAACAATAGAGAAAAGCCACCAGATAGGTGGCAAAAGTTAGGTAATAAACGATTATGACGCATACTCCAATAGATGGTTTAGCGACAATCCCAAGGCTCGGACTTGGGACCTGGAAGTCAAAAAGAGGCGAGGTAGGGGCCGCCATTACCGCGGCCCTTGACATAGGCTACCGCCATTTCGACTGTGCCTCGATCTACAACAATGAAAAAGAGATTGGTACCGCCCTCAGCGCAGCCATCAGCACCGGTACAGTTCGCCGTGAGCAACTGTGGATTTCATCAAAATTGTGGAATAATGCCCACGCAGCAAAACATGTTCGCCCGGCTCTGGAACGGACACTGAAAAACCTGCAACTCGACCACCTCGACCTCTATCTCATCCACTGGCCAGTAAGTTTCAAAGCCGATATCACCTTTCCCAAACGACCTGAGCAATTCATTGCAGCAGCGGATCTACCGATAATTGAAACCTGGCGAGCCATGGAAAAAATGGTCAAAAAGGGGCTCTGCAGGCATATCGGTGTTTGCAATTTCAATACCCGACGTCTCATCGAGCTAGAAGAAAATGGTTCCCAGAAACCCTACACCAATCAAATTGAGTTGCATCCTTTTCTTCAACAGCCTCAAATGATCAAATATTGTGCGAAAAGCTCAATCCAACTCACAGCATACTCCCCTCTTGGCTCAGGAAAAGCCCCCCAAAGGGAGGACCTCAAAGCAACAGTTTCCCTCCTCAACCATCCTAAAATAGTGAACTTGGCGCTAAAAAAGCAGGCAACCCCCGCTCAGATCCTCATTGCCTGGGCCCTCACGCGACAGACAATTGTCATACCAAAGTCAATTCACCACGCAAGGCTTATGGAAAATTTTCAGGCTCAACATATTACAATCAGTACCAATGAAATGATGGACCTCTGTCAAATTGACCTCGGCCATCGCTTTCTCGATGGCTCATTTTTCGCGCCCCCAGGCTCTCCCTATACCGTCAACAACCTCTGGGACGAAAGCTAGATTGCGCTTGCGACTGAATTGTTCTTTTTCTCACATTGTTAATGTATGATTACATTGCATTATCCTTACCAATAAGTGTATTGTACTAACGCAATCATGTAGGAACACAGCAATTGTTACTCAAACCACCTCTTATAGTTAAAAATAAGATAACATTTGATTCAGCCAACAGCCTCTGATGCCCCCTTACACAACACACCCATAATGGATATTTTCAACAGCCTCCCGGTAGCTGTGCTACAGCTTGCCTCTAACACACAAATACTACTCAGTAATAACCAGGCTAACAAGATTTTGGGGTGGAAGCAGGTCCCCCTCGACCAACCACTGTTTACCCATTTCATTCATCCAAATGAAATGGACAAATTTCTCGATTTTTTTTCAGCAACAGGCGAGATCCCCTCTCTCTTTTTTGCCACTCTACAGACCTCAGCTCATTCGACAAAACTGGTGACCATAAAGGCAACTCTAGGCAAGAATGACACCCGTCTCTTTATTATCAACCAGCAGGATTTCCGAGCGTGTGGCTGTGGTCAGACGTGTCAGTACACGGCTATCCTTGAGGCCCAGTATCAGAACAATCCTGGCGGCATCCTTATGGTAAACGACAGGATGAAAATGATTTCATTTAACAATGAATTCGTCAAAATCTGGGGTGTGCCAAAAGCCGTTTTAGCTGCCCGGGATGAAGAGGCCAGTCTCAGGTCTATTCAAGTAAAATTACTCGATGCAGATAATTTTTTAGCAAAAGTTAAAGCACTCTATAATAATCGAACCAAGATAAGCACAGATGAAATGCGTCTTAAGGATGGCCGTATACTCTACCGCCATACCTACCCTGTACAGAGCAATGGCAAATATCTTGGCAGAGTCTGGTATTTCCTGGACATCACTCCACTTAAAAAAGCACAACTCCAGGTAGAACAACAACAGATCTTCCAGAAAGCAATCCTCGATAACATTCAGGATGCTATTGTGGCCTGTAATTCAGAGGGAAAAATCGACCTGATGAACTGCGCTGCCCGCGCATTGTATAATTTTACAGAGACCAACCCAATCGGCAAAGATATTCACCAACTGGTCCAGTTTGCAAGCGACCAAGTAACTCCCCTGATTGGTCAAAATAACCCGCTACAAAAAGCCCTCTCTGGCGAAACCATAGAAAATGATGAGATTATTGTCACAAGCCAAAACGGCAGACAACATACGCTACGGGTGAACGGTCAATCGATTTTCCACAGTTCATCCGACAACGGTGGTGCGGTTATTTCTCTCCACGATATTACAGACATGAATGAGACAGAAAGACAGCTCAAATTCATGGCCTACCACGACGACCTCACCGGCCTACCAAACCGCAGACTCTTCCATGATCTTCTCTTACAAACCCTCAAACAGGCAACACGTAACAAGCATAAAGTTGGCATTCTTTTTCTGGATATGGACAATTTCAAATTGGTAAATGATCAACATGGTCACGATGCTGGAGATGCCCTGCTCATAGCCGTTGGCAAAACCTTACAATCATGCCTCAGAAAATCCGACCTTCTCTGCCGGTGGGGTGGAGATGAATTTGTTATGGGCCTACCAGAAAGCCAGGGTACAGACGAGATCATGACGGTGGCGAAAAAGATATGTACAACAGTACTTGATTGTATTCAGACGAAAAATCACATTTTTAATGTGAGTGTAACCATTGGAATTTCTATCTCCCCCGGCCACGGTAATGATCCGGATTTACTTATTCGTAATGCTGATGTTGCAATGTACCACGCTAAAAAACTCGGTAAAAACAGATGTGAACTGTTCTCAAACGATCCGATACCAATCCCCAACTTTGCTTAGAATGTTATAATTAAAAGTCTTTTTAACTCTTGGCGGAGTACCAATTTTTGCAGTAGATTACATTCCATGAAATTGATAGACAGTCACTGCCATCTCAATGCGGATCTTCTTGCATCACAAACAACCAAAATTATCTCCGATGCTAACGCTGTTGGAGTAGATAAATTTATAGTTCCAGGTGTCATCGCAGCCCAATGGAATACCCAGCTTCAGCTTGGCTCTTTGCACAACGGCATCTACTGTGGCGCTGGCCTGCACCCTCTTTTTCTAGAACATCATCACAGGAAGGATCTCATCAAATTAGAAGAGTTATGCCAACAAAACCTACTGGTGGCAATTGGGGAAATTGGCTTGGATTTTTATCATGGCAGAGAGCGTGAAGCCGAGCAAATAATGCTATTTGAAGAACAATTATCAATTGCCGACAACGCCAACCTCCCAATTATTCTACACGTGCGCAAGGCCCACGATCAGGTGCTGGCCACCCTGCGAAAAAAGCAGCTTGCGAAAGGGGGAACAGTACACGCCTTTAACGGTAGCATTCAGCAGGCAAAACAGTATATAGACCTTGGCTTTGCCATCGGTATTGGAGGCGCAATAACCTACCCTAGAGCTAAAAAGCTACGCAAGATGGCAGCCCTGCTACCTGAAGAAGCAATCCTCCTGGAAACCGACAGTCCTGACATGGTTGTTGCAGGTAAAGGAAGAGGTCCCAACCTGCCTCAATACTTAATCGAAATACTACATGTGCTCGCAAAACTCAGACAAATAACACCTGAACGACTTGCAGAAGCGATCACACTCAATACAAAGCGCGCCTTTAACCTGGGTTAATAATTTTATTCTTTGAACATAGTTAACCGTAAGCCGTGAGCAACTGCTCCGTCGCAAAAAAACAGATAAGGGGCAACCGATTTCCTCGGTTGCCCCTTATAACTTTTACCAGTCGATGCTACTTTATTTTCCCTGCATCATAGCCGCCACATCTTCTTTTGCGGTTCCTGTAGGCTTAATATCGAATTTTTCAACAAGAACATTCAACACAGTTGGTGAGATAAAAGCTGGTAAGGTGGGTCCTAAACGGATCCCCTTAACACCCAGATGCAACAGCGCCAAGAGTACCGTCACTGCCTTTTGCTCATACCATGCAATATCAAAGGAGATAGGTAACTCATTAATATCATCAAGCTCAAAAACTTCTTTAAGTTTAAGGGCAATGATAACAAGAGAGTAACTATCGTTACACTGGCCGGCATCAAGGACCCGTGGGATTCCACCGATATCGCCAAGGTTAAGCTTATTGTATCTGTACTTTGCACAACCGGCGGTCAAAATAACTGCATCCTTAGGTAACTGCTCAGCAACTTCTGTAAAATATCCCCGGCCTTTTTGTCTGCCGTCACAACCCGCCATTACAATAAAACGTTTAATAGCACCGGACTTCACCGCCTCAACAACCTTATCCGCAATGGCCAAAACCTGGTTATGAGCGAAGCCACCAAAGATAGTACCAGTCTCAAGCTCTTCTGGAGGCTTGCAGGTCTTTGCCTGCTCGATGATTGCTGAAAAATCCTTTGGCTTGCCAGCAATACGGTCAGCGATATGGGTAACACCTGGGTATCCAGCCATACCGGTGGTATAAATACGACCTTTATAACTGTTACTCTCCTTTATCGGGATAATACAGTTTGTAGTCATCAGAATGGGACCATTAAAAGACTCAAAATCTTTATTCTGCTGCCACCAAGAGCCACCATAGTTCCCCTTCAGGTTCTCGTACTTTTTAAAAGCAGGGTAGCTGTTTGCAGGCAACATCTCTCCATGGGTATAGACGTCAACGCCCGTACCCTCAAGCTGAACAAGGAGTTCTTCAAGATCTTTAAGGTCATGACCACTGATCAGGATACCAGCCTTGTCGCTTACACCGATGTTCACCTCTGTAATCTCTGGATTTCCATAGGCGGTGGTGTTGGCAGAATCAAGAGCTGCCATAGTAGTAACCGCAACCTCTCCAGCTTTTAGAACCAAAGCGACCATCTCATCAACGGTATGCTCTTCTGTGGTTGAGGCAAGACCTTCAATAACAAAGTCATATATTTCATCTTTTTCAACACCGAGTACTGCGGCATGTTCTGCATATGCGCCTATTCCTTTCAAGCCTAGAATAAGTAACTCACGCAGAGAACGAACATCTTCATCTACAGTTGCCAATACACCAACGGTCTTGGCCTTTTCTTGATATGTTGCAGGATCAGACGCAAACCACAGAGCTGAGGCATCAAGTTGATCCGAAGGTGAGCTGGTCTCGCCCATGCCTAAAAACTGCATGAGTTTTCCGAAAATAGAGACCTTATCTGCCTCAGAAGGCAATGTATCAAACTGATTTTTCAATTCCAGCTTAATGGCCTGGGAACGCTTGATCCAACCTTCAAGGCTGACGTTGTCAAAATTTGCATTGGTAATGGTGGTGAATAGACCTTCTGCGAGGAACAGACCTACATCTTTTCCCACCGAAGCACCGGCTTCTTTTAGGCCTTTTGCTAAAACAGCAATCCCCTTCAAATCATAGATGAGAAGATCCTGGAGATTAGCAGTGGATTCCTGTTTTCCACACACACCTTTGATTGTACATCCGGTACCTTTTGCCGCTTCCTGACATTGAAAACAGAACATAACTACTCCTTTTAGCTCGTGTAACCGCTCCTTTTACTTCCTGATTTGTCCTTATTTCAATGACTGTTCAAATGTACGCAGGACGGAAGCGGATCGTAACAGGGAAATCCCCACACCTTTATTTGTGTTGTTCAATATATCTTTATCCGAAAAACGACTGACCTTCTTTGACTTGGGTCAAATTTTTTATCTCTTTTCTACAAAATAGTAAAAAAAACAACGTTCATTTCCATGATTATGTTGGAATTACATGCGCTATCAACCTCTTGGAAAAAAGCGCTCCTAACATAGCCACTGACTCCATATCGAGATACTGGCCGATGCTTTCTCTAAATAAAATTGTGACCTGGGCGGGAAATTCTTCATCGGCATCGTTGAATCTTAGAAAAAGAGGTACTTGGGACAACAGACTGAATTCTACAGAAAAATCATATGCAGCATTATCAGAACGAACAAGTCCTGCAAACGCCTTACAAACCTCTTTAAGAACCCCCATTTTCCTTGAAAAACAGTGTTCAATTGGCGTTGTTACCTCCCGCGCGAAATAGTGCAGCAGCGGCTGTGCATTTTTGAAAGAATGATAGGTAACCCATTCCGTATCAGAGGACACATCTAAGGGACAGAGCTGAAGGTATTTAAAGATCACAATGCATTCTTCAAAACTTGCCCTCTGTCCAGCCGAATCGACAATTCCAGCTGCGGAAACCTGGTACTCCGTCCCGAGTAAAGGGACAAGAACCGCTGAACCTGATGTATTTAATTGCAGCTTACTTGCCCGCTCGACTAAATTCAACTGAGCAAGGTTCGTCAGATACTCAGTATAGGTTTTTTCAAATACGTCGTTTCTTAAGCACATTCAACAGTCCCCTCTTTTAAATTACAATAGTAGCTTACCGTAGTCCCATAACAAATAGCAACCGAGAGACAAAATACAGATACTTCAAGTATGGTAAATAAGACCTTGCCAAAAGATACTATTGTTTGTTGCCAACCTCCACTATACCCCTCGAACCCGTAAAGGCTTAAACAACCTTATACATCCAGTTTTATTAAAAAATACCCTCCCATCGCATCCTGCAACTTTTCTTTTTGGCCAGCTATTTTACTAATGCGTCACCCCGCTTCCCTATATTACTACTTCCACCCCCCAGCAAACGTATTTACCTTGATTTCTCTATCTCACTCCCCTATCCTTCTGCTAAAGAACTCAAAATAATTATATTAATCTTCATTTTTTATTCACAATTCAAGGACTGTAATGAAAGCACTCACAATTAAGAAAAAACTCATCGCAGCATTTGCTGGCACCTCCCTGATACCTATTGTCATTCTCTCCTCATTTTTGTTACATAACATCAAAAATGACGCCCTAGAGTCATTTATATCCACGACAAAGCAGGAACTTCAGCAGATAGACAAAGGTTTCACCTTCTATATTGACGGAGTCAAGAATACAGTCAAAATAATTACCAAAGCATCTACAATCCGAAAAGTTGACGATACCATCCCTAGTTTTTTGAAAACCACGCGTAAACAACTGATAAGACCTGAAGATGCTAGCCCCTACGCAGTTGAGATGCACAATTTTTTAAGGGTTGTCCATGACTCAGACGACTCATACCTTGAAGTTTATCTGGGAACAAAATTCGGTGGCTATGGGTCTTCGGCACCGAGTGCCATGCCTGCTAGATTTGATCCCAGAACACGTGACTGGTACTCAGATGTAAAAAGGTCTGGCCAACTCTTTATGACCCCAGCCTATATGACAATTTCTACACAAACAGCAGTTCTGGCTGTTGTGGCACCTATAAAAGACGAGAATGGACAGTTTGTTGGCGTCGCTGGAATTGATGTGTCCTTAAAGGTTATGACGGACATCATCGATAAAGCCACAATCGGCAAAACCGGCTTTGTTATTCTCGCCCAACAAGACGGCACGATCCTTGCCAATCCTGATATGCCTCAATCTAGTTTCAAAAACATGGGGAAACTCGGTATCCCCGCCTATACCAGTCTCAATGCAATTCAAAACGGATCTCTCGAAGTGCAGTTAGGGGGAGAAACATTTCTGGCGGTAGTTCACAGTTCCCCAACTTTAGGTTATAAATTTATTGGTCTGATAGCTAAATCAGAGGTTATGGAAAAGGTGGCATCACTAACAAAAATACTTTTTATTGTTAGTGCCATACTGGTGGCAATATTCTGCTTTTTGGGGTTATTCCTCGCCAACAGCATTACAAGACCAATAGCAAACGCTGCGGCCATGCTCAAGGACATCGCCCAGGGTGAAGGGGACTTAACCAAGCGGCTTGAAGTCGTATCTGAAGACGAACTTGGTGACCTGGCCCAATGGTTTAATCATTTCATTGAAAAACTCCAGCATATTATCAAACAAATTGGAGTAAATTCATCAGATGTCGCCACCAGCTCTAACCTCCTTACCACTATCTCCGACAACCTGTTACAGAACTCAGACGATACACTATCTCGAGCTACAAACGTAGCCACCGCCTCGGAAGAGATGAGTACAAATCTTGAAAATGTCGCAGCAGCTATGGAGCAATCCGCAACCAACACAAACATGGTCGCCTCGGCAGCAGAAGAGATGAGTGCAACTATAAATGAAATTGCAGAAAATGCAGAAAAGGCGAGGGGAATATCCCACGATGCCGTAAAACAGGCGGAAACGACTTCCAAGCATATGGCAGAACTTGGTCAGGCAGCAGATAAGATTGGTAAGGTCACAGAGACAATCACAGAAATCTCAGAGCAAACCAATCTGCTAGCACTCAATGCAACTATTGAAGCGGCAAGAGCCGGAGATGCTGGAAAAGGTTTTGCTGTTGTTGCCAACGAGATCAAAGAGTTGGCCAAACAAACAGCGGCTGCAACTCTAGACATTAAAACCCTCATTGAAGACGTGCAAGACACAACTAAGGTATCGGGTGCTGGTATTGACCAGATCACTGAAGTGATCACCGGAGTAAATGAAATCGTTGGTTCCATTGCAACAGCCGTTGAAGAGCAGACAGCCACAACACGGGAAATAGCGGAAAATATCTCCCAGGTCAGCCAAGGTATACAAGAAGTGAATGAAAACGTGAGCCAAAGTTCAACGGTCGCATCCGATATTACAAAGGATATCGCCGAAGTTTCCACTGCCTCACAAAACATTTCAGATAACAGTAGTAACGTCAAAGACAATGCTCAAAAAATGCTTAACAGCTCAACCGAACTCAATGATATTGTAGCAAGTTTTAAAGTTTGATAGTTCAACTGCACCATTTTTAATCCGTCTACGGACCTTCAACGCCCATGGGAAATTGCTGTCCAAAATTTCCCATGGGCGTTTTGCCGAAATGGCCATAAAAATCATATTTTTCACTGGCTCAAGCTAGCATGCCGCCAACTATTACAAGTTAATTTCAGCTCAATCCCCGGAAGATAGAGAGTAGGGTGACTTCATCCAACTTCGCCTCTAACTCAGCCTCATAGACATCGGCTTCGCTCAGCTCTCCCCCACCAAGCACAACCACCCTCCCTATACGATCTGTAATACGTATCCGCCTGCAACTGTAATTATGGTTTTCCGGCAGAAAATCTTCCCCCTTGTGACGACTAAACCACTGGTCTGTCCCGTCGTGGCTCCCTAAAAAGGTCAGGAATAGATGATTATTGTTCATAACCGTCACCAACCTCCAACCAGCACCCATGTCATATTTAACACAGTTCTTTAGCCGCTTTTCCCCTTTTCGGGTACGCTTATTCAGTACCTGCTCATGGCGCAGGCCATACTCTCTGATATCACATAGAAGCTGCCTGCATTTGAGCACCGCCAGGTCCGACTTAGTCAAGGATGTGCTGTTTTTTTGCAACTGTCGATCCAGCGAGTGTGCAATGTGTAAATAGAAAATCATACAATTTCCCCCGGCAAGAGCGAAGCAATTCAAGAAACACGTAACACCCAGAATAATAGATTTATCCTTTTAATCAAATACGATTTACCTATACGAATACGGTCAATAATTGCCTTTGCCTATCTGCATTAGACAGGATTTATTTGACAATACCTTTAAAACCAAATAATAAACCTACCCACAATATCGATGATTCCTATCAAAATTCAGTTAATAAAGGAGAAGAGATCATGAAGGTTTTAACACTACATGGAGGCGCTCGAAAAAGAGGAAACACCGCAACAGCTGCAAACATTGTAGAGGTTGAACTCAAGTCTCTGGGACATGAGGTTGAATCCATCTTTCTTTTTGAAAAAGATATCAAGGCATGTCTTGCATGCGGGAAATGTAAGCAAGAGCCCTGTAGTTTTTCCTGCATACATAAAGATGATGCCAATGGCATTTTGCAAACTATGATAGCCGCTGACCTTGTCATCTTTACCTCTCCCCTCTACTTTTGGGCTCTTGCGGGACCATTAAAAACATTCATCGACCGCACGTACTCACTCTATACAAATTATCACAAACCCGACCATACGTCTCTGGTCGAGGGGCAACGTCAGGCTCTGCTCATCACCGGCTCTGGTCCTTACGAAGACAACGCAGAACCCGTTTTCACAGCCTTTAACAAACTTCAGAATCCCCATAAGACGATTAAAGCCGGGGAAATTTATCTAGCCAGATGTACCAGTCCTGATAAACTGGAAGAAGAGCAGAAAAAACATCTCCAGCTCTTTGCACAACAACTGGTTGCTTAAGTTATTTTTACCAGAACACAGGTATTACAAGTGAACCTTACTCCCACCTGTACTACCCCATCCAATACCCACAACAAGGACCTTTACCCTAACGAGGGTATTAAAAAAATGACCTGTAGAAGAAGTATTTCTGGCGAAGAAAACTCGAAATAAGTATATAGATTTGTGCTACTTTACAAAAATGGCTTTTTCCACAATTTTACCAATAGTAAATCATGCCAATTTGAGACATCATGAAAAAAACAAAAATAGGTTTAATCAGAGAAGGAAAAGTTCCAGTTGACAGAAGGGTTGCACTTCCACCCGGACATGCCCAAAAGGTACTGGAAAAATATCCGAATGTCGAAATAGTCGCCGAACAAAGTGATATCAGGTGTTTTTCTGATCAGGATTACGAAGATTCTGGCATAAAAATTGTTAAGACCCTTGATGATTGTGATGTTATTTTCGGAGTGAAAGAAGTTCCAATTCCCTCACTGATCACGGAAAAAACATATTTTTTCTTCAGTCATACAATCAAAAAACAGGCGTACAATCGCGATTTGCTCCAGGAGATTCTGCAAAAGAAGATACGACTCATAGACTATGAAACATTAACCGCGAAAAATGGTAGCAGAATTATCGCCTTTGGTAGATGGGCTGGAATAGTCGGTGCCTATAATGGCATCTTGACCTACGGTAAACGTTACAATCTTTTTGAGCTCAAAAGAGCGAACGATTGCTTTGATATTGAAGACCTGAAAAACGAGTTTTCTAGAGTAACACTACCTCCTGTAAAAATAATCCTCACAGGAGGCGGACGGGTAGCCAAAGGTGCCATTGAAGTCCTCATTGGCATGGGAATCCGCAAAGTTACTCCTTCTCAATTCTTAGAACAACACTTTGATTTTCCGGTATTTTGTCAGCTCAACGTAAGAAATTACAACAAGAAAGCAGACGGAACAGATTTTAGTCGAAATGAGTTCTACAAGGAACCGCAAAGATACGACGGCGATTTCCTAAAATATACGCAACATGCCGATATACTCATTGCTTCAGCATTCTGGGCCCCCCAGGCACCTGTCCTCTTTGACAGAAAAGATATGCTACGAGATGACTTTAAAATCAACGTAATAGCCGATATTACCTGCGATATAGAAGGCTCAATCCCCTCCACAAAACAACCAAGTACAATTGCAGATCCTATCTACGACTATAACCCGTGCGACGATCTGGTGGAAAACCCATTCTCCGATGAAGGTAATATTACCGTCATGGCCGTTGATAACCTCCCCTGCGAACTGGCACGAGATGCTTCAATGAGTTTTGGTGATGAACTGGTGGCAAACGTTCTGCCCGCCTTTCTCGGAAAAGACGAGGACGAAATTATCAAACGGGCGACTATTGCAGAACAGGGTAAGCTTACGGATAAATTTAATTACTTACAGGACTATGTAGATGGCAATTAACGACACTCCACCGAGTGTCGTTCCCATGCTGCATTGCTTAGAGAGTTCAAGACTCATTTCTATCCCCTGGATACAGCTGCGTCTTGGAAGAAGATAAACAAAAATGAAGGAGAAATGTATGAAGGCTCTCAAAGCCCTCGCTGTTGTTGCTACAACAATTGCAACCATGATTTCTGGAAGCTGCCTCGCCAGCACCTTGGACGCTGTTAAAGAAAAAGGTTACGTTAACGCTGGAGTTTCCGGTAAAGTTATCGGCTTTTCAGCACCAGATGCCAAAGGCCACTGGACAGGAATGGATGTTGACTTTGCACGAGCCGTCGCCGCCGCCATTTTTGATGACCCAACTAAAGCTCGATTTACCCCTGTCGCCTTCAAAGAAGCCTTTACCGCTCTACAGTCTGGAGAGATTGATATTCTCACCAGAAACACCACCTGGACCTACCAGCGCGACACCAAGCTAGGCTTGGAATTTGTTGGTGTTCTCTTTTATGATGGTCAAGGTTTCATGGTAAAAAGAGACCTCGGTGTGACAAGCGCCAAGGAACTCGATGGAGCCAGTGTCTGTACCCAGTCAGGAACAACCACAGAGCTAAACCTCTCTGACTATTTCACTGCAAACAAGATGACCTACAAGCCTGTTGTGTACGAGAGTGCCGATGAGGCCACCGTCATTTATGACACCGGACGCTGCGACGTTTATACCACCGACACCTCCGGCCTTGCAGCCCGCCGTTCAACCTTGGGTAACCCCCAGGACCATATTATTTTACCTGAAGTTATCTCAAAAGAACCTCTAGGACCAGCGGTACGCCAAGGTGATCAGCAGTGGAGTGACATCGTGCGCTGGACTCTCTTTGCCCTCATTAACGCAGAAGAGATGGGAATCACCTCTCAAAACGTCGATGAGATGATGAAATCTGACAACCCTGCAATCAAACGATTCCTTGGCGTTTCTACAAATTACGGGCAATACAATGGACTCACCAAAGATTGGGCCTATAGAATCATTAAACACGTGGGTAACTACGGAGAAATGTTCGAACGTAATGTAGGACCCAACACCGTTCTTGGCTTAGAACGTGGTGTTAATGCACTGTGGAATAAGGGTGGTATATTATACGCCCCTCCTATTCGCTAGTCGGTCATTTGACTTTTTCGTACAAGGTTAGAATACCACCTTTACTACGACAGCACATGCCGTGTCGCTAAACCAATATGTTATAGTTTTCTACTCATATTGGCTCAGCGTCACGGCAAAGACTGCTAGATTTGCTGATTCTTGCTAAATATTGTATATATTCTCCTCTTTGCAAAGATGTAACAAGTAATTTTCAGTTCTCAATCGCTTACCTGCAAACAATACGATGTTCTTAAGAAGAGCAGGCGAGCCTTGTACGTACCATTGGTTTATCGTAGCCACAAACACCGGGATAAGATTTATGACGTTTATCCTGGTGTTTGTGGTCATGATTCTTATCACCCCTCTAACTCGTCACCCAAGATATTTAATATATGGTAAAAATGCAAAACAATGGGAAAGGACCCGGAACTGGTGGGTCAAAATTACGTTTTCTTTACGACTCCCGCGTTCGGGGTTGGATTGCCCAAACCTTAGTGGTGCTCATGCTCGCTTTTGTGTTGGGTTATGCCCTCTACAACATAAGCACCAACCTGAGCAAAGCGGGAATCACTACAGGTTTTGGCTTCCTCAGTGAACCTGCGGGCTTTGATATCAGCCAGACACTGATAGAATACTCCAGCCAGAGTACCTACGCGGATGCTCTCGTCGTTGGTATCCTCAACACCTTACTGGTATCGGTTCTTGGGATCATTTTCTCCTCATTTTTCGGTTTCTTTTTAGGCGTAATCCGACTATCCCCAAACTGGTTAGTTTCGCGGATGGCTGCAGCATACACTGAAATTATCCGCAATATCCCCCTGCTCCTGCAGGTGCTCTTCTGGTATCTGGCCATACTTGCACCACTGCCCGGACCCCGTCAGGCATTTGATTTTAGCGGGATTATTTTCCTCTGTAATCGTGGATTGCAACTACCAAAGCCTTTATTAGAACAAGGCTTTAACATCACCACGATAACCTTTGCCATAACCTTTATACTTTCAGCCATTCTTATTTACTGGAGCCGATATCGACAACGACAAACAGGCAAACGATTCCCAGCTTATCTCGTCGCATCTGCCCTCCTTGTCATTTTGCCGCTCATCAGTTTCACGGCAAGCGGTTCCCCCATGCACTGGGAAGTCCCCACCCTTAAAGGCTTTAATTTCGCTGGTGGATTCACTGTACTCCCAGAGCTTATTGCCCTGTGGCTCGCCTTAACACTCTATTCCGCCACTTTTATTGGTGAATATGTTCGCTCGGGTATCATGGCTGTGGATAAAGGACAGACAGAAGCCGCACTGGCTTTGGGGTATCGTCCAGGACTCATGTATCGACTTATTATTATCCCCCAGGCAATGCGTGTTGTTACACCACCCTTGATAAGCCAATATCTCACCCTGATTAAAAACTCATCACTTGCGGTGGTTATTGGCTACCCTGAACTTGTCCATGTTTTTGCAGGGACAGCTCTCAATCAGTCGGGTCAGGCTGTTGAGATTATCACCATTACAATGGCCGCATACTTATCAATCAGCTTGGTCATCTCATTCTTTATGAACTGGTACAATAACAACATTGCCCTTCGCGGCCAGGAGGGATAACGAATGCCAAATCACTGGTCAGCAAAAACACCACAGCCCTCCCCGGATTTAAGTACAGGACTCATTGGCTGGCTGAGAACAAACTTGTTTTCATCCCCATCTAATACCCTTCTTACAATTGTCGGCGTTGCCATTCTTTATGTAACTATTCCATCTTTTATTAGTTGGGCATTAATCAATGCCACGTGGTTTGGAGATTCTCGTGCGGTATGCGATGAGGCGGCCGCCAATGGACAAACAGGTGCCTGCTGGGCATTCATTAATGTCCGCATGGGTGTTTTCACCTATGGATTTTACCCGGAAATGGAACGTTGGCGAATAAACGTAATGGTACTTATCCTTGCCTTTAACTTAACGCCCATCCTTGCATCAACAATTTTCAAGAACAATTCCCGCCAAGCCCTTCTCGGACTACTGGGAATAGCCCTCACCTTTTTCATCGTGGGACCTGTTGGCTCGATACTCATGGGGGCATACTTTTTTCTTCCATTAGCTTTTTCTACGCTTTCCAAGATAGATACAATTGTGGCCCCGATTGGAGCCGATGCAAGAGCTATAGGTTTTAGGCTCTTAGGTGCCTTACTGATTGGGGGGGGCGTATATTTTATAACTCACTCCCTGATTAGTCGTGAAATAGCTGCAACCGTCGGTATACTTATGAGCTTTCTCATGCTCTGCCTTGTATTGATTCGCAGTTTATCCACCATGGGTTGGCGTTGGATTATGTTATTCTCCGCCTTTCCAGTTCTCTGTTTTTATATGCTGCTTGGTGGCGTTTTAGGACTCCCCCCTGTGGAAACGCATTTTTGGGGCGGCTTATTTCTCACCCTCGTTGTTGCGGGAACGGGTATGGCAACCGCCCTGCCAATAGGAATCCTACTGGCTCTTGGCAGACGCTCAGAGCTACCAGTTATAAAGGTTGTCTGCATATCGTTTATTGAGCTAGTACGAGGCGTACCACTTGTTTCGGTACTCTTTATGGCAAGTGTGATGTTTCCCCTCTTTCTGCCAGAAAACGTAACCTTTAACAAATTGTTGCGCGCACTTATTGGCATTGCATTTTTCTACGCGGCTTACATGGCAGAGGTTATTCGGGGGGGCTTGCAGGGGATTCCTAAAGGGCAGTATGAAGCGGCAAAAGCTCTTGGCTGGCCCTACTGGAAGATGATGACAGTGGTTATCCTGCCCCAGACACTTCGGCTGGTTATACCCGGTCTTGCCAACAACTTTCTATCCCTACTAAAAGATACGACTCTGGTAGCTGTAATCGGCCTGCTCGATCTCCTTGGAATTGCAAAAGCGGCTATGGCAGATTCTGAATGGCTCGGATTCACAAAAGAATCCTACGTTTTTGCAGCCATCGTCTTCTGGGTATTATGCTTCGCCATATCGCGCTATAGCGTCCACCTGGAGAAAAAATACCACACCAGTTACCACTAACAAGATATCAGCATAGGAGCTGTCCCCTAATGAGTAAGACTGTAAATAATAGTGAAGCGAAGCCGGACGATAACTTCATCGTCATGTCGAATGTTAATAAATGGTTTGGCGATTTCCATGTACTCAAAGATATCAATATTTCTGTTGGTAAAGGCGAGAAACTGGTCATCTGTGGCCCTTCCGGGTCTGGAAAATCAACGCTCATTCGCTGTATAAACCGCCTTGAAACCCATCAAAAAGGCGATATTTTCGTGGATGGTATAGAACTAACCAACGACGTTAAGCATATCGATCAGGTGCGACGAGATGTGGGCATGCTGTTTCAAAACTTTAACCTGTTTCCCCACATGACGGTCCTTGAAAACCTCACCGTCTCCCCAATGTGGATACGAAAAATGCCGCTCAAAGAAGCAAGAGAACTGGCCTTTCACTACCTCGAACGGGTAAAGATTCCCCAGCTGGCGAACAAATATCCCAGCCAGTGTTCCGGTGGCCAGCAGCAGCGAGTAGCCATAGCCCGCTGCCTTTGCATGAGCCCTAAAGTGATGTTATTTGACGAACCCACCTCCGCTCTTGACCCTGAGATGATTAAGGAAGTTCTTGATGTTATGATAGATCTTGCCAACTCCGGTATGACTATGATCTGCGTAACCCACGAAATGGGTTTTGCACGAACGGTGGCTGATCGTGTGGTTTTTATGGATGAAGGGGAAATTGTGGAAGAGAACGATCCGGAATCATTTTTTAACAATCCTCAATACGACCGGACTGTTTTCTTTTTGAGTCAAATCATCTCCCATTAAGGCCTTTTCCATGATCGTTATACTGTTTTCGGCTACGAGGGCGTGTAATAATATTCCAACCTAACTCCGCCTGATCCGCTGCAGCGGTGGACAAGTAGAGGGATGAATCAGTAAAAATTATTCTTAGTCGATATACATTCATGGAAGAGCAGACAAAACAAAAACAGACGACCTACGCCCAACAACTTGCCAGCTATATCGTTTCTTTTAATCTTGAGTCAACTCCATCCCAGGTTGTGACCCATGCCCGGTATCTGTTTTTGGACCTCCTGGGGGCCGCTTTAGCTGGTTTGGACACCCCAGAGGCGCAAGCTGCCCTTAGGGCGGTTTCTTTCATGGCTCCGAGCGGGGGCCCTTGTACCCTCTGGGGTACAGAAAAAAGCAGCACACCTAACGGAGCGGCACTGTTTAATGGCATCATAGCCCACGCAAGAGAACTGGATGACTTCGGTGGGGCTGACCATAGTGGGGCTGTAATTATCCCCGCACTTCTTGCTGTGGTTGATTCCAACCCTACTATCAGTGGGAAAACCCTTCTTGAAAGCATCATCGTCGGCTATGAAGTAGCTCGAAGGGTTCTCGACAGCGCCGGAGGCTATCGCCCCCACAACCACAGCGACGGCTTCCATTCCACTGGCACCTGTGGGAGTTTTGGTGCGGCTGCGGCGGTTTCAAAAGCCCTGGGCCTCTCCGAAAAAGAGACAACTTGGGCCCTCGGGCTTACCGGCAGCTATACAGGCGGGACCTGGGCCTTTAGCGAGGACGGTGCCATGTCTAAGCGTTTCAACGTCGGCCGGGCTGCGGAGACCGGTCTGACCGCCGCTTTTCTTGCCAAAAGCGGCTTTACAGGACCTGCTCATATCTTCGAATCAGAGTGGGGAGGTTTTTTAGGCACCTATGCCCGGGAAGATATTCACCCGGAAGCCCTCGTCAATGCCCTAGGAACCAGCTATGGTATCATGCGCAGTGGCATTAAACCCTATGCCGCATGCCGAGATATCCACAGTACCTTGGATGTTATCTTCGAGGCGAAAAAGGCCCACGGATTGACCACACAAAACATTGCAAAAATTGAAGTAAAACTCATCCCGGAGATGGCCCAGATGGTTGGCCGCAAAGATCTGCCAACAACACGCTTTGAGGCCCAACTCAACCTCCGATATAGCGTTGGTATAGCACTTACCTGTGAACGTGCATTTATAGCGGAATATGAAGAACCCTATCTGAATATGGCGGAGGTCAAACAAGGCGCAGAACTGGTAGAATTAATTGCAAGCCCCGAGTTGCCGTTTGATTCAGAGCCCTATATAACAATAACGACAAAAGATGGTCAAACCATTAAGGGTCATGTTGATTACGCTTCTGGCGCCCCACAAAACCCACTACAAGCAGACGCCATAATAGACAAGTTTACCTCCCTTGCCACACGAGTATTCACCATAGACAAATGCTCTCAACTACGAGAAAAGGTTCTTTCAATCGACAACGCTGAAGACGTGCAGGTGATAACCTCCCTATTAACAATGTAGCTTTTCTCTGCTCTCCCATATTTCAAAGCCCTCATTATCCTGACTTTAAAAGAACAGATGAGTAGCTCACAGACCAAGACTATAGCGGTCCCATCCCCCACTATTCAGCCAACGTAAGCACATGCCGGTTAACTCCACTGACGGCTCATGTTAGGAATAACATATTGATAGTGCTACAAAAAACAAGTGAGGTTAATTTACTCATTTTTTTGTTTAAAAATTCCAGAAACATACAACATCCTTTTCAATTAAACCTACGTTTACCAGCTCTGACCTTGTTAATTTGGGTAGCTTCTAATACACTATAGCATGCCAGAATTTTACCCTCACATCCACAGTAACTATACAATTTTAATGCTAACAATCACCAATCCACGAGGATTAGATGAGTAACGATACGATCCTCTCCCACTTACAAGATTTCTTCCCCTTAGATAATTATTCATCGGGAAATATCCCCCACCTCGTCGATATTGATAAGCTTGACACATCTAAGCAGTCACTGGCTAACATTCTAAAAGGTGCATTACTTGATGAAACTATACTTGAAGTACAGATAAACAACCTAGAGACAGTGTATTTTTGTCGGGTTTTAGATAATCCGTTTGAAGAGACATTGGCTGAAGACGGCGTGACCAATAACCTAAAAGATCCAGATTATGAAACAGGATCTTATTTAAATAATCACGAATATTTGTTCTTAACCCCACTTGAACCAAGCCAAGGCAATTACCTTATCTCGGCTAGCGAAGGAAATAACAGCAAACTAATACTTAAAATAATTTCATCAGGTACAGCCATTGAAATTGGATGCTATTTTGAAGGTAGAACAACCATCAATGATATTCCGGCCCTTAAAGTGTCCTTCCCTTTGGTGAGCAAAAATTCCAAACAGGCCAGAGAGTTCAGAGCAAAAGTGCCCAAAGCAATGAAATTCATGGTAACGATTGAAAGAACTAAGAAAAAACCCATAATTACAACGCCATTAAACATCAGTTTAAATGGTATGTCTCTTCTTGACCCAATGGGCAGGAAATCAAACATACAGGTGGATGAAAAGGTATTCTGCTCCATCCAAATACCTAGAGCAAAGCCTCTTCTCATTGAAGCCTCAATAATGCATGCAACGAACCTTCGAGATTCAAATGGAATCCAGTATTGTTTCGGTATTAAATTTATCTTTAGTAATTTATCCGCAAAATCGGAAATTGAAAAAATAGTGGGCCTCGTGCAAAGAACGCACTTGCGAGAGCTAGCAGATCTTGAGGAACAATTTGGCGTATATTATGATAAGTAACAGGAAAATATAAACAGCCTACCGATTCATCGATACTTTTCCTTAGCCTTCTTTTGCAACCTTCAGTTCTTTGCCAACCGACCAGATACGATAATGAACCTCAACGCCTTTTGGGCTATAAATAACAATAGGTAAACGACTGTTATAACGTATCATCAAAGATCCACCAAAAACCAAACTCTCCACGGTAGCATCCCCGGTAGGTACCGCCATCTTGGTTCTAGACACAAGCCCCTTACCGCCCACCTGATAATATGTGTATCCCCACCCCCTGAGAGATACAGGATTCAGAAACAAACCAACGTGAAAAACATTCACCCCATCAGTCTTCACTCGTAGACCCGGGATAAGCTCCACCTTAAAATTCCCTTCTTCAGCCCGTAAGAATTCACTTAGAAGAATAACATGACGAACCTGCCCCTGTTCTGCTAGTGGAAAGGCATCCAGAGGTGAATGTGTAGCTGCTAGAGACAATCCAGGGATACAAGCAAATAACAGCAAATAAAAAATAGCTATAATTGTTACATGTATTGTTTTTATCATTCTATTCCTCTAGCCACCATATCCCATGGCTCTTGTATAATTTTCAAGTAAGTGACTGAGCTAAATAATATTAGACCACCCCACCACAACCTACTCAAACCATTTTTTTGTCTGATAAGTCCCCCCCCAGCTTTGCCCAGCAACGTGTACAGCAGAGTTTATTGCCAACATCTTTCTCCATTTGACACCTTCAACATGTTATAGTACAGATGATTCAACACCACGACTGATGACTCGTATGCCTCCACGCTCCCCTTGAACGGATTTGCAACAATGACAAACTATTACAGGCGGTGATTTAACCGATATTGGAGAAATACCTGGGTAATCGTCAATCATTTAACATTGAAAAAATAACCTGATGTAGCCATAATGAATATTTGCAATAATCACCCTTACGCGAGTATTATTTCTTTCATATTGAGCACCCTTCTGGCATGGCAAACTTACCCATTGCAAGATTTAGGTAAAAGATAAAAAGATAACTGTTCGGGGAGGCTCTCTAAGCCCACTACCGAGTTGTAGAACATTTAATATTTTGCAGGAGTAGAGTTCCATGCGCATTGAAGTCGACAGTCACACACACACAATAGCCAGTAGTCATGCCTACAGTAGCCTGGGTGAAAATATAACAGCAGCATCCCGTAGAGGAATAAAGCTACTTGCCGTGACAGACCATGGCCCTCAAATGCCAGGCGCTCCACATTTTTGGTATTTTATGAACATGTGTGTCATCCCCAGAATAGTTGAGGGTGTGGGGATTTTGCGCGGTATTGAGGCAAATATTGTCAATTTTAAAGGCGATTTAGACATTGATAAAGAAATCATCAACGAAATGGACATCGTTTTGGCAAGTCTCCATGAACCCATTATAACACCGGCAAAGAAACGTTTGCATACCGACGCCGTGGTAAAGGCTATGGCGTCTGGAAAAATTGACATCTTCGCCCATGGAGGTAACCCCTCTTTTCCCATTGATGTCGTAGAGGTAGCAAAGGCGGCAGCCAACTATAATGTTCTTGTAGAAATTAATAATTCTTCATTTACCACCTCTCGACATGGTAGCAGGAAATACTGTGCTGCCCTTGCAGAAGCTGTTGCCAATCAAGGCGGTTACCTCAGCTTTGGTACTGATGCGCACGTTGCAAACCGGGTGGGAGATTTTACTGAATGTATCAGTTTCATCAAAGACATTGGTATTCCCAAAAAGATGATTCTCAATAGAAGGGGAAAGAAATTTTTACATTTTTTGAAGAGTAAAAACAAGAAGAGAGACTTATCAGAATTTGATACCTTATTTTAACGGTGTAACAACAGAAGTTTTGCCGTTGGTAAGTATAACGAATCCAACGACAATGCTCCGGTCTTTTTTCAGTTCTTCCCCTACTTCATCTTTGACTCATCTTGATGAAATTTTTCGGACAATAACTTATAAGCCACATAATATTTCATTATATTACTGACATATTGTACAGTTTCTCTGCCTATTCTTTTGGCTGCAACCACCTCGACATTGTCAAACCAGAGATTAGGATCCAAACCCATTTGTTCTGCTTCCAGCCGAAGCTTAGTCACCCGACGTGGCCCCGCGTTATAGGAAGCAAAAGTAAAAAGTGCTCTGTTAAGCACATCAAGACCTCCTTCCGGCGGGAAATATCTGTCCGATATGAATTTCAAATACTTTGTTCCCGCATGGATATTGGGTTCAATTTTATCAATATTTGAGATAGCAACATTTTTATCCTCTGCCGTAGATGGTAAAATCTGCATAACACCTACAGCGCCGGCGGAACTTCGCAGCCGTTGATCCAAGGTAGACTCCTGGTAGGCAAGTGCTGCTAGCATTAGATAGTCAAAATCATATATATCTCCATAGGTCTTAAAGTAGTCGATGGTATTTTCAAACTTTTCCCTTTCTATGCCACTGGTCGCGTTGCTTATATATCTTGTATTCTTTAAATATCTATTAATTATCACATTACCAACCAGGGTCCCTGCTTTGTGACCCTTTGCAAATTCCGCAATCACCTCTTTGAGTTCAGGGCTATTTTTCCTCAGCGCCCAACCAATTTTTCCACCACTATGAATTATCGCCTCTTCATGGAGTTTTAGTTTGGGAAATACATTTTTCCACAGCTTCGCTTTATGGTTGTCGACAACGACAGCAGGTATAATTCCAGCGCTTACCAGCTCCAAAAGATCTGAGTCTTCGAGGTTCTCATCCGCTTCAACAATGACAACAGGCGCTTTATTTGCAGTTTTGAGTAGTTCGTTAAGATTCATTAAATTTTCATAATAACTACTGGACTTTCTTACATGGATTTCCATGCCTGAAGCATCAAAGGGCCCAGTAAGAGTTGCAACAGAACTACCCGTCACCACAATTTCGCTCACATTGTTTGCAAAAGGAGTACTAAAATCGACAACCTTCCTGCGCCCCTCGGTTATTGTGAGGTTTCCTAAAGCTATATCACCGTACCCATTCACTAATTTTTCAAACAACTTATGCCGAGCAGTAGGAATGAAAATCACCTGTATCTTTAAGGTTTTGTTCTTCTCTTTTTTATTAATAAATTTTTCGAATTGAAGTCCTGTCTCGTAGGAAATCCCCTTTAGCTGAGCCCCGTCAAAGAAAAAGAAAGCACGGTTATAAGGCACCAATACCCGAATAACACGCCGCTTAACCATTTGGGAATAATCGCCGGTGAATTGATCGTTGATGCCATTAATATTCCCCAGACTTACATCACTATTGAAAGCCGCAAGTAAAATAGAGGGGAGTAACAATCCAGCCAAGAGAAAAGCAAAGACGATGTTTTTAAAAAAATACAGACGTTGACACACGAAGATATCCCCTCCATAAAAGTATAATACAATTATTAAATCATCACCTTACGCTAATCATACCGTTACTTTGATACAATCATCAGCCCCTAGGTAAGGCCAAGAATCAAAAAAACATAATAAAAAGTTTACAATCCGCCTTCATCTCGTACTTGATTTTTGATATAATATATCAAATGCTCCGTCAGCTAGGGAAGGCAGTATCATACGATGTTTGCTCTAGATGTACTAACCCCGGTAAACGGGAAGTGAGCCGGGATAACTACCTTTATGCAAGGCAAACAAAATACTAATGAGATACTGATGACAACTTCCCAGAGTCACATAGTCTGCCCAGCTAAGCTGCCAATTCTAGATCTGATTCAAGAACTCACCACAAATCCAAGTTCTTACCGGACCGTTGACCAACTCGCTTCTTTTCTTCGTGAAAATATCTTCACAAAACTAGAACCTATTGCAATTGAAATTTTTCTTGTCTCTTCAAGTTCCAATTCGTTTATCGCCCAAGCGTCGACAACAGAACCAGGCAATGCCACTAACCAGCGCCTGGTTCCCGAATACATACCAGCTCATGACCAGGTTGTTCTTCAACTCCAGAAAGAAAAAACTTCCATACAGTTCCAGCGCTATGAATGTACATCAACAATTTTCAAGGCACTCCCACACTCCGTCCACCTTCTGGTGCCTGTCTTTAGAGATACCGACCTAAGCGCTATTCTTTACTTGGGTTCCCAGGATCAACTTTTCTTTACCCCTGAGTATTGTAAAGCAATTGAAACTCTGGCGACAGTCATTGGATGTCGGCTCAAAAGCATGGAAACTATTCTGGAACTTCAGCAATCAATTGGCAAACTTGAATACTCGGAACAGCTCAGAATAGCCCTCCACGAAATTAGTGAAGAGGCTCAGAATAGTGTCGATATCAACTCCCTGTACAAGAAACTACATCATTTAGTCAGAAAAAACATCCACGCACCAAATTTTTTCATTGCACTGGTTAAAAATAAGCCCGACGGCAGATATTTTCAATTTCCTTATTTTGCGGACGATAACGATTCGCAATATCAAGGACTGGAAATAAAATTTGAAGACACCCCTCTCAGTTTAACCAGTTACCTGCTGCAGGTGAAAAAGGTGCTCCTGCTAACCCCTGATAATTTTGATGATATCTGTCAGAAGAACAGCATTGTCTCCCATGGAACTCGTCCGACCAGCTGGCTGGGGGCACCATTCCATCTAGACGGCATCTCTGGTGCTGTAGCGGTACAAAGCTACGACGACACCGTTTATACTGAAAAAGACAAAGAGCTCATGTCTTTTGTGGCCCAGCAGGTGGGGGCAGCTCTCAGCAGAAAAATGGCTGTCGACGAACTCAAACAGGCAAAGGAATCGGCTGAAAATGCAGAAAAAAACAAATCCACGTTCCTGGCAAATATGAGCCATGAGATTCGTACCCCGATGAACGGTATCATCGGTCTAACGGATCTTGTGTTAACTTCAGAGATCACAAGCCAACAGAGAACGTACCTGGAAATGGTACACAGTTCGGCTAACAGACTTCTCAAATTGATCAATGATATCCTCGATTTTTCCAAAATCGATGCAGGAAAACTCGAACTTGAAACGGCACCGTTCAGCCTGCGCAACATCCTCGCAGAAGCCTTGGAAATACTTGCCATAAGTGCCGCGAAAAAAAATATATCTCTCAGTGTACGATGTGATGATTGTATCCCTGACGCTCTCGTTGGGGACGGCTACAAATTAAGCCAAATTCTCATCAACCTGGTTGGAAACGGTATAAAATTTACAGAAACAGGCGAAGTCACCTTATCTGTTCATCAGAACGTGCCAATAGCAGGCGGTTCTGTTGTTTTGGATTTCCTTATAAAGGACACAGGAATAGGTATCCCAAAAAATGAAATTTCTAATGTTTTCAAAGCATTTAATCAAATAGGTACAACCAGAGACTCAAGTCAAAGGGGCACAGGCCTTGGCCTGGTAATAGCGGCCGAACTTGTTGAGATAATGGGAGGCAAGATTTTTGTCGACAGTAAACAAGGAGTGGGTACATCTTTCCAATTTACCATTCACTTTCCTCTCCAAAAACAGGACAACCCAGATCTGTGTTGCGATTCATCAGGAGATAGAGCCCAGCATCCGACAGGAGTACTAAACACGCCGCTAAACATTCTCCTTGTTGAGGACGAATTCATCAACAGAACCCTGGCTGTCACAATATTAGAAAGAGAAGGCTGGCACGTCACTACAGCGGAGGATGGTGTCGAGGCAATCAAAAAAAATGAAGATGAAAAATTTGATCTCCTTTTGATGGATATCCAAATGCCCAACCTCAATGGCTACGAAACAACCCAAATTATACGCGAAAACGAAAAAGATAATGGCCACCACATCCCAATAATTGCAATGACCGCCTACGCCGTTAAAGGCGACAAAGAAAAATGCCTTGCCGCTGGAATGGATGGTTATGTTTCAAAACCAATCCGGCCGGAACACCTTTATTCTGAAATTGACAAAGTATTACAGCAACACGCCCTGTCCCACCATCTTCTGATCCAACCAATACACCCCTCAACATAAAAGCTATGTCCCACGCTATCGCCCGGGCAACACTATATTTTAGGCGATAGCGTTTGCTTTCCAACCTAGGCATTCAATTGGAAGGTTGAATAGACAATTGCTCGCTGCGAAACAAGATACTAGACGTAGCTATATCTTGCCAGCTCATAGGAGACGAAAGAGCCAGTATTACAAGGTTATACCGTTGTGTATGGGGGGCAAGAAGGAGGAGTAGAGACTGACTCCTCTTGGGGAAGAAAGAACCCCCAAGAGGAAATATGCGGTATTATTTTCTACTCTTCATCCATAAAGGGATAGGGAAAATCCGTCGCTGGTACGAAGGTTTCTTTAATGGTTCGTGTGGATACCCAACGCATCAGATTAGCCTGAGAACCGGCCTTATCGTTGGTTCCCGATGCACGACCACCACCAAATGGCTGTTGACCTACAACGGCTCCTGTCGGTTTATCGTTGATATAAAAATTACCCGCAGCATGTTCAAGCTTTCCAGTGGCAAAACTTACAGCCCTGCGGTCTTTACCAAAGATAGCACCTGTAAGAGCATACATCGACGAGGTATCACATAAATCCAAGGTCTCTTCAAACTTCTCATCATCGTAGACAAAGATGGTGAGAACAGGTCCAAATATTTCTTCAACCATGGTTTTAAAATGGGGATCTGAAGCGAGGATCACTGTCGGCTCGATGAAATAGCCAACACTATCGTCACACTTTCCGCCCATAATAACTTCGGCCCCGTCATTATTTTTAGCATAATCGATATATTCTGAGATCGTATCAAAGGCAGCCTTATCGATTACAGCACCCATAAAATTGGTGAAATCAACGGGATTTCCCATTTTAATGCGTGCCAGTTGACCTTTCATTTCAGTTTCTACGGCCGGCCAGATTGATCGTGGAATATAGGCACGACTCGCGGCAGAACACTTTTGTCCCTGATACTCAAATGAACCACGAACAAGTGCTGTGGCTAGAGGTTTAACATCCGCACTTGCGTGGGCAAATACAAAATCCTTGCCGCCTGTTTCTCCTACAATGCGTGGATAAGACTTATAGTTCGCAATATTTGTGCCAATGGTTTTCCACATACTCTGAAAAACTCTAGTGGAACCAGTGAAATGCACACCAGACAAACGAGGGTCGGCAAGACAGATATCTCCAACATCAGCACCGGCTCCCGGAACAAAATTGATAACCCCTGGTGGCAGACCGGATTCTTCCAGAATCTGCATTATCAGATACGGGGTATAAACGAGAGAAGAGGCTGGCTTCCAGACAACTGTATTGCCCATGATTGCGGGTGCGGTCGGCAGATTTCCTGCTATTGCTGTAAAATTAAAAGGCGTTACCGCAAAAACAAATCCCTCTAGAGGTCTGTGTTGAACATAGTTCCAGATCCCCGGAGATGAAATCGGTTGTCTCTCATAAATCTCCTGAGCATAACGTACATTAAATCTCAAAAAGTCTATAAATTCACAGGCTGCATCAATTTCGGCCTGAAATGCGGTCTTACCACCGGCAAGCATGGCACCGGCATTTATCAAAGCACGATACTTAGTTGCCAGGAGCTCTGCTGTTTTGAGAAATATAGCACAACGCTCTTCCCAGCGAAAACTCTGCCACATCTTCTGGGCATCAACGGCGGCATCAATTGCCATCTGCACTTCTTTAGGCCCAGCCTTGTGATATGTAGCTAGGACATGCTGGTGGTCGTGGGGCATAACCGCCTTGCCAAGATTGCCCGTTCTTATCTCTTTTCCAGCTATAATAATTGGAATATCCAGCTCTTTTCCCGCCATTTCAGTGAGAGCGGCCTTCAAGGCCTTCTTCTCAGAACTTCCGGGGGCGTACTCCAATATAGGCTCATTAATCGGTTCAGGGATGCTGATAACAGCATTATTTGCGAGATTCATTAGTCTACTCCTCTATTGTTTACGAAATGCTTCGATTTTATTCATTATACATAAGGTTAACTCACCCTTTCATAAACAGTGCCTTAATCACAACACCTGCCATTTTCGGGTTTTCTTTAAGCCGTCTTGTACTATAACCAAACCAATCCTTTCCAAAGGGCACATACACCCGCATCTTGTGCCCCTTAGCTACTATCGATTTTCGAAGGGCCGGAGCAACTCCATAGAGCATCTGAAATTCATAATCCTCCTTAGGAACATTGTATTTTTCAATCAGCTTATACGCACCCTCAATAACTGGGGTGTCATGGCTTGCAATACCCGGGTACATTTTTTCCTGAAACATCAACTCTATGTCAGAGAGAAAGTGAGAATTGATTTCATTGTATTGTTGATAGGCCACCTCTTCAGGTTCAACATAGATGCCTTTACAAACCCTCAAGTTCACCTTACTACTGTTGCTGTTAATCTCTTTTAAGTCGTCGATATCCTGATGGGTTCTCTTAAGATATGCTTGAACAACCAGACCTACATTATCGGGAAACTCTTCCTGTATTTTTCTATACATATCAAGTTCCATATCTGTACAGGGAGTGTCTTCCATATCTATTCGGACAAAATTGTCGTACGACGCAGCTTTTGCCACAACATCTCGTATGTGTGCAAAAGCCACTTCCTTGTCAATCAACAGACCAAAAAACGTTGGTTTAAGAGAGTAGTTGCCTTCAACCCCCGCCGCCTCCGCCGCTTCAATAACCTGTAGATATTCGTTTTTATTGGCTTCAGCTTCGTCTAGGGTTGTGATAAACTCACCGAGAACATCGAGGGTTGTCATAATGCCTTCAGCATTAAGTTTTTTCGCGTTTACGATAGCCTCTTCAATACTCTCACCCGCAATATATTGTTTTGAAAACATCCACACCAATTTTTTTGGCATATACGGAAGGACCCCTGCTATCATGGAATTAATCATGACATCTCCTTTGATAAGGTTAGGCATAAGCACAATCTATGCCTCGGTTCCCAAAGCACACTTGTGTTGTTTAAAACAATTGTATACAATATCTGAATACATATTTACTACGTTGTTTAATGGGGTAATGTCAATCTATTTTGTGTATAGTTTGAAAATAAATATTTTTTTGTTTTAAAAAAACTGCTACATTACCCTGTTAAATATTATAACCATTAACCGACGATGTAGAATGAGACAGTCCAAAAAACAAAACTCCGAAAATTCTGTTTATTATAAGCTCAAAACAGCCATTAGAAAACGGTATATCAAACAGGGTAGCCAGCTGGTTGAGATTACACTGGCACAAAAGCTTGGGGTGAGTCGCACTCCGGTTCGAAGTGCCATTAAAAAATTAGAGGCGGAAGGATTAGTTAATAGTATTCCTAACCGGGGTGCGTTTGTTATCACACCAACCAAACAGGAAATTGAAGAAACCTTTCTTGTGAGAGCCGAGCTAGAATGTATGGCAACAAGGCTCACAGCCCAGTGTTGCACCAAAGCCCAACTTGATGAATTACATCAATCTATTACCTTTGAAACCGAGGTGTTTGATAAGAGCAATCTTGATATTTATTACGCCGCAAATGACAGATTTCATCTACAGATTGCCGAAATATCAGGCAACAAAGTTCTCAGTGGATATATTCAAGAGCTTCTGGACAGGACACGAATTTACCTGATCCTTTACGATCCTTTCTTTAAAATTGAATACAGCCCTACAACTGAGCACTTGGATATTATTGAAGCAATAGCAGCCGGTGATCAACAAAAGGCATGCGCCGCTGTACGATCTCATATTAACAGTTCAATTAACGGACTCCAAGCTGTTGGAGAATTGCCCGATGACTATATCTCTCTGTAAGAGAGAAAATCAGACAAGTTCAGCCATTATGCTGTTTGAAAACGGCCAACCTTTCTCCGTTATTCTCAGATATTGATGGCTCAACTCCAACATTCCACTGTCCTGAAATGCAGTAAGAATAGATCCATAATATTTCCCAGGGGTGAGTCCATACCTTGACTCTAAGTTAGAGATGCTCACCCCTCGTTTCATACGCAGACCCACGATCACAGTTTCCCGAAAAGATTCTTCAAGCGTCAAACACTCCGTTTCCATAATAACAGAGCTGCCGCTTAACACTTTTTCAACATACTCACTTACATCTATAAAACGTTTCTCCCGCACCCCGTCCACAAAACTGACCGCTGCGGCTCCGGCTGCAAGATAATCATTATTATCCCAGTAATTAATATTATGACGGCATTGATAGCCTTCGAGCGCGAAATTTGAGACTTCATACTGAATGAAATCTTCCCGTTGACACACCACTCTGGTTCGTTCATCCATTTCGAGGATTTCATCTTCATCGGGCAAATCCAGCTCCCCTTTTTCCGCAAGTCGACCAAAGTGTGTACCTTCTTCCACCATCAACTGATAGAGCGAGAGGTGTTGCGGGGAAAGAGACAAGACTTGGTCTAGAGACTCGGCCCAGGAAGCTACTGTCTGCCCTGGAATTCCGGACATCAAATCGATATTTATATTTGTGAATCCTGCATTTTTAGCAGCCCTATATGCGTCTATAGCCTGCTGTTTTGAATGAAGTCTTCCTATAGCTGTAAGCTCTGAATCTATAAAGGTTTGCACACCTATAGATAGTCGATTGACACCAGCCCTGCGTAATTTCTCAAAATAAGCCCCATCAACAGTCCCAGGATTTGCTTCAACACTCACCTCAGCATCTTCAACAAAACCGAAAATATCCCTGCATTGATCTATAATTGAAAGCAGATATTTGGGCTCTAAACATGTTGGTGTTCCTCCCCCAACAAACAGAGTTGATAGAGCACGCCCCCTATTTGTGGGCTGTAGAGAGTCCAGTTCAAGACTTAAAGCTTTCACATACTGACGTTGAATAGCTGTAGAACTGACATTGGATGAAAATGAGCAATAGTGACACTTTCGCAGGCAAAATGGTATATGGATATAAAGGCTGTTCACTGTCTAGGAGGCCGTCAGAGACCTAAGGGTTGTTTGGCATTTTTCCCGTATTAAACCTATCAACCCATCATCGGCAAAACTGAAAATACCATCTCCTATAATCAGATGATCAAGGAGTTGGATTTGCATACAGCTGCAGAGAAGAAAAAGGGTTTTTGTTAGCTTAATATCTTGATCAGATGGAGAAAGTGAGCCAGATGGATGGTTGTGAGCCAGGATGATCGCCGCCGCATGATAATCCATGGCCCGTTTTATAATTTCCCGAGGATAGATGGTATTAACGTTTAAAGTCCCCTCAGAAACAACTTCTGTATCTATAATAGCATGGGATGAGTCAAGGAATAAAACGGTGAGGACTTCGATCTTAAGCCCTCTCATGGAGTGAACTAGATAGTCTGCCACCTCTTTGGAAGAATGTAGGTATCGTTTACCCCGTATACGGTCTTTTAGATAGTGGGTCGCAACAGCCTGGATGAACTGGAGCGCAAAACTGTTCTTAGGTCCGATACCCTTTATTTTTAAAAGGGACTCTGCAGGTGCATCCAAAACCTTAGCAAAGGAACCATACTGAAGAAGAAGTTCCCTCGCAGCGTCTTTGCAGTCACTTCTTGGGGTGCCAAAGGAGAGCAGAAGCTCAAGTATCTCCACATCACGGAACCCGGCTATCCCCGAGTCTAAAAACCGGTCACGCAAGCGGCCCCTATGTCCGGTTCCCTTGTCCTGCCACTCCTTTTTATCCACGATATTAGGATGGTTTTCTAGTTGGCTAAGGCCTTTACAAACAGGTCATTTGCCATTTTAGGATTTGCCTTACCCTTGGTTTTCTGCATAAGCTGGCCTACAAAGAATCCCATAATCTTTGTTTTTCCGTTGCGGAAATCATCGGCCTGTGCCGGGTTCGCCTCTATAATTTCTGTAACAATTGCCATCAACTCCCCTGCATCTGAAACCTGAAGCAGGTTTTTTTCTTTAACAATTTGTCCAGGATCTTTACCTGATTCCATCATATCGCCAAACACAGTTTTGGCAATCTTACCGCTGATAGTATTCTTATCGACCATAGTAAGAAGAGAAGCAAGTTGTAATGGAGCAACCTTACAGGAAGAGATATCATCCCCCTTAAGCTCACGCAGCAGCTCTGTCATTATCCAGTTAGAGGCTTTCTTTGCCACAACCCCTTCCGCCACCACTTCTTCGAAATAGTTTGCAACAGCCACATCAGCGGTTAAAAGAACGGCATCATATTCGGGAAGTTTATAATCGGTCTCAAAACGTTGTTTCTTTTCATCGGGGAGCTCCGGCAGGTTCTTCCGTACCTCCTCAATCCACTCTTCACTGATTTCTACGGGAACAAGATCTGGACAGGGGAAATATCGATAATCATGTGCATCTTCTTTACTTCGCATTGACTCGGAACATCTCTTATCCGGGTCCCAAAGAAGCGTTTCCTGCACAATGGTTTCTCCCTCAAGCAACATATCCCGCTGTCTTCTTACCTCATACTCAAGGGCATGCTGAACATGACGAAAAGAGTTCATGTTTTTTAGCTCTGTGCGGGTTCCAAGTTCTTCCTGCCCTACAGGCCGCAATGAAATGTTCGCATCACAACGAAAACTACCCTCTTGCATATTGCCATCACAAATACCCAAATAACGGACAATGGCGTGCATTTTTTTCAGATAAGCAACGGCTTCTTCAGGGGAGCGCATATCAGGCTCAGAAACAATTTCCAGAAGCGGAGTGCCCGATCTATTCAAATCCACATGGGATACTGGATCAACATCATCATGGATGAGTTTGCCGGCATCTTCTTCCATATGAATTCTTGTAATTCCAATTACCTTTTTCTGTCCATCCACTTCAATCTCAATATCGCCCTCTCCCACAATAGGCAAATCAAACTGAGATGTCTGGTATCCTTTAGGCAGATCGGGGTAGAAATAATTCTTCCTGGCAAATTGATTAAAGCGATTAATGACACAATTTGTTGCTAAACCGAGCTTAATAGCGGATTCAACAACTTGCTTATTTAAGACGGGTAATACACCTGGCATCCCCAAACAAATTGGACAGGTATGGCTGTTTGGCGGTGCACCAAAGGTTGTAGAACACCCACAAAATATTTTAGTATTGGTATTCAACTGAGCATGTATTTCAAGCCCAATAACTGTTTCAAACTCCATAATGACCCTACTTATTTGGTGAATATTATTGTATCAGCCCACAAATGCGGATTTTTCAACCCAAGCCCTGATGGACGACAGTTCCTCACTCCATTCAGGAGATACACGGATTACCAAAAACATCTTAAACAGCGCATTGATAAGTCTGATAATTTCCTCAAACAGATAGACTCGCTCAAGGATCATCCCTTCAACTTCTTCTGGGTTCTCACCCTTGTCATTTTCTGTCGCCTCTGTTTTCGGCAATCTGACGTTTTTAAACTCCATCAACGCACCGGATAGAGTTAAACTGTACTCGTAATTTCCATTACCAATAAGTATGCGCGCCTGCTCAAGCTTTTTACCCATCTTCAGACCAGTACGTGCCTCTTGCAGCTCTGCCTGCAAACCTGTACAGGTTATTTTTTCGCTGGATTCACCCTCCCCTGACTCGAGTAGCATGTGCTTTTCAAAAACGACAGTGATATCACCTTCTCCTGCGAGCTCAATACTTCCACCCCGCTGTTCACTTTTCCACCACAGCCAGGTTAAAAACTCCTGTCCCAAGAAACGTTTTTCCGCAATTAAATCAACTAAATCCATTTTTATACATGCCATGTTTCGTGGCAAACCTATCTCAATTATTTATGCTACTCATTAGCGGCTTTTCACTATTTACAGAAATTAAACAAAAATATCCGGAGATATCCGCTCCAATGAAGCAACCTGTTCTTCATCGAGAAGATGCTCTGCAGTGACATAAGGAATTTGTTGTTTAATCAACAAGCCGAAGGTTTCCTTAAAATAGTCCTCGAGTAAAGCCTGCACTTTTTTGTTTGTGCTAAAGAATATCAATGTCGAATCGGTGAGGCTCCAACACAACTCAAAGGTCGTTGGAATTGGAATTGCTTTTCTCATCAAATCGGTGCGTATTCTGTCTTTAATATCTACCTTCATTGCCCTGCTTAATTTTCGCAGTTCTTTTTCAAGGCGCACCCGCTCTTCTTCTTTTTGTATGAACTTCTTCAAAATAGCGGAAGAGACCTTTCGTTCATCTATCCTCATTGTCAATGTGATATAATCCCCAGCCGCATATGATGCATATTTAAACTGTGAATCAAACATATTCAAAATTGAGACCCAGCCTATCGAATACTCATCATAGGTGTCATCTATGTCTCTAAAGGAAAAAGACACAACACGATCAGCAATAAAATCCAACAGGTTGTCTGGCATTTCACCTTCAACCGAAAATCGTACAAAACTAGCAGAACCTTTTAAAAAACCCATAATTTGATCTATATAAAGAAAGCTTAACCATCAAAGAAGACCGAACGGTCTTCCTAAGACGCCACTTTATTGTGGTAAATAACAATATCTTGTTTCTCCATCATATATCATTCCTGCAATGAGCCCACAACTTATTTATAGTTAAACCGCCTCTGGTAGAAGGAAAAATCAAACTTTCGCGGCTTGACTGTTTACTTTGATAGTGATTAATTTACATAATATACAAAATAATCGTTGACACTCTCTCTGTGGTTTTGTATATAAACCGCTCCACGGGTCGTTAACTCAGTTGGTAGAGTATCTGACTTTTAATCAGAGAGTCGCGCGTTCGAATCGCGCACGACCCACCATGGAAATTTTAGTAGTTATGTCCCCATCGTCTAGTCAGGTCCAGGACATCGCCCTTTCACGGCGACAACACCGGTTCGAATCCGGTTGGGGACGCCATATAGAGAAAAGGCCCATAGTTCATTAGAACTATGGGCCTTTTTTTGTTTGAATTCCTGCTACATATACATTTAGTACCTCACAGCTCCCGCACCTCTGATTGCGCTTCAACTATCACATCCCTATGATGTTCAAATTCTTTTTTGGAGAAAATCCTTCAATTCCATTACTCCTATAGTAGCTAGTCTGTTTTTCCGCTGGCTCTTTTTCAAATAAGACGATTTGATTGAAAAATCGACTAAACCAGTTACTAGTCTTTGCATAAATTGATATCCTTTTTTGTTCTTGGAATATCTTGTCCCCTTTCTTTGTGGGAGAACCAATAAGATAAAGGCATTTTCAACAGTACTCATTTCGCTGACATAGTTTCCATAGAAGCACCCCGGATGTTCCTCAACCTTTCTACCCAGGATTTCTTTACCTGTAATGATACCTGGAATTGCCAGCGTCGTGGTTACCGTGAACACAGCACCCGAATTCTTTTTACTCAGCCCATAGTTGTGACCAAGGTTACTTCCTTGATTTTTCAATATGTGGAAATCTTCATGCTCAATTTTCCACCACGCACGACCAGCACACCTGATCCTTAGATTTATTCTCCTCTATTCGTGGCAGATCTATAATCCAGCTCTAGATTGTTGCCTTCTCATCTTTTGCAATCTGGCCATATTCCAGTACATTGCCAACACATCCGGGATAGAACCGTATTCGTGGGAGATGACACAATGTCTCGTTTGTGAATCCTTATCCTCAAGATCTGTCGTTATGCACCTTTCCTTCATCTCAACTCCTGACGGAATTGCCGAAAGAAAGCTGTATGGTAGCTAGGCTAGGCGCCTGCCATGAAACGCAGGTGTAACGCCGTTGCAACTCTCAAATATGCGGATAATGGTGACCAAAGCCTCTTCAACAACAATTACTTTAAGATGTGAAGTTCTCCAAGAAGCCCAATAAAGAATTTTTTAGCTACGTTTTGATCACAGTCGTTTTTTTATCTTTCCGTCCCGATCACTACTGATTTCTGGCATGACCAGAATAACTATTATAATGTTTGGATGGATAAAGGCTAAACAGACTCTGCTGCTAGAGGCTTTCACGATTGCCTTTGTTTTTATGCTTGCAAGAAAGAGATAATACTTCATCAAAAGACTAGGTCTCTGTGCGGTCAGCGTCATCAAGATAGTAACTATTATACTAGTCCCTTTTTTTCGATATCCTGTCCCCGCTGTAACTATTAAAACAGGGGGGGGAAAACAAAGAGCTTCAACGAGACATTTCAAGCGAATCGAACTGGGCCAGCATCAGGCCTGTCGCCAGGAATACAAGCAATTGTGTAGGATAGTGTGCAAAATTTTCTGGCTCTTATCTACGTCGTTTATCGATAAGCATGGAGGGAAGAAGCTTTCGGTTGGAACATCACCAAAATGGACATAGGCGCCGCAGTTAACACACGCACCTAGTGACCCTCTTGAAAACATCCCAGACAAGTACGAGTCAATTATTGCTGTTACTTTACTTTCCCACGTTTCGTTTACTTGCCCGGGGCGACAATTTACTTGTACTGGAGGGGTAACACCTGGTCTTTCTTTATGGAATAGCACATGTAAACTACTAATATATGAATGATATACATTCTGCTATTGGTGGCGACTGGCAAAGAGATACTAACTCATCTGCATTGTATGTATGTCATACACATGACATGCTCATTGCAAGCATATTCAAGACAAAATTTCATATTTTTCATGTCTTATCATACAGTTAGTCGATATTCTCTATTTATTGATAATACCAAAGGATATGTGGATCCCGATTGGAATAGCCTTTTTTACAACGTAGCATTTCTATTTCTACCGCCGCAAGAATGCTTCTTTCAAAAAAACTCCGCTAATAGTTTTATTAACGGAGTTTTTTGAATAAAAAAAAGATATCCTGGCTTTAGTCATCCAATATAAAATGCAAACCTTGGGATTTTTTCCTTTTCTGTGACGCTTCGATAACCAGCAAAGCAACATCTAAAATATTACGTAATTCTAGCATATTAGGTGATATTTTATAATCAGCAACCATCGATTCTACTTCGTCTTTTATCTCAATAATTCTCTGTTTTGCTAAAGCTAATCTTGATTGATTACGCACGATACCAACATAATTCCACATAATTCGACGAATAATATCCCAGTTATGATTTATTAGAATTTCTTCATCTATATATTGATTATTGACACCATGATACTCAACAATACTATCCTCAGATTTTTCTGAAAAGTCAGCTCGGTTTTCCTTACAGTACTCATACGCTGAATGAGCAAAAACGACGGCCTCCAACAATGAATTACTCGCCAACCTATTACCACCATGCAAGCCTGTACAGGCGCTTTCACCTAGGCAAAACAACCCTTCTATTGTTGTTCGTCCATGTATGTCTGTTTTTACCCCCCCACACAAGTAATGTGCAGCGGGTACTACAGGTATAGGCTCTTTTGAGATATCTATCCCCAAAGACAAACATTTTCCAAAAATTGTAGGGAATCGCTTTTCTAAAAACTCACGACCTTTATGACGTATATCCAGATATACACAATCTGCTCCTGTTTTTTTCATTTCAGAGTCGATTGCCCGGGCAACTTTATCTCTTGTCGCTAATTCCATTTTCTCTGGTTCATAATCTTCAAGAAACCGTCGCCCCTCACCATCAAACAACAATGCTCCTTCTCCCCTCACCGCTTCCGATATAAGGAAATTTTTTGCTTGGTGATGATACAGACAGGTTGGGTGGAATTGGACGAATTCCATCCCAGACGTTTCTGCACCTATACGGTGTGCCAATGCCACCCCATCCCCAGTTGCAATATCTGGGTTGCTACTATATAAATACACCTTACCAGCTCCGCCGGTACAAAGTGTTGTCGTCTTAGAACGATAAATAGAGACATCACCTTGGTCATCCAAAACATAGGCACCTACACACCTGCGTGCTTCGCCTACTCCGGATGTTATAAGGTCTACCGCCATATGATTTTCTAACAAAGTGATATTATCATTTTGAGTCACACTTGCAACAAGGGCTCTTTCAATCTCCTTCCCCGTTAAGTCATAAGCATGGGCAATCCTCCTCATAGAATGGCCACCCTCTTTTGCCAAACTCAAATGACCATCTTTTTCTTTTACAAAATTAACCCCTAATGCTATCAGCTCTGCTACTCTCTCTGGTCCATTAGTAACGACGAAACGTACTATTTCCTCATCACATAACCCTGCACCCGCCTCTAAGGTGTCAGCGACATGTTTTTCAAAACTATCGTCCCCAGCTAAAACTGCAGCAATACCACCTTGAGCTAAATTTGTCGCCGTATCTACTTTCTTTTTTTTTGTTACGACAACAACCTTTCCGAGCGAAGCAACCTTAAGAGCAAAAGATAAGCCAGCAATACCACTTCCTATAACAAGAAAATCTGTTTTCATTTAGTCCTCCGAATTCAATGTTTCACGTGAAACATTAAATTAAAATAATTAATAACCTTCTAAAATATATACCATATATTTAAAAACTGGGGAAAAAATGATTTTATTAAAGATATTTGTCTGTAAATAGTTTAATTTTAAGAAAATATAATGGAGGAAAAGCGATAAATGAACAAAAAAGCTAAAATAATAGCAGTTGTTAACCAAAAAGGTGGTGTAGGTAAAACAACAACTTCTATAAATCTTGCAGCGGCCTTAGTAGCTAAGAAAAAGAAGGTCCTATTAGTAGATTCTGACCCCCAGGGAAACTGTTCAAGTGGTGTTGGAATAAATATGAAAAAAGTACGTGTGCATCTGTATCATGCCTATTCAAGCGGCTATTCGGCAGCAGAAGTGCGTTTATCTACGCATATTAAAAATCTAGATATCATACCTTCAAGTATTGATTTAGTTGCTGCTGAAATAGAAATGATTGGTCTTGAGAACAGAGAATCTCAATTGAAGTTTACCCTCGAACCGTTGATTCATGAATATGATTATATCCTCATAGATTGCGCACCTTCCCTTGGTCTCCTCACTTTAAATGCCTTAACAACCTCAGACTCTGTACTTATCCCTATGCAATGTGAATATTTTGCCATGGAAGGTCTCGCTCAGCTTGTTACAACTATACGTTCCGTTAAAAAATCATTTAATAAAAGCTTATTCATTGAAGGGTTAGTTTTAACAATGTTTGACAAACGGAACAAACTTACCCACCAAGTAGCGGCTGAAGTTAAAAATCATTTCGTTAATCAATTATTTACAACAGTTATACCCCGTAATGTTAGATTAAGTGAGTGTCCTAGTCATGGAAAATCAATCATCGAATATGATAAGAATTCTTCGGGAGCAATAGCTTACATCAATCTTGCAAAGGAATTTTTGGAAAAACAGAGGAAATAAATATGGCTAAAAATACAGGTTTAGGACTTGGTGTAGGATTACTTTTCGGGGATGAAACTGAAAAATACTTTGAGTGCAACATTAACGATATAGTTCCTAATAAATTCCAACCCCGTAGTTACTTTAATGAAGATGCCCTTCAAGAATTATCCGATTCCATAAAAGAAAAAGGGGTTATACAGCCCCTGATAATAAAAAATGGCCAGGATGGTAAGTATGAACTTATTGCCGGGGAAAGACGTTTAAGAGCTTCTAAGCTTGCAGGTCTCGACGTCGTACCAGTGGTGGTTCTTGACATTAAAGATGACGATTCCTTATTGGAAATAGCTCTTATCGAGAACATTCAACGAACAGATCTGAATCCAATTGAAGAAGCAGAGGCTTATAAAAAACTGATTGAGCGGTTTGGTTATACCCAAGAAGAAACAGCAAAAAGAGTAGGTAAAAAAAGATCGACTATCACAAACTTACTAAGGTTACTCAAACTACCCCGCCAATTTCAAGATGATGTTATTCAAGGTCTGCTTTCTGAAGGGCATGCTCGAGCACTCATTAAACTCATAGATGATCCTGCTAAAATGGCCGAAATTCGTGAGATGATAATTAACAACAGCTTATCAGTAAGACAAACTGAAAAACTTATAAAAAAAGCTACGTCCATAACATCAACAAAGATCAGCAATAAAAAGCAGAAAGAGACTGAAGAAATACCTAGCTCCTACAGAAAATCAATAACAACTCAATTGACAAACCATCTAAACTCAAAGGTTTCTATTTCTCAAAATGGTAGTCGTGGAAAAATTGAAATTGACTATTATTCGTTAGACGATCTTGATCGTGTTACCGCTATGCTCCTTGGTGAATAACTTTAATTTTAACTTTGGCTACCAACAATGAAAACTTTATTTACTAATAAAACCAATATATTAAAACGTTTCCCTGTATTTTTAACCATCGTCTTATTTACCTTGATAACAGTATCATTCGCCTCGGCAGGAATGATAAGCGTCAAAGGCGACAATATAAATTTACGCAGGGGACCGGGAACAAAATATTTAATTCTTTGGGAATATGGTAATGGATATCCCTTAAAGATCATCAAGAAAAAAGGCAATTGGATTAAGGTGAGAGACTTTGAAAAAGACTCGGGTTGGATTCACAAATCCCTCCTTAATTACAGTCCCCATGTGATAGTAAAAGTAAACAGAAACAATAACAGTAAGATCAATATCAGGAAGGGTCCTGCCACATCGAGACAAATTGTAGGCAAAGCACAATATGGAGTTGTTTTCAAAACCATAAAACGCAAATCAGGCTGGATCAATGTCGAACATGAATCAGGACTGAGTGGCTGGATTAAAGAGAACTTACTCTGGGGGTATTAATCCCCAGCACTACGAAGCATACACCGCACTATCTATAAAGAAGTGTGGTGTATTTCAATTAGACGATCTAAATACTCACCCTGCCCCGCAAATCGCAGTCCTGATGATATCTCTATTTTTTGCTTAATTGACAAAAAAAAATGCTCCCAAGGTTTATTCAACCCTGGGAGCATTTTTTAAATCTATATGGCGGAGAAGGAGGGATTCGAACCCTCGGTGGAGTCTAACCCCCACACTCGCTTAGCAGGCGAGCACCATCGGCCTCTCGGTCACCTCTCCGGAATATATAATTGGCGGAGGAAGTAGGATTCGAACCCACGGTACTTTCGTACAACGGTTTTCAAGACCGCCGCCTTCAACCACTCGGCCATTCCTCCGTGCACGCCTTTTACCACTAGTTAAATAATCTGTCAATCATATGATTTTGAAAAATGCAATTTAGTTAAAATTTAAACATTTTTGTAATATATGTTCGATAAAGAAGGTCTCTCCTGTTATGATGCGTTAAATTTTCCATAATCGACAATCTTCACATACAAAAACTATATAATGGCCGTCAATACAGATATATCAAGGCAGTTAGAAGATCTGACTGCACTCTATGAAATAACCAAACAACTGGCTTCATCTCTTGAGTTGCGTGATTGTCTTGAAAAAACCATGCAAATACTTTCAGAGATGAAAGGAATGGAAAACGGTACGGTTACAATAGTTAACCCTATTACTGGAAAACTAGAGATTGAAGTAGCCCACGGTCTTACTGCTGAAGGACGAAAAAGAGGTAAGTACAGAATAGGTGAGGGCATTACTGGCCGGGTAGTATCCACCGGTGAACCGATTATTGTCCCACAAATATCAGAAGAACCACTATTTTTAAACAGAACAAGGGCCAGGGGTAACGTTTCCGAGCAAAAGCGTTCCTTCCTATGCGTGCCGGTGAAAGACGGCTACAACATCATAGGAGCACTTTCTATAGATAGGTTTTATAAAGATGGTATTGGTCAACAGGCAAATACTGATCTGCAGTACCTCACCGTACTATCCTCCATTATAGCCCAGACCGTTGTCCGGATACAGAAAGTAAACCGTGAAACCGAAGAACTATTTACTGAAAACCTGAAATTAAAAAGAGAACTTTCAGAAAAAAACAGAATTAATGATATTGTGGGTAACTCCTCAAGAATGCAAGATGTCTATGAAATGATACATAGAGTTGTTGATTCTAACGCCACTGTTCTCCTAAGAGGTGAATCTGGTACAGGTAAAACTCTTGTTGCCAAAGCATTGCATTACAACGGTAAAAGAAAAGATAATCCCTTTATTGTGGTTAACTGTTCCGCACTCCCCGAAACCCTGCTTGAGAGTGAGTTGTTCGGTCACGAAAAAGGCTCATTTACCGGGGCCACTGAACGAAAAATTGGTCGCTTCGAGCAGGCTGAAGGTGGAACACTATTCCTTGATGAAATCGGCGAGATTAGTAATTCTGTGCAGGTAAAGCTCCTTAATGTCGTTCAGGAACGAACTTTTCAACGTCTCGGATCATCAAAACTACTCACATGTGATGTAAGACTCGTTGCAGCCACAAACCGTGATCTTGAAAAAGCGGTAGCCGAAAAGAATTTTCGTGAAGATCTCTACTACAGACTCAATGTTTTTCCAGTTTATATGCCTCCACTCAGAGAGCGAAGGACGGATATTCTACTTATTGCAGAATTTTTCCTGGAAAAATATGCAAATGAAAATGACAAAAAGATCAGACGAATCTCCACCTCGGCCATCGATATGCTGATTCAGTACCACTGGCCTGGCAATGTCCGAGAATTGCAAAATTGCATTGAACGTGCAATCATTATCTGCGACGATGATACAATTAAAGGTATTCATCTACCGCCTACTCTCCAGATCGCTGAATCCTCCCAGAGAGAAAATCCATACTCTCTTTCAGTATCGGTTGAAAATTTTGAGAAAGAACTCATTATTGAGGGTTTAAAAAGAAATAACGGTAATCAGACCAAGACAGCTAAAGATCTCGATACCAGTTTAAGGATCATAAATTACAAGATTCATCAGTACAATATTGATCCTAAGAAATATAAGATATAATCGGAACCAACGTGAATATTCTCCTCCATACCTGCTGTGGCCCTTGCACCATTTATCCACTTTCTGTGCTCAGAGCAGAAAATCATCTTGTCACGGCCTATTTTAATAATCCCAACATCCACCCTTACAAAGAGTTTAAACGACGCCTGACGACCTTAAAAGAATATGCACAAGCTGACAAATTCCCTCTTGTTGCTGAAGAGGGTTACGGTCTCACAGAATTTCTTCAGCAAGTGGTCTTTAAAGAAAAGTCGAGATGTCCAATTTGCTATGAGATGCGTCTGCAAAAAACAGCAGAATATGCCGCAAAAAATGGTTTTGATGCCTTTACCACCACACTTTTATACAGTCGCTATCAAAACCATTCTGTAATAATAAATATCTGTAACAAACTCGCAGAATTATACTCATTATCCTTTTACTATCAGGACTTCAGAATAGGCTGGCAACAGGGCATTGATCTCTCCATTGAGAAAGATATGTACAGACAACCCTATTGCGGATGTATTTACAGTGAACAGGAAAGATATGATAAGAGTTTGAGAAAGAAAAAGCCTAAACCTGATACTAAACAATTATGAATTACCTATTGTTTTTTATTCAAATTTTCATGACAAGGTGTAAGGAATAAGCACCGTATAATCAACTGAAAGGAAAGAAACGATGTTGAACATGCTCGTCATTGCCACCACCAACCAAAACAAACTGAAAGAATTCAAAGAGATCTTAAAAGACCTCGATATTGAAATAAGATCACTGGCCGATTTCGGTCCCATTCCAGAGGTGATAGAAGACGGAGAAACATTTGACGATAACGCCTACAAAAAAGCATGGCAAACTGCCAAAGTACTAGGCTTACCGACAATTGCTGATGATTCTGGCCTTGTGGTAGATGCTCTAGATGGTGCTCCAGGTGTATATTCGGCCAGATATTCAGGGGAAAACGCAACAGACGAAGAAAATGTAACTAAGCTCCTTTCAGAGCTCAAAGGTGTTAAAAATAGAAAGGCACATTTTCAATGCGTTCTCTCAATTGCGGTTCCATCTGGACCGGCTCTTACCTATGAGGCCAGCTGCGAAGGTACTATTATAGACGATAAGAGAGGCGATAACGGCTTTGGTTACGATCCTATCTTCTATTTTGAAGAATTTGATAAAACCTTTGCCCAACTATCAATGGAAGAAAAGAATAAAGTAAGCCACCGTGGCAAGGCCCTAGCTCAGGTTAAAGCCGAAGTTCACCAGATAAAAAAATGGTTGGATCAACGTCTGTTTGAAGAAAAACCTCCCAAACCAGATCATGCTGAATTTATCAATAATGACTGGTCAGAAAAATAAGTTATTATTCGACTTTTGGTTCCCTCTTAAGCAGGTCCCTTACAGCTTCTGCACAGTCTTTATTCTCGTAGATGATACTATGGACCTGCTCTAAGATAGGCATATCAATCCCCACCCTCTCCGCAAGTTCAAAGGCTGACCGGGTGGTTTTTATCCCTTCAGCAACCATCTGCATTTCATCTTTTATTTGAGCAATATTTTTTCCTTCACCCAGCTTTAGCCCTACCGTCCTATTTCTGCTAAGACTCCCCGTACAGGTGAGTAACAGATCCCCTACTCCACTTAAACCGGAGAAGGTCGAATGCTCTGCACCCAGCGCTATACCAAGACGGGTTATCTCCGCAAGGCCTCTAGTGATAAGAGCAGCCCTAGTATTCAAACCATATCCTAAACCATCACAAACACCAGTGGCAATGGCTATAATATTTTTTAGAGCTGCGGATATCTCAAGTCCTATTAGATCTGAACTGGCATACACCCTGAAATAATCTGTGACAAAGACTTTTTGAATTTCCTGAGCAACCCGAATATTTTTAAAACCTACGGTCACTGCAGTTGGAACTGAATGGGCAACCTCTTTGGCAAAAGAGGGTCCAGACAATACTCCAAGCTCTATACCTTTGTGTCTATCCGCCTGGTATTCACCATCAGTCTTACAGTAGAGTTTAAGTAACTCCTCCATTACCTGGGTCATGGTTTTAAGACTGCTATTTTCGATACCTTTTACTGCAGATACTACGCGACAATCTGGAGGTAGATAGGGAATGAGTTGGCTAAAAACATGCCGATAAGAATGAGAGGGTACCACCATAACCACGACTGTGGCTTCGGAGACTGCAGCTTCAAGATTGTCGGTAATCAACAAACCTTTTGGTAAAATAACACCAGGTAGATACTTATTATTCTCTCGACTAGCTGCAATTTCATCACTATGAGCCCTTCTATGGGCCCATAGTTGAACGTTATTGTGTTTTTGACCTAGGAGTACGGCTAGAGCCGTACCCCATGAACCAGCGCCAATTACAGCAATTTTAGAAGGGTTATTCATTACTCTCGCTATCTGGACCTTCCTCTTCTGCTTGAGGTGGAACACTTTCGCCATCAACATCAGCAACAACTCCATCACCCTCTACTTCACTAGCTTCATCGTCTTCACTATGATCTTTGGCAACACTATCGAGACTTACGACATGTTCACCCTCATCCAAATTGATCAGACGAACACCTTGAGTTGACCGACCAATAACCCGAACGGCTGAAAGATCCATTCTGATCATCTTGCCAGAATCGGCAATAAGAATCACTTCTTCGTCATCATCCACCTGTTTAGCGGCAATTATATCACCATTGCGGTCACTCTTTTTAATTCCTCGAACACCCTTACCGCCTCGTTTTTGCAAACGATATTCATCAATTGGACTTCTTTTACCAAAACCATTTTCAGTGGCAATAAGAATAGAATTATCAGATTCAGCAACAATGGCACTAACAACCAGATCTCCAGCGCTAAGGGTTATCCCCCTTACTCCAGCAGCGGTACGTCCCATGGTACGGACATCCGTTTCTTTGAAGTGGATAGACATGCCTTTCTGGGTAACGAGGAGAACGGTATCATCGCCGTTAAGAACATGAGCTGCAATGATTTCATCCCCTTCATTGATTGTAAGTGCTCGTTTCCCTTTACGAAGTGGTCTTGCAAATTCCTGTAAACTAGTTTTTTTGATGCGTCCAAATTTTGTTACCATTAAAATGGTTTTCTTTTTAGATTCATCATCAAAACTACTGATAGGCAGGATTGCCGCAAGTTTTTCATCATCTGCAAGATTGAGCAAATTAACAATGGCTTTACCTCTTGCTGTACGGCCTGCAAGTGGCAACTGATAGACTTTACGCCAAAACACTTTTCCATGGTTTGTAAAAAAGAGGAAGGTATCAAGAGTGGAGGCAACATAAAGATTAGAGACAAAATCCTCCTCTACATTCTTAACTCCTTTTACCCCTTTTCCTCCCCTATGCTGGGACCTGTACAGGGAAACAGAGTTTCTCTTGATATAACCAGAATGGGTAATGGTAACAGCCATGTCTTCAGGCTGGATGAGATCTTCAGGAAGAATTTCATCCATTGCATCTATGATCTCAGTTCTTCTGTCATCCCCGTAGGTCTCTTTAAGGTAAACAAGCTCATCTTTGATGATATTCATAATGAGAACTTCACTGCCTAAGATCTCGGTCAGTCTGATTATTTCTTTCCTTATTTCCTCATACTCAATGCTAATCTTCTCTCGCTCAAGACCGGTCAATCTCTGCAAACGCATGTCAAGAATAGTCTGGGCCTGAATCTCACTGAGCTCAAAACAACGCATCAGCTCATCCTTTGCTTCCTGGGGATTTTTTGATGCTTTTATAAGAGCAACAACCTTGTCAAGATTGTTAATAGCAATATTAAGACCCTCTAATATATGAGCTTTTTCTTCAGCCTTCCTCAGTTCAAACGCGGTACGTCGGTACACTACAATCTTTCTGTGGACAACAAAATGTTCAAGTATCTGCTTAAGATTAAGAACCTCAGGTTTGTTGTTCACAATGGCCAGGAGAATGATACCAAATGATTTCTGCATCTGGGTCATGGTGAAGAGCTGATTGATAACTATCTCGGCTATCTCATCCTTTTTCAACTCAATAACAACACGAAGTCCATGTCTATCGGACTCATCCCTCACTTCTGAAATAGAACTAATCTTCTTATCTTTTACAAGATGAGCAATTTTTTCTACCAGGACCGCCTTGTTTACCTGATAAGGTATTTCAGTGAGGATAATTGCTTCACGCTTACCATCTTTTATCTTTTCAATATGGGTGAGAGCGCGCATAATAACGACACCTCGCCCAGTTTCATACGCTTCACGAATCCCGGCTCGTCCACATATCTGCCCACCTGTAGGAAAATCTGGCCCCGTAATAATTGACATTATTTCATGCACGGTCATGTCATTATTTTCAATCAGAGCAATAAGTGCGTCGAGGACTTCAGTGATATTATGGGGGGGGATGTTTGTAGCCATACCAACAGCAATACCAGAAGATCCGTTAATCAAGAGATTAGGAACCTTACTTGGCATAACAGAGGGTTCCATAAGTGAATTGTCGTAATTGGGAATCCAATCAACCGTCTCTTTTTCGAGATCGGTCACAATTTCCCTATCGATACGGGTCATTCGAGCTTCGGTATAACGCATTGCCGCCGCCGAATCACCATCCATGGAACCAAAGTTACCTTGACCATCAACTAACGGATAACGGAGAGAAAACGGCTGGGCCATTCTAACGATGGTATCGTATGCAGCAGTATCACCATGGGGATGATACTTACCAATAAGGTCACCGACGATTCTCGCGGACTTCACATAGGGTTTGTTAAAATGGACACCAAGCTCCCGCATGGCAAAAAGAGCTCTACGATGAACCGGCTTTAATCCATCACGGACATCCGGTAGGGCTCGCCCAATAATGACGCTCATGGCGTAATCAAGGTAGGATTTTTGTAATTCCTTCTCTATGCTGATGGTTTGGAATTGCTCACTGCTTTTCTCTATTTCTGTGCTCATAAGAATATATCTTGATAGAAATTAAATTCGTAAAATGAAAATGATATGTAGTGCTTTGCTCAAAAGAAATTGTGTAAAAATAAAACTACTACATCTCTTGAAGTTAGCAGCTTATAGCAAGCACGCCAATGCACTTGTCCCATTCATGGGTTTAAATATCAAGGTCAGTAACCTCTAGTGCGTGGGTTTGTATAAACTCACGCCTCGGCTCTACCTTGTCACCCATAAGTGTCGTAAATATGTCATCGGCCATTTCAGCATCATCAATAGTCACCTGCATCAGAGTTCTGTACTCAGGATTCATGGTGGTATCCCAAAGTTGTTCAGGATTCATCTCACCTAGTCCTTTGTAACGTTGCAAATGACTTCCCTTGAAAGAATCATCACGGATCTGTTGAAGCATTGCCTTCCAGTCTTCTACCTCCGCCGTTTTTTCAACACCACTTTTGCTTATCTGATTAATAACAAAAGAAGAATTTAAAAATGGTTGTACGAAAGGAAAGAGCCCGAGGGCGGTTCTATATTCGTTAATAAGAGGAACTTGTGGTCCCACAGTCATCTTTATCTGAGCTTTATCTCGAAGAGCCACGTCAAATTCATAACAATCTGCTCGCCATGTACAGGGTTTAATATCACCTATAACCAGCTTTTCTTCCGGTAGTTTGGCTCTAAGTCCTACCATAAATTCTTCATTCTTGAATTGATCAGCAGAACGAATACCACTGTCTAGAAGGAAAAACAGCATATCATCCCAGATATTCATTCTATTCATATAAGCGGTAATACGTTGATAAACCGATATCTTTTCCAAAAATTTTACAAAATCATTACCCTCTATTACCGTCTTTTCAGCATCATTGACCTGAAGACTCAAGTTGAGACTGGCCTGTGTAAAGAGATGGCTATTGAGTTCAGCTTCATCAAGAAAATATTTTTCTTTTTTACCTCGTCCTAATCGGTATAAAGGGGGCTGACCAATGTAGATAAAACCACCTTCAACCAGAGGTAACATCTGTCTGTACAAGAAAGTGAGAAGGAGGGTCCTGATATGAGCACCATCGACATCAGCATCAGTCATGATGATAATCTTGTGGTATCTCAGTTTTTCCAGATCAAACTCATCCTTACCAATCCCACATCCGAGGGCCCCGATCAACTGTTTGATTTCTTCAGATCCTAGAATTCTGTCAAATCGAGCCTTTTCAACGTTAAGAATCTTACCTCGCAGTGGTAAAATAGCTTGATTTGATCTATCTCTACCCTGTTTTGCAGAACCTCCAGCAGAATCGCCCTCCACTATGAAAATCTCTCTTTTAGCAGGGTCTTTCTCCTGACATTCCGCAAGCTTTCCAGCCATAAGAAGAGAGGTAGAACCTTTTTTTCTAGAGAGATCCCTCGCTCTTTTAGCTGCCTCTCTTGCCCTGGCCGCATCAACAACCTTAGAAAGAATTTTTTTGGCGATAGCTGGATTTTGTTCTAAAAATAAGGTGAGCTTTTCGCTACAAATTGACTCAACAATGGATTTTACTTCACTGTTACCCAGTTTGGTTTTTGTCTGTCCTTCAAACTGTGGGTTGGGTACGCGAACAGAAAGAACACAGGTCAAGCCTTCGCGAATATCATCCCCTCCGACCTTTTCACGCATATTTTTCGGGATAATATCGTCATTCGCGTACTTGTTAATACATTTTGTCAAAGACGACCTCAAGCCGGCAACATGACTTCCACCTTCACGGGTATTAATGTTATTAACAAAAGAGTACAACCTTTCACTGTACCCATCATAGTGCTGTAGAGCTATCTCAACTTCAACATCATCCTTAATTCCGCTTATAAAAATAGGCTCATCAAAAACAGTCGTTCTTTTACGGTTAAGATATTGAACGTAGGATATAATTCCACCTTCAGCAAAGAAATTATCCTCTTCACCACTTCGTTCATCCTTTAAATCTATGTAAAGACCTTTATTGAGAAAACTAAGTTCACGTAACCTACCTTTTACCGTGTCATAACTGTACTTAGTCGTTTCTTTAAAAATTCCAGGATCGGCCTTAAAGGTGATCTTGGTTCCCGTAGTTTCACTTTTACCAACAACCTCCAGTTCTCCGGTTTTATCTCCGTAGGCATAGGATTGTCTGTATATCTTCCCATCTCTGCAAATCTCTACCGTGGCTAACGTAGACAGGGCATTAACAACAGAAACACCAACTCCATGTAGCCCACCTGAAACTTTATAACTGGAATGATCAAACTTACCACCAGCATGGAGGGTGGTCATAACAAGCTCCAGAGCTGTCATGTTTTCTGTGGGATGCTTATCAACAGGAATACCCCGACCATCATCATCAACAGAAACAGAGTCATCTTCATGTAGTGTTACTTTAATACGACTACAGTAGCCGGCTAATGCTTCATCAATACTGTTATCAACAATCTCCCAGATGAGATGATGAAGACCTTCTTCTGCGGTGTTACCTATGTACATCGATGGTCGTTTTCTTACCGCTTCTAGACCATCAAGAACCTGTATCTGTTGTGCGCTATAGTCGCTACTTGTTTCAGTCACACTAAAACCTCTGTTAAAAAATGAGTGCCTTTTTCCCAAAAAAAAATGGGTAAATGCTTTAAAATTAAAACGTTATTTTAGAACCAAGACTGTTGTATTGCTTACACATCAAGCGATACGCTACGAGAAAAAGTAATTTCAATCCTGGTCTTTTCAATATATTTGGTCACTTGTTACGTTACAACTGCATGGGCATAATGATACTTATGAAACCATCATCATCTTGAGATTTCATCAGGCATGGGCTGGCATTGGTGTTGATGTATGCCTCTACTGTTTCACATTCCATCACCTGAAGTGTCTCTATGAAGTACCTGCAGTTAAAGCCTAGCGTTAAAGATTCCCCTTCATAGATAACGGTTTGTTCATCTTTTGCGTTTCCTAAATCCGCATTCTGAGAAGAAAGGATCATTTTATTCTGTTCTATCTGTAGAGATATAGTGTGAAAAATATCCTCAGTAAACAGATTTATCCTTTTGAGGGATTCTAGAAAAGGAACTCTATTAATTTTTAAACAGTTGGTCAATTCAACGGCATTGACTATGGCTGAATACTGTGGAAATTCACCACTTTTCAACCGAATAACCATCACCGCTTTACCGTCTCGAAGAACGAGTTGTTTTTCCTCAAAAGAGACTTCAATAGTATCTCTGGATTCACAGAATTTTTTCCACTCCTGGATACCTTTTTTAGGGATAAGGGTAACGTCATTGAGTTTCATGTTCTGTAGATCTACAGGTACAGTCTTTTGCATAATAGACAATCTATGTCCATCAGAGGAAACCATCTTAAGATAATTCTTATCACCTATTGTTTCTTTTTCAAAGAGAACAGACGTTAGAGAATAAATATTTTCCTGCTCACTGGCAATGGAGTAGATAATTTTTTCAATGAGTTCTAAGAAAATGTACGTCTCAAAGGTGAGAAAACTATCATCTTCATAGAAGGGAAACTCAGGATACTCATCGTCTGGCATTCCTGCGAGATTATACGTACTGAGTCCTGCTTTGATAACCACCCAACTGTTATCTGTTTCTTCAATAGAGATATTCTCAGAACCTGATTCTCTTACAATCTCAAATATTTTCTTAGAAGGAAGAGTTAAAGAACCTTCCCCATGTATTTCAGCTGGAACAAAAAGCCTGAGACCAACTTCCAAATCTGTACCTGTGAGTGTAAGTCCACCAGTTGTTGTTTCTATGAGAACATTAGACAGAATAGCAAGTGTTCCCTTTTTGTTTGTGATGTTTTGAAGGCTGTTCAATCCATCAAGTAAATCGTTTTTGGTGACCGTACAGTTTAGTGCCATCGAGAAACTCCTTTGACCAAGCTTTATTATATAGTTTTATATTATTATTATTAGTGCTATTAGGATGTTGATTAACAACATAACCTATTAGAAATAAACATGAATTTTTAAACAAATGAATAGTTAATATGTACTGATTTTTGTTGAAAATGAGTTATTAACAATTGGACTAACAACATATCAATAAAGTATTAACAATTGCCTGTTTATTGATTGTTAATAGTTATGTTGATATCTAAAAATTTAATGATAATATACGAGCAAATTTTGCCGAAAAAACATAGATATACTTAATGTAAGTATATCCTTCTAACTTAGTAAAAATAGCATAAAATATCAATAAAATAATAAGTAAGAAAAAATGGATAAAGAGTTACTAAGGCAGTTAGATTTTTCCCTTGGGGAAGTGGTTGCGGAGAATATAAAAAATAACGTGTTTTCAGCATGTTCGGTCGGGATTATAGAGGGAGGGACATATCCAGAGAAAACTATTTTTCATTACGGTATTACCGGTAGAGCGGCTGGGGGAAAACAAGTTGATAACAGGACAATTTATGACCTCGCCTCACTCACAAAACCGTTGGTTACATCTTTATCTATTCTCGCTCTAATTGAAGAAGGAAAATTGAAGTTAAGTGATTCGTTAGCCGATTTTTTCCCCCGTTTAGGTGATGTGCACAAAAAGATAAAAATCATTAATCTTCTAGAACATACCTCTGGATTTCCTGCACATAGAGCCTTTTTTAAAGAGCTGATTACTACTGTGGAAAATGAGAGAGAGGCAGTCATTATTGGTCGTATTACCCAAGAAAATCTGCTTTTTGAACCTGGTGCCGGAGAGCTTTATAGTGATCTAGGGTATATTCTCTTGGGGAAAATTATTGAAAAAGTGAGTGGGGAAAAGCTAGATAGTTATTGGCAAAGAATAATATTAGGCCCTTTAGGCCTGGAAAAAGGCTTGTTCTTCGCTGCAAATAGAAATGTGAAGGCAAGTAGCTTTTCAGCAACAGGATTCTGTCAGTGGTCAAATCGAGAGCTTTGTGGAGTTGTCAACGATGATAACTGTAGATCGCTTGGGGGGGTGGCGGGTCATGCTGGTCTTTTTGGTACAATTGAGGCCCTTGTACAATTTTGCGAGATAATACTAAAGATGTATTGTGGTACGTTTATACATCCGAAACTTTCTTTTGAGTTACTGAGAGAGAGATTAGCGCATAAAAGAGGCAGATGGGTGTTAGGCTTTGATACACCAAGTGGTTTGGTTTCCAGTAGTGGAAAACATTTTTCTTTTTTAACGTTAGGCCACTTGGGTTTTACAGGAACCTCGTTTTGGCTGGATTGTAAAAAAATGAGAGGGGTCGTGTTACTAACAAATAGAGTTCTCGGTAGTGAAGATCTTGACTTGATACGAAAATTTAGACCACAGATTCATGATCTGATAATGGAAAAAATAACGAAGGAAAAGGGAAAGTAGTGGGGAGTGGTGTGCGTGAGGGGGGGGCTTGATCTTGCGCTGCAAAATCTAACAAACGGTACAAATAAGTGATCCGTCTGTTAGATTCTAACTATCATTACTTCTTGATCACCACCAACAGATGGTTTGATCGGCAGAAAATATTTTTTCTACAAGAGCATCATAATCTGGAGATTTAACAGCTAGGTCAAATGTGTCAGCCTCACGGTCACGGGTGACAATTTCAACAAGCTTTTGTACGGTTGCATCTGGTTCTGATCTATACACATTGAGAACTTTCATCTTTATAGCTCCTGAAGAATTATTTAATTCCGTATGGGATAATGTGGGTCATTTCACGGAGTTTTTCACCAAGCTCTTCAATGTTGATGGCTTCAAACCCATTTTTTTCGACATTTGCAGGAACGGTAGAATATACGTCACCTTCCATGTCACGAAGCATTTCGATGCTTTCTAAATTGAGTTCATTAAGTTTTTCCATCTCTTTGTCCAGAACCACACCGTAGGCGTACATGTTCTCAACAGCAAGACCAAGTGCAGAACGGATACCATCAAGAGCATAGTCTTCATGTCTGTACATTAAACATACTTTTTTGTATTCCATTTGATATCTCCTTACAGGCTTAAGTAACAGTCGTAATCTTCAATAATAATTCCATGCTGGGCCTGAGTAGCCATTTTCTTTGGCTCGAGTCCTTCGGGAACATCATCAACAGAAAAACCCTGCTTGACGTAGCTGTCTACACAGATAGCTACATCATCTGCTAATTCACAAAGACCGGGAAAACGAGGATCTTTGGATAGGGTGGTAGCTTTCCAGGTAAAGAATACTTTAACTTTGGAGCCTTTAGCTTTAGCTGCTTTAGTTACACCGATAACATGATCCATGCTGTCGGGTGAGGTTACAAAAATTCCTAAACTTTTTGCCATTGTTACTTCCTCCACAAAAAAGGTGGTTCCGTATAATAAAAAATACTCTGAGTGCGGCGGTCCTTAAAAGGAAGCCACACTCAGAGTGAAATACTCGTGAGTCTGTCAAAAGGGGGGGCTGGACGATGAAGTGTCACTCAACTTGTTGCGACTTTAAAATCCCATGCTTGAGTGAATAAATCTTTTCTTGTACAAGCTCCCAAGTAAATAAAAATCAACCCTTTTTGATGTAAAAACTTATGAATCCAGAGCCTTCTTTTTCGCCGAGGTATTCGTGACCAGAACGTTCACACCAGCCGGGGATGTCGTTTCTAGAACCAGGATCAGTACCATCGACTTGCAGGATTTCTCCAGCAGCCAGTTTTCCTATCTCTTTTTTGGTGCGTAAAAGAGGCATAGGACAGCTTAATCCCTTTGCATCAAGAACACTTGTTGGAACTACATCGTCAGCTACTGATTTGAAATCACTCATTTTGTTCTCCTGAAAAATGAATTAGTAAATATTGGTTTTGACAATTTGTACTATGAAAAATATAGAATCGATATAAACGTATATTCCAATATAAGATAAATACTGTAGCTTAAATTATCTGTCAAGGAACGAAAAAAGGTATTTATAGATAACGAAAATAACGTTTAGCATTTAATGCTACTACAAAGTGTTAGTGGTAGTAAATACGAGCGCTTTACCTTGACAAAAATAGAGGGGGTGTGTAAAAAATTGGCATTTAAGTTTGATCATATCTTTATGCATATTCAACAAGGAGAACGATGTCATGAGTGAGGTTTCTGTTTTTAAAAATAAAGCAAAGGACTTGTATGCTTTATTGTGCGAGAAGGAGTGGAATCCATACATAACTGGAGTGATTGTTGCTTTTTTCTCGGTTATGATCATGGCTTGGTGGAGACCTTGGGGTGCTGTTGGTGCAATCAGAAACTGGGGTGATTGGATAATGTTTGGTGGAGCCTCTATTTTTGGCTCAGACTCCGGCATTTTTGCCTATTACGATGAAGCACCAAGGTCGATCTTTGTCGCCTCTGGATCGGTTATCGGTATCGGTTTTGTAGTTGGTGCATTTATCTCTGCCTGTCTTGGTAAAGATTTTGCTCTTCGTATTCCACCATATCGTGAGATGGTTAAAGCTGTTATCGCCGGTATCTTGATGGGGATTGGAGCTACCCTTGCTGGCGGTTGTAATGTTGGTGGCTTTTACAATGCTCTAGGAAATCTTGCCGCCAACGGTTTTACCATGATGTTTGGTATGGTCTTTGGTGTAATACTTGGTTTGAAACTTCTCTATCTTGAGATGGAACATATAAGCTGGGGTGACGGTGGTTCCAAGACTTTTAGTGTACCTGCTAAGGTACAGATTGTTATGGGTGTTGTTGGTATTATCGCAATCATTGCTGCTGCATATACCTATGCGGGTAATGAAGATAGTGATTACATAGCATCTTTAAGTGGTGTAATTCTTATTGCAGCCTGTCTTGGTTACACCATGCAGCGTGGTCGCTGGTGTATGGTGCAGGGTTTTCGTGAACCCCATATGACAGGAGACTGTACCCTTGCAAAATCTGTTATGTTATCCATCGTTATAGTGGCGATTGGTGCTGCGGTTTTAAAGTACGCTGTACCGGTAAGAGCTGAAGGTGAATCTGTACTTGCGGCTGCAAACTATGTGAGCCCGACCTTTGGTTGGGGTGGTATTGTTGGTGGCTTTATCTTTGGTCTGGGTGCTATGTTTGCCGGTGGTTGTGGCTCTGGTACCCTGTGGCGTGTAGGCGAAGGTCAGGTAAAACTTATCATGGTGGTACCTTTCTTTGGTATTTCCGCTTCCCTTATGAAGGCATGGGTTGATGATGCGGAAATTGTACTCGGTTCAAAGGTATATTTGCCGGATGCACTTGGTTATGGTCCAACTCTTTTACTCATAGCTGGTGTTATGGTACTCTGGTATTTAATTGTTAGCTGGAACGAGGAAACAAATAAATTAATTGTACCAATGTGATTCGTAGTGCAAAAATAATGAAAAAAAACGCAACCCATTAACTTATGGGTTGCGTTTTTTTTTGCCTTCTGCCCTATGGGTGGCTATTTATTCAGCTGTTTTTAAGATATACTGTGCCGATTGCTAGAAGACCAAATGTCACATCATCCACGGGGTAAAAACGATCTAGAGCGATAAAAACTGAAATTAACTGTGTAATCTAAGTAACGTGATAAAGATTATGAGAAATACAGCTATATTTATAGATGAAGTTTTTAAAGAACATGATCCGGGGTTTGACCATATAGAATGTCCTGAAAGGGTTATAACTTTAGGTGCTGTACTCGATGAACTGAAGCATAAAAATATTTTTATAGAACCCTCCTTTTCTGCGGCATCCCAAGAGACTATACTTCTTAATCATTCCCTTAAGTATATACAAAATGTTAAGGCAACTTCCGGTAAAATTTACTCTGCTCTTGACGGAGATACCATCACCTCACCTAAAAGTTATGCTGCGGCTATACTTGCAGTTGGAGCTTTAATTAAAGGTGTTGATTTATTGATTTCGGGTGATATTGATAACGGTTTTGCCTTAGTCCGGCCTCCTGGCCACCATGCCGAAAAAGATAAATCCATGGGATTTTGCCTTTTTAACAACGTTGCTCTTGCTGCACATCATGCTATAGAGAATCTTGGACTTGAGAGGATTCTTATCATCGACTGGGATGTTCATCATGGTAATGGGACTGAAAAATCTTTTTATGAAAGTGAGAAGGTACTTTTTGTTTCAATTCATGAATCCCCGCTGTATCCAGGTAGTGGAAATATCAATGATTTTGGAGAAGGTCTAGGTAAAGGTTATACCTTGAATATCCCCCTGCCAGGTGGACAAGGAGACATAGAGTATGCTAATATTTTTAATACGCTGATAGAAAGAGTTGTTTACCAGTATAAGCCTCAAATGATTTTAGTCTCAGCAGGTTTTGATGCCTATCACGGTGATGCCATGAGTAGCATGCGGCTGAGTCGTCAGGGGTTTGGTTATATGACGCGATCGTTGTTGAGATGGGCGGATGATTTGTGTGAGGGTAGGTTGTTGGTAACCCTTGAAGGGGGGTACGATTTAACCGGCCTGAGAAATGGTGTTTTTACGATGCTTAGTGAACTTGTTGGCACAACACTTGATACATCTTTTTCGGCATCAATTGATGAAGCGATGCATTGTAACTTGCGAAGAGAAAGAACGCCGCATCCTGCGATAGAAAGGGTTCGGGATGCAGCGAAAACGTATTGGAATATATAGAATCAATTGTCTCTATAACTGCCTAGAATCTGGAGAAAGTAAGTGAACGATGATGCTAAAAAAATATTGATAGCTGATGACGATGCTATGGTCAGAAGTACGATAGAGAAGATATTGAACATGTTTGGCTACGAGGTAGAGGTTGCTGCAGATGGTCTCGAAGTTTTAGAATGTATCGATGATACCTTTGATGTCGTTATTTTAGATATTGATATGCCGAATATGGATGGTTTTCAGACAATGAGTAAGCTGAACGATCTTCATTGTGATGTACCTGTGCTCTTTCTCACAGGTGCAGCCTCAATGGATTATGCTGTAAAGGCGATAAGTCTCGGGGCCTATGACTTTTTGACAAAACCAATTGATGATCTGGATATTTTTAACGTCAAAATTAAAAGGGCAATTGAGAAAAGAATGTATGTGCGCCGGGAAAGGGAGTATAAAGTGGCGTTGGAGGATGACGTACGAATTAAAGCCGCTCAGCTGGAAAAACAGAATAAACTTCTGGTTAAATACAGCAACAGCCTTGAAACTGCGACAGTGCAACTTATGACCAGCCTTCAAAATGCCATGGAGGAGAAGGATTATTACACAGTAGGTCACACTCTACGGGTCACAGAATACGCACTATTGCTTGGCGCGGCCATGGACTTACCTGAAGATGAAATGGTTGTTTTAAGAAGAGCTGCACAGTTTCATGATATTGGTAAACTCGTAATTGATCTTTCCTGTATACAAAAACCGGGTAAACTTACGGATGAAGAGTGGGTGCTTATCCGCAAACATCCAAGTATCGGGGCTAATATCATCAAACCGCTTGGATTTATGGCGCGCGAACAGACTATTATCCGCCACCACCATGAACGTATGGATGGTAAGGGATATCCGGATGGGCTGACAGGGGATCAACTTGATGATTTAACTAAGATACTAATCGTGGTAGATAGTTATGATGCCATGACTTCTAGAAGGAATTATCGAACTAATATGTCCATGGAACAGGCACTAGCTGAGCTCGATCTATGCAGTGGCAGACAGTTTGATAAAACAATGGTGGACTATTTCACCCGTTCTATTGTAGATTTTGTACCCGGTGAAAATTTTTTTTACCAGGGAAAGCCTGGTGCCTCGGGCCGCATTTTTCATGATGTATGAAGAGATTTAGGTAAGTGCAAGACTCCAGGTAAGCGCAAGACTCCAGGTAAGCGTCAGACTCCGGGCAGCTAAGAGAAGTATGCTAGAATTCTTTTTTTCGTATGGGACAGTTCGATCAGAATAACAATTAATTTATATAGTTAATGTAATGAAAATCAGCAAAAAAGAAGTAGAGCACGTTGCAAATCTGGCAAGATTGAACCTCTCTGCAGATGAACTGGAAACAATGACAGGTCAGTTGGATAATATTCTTTCCTACGTGGATAAAATTGAAGAACTTGATACCTCGAATATTACTCCAACCACCCATGTTTTTTCAGTGACGAATGCCTTTCGGGACGATGTGGTGAAGGAGTCTCTTACCCAGGAAGAAGCTGTGAAAAATGGGCCGGAGCAGAATGGTTCCTTTTTTCAGGTGCCTAAGGTTATTTAATTAAAAATTTCTCATTTATATATTGAAACGGACACAGAAGTGTCCGCTTTTTTTTTGAGGTTTACATGAAACTGTATGAATTAACTATATCCCAGGCTCTAGAGAAAATGGCAGCCGGGGAATTGACAAGTGTTGAACTTACCCGTAGCTATCTCGATAGAATAAAGGTTGTGGAAGAAAGTGTCTCAGCCTATATAACTGTTGATTCTGAAGGAGCTCTCCAGCAGGCAGAAAAAGCTGATAGAGACAGGGGTGACGGAAAAGTTGGAAAGCTGTGCGGTATACCTATTTCACTCAAAGATCTTCTTTGTGTAAAAGGTATGAAGATGACCTGCGGTTCAAAGATGTTGGAGAATTTTGTTCCTCCCTATGATGCCACAGTAGTAAAAAATATCAGAGATGCGGGGGGGGTAATTCTTGGTAAGGTGACTATGGATGAATTCGCCATGGGATCTACCTCTGAGAGTTGTTGTTTTGGAGTACCTCAAAATCCGTGGAAAAAGGGCTATGTAGCCGGGGGGTCTTCTGGAGGCTCTGCCGTTTCTGTTGCAGCTTTTGAATGTGCGGCATCTCTTGGCTCCGATACTGGAGGGTCAATCAGACAGCCAGCGTCTCTTTGCGGGGTTGTGGGAATGAAGCCTACCTATGGGCGGGTTTCACGATTTGGGCTCACCGCCTTTGCCTCATCTCTTGATCAAATCGGTCCTTTGGGGCGATCTGTTGAAGACTGTGCCCGGATGATGGATGTGATAAGTGGCTATGATGCCATGGACTCGACTTCTGTAGTAAAAGATGTTCCTGATTATACTATGTCCCTTTCAGCCGGTTTAAAAGGGATGAAAATCGGGGTGCCCAAAGAGTATTTTAATGGCCTTGATAGCGACGTTGAAGCCGTTATTAAAAACTCGATTTCTGTACTCAAAGACAGGGGTGCTGAAATTGTAGAAGTATCACTACCCCATACAGAATACTGTGTTGCTGTTTATTATTTGATAGCCTCTTCGGAGGCAAGCTCAAATCTCGCCCGTTATGATGGGGCTTTGTATGGTTATAGAAAGGAAGGCGCAGACAGTTTGCTCGATATGTACAAAGAGACAAGATCCAGTGGCTTCGGGGCTGAAGTTAAGCGTCGAATTTTGATTGGGACCTTTGCTCTTTCTTCCGGATACTACGATGCTTATTACAAAAAAGCATCCCAGGTAAGAACACTCATTCTCAATGATTTTCAAAAAATATTCCAGGATTGTGATGCAGTAATCTCTCCTGTGACCCCAACACCTGCGTGGAAAATGGGTGAAAATATTGATGATCCATTGGCCGTTTACATGTCCGACATCCTTACTATTTCTGCAAATCTAGCGGGAATACCCGGAATGTCAGTGCCGGGTGGTTTTAGCCAAAACGGTCTACCTGTGGGAGTGCAGTTGCAAGGGGCACATTTTTCTGAGGAGGTCCTTCTCAAAATAGGTTTTAACCTTGAACAGGGCTTAGATCTCGCCCCGCGAGAACTGGATATTTAAAAAAATAAATCTCTTCAGCAGCATTCAAACCACCTCTATCGTGGGTTGTCTAGATAGTACAGGTGAAGAGTTATAAGGATTGTACGGGGTGCTCAGTTTTGCGGCAAGCTTGGGCTTATTTAAGTAATATAAAAATTTGCAAGGTGATGGTTTGAAATTAGACATTCCTGAAAACATAGAAGCTATAAAGCCTTATCCACCGGGAAAACCGCAGGAAGAATTGGAAAGAGAGTATGGGATAACTGATTCTATAAAGCTTGCATCCAATGAAAATGCCTGGGGGCCTTCACCTAAAGCGGTGGAAGCTCTTCGGGGAGAGCTGGCGAATCTGCACCGCTATCCGGATGGCTCCTGCTACTATCTGGTGGAAGCCCTTGTTGGAAAAACAGGCGCAACGAGCTCTGAGATTGTTATCGGTAATGGTTCTAATGAAATAATTGAATTTCTGGTTAAGGCTTTTGTAACTGAAGGGGATGAAGTTATTTCAAGTCATCCTTCTTTTCTTATGTATCAGAAATTTGTTCAGGTACGTGGAGGCGTTAATCACGTAATCCCCCTCGCGGGTATGCACCATGATCTTGGTGCAATAGAAGCCAAGATAACCAGTAAAACAAAACTTATTTTCATAGATAATCCCAACAACCCAACAGGAACAGCACTGGGACTAAAAGAGCTACAAGATTTTTTGGCCAGGGTTCCGGAGCATGTTATTGTTGTGCTTGATGAAGCCTATGTAGATTTTATGAAAGCGGAGTTACACTTAGATCCTTTAGATTGCATACGAAATAATAGTGGTCGTCCGGGGGTAGTATTTCTGCGTACTTTCTCTAAAGTCTATGGACTTCCGGGTCTGCGGGTGGGGTTTGGTTTAATGCCGGCAGAGATAGCCATATGTTTGCATAAAGTTCGTCAGCCCTTTAATATTAACCAGATGGGCCAGGCTGGGGCACTCGCGGCTCTTGAAGATGAAGAGTATTATAACCTCACCTTACAACGCACAAAAGATGGGATAGCGTATCTGAGTGCAGGAGCCAGTGAGCTGGGGTGTAAATGTTATCCAACAGAGACTAATTTCTTTCTCATAGATGTGCAGGGTAATGCGGATAAACTATACAAGGCAATGCTTTATGAAGGTGTCATTGTACGTTCTATGAGTGCCTATGGTTTTGCAAATTTTATCAGAATAACTGTTGGTACCAATGAAGAAAATGATCGTTTTCTTAAATCTTTAAAAAAATGTCTGAGTGAGCTCGCGTATGCTTGAAAAACAGAACATAATTACAATTGATGGTCCAGCGGGAGTTGGTAAATCGACTGTGAGCCGGATGGTGGCGGCGGCCACCGGATTTACTTATCTTGATACCGGAGCAATGTATCGTGGGGTTGGGCTTTTTTTACAAGACAACGCCGTTGATCTACAAGATCAGCAAGCAATAGGCAAACTACTGCAGACTCTGGACCTTCAACTGTTGCCAGCCTCCGGTGTGTCCGCTGATGTTGGTGTACTTATAAATAATAGAGACGTAAGTCTTGAAATTCGTACACCGGCAATGTCAATGGTTGCATCGGATGTTTCGGCCCTGGCTGTTGTTAGGGATTATTTAACCTCAATGCAGAGAAGCTATGGTGAACGGGGGGGAGTTGTCGCTGAGGGAAGAGATACTGGAACCGTCGTATTTCCGGCAGCGGCTTTTAAATTCTTTCTTGATGCCGAACCTGAAGAAAGGGCTAGAAGGCGTTATAGCCAGCTGAAGGCGAAGGGGATGGATGCGGATGTAGAAGAGATTCTTGCTATGACCTTACTCAGGGATAAAAACGATAGAGAGAGGGATATAGCGCCCCTCGCTCAGGCTGAAGATGCAAGCTTAATCGATACGACTGATATTAATATTGAAAAGGTTGTGTCTTTGATTTTGCAGAAGGTAAATAAGGGATTGTAAGAGACAGTATGTATCGGTGGTAAAATGGGCCCGAAACGAGTGATCGTTACGGGCCCATTTTTTTGTTGGTGGTAATAATTCAGCAGTACCCCAACTTCGTCCGGTGGGGATGAAGTCAATAGTTCGGGGTATACTTCATGTCTCTCATTTGTAAGTGCTAGAAATACTGATGGACAGTTATAGGGGCAGCAAAAGAATCACTATTATTCTAAACCGAAATCAACTCGTCTGTTGTATTTGTATGCATCTTCGTTCTGACCAAAGAAGAGAGGTTGTTCTTCACCAAAGGATACTGTGCGTATGCGGGCTGGGTCGACGCCTAGGTTAATGAGGTATTGCTGGGTGTTGATAGCTCTTCTTTCTCCAAGGGCTAAATTGTACTCGCTGGTGCCTCTGTCATCGGAGTTGCCTTCGAGAACAACATGTGCTCCGGGGATGGAGTTGAGGTAGTCCGCATTTTGAATCAACGTTTCGGTCATAGCAGGGCTTACGCCGGCTTGATCAAAATTAAAATATATAGGATTGAGGTTAGCAGAGCTTCTCCCGTGTATTCTTTTGTACTCCTCTGACTGTTGATCGGCCATAAGCCTTGGGTCTTTTACACCATTCTGACCAGCCCAGTCAGTTGTTGAGTCGTCTAGGGTACCTTCTGCGGGCAGGTTGTCCTCGGAAAAAACGCTATTATCCGCTGAGGGATAGTTGATATCATTACCATCGGACATTGTGGAACCATTGGTATTCATATTAATGCTAGGGGCAACAACATTTTTCTTGCCGCAACCAGAGACGAGAAGAAATGAGCTGATAGTACAGGCGAGAATAAGCGTCGTTAGTAAATTTCTTTTCATAGGAGCTCCTGTTGTAAAAAAACGAATTATAGTATTGTTGAGGTAGTTTTTTAGAAATTGAGAAAAATCGTCCAAAATCAATATCTAATTTAGCCGTATTGTTGTAGAGGTCAAGAATAAACTGTAGAGAAAAGAGTAAGAAAACAATTGTATGCCGCATCACGGTTTGACCTGTGTTGGGGGGAAGACGATATAATCTCTAAAGTTATTTTACTAACCAGGATAAGTTGTAAGGCGTAATATATGAAAATGTACAATGTAGTAGCAACGTGTACCACCGGAGTTGAGTCGCTGGTCAAAGATGAAGTTGAGCAGTTTGGCGGAAAAAACATTGAGGTGGAAAAAGGAGTTGTTACCTGGGAAAGTGACCTTGAAACGGCATACAGGTGTTGTCTATGGTCAAGATTTGCGTCGCGTATTTTGTTGAGAATTACCAAATTTTCAGCAGATAATGAAGAGCTACTTTATGAAAAAGCAAAGGAAGTTAACTGGCAGGAACATATGGGTGTTAAAACCTCCTTTGCGATAAGTTGCACCATTAGTGGGTTATCAAAAATAACCCACAACAGATATGCGGCCCTCAAGGTAAAAGATGCCTTGGTTGATTCCTTTAGGGATAGCACAGGGGAGAGACCCTCTGTAAAAGGGGACAAACCCGGAGTGCAATTCCATCTCCACCTTGAAGATGGAGATGCGACTCTTTTTGTAGATATGTCCGGTGAAAGCCTGCACAGGCGTGGTTACCGTGCTAAAGGAACCATTGCACCCCTTAAAGAAACGCTCGGTGCGGCAATTGTAGCACTTTCCGGTTGGCCAAAAGAGGCTGGAGATCTTGTTGATCCCATGTGTGGAAGTGGAACCTTGCTCATTGAGGCTGCTATGATGTTTGGCGATTCTGCCCCGGGCCTGAGCCGAAATTATTTTGGTTTTTATGAGTGGGCAGGTCACGATCAAAGCCTGTGGGGGAGTTTGGTTGAGGAGGCGATGGCAAGAGAGGATGCGGGACTTCTTAAAAAATGGCCTGTTATCATAGGTTATGATTCTGATCATGTGGCAGTAAGTGCCGCTAAAAAGAACATAATCCAGGCGGGGTTGGAGGATTTTATCAAGGTGCGTCAGGCTGATTTAGCCACCCTTTCCCCACCGAGTAATAGTGGAATGCTTCTTGCCAATTTACCGTACGGTGAACGTCTTTCTGAAACTGAGTATGTGGCGCGTTTGTATCGGTCCTACGGACGGATCGCTAAAGAACGGTTCGTTGGCTGGCGGCTTGGTGCCTTTATCTCCAATCCAGAGTTAACCGACAACTTTACCTTTTCTTGGGAACATAAGTATAAAATCCATAATGGCTCGATTCCCTGTAGATTATTAACAGGAAGAGTGGTCGCTGATGCGGAACCTGAATTTATCTGGCGTCTTCCCGAGGTGCCATTGATAGAGGAGAAAGGGGCCTTTGCCAACCGCTTGCTCAAAAACATGAAAAAGATGCAGAAGTGGGCGCAGCGTGAGCAGGTTGATTGTTACCGGATATACCACAGCGATTTACCCGAGTATAACTTTAGTATCGATCTCTATTCAAAATGGATACATGTACAGGAGTACGCTCCACCAAAGACGGTTGATGCAGAGCTTTCTGCCAGTCGTTTGCGTCATGGTCTAGAGGTAATTCGCGAGGTGTTGGGAGTTCGTTCAAATCGGATTTTTGTAAAAAGAAGAGAGCGGCAAAAAGGGGCCCGACAGTACGAAAAGAAAGACAGCAAGAAAAAGATGTACGAAGTACGAGAGGGTGAATGCTCACTGTTGGTGAACTTTACTGATTATCTGGATACCGGGCTTTTCTTGGATCACAGACCGGTGCGGCAGCAGATTTACAACGAAGCCAAAGGTAAACGTTTCCTCAACCTTTTTGCCTACACAGGAACAGCAACGGTGCAGGCGGCTATGGGTGGTGCAGCAAGTACGACAACCGTCGATCTTTCTTCTACCTATCTGGATTGGGCGCGACTCAACCTTGCGGTAAACGGCTTTTCTGAAGTCAAACATAAGGTAGCCCAAGGGGATTGTATTGAATGGTTGCGGGCCTCGCACGCAAAGTTTGACCTGATTTTTATGGATCCACCAACTTTTTCAAATACCAAAAAAGACAGGCGGGTCTTCGATGTTCAGAGGGATCATTTGTGCTTGATAACTCTTGCGGTGGCTCGTTTGGACTCGCAAGGAATGCTCCTCTTTTCAACAAATTTCAGGAAGTTTAAGCTCGATGAAGAGGTAGAAAAGAAATACGATGTAAAAGAAATAACTGCTCAAACAATACCCTTCGATTTTTCTAGAAATAAAAAGATCCACAAGTGTTGGGAGATCAGGCATAAGGAGAGTATTTGGTAGAGGGTGGGGGACCTCATTTTCAAATGAGGTTTCATTCATGTAACTCTCATGATATTATTCGTTATATATGATGGCAAAAAAAATCCAATATCACTATTGGAAGGTGGCAGCACTCTAAAAGACAATCGTCCCTAACTGAAATGCAGGTTGTTTTGGTATACAACGGGAACAGGAGGGTTTTGTGGCTGATATTGAAAAGTTAGAAAAACGGCTGAAAAAATTAGAAGCAGAACTTGTTGAGGAAAAACGTACCAATAAGCTGCTTAAAAAGAGAGCATTGCAGGCGATAGTTGGTACTAGAAGTGCTCATCTTTGTGAAATTGATCGCCAGAAATGCGAAGCGGGGTTGGTGAGAGCGGAACTCTCCAGTCGGGTTAAGTCTGTATTCTTGGAGAATGTAAGCCATGAGATAAGGTCATCCATGAGTGGTATCGTTGGTATGACTGACCTGGTTCTTCAAACAGAACTGTCTTCAGCGCAGCGGCGGTATCTTGAGATGGTTGGTTCTTCCGTCGATAGACTTCTTGTTGTTATTAATGAAATACTGGATTTCTCAAGGATTGAGACGGGTGAAATAGAATTTGAAGCCGAGGATTTTGATCTGAAGCAGAGCCTGGATCATGATCTGTATGTTATGCGTCAGGCGGCCTTGGATAAAGGCTTGGAACTTAGTTGCACGGTGGCACCAGACGTTCCCACCCATGTCCACGGTGACGGGGGGAGACTCCTTCAGATTGTCACAAATATAGTCAACAATGGTATCAAGTTCACTGAGAAAGGTAATATCGCAATCACCATAGAGAATGACGGTTATGATTCTGACAACAACCTGAAACTCAAATTTAGCGTGCAGGACACCGGCTGTGGTATTATTGAGGAAAAAGTAGAACAGATTAATTACTACTTCAAGCAGGAGCTGAAGCCACATATTCCCATTCCTTTATCGATAGGAACAACCGGACTGGGACTTACCGTAACCTCCCAGCTGGTGAAGTTAATGGGTGGTGAAATTGGTGTGGAAAGTGATACGAGCGGAACCCGGTTCTGGTTTGTACTTCCATATACGGAGGTGGCGGACTTCGCCGCTCTTGAAGAAAAAGCGGCAGAAACAGTTGCAAATATAAAAGAAGAGGCAACCTATGCTCTTCGTGGCGTCAAGGTGCTCCTTGCCGAGGACGAATATATCAACCGGGTTCTCATTGAAACGGTTCTGCTTCAACTCGGTGTAGAGGTTTTTTCGGTGGCCAGTGGTGAAGAGGCGGTTGAGGAAGGGTGCGGTGGTAAACACGCGCTTATACTTATGGATATTCAGATGGATGGTGTCGATGGGCTTGAGGCGACAAGGCGTATTCGATCCTATGAAAAAAAACATGGTGGACATATACCAATAGTGGCCCTTACCGCCCATGCAATGGCGGGAGATCGTGGGAAATGTCTGCAGGCCGGAATGGATGATTATCTAGCGAAACCGGTGGCTCGAAAAGAACTTCTGACGGTTCTTAAAGATCATCTTACCAGTAGAGCGTTGGTGGTGGATAGCGATATAGAGAGTCAGAATATCTTTGTGAAAGGTTTAGTTGAGTCCGGGTGGCAGGTGACCATTGCGGAGACAAAAAGATCCGCCATGTACGAGGCGACGCTCACCCATTTTGATCTTATTATTTTAGACACGAGCAGTTCTCAGATTCAGGGGTTGGAGGCGGTTAAAACAATTCGACAGCTTGAATTGTATACGGGGCAACGGGCAAAGATTTTGAGTCTTGGGGAAGCAGGAGAGCGGGTTCTTGGGATAGAAAACGAATTCGATGGTGCTATTATACGTCCCGCTACCAGAGAAAAATTGATGGTTCATCTGTAACTAATCAGCACCACTGATGAACAGGTTATACGGTGGTATTTATCACTACTGGAGTGTTGCGCTTATACCAAGGTGTAACACAAATAGTTGATTTTCCTGCTTTGTGAAATCAGCTTTTGATCCAATCTGTCTTTCGTCTAGAAAATAGAGTATACTCCGGTTCCTGATTTATGTACTTGGGATTGGGGTTGTATCTCTAGTAGTGATTCAATTTTATCCCACCTCAGCGGTTATCAGTATTCCTCAAAGTAGTAGCGTAAGATGTGAGGAGTGATTGATGATCTACTTGTAAATTTGAAAAACAATATTCTTAGAAGTTACATGATACATTATTCAAAAGTTTGTCTTGATACGTTCGGTTATGAATTACCCCCAATCATCATTTCTTCGGAAGAGATAGAAACCCGACTTGCACCCGTCTATGAGCGGTTAAACCTGCCAGCGGGGCGTCTTGAGTTGATGAGTGGCATCAAACAAAGAAGGCTCTGGGAAAAGGGTACAAAACCCAGTCAGGCTGCAACAATGGCTGGGAAGCGGGTGTTGGCAAAGGCAAACATCGACCCTAAGGACATTGATTGTCTCATCTTTACCTCCGTTTCGCGAGATATGATGGAGCCGGCCACGGCGTCTTTTGTGCACAATAATCTTGGGCTGTCATCATCAGCTTTGATCTTTGATATATCCAACGCCTGTCTTGGATTTTTAGATGGCATGGTTATGTTGGCAAATATGATTGAGTTGGGGCAGGTTAAAAATGGCCTGATAGTTTCGGGTGAGACGGCGGAAGAACTGCTTGAGTCTACCCTCGTGTCCCTTGTTGAAGACCAGACATTGAGTCGCAAAACGATTAAGCCTGCATTTGCCTCGTTGACTATAGGCTCCGGTTCTATGGGGCTTTATATGCGTAGAATCAGTGATAACGAAGATGGAGTAAGACTGGTGCACGGTGCGTGGCAGGCTAATACCAATCACAGCGATCTGTGTCACGGAGGGCAACAGAGCAACTCGACTCTCATGGCCACAGATTCTGAAGCACTTTTGCACAGGGGGGTCGAGACGGCTCAAACAACCTGGAAAATTTTCTCGGAAAAAGCGGGTTGGAGCGGCGATGATATTGATCGCTTTTTCTGCCATCAGGTTGGTTCTGCCCATGCCAGACTTCTTTTTGAAAGCCTTGGCCTGTCGGCAGATAAAAACTTTCAAACCCTAGAAAATCTTGGTAACGTCGGCTCGGTTTCTGCCCCTATAACCATGGCAATGGCAATGGAGCAAAAGATATTCACCCCCGGCCAAAAGGGCGCTCTACTTGGTATAGGCAGTGGTATAAACTGTATGATGCTGGGAGTTGAGTGGTAATGGAAATACAGTTCACAGAAGAACAGGGCAGGGTACTTCTGCAATTTGCACGATCGACCCTTACGTATAGGTTGTCCGGCGGCAAGCCACCTGCACCTCTGGTTAAACCTGATTTTTTACGAAAAAGAGCTGTTTTTGTGACCTTAACCAAGGCTGGGAGTTTGCGGGGTTGTATTGGTAACCTCGATCCCGTCCTGCCGCTGTGGGAGAGCGTGCGGGACAATGCCGTTAATGCAGCTATACACGACCACCGCTTCCCCCCACTTACAGCCAAAGAACTGGACAGTGTAACTATAGAAGTTTCTGTGTTGACCCAGGCCAAAACACTAAGCCACACTGGTGGTGATGATCTTGTCGGCAAGTTACGGGTAGGTGTTGATGGAGTGGTATTGAGAAAAGATGGGCGGAGTGCAACCTTTTTGCCCCAGGTTTGGGAGCAGTTGGTTACCCCTGAGGTTTTTTTAGAGCAACTGTGCGCTAAAGCAGGTCTGAGTAAAGAGACTTGGCAGTCAGCAGATGTGTCGATTGAAACCTATCAGGTTGAGTGTTTTTCTGAGAGAAAACCATGAAAGAAATAACCCTTTCTGTTAAAGATAGAAGTGAGTTAGAGGATATATACACAGAACTGCAACTGGAGTATGAGCGTGTTGCAGGTGAATTGCAGTTTAGTTGTGTCGGTTGTCCTGATAACTGTTGCGACTCCTATTTTCTTCACTATACCTACGCGGAGTGGGCATATCTCTGGGAGGGTGTTTACGCATTAGGTACAGATGAGCAGGATGCACTTATAGACCGGGCAAAGGCGTATCTTACCGCCTGCGAAAAAGCCGAGCAGCAGGGGGAGAGGCCACAGGTGATGTGTCCTGTGAATAACGAAGGACTTTGTCAGCTGTATAAACATCGTCTGCTGGTCTGTAGAACCCATGGAGTGCCGGCAAAAATGACCAGACCCGATGGCAAATTTATCCAGTTTCCCGGCTGTTTTCGTTGCCAGGACATTGTTGAGGAAAAGGGTCCAGAGAATGGAGTTGTACCAGTCGAGCGAACGCCGTTTCTGGGACGTTTAGCCCTGTTGGAAAACAGCCTGCTTTATATGAAAAGACATCTCCACCCAAAGGTGAAGTTCTCCATTGCGGAAATGCTTGTTAAGGGACCACCTAAGCTGTCTTTTGCTTGTGGTGAGAAGTAAGAAAACATATTTATAATGTACACGGGACGTGATGATGAGAAGTCCAAATGAAATATGGGAAGCACTCGGGGATATCGATGAAGAAGAGGCCACCCACGTCTTAACAAGGCTTTTCAGCATGTATGAAGAGTTGCTGACATTGGGTGGGGAAACAGAAGAGACAAACAGGTTTTTTCAGAACCTGAATAATGCAATCGACTTGACCCAAGAGTGTAATCTTAATAGAAGGTAGGTTCCCATGCGTCTAAAAATTGAGAAAAAACAACCTAGTTCAAAAATGTGTTTTGTCTGTGGTGTAGATAATGCCTTTGGTTTAAAAAGCAATTTCTACGAATTGGAAGATGGTCAGCTGATGGCGATATTTCAACCAGCAGAACAACACCAGGGTTACCCTGGAAGGCTGCATGGAGGGATTGCTGCCACCATACTTGATGAAACTATTGGGCGAGCCATCATAATAAGTGGGACCGGTAGTGTTTGGGGGGTAACAATCGATTTCTCAATGAAACTTAGAAAGCCCATACCTTTAAATGAAGAGGTGCGCGTGTTGGCTAGGGTGGTTTCTGAGAAAAACCGTTATTTTCTTGGGGAAGGGGAAATTATTCTCGCTGATGGTTCTGTGGCGGTGACAGGGCAGGGTAAATATTTGAAGATGGATATCGATAAAATCGCTGATTTTGATCATAATGGTGAAGACTGGAAGGTTCTCAGCGATGCTAACGACCCTGAATTTGTAGATATCCCCGAAAAAATGTAAGTAGTACGTTGGTATTCCAACGTCGGACTAGGTTAGAGGTGGGGAGTAGAGCCCTGGCTGTTTAATTGGAGTTTTCTTTTCAAGGAGTAAACTTTGCATGCATCGCGCGAGGTTTTTCCCTAGTGTCTCATGACCTGATTGTAGTTCGAGCCTTTTAAAAACATCCCTTGCTTCCAGCCACCTGTGGTCCAGCCAGAGGATTTGACCGGCAAGTAGCAGTGTTCTGGCTATAAGACGGTTGCGTTTTCGTCGTATTGTTTTGTTCTTTTTCTTCGAAGTATCATTCCCCATGCCTAATGTGAAAGGCAGTTTTTCTACACGCAGTAATTCCTGTACCGCAGCCTTATTTTTGCCAAGCGAAAAGAGGATCTGTCCCTTGAGAAAAGCTTCAGTCATACTCTCTGCTGTTTCTGGAATCGTTTCCACCTCTGTTAATGCACGTTTATATTGGCAAGACCTGAGCATGTTCTCTACGATATCAATCGTAGGTTTATTGATAATGTGCTGATATCTAATCAATTCATTCCAGGCTGATTGTGCCCCATAGAGGTTGGCTATAGTGTTGCTTGCAGTGTTTTCTTGCGTGAGGATATTGGCGATTTCAAGATAGGCGGTCGCCCCGGAATGATTTTCCCTGTTGAGGGCAATATTACCGAGCAGTGACCATACGGAGCTGCTGTTAGGGCTAAGAGCAAGTAGTCGCAAGCCATCCGTTTCTGCTGTGGCCCAGTTTTTCAGGCCCATTTCACAGTATATTTGTAAAAGAAGCCAATGACGTTTACATAAATTGTTTTTGGTGAGGGGCTGCACTGTGCTCAAGGCCTGGTGAAAGTTTTCTTGTCGATAAAAGGCGAAGGCAAGGTTGTAACGAATCGAAGGATCCTCTTTGTCCTGGAGACTTAGAAGCGTTGTAAAACTGTCTATTGCCCTGTCATAATCCCCTATCTGCATTTGTAAAATACCGAGATTCTGCCAAAGGCCAGTTTGTTGTGGAAAGATGGTAACAGCGCGTTTCAAAACATCGATTGCTTTGGCTTCTTCTCCCATGTTGCTGTAACAAAGAGCTGCGTAGGAAAAGGTGTAGGAGCTCGGTCTCTTTCTTTTGAGAAGTACGTGCAGCTGGGCAAGGCCAGCTTCAAACTCCCCCTGTTCAATACAGGTATAGACTTTGTGTAAAATAGAATATTCCTGCTGGCTTAGGTGTTGAGCGGTGGCTGTTGACGGAAGTAATGTAAGCAGGAACAGCACAAGCGTATAGATATGTACAATAACCATTTTCATCATAAATCCAGGGTAAAGGTTATTGGAATATCGACATAAACCGCCACTCGTTTTCCGCCTGCTTTAGCGGCTATAAAAGTCCATTTTGCCACGGCCTTAAGAGCGGCCCTGTCGAAATATCCAGAAGGTTCTGAGGAGATAACTCGCATATCTCTTACCCGACCTTTTGGGGTAACAATGCAACGAATGACAACGCTGCCCTCCAACCCTTTTCCTTTGGCTTTCGCGGGGTAAAGAGGCGGGATATATTTCTGTACTCTGGGTGGGGTATCCACGGCGCTAAGATCAAATATGCCGGCGGCAAAACCACTGTTAAGTGTTGCCGTATCCGGAAGGGGGGGGGAGGGAATTGAAGCGGCGCGCAGTGGTGGTAGTTCAACCTGTAGCGGTCGCATCAAGGCAGTGATCTTTTTAAGTGGAGGTTGCTTGGGAGATGGGGGGGCTGGGAGCTTGGGCAGGGGCGCGATTGTTTGTGGCTTTTGTTGTTTTTTGGGAGGCGTAGCTTGTTGTTTTGGGGCAGGGGTTAGCCGGATTGGTGTAAGCGGATCTATAAACACAACCTCTGTCTTATGGCCCATAATAGGGGCGAGAAGACAGAGCGAGAGGGTAATAAGACTGGCGAAGAAAAGAGATGAACAACTTCGTAAGATAATAGTCCCTCCCATGACCTTATTCTCCAACTGTAGCAGCAACACTCAGGTTTTTTACGCCCGCGAGCCTGCATGAGTCAAGTACCTGTATGGTGATCCCGGTGGGGCATGATTTATCTGCTGTAATAACAACAGAACCACCTGGTACCTCTGCCAAAAAAGAGTCCATTCGACCCTTGATATTTTGAATATCAATTTCATGGCCTTCAATGAAAATCCTTCCTGAACTTGTTAAACCAATGATCATAGATACGTTTTCTTTACTGGTGGCTGATGCAGCCTGGGGCCGTTCTACCTCAATTCCAGACTCTCTGACAAAGCTAGTTGCAACAATAAAAAATATAAGAAGGATAAACACCATATCTATAAGAGGTGTCATATCTATTTCTGGGAGGTCATCCGAGTATTGGCGTCGTCTCACGTTTTAACTCCTGCGTTGTACAAGTGAAGCTGTCTGTTGTTTGATTTTCGTATGATCCCGGTGGACTTGTCGTTGGAGGAAAAAAACGAATAAAATTCCGGGTAGAGCAATGAGCAATCCGAACTGGGTTGTTATCATCGCCTCAGAGATTCCTGCGGCCAGAGCTTTAGGGTTACCAAGACCAAAAATTGCAACGGATTCAAAGGTGTTGATCATTCCTGTTACTGTACCAAAAAGTCCAAGCAGGGGGGCAATAGTTGCTAATAGCTTGATAGTTGAAAGCCCCTTAACGGCCCCATGGTAATTTTTGTTGAGCAGGAAATCATAGGCCCGCCTGTTGTGCCTGCTACTGTCTGTTGGTATCGCCATGTACTGCTTTTTCAACTGGTTTGTTTGCTGGGGCAGAGACTGTCGCCAGAGTGGAAGATGGTAGGTTATGAGCAGCCACATAGAGAAACAGCAGAGGATCAACGGGTACATTGTGATACCTCCTGTTTGTATATAGTGCTGGAATTGTACGTATAATTCTTGCATTATTCTGTCTCACACTTTGAGCGTCCTGCAAGTAAAGCACTCACTCCCCAACCCGTTTCATCCATATCTGCCACAAGTGCTGCCACCCGTCTCTTTAAAAAATGATGTGCTAAAAGAAGCGGAAGAGCAACCCCAAGACCCGCCTGGGTTGTGATAAGTGCTTCACTTATACCGGTTGACATCATGCGGGGATCGCCAGTTCCATAGATGGTTATGGCCTGGAAGGTGTCTATCATTCCCGTAACCGTTCCAAGGAGTCCAAGTAGGGGAGAAATAGAGGCGAGGACGCCTACGGTGGATAAAAATCTTTCAAGCCGGGATTGTTCCCGTATTATTGACTCCTCCATAATACTGTCTATTGCATCAAGTCCTTTATCTTTACAGGTAAGGCAGGCGTACATCACTTTGGCGGCGGGACAGCGATGCAATGTGGGGAGTAGAGTGTCTTCTGCGGTTTCTGTTTGGATATGTAAAAAGATTTCATCTTTGAGCTGTTTGGATATTCGCTTTTGGGAAAACAGATGAATTGTTTTGAGGAGGGTTACCAGTGTGCCGATAAGGCCTGCTAGAAGGATCGGATAAAGGAGAAGACCACCCGCTTCCACCCAGTCGTTAATCCCCTGTTCCTGTTGGATTGCATTAAATGCTGTGCCACCTGTAATATCCATAGGTAGGATGTCTGACTCTCCACTAATCCAGGAGACTAATGTTTTTGAGCTTAGGTTCGATCCCATAAGTGAGGTGGGGGGCAACTTGCCCTGGGGCAGGGCAAAGATTCCCTTGTCACCGTCTTGGTAGCCAAGAAAAAAACCACCCGCTCGATATAAAAGTTGTTCTGTACTGCGACCGTTTACATCTATAACCTCGGTTTTTCGTGCTTCTGTGAGGCCTGTATCTCGCATATCGGCAAAAAGGAGATCTGTATACTTTTGCATATCCTTGATTCTCAGGAAGAATTCCCCGGTGGCAAGTTCTTTGAGCTGGTTTAAACGATATGGATGTAGTGATGCAACGGGACTGTTGTTGCATTGGGCAATGGATTTATGAAGAGCAGTTTTGACGATGCCTTCAACCGTTTTCATATCGGCCATTTCCCGCTGATATTTGTCGGCTAGTTTTGCCCTGTTGGTGGAAATTTTGCTGAGATTTTTTCTGGCTAAGGTGAGGTCTTTTTCGGTGGCGGTAAGGTGTTGTTGGAGGTTCTTTAATCTTTTTGTTAACTGGGTCTTGTCCGCATTTTCATATTGGGCTGACGAAGCGGTCCGTTCATCGATTTCTCGGCTGAGCTGAAGTATTCGTCTGGCGTTGTTTTGCCAATGACTCTCTGGGGTCGGTTGGGCGCAGAGAGAAATTGCAGGGGTAACGATTGACCAGATAATAAAGAGGATAAAGCTGTTGCTGAGGTGGAAAATACGCATTAATTCGTCCTCTTTTGCTCGTTTACATTAGTGTCGTTTACAGTTGATGCCCCATGTCCGATGGGGAGAAAAAGTAGGGTGCTAACCCGTTTTTTACGGGCAATCTCCATTGCCTTTTCAACCTCATGTATGGAGTCGTCCGTAAGGTGCATCCAGGTGTTCGTCTTTTTGTTGTACCGCTCGATCTGGGTTCCGTTATTTAGTAAACGCAAGAGTGACAGGCGCCCGAGCCGAAAAATTGAGGCCTGGGTTGTTTCTCCTTTAGGGGTTGTTACAAGGTCCTTGGTTACGTCTATGCTGTAACCGTAATCAACTTCTACCTGGATAGCCCTGAGAAGCCTGCCAAGCTTATCCGAGAGTGGTGCTTCTGGGTCATCAAGGGTTAAGCGTATGTGTGCCAGTCGTCTATTTCTTTCTTGCTGCAAGAAGGGGAGGTCGGAATTGATATGGGTTTCAAGCTCTGCATAGAGTAACTCAAGAAACGGCTCTAGCTGTTCTCGGGTAGCGGCACCGTTTTGCAGGTTTGTTTCGAGTGTTCTGGTGTTAGTCTGTTCAGTTGTAAGCCATTTTTTTGTTTTTTCTAATTGAAAATCGGCCCAAGCTGTTTTCAGCTCAAGGTCTTGGATCTCCGTTAGAAGGAACTGCTTTTCCTGTTGCCATGCAGCGGTTTTTGTACCGACAGTGGAGGCACTATTAACGGCTTGTTCCAGGCGCTGGTGCAGTTGGATTGGCTTACTCTCCATGGCCCAACATTGGTTTGTCGTTATTATGAGCAGGGACGTTAAAAAATGAAAAACTGATTTTTTTATCATTTTGTTGCTGATCTTTTTGTGGTTTTTATAGTGTTAATACTCTTAAATCGATAGCGATTCTTGAACCATTGGAAGAGTAATGCAGAAAATAGAATGATGTAGATGGCAAAAAATGGGTACACCAGAGGGTTGTACATATAGTGGATTGAGAGGCCTATTTTGTCACTGTTGTACGGTATGAAAAATCCGTCGAGGATAAAAAAAGATCCACCAACACTGAGCGGATCAAAGAGCCTAATATCTGATTTTGTAACTAACTTTTCTCCCAGATACAGTGAGATTTCAGCCTTGTTATCAGTAATAGAAAAAAGTTCTTTAGGGATTTTAAAACTTGGGGTTCGTTTGCCTGTCTCTGATTCTGTAATAATTTTTCGATCGGTCACGTAGGATATTTTATTAACTTGTAGGCGGTATTTTCCTAGGATCTGGCTTTCTGATTCCATGATGTTGACTGGATTATTGCGTTGTATCAAGCCGACATCAAGGGCGTGAAAAATGATGACAAGCAGGGCAATGACATGGATAAAGGCCATGGTTTGCAAACGGAATGGCGCCTTGCTTTTCGAGCCGTTAAACCAGCTCTGTTTTACCAACCGGCTCGTGCAGCATAGGGTGTTCACAAACAGAGCACCGGCGATTACAACAAGTGCAAGTAACCAGATGAGGAGTGTCGTATTGGCGATTATAGAACCGAGACATGTCCAAATGTGTGTGGCGTTCATTTGACTAAATATCGGTTCTATTGCGGCTGTTCCCGCAAGATGACTTCCCACAGCAAAAATCACCGCCAAAAGAGCAAAGAGAATATAAGCGGTGGTAATTGAATAAAAAGCAGAACGTATTTTATTGTTCACGAGATCACCTTAGCCAGGACAATACAGAGTGCAATACAGAGTAGAGGTAATGAAAAAAAGATATCATGACCGCGTTTTGTGCGAAACAGGGTTGCCGGAATGTGTAGAGAAACCATGAAGAGCACAAAGAGCATTGCGGAGAATTGAAAATTACCGCTCCAACGCCAAGTCGTTCCCCAGCCCAAAAACCCCCAGTAGCAGCCTATGATTTCTCCCCCAAGGAAGATTATTGAAGCCATAAAAGCGGCATCTTTACTTGTCTTACTCATTCGGGAATTATTGCCAGTATTGCTTTTAGTCGTGAGGATATCGGCCATTCCTGCAAGAGAAAATAGGGTGAATCCAAGACTAAAAGGGCGTGAGAGGAAAAAGAGGACAGCAAAAATGTATGTCATCATGAAGGAATCATGGAAGGCTTCATCGGGAACGAGGCTGGCTAGGACGAGAGAAAGCAGCAAAAGAGCTGTGAAAAAAGGTCTTTTGGAACTGGAATCGTAATGCAGGGTTATACACTGGCAGAGACCGAGAATAATGGCGGCTATAGTACATGTGGGGACGATTCCGGATAGAGAATAGAGGCCCGCATGGGAAAAGTGACAGAGCAGTTGCATGACCCAGAGTATTACAGAGCTATACCACAATAATTTTTTCCCTTGGTATGGAGGGAAAAACAATATTGTAAGGAGAACTACAATGTTAAAAACAGCCAGTATTTTAAATAAAAACATACTCTCCATGGTTACAGCCCTTCCTGCTTAGATTTTAGAAAATGTTGGATTTGAGAGGTTGCGTTTGCATCGTTTACATCGATAATAACTGGATCAACGAGCATCCATTTACTGCAGACATGGGCTACAATTGATGGACGAATCGCCCAGATATGTTTGGGTTTTTCAAGAGATAAGAGTGGGGGAAGTTGGGGGGCATGCCCTCCATCTCGTAGTTCCAGTGGTCCCACTTCATCGACTATGATGCAGTCTGTCCCATGTAGTTCTTCTGCGACAAGGGCCCGGTCCGCGACTTTTTGTCCGTTTTTGAAAAAGGTAAAGGGGCTGTCATACTCGTCACTTCTTTTGGCAAAAAGTGTCGATTCACCTGTGGATATATTTATGACGGTACTACTGTGGCGCTTATCGTTTTTCCAGGTTCCGGGGCAGATAATTCCTGCAAAATTCAGCTGCTTATTATTGGAAAGAATCTTTTGCAGGGTCGTTGTTTTACCACTTCCACTGGCACCGACAAGGAGGAGAACCTTGCCCGCATAGGCGGGTTGACAGAAGCAGGGTTCCACGGTTCTGTTGCTACGATTGACAGCCAAACCATATAATCTGCTGATTGCTTCTCCTGTCATAATCTCATCAGTCTTGCCATCTGCTACGATCCGCCCCTCGTTTATAAGAATCACCCGGTCTGCAAAAATATTGGCATAGTTTGGGTCATGGAGGCATGCAACGACACATGAGTTGTTTTCGACGCACTGTTTTTTGAGGTTCGCGAGTATCTGGAAGCGGTTCTTATAATCAAGATGGTTGGTTGGCTCATCAAGAAACACCATTGTTCTGGTCTGGACCAGTGCGCGGGCCAAAAGCACCAGTTGTTTTTCCCCCCCTGAAAGTGTGTTATAAATCCTCTGCTTAAGGTGGGATATGTAGAGCTCTTCCAGTATTTCATGGACAGAGGTGTAGTCAATATCACGGGGGGCGCCAAAGGGACCCAAATATACAGTTCTTCCCATTACGACAACATCAACAACTGAAAAGGGAAACATGTCATCATGTTCCTGGGGAACGAAACTGACTTGTCTGGCAATTGCAGTTCTTGAGGCGCTTAAGGGGTTTAAACCGGTGATTTCAAGGTGGCTAAAATCAGATGGTAAAAGTCCTATCAGACAGGATAGCAGGGTGGATTTACCGGCCCCATTTTTACCCAGCAAGGCGATGAATTCCCCTTTATGAAACTGTAGAGAAATATTGTGGAGCACTTTGGTTTGCTGGTATGAAAAGCTGAGGTCCTTGCAGGAAAGGGCTATGTCATTTTTGCATAGGTTACTCATGTCCAGCCTCTGTTTTTATTATGGTAGAGCAACCATGCAAAAATTGGCGCTCCCACAAGGGAGGTAATTACCCCTAAGGGGAGTTCGCTACTGAAGGCTGATCTGGCTATATCATCGGCGAGGAGGAGAAAAGTGGCCCCAAGAAGAGCAGAACAGGGGACCAACATTCGGTGGTCTGGGCCGATGATGGTTCTGACAATATGCGGAATAACAAGGCCTACCCAGGAAACTTGTCCACACGAGGCCACACAGACAGCTATCATTAACGAACTCACACTGATTAAAAATAAGCGTAAACCCTTAGGATTTACCCCAAGGGTTTTGGCCTGGGAATCACCTAGAGAGAGAATGTTGAGTCGAAATCTAAAAAGATGAAAGCAGGCATATCCACCTAAAATTATTGGTAATAACTGTAAGGTGTCTACCCAGGATGTTCCGGAAAGTGATCCCATGACCCAAAATACGATAGCTGGCAATTGATTGTAGGGATCAGCCACCGTTTTGAGGATCATAAAAAATGCATGGAAGAGTGAACCGCTGATAATTCCGGTGAGAACAAGTACCACCGTTTGGGAGCTATGGACAACTTTAGCCATGGTCAGCGCGAGACTCACTGCAGCAAGGCCAGCGATAAAAGAGCAGATACGTACAAGTGTAAAATCTGATCCAGGCAACAGTAATCCAAGGGTTGCACCAAATGTGCAACCGGCCGCTACTCCGAGTATATCAGGTGAGACCAGCGGGTTTCTAAACAACCCCTGGTAGACGGCCCCGGAAACGGAAAGACCACACCCCACCAAGAGAGCGAGAAGAATTCTAGGAAAACGAATAAGGAGCAAAACCCGTTCAGATTCACTCAAATTTTCATAATTCCCCGCTACGAGGTCAGCGGCGGTTGTGGGGAGATTGATAAGAGTTGTGGCAATAACCTGGGGCGATACGTCCATTCGACCCAAAAAAGATGAGAAGAAGACGACTATCAGTAATAGTGCCCAGAAGAAAGCGAGGGTGCGCCTGGATTGCCTCAATTTATGGTTTTGTATGCTCATATATTTTGTGTGTCGTGGCAATGTTACGGTGTATTACCGACAACATTGGGAAACTTTTTCGAAAACCCTTCACCAAAGATGGTGTCGTAATAATGGTCAATTTCCTGCTGTAGAGTGTCATCTGCAGATGCTTCGGGGTGTATTTTGTCACTCATCCATAATAAGCCTGCCATGGCAAGTGGTGAGGGAAAATCCCAGTAGGTCTCCTGTGGGACTCGGAAGATGTTGTTTTCTTTTCGGGCTGTTATATTCATGAATTCCGGCGAATTGATGCGGGCTATTTCCGTGGTGGGTAATCGGTCGCTGCAGAGGATAATGTCCGGATTCCAGGCAGAAAACTGTTCTCTACTGATTGAGATGAAAAAACCTTTTGTCTTCTCGCTGACGTTTCTTCCTCCGGCAAAGGTGATCATTTCGTTTTGTAGCATGTCGCCAGAGACTGTCCTGAGGAGGTTGCTCGTTGCATAATAAACAGAGGGCTTCTCTTTGTGGACGACCCGTTGCTGAACCTTGAGGACTATCTCAGTCATTGCAGCTATCACTTTGTCAGTATGTTTTTGTTGACCTGTTGCCTCACCGATTATTGCGAGGCTCTTTGTCATACCTGCAAAGGTTTCCGGCACTATGACTATTGCGGGGAACCCCAGTTTAGTGAGTCGGTTGGCAAGACGTACACCGTCTTTTTGGCCATATAAAATAACGAGATCCGGATGCAGGGATGCAATTGTTTCAAGGTTTACACCTATGGTTCTGTTTCCCACAAGAACTGGAGGTTTATTCTTGGGGATGAGGGCTTCATAGATAGAACTGGTTGTATCTTTAGTTGATGCCCCGACCAGCTTGTCCCCGAGCCCTGCACAGAGGGCAAAAATCGTTGCGGGAATGAAGGTGGTAACAACACGCTCAACCGGCTGTTTGATGGTGACATCCCGGCCAGCCTGGTCCTGTATTGTGATTTGGTTTGCCCTGGAGGTGGAAAAAGAAAGAACGAAACATAGAGCAATAAATAGCTGAATCAAATTTTTCATAGTGTATCACCTCAACAGCCCATACAGCAGTTACGCTGCTGTATGGGACAAGGGCCTGCAGCCGTGACTAGAAATTGTATTGTGCCAGTAATTTAAAGCTAATACCGTTACTTGCCATTCCATTGCCTTCATAGAAATCTTCGTCAAGGAGGTTATAGATATATCCGCCGACACTAAAGCCATTTGCAAATTCTTTTAAAAGAGACAGATCTATTACAACACTGTCTTCCATGACGTCGGTTTCGTTATCAACGACAGTATCTATTTTCAGATTTCCGAGGATGTTAAAGGTGGTTTCAAGCACAGGAATGAGATAAGAGATCCGGGCAATCCCTTGATGTTCAGCGACATCTTCAATGTAATCACTGTCTCTTGTGTCTGAAGTATTGCGGGCGTGGGTAAAAACGTAATCGAGCCCTAAGCTTAATCTTTCGGTAATGGTTGTGTCCGAGGATAGCTCTGCACCATAGATTTCAACCTGGTCGAGGTTGGTCATGATGTCGTTGCCTTTGTTATCAACAGTTTCTGCGATACGATCGGTAATATCGCTGTAGAAGGTTGAGAGGCTCACCTCACTTATACCCCCAAAGGTGTATCTTGTACCGGCGGTGTAGTTGACGCTTTGTTCAGGGTCGAGGCTGAAAAGAGTATTGTCTAATTCCATGTCGTTGAACGCTGGAAATCTGGTTTTCTTAGCAATAGAACCAAATATTGAAACTCCAGACTCAGCCGTCCAGGTTAGACCGAACATGGGGTCAATCGTGTCGGTATTATACCCAGGCTTATCGGCTATCTTGTCGGCATCGAAATAGCTATAGGCAATTCCGACTACAGCGGTAAACTGGTTAAATTTGACGGTGTCTTCTGCGGCCAGGGTGACAATACTTGACTCTGACTCACTCCAGGGGTAGTGAAAGTCTCCCCGCTGTTTGTGTTGATCTTCTCTGTATTGGGCCGTCAGTGAAAGATTACCAATTTTATCGAGGTCCATATCGGTAAAGAAAGAGGCGCCGGAAGAATTGTCATCCCAAGTGCTGGTTGCCAGCTTCTTTTCCATACTCCAGTCTTCATATGAGATATAATTATCCTGATGTTTATGGTAAAAAGCAATACCTCTCAGGGTGAGCCACTCATTGGTTTTTACCTTGGCTCCAAGGTCTATTCCTGTATCTTTATAGCTGTCATATCGACCAAATGAGGTAAATGCAGAGCCTTTGTGATTCTCATAGAAACGTTTATTGTGGTTGTCGCTAAAAGGTCTTCCTCGATCCATTTCATATCGATATACAGAGGCATAAATCTCACCATTATCTGTTGGTGCATAACCAAATCTGGTCCAGAGATTGAGGGACTCGAGATCTGAGTTTTCCTTTTTCCCCCCCTCGTCCACAATGTGGATACCTTTCATACCTTTTATCTTGCTGGGATGGGCCTTATAATCATCTGAAAAACGAGTATAATCTCGAGTTCTGTAGTCGACGGTTCCAAGAATTGAAAAGCCATTTTCGTGGCCATAATTGATGGTTGCTGCATCTCTGTTATACTTGCCGCTCCCAAATTCAGTGCTCACCGAACCGGTGAATCCTTCAACACCTTTTTTGGTAATGATATTGATGACACCACCCAGGGCGTTGGGACCGTAAAGGACAGATGAGGCGCCCTTGGTTACTTCAATTTTGCCAATGATACTGGCTGGGATTTGTTGTAGGTCAAGTGGGCCATTTTCAGTTTCGTAATAGGGGACACCATCAATGAGAATAAGAATGTCTTTTTGAGAAAATCCCTGGACACTTATGTTAAGTTCTCCTTTGGTGGTTTGCACCACATTAACACCAGGAACGTATTTGAGAGCTTCTGCAGCATTGGTGGCTCCCACAGCCTGTATCTCTTCTTGACTGATTGTGTTAGTGATAGCAATATCCTGGACTCCAGAACTGTCTTCCACGACAATTTCACCAAGTCTGAAAATACTGTCCGTTGCAGCGTGTTCTTCTGCCATTGCACTCCCTCCAATACCACAAAACGATAGGTAGAGTGCTGAAAGTGTAACGATAGTTTTCTTCTTCATCTTGTTATCCCTTTTTCTCAAAAAAACCTGTTCATCCCTACGGTATAGCGAAGGATTGTTAATGAAATATAGCTTGAGTCTAATGGTAGGCGATAATGTACAATTTATAGCATGAATGAGTTGCTGATTAGACAAAGACGAACCGACAATTACCAAAACAAACCACACGAAAGTCTTTTAAGGTTATACTTTGTAAGTGTTGGTTTATTGGTTAGTTAGGTATGGGGAGGGGAGATGTGTATTCACTTTTTTCCAAAAAGGTGAGCCTGTGCTTCAACACTTTCTCTGCTGTGTCGCAAAAAAAAAATACTTTGGCAGCAATTAAACTGGTGTGCCGTGAAGATGGGCTTCTTTTACAAAAAATAAAATTATTTCTCTAACTCATAAAGAGTGTATTGTGATAGATGTAAAAGTATTGGAACGTAATTTACGTGGGGTTAGCCAGGAGGATAAAATGTCATACGAACACATAATTACAACAATTAACGATCGTTTTGTTGCAACTATCACTCTTAATAGACCGGATCAACTCAACACCTTTAATAGTAAATTTGCAGTAGAGCTTAATACTGCACTGAGATCAATGGACGGGGACAGTAGGGTCCGGGTTATTCTTCTAAAGGCTGCAGGAAAAGCCTTTAGTGCAGGCATAGATGTGAACGAGCTTGAGGGAAAAACTGCCATGGAATATCGTAGTTGGATTGAAAACATGGAGAGACCATTGATTTCAATTGCCCGACTTAAAAAACCTGTCGTCGCCCAGGTTCAAGGTGTTGCTGTTGCCAATGGGATGGGTTTGGCTGTAGCTGCGGATCTTACAATAGCTGCCGAGAATGTGAAAATGGGTCTCACGGCCATAAATGTTGGACTGAACTGTGTTGGCCCAATCATCCCCGTTGCACGTTGTGTTGGTCGTAAGAAAGCACTGGAATTATTATTATTCGGTGAGTTGATAAAGGGGCCGGAGCTCAAGGAGCTTGGTCTTGTTAATCGGCTTGTTCCGCAAGAGAATCTTGATGAAGAGGCTCTTTTATGGGCTGAGAAATTAGCCGAAAAAAGTCCACTGGCAGTACAGATTGCCAAGCAAGGTTTTTATTCTACAGAAGATATGGATTATTTTAGGCAATTTGACCTCATGAATGAGGCCTTTGCAAGGCTTTGTACTACAGAAGATGCTAAAGAAGGGGTGAAAGCATTCTTTGAAAAACGTAAACCTAACTGGCAAAATCGATAATCTATATAGGTCCTGAATTACAATTGCATTCGATCGTTTGTTACTTCAGTAGATTAAGTAACTTGATGGATAGAGTTTGTTTTTGTTGTGTCAAGTATGCCAATAGAAGCCCCAATCCTGTAGCATAATTTTTACAGAAGGCCTTGAGAAGAGATGCCTATCGACAAAAACGAGCTCTTGCAAGCCAATGATCAGTTGAAGAAAAAGATCGGTGAATTGAACCGTGCCGAGCAGATAAACCGAGTTCTTTTTCGTATCTCAAATGCGGTTAATATTACCAAGGATCTTGATGAGTTGTTCGGAGAAATTCATCGTATCCTTGGTGTTGTTATCGATCTTAGTAATTTTTATATAGCTATTTATAATAAAAAGTCAAAAAGGATGTCTTTTCCTTATTTTGTCGATCAGTTTGATTCCGGGGATGCTTATGCCGATCAATTAAATGAACAAAATTCCCTCTCCGGTGAAGTGCTGATTAGCCAAAAAGGCGTATTATATAAAAAAGCGGATCTGTTGCTTCGAAAGGCGGGAAATAAGATCATTGGTACTACACCTGAAACGTGGATTGGTGTCCCTTTGAAGATTAAGGCCGACGTTGTTGGGATTATGTCGACTCAATGCTATGAGGATGAAGACCGCTTTGACCTCATTGATCTGGAAATTCTTAATTCCGTCTCCGATCAGGTTGCACTTGCCATCGAACGTAAAAGAAATGAACAGGCTCTTGTTGTTAGCGAGAAAAAATACCGATCTATCATCGAACGTATTGAAGATGGATATTATGAGATAGACCTTGAAGGAAACTTTACTCTCGTGAATAAGGCGTTGGGAAAAATGTTGGGCCATTCTCACCAGGAACTATTGGGAGTGAATATAACTGGCTACATGAGCGGATATTCGACGGAGCAATTACGTGAGTCATTTACCGCCGTGCTCTCCACAAATGAGCCGGGAAAAATGCTTGAGCTAGAGCTCATTTGTAAAGAGGGGCAGAAACGATATGTAGAAACGATAGTTTCAATCGTTTGTAATGACGATGGCGAGCCCACAGGGTTTAGAGGTATAGCCCGCGATATTAGCGAACGTAAGAAAGTTGAGGAGGAAAAAGAAAAATTTGAAACAGTGAGTCGACAACTACAGAAGACAGAAAGTTTGACTCGTATGGCCGGAGGCATCGCCCATCATTTCAATAACCTGATCGGTGTCGTGATGGGGAATTTAGAGATGGTCATGGATGATCTTTCAGGAAAAGAGGAAAAATCAGAAACCGCAAGAATCCTTACCCTTGCCATCCAGGCAAGCCGGAAGGCTGTGGGAATTAGCAGTTTGATGCTGACGTATCTTGGACAAACAACAGGGAAACATGTCCCCTTAGATCTGTCTGCTGTCTGCCGAAAAAGTCTGACACTGCTCCAGAGAGAGGCCCCAGAAGATATTGTTTTTGTTGTTGATCTAGCCTCACCCGGGCCAATCATCGATGCGGATCTGAGTCAGATACAACAAGTTCTGATGAATCTTGTCATAAATGCCTGGGAGGCCAGTTCTAGTGATAAGAGAAAAATTTATCTGACTGTCAAACCGATATCCTCTGCCGACATATCTGGCAAAAACGTTTTTCCCTTCGATTGGCGACCAGAGGAAGCAACATATGCTTGCCTGGAGGTAAAAGATGAAGGTTTTGGTGTTGTAGTTGGGGATATAGAGAAGCTTTTTGAGCCATTTTTTTCGAGTAAATTTGCAGGCCGTGGTCTTGGTCTTTCTGTGGTGCAGGGTATTGCAAAATCTCATAATGGTGTGGTTACTGTGCACAGCAAAGTGGGAAAAGGGAGTATCTTTCGCGTGTTTTTCCCGCTGTCAGATCTTGCGGTTGAGCCTACCGTTGCTAAAGCTGGTCAGTCTTTTTTTACAGAAGGTCGTGATACGGTGCTGCTGATCGACGATGAGCAGGTGATGCGTAATAAGGAGAAAGCGATACTTACCCGCTTGGGCTTTAAGGTTCTACTTGCAGAGAATGGTAGGGCTGCGGTTGAGGTGTTTCGAGAACACGTCAATGAAATCAGTATTGTGCTTTGTGATTTGAATATGCCCGATATGGGTGGGCGGGAAACTCTGTTAATATTGCGGGAGATGGAGTTGGCCGTTCCGGTGGTTTTCACGAGCCGTCACAGTGAGTCTAAGGAGATGGCAGCAGAACGTTCTATGTTTCCCCAGCAGGTCTTTCTCCATAAGCCATATCAGAAAGTGGAGCTCATTAACGCCTTGGTGAGAGCAATGGCCGTAACCCGTTAATAGGTTGGTTTTGGGGCATGCTTTGAGGGGGAAGGAGGGGGCTTGGTCAAGACAACATCCAATGGGTTTAGGTTACTCAGTCAATTTCAAATACAGTTGGTCAGCCACCGCCTTTGTTGAGATTCTTTAGCATATATCCATAATATCACACTCAAATAATACTCTTCACATTATCTGAAATCACTATTCTGGCCCCTGCACTCATTGCTTTTTCCAGGTCTTCTTGCGTCTCCACTGTCCATGCATTGACACGTTTGTCCATCCTGCGTGCAAGGCTCTGCCATAGGTTTTGTTTCTGATCTACATTCTCTGGGAAAAGTGAGATTTCTGGATGGAGGGTATCAACCCCGACAATAATCCCTTTGATACCTGTACGGTTGATTAATGAATTGATTTTATAACGCCAAGTCTTCTTGTCGTCTAACTTTACCACCCGGTCTACGCTGCGAAAGAGGTAGGCCGTTTCGATGGTATGATGATAAAAACGGGTAGTAAGAAGAGTATTCATGTCAAAGGAGGAAATAATCACCTGTGAATCAATATCTTGAGATCGAATAATATCTATAGCTTTTCGAGCGGTATGGCAGATAAAATGATGACTAGATTTTATTTCAACGTTAAAAATAGTATTTTCCCTCTTTTTTATGAATTGGCAGACGGCTAAAAACGTTGGAATCTCAATGTCTTTTTTTCTAGCGAGTTGCAGAATCTCTTCACGGGATTTTTCCCAGGGGAAAACGTCAAATTGTGATTTTAAAAACCAACGGTTTATAACAATAAGTTCACCGTCTAGGGTGGACTCAACATCGATTTCGATACCTGAAGCTCCCCGTTTAAATGCTTCTTCAAATGCTCCGAGGGTGTTTTCTGGTACATCTCCGTTTCTCACTCCACGATGTCCCAAAATAATGGGCTTTCCCTTCTTTTCCGTAATAAGTCTGTCAATGAGTGGGCTTTTCAACAGTTACCTCGCATGTTCGTAACAACATAGTTTCTCTGGCGTGTTGGCAAATAAACAATAAATCAGGCAGCGGCTGACTGCCGAGAAATACGGACTAAAGGTCATGTTGATGTGGATGGTCTCCCGCTTTGTGGATATGCCGATGTTCGTGGATATGATCTTCTTCACATTTGTGGATGTGTCCATGCTCAATCTTGTACAGAGTATTGGTGGTGTGACTAAGAAAATCCCAGTCGTGACTGATTATTATCTGGTAAAGATCGAGATTGCGTAGAATTTCTATCAGCCGACTGGTGGTTTTGGGATCAAGGTTATTGGTGGGCTCATCGAGGAGTAAAACTTTTGGCCGCATGGCAAGTATCGTGGCCAGTGCAACCAGCTTTTTTTCGCCTCCTGAGAGTTTGTGGGTGATGCGATCTTCAAAGCCGTTCAGACCAAGATTTTTAAGGGTGTTTTCTGCGATTGCTCTGGCTTCATCTGGCTTAAATCCGAGGTTCAATGGACCAAAGGCAACATCTTCTATTACGGTGGGGGAAAAGAGCTGGTCATCTGAACTTTGAAATAAAAAACCCACATCACGCCGGAGGTTGTACAGGTCGAGTTTGGTGGTGACGGGTTCCCCGTGAAACAGTAAATCCCCCTCCGTTGGTTTGATCAATCCTACCATCAGGTGAAGCATTGTCGTTTTCCCACAACCGTTAGGGCCTATGATTCCTGCATGTTTATCCTCAACCTTGAAAGAGAGATTTTTCAGTATAGGCTTACTGGTCTGTGGGTAGGTGTAGCTTATTTTTCGAAGTTCTAGCATGTCATCCTGTTGAACCCGATCCTGTCGTGACCTTCATCATAGCAAATGGCTGATGTCAAAATGTTTCAGGTGGTTATGTGTATTGATGTTTTTTGGCTTAAAGGTAACGCTGATGTACCAATGGCCGGTGTTTACCGAACGTGTAGTGGGACTGTTATACCTTGAAACGGATGTTGAGAATATCCCCATCGGTCACAATGTAATCTTTTCCCTGGAGGAACATCTTTCCGGATTTTTTAAGTTCAGTCTCCCCGCCAGCTTCTGTCAGATCGGTGTAACTCATCTGTTCTGCCCGGATAAATCCACGTTGCAAATCGGAGTGAATGACTCCAGCTGCAACAGGTGCCGGAGAGCCTTTTTTTACGAGCCACTGCCTTACCTCATCGGTGCCAACTGTGAAAAATGAGACAAGTCCAAGCGTCTTGAGGCAGAGACCCGTCATAATACCAAGGGCTGGTGTTTTTATGCCGAGATCATCTAGGAATTCTTGTTTTTCCTCTTCTGAATCTAACAGTGCAATCTCAGCTTCCACTTGGGCGCAAACGATCATCGCTTCGACCTGTTGCTTTTCACAAAAGGACTTTGCCTGTTCTAGGAGGCTGTCGTCTCCCAACATGTTTTCTGAGACATTAAAGGCGATTAGCAGCTCTTTCTTGGTGATGAAGGGGTAACTCAGAATCAGGTTTTGTTCTTCTTCTGAGAGGCTAAGGAGACGTACTGGAAGTTCTTTTTCGAGATGATCCTGAAATCGTTTCATTAAGGTAAGTTCTTTTTCCTGTTTCTCATCCTTAATTTTCTTAATGGCCTTTTCGAGCCTTTCGATACGTTTTTCCACAAATATTTGATCGTGCATGATGAGTTCGGAGTAGACCATCTTCATATCTCTTATGGGGTCAACGGAGCCATCAGGATGGTAAATGCTCTCATCTTCAAAGGCGCGAACAACATGGCAAAGACCATCAACATCTGTGATATCGTTGAAAATATCACCTTTGGCAATGTTTTCCTTTTCTATCTTAGGCAGTAACATCAGGTCAATACGGGCCCTTGCCTGTTTGGCTGGCTGGTACATGGCAAGCAAACTGTCGAATCTTGGGTCCTGTATGTCGGCAGACCCAGGGATAGCCTTTGGGGTGCCGGTTCGTTCTTGAACTTCATTTCCTGTGAGGAGCTGGAAGAGATTCTTTTTTCCGGCCTGGGGGAGACCTATGATACCAATTTTCATCACTTACCTCGGGCGTGGGTTGCAGAAGAAATGGCTGGCATGTCGCGTTTTTGCCCGGATTTTGAGAAATGCGGGCTGGGCCCTGTTACCCAAAACCTGTAATAAAAAAGAAGGAAATGGAAAGGGGGGACAGGGCCAATAATTTGAATATAGCACAGAAAGGCCTTTGAGACATTTATTCTGTGTATTCTGTTCGTCGGCTTTGACTGGTTGTTTATGGTGCAAGTGGCAGATGCTAGGATTTAGGTAAAGTTGAGGAATACAAGGGCCGTTGTAGCTGTGAGGCCACCGCAAAGGAAGACGATATCTGTCCTGGTAATTTTATGCTGTGCCAGAGGGTATAAATGGCCATTAAAACCACGTAGCAGCATTGCCTGATGGATGCGGTCTCCTCTATTGTAGCTTTTAACCAGAGTCATTCCAAAGAGGTAGGCAAAAGTCTTGTAGGTATGAATTGTTGTGGCGGGCTGAAAACATCTCATTTGGGCCGCCCGTACGAGGCGCTGATATTCCCCATGGATTACAAATATATATCTATAGGAAAAGAGCAGAAGAAAAGAGAGCCTGCCTGGAAGGCCTAAGCCTTCCAGAGCATGGCCCAAGCTTGCTATGGTGGAGGTTGCAAGCAAAGATGTCATGATAAGTACTATGGTGTTGGTTTTTAAGGTGATGAGGCTTGAGAGCAAAATCCCTTCCCGGCTGAAGGGAAAAGGCCCAAGGTAAAACATCGGCTCACCACCGTAGGTGACAGGCAGGGTAATCCAGATAAAGATGATAAAACTATTTGCTGCGAGAAGTCGTTTGCCTACAAGTGTTAAGGGTAACCTGGCAAGGATGGTCATTGCCAAAGCTCCAATAAGAGCAACACCTACCACCCTAAAATTATCGGTTACCGCAATTATCAAAACGAAAAAGAGAGCGACTACAATTTTTACTCTGGGATCGATTGAATGCAGTAACGAGTTTCCCTTGGCAAAATCCTCATCCATCATACCTGGTGTCTCCTGTTGTTATCAGTTGTTGCTGCTGAGAGGGTGAAAGTAGGTCCAGAGAACAGCACCAAGTTCCACACCTTTCTCTTTTCCGTCGGGGTCTTTTAGGGTGTAATCCGCTTCTGTGAGAGCCGCAAAGCCCCACCATCCGGGAAGGGGGCAGGTAAAGGTAAAGATACCGTCCTTGTTTGTTTTAACAAGCTGGGTAACATGGTAATCGGATGGGGCTGTGTAACGACTGTCGGGGTTGTATAATTCCACCTCTACATCAACGTTTGGGGCGGGTGCGCCATTGACCAAAACCTGTCCTGTAAAGCTGTTGCCAGCATAGTTGCCAAAGGGGCGCAGTAGGGGGACTATTTCAGTTGGTAGACCGACGGGTTGATCCCAGCCCTGGTCGTCGCCAAAGGCGGGGATTATTGTTTTTGTATAGTGGATAATGGAGACGTCTTCAGTTGGCTCCCAGTAGGGTACAGGTTCCATAACAAATTGATAGACACCCGGGCGCTTAAAGGAATATGAAGATGTCCAGGCGGTGTGATTGAGCAAATTGATTTTTTCTAAGGTGTTACTGAGGTCTTGGGTCTCTCCATTAATCGCCACAAAGAATCGATTGGGCTTGCTTAGATTCATGGTGTGATTTTCAAAGGGATGGGAGAAACTGAGGGTGATAGTGGTATCTTTGTTGTCTTGGTTTATTATCGATTGATCTGGGATAACCATGCCAAAATGAGCCTGCACAGGACTACTGATAAACAGGCAGAGCATTAGAGAAACTGTAAGGTAGCTCGGGGTTAGAAAACTTTTCATTCTAGCTGTCTCCTTCATTCTTTTTTGATTTCATATAAGCGGCAATTCCCGCAAGACCTATTATGTAACCTATGCCTCCAAGGATATCCTGAAAGCTTGGCTCTCGTTCCTGTTGTTCGGCGAGCTGTCTGCGGATTGGTCCCAGCTTGGCTTCCAGCATATTGGCCATAAGGGTGGTGAGTTGTTGCTCTGAAAAATTGGTTGAGATGGAAGTCTCAGGTTTCCCTTGTGCCGTGTTAACGCTTTGTTGAAGTCTGGCAGCGGTTGTAGGAGGGCTGGTTGGGGTAATTTCGTAGCGCCAGTTATTTTTATGCCCGTCCCCGCTATTAATAACGATATTGAGTTCAGGAGATTTTGTGTCAGGGAGAGGGAACTGAAAGAGACCGGAGGTATCGGTTTTTCCACGGAGTAACTCTTTACCAGTGTCGCTTTCAATGACTGTAACTGTGGCATTTTGTGCAGCTTTTCCCCCACTGAATTTTGCTTCTGTGTGGATGATGTCTCCTTCATTCCAGGCAAAAATTCTAACCTTGTGGGCAAAACATGGTTGGGCTATGCAGAGGCTACAAAAAAGCAGTATGATTGTGACAATTCTCGATTGCATTTTCATTCCGTTATGCCTAAGAATTCTGGTTGGACCTTGCTGAGAAAAGCCACAGTAAACATGGTGATTATCCCTTCGATAACCATGATTGGAAGGTGGGCAGCTATAACGAGTTTTGCGGTCCCCATGAATCCTTGATCCGTAGTTGTAAGAGCTATAGCCATGAAGATTGAGGAAAGGAGAATTGAGAAAAAGCCACAACAAAAGGCTGCTATTTTTCTTTTAGTACCGTTCTTTTTTATCCACGGGGTAAAGATGAAGTAACAGAGGAGTGCAGGCAGTGCCATGGTAGTAGTATTGACCCCTAGGACGATGACCCCGCCATAGTTAAAGAAGATGGCTTGTAGAAAGAGGGCTGTGAGAATTGCGGGAAAACAACCCCAGCCAAGTATAATTCCCATGAGCCCACCAAGAATGAGATGGACATTTCCAGGACCGATGGGTACATGGATGAGTGAAGCGACAAAAAATGTTGCCGTAAACATGGCAACGGTCATTATCCTGTCGTAATCGAGATTTTTGAGTCCCATAGCGGTACCGACTACGGTGATGGCACCGCCGGTAAGCAAGACAGGAGCGCTGAGTATTCCTTCGGATATATGCATAATTCCCCATCAAAGTAATGTGAAAAAGCTGGTAATACGATCTCGATATTTGTGTTACCGTACCCCGGTCCAGGGTTTGTGTCAAGGGTAATGTAACACTTATTTCAAATGTGTGTTACTGGTTGAACGTATTATAACTACAAGTTTAAGCGATGAATATTGAAAAAAAACCGACTATAGAAATAGCTCCTATTGGGGAGATCCATTCTTGTTTCACAGAAAAATTTGGTATTCCGCGACAGCCCGGAATGGTCCCGGCTGCCACCGCAGAACTGGAACTTTTCCGCCCGTACAACCGTGAAGAAGTTAGTCGTGGTCTGGAACAGTTTTCTCATATTTGGATCCATTTTTTGTTTCATGAAAGTGTGGCAGATGGTTGGAAAAACACCGTACGTCCTCCTTGGCTTGGAGGAAGTAAAAGAGTAGGGGTGCTTGCAACGAGAAGTCCCCACAGGCCGAACCATCTGGGCTTGTCTGTGGTGCGCTTACAAGCAATAACAGAGAGGAAAAATGGGGTTGTTTTGCTGCTCTCAGGGGTTGATTTTTTGGATAAAACACCGGTAATTGATGTAAAACCGTATGTGCCATACAGTGATAGTATTGTTACGGCTGAGTGCGGTTACGCAAGGGGGGAGGTGCCGGAGGTTGAGGTTGTTTTTACACAGCAGGCGCTGGATTTTTGTGAAAGATACGGCAGGGAAAACGGCCGTGATATTCATACTCTCATAGATCAGATGATTAAGCAGGATCCGCGTCCAGCCAAACAAAAAGGCAAGAAATCAAGTTTTGGTATGCTGCTCTGGGATGTTAATGTGCGCTGGTCTGTAACTTTAGGATGCTTTTTGGTTGAAAGCTGTGAACAGCTGTAGCTTTTATGGTGCGATAAAATTATCAAGGATACAGTGGACCCTCTTATCAATGATATATGTTTCAGATTTGATGTCGTAGTTAAGGCGACCACCGTTGATTGTTGCGCCTTTGGCTTCTAGCCGGGTTGGCCCAGGGCAGAAGACGGTGCGCTTATCGTTGTCGTAGTGGAGAAGGTCTGTGTATAAAAACTGTTTGGCGTTGATTTTATTCACCACGACATCTGTGATGAGGGTGAGGAGTTTGGTGACGGTATTGTATTCACCTTTTTTCGCTATAATATGAGTGATGTTACCATCATCATCGAAAATATCGGCATTAACATTGTCCATGAGGAGAAGGTTGGGGTCTTGGCCGGTGTGGGCTGTATCAGCAATTATAACCGCGGTTTTCATGCCGTTTTGATTTTGGGTAATTTTAACCTTATCAAGGCTGAAACGTTGGGTAACCTTTTGAGGTGGGTGCTTTATTGAAGGATCAAAGCCGCCTCTTGGAACCAAAAAATTGCTAATGGGGATAGACCAGAGAGGGTAGGTAATAATGAAAAATAGAGGAGCAATCCATATGATGTTGCGGTTTAGTTTCATCTATTTTTGTAGGATTGCAGCAGTTTTTGGGTAAGACCCTTTGCATCTAAAAGAAGGTTGCAGGCGTCACGTACTGCGCCTAAACCACCAGCTCGCTCGGTTATAAAATGGGCAACCTCTTTAACCTCAGTGACTCCATTGGCGGGTGCAATTGCAAGACCTACCTGGATTAAAAGGACGATGTCGAGCCAGTCGTCACCCATGTAGGCGATTTCGTAGGGCTTAAAACCGGACGTCTTGAGAATTTCTTTAAACGCCTCATTTTTATTGCCCATCCCCTGGTAAATGTACGTCATCTTTAATTCTTTAGCACGTCTGGCAACTACCTCAGATTTTCTTGCTGTGATAATACCAACATCAATACCTGAATCGAGGAGAAGGCGAAGACCAAAACCATCCTGGGTGTTAAAGGATTTGCTCTCGGTGGTGGCATCCGTGTAAAGGAGGTTACCGTCGGTGAGAACACCATCGACATCAAGAAGCAGTAGACGAATGTCCTTTGCTTTGGCTAGAGCACGTAAATATTCGGGGCTTTTTTCCATATTCTGTTTTTCTCTTACTCGAGTGCGGTATCCCTCAAGAATTTGACAGTCTGAGGGATAGGCCGCATTTGAGTTGCAACGGTGATCAGGCATTATGCGTTGGTGGCTTCACGAATGCGAACGAGTCGCTTAAGAAGAACTTCAACCTCGTCCAAGGGGATCGAGTTGGGACCGTCACAAAGAGCCTTGTCAGGGGCGGGATGGATCTCCATGAAAATGCCATCTATGCCAACAGCAACAGCAGCCTTTGTTAATGGTTCAATAAATTCCCGCTGACCAGTTGATGTTCCCCCGGCACCGCCAGGGAGCTGAACAGAGTGGGTGGCGTCAAAGATGACCGGGCAGCCGAAAGAGCGCATCACCGGTAAAGAACGCATATCAACAACAAGATTGTTGTAACCAAAGCATGCCCCTCGTTCAACAAGCATGGTTTTTGTTCCACCAGCACCACGGAGCTTGTCCACTGCGTTTTTCATATCCCAGGGGGAGACGAATTGGCCTTTTTTGACATTAATGGGTTTACCACTTTGGGCTGCAGCTACAAGTAAGTCGGTTTGGCGACAGAGGAAAGCAGGGATCTGGATAATGTCCAGTACCTCGGCCGCAGCTGCAACCTGACTCACATCATGGATGTCTGAGATAACAGGAACATGTAACTCTTTGCGTATTTTTGCAAGGGTTGCAAGGCCTGCCTCAAGCCCTGGTCCCCGGTAGGAACTCAGGGACGTTCTGTTGGCCTTATCAAAAGATGCTTTAAAAACGTAGGATATGCCAAGTCTTGCGCATATTTCTTGCATTGTACCCGCAACCTTGCGTGCGAGTTCTTCTGATTCAAGTGCGCAGGGACCACCAATAAGGAGCAGTGGTTGGTCCGTGCCGACGGTTATTGGAGACCCCGAGGGGGTCTCGATAGTAACAGCTACATTTGTCATCGTTCTTTATCTCTCTTTGTGTTTTAAAGCAGCACTGATAAAGTCTTTGAAAAGAGGATGCGGATTCATTGGTTTAGACTTGAATTCTGGATGGAATTGACACCCCAAGAACCATGGATGGTCCTCAATTTCAATTATTTCAACGAGGTTATTGTCAGGTGATGTGCCAGAAATAATCAGTCCTTCGTCTTCCAGCTTTTTACGATAATCGTTGTTGAATTCATAGCGATGCCGATGTCTCTCGCTAATTTCATTAGTCTGGTATGCATTGTAGGCATTGCTGTTTTCTTTCAGCACGCAAGGATAGGCGCCAAGGCGCAGGGTGCCACCTCGATCGGAATTCTCATCGCGGATCTGTATTTCGTTGGCTCGGTAATCAAACCATTCCTTGATCAGATAAATAACTGGATCAGGAGTTTGTTCATCCATTTCAACTGAGTTGGCCTTGGCGAGATCAAGCATGTCTCTGGTGAACTCGACTACGGCAAGCTGCATACCAAGACAAATTCCAAAGAAAGGGATTTTGTTATGACGGGCATAGTTAATTGCTTTGATCTTGCCCTCAACGCCACGTAAGCCAAAACCACCAGGAACTAGAATACCGTCACAGGCATCAAGAAGATTAGCCACGTTTTTCGACTCAAGGTCTTCGGCGCTGATGTAGGATAAATTAACCTTTGTACCGTTGGCTAAACCTCCGTGAACCAGTGCCTCATGGAGACTTTTGTAGGACTCTGTCAGATCGACATATTTGCCGATAATAGCAACGGTGACTTCATTTTTTGGGTTTTTGATATTATGAACCAGATTTTCCCAATGGGTTAAATTGGGTTTCCCTGTCCAAATGTTAAGTAATTCAAGTATTTTAGTGTCGAGACCCTCTTTGTGCAAATGGAGGGGGAGCTCATAGATACTGTCAACGTCGATGGCGGTGATAACGGCATCTATGGGTACGTCACAGAAAAGAGCGATTTTGTCTTTTATTTTGCTTGTAAGAGGAATTTCGGTACGACAGACAAGAATATCTGGTTGGATGCCGTCTGCGCGTAAGCCTCGAACCGAGTGTTGGGTTGGTTTTGTTTTAACTTCACCCGCTGTTTTGATGTAGGGCACAAGGGTGAGGTGAATATATAGAGTGTTCTCCCGGCCAAGATCACCACGAAGCTGTCGGATGGCCTCAATGAATGGAAGTCCCTCGATGTCGCCAGTTGTGCCACCAATTTCAATGATGGCTACATCAACCGTTCCGTCGAGTTGTCGCACGGCGGCTTTGATTTCATCAGTGATATGGGGAATGACCTGTACCGTACCGCCTTGATATTCACCACGTCGTTCTTTTTGAATGACGGAGTAGTAAATACGACCGGAGGTGTAATTGTTTTTCTTGGCCATGACCGCGTTGGTGTAGCGCTCATAGTGGCCCATATCCAGATCGGTTTCAGCGCCATCATCTGTGACGTACACTTCGCCGTGCTGGAAGGGATTCATCGTTCCTGGATCGACGTTGATATAAGGGTCGAGCTTCTGGAATGTGACTGTGAGTCCTCTACTTTCGAGAAGAGCTCCAAAGGATGCGGAGGCCAGGCCTTTCCCGAGGGAAGAGAGTACGCCGCCTGTTACAAAAATAAACTTGGTTCGTTTGGTGTTATTTGATTTTTTCATGGTTGGTACTATAGCAATGGTGTTTTAATTATGAAATAGAAAATTCAATGGGAAGAAGAAATAATATCGTCTTTTTTTACCGAAATGATAGAGCCAAAGGCTGTTTGTTTAGGCATCTTGATAAAGATGTCTCCCATGTCTATCGTTTGAATTATATCACGGAAATCTAAGAGGAGGAACTATGCAATATATTATATTACTTGGCGTGTCATTTCTTGTCTGTTTTAGCGTCTTTGCAATGGCAGATGCGCAACCATCGTCCCAGAAGACCGCCGTGTTTGGAGGGGGATGCTTTTGGTGTATGGAACCTCCTTTTGAGGCTCTAGAGGGTGTTATTGAGGTGAAGGCTGGCTACAGTGGCGGGGAGGAAAAGAACCCCAGTTATGAAATGGTATCTAATGGACAAACTCAACATATTGAATCTGTTCAGGTTGTTTATGATCCTGAGAGGATATCCTTTGCTGAATTGTTAGATACTTTCTGGCGTTATGTCGATCCCACTGACCCTGGTGGGCAGTTTGCTGATAGGGGGGATCATTATAAGACAGCGATTTTTTATGCAACTGATGCAGAGAAGCAGGTAGCTGAAACGTCAAAGAAGGCGTTGCAGGATTGCGGATTGTTCGGTCGTCCAATCGTTACATCAATTCGGCCCCTTAAGCCTTTTTACCCGGCGGAAGAATATCATCAGGATTATTACAAAAAAAATATTGTCCACTACGAGGCGTATAAGGTTGGATCGGGGCGGGCTGGTTTTTTAGCAAATATATGGAAGGATAGGCCTGTCAAAAAGAAATACTCCAAGCCGTCTGATCAGGCATTACGTGCGAAACTAACAGGGCTTCAGTACAGTGTGACCCAAAAAAATGAGACAGAACGTCCTTTTACAAATGAGTTCTGGGATAATAAAGAAGCGGGTATCTATGTTGATGTGGCCTCCGGCGAGCCTCTTTTTAGTTCTCAGGACAAATATGATTCAGGTACAGGGTGGCCAAGTTTTTCAAAACCGCTAATAGGCGAAAATATAGTTGAGAAAAAGGATGTAAAACTTTTTTCAGTGAGGGTAGAGGTTAGAAGTGCTGTGGGAGATTCACATCTGGGGCATGTCTTTGATGATGGGCCCGCGCCAACCGGGTTGAGGTATTGTATTAATTCCGCCTCTTTGAAGTTTATCTCAGTGGAAGATCTAGGGCAAGAAGGATACGATCACTTTACATCTCGGTTTAAATAGGCCCCGTTGAATCTCCCTTCCTGTTGATATTGCGGCAAAGGGTTGGGGTATAAAGATATTGACGACTGCACGAAATAACTGTAGTAATACGAAACCTTAAATCGTATTACCCCGGAACACTCACATCTTTTTTTGGTGTGGGTTTTCTTTTGGTCACCAGGTAATACGAAAACAATAAACGTATTACTATTTGCGGCCGCAGAATATGTGATTTCGTTGAAACCCATCATCTTTACAGGGAGTCAAACAAATGAAAAACGGAAAGTTTTATCTAGTAACAAGCCTCGCAGTCTTTTGTCTGTTCTTTTTGCAAGCTGCTGAAGCCCACGAATTCATTGTTAAGCCGGAGAGTATGAGTGCCAGGCAGGGGCAGAAGATTGCCCTTAGCGTAATTTCTTCCCATGTATTTATGGTGAGTGACGAGGTTGAACCCATTGACGAGGTTGAAGTCTATACTCTTTCTGCAAAGAGAAAGGATGTGTCGCTGGAGATTAATGCGAGCGAAAGGACTCTGGATGGAAGCATTGTAATGGATGGGACGGAGAGTTGTTATCTCTGTGGTCATAGAAAGCCTATGATTTGGACTAAGACAACTGAGGGGTGGAAGCAGGAGAGTAAGAAAAATCTCAGCGGTGTTATTTCTAGTGGACAGTATGAAAAATTTTCAAAAGCTTTTATCGGTGGTGAAGATAAAGATAATAATTTTAACAAACCAGTGGGTCATAGGCTTGAGGTTATACCTGTAACTAACCCTAGAAACTTGAAGATTGGGGATGAGTTACAGGTTAAAATACTCTTTGATGGTAAACCAATTGCAACAGATATCTCTGCAACTTTTGCTGGATTTAGTTCAGCTCCAAACACCTATGCATCTGTTAGTGAGACGAGCGATAAAGGTCTGGGTAAAGTCAAGATAACTGCAAATGGAACGTGGATGGTCAGGGTAGAGCATAAGATTAATGAGTCTACGGAAGATTATGATCAACATGTGTTGCGGGCTGTATTCCTTTTTGGTGTAGGCGCTGGGGAAGTGTAGGGATTTTAAAATAAAGGATATCGATCGGCAGATATCTGCATACATGTGGAGCAATGATGATGTTTATTTGCTTAAAACGCATAGGTTTGACTTTGATGCCATGTGTCCTGGGTTTAGTTTGCATATTTATGTTACCCCATGAGAGTGTGGGACACGCCCTTGACTACAGAATTCTAGAGGCTAAGGAAACACCTGCAATAGATTTTCATTATTCAGATGGTAGTCCGGCCTCCTATACCGCAGTGAAAATATGGTCGCCAGATAATGGAACCATTGAATTTCTCAACGGTAGAACAGATAAAAATGGGAGGATTAGTTTCCTTCCAGATGTTGACGGAGTCTGGCGAATTACCATCAATGATGGAATGGGGCACGTCAAAACCTTGCAGTATGAAGTGGATGGCAGTACCGGAAATGTTGTGGCGAAAAATCAGAATGAGCAGCATAATTCAAGGCTGCTACTGGCAATTCTTGGGTGTAGCCTGATTCTGAATCTTGGGTTTCTCTTGAAAAGAGTAGCCCGCAAGGACGGATCTTGGTTTAAGTGATAGCGGCTGTCTCGTACCAGATGAAACGGTCCTGGAAGTCAATCTTCCTGGACCGTTTTTGACTCTACGAAGAACTATTGTAATTATTCAGGCTGCTCTCCACGACGACCAAAAATCCGTAGCTGCAGTGGTGCTGAATAGTTGCGAGTTATTTTCCGTTTAGCACATCTTCAATCCGTTTACCCTCAATTTCAGTGTCGAAGATTTTTTCTAATAATTGACTAACCTTAGGACCCTCTTCTTCACTGAGAAGAAAGCCCGGTAGAGGTTTTGCTGTCAGGGTTCGCATCCGTGCCTGCATGATCAATGTCTGGTTAAATTTGTCTGCAATCTTACGATATTCACCAATATCCAGCATGGCCATAAGTACATCCAGCATGTTCCCCCAATATTCTTTCTGACCAAGGTGTTCAATAACCTGAGTCACCGCGGTTGAGGCCTCAAAGTGATTGTCAGTAACCTGTGCCGGATTTCCTGAACTGCAGGTTACTGATGAGATAAAAAGCCTGCAACTAAAGGGACGGACCGGATATATAGTGCAGATATTATCTGTTAAAAAAGGGCAGGTTTCGCGGTTAGTTTGGGTTTCCGGGTCAATATCTCTGCCGTCGAGGCAGGCCTTGGCAAAATCGTTGGTCGTGTATTTGGGCCGGCTGATGTTCGCCCCTCGTAGAATCGCGGTTGCAAACTCATCAACTTTATCCTCAGAAAGGACATAGCGAAGGATATCTTCTCCCTCCAGGGCGGTAATAGTTACATTTTGCGAACAACAGGTGCTACAACCCTTGCAGCAGGCGGGTTGTATGTTGGATTCTGAACTCCAGTTTTCAAAAGAAGTGTAAATACTATGCAGGATTTTATGTTTCATGAAGATCTACCTCGTTTACAGAAAAGAGAATCGGTGTAATAAAAGTTCACCGAAATTATGCACTAATAGCCTTATGGGCAAGATACGCCACAGTAGCATATCGGCAAAATTTACCAATAAAAACCAGCATAGAAAAACGTAGCCAGTGTACTTTAAATATCCCGGCCACAAGGCAGAGGGGATCGCCTATTATTGGGAGCCAGCTTAAGAGAAGTGACCATGCACCATATTTTTGGTACATTTTTTGGCCACGGGCAAGCTGTCCAGAGGAAATTCTGAGAAACTTTTTGATGATAAAGGTTGAACCGTATTTACCAATGATAAAGGTGGTACAGCTACCGATGTAGTTGCCAAAGCTTGCGGCTATAACCGTCTCTGTAGGGGGGAATCCTTGTGCTATCATGAGAACAAGAAGCCATTCTGAGCCAAGAGGCAGGACCGTTGCTGCAAGAAAGCTTATAAGAAAGAGAAGGGGAAGACTTGGGGCCAGGGGGGCAAGAAATTCCATCATAATAGAGCTGGTTGAAATTATTTCAGATATAAGAGTAACGATTTTATCGAATTGAAGTATGCCAAAAGCATGTTTTGGGCCAGTGGCATACTATAAGGCTCTTTGCAGGTTGATTGTAGCGTAACTATCATCCAATACACAAGTCTACAACATCTCTTTCTACGATGTTAACATGTTGAGTAGTTCATGTGGGTTTTCCGAGCAAAAAATAGACTCCTTGTATGGGCGCTTGAGGAAACCTTCTTGTTCTGTTTTGCGCAGCATCTCTTCAAGGGGGTCGTAAAACCTGTTAACATTTAGAATTCCACAGGGTTTTGTATGAAAGCCTAGTTGGGCCAAGGTATATACCTCAAAGAATTCTTCAAATGTGCCAATTCCACCAGGTAGAGCAATAAAGCCATCCGATAATTCAATCATGAGATTCTTTCTCTCAGACATCGTTGGTAACACATATAGTTTTGTTAAGTCCTTATGAAACTCTTCTTTGTCTTTCAAACGTTGAACGGTCACTCCAATAACTTTTCCACCGGCATCTAGTGTGCTGTCTGCCAGCTGTTTCATCAGTCCTGTAGAAGAACCACCATATACACAGGTTATCCCACGAACTGCAAGCTCGCGTCCTATTGCTGCGGCAGCTTCGATGTATGCTGGATGATTACCATTACTTGAGCCTAGAAAAATACAAATTGCCTTCATAGTATTCACGAATTATTAAGATTTATATCGACGATTGCAGCACACTCTTCTGAGTGCGCATCGGTCATCTTTTTCAGGAGTTTTTCTAAATCATTTCGTTCTGCAGAAGACAATACCGATACTATCTTATACGCTTCCTCAAAACGGACTGGGAGCAGCTCATCGATTAGAGTTCGTCCCTGTTCGGACAGGGCTACAATTACCCCTCTTCTGTCTTCAGGGTTTGGTTTACGTAACACGAGCTCCTTTTTTACCAGGCGGTCTATGCGGTTTGTCATGGCCCCACTGGAGAGTAGGGTGTATGAGCAGAGTACGCCGACAGCTTGCTGAAAAGGAGGGCCGCATCGCCTCAACACAGCTAGAACGTCAAATTCCTGCATCGTGATATGTACGTTCTCTAAAGACTGCTGAAAGCCTTTTTCCACGGATCGGTTCAAAATCGTCAGCCGACCGATTACCCCCATTGGTGAAGAATCTAAGTCAGGCCTTTCTGTCGCCCATTGTTTTAACAAAAGATCTACTTTGTCCATGCCAGTCCATTCCCCTGAGCTCGAATTTTAAAAGTCTTAACTTTACACCTTAACTATCTTTACTTCAAGCATCTTGATGTAAAGATAGTTAAGGTGTGGCCAGTTAATAAGCGTAGAAATGACAACCTAAAATGTACATCCCTGTGGGCTATCGTACCCAAGGTACGATTGGGCAGGGAAATTGTAATTGTCACTTGGTCTATGGGGCGTAGGGATAAGAGAAACGGTCCCCATCATTAGGACCACAGATTAAGTTATAGAATGTTCACATGGCTCCTGCTGGAGTAGTACAATAAGTGCAACAGATTGAAGTTTGAAAAGTGAGTGATGTCGCAACAAGAACAGAATGAATTTGAGATAACAATGGAGCTGGTGAGAGAGAATGGATGTAAGGGCGTTGCCTATAGGATTTTCAACGACATATATACTGTTATAAAGATAAATCGGTGAAAATGTTTACAACTCTTTTGGCATTGCCAATAGATCTGGAGAAATTGAGTTTTTATCACAATAAGAGTTGCTCAACCCGCAAGAAAGATTATTGGATAGTCTGAGCAGCCCCGTGCCAAAATGAATGAAATATGTTGGTCTCTTTCACCTCTAAAATAGAGGTTGCTCGAACTTCGAAATAATTTCTCTTGCGGGTTTCTCTTGGGGTTTTACACCTTAAATTGATTAACTATATCTGTTAATCTTTCTGCAAGTTCACTCAACTCCGTAGCACTTACATTCACCTGTGTACTACTCTCATTGATTTCACTTGAAGACGCTCCAACTTCAGCAATGTTAACCGCTACCTCTCCCGTTACGGATGAAGCCTGGGCTACATTCTCATTTACTTCGTTAATACCCTGGGAGGCCTGTGCCACATTATCGGCAATTTCCTGTGTGGCCTTAGCCTGCTCTTCGACTGTTACCGCAACATTCGATACCATTGAGTTGATTTCATTTATAACGCCAGAAATTTGGGTGATTTCTGTTACCGAATTACTGCTAGCGTCTTGAATGCTGGTGATTTTAGTTTTTATTTCATCGGTGGCTTGTGATGTCTGTTTTGCTAAGGTTTTAATTTCGTTGGCTACTACGGCAAAACCTTTACCCGCGTCCCCAGCCCTTGCTGCTTCAATGGTGGCGTTGAGTGCAAGAAGGTTTGTTTGTTCGGATATCTCCATGATCGTTTCCGTAACTTTACCTATCTCTTGGGCGGCAATGCCTAATTCGTTGATTTGGTCTGAAGCGTTTTTTGATTGAATAACGGCGGTCTCGGTAATTGCTTTGGTATTGCCGGTGTTTGAGGCAATTTCTGAGATGGTGGCAGACATCTCTTCAGCAGCAGCTGAAACCATGTTAACATTTACTGAAGTTTCCTCAGAGGCAGCAGCAACAGATGCCATATTCACACTCATTTCCTCGGCAGCAACAGCCACGGTATTTGCCTTAATAGTTGTTTGTTCTGCATTGGTTGACATCTGGGTGGATATCGTTGCGAGCTCAGTTGAGGCTGATGATAATGTTTGGACAGCAGAACTAATTTCAATGAACATACTTTTTAGTTTCTCGGTCATATCCTTCATGTCGCGGTATACACCGATGAGAGCGGATTTTTTTGTACGTTTAAAATCTATGGCTAAATTGCCTTTGGATATGTTGTGGGCAATGTCTGCAAGCTCCGAAGGATCTGCACCAAGCTGCCTGATCACACTGCGTGTAATAAAGAAAGTTAATGCTATGCCCAATATTAAACTAAACAAGCTGATCAGTAAGATTGTGTATATGGCTTGTTGGGTTGAGGCTTGTAGGCGTGGACCAATTTCATCTTGTTCGTTTTTGACGGATAGCTTTACATCTTCAACTGTAGTGGCGATATTTGGTCCAATCATATTGAGGGTTTCACGGATAATAGTATTGCGATCGAAAATAACTGTTATCAGCTTATTGAAGGCCTCCAGATACTTTTTTTGAATATTAAGGACTGACGTCAGCATTGTACGGCGATACGGATCGTTTAGTTCTTTGTTGAGAATAGTTAAATAATTAACCATGCTATTGAATTCAGTATGTACTCGATCGACGTCAGTTTGTTGATTGGTGTTAAGGAATTTGACGGTATACAATCTGGCAAGGAGCAGGTGCTTCATCGCTAGGCTACTATTAAATGCTACGAGCATATTGTTGTCGCTTTGTGCTGATTCCAAGAGTCTGGTCAGTGTCTTTTCCATCAACGGCCCGTTTATATTAAGTACACCATTGATCAATTTGTTACGCTGACTTCTCAAAATAACTATTTCACCAAAGGCCCTGTTGTATTGGGTCTGGTTTGCATCGACAGTATCTATTTTTCTAGCTCGTTCAGGATTGTCAATTTTAATCTGGGCAGTTTCTAAAAAGCCCTCCATCTTATTGTAATACTCGTGATACTGTTGTTGGGATTCCTCACTGCCTGTGGTGATGAAGTCTTTGACGTTCATCCGAACCATCAGCATGTTTGCCTGGAGACGTCCGGCCAGATTGGCATGGTGGGCGATTTCACGATATTGACTGAATCCTTCAGATGCATTCTTTAATGCCTTAAATCCTACCAGGGAGGATATAATTAAAAGTATAAGAATTGTTGTAAAACCAGTAATCAATTTGGCCTGGAGAGACATGCTTTTAAGATTCATAGGGGCTTCCTTCTTCGTTTAGAGTTTTGCAGGGTGTTACAGGGTCTATCTCTATCAACAGTAATTAGTTTGTTATGTTCTTTACCGGTATTCCAGACAATATAGAGTCCTCGTCCGGAGCAGATCTGGCCGGTTTTTTCTGGAATAAAAAGGTTTGAGGATATAGTCACGAGGGTCTGGTTGAACCGCGGTAGCTGCCCCTTGGACGCACAAAGCGGCAAATGTTTTAGGGATGTTTGTTAGAAAAACATTAATTTTTGCAGAATAAGGAGCAAAAGAAAATTCTTGAATTGAATTAATAATTAATTCGAATTTGTCCTGGGGTACGTTCCCCATCTGATTAATGGCGATCGTGAGGTGACTGTGCACTTGGTGGAGGTAATGTACTAATGGGAAACATAGGACGACATCAAGCAGGAGCATAATTTTAGGACGATCGTTTCTGAACTTCACGTAAGTGTTACCTCGGATTAGTGGGGGAGATCCATGTAAACCTAGTCTTAGTTTGATGGCCTCTAGAGCCTAAAGGCTATCAATATGACGAAGCTACTATCTTATTAACTGAAACGAAAAGGAGACGTCAACGTAGTGACAATGTTGATTCACCACAGTAAAAAGCACTATGGTGAATCAAGGTGTGAGGGGTGGGATGTGCAGTGGTTGGTCTAATGATCTCTGTATGGGCAATGGTTCTAATGGATACCTGTCTTACTAGCTTTCGCAGGTAAAGGTTGATTGTAAATACTGTTTTAACGTTACTTTTTTATTATTAATATTTAATTTTTTTCTAATTTTATTGCGATATGCTTCTACGGATCGAGGTTGTAGGCTAAGCAACCTGGATATATCTTTTGTATTTTTACCCTGTCTGACTAGGTCTGCTATCAGTATCTCTTTTTTGGTAAGCCTGAGATTTGAATTGCTTAGCCTTTTTATAAATGATGTGCCCAGTGAATAGAGATGCTCGGTTAAGATGTCGAGATATTCTATTTCAATGTTATTTAATGTGCTTTTACGAAGAAGTCTAATATATGGGAAAATAGTTTTTTCCAGCTGGGCTAGGATATTCTGCTGTATATCTTCTGTCGTCCTTTTTTGGTTATTTAATACAATTCGAAAGGCAATATTAACCTCTTCTATTTCTTTATTCTGTTTTTGCAGGATGTCGAAGTATTGTTGGCTGCATGTTATCTCCTGACTTAATCGTAATTTTATTGCGAGGTGTTCAGTTATATCACGACCTCGTACCATAAGTCCTTTACGTGATCCGTCAGCTCGAAAAAATGGTACTTTGATAATGTCAAATATTCTGTTATCCCCTTTGGGACCAGGTATTATCTTTTCCTCTCTGAGGAGCTTTCCTTCTTCCCAGGTTTTATTATTACTTTCCGCATAAGCGAAGAACTTTTCGTGACATAATGTATTGCATTTAAGCAGTTGGCTTTCAGTTTTTCCTTTGTAACTATTGCCGATGAGTCGAAAGAAACTCAGGGCTGTTTCATTTGCCTGCAACCAGCGCTCGTTGCCATCTTTAAAAACAATAATATCGGGCGAGGCATTGATAAGTGTCGTAAGTAATTCATTGTGGGCCCGCGCCTCATTCTCAAAGTTTCTTTGATCTGTTATATCAACAAGACGTACAATTTTTGTGGGGCCACGTTCTGTGTCCTCTAGGAGCGATTCAGAGACAATATAGACCTTGTTATTCCTTTCATCTCGCCACTCCCATTGTACCGGCGTACCGGAAAATACTGCATCATTTTTACACCAGGGACAGGGCTTTGTTGCTCCAGAAAAATGTGTATAGCATTTTCTGTGTGTTGGCTCTCCGAAGAGTTTTTTCATTACGGAATTGCTATATAAAACATCATACGTTTTATTAACAACATACACTGCGTTTGCTGTGTTTTCGAGCGTATGTGTTAGTACCAAATGTTTGATCTTTGCCTCTTTAGTTAGTTCTTTATCAGGGAGATCACGTATTATGCTAACACCATTATCGGTTATTTTATCTGTCTGCTGCCCCGGTTGAAAAGCTATATTATTATATCCCTGGTCAACGCTAAAGTCGTCGGGCCATAGTGGGTATCGGCACACTGCATCTGATAAAGACTTGTCTGCTCGTGGTTTGATTGTTGGGATAGATATCTTGTTTTTTGCCAATTCGCTAACTGAATGAGTGACCCTTTCGTCTTGCTTTTTGCCCTGTTTTTCGCAAAAGTTTGTGTTTACCCGTTGGCAGCTAAAATTCTCATCAGTGGTGGATCTCGAGTTGTGTGCTATTGAAGAAAAGTCTTTTTTTTGTTCATGACTGCTAATATCTCGGAAAACAATCAGAATTGTTGTTTCATTTCCTTGCTGCAGTATGGAGGTTGTTAACTTAAAAGAGACTTCACTACTATCTTTACGACGATAGGTTGCCTCGTAGGAAAAACTTCTTTTGTTTTGTAATAAATCGAAATGATGCTTGGGCTCAGCTCTAAGCATAGAGTGTTCTATGGTACTAAGCTTTATCTGCAATAATTCTTCCTCGGAGTATCTCAGATCGGCACAAAGCGACGCGTTGACCTCCAGGAATGTCCCCTCTGTATTTATTAAGGCAAGTCCAATGTTGGCGGTTTGAAATGAAACCTTGTATTTTTGCAGGGCTTTATTTTGCAACTCAAGTTCGGTGATTCTATGGGCAAGTTCATCATAGGATAGTGCTGTAGACATGCGACAATCTCCAAAAAAGTGAGCATGAAATTCTAAATTTCGCATAGCAAGAAAATTGATGCAAGAAATAATATCAAGTCACAATTAGAGCTATAATGTTACGCCAAATGTCGATAAACAGACATACCTGTATTTTCACAGAGGTACTGAAGATATACGGTATGTGAGTACAATTGTAAATCTATCAAAGTTGTTCGTCCGCGACTTTAAAAGGAGTTGGGGTTGTGCTTTATTTCTGTAAAAAACTCTGCTTGTTCGGGCCCGTATCTCCAGATGCTTAAGGGTCAAGCGGTTTTGTGAATTTCTTTACTGCTTTAACCTGGCTGGAGCGCCTTTATTCATGAACAAAATCTCAATTGTCACCTGGCAACTGAGGAGCGTGCATCGATACTTGGTTACCTGTTTACCGGCTTTGTCTTTACTGTCCGTTTGAGGTGATTGGAGCAATTGTTTTTCAGGCAAAAAAAAGGTGGGGAAAGTAGAAGTATGGGTTTGAGGGTATTTAGCATAAATTTGATAGGAAAAGTCTGAGTGCTCTGTTATTGAAGTAGGTTATGATAAAATGGTGATGGCTAATCAATATAAAAACTGTACCAGGAAATAACATGATATCTTGTCTAAACAATAGGGTTCGGAGGAGTGTAAGGCTTGGCCTGTCCATTTTTATCCTTACATTCACATTGAGTCCTTTGGCGTCTGCTTCTGGCTCGGAATCTTTTGAAACCTGGATAGAAGACTTTTACCCAGTGGCAGCCAAAGATGGGGTGAGTCGGGAGACTTGGGACCAGGCGTTTAAAAATATTACTGAACCTGATCCTGTGGTATTGAAGAAGGCGGCGTATCAGCCAGAGTTCACCGCCAAGATATGGGACTACCTTGATGCGCGGGTGAATTCTTTATCTACGGAAAAGGGCCAGAAGATGGGTCGGTACTATCGGCAGACCCTTGATTCTGTTGCCGCTAGGTTTGCTGTAAAGCCTTCTGTTCTTCTTGCAATCTGGTCCATGGAGTCAAATTACGGGGATATTTTAAAGAAAACAGATCGTCTCCACTATGTCCCAAGGGCCTTGGCCACCCTAGGGTATGCAGATCCAAGGCGGGGGAAATTTGCCCGGACTCAACTGGTAGCAGCTCTAAAGATTTTACAGGCAGGAGATGTCAGTAAAGATCAGTTTATGGGCTCTTGGGCGGGGGCAATGGGGCATACCCAGTTTATCCCTACTAGTTATCTGGCTTATGGGGTGGACATGGATGGAAATGGCCGGCGTGACATCTGGAACTCTGTGCCGGACGCTCTGGCAACAGCGGCCAACTTACTGCACAAAAATCGTTGGAGAACCGGTAAAACCTGGGGGTATGAAGTTACTGTTCCCCCTGGTTCTTTTGGTCTTGAAGGGGAGACAAAGTTATTACGTGAGTGGCAAAAGCTGGGGATTAGTCGTTCTGGTGGCAGGGCATTTACCTGGCCAGAAGACAAGGCTGTTCTTAAATTGTTTGCCGGAAAAGATGGACCAGCTTTTCTGGTCATGAAAAACTTTTATGTATTAAAACGTTATAATAACTCTGATTCATATGCTCTTGCTGTGGGGATGCTGGCGGATAAAATCGACGGTGTTGGTGGAGTGAAGCACAGGTGGCCGAGGCCTCCGGGGGCCCTTCTTGTGGATGAAAAAATAGAATTACAAAGGTTGATGTTGCAAAAAGGTTACTATGCAGGTGCCATCGATGGTAATTTAGGCAAGGGAAGTCGGGCGGCCATCCGTCACTATCAGGGTGATATTGGGGTGGAGGTAACTGGTCAACCCACTGCAACGCTTTTACGTCAATTACGCCGATAAGATTTGGGGTAAAAGTGGATTAGTTTTGGGCTATTGGTGCGAAAGTTCCAGATGTCAAACGACAGAGGTCGACAGGGCTTAACTCTATTTCAAGTCCTCTGCGGCCAGCGCTTACAAAAATAGTTTCGTGGCTCGTAGCGGAAGAGTCGATTATGGTGGCGAGTCTTTTCTTCTGGCCAAGCGGACTTACCCCGCCTAAAACATAACCCGTCGACCGTTGAACAAGAGTTGCATCCGCCATGCTAGCTTTTTTTCTTCCCGCTGCCTTGGCCAGTTGTTTTAGGTTCAATTGTCCTGAAACTGGTACTATACCTACCGTTAATTCTCCATTATCAAGTTGCAAAACAAGTGTTTTGAACACCCTAGTTGCGGCAACACCTAAGCTATCTACAGCCTCTTTTCCATAAGAAGAGTGGCTTGGGTTGTGTGAATACTGATGGACTTCAAATTTAATTTTATGTTTTTTTGCTTCGTTGATTGCAGGTGTCATGGCTCATTTTTCAATTTTTGAGATTTGGGGTTGTGCTGTCACCCTACCAATTGTGGTTGGAAATGCAATTTTTGTATGGAAAACCTCTGCTCAGATATCTTGTAGTCCCAGTGGGTAGTGATGATTTTAAATTACAGGAAGTGAGGAGAGATGGGGCGTGTGGGTGCAGAACAATAGATTTGGAGGTAATGATTTGGTCAGCATCGTTTAAATAAAGGCGTAAAAAGTATATAAAAGAGGCGGATCTTGCTTGCCGGGGCTCCCCTTTTGAGTAACCTGAATAGTTACACCTTTTAATTCGATATCAATCGCGTTTCTTAGCGCTTAAGTGGTCGTTTAGGTCGGTCTTATTAGCTGGAGTTGCGGGGGGGGCATCGAGGTTTATTCCAGTGCCGTGGCAATCGGGACAATCTTCCCAGGTAAACATAAACCTGCTGGCTCCGCCAAAAAAGGATGTTTGTCCAGATCCTCCGCAACCGATACATGGAATGTTCTTTCTAGGTGCTTGAGATGGCGTATTAGTCATTTTATGCTACCTGGTATTGTGGTTAGATTTCGATAGTTGCGTCGGTTATTCAATGTACCGGACTTCTTGCTTGGGAAAAGGAACTTTGATTTTTAATCAGGATTACCTCGAAAAGTTCGACTTCATCTAGTTGATGTTACGAGTATTGTTATGTCAGGAAAATGTAGGATTTCGGCAAAAGTCGTTCGCGGGCAAGGCCCTAGTATAGCATCTTGATTTTGCAGTTGGCAAGGTTTCATGTCGATGATTCATGATATCCGTGGCACAGGTGACTTTGAGGTTGCATTGAACAGATTGTGAAGTGGTAGGCATAAAGATCTTTTGCGTCTTGGGTGTCTATATCGATAAAAAAATATTTCCTAACAAGGGGTATGCGAAATGGTCAAGAAATCCGGTAATTCTCTGTTACAGATTGGAGTTGTTCTCTGTTGTGCCTTGATGCTGACGGCGTGTTCCAGCACGTACTACAGTGCCATGGAAAAGGTTGGTATACATAAAAGAGATATCATGGTGGATAGGGTTGAGGGGGCACGTGATTCCCAGGCTGAGGCCCAGGAACAGTTTAAATCGGCTCTGGAGCAGTTTGATTCAGTGGTAAATCTTCAGGAAACTGATTTAAAAAAGGCGTATACCAGCCTTAGTAATGAGTATGATAAAAGTGAATCCGCGGCGACAAAGGTCTCTGATCGGATTGCTAGTGTTGAAGCTGTGGCCGATGATCTCTTTGACGAGTGGGAAGATGAACTGGAAGAGTATCAGAGTAAAGAAAAGCGTGCTTACAGTAAAGGGCAGTTGCGTAGCACCAAGTCCCGTTATAAAGAAATGTTAGCCTCTATGCATCAGGCGGAGGCTAGTATGGGGCCTGTTTTAAGGATATTTAAAGATAACGTTTTGTTTTTAAAACATAATCTTAATGCCCAGGCGATTGGTTCTCTCCAGGGAGAATTTAGCAGTCTCAAGGGTGAAATAGATAGCCTTATTAAAAAAATGAACATTGCCATTGAGTCGTCCAACAAGTTTATCGCCGATATTAGGTAGCGGAGCGTTAGAGAACATCGATACGTCTTAAAAATAGGCAGACAGCGACATTAGCGTCGTTGTTTGCCTGTTTTTTTTTAAAACGGCCAGATGTAAGGAATACAAAGAGTTGAAGCGATGACGACAAAGGTGTTTAAGGGGAGTCCAAGCTTCATATAGTCAAGAAAGCTGTATCCTCCAGGACCATATACCATAAGATTGGTCTGATACCCCATGGGGGTTGCAAAGCATGCACTTGCCCCAAAACAGATACCGACAATAAAGGGCTTGGGATCAACACCAATTCCAAGGGCCGTAGAGATGGCTATTGGTAGCATGAGAACGGCGGTTGCATTGTTACTGAGGATCTGGGTGCAGATGGAAGTGAGTAAGATAAAAGCACCGAGCACTATCTGAGGGGAATAGTTTGAGAATATGCTGATGAAGGTCTCTGCATACAGTTCGCTAGCCCCCGTTTTCTGCATTCCAACCCCAAGGGCAATAGTCCCCGCTATGAGTAGCAATACATCACCCTGTAGTGCTCTGTAGGCATCTCGCATCTGTAGACAGCCTGTGATAATCATTAAAAACGCCGCGGTGAGTGCGCAGGTCATAATGTCCGCCAGTCCTAAGGTTGCCGTGCCTATCATGCAGACGAAATTTATGATGGACCAGACGGCTTTACGTTTATGAACCAATTCTTCATACACATCTTCAATAACTATATAGTTGGTTGCCGAACGGATTGCCCCAAGCTTAGATTCGTGGCACCAGACAAGAAGGATGTCTCCGGTTTGAAGTTTTACATCGAGGATCTGCTTTTCAGACATGTGCAGGTTGGACCTTTTTACCGCGATGATGTGTACATCAGGGTCTTTTGCCAGGGAGGTCTGTTGTATTATTTCACCTCGAAGTGAAGAATGGGGAGGGATCATGAGTTCTACCACGATGGGGGCATCCTTTTGGGCACCCAAAACCAGTCCTTTTTCTGAAGTAGGTAGGTCTATCTGCTCGTTGTGTAGAATTGCCACAAGGTCATTAAGAGACCCTTTTACCAGGAGGATGTCATTTTTACTGGTTAAAATTCTATCTCGTACCGGGTGGTAAATATGGGATTTATTGATCAGTTCAATGACGTTTATGGACGGATATTTAGGTGTAAACAATGTGTCCGGGTCTTTGCCTATAAGGTTGCTTTTGGCGGGTATTTTCAATTCTGCTAAGTATTTACGATGGTCACTGTCCTGGAGTTGGCAGATAGGGTTGGCAAGGTCAGGCAAGACTTTTGGGGCGATGAAATAGAGCAGAATAATTCCTACCACCGCGATGGGTACTCCTAGAGGGGCAAGTTCGAACATGGAAAGGCCAGCATAGCCGTTGGTGACACTGAGATCACTGATAATTATATTTGTAGAGGTACCTATCAGGGTGCAGGTTCCGGCAAGAATGGATGCGTATGAAACAGGGATGAGAAATTTGGACGGGCTGAGGCCAAATTCACAGCACATACTCATAACGACTGGAATGAAAAGAATGACCACCGGGGTGTTATTAATAAAGGCTGAAGCAATGGCCACCGATATCAAGATGATGATGAGGGCAAGTTTATGGCTCCCCTTGGCCATCTGGATGATTTGTCTACTTATAAATTCGACGCCACCGGTTCGCATCAGCCCTTTTGAGACCACGAACATAGCGCCAACTGTGATAAGTGCGGGGTTGGCAAAGCCGCTAATCGTCTCCTTGGCAGTGAGAGTTCCACTAACAACCAGAAGGACCATTATGCCGATTGCAGTGAGGTCAACGGAAATCTTTTCGGTGATCAGCAGAAACAGGGTTATCAGTAAAATAGCGGAAACAAGCCAGATATCCATATATTTAGAAGGGGTCTATGGTTAGCCCGCATTTCTCATCCGTTCAGGCGGGTAGATTGTTATGGAAAATATCTTACTACCTTAGGTTTGATTGTATTGTTTGTCCAGTGGGCGGATCTTTGGGATTGATACGCAAAAATAGGTTGCTGATGAACCGCCTCTACACTAGGGTATTTTGGCGTTTTCTTATTGCTGATCATCGCGGTTGCTGTGGCATCTATTTACACGAGATCAGGACAAATTGTCGACAAAACAACATGCTATGCAAACGAGGATACAGTGTCGAAGAAATTTTTTTCATTTAATAATTTATCTGGAAAGCTTGGGGATTCAAATGTCTCTCTTGAAAAATGGGGTAAACCCACAATCAGGGTTAAATTTATGCACAGAGGCTTGGAAAGAGGCCGCTCATGTGAAGGATTTCTTCGGCAATTTCCGGGGCTGTTTCCCCAGTGGGGTGATTGTGTTTTTGACTTTGATGTGGATTGCAATGATTACGACTGGTTGGTCGTTTATCAAGACCTTCCTCCGAGCGACAACTTTTTTACTGAAGAAAAGCTCAAGTGTCCAAAGGAAAAAACGCTGCTCATCACAGGTGAACCTTCTTCCATTACAGTATTTGGCACTGATTATTTAAAGCAGTTTGGGGCTGTGCTTACCTTCCAGGAACCATGGGCAATGCGTCATCCCAACGTGATTTACCATCATCCGGGGCTGATATGGCACTACGGTTTGCCCTTTGGTGATGGTGACTATATTACCTGGGACCAGATGCAGAAGATGAAGCCGCCTCAAAAAACGAAGCTGCTTTCAACTGTTTGTTCCCAGCGAACGGGCAATGTTACCCTGCATTCCAGGAGAGTTGATTTTACTTGGCGCTTAAAGGGAGAAATTCCAGAGTTAGATATCTATGGACACGGGGTTAATCCAATGAATGATAAGGCGGAGGCGCTGGATTCGTATCAGTTTCATATTGCTGTTGAGAATCATGTGTATGATCATCATTTAACGGAGAAACTTCCTGATGCGTTTTTAGGGTACACCCTGCCATTTTACCATGGTGCCCCCAACACCGAAGATTATTTCCCAAAAGAAAGTTATATTCCAATCGATATCAATGATTACAAGCGTTCCTCTGAGATCATAAAGTCTCATCTGGCCAATAATGAGTATGAAGATCGTTTGCCATATATTATAGAGGCACGGCGCAGGGTTCTCGAAGAGCAGAATCTTTTTGCTATCTTAAGTAGTAAGATAGCCGAGCAAGAGGCACAAATAACCAGCACAACAATGGGGCGGGTTATCCGTAATCGCTCAACCATGCGCATAAAAAACCCTCTGGCTGGTCTGCGAAGTCTCAGCGAGAAGGTGGCCATCAAGGCGTATCACCGTGTTACCTTTAACTCCCGGAATAAGCCAATAAACTCTGATGGGTAGGGTCGTTTTTCCTTAAATCGAGGTGTTTCGAACAAACAAGCACAGGCGTTATTTTGTTTGCCTAGCTTGTTTGTTGTGTTGAAGAGTGTTGCCCTAAATGCTCATATTCTATAGTTTGGCAAAAGCTGTTTTCCAGATGGGCCTCCTATTTCAACCATTTTCTCCCTGCGATCATATAGGCGACCACGGATGCGAGAATGAGACAGCCAAATATTTGCACACTTTTGGTCTTGAGGATAAAGGCGATACAGACAATTATCGAGGAACTCATCAAGAAAAACAGCGGTTTAGGCAGGTGCTGAAGCACCACACGACCAAGGTGGGCGAAGCGAATATGGCTGATCATTAACGCAACAGAGAGTGCGGCAATAAGCCATAAAATGTTTGGTGGGACAATGAGAGCGGCTCCGAGGACGATCAAGGCTCCCGCGGGGCTGGGCAGGCCGTTGAACACACCTTCTGGAAGATCTGTTCTCTTTTTATCATAGACAATAAAACGTATCAGTCGGTAGGCAACACCTGCAATGTAGCACAGTCCAAAGAGCAGTGCAAAATTCCCTTCAGATTTATAAATAATATAGGCCGGCGCGAGGCCGAAGCTTACAAAGTCAGCAATATCATCAAGATAGGGGCCGTACTTAGTTCCACCATGTTTCTCTGCCATTCTGCCATCAAAGAGGTCGAAGAGCTGGCCGAGAATAATTACAAATATTGCCCAGGCAAAAGAGAACTGAGAGGTCAGGTAGAGGCTTGTAATTCCACAGATAAAATTGAGGGTGGAGAGTATGTCAGCATAGAGTTTGTTGGGGATGAATTTAAATATCAACGAAGCCCCTGAAAGGCTTATGCAGGCGATAAGAATCTCATCTCCAATATCAATGATAAAGGTATTTTTTTGGATAAGAGCACAGAAAATAACGAGGCCAAAACAGATGATGGCTTTGATTTTACCAAAGTTGTTTGCGGCCCCAGAGGTCTTGAGTAATTTCAATATATGGCGGGCAAAAAACTGGCCTACAAACTCAATAATAACCAATGCCCATACAAGTTTAGGGGAGAGGATGCCAGCATAGGCAAAGCCGATGAGTGGTGGCAGGTAGGTGAGTTTGTCACAAAACGGATCCAGCCATTCTCCCCAGTGGGTAACAAGATCGCAACTTCTGGCGACGACACCGTCTACACCATCAAGTATGGCAGCAACGGTGAATATGAGGATGGCTACACTCTGGTAGCCCAGGTAAAAATAGAGGATATAGCCAATAATTGCCATGGCGGCACGCCAGTAGCATATTGCGTTGGGGTGCAGAAGCCAAAGGTGGGAAAAGATGTAATCCCGCATTGATTTTTTTCTTACCATCTGGGCCATCCAGTAATAAAAACCTGTTCCTATGGCGGCAGAAACTACGATCACAAGAAATCTTTCCATGTGTTTTCTCTATATATAAAGGCCCTGTAGGGCTGAATTATGATGTATTGTATGACAATTGTTTAACTAACCCACAAAGTCATTTACCATTTTACGTACAATTAGTCTATTTTTACAGGTACTGTTTGTCTGTCATTCTTTTAGGTCACTGGTCTAAAAGAGTTTACTGCCAATTTTGGCAGTAACGGCGGGGGAGACAAAGGTGGCCTCGCCACTTGCGGCCTTGGGGTACTGTACACCAAGGACGAGGACTTCTGAGGTGACGGGCCCCATGGCTCTTGGCTCAAAATTAAGAACCGCAAGGACCAGCCGGTCTCTTACTTCATTAATGGGATGGCAGGTAAATCTGCCGTAACTTGTTCGTTTGCCATATTTGCCAAAGTCGATCACCATTTTATAGGTGGGTTTGTGGGTGTCTGTTTCAATTTCAACCTCGACCACTTTACCGACTCTGATGTCGAGGGATGCGAATGAATTCTCATAGTCAACAACAGGCTTTGTTGGTTTTGTCATCTGCGCATCCTCTGGTTCGTAGGTCATGCCATGTTGTCTCTGCTGACAGGTGAAGCCCTGTGGCAGAGACTCGTATATGGCTTGGCCTTTTGGGGGAAATATGGACAAACGCCTGGCTGTTTACAGGTGGCATCGGTCGTCGTCTTTGACTCTTGATATTCCCGGAATCAGTGTCTGGGAGGAGACGATACCTTTCCATTGGCGGATGGTTGATTGAATAAAATCAGAGATTAATTCCGCATCGGATGAGAGGAGGTCTCGGGTTAAGATGATCTTGGTCAACAAATCAATGGATCCGTGAATTGCATGTACCTCTCGCACCTCATTCAGGGCCAGGAGTTTATCGATAAGCTGCTGCTCATATTTGCCTTCAATATTAATGAGCACAAAAATGGTGATTTCCCGTTTCATCTCGGGGTATTCCTGTTCGTTTTGTGCAGACATCTTTTCTCTGAAGGCCTCCATATCGGTGGGAATGAGTTTATCAATTCCTATACCGTACTTACGCTTTTTGCCCTTTTCCCACTGATGGACCGATATGTACAGGTAGAGGTCGTCCACCGTTCTTTTTGGGAATGACTTTACCAGATGGCTGTTTTCAATGAGGGTAAAGAGAGGGCGGTAAATTGATGAATACCAGTCGGTCGCCGCCTGCTTAAAGGTTGTCTGCTCTTTGTTTTTTGCCGAGAGAAATGTTTGGTGTTTTTCTATTTGCCATACCAGATGTTTAAACTGGCCGGGTTCGGTAAGGTCATGACTGTCGCTGAGGCCTGCTTTGTCTCTAAATTGAATTTTTTCGTTGTAGAGATTGTTTTCAAAAGTGTTTTTACTGGGCAGAAGTTCAACAATACGTGAGCGAATATGGGTGTGACCGAGCTCCCTTGCGGCCTTAAATCGGTGGTGGCCATCCAGGATGAAAAAATCTTCTTTTATCTGGTAAAGAGCTATGGGAGGAAGGCTTTTACCCAGGCGCATCGCTTTTAGTATGCCCTGAAGTCGTTCATCTTTATTTGAATTCTGGGTTTTGAACTGGTTGTCGAAATCATGGTATCTGCCGACACTACCCACAATCTTTTCCAAAGGAACCATCAGGGTTCCCCGTTCAATAGCCTCGTACGCCTTTTCTTTTTCCTGTCTGACGTTGAAGCTACAGGGATTCTCTGTAATAGGCTCCCGCTCTCCTATAATGAATTTTTTAAGGGCCTTGAGCGGCTTATATTTCGAGAACATAGTAGCCATAACAGTTTATAACCGAAGTTGAGTTGATGGAGGTGATCCTTTCGGAGTCATCCTCAAAGTGGGTATGGATATGTCCGTGAAGACAGTAGCGTGGTTTGTATTTATCTATAAACCAACGAAATATTCGAAATCCGCGGTGGCATGGATCTTCTGCATCATGAACAAACCGTGGGGGGGCATGGGTGACAACAATATCAACTCCTTTATTGCGCCAAAGTTGAAAGCGCATACGCCGCATAAATCCTCTCATCTGTTTTTCGGAGTACTGATTGATGCCTCCGTTATACCAGCGTGACCCCGAAAAACCGGTCATACTCAACGTAGAAAAGTTGACAATGTGACGGTCAATATGGGTGCATCCCACGGGGGGAGAGTTTTGATAGCGAAGATCATGGTTGCCGAGGACATAATAGAGCGGCGCGTTGTAGCGGTTTCTCAGGGAGGAGAGGTACTCAGGAGGCAAGTCTCCACAGGCAATAACCAGATCAATTTCTTCAATGGCAGGCCCTCCGAGGTTAGGTTCCAGAAGGGATCGCGTAACGGTGTCAGCAACGCAGAGAATTTTCATGTTTCTTTTTTGTAGAGCCTCACCTTGGAAAAAAATTCATAAAAAATAAGTAAATTTGTCGTTGCAAACACTGTATTTAAAAAATACCAGCAGAGAGCAAACTTATGGCCTATAAGTGAAGCACTTATAGCGTGTTAATGTCCATCTACCGAGGGGGTGTTTTGAGCCTGCATTCCAAGCATAGCAGCGCCAATAGCGTTTCCCACTTCACAATGATCGGGGAAAAAGATAGTGGTTTTTAGGCTTTTGGCAACCTCAGGTAGCAGGAAACGTGCTGCGGCACCAATACCAATAAGAGGGGTCTTGATTGAAAAATCAACCCCTAATACCGGATGGTTGTTCCGCGTTGATATAAAGGAGGTGAGAGAATGGCCCCAATAATGCTTAGCTACGTAGTCGATAAGCAAATTTTCAATTTGCTCACAGGTTTTATCAACGACCATCTGGGCAAATTGCTCTGCCGTCATTCCGATGGCGAGGCCCAGGATATTTGCTGCTTCCATAGCGATATTAGTGTTGCCAATATCAATTTTACCAAGAACATGCAGAGCGTCGGTGGGGGTGAAACCACACTCAAAGATGAACTGTTGTCTGGTAAGGTGTTCCAGTTGTTTGTCTAAAGGAATGCCACTAAGGCCGGTCTCCTGGCGTATTGTGGCTGGGGTGATATTTCCCTTTTGGATAAGAAGGGTCGTTAGTTGGTTTTCTGGGAGTTTGTCTCTGTTACCTGGTTGAAGTGCAATAAGTTTATCACGGTCGCCGGTACCGAGCCAATCTTTGAGCGGAGGAAGATTTACGGCGGTTGCAAGGGGAGTAACCCGGGCAGGCCCGATGGATATTTTACCTTTGTTATCTATGGAGACATGACTATCACCGCCGATGCCGCCGGTATGCATGTCAATGGCTTTAACATGGGTCTTCCATTTGCCGATGTGACAACCTTCTTTGCTCATGAGAGGTTTGCCGTTCTCTATCATGGCTATATCTGTTGTCGTCCCACCCACATCAATAACCAGAGCGTTGGCCGATTCTACGCTGTGGGCAGCTCCAAAAAATGCGGTACAGGCCGGGCCACTTGCCACGGTGAGACCGGCTTCCCTCGTTGCCTTGTCTCCGTCCATTGGTTGACCGTTACCACCTATAACCAACACGGGACAGCTGAGTTGCAATCCCTCCATTGCTTTTACGACCCCTGTGATAAATTCTTCCATGACCGGCATGAGTTTAGCGTGCAGTCCTGCCGTTGCCGCCCGTTGTTCCATACCGGCAAGATCACTAATGCGGTGTGAGCAAAAGACAGGTTTAGGGTCAAGCATGCTAATTGCTTTTTCTACAACCATTTCATGGGCTGGGTTCTTAAAAGACATTGCTGAGCAGACACCATAGGCATCCACTTCGTTCTTTAATCCTTCAATGAGATGGACGAGGTGCTCAAGTTCAAGTGGCTGCTCTTCGTCGCCTAAAATATTGTGTCCACCTTTGACGAAAACCACAGCTTTAACCGGAAGCCGGAAGTGTTTTACGTAGCCGATGACGATAATGGCAACTCTTGCGCCTTTATTTTCAACGACAGAGTTGGTGGCAAGGGTGGAGGATAGCACTATTTTTTCGATCTGATCAGGGGCGGCGCCGCTTATCTTTAACAGGTCTGCAAGTGCATTACCTGTTGCAACAGAAAGGTCATAGTGGGTTGTTGGTTTCTTGGTCGTTGCGATAATGGCACTGGAATCTATATCGAGAAGGACCGCATCGGTGTATGTTCCACCTGTATCAATGCCAATAATATATTTTTGCATGTTTTTACGTTGCAGGATTATTCAGTTTATCGTTAAGAAAGGGGCTATGTATTTTGAGCATAGCGTAAACAGTATGTTAATACTATCCTGTTTCCATATCAGCCGCCCCCTTTATGTACTAGCTTGAGGGATTTAAACTAAGAGTATGAGTGAGTGATATGTTAAGAAAAATGTCGTTTTTGTGTCTGCCGTTGTTGTTGACCTGTCTTTTCTTTCCTCTGAGTTCTTTGGGAAGTGAGTCTAAAACAACTCTTCGACTGGCCTTGTTGCCTATTCCTGATGTGCTTCCTGTCTATGTTGCCCTGGAAAAAGGCTACTTTGAAGAGTTGGGAGTAAAGGTGGAAGCGTTGTCTGTGGGCAGTGCTGTGGAACGCGACCAGTTGATGCAGGCGGGGAGAGTCGATGGGATGATAAATGAGATCTCCGGTGCGGCAAATTTCAACAGGGATAAAAGCCGGGTTAAAATCATCTCTATTGCCCGTTTACCCATAGGCGATAACCCACTTTTTAGAATTTTGGCCGCCCCAGGAAGTGGTATTGCAACGATAGCTGATCTTGCAGATGTTCCTATTGGAATCTCTAAAAATACGGTGATTGAATACATCTCAACCCGCCTTTTGACCGATGGAGGTCTGCAGGGTAAGGAGATTGTATACAGGTCCGTACCGGTGTTGCCAGAGCGTCTCCAGTTACTTCTGCAGGGACAGTTAAAAGCGGTTACCCTACCAGATCCTTTAGGAGCGGCGGCTATAAAAGCTGGCGCAATTGAAGTGGTGAATGATACCAGCAGGCGGGATTTGAGCGCCAGCGTTATTACATTTTCCCTGGAGTCGCTTAGGGAGAAAAATGAGTCGGTGAAAAAATTTATGATTGCTTGGGACTGTGCTGCGCAGGATCTTAACCGGGACCCGGCTGCATACGAAAGTTTGATGTTGAAAAAGATACGGGTGCCTAAAAATATCCAGGGAGAATTTACAATTCCACCAATGCCGATAAAAGCTCTCCCCACCAAGGCGCAATGGGATGATGTGATGGCCTGGATGGTAGAGAGAAAGCTTCTGGTCACTCCACTCACTTATGCAGACTCTGTCACAGCAGAATTCTTACCAATGTAGCTCTTAATAATATGATATCACTTGAAGATCTTAGTTTCTCCCATGGGGATGGGGGCGATATTTTTAAAAATTTCAACCTGACGATAGAACCCGGTGAGTCCTGGACCGTAATCGGGCCTTCGGGTTGTGGTAAAACCACGCTGCTTTTTCTTGTGGCCGGTCTCAAAAAGCCCCTTGGGGGAATTGTCCGAGTGGGTGGAGAAAAAATCCAGCGACCAAGACCGTCGACGGGATTGGTCTTGCAGGACCATGGCTTGCTTCCCTGGGCTACGATTTATGAAAACACCAGATTGGGCCTCAAAATCCGTCATTATTATGGTGCCGACGGTAAGCACTCCCCTGTTGATGTTGAATTTGACAGAGAGAAAGAAGAGGACCGTGTTCATCACTGGTTGAGCTGGCTGGGGATCGATCATTTAAAAGATATGTATCCTTCCCAGCTCTCAAGAGGGCAGAGACAGCGGGCTGCAATTGCCAGAACACTTGTGCTGGAGCCGGATTTACTTCTCATGGATGAACCGTTTTCAGCACTTGATGCCCCCATCCGTGAGGAGTTGCAAAAGGTGATGAATAGTTTTCATAAGCAGAGCCGACTCACTTCATTGACTGTAACCCATGATATAGAAGAGGCGGTGGTTCTTGGGGAGAAAATCCTGGTGTTGTCTGAAAGCTGTAACAGCCAGGCCCAAGTTATAGATAATCATCTGTTTGCTGCAATGGATGAGAGGAACAGTCCAGAGTTTAGAAAGAAATGCGCACAGTTGCATGAAATCCTCTCCGGGCAGCGTCAGATTTCCCGGGGGGCGTTGCAAAAAGGTGGGCGCGGATGAAAAATAAGGCTACATTTTTATCCACTCTGACTGGTGTCCTCATGCTGTTTGCAATCTGGGAGATACTTTCACTTATAGTAGATCGTCCTATCCTGCCTTCTCCTGTTGCTGTGGTGCCGCTTTTTCTCCATGGTATGTGGGGTGAGTTGGGCCTACATTTTCTCGCCTCCTCGGCGCGGGTACTCGCCGCCGTTATTCTCGCTACAATTTTTGCAGCCCCTCTTGGCCTCCTTCTTGGGCAGATGCCTAAGATAGATCGGGTTGTGGGGCCCCTTATCGCCATTATCTACCCGATTCCTAAAATCATTTTTCTTCCTGTTATTTATGTGCTTATGGGGATAAGTGATTTTTCAAAAATCACCCTGATTGCAATAATCATTTTCTTCCAGATTCTTGTCGTGGTCAGAGATGAGGCCTCCGGGCTTCGAAAAGAGCTGATTCAATCGGTGAAATCATTGGGAGCTGGTCGCAGGGCGCTGTTTCGCTATGTGTATTTGCCCGCATCGCTTCCGGCTGTTTTGACGGCCCTGCGGATTTCTGTTGGTACGGCGGTGGCTGTTCTTTTTATCGCAGAGCAGTCCCTCACCAGTTATGGTCTTGGATATTATATAGTGATAGAGACCTATCAGGTACTGCTGTACGAAGAGATGTATGCCGGTATCATGGGCATGGGGTTGCTTGGTGTTCTTCTTTATTTTGGCATCTATTCCATTGAGCGTAAGGTGAGTAAACATCTTTTCATTCAGTAATATTTAAAACAGAGAAATATAGACGTTATGCACGCACAAGATCACAAAAGACTCTCTACAATGCAACTCTGGTGGTTGGCAATTCGGCCAAAAACCCTCCCCGCAGCGGTTGGCCCCGTCGCGGTTGGTTCGGCCGTGGCTATGGCGGATGGACGCTTTTTGCTTCTCCCTGCACTGGCCTGTTTTATGGGTGCAATGCTGTTGCAGATTGGGGTGAATCTGGCAAACGACTATTTCGACTTTAAAAATAATATTGACTCCGATGAGCGTCAGGGGCCGGTTCGGGTCACCCAAAGCGGTCTTATTGCCCCCGCAGCGGTGAGGCGTGGGATGATTATTGCTCTCGTACTTGCTGCACTGGTATTTGTGTATTTAGGCGTTGTGGGTGGGCCTGTTATTATTCTTGTTGGCATTGCCTCTGTTGTTGCTGCCGTCGCCTATAGTGGCGGACCATTCCCCCTGGCCTCCAACGGACTTGGTGAAATATTTGTCTTTATTTTTTTTGGTCTGGTAGCGGTTGGCGGAACATACTATATTCAGGCAAAGGATCTGACCTTGGTAGCTCTTTTGGCGGCGGTGCCCCCAGGGCTTCTGGTCACTGCAATTATGGTTGTGAACAACCTGCGTGATATCGATACGGATAAGAAGGCTGGCAAGCGAACTCTTGCTGTCATCCTTGGTCGATACCGTACTATTATGGAGTATAAGTTCTTGATAGTGGCGAGTTATATTACGCCTCTGTATATGCTTGTTTCCGGGATGGCGGATGGCTTTATTTTGTTGCCCATGACCACTTTGCCCATGGCCCGTATCCTTATCATTAAGGTCGAATGTGATCTTGGGACCAACCTTAATGAATTGCTTGCAAGCACCGCGCGACTTTCATTAATGTACAGTCTGATGTTTTCGTTCGGGTTGGTTTACCGGTTTTAAGCAGGGCTGCTACGTAACCCCTTACTCAAAGAGTCTTCTCTAGCATTCGTTTCATAATCTTTTATTAAAAATAACAATTTTAGCAGTACGAGAAAAATATGAACTTTCTTCAAGTAGAAAATAAAAAGTTTATCATCTTTGGTCTGGCAAATAAAAAATCAGTTGCCTATGCTATAGGGAAAATCCTCATTGACCAGGGGGCAGAGGTTATCCATGTGGTTCGTTCGGAAGAGCGTCTGGGAAATGCAAAAAAGCTCTTTCCGAATTCCCCAGTTTATATATGTGATGTTGAAGATGAAGAAAATATTATTCGCGTCCAGGCCGAGATAGCAAAAGATCTGGCTGGTACAGGAGAAAAAATAGCGGGCATTGTTCATTCTATAGCCTTTGCCAACTACTCTGATGGGATGAAGCCGTTTCACGAAACGAGGAAGGATGATTTTCTTCAGGCGGTGAATATTTCCTGCTTTTCCTTTATTAGCATTGCCAACCATTTTAAAGATTTACTCGAAGAAGATGCCTCCGTTGTGACCATAACTATATCCACCACTAAGATGGCTTCGGAAAATTACGGTTACATGGCACCAATAAAAGCGGCACTCGATTCTTCGCTCTGTTTTTTGGCAAAATCCTTTTCTGAGTTTTCCCAGGTACGCTTTAATGCGGTGGCACCATCTTTACTTAAGACCTCCGCTTCAGCGGGCATTCCTGGTTATGTAGATAGCTATCTGTACGCTGAAAAGGCCATACTTCGGAAAAAGGCATTAACCACTCAGGAGGTGTCTAATACAGCGGCGTTTTTGTTGTCCAATAGATCCTCGGGGATAAACTGTCAAACCGTCGTGGTTGATGCGGGAATGTCGGTAAACTACTTTGACAAGGAAATCGTAACTAAAACTGTAAGTTAAGCGTAACAACGTGGCACCACTCCAACGGGGCTTGTATGCTTTGGGGTCTCTAGTTGAACAGATTTGTAACACCGATGGATCGTTACAGGCGGCGGTTTAACCGACAGTCGAGGGTCATCTGAAGAGTTACGTTAGATTTAGCACACGTGATATGCTAAAAGAACGCTTTCATCGAAAAAACAAGGTGTTACCCCATAATTAATATTTTCAAAACTCACATTTTCGTGGGTATTCTTTCTATATTGACAGCTCCCTAGGTCTTGGGGAATTTATAGAATCCGTCTCGTTCTGTGGTGTTAAGGTATATTTATACGTCTGCAACCTCGGTGCTTCGCAGCTCCGGCAGATTTATCAACCGCAAGATTGAGGTGTACGTTAACATAATTGAGGAAAGAGATGCTCGATTTTACCATTAATGAAGAAACGTGTATCAGCTGTGGCCAGTGCGCCAGTGACTGTCCGGCCATGATTATTAGCATGGATACAAATTTGCCCCAAATTGCAGAAGATCTGGCACAGTACTGCATAGCTTGTCTGCATTGTGTCGCCGTTTGCAGTGAGGGAGCGGTGTCTATTTTAGGTTATGGTCCCGAGGACGGGATTACCCTTGATACGGCAACTGTTGCGGGGCCTGAGGCGGTGGAGCTGCTCATAAAGAAAAGACGTTCTGTGAGAAACTATCAGGATGAGAATGTCGATCCCGAACTCACCGAAAGATTGGTGGCGGTCGCCTCCCATGCCCCAAGCGCCCATAATGACCGGGCGCTGTTGTATACACTGGTGGATGACAAGGGTATTATCTACGATCTGCGTGATGAGGCTTTTGCAGGGCTAGAGCAGCTAATAGACGCTGGAAACCTTCCGGAAGGAATGGAGATGTTTGTTGATATCATGGCGGCTTGGAAGATTTCTGGCAAAGATATTCTTTTTCGCGGTGCACCGCATCTTCTCATTGTTTCGGCTGATCGAGACTGCGCAGCGCCCCTTCAGGATGCTATTATCGCTTTGACTACTTTTGAGTTGTATGCCCAGGCGAATGGTATAGGAACGATATGGAACGGTCTTGCAACCCTGGTTATTTCTGAGCTTGTCCCCTCGCTTAAACAGCGACTTGGAATACCGGAAAATCATGAGATCGGCTATACCATGGGCTTCGGTTTACCGGCTCTTAACTACCAGAGGACAATAGCAAGAAAAGCTCCCCGGATAAACCGGGTTAAATAACTGTCTACAGCCGTTGTGTATTTGTTTGGCTTACGGTGTAAATAAAAAAGGGCCAGTCACTCTACAGTGACTGGCCCTTTTTATATGCTAACAAGTGGCTATTTAAGGAGGGCAAGTAACACCCCAGCCGCAACTGCTGAACCGATAACTCCGGATACATTGGCACCCATAGCATGCATGATGAGGTGGTTTTGAGGGTTGGCTTCAAGGCCTACCTTATTGACCACCCTTGCAGCCATTGGTACAGCCGAAACCCCAGCCGCTCCAATGAGTGGATTGATGGGAGTTTTACTCATTTTATTCATCAGTTTAGCAAGCAATACTCCGGTTGCAGTACCGATACAAAATGCAATCAAACCGAGAGCAAGAATTCCTAAAGTCTCAAGATTGAGAAACTTGTCGGCCGAGAGTTTAGAGCCGACACCGAGTCCTAAGAAGATAGTAACTGTGTACATTAAAGAGTTTTTGATTGTGTCAGCAAGCCTGTCTACAACGCCACATTCCTTGGCAAGATTCCCCAACATGAACATACCAATCAGCGGAGCCGCAGAGGGAAGCAGGGTGGCACAAATTCCAAGTACAAGAAGTGGAAGAATAATTTTTTCCAGCTTGGACACGTGGCGCATCTGCACCATCTTTATTTGTCTCTCTTCTTCTGTGGTCAACCACTTCATAATAGGCGGCTGGATCAGAGGTACAAGGGCCATGTAAGAATAGGCCGCAATGGCAATTGACCCGAGCAGTCGTGGTGATAACTGGCTAGAGAGAAATATTGCCGTAGGACCATCCGCACCTCCGATTATACCGATTGCCGCAGCATCGGCCAGGGAGAAATTGATACCAGGAACCATATTGGAAAGCGCAAGGGCTCCAAGCAGGGTCGTGAAAATTCCAAATTGAGCGGCACCACCTAAGAGGATGGTTTTGGGATTTGCAATCATTGGTCCGAAGTCGGTCAGGGCACCAACACCCATGAAGATGATCAGTGGGAAGATCCCTGTGGTGATACCTACTTCATAAATATAGTAAAGAATGCCCCCGGGCTCGGCAATTCCTGCCATGGGGATATTGGAGAGTATCGCCCCAAAGCCAATAGGTACAAGAAGAAGAGGTTCAAAATTCTTGAAAATGCCCAGATACATGAGTAGCAGGCCAATAAAGATCATCAGGACACGGCCAATACCCACGGTCCAGTCCTTGTTGAGCTGACCGTCAATAATCCCATAGATACCTGTCGTCTTGTATAAATCACCAAGGAGCTCAGACATGGGAGGTAGAGCGCTGTTCTCGCTTACTGCGGGGGTCTCGGCAATGATGGAGTGCGTTTCAATGGTGCCAATAGGATCATTCTTATGAACTTTTTGGTAAGCAGTGATGTGCAGCTCGGTGAGCTTTCCAGATGTCCCTGCACGAAGAACGATAACCGAACCATCGTCCGCCTTCAGAGTTGCGATCTCGTCACCACTGTAGATGAAATCGCCGGGTTCAACTAAAACCCGTTTTATTTTAGCGTCTGCTGGAGAGACTATTGCAACGATACCATCCTTAGTTTCTGCTAAGGAGGTTAAAGGCAAAAGTAACCCGAGCAACACAACCATGAAAAATCTTATTTTCATAATACTATCCCGTTATGAGCAAAACGAAGAGACGGACCTCTGCAAAGTAACAGAGGTCCCGAAATGAGCATCCTATTAGCCGATGGTAAAGAGTAGGTCAGAGGACTGTACTGTATCTCCGGACTCTATATGGATGGCAAGAACCTTACCGGCACATGGTGATTTGACTTCAGATTCCATTTTCATTGCTTCCATCACCAAAAGTGGCTGGTCTACTGTGACAGTACTATTCAGTTCCACAAGAATCTTTACAATATTACCAGGGGTTGGGGCTTCAATATCTGTGCCTTCAACCGCTGTGGGTGCAGGAGCCGCCGTAGCTGCAGCAGCAGGCGTTGCCTGAATTGCACCCGCCTCAGAAACAGAAACGCTGTATGGCCTGTTGTTAACGGTGATGGTGTAATCGCGCTGGCCAATAGAGGCCACGGGAGCCGCCGTAGCTGCAGCAGCCTTGCCGGTAGGTTTTTTGGCCGTGGCAGGTTCATCTGTAGTTTTGCGGATGTTTACAACTGCATTGCCCTGGAGGTAGTCGAGGCCCTTCTGCTCACAACTGGCAATAATGAAGATATTTTCATCATTAACAGGGAGGTTGTTGTCCTGAAGGATTTTGGTTGCTTTGGGGATGCCTGGCTCAAGAATATCGAGTGGATTTTTTGTAAAAACAGGTTTTTCAAGCTGCTCAGAGGCAAGTTTAACAATTTCTGGATCAGCAGGAACGGGTGTGCGGCCAAAATATCCAAGGACCATATTGCCGTAACTCGGGTTGATTTTCTTCCACTTTCCTTGGGTAACGTTGAGGTATGCTTGCTGGAAGTAAAATTGAGAAACAGGGGTGACGGAGGTGCCAAAACCACCCCGGGCGACGACCTCGGACATTTCTTTGATGACGTCTCCATAGAGGTGCAGTGTACCGGTGTCTCTCATCATCATGGTGTTTGCGGTGAGTGCGCCACCGGGCATTGGAGAAAGGGTAACCTTAGGAGAAATCATTTTTGCTTCAGGTGGGACGAAATAATCTTTCATTGCATTTTCGAACTCATCGGATGCAATAATTACCTTCTTGTAATCGAGATCAAGGGTGAAGTCAGTGCCTTTTAGTGCATGCATCATGGAGAGAATGTCAGGTTGACAGGTACCGCCACTGACCGGTGATTTGGCAAGATCCACACCGTTTGCACCACCTTCTATTGCCGCCAGGTTCTGAGAGATACCAAGGCCTGCAGTATCGTGGGTATGGAACCATAAAATAACATCATCAGAGACGATTTTTCGTGCGGCTTTCAGGGTCTCGTAAACCTTTCTTGGGTTGGAGGTTCCGGAGGCATCTTTAAAGCAGATCGAGTGAAAAGGAATGTCGGCGTCAAGAATCTGTTTGAGGCGATCCATGTAGAAATCTGGGGTGTGAGCCCCTGAGCAACCTGGTGGCAGTTCCATCATCGCAACGACGATTTGGTGGTTCAGGCCATGGTGGGCAATACGTTCACCCGAATATTCGAGGTTACGAACGTCGTTGAGTGCGTCAAAGTTACGAATGGTAGTCATTCCATGCTTTTTGAACATCTTGGCATGTAGGTCAATGATATCCCTCGGACATTGACTCAGAGCCACAACATTTATTCCCCGGGCGAGTGTTTGCAGAGACACATCTGGGCCAACTTCGGTTCTGAAGCGGTCCATCATATCAAAGGCGGATTCGCCACAGTAGAAGAAAAGACTTTGAAAGCGAGCCCCTCCACCGGCTTCAATATTTGTTATTCCTGCCTCTACGGACGCCTTGACGGCGGGCATGAAGTCATCTGTTAAAACTCGGGCTCCAAAAACAGACTGAAAACCGTCTCTAAAAGACGTATCCATGAATTGAATAACTTTTTTACTCACCGTTCATCTCCTCGCATAAATTGTTGACTCAGAATTACAAGTTGGCCGATTCATTGTGTTGTTTTTTAAAAATGACTAAGCCTGTGCAAACCTTTCCGCTTCATATGTAGCTACGGCGGCGGCTATCACCGCGATGTCTTCTTCTGCATCGCTGGGAGTAGTTTCTTTTGCTTGCTTGCGCTTAAGTGCCTGAAGCTGCCTTGCTTTTGCTATCTCTTCCGTTTCTCTTGCGGCTTCTGCTCTGGTCAAGTAAGCAATAAGATTGATGAAAAGAATCATAAGGCAGAGAAAGAGCATGACGGTTGTCATGCCTACAATCATAAGTTTAACACCTTCAAATAACATTTTGTTCTAACCTCACTACAGTTGAATTGTTAATTGGTATGTTAAAAGACAAAGGACTCCAAGCTACCATGGACTGTGGAGTTGAATCAAAGCAATAACGTAAATGGAAAAGACAAATCTTTTTGATTAAGCGTGCTTTTTTGGGTGTGGGCGTGTTGCCTCACATACATAAATGTAGATTCGGTTCTGTCAGCGTCGACGGTGACATTACCACACAGTTGTGGCGGGGTACAGTCTTTTTAGGAGGGGGAAGAGTTCGGCTATTGAGTCCTTTACCTCTAGTCCGTGATGATGGTCTATTTGTCTTTGAATCGGGGCTCTTTTCTGCTGTTTTAACCGATAATTATGGTCTCTGATGGCCTCGGCTTCGAGGTGAACATACCCTGTTTGGCTTGCCTAACCGTTTTTAACGTCTCGTAAAAAATGTATCTGGGTTGGTTTAACGTTAGACAATGGGTTTTGGCAAACGATACCTTAAGGGCAGGAACGTTTCACTCGATATCATTATTGAAGAATAGAGAACTGTCAAAATATTTCTAGGGAAACAAAAGTATCGCCCTCAATTGTTTAGTAGCGTTGAAGTAGGAGTTTTGCCAAGATTAACTTGGCTCTCAGGTGTATAGAAAAAGAAGCGAATGCTGAGCCGCATCTTTAAAAAATATGCAGAAAACTATATCCCGTGGTAAAGCAGAGCGCATAATGCGAAAGAGAGAGACTTGGGCATTGTCTGGTATGGATAATGTTCATGCTGAAACTGTTGTAGCTGAGTCCTCTCTTGTGAGTGGGGAGTTCTTTCTCGATGGTTGTGCGGGGGCTGCAGGGGTGAGTCTGAGTGGCGCTATTGCTTGGCTCTGGAAAGTAACGGATCATAGCTGTTGCGGTGCTCAGCTTTTTAGCGCCTGGGGAAAGGTATTTAATACTCGTATTTGAGCTTCTTGGTGGCGTGCAAGGGGAAACGTGGTATAGCCGTTGTGATACGATATTTCGCTTACTTGCAGAAGATATGAAGAGTAGGTAAAAGTAAGTGAAGGTTCCTTGGATTATCATCATCTCTTCTTGTTTGTGGTAGAGCACCCTTCGCAAGGTCCTAGCAAAATGGTGTGTCCCCAGACAATAAATTTCAAATAGAATCAAATAACAGGATAAGTATGAATGATATAATACCTTTAAAAGAACGAATTATAGTGGCTCTTGATGTTAATGATGCAGAACAGGCTAAAGAACTTGTGAAAAAATGTGAATCCCATACCTCGTATTTTAAGGTGGGTTTACAACTTTTTATGAGTAACTGGTTTGAGACCGTGGACTGGATCGTTGATCGCGGTCATAAGGTGATGCTTGATCTGAAGTTTTTTGATATTCCGGAGACTGTAAAGCTTGCAGTGGAGCAGGTGAGTAACCGGGGGGTAAGTCTTGTAACTATTCACGGTAATGATCCGATTATCCGCGCTGCGGTAAGCGTTAGAGGTGATATGAAACTCCTGGCGGTGACAGTTCTCACAAGTTTTGGTGAGGAAGACCTCCGTGCCATGGGTATGACCCAGTCCATCGAAGACCTGGTTTATTTTCGTGCAAAAAGAGCATTGGAATTAGGCTGTGATGGGGTCGTTTCTTCGGGCCTTGAAGTGGAGAGAATGCGTAGAGATCTTGGCGGAAAACTTCTGATTGTCACTCCGGGGATTCGACCCGGCGCCAATGTAAGAGATGGCAGTGATGATCAAAAACGAATTGTTACAGCCGGGACGGCTATTAAAAATGGTGCAAGCCATGTTGTGGTTGGGCGGCCCATTACCAAGGCGGATGATCCCATTCGAGTTATAGAGCAGATGCAACAAGAGATAGCCGCCAGCGCCAATTGAAAATGAATCTATCCTCTATTGCTAATGTATTTGGTACTTTGCTCATAGTGACCGGTTGTTCCATGGTGTTGCCTGCGCTCTGTTCACTCTACTATGGTGAAAATGATCTCGTTGCTCTTCTTATTTCAATGGTCGTCATTGTCAGTGCAGGGATTCCTTTTAAATGGTTTTTTCGCAATGAGAATCAACTCGGTATCAAAGATGGCATTTTTCTCGCATCGTTTGGTTGGGTGGTGATCTCGGCGGTATCGACGTTACCATTTATGATCCATGGTGCTATCCCCTCGTTTACCGATGCCTTTTTTGAAATGATGTCGGGGTATACCACTACTGGAGCCACGATTCTATCCGATATTGAAGCCCTTCCCCATGGGTTGTTGTTCTGGCGAAGCCAGACCCATCTTTTGGGGGGAATGGGGTTTTTGACCCTGACCCTGATATTTCTACCCCATGGAATGGGGTCGGTGCGTGTGTTCCGGGCGGAGTCAAGTCCCGGACAGGTTATTACTAAGGATAAATTCAAGGCGCGTAATAAGGATACCTTGATCTGGCTCTGGTCCATCTATATTTTTCTCAACGCCACGCAGACTTTTCTCCTCTGTGTCCATGGTCTACCTTTATTTGATTCGTTGTGTATTGCCTTTGGAACGGTATCAACCTCAGGGTATTCTACGATGAATGCTTCAATTGGTGCCTATAACAGCGCCTATGTTGATTGGGTCACTATTATCTTTATGTGTCTTGGTGGGGTAACTTTTGTTCTGTTTTATCAGGTAGTAAAGGGGGATTGGCAGCAGGTTCGCAGTAATACAGAGCTGCGCTGGTATTTGGGTTTTCTCTTCTTCTTTTGCGGAATTGTTTCCCTGATACTGTATCAGGGGCAGGTGTACGAGGATTTCTTGGACTGTCTTCGCTTTGGCACTTTTCAGGTGGTTTCTCTCCTCACGACCACAGGATTTATCACTGCAGACTATGAGTTATGGCCCCAGGCGGCCCAAATGTTTCTCATTATAACCTGTTTTGTGGGGGCCTGTGCTGGTTCGACCACCAGTGGTATTAAAGTGGTTCACTATGTGGTTATTTTGAAGCATATGTATTCTTCTATTAGGAGAATTTTTCTCCAGCCGATGTCCGTTTCGGCACTGCGGATCAATGGGCGTCCTGTGGATGCCTCTATCATTGATCTGTCTGTCTGTTATTTTATCGTGAATATCTTTTTAATTCTTATCGGTGCCTGTGTGATGGTGCTTCTGGAAGATATTGATTGCCTCACATCAATAAGCTCCATTGTCGCAACACTCATGAACATTGGTCCCGGATTTGGTGGTGTCGGACCGAGTGAGAATTTCAGTTTTTTCAGTGATGCGGGCAAGTGGTTTCTTTCCTGGAATATGCTGGTGGGGAGGCTAGAGATGTTTTCGGCCCTAGTCATATTCTTTCCCGCATTTTGGAAAAAATAATGGAGTGTAATACAATACTCACTCTTGGAGCGCAGATGTAATGAAACGGCAGGGTGTAGTATGTTGTTCTGCTGAATTCCTTTCGCTTTAGACCAAAGGTTCTTTTGGAGATAGCCTACTCAGTGTAGGAGAATGAAGGGGAAACGTTTGCACAGGTGCTGCTTAGTAGAGCAACCGAGCTTAGCCAGGCCATTGATCCTAATGGTCTGGCTGCTTTTATTTGTGCAGTCTCGGGACAGAATATTTATGCATATAATTATCCGCATAAAGGGGGACTTACACGTCGAAAGTGTAAGCTTAGCCTTGGTAAGCATAACTGCCCTTGAGTGGACATAACACTATCTGCCAAAATAAAGCTGCGGTTATGGGGGAGGTCATTGTCCGAGGCCATTTTTAATATAAAAAAGGTCGTAACGACGAATGGCTAAGCAATAAATAACTTTCTTACATCTTTAAGTGCCTTGGATGGGCAGATGACAATAACAGGCTCACCAGCTTGGATATGGGTATCGCCCACCGCAATTTCCCACCTAGAGTCCCTGTAGATGGCACCAATGATGAGTTTATCCTGGAAATATTTGTCCAATTTAGACAGTGGCTTTTTGATAATTGGTGATTTCTTCGACGCGATAAGCTCTACCACCTCGGTATCAAAGCCGTGAAGATGGGCCACGGAGAGAAATTCACTTCTACGGATGAATTTTAAGATTTCGTTTGCTGCCATCACCTTTTTATTCAGGGCAATGTCAGAACCGATTGTCGCTGCCAGTATAAGATAATCTTCCTTATTCACCAGGGCGATTGTCCTGCACATTTTCTTTTTGCCGTGACCTGTTTTTTGTTTGCAGATATGTTTTGCCAGCAAGCTGGTCATGATGTTGGTCTCGTTTTCGCCCGTGGTCGTCACAAAGGTGTCCATATCCATGAGACCCGCTTGGGTGAGGACCTCGGCATCCGAACCATCTCCGCGGAGGACGTCGGTGTGTGCAAGGTCTAAAGAAAGCTCCTCGGCCCTTTGCTCATCTTTTTCAATGAGACGTACAGCAACGGATTTTTCCAATAACTCTGCAATCCTAGAGCCAACACGTCCGCCACCGAGCAACATAACATGTTGCTGGCGTTGTTTTTTTATACCTGTAATCTCCATTAAGCGGGGCAGATCGTCATTGGAGGCCATGATGAAGATATGGTCGTCGGGGAGAATTACTTCACCGCCACGTGGGGTTATTGTTGTTATTCCACGGGCAATGGCAATTACTCTGAAAGGGAAATCACTATAAAGAGCGGCTATCTCCTGGAGGGTTTTATTGGCCATTGGGGATGATTTACCAATGCCTGTTGCCAGAAGTTGAATCTCTCCATGGGCAATATCTATTATTTCGTGACTGGCATTTATCTGGATGAGGCGAACCGTTTCCTGGGCAACAAGTTCTTCAGGATTGATGAGCAGATCCAGTTTAAGGTCTTTGGCCGTGAGCAGTGAATCGTCATGGCCAAATTCACGTGAACGTATTCGGGCAATTTTCTTTTCTACGCCGAATCTGTCGGCTATCATAGCCGCCATCATATTCACCGCATCGTTGTTTGTGACCGCAATGAGGTAATCCATCTTGTCGGCATCGGCCTCTTGCCAGCACTTGATACTCATGGCGTTGCCATGAATGAGCCGGGCATCGATCTGGCCGTCCGCCTGTTGAATCAGTTTGGCATCAGCTTCTATTATGGTAACAGCATACTCCTCGTGTATAAGGCGTTTGGCAAGATAAAAGCCTACGCCGCCGAGGCCCAGTATGAGTATGTTTTCAGTTGCTGCCAGTTTTTTACGAAACATTATTGCTCCATTTATGTGCATTACTTCATTGAGGCGGTTGTCTTTGAGTCATCCGTCTCAGCTGTCGAGTGAAAAGTAACGGTAGATGTTATGTTTATCAACAGATAAAATGGTTGTGGTAACGTATGGACTAGTCTTTTGTCTTACTGGTAACCGGGTGGTAATGAACAAATACACGACGCATATAGTCAATATCATCCATGAGTGTCTGCTCGATCCGTGTGGCGATGGCATCGCCCTCTGCAACGGTTAGATCTGGTGCAACTCCAACCGTAATGTTGACCACCATGTAGAGACCGAATCGGTGGCCGGAAATTTCTTCAATATCTTTTACCTCTGGAATCTTTTTGAGAGCAACATTGATCTCTTCTGTGAGCTCTTTGCCCGGCAGGGTATTGAGAAGATCAGCCGCCGAGTCTTTGATAATTTCGATTCCGGTAAAGAGGATGATGATGGAGACGATTCCACCAGCCATAGGATCTACCCAGAGGTAACCTATCTGGCTGAAGATAATTCCAACTGTGGCCGCAAGTGCTGAGAAGATATCATTGCGATGATCAGCCGCCAGGGCCATGAGAACATTGTTTTTTGTCTGCTCTCCAATCCTTTTGGTCCATATGGCGAGCCAAATCTTAAGTAATACAGTGGAAAGAGCAATCCATAAGGCGAGCTGTGAGGCACCGGAAAAATCACTGGAGTGATTGAGTAGCTCGTATACATTGTTGATCGACGCCCAAAAAATTGAAATAGCGGTCGTTATGACAAAGGCTCCAACCACTACCGCAGCAATGGATTCTAGTCTGTCATGTCCATAGGGGTGTTCTTCATCGGCGGGTTTTCCCGAGAGCCGCATGAATACGTTGACGACAATTCCGTAAGCGACATCGGAGGTGGAGTTGATGCCGTCGGCAAGAAGCGCGGGGCTGGAACCGATTATGCCAATGCTGGTTTTGAGGATGGCAAGCAGAGTGTTTGCAGTAAGGCCGACATTAACGGCGAGCATTCCTTTTTTTTGTCGTGTGGTTAGAGGCATGTCAGTATTTGGGTAGTATTTAGTCTTTGTTTGTCAGGGAGTGTACTTTTAGGAGGCGAAGTGGGGTGAGGGGACGGTGCGGTACAGACGCATCCCGGTCCGGTTCGATAATAGCGGTGTCTTCCAACGGTCTCAGTGCTTTGTGCGAAAGTGTTGAGGCTTGGGTTGTATAGAGCGTTGGCGGTGGTGTTTTGACTTTTTTGCATAAACTATTTGCGAAGCACAATTTCCCTTTCGACGATACTCCAGAAAGAGCGGACAAGATTGTTTTCACGACTTTGTGCCAGAGCACATGCTCCAACGACAAAGGGTTTGAGCCTGGGACTTGTCTCAAGCACTTCTATTTCATTTTTAAGGCCACTCTTTTCAAGCACTAGTTGAGGTACTATCCCAACCCCTGCTCCCATGGCAACCATGGAGATGATAGCTTCGTTGCCGGCAATCTGAGAATATATATAGGGACGAATGCCTTTTTCAGCAAACCATGTCTCTACTCTGGTCCTACTCAGCCCTTTTGATGGAAAAATGAAGGGCGTTTTTTTCCAGTCTATACCGTCCTTTGTATAACATACTGTCTCCGGGAAAAATTTGGGAGATATAAAGAGAAGTGGGGTTTCTGTGAGTTCCAAAAATTCAATCTCGGGAAAGTGCTGGTCCGGCAGTGCTGCTATGGCTATATCAACTTCTCTGGTTCGGAGCATATTGAGAGCATTGGCCGCATCACCGGTCTGTACATGGAGACTTACGTATGGATGGGTGGTTCTGTATTTTTGGAAGATTTTGGGCAGGATGGAAAGGATTGCTGTAATTGAACAATAGAGGGTGAGTTCTCCCCGTAATACTGCGTCACTTTTGAGGTCGTTTTGAAAGAGCTGATAGCGGCTGATGGTATCATCGCAGTAATCTTTAAAAAGTATACCCGCGGGTGTAAGGGTGACGGTGCGATTGTTACGAAAAAAAAGGGGTACTCCTATTTCATTTTCCAGCCGTTGGATAGTGCGGGTCATGCCGGATGGGGTGATATTACATTCCAGGGCACTTTTGCCAAAGTGAAGCGATGATGACAGGTGCCTGAAGAGCTCAAGTTCTCTAATATTCATTAAAAAATGGGTAAAAGATCTTTGTAGAATCTTTCTCTTGTAGCTCCTCTTTATTCATTGCTTGGGAGCGGGTTGTGTTGTTGAGCGTCAAGAGTGGTTTAGTGTTGCAATATGTGCAATACAATATCACGAATAAATCACTTGACGCAATAGGCATTTGTCAATATATCAAAAGTGGATGTACCGTTAATTAATATTGATTACCAAAAATAATACAGTTTCAGGGAGATAAAAATGGGCACTAACTATTTTAACACCTTGCCATTGCGCAGGCAGATTGAACAACTTTCCAAATGTCGTTTCATGGATTCATCTGAGTTTGACGGCGTGGATTACCTCAAGGGGAAAAAGATTGTCATCGTAGGCTGTGGTGCTCAGGGGTTGAACCAGGGACTAAACCTTCGGGACAGTGGCCTTGACGTTTCCTATGCTCTTAGACAAGCTGCAATTGAGGAAAAACGTCAGTCCTATAAGAATGGAACCGAAAATGATTTTACAGTTGGTTCCTATGAAGAGTTGATTCCAAGCGCAGATCTCGTAATCAATCTGACTCCAGATAAGCAGCATACTAATGTTGTTTCTACTGTTATGCCTCTTATGAAAAAAGGTGCATGTCTCTCGTATTCCCATGGTTTTAACATCGTGGAAGAGGGGATGCAGATTCGCGCTGATCTTACCGTTGTTATGGTGGCTCCAAAAGCTCCGGGTACTGAAGTGCGTGAAGAGTACAAGCGTGGTTTTGGTGTGCCAACTCTCATAGCGGTTCATGTTGAAAATGATCCACAGGGTGAAGGTTGGGATATTGCAAAGGCATACTGTTGCGCTACTGGAGGACACAAGGCGGGTGTTCTTGAGTCATCTTTTGTAGCGGAAGTGAAATCTGACTTGATGGGTGAGCAGACCATTCTTTGTGGCATGTTGCAGACCGGATCACTGCTTTGTTTTGATAAGATGGTTGAAAAGGGAATTGAAGCTGGTTATGCGGCCAAACTTGTTCAGTATGGTTGGGAAGTTATTACTGAATCCCTCAAGCTTGGTGGTATCACAGCAATGATGGATCGTCTTTCTAATCCTGCCAAGGTTAAGGCCTTTATTCTTGCAGAAGAACTCAAAACAATTTTGGCACCACTGTTTGAAAAGCACATGGACGATATCGCCTCGGGTCATTTTTCTAAGACCATGATGGAGGATTGGGCTAATGATGATGTTAATCTTTTGAAATGGCGTCAAGAGACCGGCGAGACCACTTTTGAGAATACCGTCTGTACCGATGTCGAGATCAGTGAGCAGGAATACTACGATAAAGGTATTTTGATGATTGCTATGGTTAAGGCGGGTGTTGAGCTGGCCTTTGATACCATGGTAGATTGTGGAATAAAAGAAGAGTCAGCTTATTATGAGTCTCTTCATGAAACTCCTCTCATTGCCAATACTGTCGCTAGAAAGAAACTGTATGAGATGAATGTTGTTATCTCTGATACCGCGGAATATGGTAACTACCTTTTCACCCATGCCGCCATTCCTCTCCTTGAGGGATTTATGAAAACCGTTGATGTCGACGTCATTGGTAAAGGGATTGAAGAGAAAGATAACGGTGTGGAGAATCTTGATCTTATTCAGATCAACGAAGCAATTCGTTACACCCTTATTGAAGAAGTGGGTGCAGAACTTCGTACCTATATGAGTGCGATGAAGCCGATTATGTAGAGATCACTTAATGCTACATATTGTAGTGAGTGATAGTTGTTCATATTGACCGACTTAAGACAGAATTAGGGTTGGCTGGGGGATAAAAGCAAGTGCTTTTATCCCCCTTTTTTGTGCTGTAGTTCAAAAGTAAGATAGAGGTAAAGACTGTTAGGTAATGAGGGTGTGTCCCTTGAAAATTAAGGTTGTAGCTATATGTATTTATCTTAAGAGGCTGCAGTTGGAAAGCCACACATGCTGTACGTGACATGTGCACACTAAAAATAATTATATCTACTAAGGAGTCTTGTTATGAAAATGCTTAATTTTAGTATCGCAGTTATTTTTTCTTTATCACTCTGTTTTGTTGCTGTACCAGAGAACAGTTTTTCCAAGGCCAGCGAGCTAACGCCCAAGGTTGAACAAACAGCTAAGAAGTCTGTGAGTTTTACCACTAAAGCCAGATCAGCAACGAAGGCAGTAAATATCAACTCTGCAGACAAGAAGATGCTTACACGGGTACCAGGAATAGGGCCGGTGACAGCCGATGCCATTTTGAAATACCGTAAAAAGAACGGTAAATTCAAATCGGCAAATGATCTGCTGAACGTGAGCGGAATAGGTGCAAAAACCTTGAAAAAAATGAAACCATTCCTTAAACTCTAGTGCTTTTCTCACAGGAGACAAAGGGCTTATTTCATTGTAATAAGGCGGTATATCGTTTTTTCTCTGTTTTGTTGAAACAGGGTCATAGTGATGTATCGCCACAGTTGTTGAAAAGGTGTGAGAGGTCGTTCCTTTTGTTTTCATTGCTTATCTGAAACCAATGAAACAATTCACGGCGAATATGGATTAGAAGGACAGGGTAAGATAAAATATCGACATCACTTGTGCTCGGATGTAGATGGGCTCATAAGTGATGCCGATTGAGGAGAGTTCGTATAAAAAAGAAGGAAATTATAGCCGGTGTGAGTATTTTAAATTTGCACCCTCTGTGTCTGCAAGAAGATCATTTATCGCAAGAATTTGTCTGTAGTTTGGGTTGACGAAGGAGACCCCCACAATAAGTTCAAAGGTGTTTGTCGTCCCATGTGCGCCGTCTTTGTTTTCCCAGATTTTTTCAACCTGTAAGCCCCTGACATGAGCACCCCGTGCATCAAGGATATCCATATCCAATTGTTCCTGAAACGTATGGGGATAAAGGCAGCCGAACGAGAGTCCTCTGTGATTTATTTCAACAATTTTACCCGTGCCCCATTTTGTTACGGCAAGAAGATGGTCTATGTGGAACCTTTGGTGATGCCTTTGTTCCGGAATATATTGTGGTGATATCTGCCCTTGTATTGTTAAAGTATTCATAATGTCTCCCAATAGGTTAGCAGGTTAAATTAGAGATAGGTTGTCCAGGTTGTTGAGTTGCTTCAATATTTCCAACCTCAAAGGGACAATGGCGGGCAAAGGCTAGACCATGATCCATTGGATCAGGACTGCCGTAGAGCAGGAATGTCTGTAGTGTTTCAAAATCAACGTGGTTCATTTGGGTGATCTGAAATCCTGTACCGCTGTAGCCTTGCCTGCTTACGCGAGCTGAAAAATTGAGAACTATGGGTTCGGTGTCCAGCCAGGTTCCCTGTATCGAGATGCGACAAGGCCCAGACTGGCAATCAACAATTTTGCCGGTGACATATATTCCTGAAAGACTGATGTCTTTCGTCCTCAGTCCATCAATCTTCTTGTCTCCAATGAAAATTTTAGCACTGGCAGAAAGGCGTACTCTCTCATACTGGCGTTTGTAAATATGAGCTATCATGTTGCCTCCTTTATGATCAAGGTGATTGTTCCCCCCACCTCTGTCTACAATGTGTCATGTTTTGTTAGGCAATTTTAGTGCCAGTTATGAAGTCTGGTTGTTGTTGGGGCATGGGGGGCAGTGCTTGATAAAGAGGGGCTGGAAAAGGTAATAATTTTCTCGTTGAGAAGTGGGGAGAGTGCAAAATATGCACACACGAAAAAGTAAGGGGATGGCTCGTCAGGTGAAGGGAGGTAAGCTGTGATCAGTGGTATGGAAAGATTGTTTTCTGGTTTATGGCAAAAAAACGTAAACCTTGTGGGCGCCTGAATAGATGAGAATCACCCACCGATAAGTAGGTGATTCGTGTGCTGCTGGAAGCAATTACTCAATAGGCTCCATATCTCGGCTGCAGCAGAGAGGAACGGCATCATTGGCTTTTACTTTCATGTATTTGTTGCAGGTGTTGCAGTAATAGGTGTTGTCTTGGGGAGCTTTGTGCTCGTCTGAGTAGGTGGTTGTCCCGCCTTGAGCTCCTTCAATGTTAAATCTGGCAAGTACGTCTGTACCTGGTATAAACTGTCCCATGGGTACCAGCTTTTTATTGTTACCGTAGCAATCGATAACAACTCTCCATAACACCTCTAATGATGCTGTTTCTTGTTCTGATTCAGGCGTAATTTCAACCACATTTCTATCTACTGAGATTTTCATTTTTCACTCCTGTAGGTTATACAGCCGTTAATAAAATCAGTAAAAAAGATTGTAACAGTTAATCAGCTTGCCAAAAATCTTCTTTCTCGGCACCACATTTTGGGCAGACCCAATCCGCAGGAACCTTCTCCCAAGGGGTTCCGGGTTCGACACCATTTTCGTAATCACCTTCTTCAGGGTCATAAATATAACCACATGGACATTCCCATTTTTGCATTGTATTCTCCTTAGTTGAGTGAGTTTGAAATAAGATGCCTATAAAATAATAGGAATGATAGCTATTGTCAATAAGGGTCGGCTTAATAGTTCAAAACTGTGAACATTTTTGTCCCTATAGATCGTCTAACTACTTTGAAATAAGAGGATTACAGTTTTTAATTGTTACTTTTCCCTGTAACAGATTCCCTTTCGAGTACTCACTAAAGAAGCATGAATTCGTTTTTGGATCATAATTCTCAATCCAGAGATTGTCATCCTTCCAGGTGGCGCTGATGTGGCGCTGACCTGCGGGAACTTCGATTTTCATAACTCCGCCGTAGTGCTTTACAAAAACCTGTTGGAGTCGAAAATAGTAGGTGCTCCAGCCTATTGCGAGAATAACGAGGGCGGTGACAATGCCTGTTTTCCATTGATTCGTTTTGGCGCAGACACCAAAAACTAAGGCAGCTGCAAGGATAATTCCTGTCCAATAGAGATAGGTGATCATAAGAGAATCCTTCTGTTTTAATTACTCTGATTATATGTGCGCGGGTCGCACGTTACTGTTCGTCTAGACGAATCCAGAATATGCCGATCAGTTTATCATTATATGTAGCGTTGACTGGATAGCGAAGACCAGCTTTGTTTTCTGAGTATCTTTTCCAAAGATCTTGTTCTGGATAGACTGCAAAATTAATGTCATTGCCGTCATTTTTTAGTTTGGGTGGGGCAAATCCTTTGAGATTGGCAAAAATTGAGCTATCCAGCAGAGGCATATTACTCTGCACTCCTTTAATGAGTAGGGCTTTGTCCCGTGGTACGACAAGTTCTTCACCTTCCATAACGGTCATGAGTTTCCCATTGAGGTTAATCAGGAGTTTTTCTGCACGTAATTCGTTTAGATGAGGTTTTTTAGGAGGGGAAAATGCTGTTTTCAGCCCTGCAACATTCGCTGTATCGAGGATATTTTCAGCGTGTTGGTCTGTAATATCTTGTTTTATCTCAATATTCACCCAGCCACAGGTCTCTGAGTCTTTACGGATGATAACCTTGGTTGGCTGCGCTATTCTAAAGGGTAATTTGGTGTCATTATAGCTGCCCATGTTTTCAAAATCTGCTGCAAGGCCCCTGGTAAAATTGGCGATGATGTCTGTGATAGTCACCTCATCCCCAGCAGAAACTGTAATTGCAGAACCGTTTGCAACGGCATAGGGCAGGCTGTTGTTTACCTGTATCAGTACATAGTTTAATTGGGTTTTTTCGAGCAACAATCCTGGTGTGTCTACAATGATATCAAATTCGGCCAAAAAGGAATTAACGACCAGTTTCTGGAGGTTAACTTTTTCCGAGTTGGCTCTGATCGATTTAGATGTTTCGATTCCGAAGGCAGGGATATTTGCCTGGGTTAAGGCGTAGTACGATGCTGAATTACGCTGTTCCAGATGGGTGGATTTATCCGAGACGGTATTATGATTATTTGCCTTAAACCGGTAGCGGGGATTGTCGATCTGTGGATTGACCTGCTCAAGGACACGTTGGGCAAGTTTTTCAAGTTTGATAGTTTGTGCGCCATCAGCCGTGGGATATGTGCTTGCATCGAATATGATAGATTGTCCAAATCTTTTGGGGTTTTCCATCTCACTTATCCAGTCGTGATGGTAAAAACCAGAACCTTCGTGGAGATTTAAAAGACAATCAGCCTCATCAATCAAGCCCTTTAAAATCGAGACAATTTCTTGTTCTTGATTTTTATGATTCTTGCCATGCTCTCCAAATTTTCGGTTCATGTCGCCGGTGAGGCCATTTCTCTGGTTGAGGAGAATAGAGTAAAAATTGGCCCTTGGAACGACAATCAAATTGCCCTGTTTAAGAGAAATGTCGGCGTATAAATCGGCCGTGAGATAGCCACCCGGTTCATCCCCCTGGATGCCGCCGATTATCATTATCGTTTTGCCGGGTTTCTTGCCGTAAATTCGATAAATATGCAGCTCATGCTCGGTATCGGCAAGGTAAACGTCGTGGAGGCTCAGATGCTTCGCGCTGTATACGGGGGATGCGAGGCAAAGGGGGATCAGGAAAGTTGAAAACAGAATGAAATATATGAAGTTATGTATTTTCATGAGATTAGGGTAGTCCTTACATGTATTCTTTGGCAATCATCCATTTTCCATTCTCCAGTACCAGTCTAAGAATCTTTGTGCCACTCGTTTTGTAGAGATCAGACTGGTATGTTTGGAAAAAGGAAACTTTTGCTTTTTTGTTAGTTTTTTTGATGCGGATCTTGTCGATGGAAACATGTATAAACTGGTATTTTCGGTTGAGGTATGTCTTTTTCTTTCTCCAGCCCTTTTTACCTAAACCGCCACTCTTAAATTTTTCGCTGTAACAGTCCATATAGGTTTCTATGTCTTTGTTTGACCAGGACTTTCTCCATTGCTCTACAAAATCAAGAATTTCCCCTGGTTTTATAACGGCAATTTGTTGTGGCTTAAAGGGTACTTTTTTAGCCTTTATGACGTTGTGCTTATTTTTTACCGGATTAAGCGCCAGAAGTGACGGAATCATGTTTTGCTTCTGGGTTGCAAATAAGGTCCTCCAATTTCTGGAGATGGATGGAGTGAGAAAAATTTGCTTATCATATTTGTATTGCATGGAATTAGCATCGTATACGTTGTATCTGATCCATGCCCGTGCTTGGGAACCAACCTTAAAAAATTGAAATTTTTCAATCTGTTCCGGTTTAAGGTGTTCTGAAGATAAGTCGAGGGAGTTTATTACCGAGGTAAAGGTAGAGTCTCCGAAGGAGAATGAAAAGTTTTTTACACCGGCTATCTTTCCAAGGGTTTCGACGATGATGACGGGGATGGTTTGCACCGTGAGGTAAGGGGCCAATTTATCTAGGTCGTCGTTGTTGAGGGTAATACAGCCGTTTGTGCTGTAGGGGACCAGCGTTTTGTTGGTTCCGTGGATAAAAATACCATCCCCTTTATTGCCAGCATAGTCATCAAAAGTACTGGGGTAGTCAAGGTGGAATGCACGGCTACCAAAGACGGTGATTTCATTGTCTTGGAAAACTTCTGTTATAAAGTAAACCCCTTCTGGTGTTTTTGCGTCCCCACTCACTTTTTTGGTACCAGGATTTTCACCAGTTGCGCATGTGAATGTATGCAGGAGGTTAAGGGTGTTGCCTTGCTCAAAAAGCATGAGTTTCTGGGTCTGTTTCTCTATAATAATAAATGGAACGGGAGGACCATTTATATACAAAAACAGTTCAATACCAGGTTCGTTGCTTGGTGGAAGAGCACTTTTAGATTCTGACACAAAAAGAGAACAAGTGATTAAAATAATGATGAAAACGTGGGTAAAACGCATAAGCATAATTGATAAAATCAGTTGTTGAGAGTGTTGTTTAAGATGAGTGATATTCAATTTGAATTTTGCATACCTTCGTAGCCCCGGTGTCTTGTCGCTCAAGCAAAGGTACCCGTTGCAAAATTTAGGTAAAAGTATATTGCGTATCAATATCTGTTTGTAGATAAAAGTGTTGTAACTCGTCAGGATAAAATTTTTCTTAAGTTGGGCAATTGTAGGTAATCAGTTTTCTTCTTATCCATGAAAATATCCAACCATTGTTTGACCGATTTTTCTCGGAACTTCAATAGTTTTTTCGTCTTCTGATAGCTATTGGCAGGTTTTCCCTTTGCTGAAGATTAGCTTTTACCCAGCAAAAGTTCTTCTGTGTTGTCGTATATCAGTACAGTATGTGGAATTCGATCCTCCTTATAGAGCCCAGGTCTGGTTGTAAAGCTAAAGGCAGAAATATAACTCGGTTAGGACTTGTGGTGCCGATATGTGAAGCCTGATTGAGGGGGGGGGAGTGCGGAGAGAGGTCCGCATATATTATATGTATCCAGATACTCTTAATCCTTTACCTGCAGATGAGGAGAAGGGATTCTATTTGTTCTTGCCAGTGAGCAGAAAATTCCGACGATACTGAGTAGCGTAAAAATGATCATGGCGCTGTGCATGGTTGCTATAAAGCCAATTGCTGTTGCTCCACTGATAGGTTGGTCTCCGAGGTAAAATGAAAGCAGAGTGGTTATCAGTGTCATTGCAGTGAGCATTCCGTAGGTACGCATGGTGGCGATCATACTTGAGGCTAGTCCGTAGTCCCGCCTTTCTATGCTTGCCATTATGGCCGTTGAATTGGGCGTTGAGAAAAAGCCAAAACCAAGTCCCATAACAACGAGTATGGATATGATATGGAAATATGTGGAGGTTGCGGAGATAAAGGTACAAATGAATAAGCCAAATGAACACAAAATCATCCCAAAAGTGGCAATGGGTGCTGGGCTGTATTTGTCGGCTAATCGACCGGCAACAGGGGCACAGGCGGCTTGGAGTAGTGGCTGGATTATTAAAATGAAGCCAGTCATTTTGGGAGAGACCCCTCGGATGATCTGAAGGTAAATTGAAAAGAAAAACATAATACCAAAAGAGGCTGCGTAGTTGAGCCATGTTGCGAGATTACTCAGGGCAAAAACCCTGTTACCAGCAATTTTTCGAAGCGGCAATATGGGGTGGCGTAAGGTGTTTTCATAATATAAAAACAGGAACATGAGAAATACCCCCATACCGATTAACCACTTAGCCAGTGGTAGTTGATGGACTTCAAGTACGCCGATGATAATACAAAAAAGTGCGATCATGTACAGAAGGGATCCGATCCAGTCAAAGGGTTCACCCGCTGCCTCTGCCCATTCGCCCTTGAGGCGGGTGACGGCAAAGATGAGAATTACGATTTCCACAGGGACAGCACTAAAAAATATCCAGCGCCAGCCGAGGTATTCAATCATGAGACCCGCAAGTATAGGACCTGCCGAGATACCGAGGTAAACACAACATACTACAATGCCTGTGGCTTTTCCCCGCTCTGCGGGGGGGCAGACCGAGTTGAGGATGGCAAAACTTGTGGAGGTTATCATGGCGGCACCAATCCCCTGAATAAATCTGAAGATGATGAGCAGTTTGACGGTTGGCGCCAGGGCAAGGGCTAACGTTGCCAGGGTCATTACTACTGCGCCGGAGAAGAAAAGTTTCTTGCGTCCATAGATATCAGCATAACGTCCTACGGGGAGCAGCAGCAGTGCTACGCCAAGGATGTAAGCCATTTCGATGAGACCGAGTTGTACGGCACCGGAGAAAAATTCTTTGCCAATAGCAGGGAGGGCTACTCCGATGGCGGAAAACATGAAAGGCGTAAGAAATTGCACGGCTGCAATGACCCAAAGGATTGCAGTGAATGGAGCTTGATTCTGTTTCGTGGTGCTGATCATATTTTCCAGCTTGCAGTTCAATGAAAATTGACGTAAATCTATTTGAGATATGCGCTATTGTAGCAGTAAGACTGCTAATGTAGATGCCTTCAATTAACCCCCATTTACCACAGGTACGCTGTAATCTATCGATATTTTATCGGTAGCTGTTGGTAATTGGCTCATAATGATCCTAAATTGGTAACTAATTAGGTGGTTGTCAAATATGGGTTAAATCATCACCTGTAATTGTTCAATAGCGGTTTAAATCCGTTTAAGTGGAGCTTTGAAGTATAGCCAGTGCTATCTGCGAAGACCACAATGAACGTAGGTGGAACTCTGATAAATAGTTACCTAAATTGAAAAGATAACCTTCCATGATACGTGTAATACTAGCATTTTTAGCCAGTGTTTTGACAGGAGTACAAACTTATCTTATTTACAGTCAAAAGCAGGCCTTCTGTTTTAACAGTGGGTGCGAGATTGTTGAGAGTTTGACTGTGGTGCCTCCCCTCTATTTTAATCTTGCAGGATTCCTATTTTTTCAAGTAATTTTTTGGTGTTTACTGTGGGGACGAAATGGCTCTGAGTTTTGGAATAAATTCGCGCAGATTCTTCTGACGGCTGGACTTGTGGCCGAGGCCGTGCTCGTGTTTTTTCAGTATTCCATCGCCCAGGCTTTCTGTTCATACTGCCTGGTTGTTTGTTCATGTATCCTTTTGCTCAATATCTTTTGTGGCTTGCGACAGATGTTTCGCGGTTTCATCTTCGCGGCGGCGGTTTTAGTCGCATGTTTTAGTCTGCAATTTAACGTCGGAGGTAATGGGGCCCAACCCCTTGAAGCGGGGTCCATTGCCTCGGTAAATGGTGAAGCTGGACGGCCGGAATTATATCTGTTTTTCTCCGCCACCTGTCCTCACTGTGAGGCTGTAATTGAAGTCCTTAAGGAAGAAAATGTTTGTGGAATGCATTTTAATCCCATTGAATCCTTGGCTTCTTTTACCTTTCCGGCCGCTGAACTCCATCTAAAATATGACCCCTCCGTAAACCTTGGATTTTTGAAAAGTTTATCGATTAAAGAGGTCCCTGTGCTGGTGTCTGTTGGCGCAATGGGCACCCAGGTCATCGAGGGTAAGACACGGATTTTAAACTATCTTGGGGAGCAGTGCCGTCCCGATGTGGCTATTGATTACAGCAATGAAGACAACTCGTTTTCGACCATTGATTACACGCAGCCCTCAAGCTATCTGTCCATTGAAGAAGAAGGGTGTAGTGTTGAGGAAGATTGTGACCCCCCTGGGAAGCAAGCTGTTTTGGAAAAATAGTTCCTGTCCCTAGGTCTTTTGAGGCTGAATGTCTGATCCATACTAGGTTAATTTATTACTAAGCGTATGCTCGCAATGTATTGGGGGATGGTGGGGGGTTGCAGGAGAGGTGAGCGTCCTTAAAGAACATCTGGCAGACGATTGTTGCAGGGTTTTCTCTGCTGAAAAAAGCAATCTTTCTTTGCCGATCAACGTAATAAATCGGCGATTTCTTCTTTGGTTAACATCGCATTTGGACAAGAGTTGCGTCTATTGATTACAATTCTCTGCTCACCTGTATTTCTACGATCTACCCCCAGGCGATTGGGGGTGAGAGAGCGAATCCAACCATAAAACGTTTGCGGGGGATTGCTGGCTTGCCTTGGGTCGTTGCGCCTTTCGCGGTGGGAGCGCCGGAATGAGGCTCTGCGACAATTGCTTGTTTGACGACGTTCGGCGCCGTCCCAGTTTTGGGGGCTGAGATTGCTCATAAGGTGTTTTCTTAATACGTTAGACCTGACTACTGCTGTTACAAAAAATAAACAATTCCAATGTTTCAACATACATTGGAAATCGTTTTGCGGAAGACGTATAGTGAAAAATATGACGGCAATACAAAGGATTACTCCTTGTTGTCCACTTGTTGTTTGAACTTTTCAATCTGGCTTTCAAGGCCGATGACTTGGTCCACCGGTAACACAAAAGCTATACCTGTTCCAGGTTTGTCAAATTCCCCAACTCTTCCTATAGTTTCAAGCACCTGGTCGACTAATTGTTCTTCTAAGAGGAACATTATAATGTCAGTTTGTGCCTCTAAACTCAAGCCAAAGAATGTCTTTGCTTCTCGAATACCGGTTCCTCTTGCATGGATGATGGTAGCCCCAGTGGCTCCGGTCTTTTTTGCTGCGTCAACAATCTTGTCTGTAATATCACATTTTACCGATGCCAATATGACTTTAAAGCGCATTTTAACTCTCCTTACTAGTACGTAATTTTTTCCTTGTTGCCAACCAATGGGTACACTGTGCAAAAGTAAGCACGCTGATGATTGGAAACAAGCTGGCAAAAGCAATGAGGCCAAAGCCGTCAATGGCCGGGTTGCGTCCAGGTACCGACGCGGAAAGTCCAAGGCCAAGTGCTGCAACTATGGGCACTGTGACCGTTGAAGTGGTGACCCCACCAGAATCATAGGCCAGTGGGATGAGGGATTTTGGTGCGAAAAATGTTTGTATGCTGACGATGATATAGCCGGCGGTGATGAAGTAATGAAGTGGCGTTCCGCTAACTATCCTGTAACAGCCAAGGGTGATTCCAATGGCGACTCCCACAGCTACAGTTATTCTGAGGCCCCACTGACTAATACTTCCACCGGAAACTTCACTGGCTTTATATGCGACTGCCATGAGAGAAGGTTCCGCAATTGTTGTAGCAAATCCTATGGTTGCGGCAAAGAGGTAAATCCAGCCATAGGATGTCCAATGGGTGAGGTCAACACTTTCTTTGCTGCCCAGGAGGAAGGCTGGGTCGGTGAGTTGCGCTGCCATGATGTTGCCAACCGGAAAGAGTGCTTTGTCCAGGCCTGTTAAGAAAAGAGTGAGGCCCAAGAGGACATATAGGGTTCCTATCAGGATCTTGGAGAGATTCGCGATGGGTTGTTTAATAACCACAACCTGGAAAAAGGCGAAAAGCAGGGCAATGGGGAGCAGGTCGCGTCCAGTGAGAACGAGTGAGCGTAAAAAATCTGAGAGCATTTCCATTGATTGCCTCCTTATGATATGCCGAAATAAAAAATGCCGTAGCCCATAACGAAAATCATAGGAAGCAGCGAGGCAAAAGCTATAAGTCCAAAACCATCCAATAACGGATTACGACCTTTAATGATGGTGGCGAGGCCGACGCCGAGTGCTGTAACGAGAGGAACAGTTATAGTGGATGTTGTTACGCCACCAGTGTCATAGGCGATTCCTATAATCTCTTCCGGGGCGATGGTGGTGATAAGTATCACCAATATATAGCCCCCTATAATGAGAAAATGGATGGGCCAGTTGAGAAGAATCCGGAGGACACCCAAAAGAATGGCAAAGCCAACGGAAAAGGCCACCGTTAATCTGAGGCCGAGGGCATAAGATTTTAGAGCGGCAGGATCTTGGCTAATTAAGCCTCCCTGGGCTGCAATTTCAGCGGCCTTTTTGCATATGGCGATAAGGGCGGGTTCTGCTACTGTTGTGGAAAATCCGAGGGCAAAAGCAAAACTGAGGAGCCAGAACAGGCTGCCTTTTTTGGTGAGCGACTGGGCCATGCTTTCTCCCAAAGGAAAAAGCGCCATCTCCAGTCCTTGCATGAACATGGAAAGTCCAATGATGACCATAAGAGTTCCAAAGAGTATTTCGCCGAGTTGTGGGAGTGGCTGGCGGATGATTACAGCTTGGAAGAAAGTGATCACTAATACGATGGGCAAAAGGTCCATTGCCGATTTTTTTAGCTTGGTCGCTATGTAGACTAATGTTTTGTTTTGGAATGGATTAACTGAGTTCATTCTTTACTATTTAACAGATGTTATCGGCTTTTAACAGTTAATTTGGATTTTACATCGGTGATATCTGTAGCCACGATTTTGTGCTGAACAGGTTTTCTGGAGCCGTGGACTACTTTCCCGTATAGACAGACCTTTGTCGGGCAAGGATGAGGTGTTGCCTTTTTGCAAAGTTGGAAGAGGTGTTTTTATGATTGAGCCTCTTTTATCTGCAAACAGTACCCTGTTCATGGGGACGTACCTGTTAATTCCGAGCCGGGAAAATATGCTATGAATTGCCAATTCCGAAAGTTAAAAAATGAGTCATCATTCATTATATGTTGGCAAGCATATGAAAATAATACCTTTACTGCTTATTGAAAAAAAATGTAAACCTGTTAAATATACTGGGGTGTTGTCTGGGAACAAGGGCTTTGGTTAGATTGAGATTGTTTCACAAAATACGCGCAGTCATGTAGCTGATACTGTGGGTATTATTTGCATTCTCGAAGAGCTTGAGCAAAAGATTATTCCCAGGCAGGTTCCTAAGGATAACTACTAATGGCAAGGGAGGCAGTCATGCTCCCGGGGGGTGTGTTGCTTCTGGTTGATCGAGTTATGCTCCAAATAATGTTTTACGTGAAACCATTGGTTTAACATTACTCTCGGTGGAATGAAGAGTGATTAGAGAGTAACATATTGTACTTAAAAGAGAAATGAAATGACAATACCAATTAGTGACCACAGTCTCTCTCTCAAGTCGATTGAGGAGATTAATACGCTCAGTGGTGAAAGTGTAAAAGTCTGTATGCAGTGTGCCACATGTACAGGGATGTGTCCCATGGCGGAGGAGATGGATTTTAGTCCTCGCAAGGTTATGCATTTTGTCCAGTTCGGTCTCATGGAAAAGTTGATGGATATAAACACATATTGGAAATGTGCATCCTGCCATGCCTGTTCAGTACAATGTCCGCGGGGGATTGACATAGCAAAGGTTATGGAAGCTCTACGGCAAAAGGTCCTTCGCAAAAGTAAAAATTATATAGAACCATCCCAGATGTCAAAAGAGGCAATTGCGGAGATGCCACAGATTGCATTAGTCGCCGGTTTTAGAAAATTCACGAGTTGAGGAGAGCGATGAAAATCAGTTATTATCCAGGCTGTACCTTAAAGACCAAAGCAAAAAATCTGGACATTGCGGCGGTTGCGTCCCTGGAAGCACTAGGAGTTGAAGTTGAAGAAATAGAACGATGGAATTGTTGTGGTGCGGTGCACTCCCTCACGGCTGATGATTTGATCCATCAGGTGGCGCCGGTTCGTAATTTGATTCGCGCCAAAGAGATGGGAGCGGACAAGTTGGTGACACTTTGCTCCATGTGCTACAACACCCTGGCCCGAGCCAATGAAATGATGAAGAATGATCCGGTAAAGCGGGACACTATAAATCGCTTTATGGATGAAGAAATAGATTACAACGGGGACATTGAGGTTGTTCACTATCTTTCCTTTTTGAAAGAAGAGATCGGCTGGGAAAAACTGAAAAGCCAGGTGAAGGTACCTTTAACCGATCTAAAGATCGGCTCCTATTATGGCTGCACACTCCAGCGTCCTACTGAAGTGGGAATTGAACCCCTTGGCCATTTTGAATTGATGAACGATATGTTTACAAGCCTTGGTGCAGAGGTTGTGGAGTTTTCTGCAGCCGCCAAATGTTGTGGCTCGTACCAGGTGCTTAGTAGTTTGCCAGGAGAAAATAATGCTGCTGCTGTTGTTATAAATACAGCGGCAAAAGAAGGCGTTGAGGCTTTGGCGACCAGTTGTCCTTTATGTGAGTATAATTTGGGCAAACAGCAACAGCAGATGCAGGATAAAGGGAAGATAGAGCAAAATGTTCCTACCTACTATTTTACCCAGCTCCTCGCCGTGGCTTTGGGGCTTGACAGCCAACTGTGTCACTTTGAGCTAAATGATAAGAAGAGTCTTGCCCTACTAGAAGATAAAAACTATCTGGTGGCAGCCTAGATTGTATGGTTAGCACAGCCAAGAAGTTGAGGGCTGTTAGCCGTAATATCTTACGGATATCACAAGGGTCAAGGTGCCGTGATATCAGGCTGTTACCTGGGTTGACCATGGCAGGCGTCTGCCGGGGAATGTTTTGTACCAAATCGCCTGTTCCCGGACAACCTTATGGCAGCGAAATCGGAATAATACGCGCGGAATTTTACAGTGCATTATTGGAGATAGATTATGTGTGAAACTGAACAAAAGAAACAAGTCACTCCCAGGGTAGCTACAGGAGACAGGGCTATTTTACCTGAAGGGGCCAAAACAATACCCGTTTATATCATGGGGAAGAAGTATGAAGTGCCTGAGACTTTGACGATTATGAAAGCCATGGAGTTTGCCGGATTTCATTTTCTTCGAGGGGCTGGTTGTCGTGGTGGTATCTGCGGAGCCTGCCCCACTGTTTATCGTATGGCTGGCGACTATAAACTGCATTTTGGTCTGGCTTGTCAGACGGTTGTGGCAGCGGATATGTACCTTGCTCAAATTCCTTTTTTCCCTGCCAACAGAGCGGATTATTCCATTGACGAAATAGGTGGACTTCCCGAGGCTATTCACGCCCTTTATCCGGAGATTTTTCGCTGTGTCGCCTGTAATCAGTGTACCAAAGCATGTCCTATGGATGTCGATGTGCTGGGTTACATTTCGGCGTTGAAACAGGGGAACATAGAAAAGGCCGCCAAACTCTCCTTTGACTGCATTCAATGCGGGTTATGTGCCAGCCGTTGTCTGGGAGAGATTCCGCAATACCACGTGGCACAGTTGGCCCGCAGGGTGTATGGCCGGTATATTCTACCCAATGCTGAGCATCTTAAAGCAAGGACTGCAGCCATTGAAAGTGGTTACTATGACAAGATGCTGGATGAGTTGGAAAAAATGAGCAAAGAGGAGCTGGAAAAAAGGTATGTGGAACGGGAACGTGAGCCGGACTTTGCAGAGGTCGGATCCTGGAAACCTGAAGAGACTCGTTATTTATAATCACACATCGATTGATCCTCTTTGGGATTAAGGAGAGTAAAATGGCTTACACACCTGAAATGCAGGAACTTATCAAAATAGTTGAGGCCACCCGTCCTGAGCGGGTGGCGATGGCCAAACGTAATGAAAATTACCCGGCTCTTTCCATGGACGAGCGGGCGGATATTCTGTCCAGATTCCACCCCGATTACCAGAGTACAGGCAAGCGCACTGTTGCTGTTGGCCCCAATAAAGGTGAGACCTTTCAGGAAGGAGTTGCCGCCTTGCTGGAGTCAAAATCTATGGTTCGCCCAAATAAGGTAAATCTGGGTAAGGTGGACATTGAAACAGACGTCCTTGTTATTGGGGGAGGCGGAGCAGGAACCTCAGCGGCCCTCATGGCTGCCGATGAGGGTTGCAAGGTTATCATTGCAACCAAGCTGCGGCATGGAGATTCAAACACAATAATGGCGGAAGGTGGTATCCAGGCCGCAACCCATGAATGTGATTCCCCTTATTACCACTATATGGATACCATTGGGGGGGGGCATTTCTCAAACCAGAGAGATCTGGTGACCGCATTAGCAAACGATGCACCGCTTTCCATCGCCTGGCTTGAAAAGTTGGGAATGATTTTTAATAAGTACGATGACGGTCGTATGGTCGTGCGCCACTGTGGTGGTTCTTCGAGAAAAAGACTGCAATCTTCTGGTGATATGACCGGCGCTGAAATTATGCGGGTTGTAAGAGACGAGGTGCGTAACAGAAAAGATCAGATTACTGTACTTGAGTTTAGCCCGGCTGTGGAACTTCTTCTTGATGAAGATGGAAAGTGCGCAGGTGCCATTTTGCACAATATGGAAACCAAGGAGTTTTCTATTGTTAAAGCCAAGGCGGTTATCATTGGAACCGGTGGCTTTGGTCGTTTACACATCAAGGGCTTTGCTACGACAAATCATTACGGTGCAACCATGGACGGAGTGGTTATGGCGTACCGTGCCGGTGTTGGTAACAAATCTCTGCATTCAACCCAGTACCACCCCACCGGAGTTGCATATCCTGAACAAAATGTTGGTTTGCTGATCACCGAGAAAGTTCGTGGTCTTGGTGCCCATGTGCTTAATATTGATGGTGAGCAGTTCTGTTTTCCTCTGGAGCCCCGGGATGTAGAATCGGCAGAACTTATCTGCGAAGCAATGGAAAAAGGCAAGGGAATCATAACCCCCACAGGACGGGTTGGTCTCTGGCTTGATTCACCTATGATTGAGGAACTCCATGGACCTGGTACTGTACGTAAAGAGCTGCCTGCAAAATTTATTCAATTTGAGCGCCATGGAATAGATATCAGTAAGCAACCGATGCTGGTTTACCCGACTCTGCACTATCAGAATGGTGGTATTAGTGTCAATGGCGACACTGAAACCGTTCTTCCTGGTCTTTATGCTGCCGGTGAGGCGATTGGTGGAGTGCATGGAGAAAACAGGCTGATGGGAAATAGCCTGCAGGACATCATCACCTTTGGTCGTCGTGCAGGAGTCAGTGCGGCAAACTATGTAAAGGGTGGGGTTGAGCTCAAGGGATTGAGTCTTGATCATGTTGTCAAGTTTGAAAAAGAACTGGCCGATGCTGGAATTAAAAATCCATCCATAGCACCCATCCTCTTGCCGGATTATTCAACCGATGAGATGGTTGAGCGTCGCTGGCCAGAGGCACGGACTAAAGAAGGGGATGTTACTGCCTGATTTAGCCGATTTGCTGTAGGGATAGAGAAGTTTTTTTGCTGTACGATATCCGCCACAGAGACAGTTTGTGGCGGATATTTTTGTTGGGGCTATAGGCTGGTATTGATGATTTTTGCGAGCCACGAAGGGGTAGCGTCGGAGGTGTACTAGGATCATTGTGTCCTGATTCTGTCATGTTGGCAAACAGTAATATGAATTTTATATAGTAACCATTCAGCAGTATTCCAACCACGTCCATTGTGCTACTTCGTAGGTAGCACTTGTGTTGCTTCAACGTCCAAATTAAATGGAGCTGAAGCGCTGATAAATAATTACAGGCACTGGCTTAATCGGTGTTGGAAGGTTAGCTGAATAGTTACTTTTATAAACAGGTGAAAACTGTGATAAGTCACTATGTTACAACTGTTTTCGGTGAGGAGGCCCCGGGTGTTTTAACGTCACTGTCTTTAGTTACCAGGAGCTACGGAGGGGAATGGCTGACAAGTAAGGTGATAAAAACTGAAGGTCGGTTTGCAGCTATAATGAGTGTTGTGATTCATAGCACAAAGGAAGCGGATCTGAAAGCCGTCCTGGCGGAAAAATTTCCTGGACTCATTTTTGTCTATTCACCCGTGACTCGAGTTGTGCAGAAAGAGAGAAAGACTCTCCATGTTGTGGTGGACTGTATAGATCGTCCGGGGCTCACTGGTGACCTGAATAATATTCTTGCTAATCTGGATATCGGTGTCGACAATATGGTGTGTAAGCGGTTTGCTATGGAGGGGATTGGTGATGTGTTTTCTGCTCACTTATCTCTTGTTGTGTCAGAAGCTACGGAAGGCGAAGTCATCGCTGCTGAACTTGTGGCAATGTCAGAAGACGTTCAGGTGAGTGTGTTGGAGTAAAAGAGCCCCCCCACTACCATTTTTTAGGTAGTAGCCCGTATTACCCATGCGGGTTAGGAGGGGCGTGAAAGAGTAATGCTTTTATTCGTCCTCTGCACAAAGGGCTTGGTGCAAGGCTCTCTGTGCCAGAACAAAGTTATCCCTATCCACAGTAAACTGCATATTGGTCTGCCGTGAGGTTTGGGAGACGGTCAGAATATTGATATGGGCATCAGCTAGGGCTTTGGTGGCTTTTGCCAGGATACCCGGCTTTGCAATGTTAGAACCGATGGCGCAGACAATGGCCATTTCCTGGACGGTAACTACTTCAAACTGAGCTCTTAGATCTTTTAAAAGAGCGTCTGTCAGACATTTTTCAGTAATAATAATATCAATGGTATTGGCGTTAGTGGCCTTATTGATGTAGCTGATCCCATGTTTTTGCAGGACCTTCATGATATTCAAATCAAAGCCAACTTCACCCACCATTTTTGTGTCATGAATTGCGATAGAGATCACAGAGTCAGAACCGGTGACGACCTCTGTCTTCAATTGGGGACAGATATAGTCTTTTGTTATAAGAGTGCCGCTGTGATTGGGGTCAAAGACATTCATTATTCTGATTGATATCCCCGCTTGTTCGAGGGGTTTAGTTGCTTTGGGGTGTATTGCTTCCATGCCAACATCTGCAAGCTGGTCGGCAACATCAAAATTTGTGTTACAGATCGGATGAACGTTTTCCTCACCGATGATCATTGGATCTCCGGAGCAGAGATGGTATTCCTTGTGGATAACCGCCTCTACGGCCCCAAGAATTACAGCAATCTTAGAGAATGTAACCTCGGAATAACCTCGGTCAAATTCCCGCATGATTCCTTCTGTTCCTTTGGTGTATCCTGTGGCAATACAGATGGTTGTTGATGGGTCGATATGTTGGAAGGTTTCCTGGATTCTCTCGTCAATAGTTCTTTCTTGTCTGTCATGCCAGCCGCTAAGGTCAACGAACGTGGCATTGTAACCAAGATTTTGCAAGATATTGCTGGTGTTAAAAGCACTGTGCATTTCTCCCAATGAGGCAAGCAACTCTCTTGCAGCCAGCAGGAGCTCACGGCGCATGACGTAGCCGGAGCCGAGGACAGTATCCATTGATCTGAGGATGTCTACGGTAAATGCAATACGTTCACAGATGAAATTATCGGCCTTTGTAGTGTCAAGTCCGATGTCCGCAAAATTGGCATTAATGGCGCAAAGATTTTTCTGCAGGTTGAGCATTGCGGGCTCGTATTTCTCGTTATGGATAAAGGTCTGATAGATACCTGGCATGCCGGTTTTCTTGTGTTCAAGCAGTTCGTTGGTGATCCCGGAGTAGGCAGAAACGACATAGATTCTGTTGAAGATATCAGATTTATCTTTGAGGATAACGTTTTTCAGTACGTCTCCAAAACGGGACATTGTTGTTCCGCCTATTTTCTCAACACGCAGATAGTTGTTGCTCATTGTTTTCACCAATAAAAAAATGTGTTCATGTACGCTACGTAAATTCGGTCTGCATTCTATCGCAAAGTTATGTGGGTCGCAATATATTTGTGGAGAGTGTGTAGGAGCCTACTTCTCTGTAATGTTGCTGGTAGCGGATCCTCGTCCATGGTAAGTAGGTGGGTGTAAACGACAGGATGTATAAAGTAGTTCCGAAGAATGAGACCCGGTTACCCCATGGATTATCCCAAACTAAGAATCGCCCTATTTTTATTAATAGCCACCATAGGCTTTGGTACCGGTGGCTATGTCATATTTGAGGGTATGCCACCCTTTGAAGCATTTTATATGACGCTTATTACTATAAGTACTGTTGGCTTTTCCGAGGTCAGGCCGCTTTCCGACATAGGGCGTGGAATTACAATTATCATAATTATTCTGGGTATTAGTCTACTAACCTATACCCTTGGTCAGGTTGCACGTATTGTTGTTGAAGGTGAGTTGCGAAAAATTCTTGGGAGAAGGAAGTTGGAAAAACAAATTGCCGGCCTAAAAGGTCACTATATTATATGTGGTTATGGCCGTATTGGTTCTATTATAGCAGACGAATTACTGGCAGCTGGCTTTTCCATTATTGTGTTAGATAATGATCCGGAGCGGGTCGCTTCACTGGAAGCGGCAAATATTCTCTATCTTTGTAGGGATGCTACTTTGGATGAAACGCTTGTGGAAGCTGGTTTGGAAAGGGCTGTTGGTCTTATTACTGCTGTGAGTTCTGATGCCAATAATGTGTTTATTTCCCTATCTGCTAAAGAGCTTCGTCCGGATATCTTTATTTTGGCCAGGGCTTCGGATGAAAGCAATAAGAGTAAATTGCTTCGGGCGGGTGCCTCCAAAGTGGTTTGCCCGTATCAGATAGGTGGTAAAAGGATGGCTGAGATTATCCATAAACCGACTGTAATTGACTTTCTTGAGCAGGTGATGATGAACGAGGAACTTGATTTGCAGATTGAAGAAGCTCAAATTAATGAAGGTTCTCCAATTGAAGGTGCAACTCTGGTGGGCAGTAAGTTGCGGCAAAAATATGGGGTGATCATCGTTGCCATAAAGAGAAAATCTGGCAAGATGGTCTTCAACCCAGGGCCTGATGAGACATTTTTGAATGGTGATGTCCTTGTTGTTATAGGTAAGAAACCAGAACTGTTGAAAATGAATGTCGATATTGCATAATATCCAGGCAGCGTCAAGACTGCTTCATTCGTATCTGTCCCAAAGGGCAATGAAAATTCTTCCTGCCGCAAAATCTCGTTTTTGGACAGATACTAACTCCTCCGCATTGCTCTGTTTACGAAATAGTCATTGACCGTAGTGGCCTGAATAACAATGGCAAAGGATGCCTTCCTTTTGGTTACAGGCGGGGGGATCGATCTACTCTGTGCTCGTTTATTTCCAATTTCATTTTGACATTTTTAATAAAAAAGAGCAGAGTAGGGTTCTTGTTGTTGGCATATGAACAATATGACACATTGTCGTAGTTTAAAATTGAGGAATTGATATGCAAGCGAAAAAAATTGTAGTAATCGGAGGTTCTGCCGCTGGTGCTAAAGCTGCAGCAAAGGCCCGTAGACTGGATCAGAAAGCGGAAATAACAATAATTCAGCGGGACCCTGAACTTTCCATGGCGTCTTGTGGATATCCCTACTACGTCGGCGGAGTGTTTGACAATAGAAATGCGCTCCTAGCAACGCCCACCGGAGTAGTACGAGGACCTGAATTTTTTCAGAAAACTAAAAACATAAAAGCCTTGCCAGAGCTTGAGGCCGTTGAGATAGACAGGAAGAACAAGCGTGTTCTTTGTACGGGTGTGAAAACAGGAGTGTCGTCTGTTGTTGAATATGACAAGCTGGTGTATTGCACCGGTGCAAATGCCAAAGTACCTCCTGTGGCTGGTAAAGATCTAAGTGGGGTGACTACCCTGGTTTCCATGGCAGACACTGATTTTCTCCACCAAGTGGTAGCCGAAAAAAAGGCAAGCCATGTTGTGGTTATTGGTGGCGGGCTTATTGGGGTAGAGGTCTGTGAAGCATTGGTTAATTCTTCCATTGAGGTGACACTTGTGGAGATGTCTTCCGACATCCTTGCTTTTCTTGATCCACAGATGGCAAAACTTGCTGCTAACCATATGAAGAGCAAGGGAGTTAAGATCCTCACAGAAACGGCTTTGGAATGTTTTAAGGGGAAAGACGGGAAACTAACCGGTGTTATGTTGCGTGATGGTTCTGTGCTTGACTGTGAGGTTGCTGTCGTTGCAACGGGGGTTGTGCCTAACACGAAACTTGCTGCGGATGCTGGGCTTACAATAGGTAAGCTGGGCGGCGTTGTGGTCGATGAGTTTATGATGACCTCTGACCCGAATATCTATGCCGCTGGGGATTGTGTTGAAGTCAAAAATCTAATCACCGGCCAACAATCTCTTGCCCCCATGGGAGATCTCGCGAATCTGCAAGGTAGGGTTGTTGGCGAAAATATTGCCCTAGGTAACACTATTTCTTTTCCAGGGACCATTCATACCGCTATTTGCAAAATTTTTGATTTTGCAGCAGGTGCGACTGGGGTGAGTGAGGATACCGCTAGGAAGAACGGTTTTGATGCTGTGGAAACGGTTGTCAATGCAAGCCCTGATAAGCCCGGCTTTATGGGTGCGAAGCTTTTGATTTCAAAGATTGTAATTGATACAAAATCAAACAAAATAATTGGTTACCAATGTGTTGGTAATGGGGATGTGAGCAGGCAACTGGCAACGGCAGCAATGGCTATCCAGGGTGGATTGACACTCGATCAGCTCTGTTGTGCCGATCTTCCATATGCTCCACCATATTCCCTTGCTATTGACCATTTTATTGCCTCTGCCCACATCGTGCAGAACAAGATAAAGGGCAGGCTCAAGGGCATCAGTGCTGAAGAGGTGATGGGACAGATTTCCCGTAAAGAGAATGTCTTTTATCTCGATGGACGAGGACCAGATGAATTTGAAGTACTGCGTTTGGGCATAGGGGAGCATTATCTGCCTCTCGGTGCTTTAAAAGGTCGATTGGAAGAACTTCCAAAGGACAAAGATAGTGAAATTGTGTGTTTTTGTAAGATAAGTCTACGTGGTTATGAAGCCGCAATTGTCCTCAATGATCTTGGCTACACCAATGTGCGGGTTATGGAAGGTGGTATCGTCGCCTGGCCCTATAAGCGCGAGAAGTAAGCGGTAGTATATAAAGACCGGGATGATTGTTGGTAATAGGAGTCTTCCCGGTTTTTGCAGCATCTCTTCTTCGGTTTAACGCGCTGTATCAGCGGCCGTTCCAGTAGGTTTCTTTTGTATACAGCCGCTCAAACGGTTCCCCCCTTTTATATCCATAGGTAATGACTATACTGTGGTGTTTTGTGATTCTTATTGACAGGGGGAAATGATTGTATGTATTTAGTTTGTTTCGTTTCTTAAATAATTATCCATAAATGGAGGAAGATATGTGGCAAAAAATTGAGGCTGCTCCGGCTGATTCAATTCTAGGATTAACAGACGCGTTCAGGAATGATCCAAATCCCCAGAAGGTGAATCTTGGGGTTGGTGTATATAAGGATGAAAAGGGTACGACTCCCATTCTGGAATGTGTCAAAGCGGCTGAAAAGATTCTCCTGAGTGAGGAGGTTACCAAGAGTTACCTGCCTATCTCCGGGGATCCGCTTTATGGTCGTGAAGTACAAAAGCTACTTTTTGGTGCAGACAGTGAAGTTATCAAAACGGGCCGTGCTGTAACCGCCCATGCTCCTGGTGGAACTGGTGCCCTGCGGGTTGGTGGCGAGTTACTGAAAAAATTTAAGCCGACGGCCAAGGTGTGGATTTCTAATCCTACCTGGGCTAATCATAAAGGGATATTCACAACCGCAGGCTTTGAGCTTGCCACCTACGATTATTATAATCCCACGACCAAGAGTGTCGATTTTGAAGCGTTGATAGCAAGTCTTGAGACTGTTCCTTCTGGAGATATCGTACTGCTACATGCCTGTTGTCATAATCCAAGTGGGGTTGATTTAAATTGTGAGCAGTGGAAAATAGTTGCAGCTCTTGGCAAAGAAAAGGGCTGGATCGCCTTTCTTGACTTTGCCTATCAGGGGTTTGGAGACGGTGTTAACGAGGATAGATGCGCAGTGGAAGAATTTGCTGCAACCGGTGTGGATTTCTTTGTTGCCAGTTCATTTTCTAAAAACTTTGGCTTGTACAACGAACGATGTGGCGCTTTGACCGTGGTCAGTCCTTCTGCTAAAGAGGCTGTAGTGGCCATGAGTCACCTTAAAGCCACTATCCGGGTCATTTATTCTAATCCGCCTGCACATGGTGGACTTGTTGTCGCGCTCATCCTGTCCGACGAAGAGTTGCACAAGCAGTGGTTGGCTGAACTTACAACAATGAGAGAGAGAATTAAGGCCATGCGCGAAGCGCTGGTTGCTGGGCTTGTAAAGCGTGGAGTAAAGGAAGATTTTTCCTATATCACTAGCCAACGCGGCATGTTTTCTTTTAGTGGTCTCTCTGACTCAATTGTGAAATGGTTAAGAGATAATAAGGCAATCTATGTTGTTGGTGGTGGGCGAATTAATCTTGCGGGTCTCACGAGTTCAAACATTGACTATGTTTGTGATGCCATTGCCGAGGTGTTAAACGCCTAAGAGTGGCTTCTGTTGTTGTTACAGCCGTTTTTTCTTTTTGTAGAATCGGCTGTTTCCTTTCGTTGTTCTGTGGTTTTCCTCAAGCCGTATTTCTGTAGACCTCTTTACCCCAGGTCTTTGTTATCGTTGTCTGTCCAGGTATCTACTGCCTGGGATGTTCATATATGTAGTTGTAACGATCTCTCCAGTGCTTCTTTGTCGTAGAAAATATCATTCCCCTATTGGGCTTTTATCTTTTTTTCCTGAAACTATTTACGCCTATGCCAAGGTGTTATAAAATAATAGAGATATGTGCCGCTGTATTGCAAGCCAAGCCAAGCCAAGGCAAGGTCTGGAATGGTGCGATTGGGGGATAGCTGTAGGCGGGAGGAGGTTGTCGCAAGCGAAGAGTAAAGGTGGTTGAGTATCGAGCCTTACTCCTGACAGCAGTAAATCTACCAAGCTATCAGGAGAGAGTGAACAGAGGCCTTTGGGGACTTGTTTCGGCCTATTGGCTAGTTGCCCGAGTTAGAAATTAAGAAAAGGTTTGATCTTTTCTAGAAGAGCCATGTCGATACCGTCAACGTTGAGAAGATCTTTTATCTTGGTAAAAGAACCATTTGCCTCTCGGTAGGTAGCGATAGCCTCACTTATCTTTGGTCCGATTCCAGGGATGGCAGAGAGCATTTCGGGGCTAGCCTTGTTGATATTGATCATGTCTGCAAGAGAACCTTTGTCTGTCATGGAGCTTGCTAGCTTGGCCGTTTCGGTGAGAGTTGCCATGCCGCTTTTTTCTTCACAAAAGGAACTTCCAGCGGAGAGGGTGAGCATAAGGGCTGTACCAATTGCAATACCTGTTAACTTTTTAGGTGATACCATTTTCATCTCCTTTATTCGGATATAATGAGTTTAACAACTAGTTGATGTTGCAAATGCAATGTAATAGTAATTAGTTTTGTGTCAATTATCTTGGCGTAAGTATCCGGTAAGTTATTGATGTTTAGTGGCTTCGCTTGATGGCCCAGGTTGGGAAAGTCTATCAATTATTCTACTGAAAGCTGAAGCTAAAGTCCAATCGACTCCATTAAAAAGATAGAGAAAAAGTCTGTTTACTCACAAAAAAGGAGGAATAGAATGAAAATGCTGGTGCTCTTGGGAAGTCCACGAAAGGGTGGCAATAGTGATACCCTTGCTCGTCTTGTTGGTAAATCGATTGAGGAGGGCGGGGGGACCGTAGACTATGTGTACCTAAATGGCTTGAGTCTTCGCCCATGTCAGGGCTGTGGAGGTTGTGACAAAAGTGGGGTTTGTGTTGTCAAAGATGATATGAGACCACTCTATGCTGCGGTGGATCAAGCGGATCGAATCTTACTCGTTAGCCCCGTTTATTTTTATGGCTTGTCTGCTCAGTGTAAAATATTTGGTGATCGTATGCAGGCCCTTTGGGCAAGGAAATATCTACTCAAAGAACGCTTTCGTCAGGGAGAAGGGAGGAAGGGGTATCTTATCTCAACGGCGGCGACAAAGGGGCAAAAAATATTTGATTGCAGTATCTTGACCACAAAATATATCTATGACGCTGTGGATGTAGAGTATGGAGGAGAGCTTGTGGTGAAGGGTGTGGATGCTAAAAAAGCGGTCCTTAAGCATCAGGAGGAAGTTCTACGGGCGGTCCAATTTGGCCGGGACATTGTTGAGGGACGAGTGTAGGGCTGCGTATTGTTTTTGGTCAGTATCGGATGTCTGCTCCTTTTTTTATGGCAGCGGTTGGCTGGAGCCTTTTTTTTGTGTGGAGTTTAGGCGGTCCAATTATTGAGTTTGTGGTATTTATGTTTAGATACTTATTTTTGCTATGTACATTGTGTATGTCTTTTAATGAGACTGCAATGTTTTCAGGGTGTTGAAAGATACTGTTTCCGTTTTGACCTTGTTGGGATGGGTCGAGGTTCCACGTTTTCCCCAAAAAAGAGATAAAACGTATGATTTTGTTTGATGGCCATACCCATATTTATGATTGTTATGATCTGGAAATATTTTTTGCTGCGGCGTTTAAAAATTTTTCCACTGCGGGGGCGAAGCTGAAAAGTGAGTCTTCTGTAACCTTTTTCATGCTACTTGCCGAAGCAGGTGGTGTGCACTATTTCAAAAAACTACAAGAGATTGCCAGGTCAGGCGGTGGTTCTCTGCCAACTTCATGGAGAGTAGAAGAGAGTGATGAGGCGTATTCGCTCTTTGTTTTTCATGACAATTTTCCTTCCATGCGACTTATCGTTGCAGCTGGCCGACAACTTATCACCAAAGAAAAATTAGAAATACTGGCACTCATGACGGAGCAGGAGTTTGAGGACGGCATGACGCTGGAAGATTGTGTTGATACGGTGGCCCAGGCAGGGGGGATTCCCGTTTGTCCTTGGGGAGCCGGAAAGTGGATGGGGACGCGGGGGAAGGTTCTTGCAGATTACACGCTGAACAGCAATGAGTTGTTTTATCTTGGAGATAGTGGTGGCAGACCGTCTATATGGCCCCGGCCCTCTCTTTTTAAGGGGAAGGCTGTCGCAAGCAGGTTGTTGTCGGGTAGCGACCCTCTGCCCCTGGCTGCAGAAGAGGGTAAAGTAGGCCAGTTTGGAGCTTTTATTGACTGTGACTGCCCGCAGGAACGGCCAGCAACCTTTCTAAGAGATCAGTTGAAAAACTCTCAAATTGAGTTAACACCATATGGGAGGCAGTGTTGTCCTCTTTTGTTTTTTAAAAATCAAGTAGCCCTAAGGCTGAAAAAATAGATTTTCTCCTTGGGAGGACAGCGATAAATGAAAAGAAATGTAAGCGTACTGGGCGACAGGAAATTTGATGTAGTTGTTATTGGTGCAGGAATACACGGCGCAACAATTGCACTCGAAGCGGTAAAGGCTGGCTTTAGCGTGGCTCTTTTGGAAAAAGGGGATTTTGGCCATTCTACCTCCGCAAATAGTTTGAAGATTATCCATGGTGGTATTCGCTATTTACAGCACGGTGATTTAAAGCGGATGAGGGAGTCGATCCTTTCCAGAAGATCGATGATGCAGTTTGCTCCACATCTGGTTAAACCGCTGGCTTGTCTTATGCCGACCTATGGTCATGGACTGAAAGGGCGTGAGATGATGCGGCTTGCCTTTGGTATATATGACCTGGTTGCTTGGGATAAAAATGTTGGTTTGTCGACTGAAAATAGACTTTCTCTGGGAAAATCAATTGATCTTGGTGAGGTGAAGTGGGCCGTGCCCGGTGTGGCAGAAAAGGGCTTGACCGGTGGTGCTGTTTGGTACGATGCATTGGCAGAGAATACGGAACGTCTCGTCCTGGAATATATTAAGGAAGCAGTACGCTATGGTGCTGTGGCTGTTAATTATACAGAGGTTGTGGATATTGAGACAGACAATGGCAAAGTTACTGCAGTTGTGGCAGAGGATCTGCTTGAAAACGGCGATAAAACACGTATTTCTTGTGATAAAGTAATTAATGCTGCAGGGCCATGGCTGGCAACTTTGATGGGCGATAGCTCTGATCTTGGTGCGCAGAAATGGGCGACTGCTATAAATATTGTGGTTAAAAAGCAACTGTTTAAGAAATACGCAGTGGGCCTGGAAGGGTATACCTCTTTTGTCGATAAAGATGCGCTGATCAAGCGGGGTAAGCGATTGTTCTTTTTTGTCCCATGGCGGCATAAATATACCATGGTGGGAACCACCTATAGCGCGTACCAGGGCAAGGCTGATGAGTTTGCATTATCAAGAGAGGAGCTGCAAAAGTTTTTGGATGACATCAATAAAGTGTATCCTGATGGCGACCTTTCCCTTGACGATATAAGCTTTTATCATGCTGGGCTACTACCGATGGATGAGGCCGGTAATAGTGAAGAGGACTCGGTTCAACTGGATAAGTCGTCAAAAATAATTGAGCATAAAGCCAGTGATCAGCTGGAAGGGGTTTATTCCATAAAAGGTGTGAAATACACCACGGCTCCTGTTATTGCTCTGGATATGGTTAAGATACTTTGCAAAAATGATACACAAGACAGTAGGAGTTGTGGGTCATATGTTACGAGGCCACCGCTGAATGTCGATCTTGGCCCCCTAATACAGAAACTAGGTGATGAGTATCCACGGATTAAGCTATACCTGGAAAAGGCGTACGGTACGGATTGGAGGTCTGTTGTAAAGTATCTGGTTAAGGGGATCGATAGTCCATTGGAAGCCCCGTTGTGGCTGAGTGTTGAGCCGCCGATGCTGGAGGCTGAATTGGAGTATTTTATCCATGATGAAATGGCTGTTTCCTTGTCAGATGTGATATTCAGGCGCTCTAATATAGGAGCCGCCGAAGAGCCGGATGCAACGGTGTTGAGAAAAATTGCTGGGGTTATGGCAAGGGAGCTGGACTGGTCGGAAAAGGATATACTTGCACAAATGAGCAGGGTAAAACAGAAGTTTGCACTTCTTTAAGAGTTATGAATGGGATGGGGAAATGTTTTTAGAAACAGCAGATATTGAGACAGCATCAGCCGATTATGCTTCTCGTTTTAGTGGAGTGGCGGGGGCGTATTTTCTTGATAAACAGACAAAGGTCGCTCTTTCATTGTTGAGCGATTATCCAAAGGCAACAGTTCTAGATGTGGGTGGTGGGCACGGCCAACTGGCGGCCCCTCTCATACAACATGGTTATGACGTGACGGTTACAGGCAGTGATGACTGTTGTAAAGACCGGTTGGCTCAATGTATTCCCCAGGTTGATTTTGAATACAAGACCTGTGATTCATTACATCTACCATTCGCAGATAAGTCCTATGATGTTGTTCTTTCGTTTAGATTACTCTCCCACGTAGACCGATGGCCGGAACTTATTGCAGAGCTTACCAGAGTGGCAAAATATTGTGTGCTGTTTGATTATGCTGATAGACGTTCGGTAAATATTTTGTATGACCATTTCTTTCATATGAAGAAGCAGATGGAGGGGAATACTCGACATTTTAATCTCTTTTGTCGTGCAGAATTGGCTAAAGAATTAGGCAGAAATGGTTTTCAAAAACCGATTTTTAGGCCCCAGTTTCTCTGTCCGATGGTTATCCATCGTAAGTTGAATAATCGAAGGATTTCCAGCGCGATGGAGAGTTGCTTTCGTATGACAGGTGCCACTCAACTCTTGGGTTCTCCTATTATTCTCAGAAGCGATAGAGCTGAGTAGAGACTTGTCTATATTGTTACTCACAAAAGGAAGCAGCGGTGTTAAAAACTGATACGTCTCAACAATGCATCTTACTTATGGCTCCCCAGCCGTTTTTTCAGGACAGAGGCACACCAATCGCGGTGAAGCTCCTTGCTGAAGAGCTTGTAAGGCTCGGATATGATGTTCATTTACTGGTCTTTCATGAGGGACTTAATCTGGAAATACCAGGTGTTACAATCCATAGAACATATGCCCCTTGGGGGGTTCATAACATCCCTCCATCCATTTCCTGGAAGAAAATAGTCTGTGATTTCTTCATGTTTTTTAAAGGTTTTTCTCTCATGCGCCGCTATCGATATAGCCTGGTGCATGCCGTAGAAGAGTCCGTGTTTCTTGCAATGGTGTATACCTTGATTTTCGGTACACCCTACATCTATGATATGGACTCTTCGCTTGCCCAACAGCTTATTGAAAAGCTGCCATGTCTACGATATATCAGTTCTATTTTGCAGTTTTTTGAAAAAACGGCCATTAAGTATAGCTGTGGAGTTGTGGCTGTCTGTCGAGATTTAGAGGATATTGCCCTGTCGTATGCCCCTGGAAAAATCATTGCTCGTCTGGAGGATATCAGCCTGATAGATGATGCCCCTGTTGTCGGGGATAATCTGCGCGAAAAATATCATATTTCTGGCCCGATAATGCTTTATGTAGGGAATTTGGAGGGATATCAGGGCATCGACCTCTTGTTCGCTGGCTTTCAGTTGGCGTTGGAGCAAGGAGTCTCTGGCAACATTGTAATTATTGGTGGTACGGAAAAGACGATAACGCAGTATATAGAATTAGCTGAAGGCCTTGGTATCGCAAAGAGTATTTATTTTTGTGGGCCACGTTCCATCAATGAGTTGGGCTGTTATCTTGGCCAGGCGGATATACTTCTTTCCCCCCGTGTTAAGGGAAATAATACTCCCATGAAGCTCTATTCATACCTTGGTTCAGGTAAGGTGGTTTTGGCCACAGACCTGTCTACCCATACTCAAGTTCTTACCCCTGAAATTTCCTGTCTCGTCCCACCAAGCCGGGAGGGGATGGCAAAAGGTATTCGGTCTTTACTTAGTGACTCTGAACTGCGCCGTTCTTTAGGGGCCGCTGGGAAAAAGGTAGCGGAAGAAAGCTATTCACTTGCTGCCTATCAAAAAAAATTAGCAATATTTTATAATAAAATTTTTGACTATATTACATCTTAGCCTAAAGTAAGATGATTATATGCTGGAATCGTTTGCTACCGGAGAGACGGTTTTGTGGAGCATAAGTTCCGCAAGAAAATGACAGGTCGATGGACGTGAAGGATAGATCTCTGAATGGTGCAGGTGGGTACGACTGTTGCTTGGACTATGGCTGTATGTAGTCAATAATACCGTCTGTATGCAATGATGTTGGTAATCTAAAAAACGCATGAATATAGATTATGAATAATGCTAAAATTATAATTATTGGTTGTCTACTTTGGTTTATGGCCGGGGCTGCTGTCGTCTCTGGGGCTCAGGGGGTGCTGGGTGTTGGCTATGGCCACGAATTGCGAGGAAATGACGATATTGGTCAGTTAGAGCTGTTTTATCGAATGCCGCTTTCCTATCAAAAAGATCTTGGACCCAGCTGGAAACTTGCAACGGCCCTGGAGTTCGCTGGCGCTGTTATCGATGATGCAGATCCAGAGACCTCAGCGACAGGGAGAATGGCATTTATGCCACAGGTGATGCTGAGCCCGGGTGGGGCGTTTCATTTTCATTTTGGTTTAGGCCTGGGGGTTATGATGGGTGAGACAGAATTTGCAGAGCACAACCTCGGCGGGCCACTTTTTTTCTCAGCAAAGACGGGTGTTGTAGTGCTAATTGGTAAACATTTCGGATTTGAATATAATTATTATCATCAGTCAAATGCAGGGATTTACGACTATAACGCCAGTCTGAATATGCACCATGTTGCTATCTCATATAGGTTTTAATTGTTTCACGGTCATCTCTGCCAATTGCACGGGCGTTTCTTTATTGCCTGGCGTGGGAATGGTTCTTTACTGTACCGAAAGTTCTTGACCCTTTTGTAAAAACTTGCTATCAAATTAATTAGTGGTCACAAAAAACATAAAATTATATAAAAAAAGCCCTTACTAAAATGCATTCAATTTCTTCCGTTATTTCGAATCTACTTCTTAACATCGCACTGGTCGTCAGTGTGCTAGTCGTGGTCCGAAAGGTTGAAGGCGGTGTGCCATGAGGGGATAAGTTGAAGTAAAATAAGTAGTTAAACCCCTGTTGGCGCTCCGCCAGCGGGGGTTTTTTTATGCCTCCGCTCTTGAGACTGCCAGCTCAAAAGAACTTTACGGAGGATAGAATGAATACAATGAATGGTGCCCAGCTCATAATTAAACTGCTGGAGCGGCAGTCCATCGAGAGGATTGCTGGTATTCCGGGAGGGGCCAACCTGCCTATGTATGACGCTCTTTGTCGGTCCACAGCAATACAGCATATTCTTTGTCGTCATGAACAGGGTGCTGGTTTTGTGGCGCAAGGGATCGCTCGCTCGACGGGTAGGGCGGCTGTCTGTTTTGCCACTTCAGGTCCGGGTGCTACAAATGTACTCACCGCCATTGCAGATGCTTACCTTGATTCTATTCCTGTTGTTTGTATTACGGGGCAGGTCGCTTCATCTCTTATTGGTACAGATGCTTTTCAAGAGGTGGATACCTATGGCATGTCAATTCCTATCACCAAACATAACTTTCTGGTTCGGACGGTTGAAGAACTACTAACAATTATTCCCAAGGCTTTTGAGTTGGCATTATCAGGTCGGCCTGGGCCCGTTCTTATCGATGTGCCCAAGGATGTTCAGGCGGCCCAAATATCCTTTGAACAATGGCCAGATCCTGGGGTGCGAAAAGACGAAAATCCAGCGAATATAGAAGCATTGCGTGCAGCTGCTGACATGATTAACCGTGCAAAACGACCAATCCTTTGCCTGGGTGGGGGCATCATTCATGCCGGTGCTGCGGGGGAGGCTAAAATCTTCGCGGAAAAGGGTGGGATTCCGTCAACAATGACGCTTATGGGATTGGGTTCACTGCCGGCGAATCACCCCTTAGCCCTTGGAATGTTAGGTATGCATGCCGCACGTTCCACCAATATGGCCTTGCAGGACTGTGATCTATTTATTTCTGCGGGGGCAAGATTTGATGACCGGGCCACCGGTAAAATTGCCGAATTTTGTCCCGGTGCCAATGTTATTCATATGGATATTGATCCAAGTGAGGTATCCAAACTGAAAACTGCCCATATTGCTCTTGTGGGAGATGTGAAGGCATCCCTTAAGGTACTTATTCCGCTTCTTGCTGAAAATGATCGAACTGCATGGTGTAAGCAGATTGGACTGTTAAAGGAGATGTATCCGATGACTTCCCCCGGAGCCATTGTGCCGGAAAAACCGTATGGTCTGATTCTTAAAATAGCAGAACTTTTAGAGGAGGGTAGTTTTGTATCCACCGATGTTGGCAAACATCAGATGTGGGTGGCCCAGGTTTTTCCATTTGAGAGGTCAAGGCAGTTGCTAACCTCCGGTGGTCTTGGAACCATGGGATTTGGTCTGCCGGCTGCCATTGGTGCGGCTCTTGCGCATCCGGACAAACAGGTTGTGCTGTTTACGGGCGATGGTAGTTTGCAGATGAATATCCAAGAGTTGTCAACAGCAATAGAGCAGCAGGTTAATGTTAAGATTATTGTTCTGAATAACAACTCGTTAGGCCTTGTTCGTCAGCAACAGAATCTGTTTTATAACAAAAATATTTTCGCTTCTGATTTTCAGATTGATATTGATTTCGTCATGATTGCCAAAGGTTTTGGCATGAAGGCGATGAATGTTGAACCGGGATGTGACCTACCTGCTCTACTTAAAACTATGCTTGCTGAACCGGGGCCATGCCTCATTAATGTGCCTATAGGAAGGGAAGAAGAGGTGTATCCGATGGTTCCTCCAGGGGCTTCAAATAGTGTAATGTTAGGGGGCTGTAATGCGGATAAATGTGAGTCATAAAGGGGCTGAAATGGAAGCGATTGAAGATAAACCGGTTATAGCTGTACTTGAATTAATCGTCAATAATCATCCAGGTGTCATGTCGCATATCTGTGGTTTGTTTTCCAGAAGAGCCTATAATCTTGAGGGGATAATTTGTATTCCTTTGGGCGGTGGTTTAACGAGCAAAATGTGGCTCCAGGTCAATGAAGAGTTGAAGCTCGAACAGATTATCAAGCAGGTGCAAAAATTACCGGATGTCTTGAATGTTATAAAGCACGGTGAGGGGCATCCTGTTTTTGCAGAGGTCGCCGCTCTGGTTTAGCTCGGTTATTTGCAATAACTATGGCCCAAGAGTGGTTATTGCAAATACGGTGGTGCTACCACTGTCTGAACTGATGATACCTGCGACTATGCACGTATCATCAATAGTTTCAGTCGAGTATCTTTAGAAACATCTGAACATCGGGGCTTTGGTTCTGTCTGTTGCTATATTCAACTGGGCTTTGTTGGACGAAGCCCAGTTGAGAAAACAATGCCTGTAGCCTGGGATTGAGGGTAAGGGAGATAAATCGGGAGTAGCCCTTAAGGGCCATGCTCTCCATGAATGCGTTGACGGTGTAAACCCCAATTCTCTGGTTGCGGAACTTGGTCGAGATAGCTAGTGCGCCGAGTTCTATGGTCCGCTCGTCCACTTCTTTTTGCTCAACGCAGCCGACGATAATCGAGTCTATCTCTGTTACGTAGAAATCATCGCGGTGTTGATTGACGTAATCTTTACTCCGTGGTCTTAGAAATCCCGCCCGCCTGTACATGGCCAATATCCGGTTGACAATGGCTACATCTTCATCGCTTTCAACTCGACGAAATGTTTCGCTGAAGTTGTTGGCGATCATGGTGCCGCAGCCTTCCACTGTGAACAGTTCCTGCTTGATACTGTTTTTTCGAGCAGGGAGAATGTGGATTCGTTCTGAGTTCCCAGCTTCGATGGCTTTGCAGATAAGGTTCATGGTATCTTTGAAATTTACATTTGCAATCCGACTGGCAAAATCATCCAAAGAGTCGCGAATACTGCCTGTGGTAAGGGTGTTAATCTTATGGCCTTTGTTGTCTATCAGGTATCTACGTTCAAGAAATATCACCTTGAATTTAGCCTCCGGCTGTCTAAGGACGGTGGCATAAAAATTTTCAGCTGGTGCAATTCTGGTTATCTTGGTTTCCGGCAGTCGTTTCTCGAGGGTGGTAAGAAGTTTCTGGTTGGCAAAGCGATTGGGCAGATTGTGAAACAGCGTCGTCTGCACTCCTTTTCGGGTGAGAAACTTGATGTCTGCAATAATTTCTGCAAAATTATCACGCAATATTCCTTCCCTACAGCCAATGCAAACTCTTTTGCCTACGAGGTGCTTTGCGTATTCGTTGAGGTACAGTTGTCCCATAATTCATAAGTGTAATAATGTGCCGGAACGGACCTATTTCCCCCAGCGAAGAAGCGCATAGCCGAAAGCCGCGCTGAAAAATGAACCTATCATTATGCCAACTTTTGCGTATTCCAGCAAGGGGCCACCGTTAAAAGAGAGATTTGAGACAAAAAGGGACATGGTAAAGCCCATCCCACCAAGTAAACTGACACCAAATATCTGTGTCCATGTTGTTCCTTGTATTAACTTAGTATTGAGGAGCTTTGCCACAACGAAGGTAAAGGTGAAAATTCCAAGGGGTTTACCAAAAACAAGGCCAAAAAAGATCCCCTGGGTTACCGGATGGGTGAGTGCGGTGAGTGGTTGCATAGCGGCCAGGGATACGCCACCATTGGCCAGGGCAAAGAGAGGCAGGATGAGATAGCCAACCCAGGAAGAGAGGGAGTGCTCAAGGCGCTGGAGAGGTGTCTCGACCTCTTTGCAGGCAAGGTTGATGTCCTGAACCGCGTTAAGGTGACTGCGGTTAACTAGAATTGATTGGCCGCAGGATTCTCCGTGACAGCTGATTTCCTCTAGTCGTCTTCCCACCATTTCAAGGAAAATATCGGTGTTATATTTTCCTTTTGAAGGAATAAACATGGCGGTTATAACGCCTGCAATGGTTGCATGAAGACCAGCGCTAGAGACTGCAAACCAGAGTAAGAGCCCTAAAATTGCATAGGGAAATGTCTGGTGTACACCACGTCTGTTGATGATAAATAAAAACAAGGTAATAACTGCCGCCCCCCCTAAGGCATAGACATTTATGGATGGTGTGTAAAATAGGGCGATAACCAGGATGGCTCCTAAGTCGTCAACGATGGCAAAAGCTGTGAGAAATAGGCGTAACCCAAAGGGGATTTTGGGGCCCAGTAGACTGAGAACCGCAAGTGAAAAGGCAATATCTGTGGCCATGGGGATACCCCAGCCGGCAAGATTGTCTGTTCCCTGGTTAAAGTATAAATAAATGAGTGCAGGAACAACCATTCCACCAATGGCCGCCGCCACGGGGAGAGCGGCGCGTTTTGGGTCCGACAAGCCACCTACAAGAAGCTCTCGTTTAATTTCTAGGCCTACTGTAAAGAAGAAGATGGTCATAACCCCATCGTTTACCCAATGTACGAGGGAGTGACTTAGGGTTACACCGGCAAAACTTATTGCCAGTTGTTGATGCCAGAAATTCTTGTACCCTTCTCCGTCGATATTGGACCAGAAAAGTGCAATGATTGCTGAACCGAGCAGGAGGAAACCCGCCTGGGAAATCTTGTTAAAGAAATATTGAAAAGCCGAGGTGTGCATGATTTTTGAAACCACTTGAACCGGGCTTTTTAAATCGTATATGTTGGATCTGTTCGGTTGTTCAGTTTGCATGCTACTCCTGTCTTTAGGGGGGTGTTGCCTTGTTACACCTGACAGTGATCTGCTTTGAGTGTTTAGTTATAGCGGTGAAAGACTTTTTATTTCGTAGTTGGGGGTCATTTTCGATGGCGATTGGCAACAGTGCTTAATAATTACTATGGTGACGCTCTTGAGAAAAGGCAAAGGTCGGTTGGGACTTTGTGGGTTTTGCAGGCGGTCGGGAAGGCCTGAGGGAAGGGCTAACACCTATAAAAGATGAACATTACAGCTTTGTAATGTTAGTGCAAGGGACAGGTAATAAAGTGGAGTTATAATGTATTTCAATATGAACTCAATACAGTGCACATTACTCTTATTTAACAGCTCTAAGGAACTCTTATGATAGCTCATTCTTCTCCAACGGCTTCTACACTGCCCGTGGAAACATCTGATGTGTATAGCTCAATCCAAAAAATTAACGAAGACGTTAAAAACAGTTCCGGCTGGATTGCTCCACTGAAATATGAATTGGCCAAGGTAATTGTGGGGCAGGAGCATCTTATCGAGCGACTTCTAATCGGCCTGCTCTCCGGTGGACATATTCTTCTTGAGGGCCTGCCGGGGCTTGCAAAAACTCTTGCTGTGAAAACCTTAGCAAAGGCAATTCAGACAGATTTTAAAAGGATTCAGTTTACTCCGGATATGTTACCAGCAGACATTGTGGGTACTCAGATTTATAACCCAAAGCTGACGACCTTTGAGGTAAAACAGGGACCGATTTTTGCCTCACTCATATTGGCAGATGAGATTAACCGTGCCCCAGCCAAGGTGCAGTCGGCTCTTCTTGAAGCGATGCAGGAGAAGCAGGTTACCATTGGAGACACCAGTTTTAAGCTGCCCGAGTTGTTTCTGGTGCTTGCTACGCAAAATCCAATTGAGCAGGAAGGAACATACCCACTGCCGGAAGCGCAAATTGATCGTTTTATGCTGAAGGTTGTGGTTGGCTACCCCACAAGGGAAGAGGAACGCAAGATTCTTGATGGATTTGATCAGACGGATACAGAAGTTTTGGTGACCCCCGTGGCCTCCCCCGAGGACATTCTCACGGCACGAAGTGTGGTCAACCAGATCTATATGGATGACAAAATCAAAGATTATATCGTTTCCCTGGTGTACGCGACAAGAGATCCGCAAAGTTATCAGCTTGACCTGCGTGATTATATCGAAACCGGTGCCTCTCCAAGAGCAACGATAAGTTTGAAAACAGTATCCCGATGTCTTGCCTATCTCGCCGGCAGAGGCTACGTCACCCCCGATGATGTCAAGGCTGCTGTGGTCGATGTGATGCGTCATCGCCTGCGAATTAGCTATGAGGCGGAGGCGGAAGGAATCAGCAGCGAGGATATTATTCGCAAAATCCTTGATACCGTTCCGGTTCCTTAGCAGCTATGCAAGCAATTGATACTCAACTTACCAGGGACATACTAAAAAAAGTCCGTCAGATTGAAGTTCGCACTAACCGCTTGGTTAATGACAGTCTTGCAGGCAATTACCAGTCGGTGTTCAAAGGTCGCGGCATGAATTTTGATGAGGTCCGGGAGTATGTACCGGGGGACGACATCAGGACCATTGACTGGAACGTAACGGCTAGAACCGGAATACCCCATATCAAAAAATTCACAGAAGAGCGGGAGCTGACGATCATGCTCATGATTGATATCAGCGGCTCGGGGGAATTTGGTTCTTCCACCTCTTCTAAGCGGGAGTTGATGGCAGAGCTTGGTTCTGTTTTGGCTTTTTCAGCGGTGCGTAACAACGATAAGGTGGGTTTGGTATTGTTTACAGACGCCACCGAACTGTATATCCCCCCTAAAAAGGGGAGGGGCCACATCCTGAGAATCATACGGGAAATTCTATATTTTCAGCCCAAGGGAGTAAAGACCGATGTTAAAGGCGCCCTCGACTTTGTAAATCGGGTGATGAAGAGGAAATGTGTTTCCTTTCTTATCTCAGACTTTGCCCTTCCAGGTGAGTTTGAGGAGGAAGTAAAGCTCATGCAGCCTAAATTGCAGATAACCAACAGGCGTCACGATCTCATCAGCCTCTTTGTGTCCGATCCAAGAGAATATGAACTTCCTGATGTTGGTTGGATTACCTTAGAAGATGCCGAGAGTGGTGAACAGGTTGAAGTGAACACCTCAGATCCTGAAGTGCGGCGGGAATACAGTGAAATCGCAAGGATCAGACAGAAACTGATCCATAAGAGCATGCGCCTTGCGGGGATTGATCTTCTTGATCTGCGGACAGATCGATCGTATTTGCCCCCTCTCTTGAGTTTTTTCAGAGCTAGAAAAAAGAGGGCCCTATGAAAAAAGGTGTATGTATCATAGCTTTGCTGGTGGCATTTATGGCACATGTACATGGGGCAAGAGCTGAAGAGGGTTCCTTGACTCTCATGAAAAATCCTCAATCAATGGCTCAGAACAGTGGCCAGCAGACGCCACAGATGGCCCAGATGCCGCAGGGACAAGGGCAAGCTCTTGATCTTTACGATATTTATGGTGTTGTCCCAACCAAAGGCCGTCTACCCTATCTGTATATTCTGCTAGCTGTCCTTGTTGTGCTTGTCGTAGCCGCGTTGGTGTTCTGGTTTTTTAAAAGAAGAGGTCGCAGGTGTGTTGCACCGGTTATACCGCCCTGGGAACGTGCGCTGGCCGACCTTGAAGATGCTAAAACCTATCAGAGTAATGGACAGGGACGCCTTTATATGGACAGGGCTGGACAGATTTTACGTTATTATATCGAACAACGATTTGCCATTAAGACCACGCGAAAGACCACCGGAGAATTTCTCTGTAGTCTCAGAGATTCATCCGATACAAAGCTTGGCCTCTACAGGGGCGAGCTGCAGAGCTGTCTTGAACAGGCTGATATGGCAAAGTTTGCCCATCAGATCCCGGATGAGCAAAACCTGTTGGTAATGGAACAAGCGGTTGTAACCTTTGTTAACTCAACCCGTCCAAGTCCTGGCGATATGGAGGGGGAACAATGAGATTTCTACACCCTGAATTCCTTTGGTTGATTTGTCTGATACCTGTTGTTGCTTATTTATTTGGTAGAAGGGGCAAGGCCCCTGCCCTGCTGTTCTCTACCACCTCCATTGTGGGTAAGTTGGCCTCCGCTAAAAAAACGCGGCCAGGACATTTGGCCATGCTCTTAAGACTCGTAACTCTTGTCCTGTTGATTTTTGCTGTGGCCCGGCCCCAGATTGGCAGCAGCAATATCGAAATCGAGGCTTCGGGGATAGATATTCTTTTAGCTGTTGATGTTTCTGGCTCTATGGAGGCAATGGATTTTACCCTGGGCGGAAAACCTACTAACCGTCTAGAGGTGGTAAAAAAAGTGGTGGATGAGTTTATTGAACAGCGGCCCAATGATCGCATTGGCTTGCTCGCCTTTGGTGGCCGTCCTTACCTCGTAAGTCCCTTGACCCTCGACCACAGCTGGCTTCGGAAGCGATTGGAGTCAATACAAATAGGCATGGTCGAAGATGGTACTGCCATAGGCTCTGCCATAGGTAGTGGCATCAATCGGCTTCGTGATCGAAAGTCCAAGTCGAAAATTTTGATTCTTCTCACGGATGGTATGAATAACGCTGGACGTATCCCCCCACTTGTGGCGGCGGAGGCGGCTGAAACACTTGACATCAAGGTGTATACCATTGGCGCTGGAACAAGGGGAGAAGCCCCAATACCGGTAACTGACGCCTTTGGCAGGAGAAAGCTGATCCGGGTGAGGGTGGACATTGATGAAAAGACCCTCAAGGAGGTTGCTGATATGACTGGGGCCACATACTTTCGAGCCACAGATACCGCGTCTCTTGCTCAGATTTACAAGGCAATCAACAGTATGGAGACCACGACCAGAACTATAAAGAAATTTGAGAACTACCGGGAGCTTTTTCCCTATCTGGTTTTCTGTATTTTCGTTTTACTTGGACTGGAAACCTACCAGTCTAGAAAGCGTGTGCCGTAAGGGAGCTCCTATGACTTTTGCACAACCACTCTGGCTCATTGTCGGACTTTTTAGCTGCTTTTTACTTGCTGTAGTCTTGCATCTGTTGCAGAAAAAGCGGCGGATGGCTCTTGCTCATTTTGCCTCACAGAAGTTAATTGATCGCTTAACGAAAAATGTTTCAAGAAGCAGAAGACGGTATAAAAATGGTCTGTTGCTTCTTGCTGTGTTTTTTCTTTTTGCGGCCCTCGCCCGGCCCCAGTATGGGGTTGAATGGGTCGATGTGAAACGTAAAGGTATAGATCTCCTTTTTGCCCTTGATACGTCTAGGAGTATGCTTGCTGAAGACATAAAACCTAACAGGCTCAAGAGGGCGCATCTTGCCATCCTTGATTTTGTTCAGCAGCTGGATGGGGATCGGGTTGGACTTCTGCCGTTTGCGGGAAGTTCGTTCCTTATGTGCCCTCTTACCATTGATTATGAGGCCTTTGAACAGTCACTTTCTGCCGTTTCAACTGACATCATCCCCCGTGGTGGAACCAATATTGAGGGGGTGATAGAGGCGGCTGCAACCGTTCTTACAAACGGTGCCAATCATAAAATTCTCATTATTTTGACCGATGGTGAAAATCTTGAAGGTGATGCTGCCGCTGCGGCCGAAAAATATGCATTGGAGGGGCTCACCATCTACACGGTAGGTGTTGGCACAAGTGGGGGAGAATTGATTCCGCTTCCAGGAGGAAAAGGTTTTGTTAAAGACAGTGCCGGGAAATATGTTACCTCTAAACTTGATGAGATGACTCTGAAAAAAATTGCGGAGGTGACGGGGGGAATCTATGCCCCTCTGGGCAATGCCGGGGAAGGGCTTGAGACGATTTATCGGCAAAAACTTTCTTTGATTCCAAAAGAGGAGCTTATCGAACGACGCCACAAGGTCGCCATTGATAGATTCGAGTGGCCCCTTGCCGGGGCATTTGTGTTTCTTGTTTTGGAGCTCCTACTCGGTGAGACAAGGAAAAATGGCCAACAAGCATTTTTAAAGACCCTGATGAACTCCAGAAAAACGAAAAAAGAAATCAGTGCTCTGGTGCTGTTGTTGCTTCTCGTTGGGCACACCGGGGCGAAAGCCTCTGCCGGGGAGGATGCCTTTGCAGCCGAAGATTATCTGGGGGCAGCTGAATATTATAGGCAGCAGCTGCAGAATTCGCCACATTCCCCTGAATTACAATATAATTTTGGTGCCAGTTCCTATAAAAATAACATGTATACCGATGCCATTGAGGCCTTTACCGAGGCGCTTACAAGTGAAGATCTTCAGCTACAGAAAAAGGCATACTTTAATTTAGGTAACAGTCATTTCCAAAAGGGAATGGAAAGTCGGCAGGGAGATACTGAGGCAACTGTGGAGGAGTGGGAACAGGCAGTTTCTTCTCTTGATTCTGTCCTGAAGCTTGTTCCCGAAGATGAAAAGGCGAAAAACAACCGCACTATGATTACAAAACAGCTGGAAGAGCTGAAAAAGCAGATGCAGGAGCAGCCCCAGGATCAGGACGGACAAGACAAACAAAAGGGGAACAACTCCCAGGATGGCTCCCAAAAGAAGGGGGATGGCAAAAATGATAAGCAACAGGATAGTGGCTCAGATTCCAGTGATAACCAGCAGGATAGTGGCGCTACTGACATGAAGGATACGCAGCAGGCCGGGGCTGAGCAACAGGACTCGCAGCCAGAAGAGGATAAAGATACGGATACACTTAAATCTTCTGAGTCCCCTCAAGCAATCAACGGAACTGGTGAGGACATGAAGTCCAAGGAACAGCTTGCAAAAGAGCAGGCCGAGAGGGACGTAATGCGGCAGAAAGAGGGGAAGATGACTAGAGAAGAAGCGGAACGGCTCCTCAATGCACTTAAAAATCAGGAAGGTGAACTTAATTTTATCCCTTCGGCTGGTGCAGGCGACAATGAAACAGAAAAGGATTGGTGATGCGTAATCGTTGTATCTTTACACTGGCTGTATTTATGATGCTGGCCATTTTGGGGGATAACTTCGTGCTGGCGGCTGATGTCTCAGTCGAAGCGACACTCAGTCGCCATACTTTTGCCGTAGATGAAGGCGCAAGACTGGCTATCGTTGTCAGTGGAATGGGGAGAAATGCTGGGATAGAGTTACCTGAGATTGAAAATATCAAGTTGCACCCACGGGGGCAGTCGAGCCAGATCACGCTTGTTAATTGGGAAAAGACCTCCTCTGTCACCTATAATTATATTGTTCAGGCCCTACAGCCAGGAAAGTATACCCTTCCACCTATAACGGTACGTGTTGAGGGGGGGACGTTATCAACCAAGAGTATTCCCTTTGAAGTGACTGGAGTTGGTGTGCAACATACATCGATTCAAAACGGAGCGAAAACTGTCAATGACATAGCGTTTATCACTATGTCGGAAACTGGAGATCACTTCCCCGGTGAGATCGTTCCCATAACTCTGAAGGCGTATTTTAACCAGAATTACCGGATCGATCTTAACACCTTGCCAACCTTGTCCGCCGATGGTGTTGTCATGCCACAACTGGACAATGACCCCGAGCAGAAGCAAGAAATTGTTGATGGTGTGCTGTTTCATGTCCTCACCTGGCAAACAAGCCTTGCAGGAATAAAGACGGGTAGCCATTTAATCAAATTCAGTTTGGACGCCTCATTACTTATAGCCCCTAAGCGACAGAGCACGTCACCCTTTGGAGGGGGCATGTTTGATAACTTTTTTGGCAATGTGCAACGAAAAGCGATAGTGGTGAAAAGTCCAGGGATCGTCTTTAATGTTCTGCCGTTACCAGAAAAAGGCAGACCCGAAAGTTTTACCGGAGCCATAGGTCGTTTTAGCCTGAGCGTGAGGGGTTTACCGTTGAAGGTAGAAGTTGGAGAGCCAATTACTCTGACCATGGTTGTTGCCGGGGAGGGTAATTTCAATAGGGTGGAAGCACCTGTTTTTCCTAAAACTCGGTTGTGGAAAACCTATTCTCCAACCTCAGATTTTAGCCGTAATAGTGAAAGGGCTACAGGGCAAAAAACCTTTGAACAGGCCATTGTGGTAAAACAGTCTGGGGTTGTTGCAATCCCTTCTGTTTCTTTTAGCTATTTTGATCCAAGTGTTAAGAAATATGTAACGCTACAAAGTGACCCTATTCCTCTAGAGGTACAGGGCCTTGAAGCCGGGGGAGAAGAAGGCAGAGGGATTGCTCTATCGAATTCACGGGCCCCTGGTGGTCATTCGGCCGCAACGGCTTCTCCACTGCCCTTTAAAATGCTTTCGAGACAGGTCCAATCCTCGATAAACCTAGCCCCGATTCGGCTTGAGATCGGCACTCTGCACGGCAGTCTTGTGCCCCTATTTCAACAAGCGTGGTTTGTGTTTATTTCTGCTGTATGTCTTCTGTGCATCGCGGTGCTCCTCTGGTTGCACTGGCGGCGGCAAAAGGGTGACGGCTGTGGCGGACGCAGCCTCGTGAAGAAAAAGCAAGGCCAGTTAGAAAAGGATCTGCGGGAAGTGGAACGTGCTAAAAATCAGGCTAACGGCACACTTTTTTTGCAATGCTGCCGAACCGCAATCCAGAACTATGTTGGGGCGTCCAGGTTGGAGACGGCTGCGGCAATCAGTCTTACTGACCTGAAAAATCAACTTGCAGACTTGTCCCCCTTGGTTGTGATTTTTGCGCGGGCTGAAGAGGCTGCATATGGTGGTGCGACACTTTCGTCGGAAGAGATGGCGAGCTATTTTTTGGAACTGAAAACTGAGTTGGAGAAATTGAAATGAATGTACGTAATTTGCTTGGCATCTATGCCCTCCTCCTTGTCCTATCCTCTCCTCTCTTCTTGCATGCCGGAGAGCTGGAGACCAGCTTTGATGCGGGAAATGCCGCCTACAGTACAGGAGATTATGCCAAGGCCATTGAGACCTATGAAACAATCCTGAGTCAAGAGGGAAAGGGATCCGGCTTGTTGTACAATCTGGCGAACAGTTACGCTCAAAAAGGAGAGTTTGGCCTCGCCGTACTCAACTATGAGCGGGCTCTAAAGCTACGTCCTACTGATCCAGATATTCTTGGCAATCTTGCGAAGGTGCGAAAGGATAGGGGGTTGTTTATTGAAGAGCCGGGGGCGGTTGAACGGTTTTTCTCAATTCTTTCCATTGATGGTTGGACATGGGGCGCTTTTGCCGGACTGCTCATCCTGGTGATTGTTTTATCTCTACGTTTTAAAAGCAAGGGGCGGCTAAAATCATTTCCGATTGTCGGCTGTAGTGCTGCGTGTCTCCTTACTCTTGGCGTGATTGGAACAGTATACCGCTATCAGACCTACAATCCACAGGTGGTTATAGCAGGTGATGTTAAACTCCAGATATCCCCTTTTGAAGGTGCAACGGCCATTGGGGCTATTGAGGAAGGACGTTTATTGTTCTCCGTGAAACAACATGGGGATTATACATATGTACGAGACAGGGCAGGAAGAAAAGGCTGGCTGAAAAATGAGTCGGTTGAGGCTGTGTGTCGAAAAATATGATGCTCCATCTCTGGTTTTGTTGTTTACGTTCATCTGAATACTTCTTGTGCAATTGCCTTCTTAATGTTTAGCCTCCAGCCCTCCTAATGACCATGTCGATAATTTATAAGGTGTTTGTTTAACGGTCACTTAGCCTCTTTTTTGCGGTCAAGATGTGCAGATTCTGGACACGCTGAAATAGTTAAAACGTTCATCATGATTTATTTTTTAAACAAAAACCTAACATGGTCACTTTTTTTTGTGCTACAGTTTAACACCACAATACGCTTGGAGGACATCTTCTCCAAAGCGTTTATATCCATGATGATAAAAATGATATGAGTTGTAGCCGACAATCATTGAATACACTTATGCAAATGAATCCCAGTGAGTTTGCTAAAAAAGCCACTGAAGAAAGAGGTGCCGTATGCGCTGATCTTTGGTGAACAGTGTGAATCTTTCCTCTTTGAAGAGATGAAAAAAGTAATTTTGTGTTCTCAATCGCTTACCTGCAAACAATACAATGTTCATGGGATCTGCGGGATTGATAGTAGCGTGGGGGGCACTTTCAGCTTTGTTCATTTCCTGAACGAAGAAACGACCAGTAACTGGCATATCTTAAAGCAGAAACAATAACCGACATTTGCAGTACTCATCTAAAAATGAGTCACAAAGAAGCTTGATAGTTTTATCCGTTCTACATAAAAATCATTCAGAAAAATAAAGACGTGTTTAGAGCTATTTACATGTTAATTGCCATTTAAATATTGTCTTATTTAATTTAATTGTATGTTTTTTCGCTAAAAAACAACCATTAGAGGGAGAAGGATATTATGAAATTGTCGACAAAGGTTCTACTCATTACTATTCCGTTTCCTCTGCTGATTGCTTTGATAGTACTTTATGGTTTCCTGTTAAATTCCAAAAATGAAAGAATAGTTGAAAATAACAATATGGTGATAAATCTCGCAGGTCGTCAGCGCATGTTGTCACAACGAATATCTAAAAATTCTTTAACGTATATGTTAGCGATTTCCGAAGAAGAAGAAGCGATCAGGGCAATAAATGTAATTGCTGCAATTAGAACGCATATGGCTAAAACCATAGCGGATATTAAGAAAATGGACAGAACCAACAACTGGACATTTAAATTAACAAAGGAGTCTATAGGTTTTCTGCCTGCAATGGCTGGTACAGCGGTTGGGGCGGCTGCTTCGACTGATCTTCTTTCATTTAGACAGACGAGTTTAAAATATCGTAACCCCAAAAATAAACCGGATTTTTATGAAGAAGCGGTACTGAAAAAACTAGATAGAGGGACGATAGATCCAAGTAAAATTTATTCGGAGAGAGTTACAACAGATGGGGAATCTTTTTTGCATATGTACAAACCACTTATTATCTCAGCGTCTTGCCTAATATGCCATGGGACAGCCGATTCTATCCCGCCTTTAATAAAAGAACTTTATAAAGAAGACCTAGCAACTGGTTATAAATTAGGAGATATTCGAGGGGTAATTAGTGCAAAACAAAGGGCGAGCGATGTCTCTCTCGTCTCTAACGAGAATATGGTGTTAGCAGATATTCTTATCTTTGAAAAAACCTTAGAGGCCATCATCAATGGCGGTAGTGTTCCCCATGGGGCACAAGCCACCTCTATTACCCCCGTGCATACAGAACAAATTAACGCGGATCTGCAGATTGTTGCAACCACCTGGAAAAATTTCAAAGGAAATTTGGTTAAAATATTTGCAACCAATCCCCAGAGTAAAGAATTTATAATGTTACGAAGTCTCATCATTCGGGAAAATCAAACACTGCTCAAAGAAATGAATACAGCAGTAATCTCAATTTCAGATGAGGTGGCACGGCGCGTGAAAAAACAGCAATTATGGTACAGTTACTTTCAGATTGTGTGTCTGCTTCTCGGTTGTGTGGTTTTTGCAACGGTCTATTTTATCTTTAATAATATTATTACCAAGCCTGTAATACTTGCGACTTCATTTGCAAAGACAGTATCCGACGGTGATTTCTCTCAAAAACTAGAGAATACAAAAACGGATGAAATTGGCACATTGAACGACTCTCTTAACAGGATCGTGGAGAATATAAGTGGAATGTTGAAAAAGATTCAAACAGGTGCAGATAGCTTGAATGACTCTTCAACAGACCTTGCCGTAATATCAAAAACTCTTATAAAAAGTTCTTCACAAACAAGTTTAAGGACAAATACGGTAGCAGCCGCAGCAGAAGAGATGATCAATAATATGGATTCAGTGGCAGCTGCCAGTGAAGAAGCAGCTACAAATGTTAATATTGTTGCCGCGGCAGCAGAAGAGATGTCATCGACTGTTGCAGAAATTGCCAAGCATACGGAAGAAACAAGCACCATAACAGCAGAAGCTGTTGCCCAATCAATGACGGCATCCCAAAAAGTGGAGGAACTCAACAAGGCGGCCCAAGAAATCAATCATGTTACTGAAACCATAACGGCGATTTCAGATCAAACAAACCTGCTTGCTTTAAATGCAACAATTGAAGCAGCCCGTGCCGGTGAAGCAGGCAAGGGTTTTGCCGTAGTTGCACATGAAATTAAGGAACTCGCCAGCCAGACGGCTCTGGCTACTTTAGAAATTAAAACAAAAATAGAGAATGTTCAAACGACCACTGAAGAAACTATAGGTGAAATACTTCAGGTTGGTCATGTTATTAAGAACGTCGATAACATGACTTCTGCAATTGCTTCTGCAATTGAGGAACAGAAAGTTACCACCCAGGAAATTTCCCAAAATGTTTCCAATGCCTCTGTCGGGATAACGAAGGTTACTAAAAACGTGGCACAAAGCTCTGCTGTCTCCAGGAAAATAGCATCGGAGGTGGTTGAAGTGGAAACAGCTACCCAAGACGTCTCCAGAGATAGCAATAAAATAAATACCAGTGCCGAGGAATTACGTAATCTGGCAACCAACCTCACTGAAATGTTGAAATTGTTTAAGTGTAAAGAGTAACGGCCGATGCGGGGTATCAGCTCATAATCAGGTCTATTTCGAGAAACAGGGCGTGTCGAAGGGGGGGGGCAGGCAAAGAGCTGCTCCCATTCGCTTGAGGCTATAGCTCATGTCAGCAGCACGCCATCATCGGCCACTCCAATTGAAAATTTGTTTTTGAGGACATCTCGGCTCTATGTCTTCTGTGCAGCACGGTGCTCCTCTGGTTGCACTGGTGCCGAAGCGTAATTCAGAACTATGTGCTAGGCAGGGCAGGAAGAAAAGGCTGGCTGACAAGCGAGTTAGTTGTAGCTGTATGTCAGAAAGTCTGACGGCTCCTTTCTGTTTTTGATGTTTACGGTCACCTGAATAAGTCCTACGCAATTTCCCCTTCCTCGTTTAATCCTTTGTTCGCGTAAAAAAACTGTACAATTAAGTTGTCATTACTTTGTCTCTTTATGATAAAATTGCTATGGATAAACAAAGATTACCCCATTCAGTTCGCCTGATATATCTCGTAATCTCGGTAATTTCAAAAGAAAACTAGTTTTTGTGGACATTTTAGTTGATAATCATTACTGTTTTGCCTTAGGTCTTACTTTGTGGCATAAAATAGATTTTTTTGATCAGGCTAGGTACGAAGATTCACCAGGCATTTTATTGCAGTTGAATCTGGATTTTGTTTTTCAACAAAGATATAATGAAGCAAGGGGTAGAATAATGTTTTTTACAAAGATAAAAATGTTGCTAGGGTCTTTTTTGGGGATCGCCGTTGTTTTCTTTTCTTCTCCTGCATGGTCTGCAAATATTATTGTGGGCGGTACAGGTAATGCACTTGGCACCATGCGTTTGTTGGCCGCTGCCTACCAGGATCAACATCCGGAGACAAGCGTCATCGTTTTGCCAAGCATTGGCAGTAGCGGTGCCATTCGGGCGATTTCCCATGGGAAAATTGATGTTGGTCTTAGCTCGCGTCCTTTTAAAAAAGGTGAAGCTCTCTTGGGGGAAACCGCAGTTGAGTATGCCCGTAGTCCGACGGTTATTGCTGTTTCTAATAGCATGGAACATGATAATATAACCATAGATGAGCTTGTTGATATTTATACTGGGAAACTGGTCAAATGGCCAAGTGGAGAGCTAATCCGTCCAATTATTCGTCAGGCTGATGACGATAATTCAAGGCAGCTGAAACTGCTTTCCCCTGCTCTTAAAAAGGCTGTAGAATTTGCTGACCAACGCCGGGGGTTATTGTTTGCAGCAACGGATCAGGAAACCGTTGATAAAATTGAAAAGACCCCTGGTAGTTTTGGTGTTACCTGTTTGGCCTTAATCCTCTCAGAGAAGAGGTCTATTCATGCTCTGAAGTTGGATGGTGTTTCACCAACAGCGGCTAATTGCATATCCGGTAGCTATCCTATTGTTAAGCGTTTCTATTTTCTTCTCCCCAAAGATGTTCCTGTTCATGTTGCCAAATTTCTTAAATTTGTCAATTCTTCAGCGGGTGAGGCGATTTTGGAAAAAAACGGAAATTACATACCCCAATAAGTAGAATGAGATGTTATCACAACAAAACAATCAACTGACCAAGGTTCTCACTCGTTTCGCTGTTATGATTGCTCTTCTGGTTGGTGTTAGTTTGCCGGTGGGCTATGCTCTGGTGGCATATCATGACCTGTCGGAGTCACTTACCTTTAAGGCTAAGGTCAAGGCTTATGCCCAAACAGACTTGATCTCCACACTACCTGATACCTGGATGTATGCTTCAAATCGTATACATGGCATATTAAGGCGGGAGCCCGTTGTCTTGGATGATGAACTCGTGCAGATTTTTGATCGGGAAGGGGAGAGTGTCATTTCAGTCGGTACAAAGATAACGGGTTTGAAAATACAACGTAGCTATGCTCTCTATGATATCGATCAAATTGTAGGTAGAGTTGTTGTCACTTCCCCACTCTCCGTGTTGTACACAAGTATATTAGTGGCCACTCTGCTTGGTTCAATCTTAGGGGCGCTTGTTTTGCTCGTTCTGCGATTACTGCCGGTCAGGGCTCTGCAGCGTATTTCCGATGAGTTGTATACAGAAAAAGAACGGGCCGAGACGACTCTTCATTCGATAAGCGACGCAATCTTAGTCTCCGATGCCAAAGGGCGTTTGCTTTATTCTAATTTACCCGCGGATAAAATGCTTGGTAGGTCGTTAGTTGAGTTAAAGGGGCAATTTATATCAGAAATTCTGTCTTTTACTGATAAGGTTTCCGGGGAGGCTATCGATAGTACCCTAGCGGAAACATTGCGTTCTGGAGTTGTAACGACCTGTAACGAACGTAGTATGCTTGATATACCGGATAAACTTACAATTGCCGTTGAAGAACGGTCAGCACCTCTGTTTGATAGTGAAAATCACTTGGTTGGAGGAGTTCTCTGTCTACGTGATGTGACGATTGCTCGGGAGTACCTTGAACGGCGTTCCTGGGAGGCTTCCCATGATTCATTAACAGGTTTGGTCAATCGTCGCGAATTTGAAAATAGAATTACTGAAATTATAGAAAAAGCGGGTCTGAATGGTCCGCAGTATGTGATTTGTTACATGGACTTAGATCGTTTTAAAGTCGTTAATGACTCCTGTGGTCATGCCGCAGGCGATGAGTTGCTTGTACAGTTAACCCGTATCATGCGTTCACATGTGCGAGAAAGCGATACCTTGGCACGCCTTGGAGGGGATGAGTTCGGTCTTTTGCTTGAGGGTTGTGATGAGGCGAGGGGGGCTTTAATCGCTACGACATTACTTACTGCTGTGAAAGATTATCAGTTCTTTTGTAACCAGCAAGTGTACACGGTAGGCATAAGTATTGGCCTTACCACAATTACTAAAGATAGTTTTAGCAGCAACGACGTCCTGGGCCAGGCCGATTCTGCCTGTTATTGGTCTAAAGAGCAGGGGCGGCATCGGATATGTATTTATAAAGAGAGTGATAGTGAGCTAGCCACAAGGCGTGGTCAGACCGGATGGGTTGGGAAAATTAGTTCGGCCTTGCGCGATGATCGTTTTGTCCTTTACCACCAGACCTTCCGTTCCCTTGGTTCAAATAGTGGATCGTGTTTACACCTTGAAGTTCTTATACGTATGATCTCTGAGGATGGAGAACTTATCCTTCCCGGCCGATTTCTTCCGGCAGCAGAGCGGTATAATCTGATTCCTGCAGTAGATCGCTGGGTCATTGACAAGGTTTTTTCAGGCTTTCATCTCTTAGAAAAATCTTATCCCGATCAGGATTTGATGGTTAATATCAATCTTTCGGGGGCTTCTATTAACTCACTTGATATACTAGAATTTATCGAAAGTAAAATTGTTGAATATAATGTCGATCCGAAGAATTTTTGCTTTGAAATCACTGAAACAGTAGCTGTGAAGCATATGCGTTCCGCCATCGAATTTATTAATGCGTGTAAAGCTCTTGGTATTAAATTTGCTCTTGATGATTTTGGAACGGGTACGAGTTCTTTTGGATATCTGAAGAAATTACCCGTCGATTATCTAAAGATTGATGGTGGCTTTGTGCAAAATCTAGAAAAAGATCCTGTAGATCGGGCAATGACCGAAACAATCAATCGAATAGGCCATATCATGGGGAAAATTACTATTGCAGAATTTGCAGAGAATCAGACGATTATCAATATCCTGGATGATATGGGGGTTGATTTTGCGCAAGGATACGGGGTTTGTCGACCTATACCGCTATTTCCAGATAGCGAAATGGACAATTCATAATATAGATAAAAGGCCACCTGTTCAGGTGGCCTTTCTTATGTCGGTCAAAGCAGCGACTTTAGCGGCAATCAGTGCAGCAAAGCATTACAATTCGAGTCATGCGCTGTTACCTACGCAGGTCGCAACAGAGGCAGTTTGGGGGCTGTTGAAGAGTGGGACTATACGTTAGGGGAGGATGGCGATAATTGACTTTATTTAATAAAAAGTGCTACTATGTGGTTCACGTTTACGTAAAAGGTGAAGCCGCCTCTGTTTTCAACACAATTGTCGGAGAATTGCTATGGGTTCTGTTTTGAATATTTACAAGACTTGCCTGAAATACCCCTTTGGTAAGTGGTTTTTTTCAAGGATGATTTGTTTAAAAGCGCCATATTTTGGCAGCATCAAGCCTCTCTTTATTACCTTGCAGCCGGGCTATAGTAAAATATATATGAAGAAACGTCGATCAATAACCAATCATTTTGGGACGGTTCATGCCATTGCTATGTGTAATGTGAGTGAGTTGGTTGCCGGAACGATGTTGGAGGCAAGTATTCCTAAACAGATGCGCTGGATTCCCAAGGGTATGACGGTGGCCTACCTGAAACAGGCCAAGACCGATCTGGTTGCGGAGTGCAGTGCGAGAGTTTCGGCGATGGATGTGGCTGGGGATTTCCCCCTGGAGGTGGAAGTTCGGGATACGGGCGGCAATGAGGTCTTTCATGCCACAATTGTTATGTATTTATCTGAGAAAAAGCCGAAAACCGCGGTGCTATAAATGGGCCCACTGATGTACTGTTTTCTGTTCGACATTGTCAAACAAAACAACGGTAAATCAATAGACCCATGGGTCTAATTACAGTGATGCCACTGTTTCAAGGTGTTGTTTATTTTTTTTTCATAAATGGCAGACCACAAAGAGTAATCACCACTGTTATGATAAGGAATTGAATAAACATATCTTTTTGCACGGCACCCCAAATAATGTAGAGAGAGCCACAGCCGGCAAGGAATGGAGCTATGAATCTGCCGAAAATTCCCAGATCATCAAAACGTCTCATGACGAAGATATACAGCGAGATGTAGATCACATAGAGAAAGGCGATGGGGAGTTCTGAGATGTCCATGAACTGTCCCCACCAACCGGCAAAGTTACCGTACCATACCATGAGCCAGAAGGCTGAAAGACATAATCCGAGAAGTGCCGAATTAACGGTGCTGTTTGAGGTTGCATTGACCTTTTTGAAAAAATTTGAGCATGGACCAAGGTCCCTTGAGGCGATGGAGAACATTCCCCGGGTTGAGCCCATGATCAATCCATTGAGGGTGCCCAGGCAGGAGATAATCACAAATACTGTAAGCAGCGTACCGCCGAGGCGACCAAAGATAATAGAAAACACTTGAACCGGGGCGTTGTCACCCGCTTTTATAATCTCATCATTTGAGAGAACTCCCGAAATTCCGAGATAGTAGAGCATGTAAATCACTACAACAGTGATAGAACCAAGGAGCAGTGCCTTGGGCAGTGTCTTTTTGGCATCTCTTAGTTCGGCGTTAATGCAAGTGGCGATAATCCAGCCTTCGTAGGCAAAGGCGGTGGCAAGAGTTGCAACCGCAAGGCCGCCACCCTTGGGTACGTTTTGCGCCGTTTCTGAAAAACTCTGTACAGTCTGACCACTGATCAAGCCACTGATAATTCCAACGCCAGCCACTAAAAACAGTGGTATGAGTTTGATGGCGGTGGCAGATACCTGCCATTTTCCTGCAAGTACAGGGGAGGCACAGTTAAGTCCAAAAAAGAAGACAAGGTAGATGGACGAAAGCCACCATACACCACTCTCAAGTCCGAGGAGTCCGATTGAGTAGTTTGCAGAAATCCAGGCGAGAACAGCCACCAAAGTAGGGTAATAGATAAAGGTCATAAACCAGGCGACCAGATAGCCGGCCTTTTCCCCATAGGCTTCTTCAAAGTAGTCGACTACTCCGTTTACTCTTTCAACCCGCGTTGCAATTTGTGAAAACACATAGGCGGTGACCACCATGATCGATCCACCAATTAACCACGCTAGCAGAGCTGTTGTGAGGTTTCCACCAGAGGCTATGAGTACATCATCCGCTTTAAAAAATACTCCGGACCCGATAACGATACCGATGACCATAGCGCTGGCGGTCCAGAAGCCATATTTTCTTTGCAGGTCTTCCATTACTGCTCCTGTCTTATAATTTTATCCCAAGGTAGGGATTGATAACTACGTTAAAAAAAGAAACTGGTTACCCTATTTAGCTTTTCTTTTCGATAGAAAAATCTTTTTTAACCAAAGATAGTTTTGTGATAAAGGAATTTCTTTCTCTATTAGTTACAAATTGAAAGTATCATGGTAGGTATCTTGCAAACTAGATATTGAGCTGTCTGGTAGATGTCCGGAATGTGTCAGAGATTTATTTAATACGGAGATATTGTGCAACACTTTGAAATTACTAAAAAACTTGTTGATGAAGACGAAATAAAAACAATAGTCAAACGGTTGGGTGCTGAGATTTCAGCCGGCTATGGTTCCCTTGAAAATGAGCTGATTGTGATAGGTTTGTTGCGGGGATCTTTTGTCTTTATGGCTGATCTTATAAGAGAAATCAAGATTCCTCTGGTGGTGGATTTCATGACGGTATCGAGCTACGGTGACGGTACTGTGAGTAGTGGTGATGTGAAGATTGTGATGGATGTCGACTTATCCGTGGAAGGTAGAGACGTACTGTTAGTCGAAGATATTGTAGATACGGGACGGACCTTTGCCAAGGTTGTACGCATGATGAAAAACCGTAAGCCTAAGTCGGTGAAAACGTGTACTTTTCTTAATAAACCAAGTGCAAGGATTTCCGACGTACAGGTTGATTTTTGTGGCAAAGACATTGACGATGAATTTGTGGTTGGTTATGGGCTTGATTATGGCCAGAGTTATCGCAACCTACCCTATGTTGGTGTGCTAAAGCCCTGAAATTGAGGTATGCCGTTTTGTAAGTAGATATCTTGGTACGATTACAGAATTATAGTTACAAAAACGTAAGAACTGTTCCTTTCCAGAATATCATAATTGCTTATTCCTGTCTGTCCCCATAGAGCTGACAACGTTTGTCCACGGATACAGTAGGCTTTATTGTTCTTGTGGTGCGAGGGAAGAGAAGCTTTTATTCATAGGACTGGGATTGCTGCAGGGGTATAGCAAAAGTTAGGTGAAATTATAATGAAGGGAGAATTGAGAATGAAAGGACGTTTTTTGTATGGGAGTTTGCTCTTACTTGCTGTGTTGATGCTATTCCCTGGAATGGTGGTTGCCGAGAAGATCAAAGTTGCCGGAATCTATAGCCAGCCAATTCAGCAAAAATGGGACGCATGTTTACATAAAGCCCTGTTGGCGCTAGAGAAAAATGGTGAGGTTGAATATGTCTTTTCTGAAAAGGTGTCAAATACCGATTATATCAGAGTACTGCGTGAGTATGCAGAGTCCGGAGTAGACCTGATTGTTGGTGAGGCCTTTGGTATTTCCAGAGCGGTACGAAAGGTGGCTGATGACTATCCTGAGGTTGCTTTTCTCATGGGTGATACCTTCGGTCCTTATGGTTCCAATATGGCTGTGTTTGATAATTACATCCACGAGCCCTGCTATCTCATGGGAATGGCCGCTGCCAGTCTAAGTGAAAGCGGAAAAATTGGCATGGTTGGTGGCTTCCCGATCGGTGAAGTTAACCGTTTGTTCAATGCTTTTATGGCAGGCGCTAGGTCTGTTAATCCCGCAGTTGAGTTTAAAGTTTCCTTTATTGGTGCATGGTATGATCCACCAAAGGCAAAAGAATTTGCCTTTGCCCAGCTGGAAGCAGGGGTTGATGTGTTGTATGCAGAACGCGCAGGTGTGGTCGATACAGCCCGTGAAAAAGGGATTGTTGCCTTTGGTAATGTCAACGACATGAACAAGGAAGAAAATGGTTCCGGGGTGGTAGTTGTTTCTGCTCTGTGGCATATGGAACCCGCAATCAGACATGCGGTGGAGCTGGTCAAGGCAGGCTCTTTTAAAGGTGAGGAGTATCGGGAATTCACTATGATGGCTGCTGGTGGGGCATCTCTGTCACCGTACTATGAGTTTGAGGACAAGTTGGATCCGGAAATTAAAAAGGCTATTTCAGCAAAAGAGGCTGAAATTAAAAATGGTTCCTTTGTTGTTGAAATTGACGACAGCGAACCTAAATCCACTTTCTAAGCCTCTTCCCCCTTGGGCATTGATTTATTAGCATAGAGGTGAACCGGATTTACCTGAGCTGATGAAGAGATCCGGGGGGAAAACAGTATTTTTGTATTGTTAATAGGAGCAACCTATTGTCCAAAAAGTATTATGCTTTTCTATAAAACGCTACAAGACAGTGACTGTGTAATCAATCTGGTGGCGGGAGTCCCTCCCGCCACCGTTTATTCTTTGGATAGAATCCATGCCTGATCAGACCCCTTTTCTCCATATCTCAAAAATCACCAAAAAATTTGGTTCGGTGTTTGCCTGTGATTCCGTAACACTCCAACTACAGCAGGGAGAAATCCTGGCCTTACTTGGTGAAAATGGTGCGGGTAAGACGACCTTGATGAACATCTTATTTGGTCATTATGTGGCCGATTCAGGTTCCATCTCTATCGGTGGTAAGGAGCTTACCCCAGGATCTCCACGTAGGGCTCTTAAGGTGGGGCTTGGGATGGTTCATCAGCACTTTTCCTTAGCCGACAACATGTCGGTACTCGATAACATTACCCTGGGCACTGAGTCGATGTTTGGGCTTTGGCGTAAAAGCGGCGAGGCGAGACAAAAGATAAATAAACTCATTAATACCTATGAGCTTGATGTTGACCCTAGAAGTATTGTCAAAAATTTATCCGTGGGCCAGCGTCAACGGGTAGAAATTCTCAAAGCACTGTACCGTGATAGTCGGATTCTCATCCTGGATGAACCCACTGCGGTTTTGACTCCCCAAGAAGCGGAACATCTCTTTGCCACCCTGCGCTTACTTGTGGATAAGGGGCTTGCCATAATATTTATCACCCATAAATTGCGGGAAGTGATGGCTGTAAGTGACCGTTGCCTGGTCCTGCGGCATGGCAAGGTTTCCTATGAAAGCAGGACCAGGGATACAGATGTGGACACCCTTGCCCGGGAGATGGTTGGCGGTGAGGTGCCCGTGGTTGAGCAACTCCCGACGAGCCCCGGTAAAAAAGTACTTAGCCTAGAGGGCGTGGGGGTGAAGAATAGTGATGGTTACTCCTTGCTCCATGATGTCTCGTTGGAGCTGCGCGGAGGGGAGATCATCGGGATTGCCGGGGTTTCCGGAAACGGGCAAAGCCATCTCGCAGATCTTATTTCTGGATTGTTGTCAGCAGACAAAGGCTCTTTCGAGCTTTTAGGCGAGGCTGTCGTTTCTCCAACCCCTATGGGTATGCTGAAGCGAGGCGTTGGTAGAATCCCTGAGGATCGTACCGGCACTGGCCTTGTTGGAGATATGAATGTGCAGGAAAACCTGATACTTGAAAACTATTGGACAAAAAAGGTAAGTCATTTTGGTTTACTTAAAGCTGATTTCATGAGGAAAAATGCAAAGGATATCATGGAGCAGTACGATGTTCGCTGCGGCGGTGAAGATCTCCCGGTGCGCTTGATGTCAGGAGGAAATATGCAAAAACTAATTCTCGGAAGGGTTCTTTCGGAGGAGCCATCTGTGATAATGGCTAATCAACCTACATGGGGGTTGGATGTGGGCGCTGCAGCCTTTGTTCACAGTCGGCTTATACGGGCCAGTCGCGACGGGGTGGGTATTATTATTATTTCAGAGGATCTAGACGAACTTTTCAAAGTGGCAGATGTCATACAGGTCATGTACAAGGGAACCCTATCTCCTCCCGTACGCCCCGCAGATACAGATGCCAGGGAAATGGGTCTTGCCATGAGCGGCCATCTGGAAGTGTTTGCTTCGACTGTTGCGGAGGCTCATCATGAGGCTTGAACCGAGGGAACATAGTTCTTTGCTCTTACGAGCAGTGGTTCCTTTTGGCTCGGCAGTTGTTGCCCTCCTAGCCTGTTCAGTTTTAATTCTTTGGGCTGACGCCTCACCTGTTCAGGCCTTCTTTTTGTTCATCAAAGGTTCCGTTGGTTCAAAGTTTGCTCTGTCTGAAACCCTTGCACGCACGATACCGCTTATTTTTACAGGTCTTGCTGTGGCCGTTGCCTTTAAGGCCAAGCTTTGGAATATCGGAGCAGAGGGCCAGTTATATGGCGGTGCCTGTATGGCCACCTGGCTTGGTACAGGCATGATTGATCTGCCGGGCTGGTTGATGCTCCCCCTGCTTTTCGCCGCTGGAGCACTCTTGGGTGGATTGTTGTTACTGGGGCCTACTCTCTTAAAAACATGGCTCGCCGTGGATGAAGTGGTCACCACGCTGTTGCTTAATTTTATTATTCTTCTTTTTGTCAACTATCTGGTTTTCGGTCCCTGGAAGGACCCGATGGCCATGGGCTGGCCCCAGGCTGCGCCGATGGTTGATACGGCATTACTTTCGACGCTTCTGGCCAAAACGCGGTTACATATGGGGCTTATCTGGGCCTTTGGGGCCTCTGTTCTTCTCTGGTTGTTTATGCGATTTACCACCTGGGGATATCAGATAAGAGCCGTGGGATACAACGCTGGAGCCAGCCGCTTTGCTGGGATTCCTGTGAATCCTGTGGTGGTAAGAACGGCCCTTATCTCCGGCGGTCTTGCCGGATGTGCCGGAGTGTCTGAACTTTGTGGGCTCAAAGGTTACCTTACTCTTGATCTGTCTCCGGGCTTTGGTTATTCAGGTATTGTTGTGGCAATGCTCGCAGGCCTGCATCCTCTGGGCGTGGTTGTTGCCGCATTTTTTGTTGCGATGCTTTCAATCGGTGCAGACTCCATGAGCAGAGCACTTAATATCTCAAATTATATTGCTGATGTTGCAACAGCTGTTTCCCTGCTTGCCGTACTTGTCAGTATGTTACTTGTCCGATACAGGATCAGGTGGAAGTAGCCATGGATATACTGCATATGTTTTTAGAGGTTGGTTTTTGGATGGCTGTAGTGCGCATGGCAACCCCACTTCTTTTTGGAACGCTGGGGGAGTTGATATGTGAACGAGCAGGCGTGTTAAATCTTGGTGTTGAAGGGATTATGGCTGCGGGCTGTATGGCCGGATGGACCTGGGTGTATATGGGGGGAGATCTCTGGGGAGGAGTCCTTTTTGCCGCAGCAGTCGGAGGCGGTATTGGGCTTGTACATGCGATCTTCACCGTGCATCTTGGGCTGTCCCAACATGTGACGGGCCTTGGTATTACTATGCTTGCCACCGCCCTGTCTTCATTTGTCTTTAGAATGGTTCTCCCAGATGTGACAACGCCACCCAAAATTATACCCTTTGCGCCGTTGGATATACCTATACTTGGCGATATACCTCTGTTAGGACCGGTTCTATTTAACCAGTCACCCTTAACACTGCTTGCCATCTTTATGGTCTTTTTTATAGGTTGGTTCTTAAAATATACCCCCGCAGGACTCGCCCTGTGCATGACCGGTGAAAACCCTATGGCGGTTGAATCCCAAGGGCTTTCTGTCTTTGCCATCAGAACGTGTGCTGTGGTTGCTGGAAGTGCTCTTATGGCCATCGGCGGGGCATTTTTGACCCTCTCTGCCTTCGATGCCTTTTATATCGGCATGGTCAATGGCAGGGGCTGGATTTGTATCGCTCTTGTGGTCTTTTCTTCATGGAAACCATCTAAGGCGTTAGTGGGAGTAGTACTGTTTGCGGTCTTTGACGCTCTGCAAATGAGGGTTCAGCAGGATATCTCCATGGTTGTGCCGTACCAGTTTTATCTTATGATGCCCTACGTACTTTCAATTGCTGCTTTGATTCTTATGTCCAGACGTTCTGCCTATCCTAAGGCGCTTCTGGTGCCATTTCGGAAAGGTGAGAGATGAGGTGAGAAAATGTTAGATTGTATAATTAGAAATGGTTTGTTACCCGGGGCTGTTGAATGTGTTGATCTGGGAATTTCGGCTGGAAAATTTGTAGAAATTGCCCCGCATATTGTTGCACAGGCCGAGGATGAGTTCAACGCTAGGGGCTATCTGCTCACCCCGCCTTTTGTGGACCCTCATTTTCATATGGATTCCACCTTATCACTCGGTACGCCTAGGTTCAATGAAAGCGGTACACTGCTGGAAGGTATACAGATATGGGCGGAACTTAAAGCTGATCTTAAGGCAGAGGTCATAAAAAAACGGGCCCTGCGGTTGCTTGACTGGTCCATTGCTCGGGGAACATTGGCTGTACGAACCCATGTGGATGTGACGGATCCCACCTTACTTGCAGTGGATGTACTTCTTGAGGTGAAAGAGGAGATGCGTGAGTGGGTAGACATCCAGCTTGTCGCCTTCCCCCAGGAGGGTCTTTTGCGCAGTTCACAGGGGAAAGATCTCCTCGTTCGCGCAGTTGAGAAGGGTGTTGATGTTGTTGGAGGAATTCCTCACTTTGAACGAACCACGAGCCACGGAACAGAGTCCATCACCTGGCTCTGCGAGCTAGCGGCCCAAAAGGGCTTGCAGGTTGACATGCATTGCGACGAAAGCGATGATCCTCTTTCAAGGCATATAGAGCATCTTGCGTATGAAGCAAGGCGCACAGGCCTTGGAGCTAAAGTGACCGGCTCCCATCTTACCTCCATGCATTCCATGGATAATTATTACGTTTCAAAATTGCTGCCGCTCATAGCGGAGTCAGAGATTCAGGTTATCTGTAATCCCCTGATAAATATTCACCTCCAGGGCAGGCAGGACAACTATCCAAAAAGAAGAGGGCTCACCAGGGTACCGGAGCTACTTGGGGCTGGAGTCAATGTGGCCTTAGGGCATGACTGTGTGATGGATCCTTGGTACCCCATGGGAAGTCACGACATGCTGGAGGTTGCCCATATGGGTGCGCATTGTTTACAGATGCTTGGGAACTCTCAGTTAGCCGATGTCTTTTCCATGGTGACAGGCCGTGCCGCCCAGGTAATGCAGCTGGAAAACTATGGCTTGGAAGTGGGTAAAGACGCTAGTTTTGTACTACTGCAAGCCAAATCAGTTTCGGATGCTCTTCGCCTTCGTCCTGCAAGGCTGGCCGTTTTTCGACGGGGTCTGTGCATAGCGGAGACACCTGAAGTGAAGGCCCAGTTGCACTTTGGCCGCAATGAGGGCCAGGTGGATTTTCTGTAATCCCCGCGCCTGGAAGTGTTGCCTGTACCGGAGCTGAGTCAGCTCCGGGGCTGCTAGGGTGTATCATCTACTTCAGTTTCCCAAGACCAAATCCGACTCGCTTAAACCATCACTTCTACAAACTAGCCAAACCGAGAGATCAGAAAAGAACTGAGCAGTGGCACGTACGTTATTATAACAAGGGTTATGAGGAGTAGGCCCAGAAATGGAAGTGTTGACTTGTACAGCTCTGTGACCGGTTTTTCAAATCTGTATGATGCTAAAAAGAGATTGAGGCCCACAGGGGGTGTGCAATAGCCGATCTGCAAGTTGGTGAGAAAGATAATTCCAAGATGGATCGGGTCAATACCGTAGCCAATGGCTATGGGTAAGATGAGCGGTACGATGAGTATCAGGGCCGAAAAGATATCAAGCATTGCTCCGACGAGGAGAAGAAAGATATTGAGAAGAAGTAAAAAAGAATATTTAGAGTCTATGTATTTTTGAATAAATTCAAAAAGTCGGGTGGGAACCTCCTGATCAATGAGGAAATTGGTCGAGGCCATAGACGCCGCGAGAATCACCAGGATGCCGCCAAAGAGCACCATGGACTTGCTCATGATAGGAAAGAGTTGAGACAGGGAAATATCTCTGTGGATAAAAACCTCAACAATAAGAACATATAGGGCGGTTACCGCAGCGGCCTCACTGGGAACAAGAAAACCTCCATAGATACCACCGATAAGCAGAAAGGGGAGGGGCAGTTCCCAGCCAATTTCCTTTAGTCCCTCCACAAAATCCTTCTTCGTAGACCGTCTTTTTTTCTTCTTCACAGGGCCACTTTTTATTATGGCGTAACCGGCCAGAAGTGCCAGCATACACAGCCCGGGAAGGATACCGGCCAGGAAAAGATGGTCAATCCGTGATCCGGCTATTACTCCGTACAGTATGAGGGGCAGGCTTGGTGGAAACAACAGGCCAAGGCTTCCCGATGAGGTGATAAGGCCCATGGAGAATTTTTCGTCATAACCGTCGGCTAAAAGTGCGGGTAAAAGGATTCCTCCAAGGGCGAAAATCGTCACCCCAGAAGCACCTGTAAATGCGGTAAATATGGCGCAGACAAAAAGTGAAATGACCGCGAGCCCCCCGGGAAGCCAACCGAGAAATATCTGGGAAAAATGGAGCATTCTTTTGGGGGCCTGACTCTCAGAGAGTAGAACTCCTGCAAATATAAAGAGTGGCAAAGATACGAGTATCGGGGTGTCGGCAAGGCGGGACATTTCTATTATCACCACAGAAATGTCGATGTCGGCCGTGTAGAAAGAAACTAGGGCAATAGCGCTTATTATAAGAAACAAGGGGGTGCGTAGCAGTGCCAGGCAAAAAATGATGATTTTCAGCAGACTCATTGGGGGATGTTCAACCTTGTAGATGTTTCATCTGAAATATCCGGCGTAGTTGCAGGAAGCAGAGAATGAGGTATTTAACGGTGATCAGACAAAAAGCCACAGGGAAAATAGCACTCCAAAACCAGACGGGCAGGGATAAGGGGCCGATGAGTTCATACTCCAGTTCTCCCTGAATAAATAGAATACCAGCCCAGGAAAGGCCCATAGAGGTAAGACTGCAAAAAACAAGTGTTGAAAAATTGATCCAAGGGGCAAAGGCTTTAGGCACGCTTCTACTGAGCACATCAAGAGCAATGTGTTTGCCCTGGCCCGTTGCTGCCACGGCGCCGAGAAGACCACTCCAGAGTACGAGATAACGCAAAAGAGGGTCCGCCCAGAGCAGACCAGTGGATAAAAAGGTCCGTAGAAAGATCTGGCTGCAGGCGAGGAGGATCATCGTCATAAGAGTAAGGGACAGCAAAATCTCTTCCACCTTGTTGACGACTCGGAATATCCCCATATCTGTGGGCAATGCATAGACCAGAGAGGGCGCGGTTTGTCTGCTATTTTTGGTTACGGTATTCATCTAGAAGCTCGACGGTTCTTTTATATATTTTCTCGGAGACTGCACCGGGAATCATCTTGGTCATAGCAAGATCACGTTTATCTTTGAGAATTTTTATTGTCTCAGCATCTAACTTCTGAAATTCATTACCACGATCAGCCAGAACTCGGTAGGATTCTTCGTTACTTTTTCTTGTCTCAGCCAACAGGATTGGGAAATAGATTTCTGCCGCCTTGTTAATGGCTTCCTGATGTTCCGCTGGGAGAGCGTTAAACTTTTTTGAGCTCAAGGCAAAAACACCGTAGGCATATCCATAAGGGAAATCGACAATGTAGTGGGCCTTGGTAAACCACTGCATAATGATTGAACCGTAAAAGGAGTTGTACACAGTTTCTACAAGACCACTTTGAAGGGATGAGAGAACATCCGGAATGGTCAGAGAGATTGGAGTGATACCAAGGGACTTCATAAACGTTTCTGATATCGGGTCTCCACTGGGACACCAGTTTTTTGTCTCTTTGAACATAAGGTAGTTGCTAATCGGTTTGGTGGACATGGGGTAGATAAAGCCTACCTCTGTCATTGCTACAAACTCAAGTCCATGTTTGCGGAATTGGTTTTTAAATTCAGGCAGCAACCCCTTCCTGACATAGTCAACTTCGTTGTATGACTCAAAGAGCAAAGGGATCCCCATTACTCTGAAGTCGGGGACCCGAAGAGAAATCCCTGTCATGGTGAAGCCGCCACCGTGGAGTTGGCCTACTCGCATTTTTCTGAGCATTGCTTGGTCGTCGCCCATCACTCCACCCGCATAGATGCGAAAGCGTACCTCTCCGCCGGTATCGTGCAAAATCTTGGCAGAAAACAGTTCGAATTGCTCAACCCATATCGATCCGGCTGGTGCAAGAGTGGCTATTTTAAACAGATATTTTGTTTTTGCCTGCAGTGGCGAACAGCAGAATAGGTAAAAAAGACAAGTGAATAGTATGATTGTGGTGCGGCAATTCATTGGTTTCTCCACATGGTAGGCTTCTATTAAAAAAAAAAATAACAAAAGACAAATAATTTAATTTGAAATATGTCTGGGGTGGGACCTTTTTTATACGACCTGTTCAGATGAGCAAGTATTAATCCCCAAAGTAATTTTGTTCGAGCAGTTTTTTAGCCCTGTTCTTGGCAATCTGATTGCTCAGGCCAAACTCGGGGGCCTCGCTTGGTGGGAATGAGAGGACCTCGTTCAGCAGTTTGTCATGGAGCTCTTGGTCGAAGGTGCTGCGAGCATAGGTCTGTGCATAGGTGGTTTGAGTGATAAGGAACCGGCGCTTTGAAAGGGTAAGGGCCTTCTCAAAATGCTCTTTACTCAAATCCGGACGGCCACCAAACATTGCAGGTTTAAGGGCGTAATAGGCTCCAAAAAATACGTGGATACTGCCCCCCTGATAGGTTTCATCAAGATCTAAGAGCCTGAGCATAATCTTTTCTATAATGGCCATGTCGGCAATAGAGGCGGGGGAGCCTTGCTGGCTCTGAACCCAGGTCAACCAACCAAATGTTCCCCAGAATACCTCCTCCACATCTTTTTTTCTCAATTGAGCCAATTGACGATCAAAACCTTCCACCCCTTCTGAGGGTGTAAAAAAGCCGCTATTTTGTAATGGCAGGTAGTGCTGAAGAAGACGTATCCCATAGGAGTGGGCCTTCTCAGTCACGGCTGCTATTCGGCTATCGGCTACACCACATTCGCTTAGGGCCGTACTAAAGCCGCTATAAGCTTTAGTCGCTGATAGTAGCAGGGCCTTGTTGTCAGGGTTTGAAACCAACATGGAGTCAAGGAGTAACAGGTAGGCAGGGGAACCTTCACAGACGAGATTGATATCTGTTTGTTGCTGTAAATTACCTGTGATAGGGCCGAGAAGACGATTGGTAAGAAACCCGGAACAAGAGCTGAGCAAAACACTGAGCAAAAGGAGAAGAATGAAGGTCCACTGTCGAGGATGTCTGGATCGAATGTTAAATTTTCGCATGTTTGAACGGAGATTTTGTGGGTAAGAGAAATGTAATTCCTATGAAGGCATATGGCGGATACTAACCCGTATTTCTCATCAGTTCAAGCGGCGTTGGCTCAAAATCTTTGGCAACGCTATGTTGTTGGGAGTTGTATTTGTTGTGAATTTAGGAGAGTTTGGGAAGAAATCCTCTTTTAAGACCGATTTTTGGTTGCCTCTTGGAGGGGACGGTAGGGTGATAAAAAATGCCTGTAGACATTGTTTTAATATTGTCTACAGGCATCTCGAACAGAAGGAAATTACTGTTGTGGTACCGCCTTAGCTTCAGGCACTACTACAGTCTCAGGAACAAGCACGGTCTCAGTCTCCTGAACAAGTACGGTCTCAGTCTCCGGAACAAGCACGGTCTCAGTTTCTGGAACAAGTACGGTCTCAGTTTCTGGAACAAGTACGGTCTCAGTTTCCGGAACAAGTACGGTCTTAGTCTCCGGAACAAGCACGGTCTCGGTTTCAGGAACAAGTACGGTCTTAGTTACAGGAACGAGTATGGTCTCGGTTACGGGCATGAGCACGGTTTTAGTTACAGGAACGAGTACCGTCTCGGTTACGGGCATGAGCACGGTTTTAGTTACAGGAACGAGGATAGTCTCGGTTTCAGGTACGAGGATGGTCTCGGTCTCAGGAACGAGGATAGTCTCGGTTTCAGGAACGAGTACAGTCTTGGTCTCAGGAACGAGGATAGTCTCGGTTTCAGGAACGAGTACAGTCTTGGTCTCAGGTACGAGGATAGTCTCGGTTTCAGGAACGAGTACAGTCTTGGTCTCAGGTACGAGGATGGTCTTGGTCTCAGGTACGAGGACAGTCTCGGTTTCAGGAACGAGCACAACTGCAGCTTTGCCTGATTCAAGGGCGTTAGAAAGGGCCGCGGAGGTAGCTTCAAAAGCTTCCTTGGTGGCGGATACAACCTCTTTAACGCTTAGGATAATCTCTTTTTTGATTAGGCTATTTTCCACTGCTGGGCTTGCGGCTTCAATAGCTTCTTTCCCTGTGTCAATGACTTCAACGGCAACACCTTTTGAGGCTTCAAGCATATGTTGGGTGGCAAGGACCAGTTGCTTGGTAATCATTACCATGTTGTTTGTAGCAGTGAGCATTGTTTGCATTGCTTCGCTCAGTTCTGTGCCTTTTGCTGGGGCCGCATCTTGCGGAGCAACAGGTGCGCGATTTTCCATACAAGGTGACTGTGGAAGGGGCTCGTCTTGGGTGATTATTTTGCCACACGGAAGAACAACAACTATTTCTTCAGCTGGTTCTTCATGCTTTATGGGGGCTATCTTCTCGTTGGGAGTATCATGAATAAGAGCAAGAACAGTGACTGCGGCAGATTCAGCGATGTTTTTCCACTGAATTTCAGGAATTGCTATTACTTGAATTTCTGCGGCGACTTCTTCTTTGGCAGGAATTGCTACTACTTGGATTTCTGTGGCAACACCTTCTTTGGCAGGAGGTACAACTGCTGTGGCTTCTGGAGCTACAGCTTCCTGTTTTGCGGGGTGTATTTCTGTTTCAGAAATTTCGACGACAACAATGACATTTTCTGGTGGGGCTGGTGTAATTGCAGCTGGTATCTGCTCAACACTGGCCTGTTCAACATTGTCATGGGGTGTTGTTTTTTCGTCTTCCGTTTTTGGGTTACAGCCAAAAGTTACCAGGTAGACTGCGAGCATTACAATTAAAGCGTACTTCATTGTTTCAATCTCCTATAAAATGAATGTCTAAAAGGATTAATATAATCCAAAATTGTAATGGGAAATTACCGTTTCCTACATATTGAAGAAGTGCAGATTCTATCATGGAATCTTGAGTCAAGATTGCTCTTTCTGAAAATATTCGAATAGATATTACGACCTAACTATCGTTACGTTTTACTTTTTCCGAAGGTTGTAGAATAAAGCGCAAAACATCTAATACAAGGTGTTAAAAAAATGACGTTACAGGGTGTTACTTTGCATGACGACGATGTTTTACCGGAAGTATTTTTAACTGCTCCCTATATTTGGCTACAGTGCGTCGGGCAATTTTAATGTCACTCTCTGCAAGTTTAAGAGAAACAGCATTATCACTGAGAGGGGATTTTTTATCCTCAGCATTGATCATTCTACGGATAATGGTTTTAATCGATTCAGCTGCCATAGCCTCCCCACCGGCTTTGGGAATGGCTGTAGAAAAGAAATATTTCAGCTCATAAATTCCCTGGGGTGTGTGGGTATACTTATTGGAAGTAACTCGACTTACTGTTGATTCATGCATTTCAATATCTTCGGCAACATCTTTCAGGATGAGCGGCTTGAGGTGCTCGGCACCTCTTTCAAAAAAATCATACTGAAAACGAAGGATCGATTCCATAACCTTAAAAATGGTACGCTGGCGTTGGTAGAGTGACTTTATGAACCAGTCAGCGTTTTTCATCTTGGAGTTGAGGTATTGTCTGGATTCTTTTTCCAGGGTCTTGTCGTTTTTTAGCAGGTCCTGGTAGGCGGAAGAAAGTTTCAGGCGTGGCACATCGTCATCGTTGAGCTGAATTACATATTCGCCGTCAATCTTTTTTACGTATACATCGGGGACAATGTAGTTTGTAGCGTCTGTGGCGTAGGGTAGACCCGGATAGGGGGTAAGTTCTGCGACGATAAAGTTAACAGCACGCTCAAGCTCTGGTCTTTTTTTGCCGGTTGCTCTTGAAAGTGCTTTAAAGTTACGGGTTTCGAGAAAGGGTAGGTGGTCGCGGACGATGATTGCGGCAAGACTGTCTTTTTTGCCCATCCTTTCGAGCTGGAGGTAGAGTGATTCACTGACGTCCCGGGCACAAATTCCAGGGGGGTCGAGATCCTGAATCACCTCAATCATATACTCCGCATCGTCGTATTCACAACCTGTGTATTGCATTATCTGGTCGATATCGACTTCAAGAAAACCATAGCGGTTCAAGTTGCCGATTATGTAACGGGCGTTATCCCATTCCTCCTCATCCAGATTACTATGGGCTAGTTGCCACTGCAGGTATGCCAGCAGTCCTGGCTTTTCTGAGATAAATTCAAACTGTGAAGGGGCGTCAGCAGGAGGTGTCTCTTTGGCGAATGAAAAGTTGCTGTCAAAGTTATTGGCGTAATCTTCCCAATTTACCTCTCCAAGGCTTTCCTTAACCTTAAACTTCTCTGTGACATCTGATTCCGGTGCTGGCTCTGTAGGCTCTATAGTAGAAGAAAGTGAAGCGGTGTTCTCGATGACTGCTTCCTGGCTGGAGAAATCTTCTTCAAGTGCCGGGTTTTGCTCAATCTCAGTTTGCAACGCATCAGAGAGTTCAAGTCTGTTGAGTTGTAGGAGTTTAATGGCGAGACGCAGCTGTTGCGTCATAACCAATTTTTGGGTGAGTTTGAGTTGTTGTCTGAGTTCGAGGGCCATTTAAATCACATATGAAAGTTTTCGCCTAGGTACATTTTTCGTGCAACTTCACTCTCAATAATATCGTCTGCGACGCCGCTGGTGAGGACCTGTCCTGCATTCATGATATATGCAAAGTCACATACCTGTAAAGTCTCTCTTACATTATGGTCAGAGATAAGAATCCCCAGACCTTTTTCTTTTAAGCTGAAAATAAGTTTTTGCAGCTCACCCACCGCAAGTGGATCAATCCCCGCAAAGGGCTCGTCAAGGAGGATAAACTGTGGCCGTGTGGATAGGGCTCGCATAATCTCCACGCGGCGTCTTTCTCCCCCGGAAAGAGCATGTCCCTTATTGTGTCTGAGGTGTTCAATGCCTAAGTCGCTCATTAGCTCATCAATACGGAGATTTATTTCTCTTTTAGAATGGCCAAGAGGTTCCAGGATTATACGAACATTTTCTTCAACAGTAAGCTTTTTAAAGACCGATGGTTCCTGGGCTAGATAGGATATCCCCCGCAGTGCTCTTTTGTGAATGGGGAGATTGGTTATCACCTCGCCTGCAAGGATGATATTTCCCGCATCAGGTCGAATAAAACCAGCAATAGAATAAAAGGTGGTGGTTTTCCCAGCACCATTTGGCCCTAGCAATCCCACTACGGCTCCACTTTGAACCTGAAGGCTAACGCCATCGACAACAGTTCGAGGGCCGTAGCGTTTAACGATATTTCTTGTTTCAAGCAGTGACATCTAAACTCGGCCTTTTTATTTCTGGAGGATTGTCATGTTCACCCGTGAAGGTTTTTGCTTAGCGCTATTTCCTCCAACTGTTGTTGCTGTTCTTCCCCCAACAACTTCAGAGCGACCTTCATCAAGATAGTAGATTATTTTTGCACCGCTTACCATATTCTGGCCCTGCCATGCTTTTGCATTTCCCGTGAGTATAACCTGTCTATCTTTGGAGAGGTACACCATTTTTTTGGAAGTACCAAGCCATTCCGCTCTGGTGATCTCAACATTACCGACGCAGACGATTTTTTCTACCTGCTGGGCTTCACTTTGTTTGGCTTTGTTTTTCTTTTTAGCACCCGTTTCTTTAGGGCTGTAATAAACGGTCATCTTGTCTGAACGAATTCTTACGTCAGCCTGCTTTGCATCTACATCTCCAGTGAAAATGACGGTGTTACTATTTTCCGTCGATGTCATGTAGTCTGCTTCGATATTAATTGGAGAGTTAGCCGCAACGGCTAAGCCAGACGAGATAAAGAGCAGTAAAATAGCGAGATATCCGCTAAAAAGAAAAGAAAAGGATTTGTTAAATTTCATCGGGAGTCCCCGCAGTTAAAGTGATAAAATTTAGTCTCTAAAGAATACCGAGCCCATGGTAGCGTAAGGTGGCCTAAATGTAAAGTAATGGTCTTGCTGCTGATTAAACAGTACTTTACTTACAACATACGACCAATTACAATACGGTAGTAGAATCAGTAGTCTAACCCTGTTGCCCTGTAGCCCATATTCCAGCTGAATAGTATCGTCATTTGCCTAGGGTAAACTCGGCTTAAATCGTATAGGAAAAGGTGTGTGGGATGCCAAACAATACATTGTTTATGGCAGAATTGAATGGGTGTTTAACAGATTGTGTTTTCTCGCACAAAATAAGTGATTTTTCTACGAAATGCCCACGGCCTGTCTTTCTGGGCTAGTTGGCTTGTAAGTACTTAATTTTAGGATCGATCCGTTGGTCGAAAGTGATGATATGGTAAAAAATGTTCAGGAGAGTATTGAAAAAGCAAAAGTCCTCATCGATGCCCTTCCGTTCATGCAGGTATTTCGGCATAAGACAATTGTAATAAAGTACGGTGGCCATGCCATGGTGGATGAGCATCTAAAAAGACAGTTTGCTCTCAATGTTATTCTGCTTAAACAGATCGGTATCAATCCCGTTATTGTGCATGGTGGTGGCCCCCAGATAAATACCCTGCTCGATCGTTTGGATATTAAGCCCAGCTACGTTGAGGGGATGCGAGTGACTGACGGTGAGACCATGGATGTTGTTGAGATGGTGCTCGTTGGCAAGGTGAATAAGGAAATTGTTGGCTTGATCAACCATTGTGGTGGTAAGGCCGTAGGGCTTTCCGGCCGTGACGGAGACTTGGTCTGTGCCGAAAAGTTGCAGGTATGTAGTAAGAAAAAAGATGAGCTGGCGGGGCAGGCCCCTCCGGAACTCATTGATTTAGGCCGGGTTGGGCAAGTTACCAAGGTGAATATAGGAGTTATTGAAAGCCTCTATTCTAAAGATTTTATCCCGGTTATTGCACCGGTGGGTGTGGGTGAAGACGGCAGGGCATTTAATATTAATGCGGATCTTGTGGCCGGGGCTATTGCCGGCGCTCTTTCAGCGGAAAAACTCATGCTGTTAACCGATGTTCCCGGTGTAAAAGATAAAGACGGTAAGCTGCTTACCTCTCTATCAAAACATGAACTAGGGGAGTTAATTGAAGATGGAACCATTGCCGGCGGCATGATACCCAAGGTGCGCTGCTGTGAAGATGCTCTCAATCGCGGGGTGTCAAAAACCCACATAGTAGATGGTCGGGTGGAGCACTCAATTTTACTTGAGCTGTTTACCAAAGAAGGTGTAGGAACGGAGATATATTGAAAATGAGTAATAACACGGAGTTGAAAAAAAGAGGAGATGCTGTCATCGTTGGCAGTTACGCCAGATATCCTGCTGCCATGGTTAGTGGCCTGGGCTGCAAGCTCACCGATGCTGACGGTAAAGAGTATTTAGATTTTTTAGCAGGTATAGCTGTGTGTGCGTTGGGGCACTGTCATCCACAGGTGAGTGAGACAATCTGCAGACAGGCGCAAAAACTCGTACACGTATCGAACCTTTATTACACTGAGCCACAGATTGAGTTGGCGGAGTTGATTTGTCAGCATTCTTTTGCCGAGAAGGTGTTCTTTTGCAACAGTGGTGCCGAGGCGAACGAAGCGGCAATTAAACTTGCCAGGATATATTCACCCCAGGGGCGCTATAAGATTATCAGCCTTGCCGGCTCCTTTCATGGCCGGACTTTGGCCACCGTTGCCGCCACTGGTCAGCCCAAATTCCACGAGGGCTTTGAGCCTATGCCCGGTGGTTTTTGCTACGCGCCCTTTGGAGACCTAGAGGCCCTTGAAGCCATGGTGGATGAGACCACCTGTGCCATACTCTGCGAACCTCTCCAGGGTGAGGGTGGAGTGCGACCTCTTGTTAAGGAGTATCTCGCAGGCATCAGAGCGCTTTGCGATAAACATGGTTTACTTCTCATCTTTGATGAAATTCAGACAGGAATGGGACGTACAGGAACCCTCTTTGCCTATGAACAGCTAGGGGTTGAGCCGGATATCATGTCCATGGCCAAAGCCATTGGCAACGGTATGCCCATAGGTGCAATGGTGACCAAAAGTGAAATTGCAGCGGCCTTTGTGCCGGGCACCCATGCCTCAACCTTCGGTGGAAATCCTGTGGCCACAGCAGCTGGTGTGACCACCATGAATATCATTCTTGAAGATGGCTTTTTGCATGATGTTCTTGATAAAGGTGTCTATTTCAGAGACCTGCTCGTCGGTTTGGCTAAAAAGTTTCCAGCTCTTGTTACCGGTAGTCGAGGTATGGGCTTGATTGTGGCTGCAGTGCTCACAGAAAAAGGCATATCCCACGGTACTGCAATTGTAAATGCAATGTTTGAACGTGGATACCTTATGAATTTCGCGGGTAATTCCGTACTGCGTTTTGTGCCCCCCCTTATCGTTACAAAGGCTGAAATTGATGAATTTGTTACGGTTCTGGCAGAAGTGATGGCGGAGATTGATTCGTAGTCTGCGGCATAAGCTTTAGGGGAGCCTTTTGGATTTCACAAAATGTTTTGCAAATAGCGGTTCTTTTATGTAATGATAACTTTTTCCCTTTGGGGAAAGAGGCGCAAGTAAAAATTGTACAAACTACATTGAATTTGGACATGAAAAATGTTGGGCAGTTCTGTTGTAACTTGTCTACATGATATGAAAATTTAAGCGTTGAGCTGTTTACACACTGAGGTGTTGATATGGGTATAAAAAAAATAGTGCTCGCCTATTCAGGCGGTCTTGATACATCCGTTATTTTAAAGTGGTTGGCCAAAGAATATGACTGTGATGTTGTTGCCTATTCTGCTGATATTGGTCAGCAGGAAGACTGGGATGCGGTACGGGCAAAAGGGCTTGCCACCGGTGCAAGCAAGGTTATTGTCTCGAATTTGCAGAAAGAATTTGTAGAAGATTATATCTTCCCAGCGTTTAGAGCCAATGCGATCTACGAGGGCTCCTATCTGCTTGGAACGTCTCTTGCCAGACCACTTATAGCAAAAGAACAGGTACGGATTGCCCTAGCAGAAGGTGCCGATGCGGTAAGCCATGGTGCCACAGGAAAAGGAAATGATCAGGTACGTTTTGAGCTTGGTTATATAGGCCTTGCTCCTGAACTACAGATTATCGCTCCTTGGAGAACCTGGGACCTGAATTCCAGAACGAAACTTGTGGAATTTGCCAAAGAAAATGGAATACCGGTTCCGACCACCAAGAAAAACCCATACAGCTGTGATGAGAACCTGCTGCATATCAGCTTTGAAGGCGGACTCCTTGAAAATCCTTGGAATGAGCCTGATGAGGATATGTTTAAGTTTAGCGTCTCCCCTGAAAATGCTCCGGATGTTCCCACCTATCTCGAAGTTGAATTTAGAAATGGAGACCCTGTTGCTTTAGATGGTGTTGCCATGGATGCACTCCCTCTTTTCACAAAGCTCAACAGTCTTGCCGGTGCAAATGGTATTGGTCGTCTGGACATGGTTGAGAACAGATTTGTCGGTATGAAGGCAAGGGGCGTGTATGAAACCCCTGGTGGAACTTTGCTGCGCATTGCCCACCGTGATCTGGAGAGCATTACCCTTGATCGTGAGGTTATGGCTATCCGTGATTCTTTGGTGCCTCAGTACTCGAAACTGCTCTATAACGGCTTCTGGTTTTCTCCCGAGCGCGAACTTCTCCAGGCAACCATGGATCATACCCAGACCGTGGTAAATGGAACTGTACGCTTGAAGCTGTATAAAGGAAATTGTTTCTCTGTTGGCCGTAAGTCTGATCAGTCGTTGTACCAGGAAAGCTTTGCCACCTTTGAAGAAGATACTGTATATAATCAAGGGGATGCTACAGGATTCATCAGGCTCAATGGTTTGCGTTTGAAGATCAATGCCATGCAGGATCGATTTAAGCAATAACGGTAACTATGTATCAGCGCTTCAGCCCCGTCCATTGTGGTTTGCGCCAATAACAGTTGCACATGTTGAAGGCCCAGTTGGACGAAATTGAAGCACTGATGAACAGTAACAAGGCGGTCATTTCGTGCAGGTACATCTCCCCGGATTCTTTTTATAATTACCCGGGGAAACCGATATTGGGGTACTGGCCGAAGAGGCACAAAATAAAAAGACAAAAGCTATGAGTAAAGACACTAACAGCGGTTCAGGTAAAATGTGGGGTGGTCGGTTCAGTGAAGGCACCGCCGCTTCTGTTGAAGCATTTAGTGCATCAATTCACTATGATGTACGTCTGTACAAGTATGATATTGCGGGCAGCAAGGCCCATGCGACCATGCTTTCAGCCAATGGTGTTCTTGGCGCAGATGAATTGCAGGCGATCGTCGATGGCCTGAGCGCTATTGAAAAAGAGATCGATGCTGGACAATTTGAGTTCAAGCGGGAGCTGGAAGATGTTCATATGAACATCGAAAAGGCCCTGATTGATCGTATTGGGCCAGCGGGGGCAAAGCTGCATAGTGGCCGCTCTCGGAACGATCAGGTTGCCGTTGATTTTAAAATGTATCTGCGTGATCAGTGTGATTCTATAGTTGAGCTGCTTGACGCTGTGAGAAGCGCTTTTGTCGTCGTTGCTAGGAAATATCTGGGGCAGGTCATGCCGGGATATACCCATATGCAGAGGGCACAGCCTGTACAGATTGCTCATCATATGCTTGCCTATTACGAGATGTTTTCCCGTGATCGTGAGCGTATGCTCGATTGTCGTAAGCGCTTAAATCTCTCGCCTCTTGGCTGTGCTGCCATGGCGGGAAGTGGTTTGCCTCTAGATAGAGCAATGACTGCCAAGGCTTTGGATTTTGCTGGGGTGACTGCAAATTCAATGGATACCTCGGGAGACCGAGACTATGCCATCGAATTTTTAAGCACCTGTACGATGGTTCAGTTGCACCTGTCGCGGTTGTCCGAGGAACTTGTGCTCTGGTCCAGTCAGGAATTTGATTTTGTGAATATTTCTGATACGTTTTGTACCGGATCGTCCATTATGCCTCAAAAGAAAAACCCTGATATCCCTGAACTTATAAGAGGAAAGAGCGGCCGGGTAGTTGGCAGCCTGATGACCCTTCTCACCATAGTAAAAGGTTTACCTCTTACCTATAATCGGGATCTTCAGGAGACCCAAGAACCCGTGTATGATGCTGTTGATACGGTGAGCGCTTCCCTTAGTATTATGGCTGAGCTCTTAGGGCATATGACATTTAACACAGATAAGATGGCCGAGGCCACCCAGTCGGGTTGTATGACGGCTACTGACCTTGCCGACTATCTTGTCCTGAAGAATGTGCCCTTCCGGGAGGCGCATGGTATTGTCGGACGGGCGGTTGCTTTTTGTCTTCAAAATGGTCGGGAACTCCCTGATCTTACCCTTGAAGAGTTGTCTCAGTTCTCTGATATTATTGAAAAAGATGTATATAAGGTCTTAAGCATTGAGGGCTCGGTGAATAGCCGGCTAACCGCAGGCGGAACCGGTCTTCTACGCGTTGAAGAGGCACTGGTTGTGGCCGAGAAAGAATTGGGGATTTAATAATGAAAATGATGAGTGTGGTACGGGCGGCTGGTGCATTGCTTCTTGGTGCTTCTTTTCTTGTTACGGGTGGTTGTGGCTATAAAGATCTGCCTGTTGCTCCAAGTAGTGTGGTGCCAGAACCGGTTGCAGATCTTCTGTATAGTGTGAGTGACAAGGGCCTTGAGTTGACCTGGTCCTTTCCTGTAAAGACCATTCAGGGCTCAGCCATCTCAGATATTGCTTCATTTGATCTCTTCCGGGCTGCAGTACCTCTCACCGATTTTTGTGGCGGCTGTCCCATTCCCTTTGGCAAGGCCATCGAAGTGGCTGGCGGAGTGGTGTTTGATGGGGCGTTGCGCCGGAAGATGAGTTATGAAACTTCCGGTCTACAGTCGGGATATAAATATTTTTATAAGGTTAAGGCGCGGACCAGTTGGCTTGCTGCAAGCGATGATTCAAACATTGTAACTTTCGTCTGGTATCAGCCCGCCATGGCCGCAACTGGCCTTGTTGCAACCCCTGGAGACAGGGAGGTTGTGTTGGCCTGGAATGCCGTGACCGAGCTTAGTGATGGTTCTGCACTTGAAGAGCCATTGAAATACAAGGTTATGAGAAGTGTTGGTGGCAAAGACTTCGTTGAGCTTGGTGAGCCGATTACAGCCACTGAATTTACGGATAAGCAGGTGAGAAATGGACAGAAATATTTCTACACTGTACAGAGCCTGATGTTACTGGAGGATGAGCTTGTTGACGGTGGAGTAACAAAAGCCATTGCCGTAAGCCCCCGGGACTTGACCCCACCAGTGGCACCAAGTGGTGTCATCGCCGTTGGTACATCGGTTGGCACTAAGATATTCTGGGACAAGAGTGCTGCCTCAGATGTTGTGGGCTACAAGGTGTATAGACGGGCAGCCGATAAGGATACCTACGAATTTTTAGGCACGATCGCGCCTGAGTATATGCTTTATGTAGATAAAAATATCTCCGCTGATATTCGGTACTATTATGCTGTGACTGCAATTGACAGTTCAACACCGGCCAATGAAAGCAAGAAATCGCGGGAGGCAACCGTAAGATACTAGCCGAGGTAAATGGAATGTAAGCCGGGAGACGTGCCTTTCGCAGGTTATTTCTTGTTTTTAGGACAGAAAAACACCTGTATGGGGATAAGGCCCATTAGCAGAAAGTTTTCTAGCCCTCTACCCCCGCCTTGGTGGGCAGAGGGCTATGTTGTTCGTGCCCTTCCCGACCCACTCCCACTACGTCCATTGTGGTCTTTAGGGGCATAGATGAACAGGTCAGACGGTGTTTAGTTACTATAATTAATGTTACTGGATAGTTAGGGTTGAACAATAGGCGGCATGTAATATGCGGCTTTTTAATAAGGAGTAATCTGATGGCTTTGAATTTTCCCATCGCATTTGAAAAGATGAGTGGCACCGGAAATGATTTTGTTATTATTGACAACCGTAACAATGTTGTCCCCCTGGAAGAACAGGCCGATTTTGCCAAAAAAGTGTGTCGGCGTATGTTTTCCATAGGGGCCGATGGCTTGATCCTCATAGAGAATTCTGAAACTGCTGATTTTAGCTGGAATTTTTATAATGCGGATGGTTCGGTTGCGGAAATGTGTGGCAACGGTTCCCGTTGTGCTGCCCGTTTTGCCTATCTCCACAAAATTTGCGGTCCCAAGATGAAGTTTGTGACCCTTGCAGGTGTCATTGAGGCCGAAATGTGTGAGTTAGAGGGAGAGGTCAGGGTTAAAATGCCATCTCCCCATGACTTTCGTTTCGATCTCTCTCTGCGTTTAGATGGTGTGGAATACCCTGTTACATACGTGAATACAGGTGTACCCCACGCGGTTATTTTTGTGGACGATGAAGATGTTCCAGTGAAACAGTGGGGTCGTAAGGTTCGTTTCCACGAAATATTTGAGCCGGATGGAACCAATGTAAACTTTGTAAAAGTTTTAACGGATGGAAAAATCCAGGTACGCACCTACGAGCGGGGCATAGAAGACGAGACCATGGCATGTGGCACTGGAGCTGTTGCTTCTGCTCTTTACGCTGCAATGCATAAGGGTATGGATTCACCTGTTGAAGTAATTACTTCAGGTGGTGAGGCCCTGACGATACATTTTGATTTACAGGACGGTCCGGTAGCTGAGAATGTGTATTTACAGGGACCAACAAGAATAATTTGTAGTGGCAATCTGAACGCCGAAGCACTGTTGTAAAAAACGTGCTGCCGGGACAGATTGGCAACTATATGAGGAGGAGTGATGAAAAAATTTCACGGAGCACTTGTTGCATTAGTCACACCGTTTATTGACGGTCAACTCGACGAACAGGGGTTCATCGATCTTATTGAGTTTCAGATTGCAAACGGCACCCATGGAATAGTTCCATGTGGAACCACCGGAGAATCTGCAACCACTGGTTTTGATGAACATAAACGTGTTATTGATCTTGCCGTGAAAACGGTGAATGGCAGGATTCCTGTTATAGCGGGGACCGGTGCCAACAACACCCTTGAGGCGATTGAACTTACTGAGAGTGCCAAGGCCAGTGGTGCCGATGCGGTGCTGTCTGTTGTGCCGTATTACAATAAGCCGGATCAGGAAGGGATGTACCTCCATTTTAAGAGCATTGCTGAAAGTGTTGATATCCCGGTTTTCCTCTATAATGTTCCGGGCCGTACCGTTGTGAGCATGAATGCAGAAACCGTTGCTCGCCTGGCTACTATTGACAACATAATAGGTATAAAAGAGGCCAGTGGCAGTCTTGAGCACATTTCCGATGTAATCAGAAAGACTCCTGATGATTTTATTGTTCTCTCTGGTGATGACTTCACCTCGATGCCAACTGTTTTTATAGGAAGTGATGGCGTAATCTCCGTAATATCCAACATATATCCACGGGGCATGTCCAAGATGATCGAGTGTGCCCTTGCGGGTGACATCAAAGGGGCGAATGAACTTCATTATCAGATGTATGATGTGATGAAGCTTATGTTCAGCACCCCAAGTCCTGGTCCTGCAAAAAAAGCGCTGGAGATGATGGGGATGATAAAAAGTGGTGCCACCCGTCTTCCCATAGCACCTATGAAAGAAGAAGCGGTGGAAAATCTGAAAAAAGGGCTTGTGGGTCTCGGTCTCATATAGACAGGGCTTACTACCATAATTAATCACCAAGGTGACGGTATGATAAAGGTTATAATTGCAGGTGCCGCTGGTCGAATGGGCCAGAAGGTTGCTTGTATGGTGGATCAGCATCCGGAATTGGTATTTACCGGGGCCTTTGAGGCGGCTGGACACCCGGATATTGGCAGGGATGCTGGACTCGTTGCATTTGGTAAAGAAAACGGTGTACTCATTGGTGAGGGGCTTGAGTCGGTTATTGCTGATGGCGATGTGATCATTGACTTTACTTTCCATAAGGCTACCATGGGTTTTGCTAAAATTGCCTCTGCCCACGCTAAGGCAATGGTGATTGGGACAACTGGTCTTACACCTGAAAATCTGGAGGAACTCGCTCAGCTTGCCAAGACCTTCCCCTGTGTTCAGGCACCAAATATGTCTATCTGTGTCAACGTCCTCTTTAAGTTGGTGAAGAAAACCGCTGCAATACTTGGCGACGATTACGATATAGAAATTATTGAGGCCCATCACAATAAGAAGAAGGATTCTCCATCGGGAACAGCCCTTAAACTGGGAGAGATGGCGGCGGAAGGCGTCAACCGTAAGCTTGAAGAGGTTGGTGTTTACGAGCGAAATGGTATAATTGGTGAGAGAAAACCAAAAGAGATTGGTATTCAGGCCATACGTGCAGGTGATATCGTAGGCGAGCATACCGTCTATTTTGCAGGTCCAGGGGAGCGTATTGAATTGACCCACAGAGCCCACAACAGGGATCATTTCGCCAAAGGTGCTGCGACAGCGGCCGCTTGGATAGTTGGCCAAAAACCTGGGGTGTATTCTATGTTTGATGTCCTTGGTCTACAGGATCTTTAGGGACCACTATTTTTGTGATTAACATGGTTAAAGCATATGTAGGTATGGGCTCAAATATCGGAGATGGCAAGAGAACTCTGCAAGATGCCTGGAAGAGTTTGGGCAGCCGTGCAGGGATTGATTGTCAACAACTCTCTAGCCCATATCTGAGCGCCCCTGTTGGTATGGCGAGTCAGAATTGGTTCACAAATGGGGTAGGGGTGCTAACAACGACCCTTGAGCCTGTTGAGCTGTTACGAATCTTGCTGGAGACTGAAGCTGATTTTGGCAGAAAACGGCCGACAACAGCCTTGGGGTATCAGGATCGGAGCCTTGATCTTGACCTTCTGTATTTCGGCGATACTGTAGTGATCTCAAAAGAGCTGACCTTGCCACATCCCCACGTTTCTAAAAGGCTCTTTGTACTTGAGCCTCTCAGTGAAGTAGCTCTTAGTTTTACCGATCATATAACGGGCTTAACAGCCAAGGATATGATAGTGCGGTTGCAAGAAAGTTTTGTACAGGATAAAAACGAGAAGCAGGAAATTAGCCGCAGTTCCTGGGCAGATTAACAAGGCCGGATATTTTACAGGTAATTGTGATTTGTATTACAACAATCAGTAAAAATATATTGAGAAAGAGTAACTAAAGTGAGCCCAGTTAGAATAATTATAATAGGGATCTTGCTCTACATCGGTTATCGCTTGATTGTCGGTGGCAGCAAGAAGAAAAATGACCCAGCTCCCAAGATGAAAGAGCCGGATAATATAGCTCAAAATGATACGCTTGAAGAAGATCCTGTCTGTAAGAAACTAGTACCCAGACTGCGGGCTGTACAATTTGAACATAACGGAAAAACACACTATTTTTGCAGTGAAAAATGCTGCAATACATACAGAAAAAACCAAGGAGAAGAGTAATGAAGTTTTTTATAGATACAGCCAATATTGAAGAGATCAAACAAGGTATTGAGATGGGAATGGTTGATGGCGTTACCACTAATCCATCTCTTATTGCCCGGGAAGATAAGCCGTTTGAAGAGATTATTAAAGAAATCTGTTCTGTGGTTGATGGTCCTGTTAGCGCCGAGGTTGTAAGCCTGGAAGCCGATGGCATGCTCACAGAAGCAAGAGAGTTGGCAAAGATTGCTGACAACATCGTTATCAAAATTCCTATGATCGTTGAAGGACTCAAGGCTGTAAAACAGTTGGCCGCAGACGGTATAAAGACCAATGTTACCCTCGTCTTCTCTGCAGCGCAGGCATTGCTTGCTGCAAAGGCTGGAGCGAGTTACGTCAGTCCCTTTGTTGGCCGTATTGATGATATTGGCACCCCGGGAATGGATCTTATCAGTGATATCGTCACCATCTATGACAACTATGGATACATGAGCGAAATCATTGTTGCTTCAGTCCGTGGACCACAGCATGTTATGGACGCTGCTCTTGTTGGTGCTGATATTGCAACTATCCCACTCAAAGTCATCAAGCAGTTGGCAAAGCATCCTCTTACCGATATTGGTGTTGAGCAGTTTCTTGCAGATTGGGAGAAGCGCACCAAATAAATGATCACTGCCCGGATCAACCATAGCAGAGAAGTCCGCAAAGATATGGGCCGAAGGCTGGCTCGTATCTTTTTCTGCCTAGGTTTTGTTCTTACTCTTACCGTATTGGAATATGGTACGAGTAAGGCGGCAATATATGTTTGTCGTGATACATCCGGAAAAGTCAATTATACCAATGTTCGAAATAGCGCCAATTGCAACATCTTCAAGATAAAGCAAAAACGCTCTAGCAGGACCAATGGACAAACTAGTGTAGGTCGAACTAATCGTTCGAGATACGACTATGATATTAAACGTATCGCTAGGCGCTATAGAATCGATCCGCCCCTTATCAAGGCTATTATCCACGTCGAGTCCGATTTTAATCACAGGGCGGTCTCCAGCCATGGTGCCCAAGGGTTAATGCAGCTGATGCCCGCAACGGCCAGAGAACTCCGGGTATCCAATCCCTTCAACCCTAGAGAGAATATCGAAGGGGGGACGAGGTATTTTCGTAAAATGCTGGATAACTTTAAAGGTGACCTCATCCTTTCCTTGGCTGCCTATAATGCTGGCCCAGGACGAGTTGCTCGAGCAGGCGGGGTTCCCCAGATCAAAGAAACCCGTCGCTATGTGAACAAAGTCTTGAAAAGATACAGGGCGTATAAGGCAGTCATGTAAGGGACGTACAGACGGTTCAAGGTTTTGCATGATAAATATGCATTAATACCGAGAAAAATCTCTGCACTGATCTGATGTTTTCCCTTGACGATAAAGCTGAAAGTGGAGTATATACGAACTCCTAAGCCGGAGTGGTGAAACAGGTAGACGCACGGGATTCAAAATCCCGCGGGGGCAACTCCGTGTCGGTTCGATTCCGACCTCCGGCACCAATGCCAAGGCAGCGTGATCTCAAATTTATTTGGGGTCACGCTGTTTTTGTTTGTAGGCTTTAAAGATGGTGTCTTTAGCTCTAAAGCACCCCCCAGCATGTCTTCCTGATCTTCCAGTAGTGAATCAAATCCAGTAATGATTACAAGTAGTAGCTCAATCTCCACAACCAAAGTCAACGCCATACCCATATGAGATGCTAATGTGAAAGAGTTTACCCCAAGGTAACTCCATCCGCTTCTCTCAAGCTGATACCTAAAGCGAGGCATCAACGTCCCACTCTCCGCAAAACTGTAGGGCAACATCCCCCATTGTTATCGGTGATGCTGGTACGCAGGCTATTATCTTTATCTCTCAGAGGAAAACAGGTGGGCTTAAGAGACCCACTGCTGACCTTACCCTAGAAGTTCTCTTCCTTACTTACGTCAACGGCTAACTTACATGTCTCGGTGCGTGTGAAAATGATAAAAATATGTTTTTGTCTTGTAATATTGCATGAGGGAAAATGTTGTGTAAATCTATGAATTTTCCAGCCCGCTTGGGACGTAGGGATTTAAAAGTCTCAAGGCGTTTGCAAAAAGTCATAAGTAGTTGAGTGATTCCACCTCAATTTCACCGTAAATGCCTCCCCTTTGCACTACGCCTAGAGTGAAAACATGCTAATAAAAATTAACACTTAAACGCTGATTTTTAGAATCAGATAAATATCCATACACGTCCATACCCTATTGCAGTCTTCTGATTCTCGTTGAGATTGCCAGGCCGTGGTGGTAGATAATAATTCGTTTGTATATTTGATTTATTTCTCCACCTTTAAAGGTATCCAATAGATGGCAATTAAGAAGACCGAATTATATAGTTCCTTGTGGGCTAGTTGTGACGAACTGCGGGGTGGTATGGATGCTTCACAGTATAAGGATTATGTCCTGACTCTCCTCTTTATGAAGTATGTTTCCGATAAGTATTCAGGTGATCCAAATGCCATGATAGAGGTGCCAGAAGGTGGTGCCTTTGATGATATGGTCACTCTTGTGGGTGATAAAGAGATTGGCGATAAGATCAACACCATTATCAGCAGACTGGCAGAGGCCAATGATTTAAAGGGCGTTCTTGATATAGCCGACTTTAATGATGAGGATAAACTTGGTAAGGGCAAAGATATGGTCGATCGCCTGTCCAAGCTGGTGAAGATCTTTGGTGGTCTTGATCTCTCAGGCAACCGGGCAGCAGGCGATGATCTCCTTGGTGATGCCTATGAGTATCTGATGCGCCACTTTGCGACAGAGTCTGGCAAGAGTAAGGGGCAGTTCTATACACCCTCCGAGGTATCTCGCATCCTGGCAAAGGTTGTTGGTATTTCTAATGCCACCAGCCAGTCACAGACGGTATATGATCCCACCTGTGGTTCTGGGTCCTTGCTGTTAAAGGTTGCCGATGAGACACCACGTGGTCTTTCTATCTATGGGCAGGAAAATGATAACTCAACCTGGTCTCTTGCCCGGATGAATATGATCCTCCACGATAACCCAACGGCTGAGATCTGGAAGGGCAATACCCTTGCCGCCCCCCATTGGAAAGGCACTGATGGCAGCCTCAAAAGGTTTGATTTTGCTGTAGCCAACCCTCCATTTTCCTATAAGTCATGGTCAAATGGTCTTAACCTTACAGACGATGAGTTTGGGCGCTTTGAGTATGGTACACCGCCAGATAAGAACGGTGACTATGCCTTCCTACTGCATATCCTCAAATCACTTAAAAGCACGGGCAAGGCTGCGATCATTCTTCCCCACGGTGTGCTCTTTAGGGGTAATGCTGAAGAGCGGATCAGGCGTAACCTCCTCAAACAGGGATATATAAAAGGAATCATCGGTCTGCCTGCCAACCTCTTTTACGGCACCGGTATTCCCGCCTGTATAATTGTCATTGATAAAGAAGGTGCAGCAGAGAGACAGCAGCTCTTCATCGTGGATGGCAGCAAAGGTTTCATCAAGGATGGCAACAAGAACCGTCTGAGAAGCCAGGACATTCATAAGATAGTCGATATCTTCACCAGCGAGGCTCCGCTTGAGGGCTATAGCCGGATGGTCAGCCTTGAAGAGGTTGCCAGCAATGAATATAACCTCAACATCCCACGCTATATAGATTCTTCCGAGCCAGAAGACCTGCACGATCTTAGTGGTCATTTGCAGGGTGGTATTCCACACCGTGATATTGATAGTCTTGGTGCATATTGGCAGGTCTTCCCCACTCTTCGTAAAACGCTTTTTACCAAGGCAAGTCGGCCAGGATATAACGATTGTCTGGTTGAGGCGAGTAAGGTCAAGTCAACTATCCTGGCTCATCCAGAGTTCACCAGTTTTGCAGAGACAGCCCTAAACCTGTTCCGTGGTTGGCGGAATCAGCATCAGCAAAACCTCAAATCGCTTGCCATTGGTGATGATTCAAAGGGGTTGATTAAAACACTTGCCGAGGATTTATTGCACCGTTTTAGCAAGGCTGATCTGCTTGATAAATATGATATCTACCAAATCCTGATGGATTACTGGACAGAAACCATGCAGGACGATGCCTATATCCTTGTTCAAGATGGTTGGCAGGCGGGAACAGTGCTGAGACAATTGATTGTCAAGAAGGGTGAAAAGCTCAAAGAGATACCAGACCTCATTATTGGCAAGAACAAGTACAAGACTGATCTTATTCCCCCACAGCTGCTTATTGCTAGCTACTTCCAAGCAGAGCAGGCGGAGCTTGATTGTTTGCAAGGCGAGCAAGATATAATCAGCCAGGAGATTGAGTCTTATATTGAAGAGCATGGCGGAGAGGATGGACTGCTAGAAGATGCTAAGAATGATAAGGAGAAGGTGACCAAGGCCAGTATCACCGCCCGGAAGAAAGAGGTGAAGGCAACTGGTGATAAGGACGAGCGTGCTGCTCTGGATAAAGGCTTATCTCTCTTTACCACAGAGACAGAGGCCAAGAAGAAGGTGAAGGATGCTCAGCTTGCTCTTGATCAAAAGGTCTTTGCCCACTACCCCACATTGACAGATAAAGAGGTGCAGACACTGGTAGTTGATCGTAAGTGGATGGCATATCTTGAAACCACTATTGTAGCTGAGATTGAGCGGATCACTCAGCAACTTGCCGGTCGGGTTAAGACCTTGGAGGCGAGGTATGCAGAATCTTTGCCTCAGCTTGTGAGTGATGTTGATGGGCTTGCAGGCAAGGTGGCGGAGCATCTGAAGAGGATGGGGTTATCATGGTAAGGGCTGGGTATAAGCAGACTGCGGTTGGGGTTATTCCGAAAGAATGGAAAGTGTCACAGCTTTGTGACTTAGCTGAGATTCGGTCGGGAGTCGCAAAAAACTCCAATGTCTCTGTTAACAATCCGATTCTTGTTTATTATCTCCGCGTTGCGAACGTCCAAGACGGCTTCTTAGAGCTCTCTGAAATGAGCAAGATCAAAATCAGCCGTAATGACCTGAAACGATATACCGTGTTGCCTGGTGACGTCTTGATGAATGAGGGAGGTGACCTTGACAAGTTGGGTCGTGGTTCAATTTGGCATGGCCAATTTAACCCATGTATCCACCAGAATCATGTGTTCGTAATCCGATGTGGTTCACAGCTCTTACCCCAGTATCTCAACATATGGTCAAGTACTATTACTGCCAATCGATACTTCATGGTGGCGGGTAAACAAACGACGAACCTAGCCTCAATTAACAAAACTTCGCTTGGTAAACTTCCGGTTGCGACTCCGTCTCTCACCGAACAACAAGCCATAGCCGAAGCCTTATCAGATATGGATGGTTTACTTGATGGTCTGACCAAACTCATTGCCAAAAAGCGGCATATCAAGACCGCCACCATGCAGCAACTCCTGACAGGTAAAACACGCCTCCCCGGTTTTGGTGAGGGTAAAGGCTATAAGCAGACTGAGTTGGGTGATATTCCTGAGGATTGGGAGGTGGTAGAATTGGGGGAATTGCTAACAATAAAGCATGGCAGAGATCAAAAGGAAATAGTAGTGGTTGATGGATGTTATCCAATTTTAGCCACAGGTGGTGAGATTGGAAGGACAAATACACCACTTTATTCTAAGCCTTCAGTGTTGATTGGACGTAAAGGAACTATCGATAAGCCATTGTATATGGACAAACCTTTTTGGACTGTAGATACTTTATTTTATAGCGAAGTTAATAAGACTTCTTCTCCTAAGTTTCTTTATTACAAGTTCAATTTGATTGATTGGTATTCATATAATGAAGCATCTGGGGTACCTAGTCTGAATGCTAAATCGATAGAAAAGATAGCTATAGCTCAACCTGTGAGTTTAGCAGAACAACAATCCATAGTCAAAGTCCTCTCAGACATGGACAAAGAACTCGAATCCCTGGAAACCCGCCTCCACAAAACCAAAGCTATCAAACAGGGGATGATGCAGGAACTACTCACAGGCAAGACCCGACTTATCTAGGAGGTTTTATCATCATGCAGCCACAATCACCAAAGAGCTATTATCGAATCATGGCAGGCAGAAAGTCTGTCCATGTAGCCGATTGTTATCAAAACGGATATATTGGTGCAGATTGGGGGATAGTTGAAGACCTGACAGGCAAGTTCACCGATCAATGGCGTGATTTTAATAAAGAGTATATTCCCATCTTTCTTGCAGCCAATCCAGAGAAAAGTAAGGTCGCAGCAGGCCTTGCCTGTTCCATGTTGCACACCATTTGTAAGGGTATGCAGCTAGGTGATATTGTCCTTTGCCCAGACGGCAATGGCCATTACTATGTGGGTGAGGTCGCCTCTGAATATTATTACGCAGAAGGCATAAGCTTGCCCCACAGAAGAAAGGTACAGTGGTATGAGAAAACCCTGAACCGTGATGATATGAGTACGAGTCTTAAAAACTCTACAGGTTCAATTGGTACCGTCAGTAACGTGACTAAATATAGTGAAGAGCTGGGACAACTTCTGGAAGGCAAACAACCTGCCAGCCTTCAACATAGCGATGTAACCGTTGAAGACCCCACTGTCTTTGCCCTTGAAAAACATCTTGAAGACTTCTTGGTGCATAACTGGGCTTCCACCGAGCTTGGCAAAGACTATATGGTCTTTGAAGAAGACGGCGAACTGGTAGGCCAGCAGTACCCAAGTGATACAGGCCCCATTGATATCCTTGCCATCAGTAAAGACAAGAAAGAGCTGTTAGTGGTTGAACTGAAGAAAGGTCGAGCAAGCGATGTTGTGGTCGGCCAGATTCAACGGTATATGGGATACGTGATCGATGAACTCGCTGAAGAGGGGCAAAGCGTGCGGGGTATAATTATTGCCCTTGAAGATGACCTTAGACTACAACGTGCTTTAAGAGTAACAAACAACATTGAATTTTATCGTTATCAAGTGAGTTTTCAACTGTTTAAATGATAAAACCAGAGAGTCTACTATGGATATTGCCGCTATCTTAAAACGTCTGTGTGAACAAGGTCATGAGACAGAATTCTTAGAATTTAAAGAGGCACGCAATAAATACAGTTTTGATAAAATTGGTAAATATTTCAGTGCCCTTGCCAATGAAGCAAAATTGCGATCTTCTGAGGAAGGAGTTTGTTATGTCAGTTGAATTAACCCTTGAGCAGTTGCGTAGCCTTTTAAAGGAGCTTTGTCATCTACCCCATGAAACCGAGTGGGTAGAATTTAAGCATAATGCTGATGTGGTTAAAATAGGTGAATATATTTCTGCTCTTGCTAATTCGGCTGCTCTTATAGGAAAACAGAGTGCGTATTTAGTTTATGGTGTGGATGATGTGACCCATGATGTGGTTGGTACGACCTTTAAACCATCCTCTCAACATTACAAACAGCAGGAAATTGAAAGCTGGTTGTTGCAAAAAATCACCCCTAAAATTCATTTTTGTTTTTATGAGTTCACTGCTGGGGATGATGAAACTCCAGTGGTTATACTAGAGATTCAGGCAGCGATTTATACCCCAGTACAGTTTGAAGGTGTGGAGTTCATCAGGGTGGGGTCGTATAAGAAAAAACTAAAGGCATTTTCGGAAAAAGAGCGTGAACTGTGGCGTGTTTTTGACAAAACCCCCTTTGAAAAGCAACTAGCAACAGAAAACAGTAGTGGGGATGATGTTTTGCAATTGCTTGATTATCCTTCATATTTTGACTTGATTGGGATACCACTACCTGAAAATCGTTCTGGTATTTTAGTGGCGTTAGAAGCAGATAATATTATCGAACATACAGATAGTGGTCTTTGGAACATTACCAATCTTGGAGCCATCCTTTTTGCTCGTAAACTTAATAGTTTTCAACATCTTAGTAGAAAATCTGTTCGCTTGATTCTTTATAGAGGTAATAGTCGTATTGAAACTATTCGTGAACTTGAGGGTAACAAGGGCTATGCAGTTGGGTTTGAGGGGCTGATTGATTATTTAAAAACTTTGCTTCCATCCAATGAAGAAATTGGCAGAGCCTTTCGTAAAGAAGTTCCTATGTACCCGGAACTTGCAATTCGTGAGTTAGTCGCAAACGCTATTATTCATCAGGATTTTTCAATTAGTGGGACAGGGCCTATGATTGAAGTTTTTGATTCTCGCATGGAAATAACCAACCCAGGAGTCTCACTGGTTGCTACTGACCGTTTTCTCGACTCTCCTCCGCAAAGCAGAAACGAAGCACTTGCCTCATTCATGCGTCGCATAAACATCTGCGAAGAACGGGGGACAGGTATTGATAAAGTTGTTTTTCAGACAGAACTCTACCAACTGCCAGCTCCAATATTTGAAATTACAGAAAATCATACCCGAGCAGTCTTATTTAGTCATAAAATTTTTTCAGAGATGGACAAGGAAGAGCGCATCCGTGCCTGTTACCTACATTCCTGCCTGCGGCATGTTAACCGAGAACACACTAATAATAGTTCATTGCGAGAGCGTTTTGGTATTGAGAAAAAAAATCAAGCGCAAGTAAGTAGAGTACTCAAGGATACAGTTGGGGGAGGCTTTATTCGTCCTTATGATCCAGATGCTGGCACCAAAGCAATGCGTTATGTTCCGTGTTGGGCATAATTTGCTTGATCGTTGCTTGATCGTGGCTTGATGTGAGGCATTGTGTGACAATGGCAATTGTTACTTAAGTGCTTGATGTCTAGGTTGTTTTTCGATTGTGTGATGTTTAGTTCGACGCTTAAAAACATTGAAACTTGTATGATCGTTGTATGATTTAGGCTGTTGTTTGAGACAAGTTTAGACAAACATTCCTAATGTTTTAGAGGAACAACAAAAGCAGAATAAGATTAAAAACTTACTACAAGAGCTTAGAATTTCAGGGAAAATAGAGTCTTTAGGTAGGGCTTGGATTATGTCTAGAGATGATATCTAGACATAAGTTTAGACATACGGACATTCTTTGCACTGGTGGATATCAAGATCTGGTAAGTAATAGGGTTATTAGAAAATTCCTATAAAGGCTAAAATATGAGCAAAGTCGGACAGATTGAGAGGAAGACACAGGATCGGGTGGTCGGGCTTTTCAAGGATCATCTGGACTATGAGTATCTCGGCAACTGGGAGTATAAGACAGACAATAGCAATATCAATGCAACACTCCTCACTACTTGGCTAAAGAAACAAGGCCACAGTTCTACTCTCATTAATAAGACCCTACGTGAACTTGACCGTGCAGCAGCACTTCGTGCGGGTAAGAACCTCTATGATGCCAATAAGGAGGTTTATGCTCTGCTTCGTTATGGAGTGAAGGTGCGGGAAGGTGTTGGTGAACAGTACCAGACCCTCTTTTTAATCGACTGGCAACATCCTGAAAACAACCATTTTGGCCTGGCAGAAGAAGTGACCATTAATGGCGAGCTAAAGAAGCGGCCTGATCTTGTTATCTATGTAAATGGTATTGCTCTTGGTGTTATCGAGCTGAAAAGAGCCCGTGTTGGGGTGGAAGAAGGTATTCATCAGAACCTTGATAACCAGAAGAAGAGGTTTATTCGCAACTTCTTCACCACCATGCAGCTGGTGATGGCGGGGAATGATACCCAAGGTCTTCGCTACGGAACTATTGAAACCCCTGAGAAATACTATCTGAGCTGGAAAGAGGATGTGGTAAACACATTCACCAATCCCTTGGATTATCATCTGAGTCTGGTCTGTGAGAAGAAGCGGTTCTTAGAGATTATCCATGACTTTATGGTCTTTGATGCTGGGGTGAAGAAGACCTGCCGACACAATCAGTATTTTGGTGTTCAGGCGGCGAAAAGATATCTGCAGGATGGTAGGGGCGGTATCATCTGGCATACCCAAGGCTCTGGTAAGAGTTTGACCATGGTCTGGCTTGCCAAGTGGCTTCGAGAACATATTGAGGATGCTCGGGTCATTATCATCACTGATCGGACGGAGCTTGATGAACAGATAGAAAAGGTTTTCAAGGGGGTGGATGAAGATATCTGCCGCACTACAAGTGGTAATGATCTGGTCTCAAAACTTAATGCGTCACAGCCATGGCTTATTTGTTCGCTTGTCCATAAGTTTGGTTTTGGTGAAGATGATAGTGCTGGCTACCTCGATGATATTCAGGCTAAAATTCCCAGTGACTTTTCTGCCAAGGGCAAGCTCTTTGTCTTTGTGGATGAATGTCATAGAACACAGTCTGGTAGGTTGCATAAGACCATGAAAGCCTTTCTTCCAGATGCTGTCTTTGTCGGTTTTACCGGCACCCCACTTCTCAAGAAGGATAAGAAGAAGTCCATCGAAGTCTTTGGCGGATATATCCATACCTATAAATTCAACGAAGCTGTAAGCGACGGTGTGGTGCTGGATCTGCGCTATGAGGCACGGGACATTGATCAGCAGCTCATCTCCGAGAAAAAGATTGATCAGTGGTTTGAGGTAAAGACCAAAGCCCTTTCTGAGTTTGCCAAGAGCCAGTTAAAACTGAAGTGGGGAACCATGCAGCAGGTATTGTCTAGCCTGCCTCGCTTAACCCAGATTGTAAATGATATTTTGATGGATATGGATACCAAGCCACGGCTTATGGGTGGCCAGGGTAATGCCATGCTTGTCTGCTCAAGTATCTACGAGGCGTGTAAGGTGTATGAGCTTTTTAGCACAACCGATCTGGCGGACAAATGCGCTATTGTTACCAGCTATAAACCCTCTCCTGCCGATATTAAGGGTGAAGAAACGGGTGAAGGTTTAACGGAAAAGCTGAAGCAGTATAAGATCTATCGCAAGATGCTGGCCAACTATTTTGATGAGTCTGAAGATAAGGCCATGTATATGGTGGAGGACTTTGAAAAGGAAGTTAAAGAACGGTTTATCAAAGAGCCTGGGCAGATGCGATTGCTTATTGTGGTGGATAAGCTCCTCACCGGGTTTGATGCACCTGCTGCAACCTATCTTTATATTGATAAACAGATGCGTGACCATGGACTCTTCCAAGCTATATGTAGGGTGAACAGGCTTGACGGTGATGATAAGGAGTATGGTTATATCGTTGATTATAAGGATCTATTTAGTCGCTTGGAAGGTGCTATTGGCGATTATACCAGTGGTGCTCTGGCTGGATATGATAAAGACGATGTTGCGGGTCTGCTCCCTGACAGGTTAGAGACTGGCAGGGAGCGGCTCGATGAGGCCCTTGAAAAGGTGAGGGCGCTGTGTGAACCGGTACTGCGGCCTCGTGAGAGTCAGGACTATATCCGTTATTTTTGTGGCAAGGATGTCACAGATAAAGATGAGTTGAACTGTCATGAACAGAAGAGACTTGCCCTGTATAAAGAAGCAGCTGCGCTCTTGAGAGCCTATGCCAACCTTGCCAATGAGATGGAAGAGGCTGGGTATGCTGCCAAGGAGAGTGAGAGGATCAAGGATGAGGTTACCCATTACAGTAATGTGCGTGATGAGGTGAAGATTGCCAGTGGTGATTATGTGGACTTGAAGAGATTTGAGCCTGCAATGCGTCAGCTTCTCGACACCTATATTCGTGCCTCTGCAAGTGAGGTGGTTTCTGAATTTGAAGATCTTGGTCTGGTGGATTTGATCGTCAAAAAAGGGGACGATGCTTTTGCACAGCTCCCTGAACGTATTCGGAAGAATAAAGAGGCAATGGCTGAGACTATCGAGAATAATCTTCGTAAGGTTATCATCGCTGAGAGTGTAGTTAATCCTAAGTATTATGAAGAGATGTCGCAGTTGCTGAATGCACTTATCGAGCAAAGACGAGCTAAGGCCATAGAGTACCAAGAATATCTTGAGAAGGTGAAAGAATTGGCCTTTAAGGTGACTCAGCCTAGTGGTGTGGGGGGGACTGGATATCCTGACACCATTGATACTGTTTCTAAAAAGTCTCTTTATGACAACCTTGGTGGTAATGAGGTGCTGGTGATAAAGGTTGATACGGTGGTGCGATACACCAAGAAAGATGATTGGACGAGCAACCTGTTTAAAACCAAAGAGGTAAAGCGGGCGATAATAAAAGAAGTTCAGGGATATGATGTGGATATAGACGATCTTTTGGATTTGGTGAAAAATCAACGTGACTACCAATAAAATTATAGTAAGCGGCTTTGAAGTGCAGGTGGTACGCAAGGCTATTAAGAATCTGCATCTCTCTGTTCATCCCCCAGAGGGAAAAGTTCGTATTTCTGTGCCTGCGCATGTCAGTGATGATCAGGTTCGATTGACCATTGTGTCAAGGTTGCCATGGATCAGAAAGCGGCAGGCTGCCTTTATTGCCCAGCCCCGCCAATCTGTGCGCGAAATGGTCAGTGGAGAGAGCCACTACCTTTTTGGCAAACGTTACCGGCTTGAAGTGGTGGAGAGAAGGGGTAAGCATGGGGTAGTGGTGAAGAACACGACGACTCTGCTACTCGTCGTGAACCCTGGTACCACCACAACTAATCGCCTACTGGTTTTGAATGACTGGTACCGTGCCCAGCTAAAAGAATGTATTCCTGCCCTCCTTGATCATTGGCAGAAGAAAATTGGTGTAGAGACTACAGCTTGGGGTGTGAAGAGGATGAAAACCAGATGGGGCAGCTGTAACACTGGCAAGAAGCGTATACTCATCAACCTAGAACTTGCCAAGAAGCCACCAGTATGTCTTGAGTACATTGTTGTACATGAGTTGGTGCATCTGCTTGAAAGAAATCACAATGACCGTTTCAGAGGATTTTTAGATGGGTTCTTGCCTACATGGCAGCTGAGTCGGGACGTGTTGAAGCGTGAGCCTTTGAGTCATGACGATTGGGTGGATTGAATTGCGGTTTAAAACAGATATCCTTGCGTATGACATGTACAGCGCTATGTCCCATGTCCAGTTGGCAGTATAAGTAACCTTCCATTCGCACTGAGATGTGTTGTTTGGAGAGACAACTTTAGATTCAATACCTTTCTCGTCAATAGCGCTAATCAACACCTAGAGAAAAGTATCTTTAATCTTTGTATTCTCAACGATACAGACGATTGTTTCCCTCTGTAGTTCTGCAGGTTCAAATAGGGAGACTATGTGTGTTGAGTTTTCAACTGCAATACATAAATGTACGTCGACGACCGCCGCGAGCCACACCCCTGATATAGCTGCTTTACGAAGTGCAGAAATTTGGTATCTTAGTCTTAGGTGAGTTGCTGGTAACTTTTGTTTATGTCTAACCGTCTTGGTGGAAGTCTAGGAGCTGGGGCCACACCTTCAATGCACTCATTTAGCAAACTTTAATAAGAGCAATAAGACAGTAGGGCAGCTTACATCGCCCTCATAGATTCACTTAAATATTTCATGATAAAATGATACAATATCCTGGTGTTACGACAAAACTGGTAGTGCTTCTTGGAAATCCTTTGGCCCATTCTGTTTCCCCTCTTATGCATAATCGTGTTTTTGAAAAACTCGGGATGGACTATTGTTATATGCCGGTGGAGGTTACCGGGGAAAATCTTGGGAAGGTTTTTGCAGGTCTTTCTAGGATGAATGTTGCTGGCTTACAAGTGACTATTCCACATAAGATGGCAATTATGGAATATGTAGATGAACTTGACCCGTTGGCAGCCACAATCGGGGCGGTTAATACCATAACTGTTAAAAATGGGAAGACGAAGGGCTATAATACGGATGGCGCAGGATTTGTTCAATCCCTTGAAGAGGAAGCACATATTTCCGTTAAAGATAAACGGATTTATATTGTTGGATGCGGAGGTGCCGTCCGTGCAATAGCAATGACCTTAGCCTTTAAAGGTGTGGAAAAGATATACATCCAGAACCGTACCGTTGCCAAAGCACAAGAACTTGCCGATGAAATCAATACAAAAATATGTTCCTGTACAGAAGTAGTAGGGACTTCGCTGGAAGCCCAAAAAGAGTTATTGGAGCATTGTCATGTGCTCATAAATGGGACAAGTCTTGGCATGCATCCCCACGACGACATCTCACCAATCGATTCATCGCTTATAGGTTCCCATTTAGTTGTGGCTGATATTGTCTACAATCCGTTGATGACAAAATTGCTCAGAACAGCCAAAGACAAGGGCTGTACCGTTGTCCCTGGCCTCGGAATGCTAATATATCAGGGTGCTGCGGCCTTTAAGCTCTTTACAGGCGTTGAGCCACTTATTGAGGAAATGTCAGAAGTGGTTTATGCCGCTATGGCCCCTTCCACATCGTAATCGTATCAGCTTGTTGGCAAATTAAGTTTTGCTTATGTGTAAGCCGGTTTTGCTAAGCAATAGTTGCAAAACACATACTGCTATTTATTCTCGGTAGAGCAACTTCATCCCCATTTGCAGATCTTGTATTGGTATTTGTCCTGGGGCTGAAGCGTGCTTGCCAATTGCAAAAGTGATATCAGAACCAAACAAACCACCGGCCAGCCTGCTGATTGCGCCTTCTGGGCCCATGGACATGGTCACAATGGGTATCTGCACACTTTCATTTCTGGCCTTATTGGTTGCACTCAAAAGGGTTAATACGTCTGCATAATCTTTTGGCATTACAGCAAGTTTGGAAATGTCGGCACCCGCTATCTGGGCCTCGATCAGTTTCGCGTAAATAAACGGTTCGCTGGGTGTTTCTTTGAAATTATGATAGGAGAGGATGAGTTTGACCTTATGGGCAGTGGCTTTTTCTTTTACTGCTTTTACAAAATCCTCTGTGTTGCATAGTTCAATGTCGACGATATCGATATTGCCGGATTCAATTGCAGTTTCAAGCAATTCCAGCCGCTTGTTCGCGGTAATTTTTCTAAAGCCACCCTCTACATCTATTCGACAGGTAAATATTAGTGGAATATCGCCAATGACGGTTCGTAATTCCTGTAAAGCAGATAGGCATTCTGTGATAGTTTCTACATTTTCATAGGCATCAATGCGCCATTCCAACAGATCAGGCCCTAGGGTGATTAACTCTTTTGCCTCATCAATCAATGCAGTCTTTTTCTTGCCTACGAGGGACAGGCATATCAATGGCTTTGGTCCCCCAATCACAATATTTCTTACTGTTGCCTGTACTTTACTTTGCTGCCTCATGATTGTTCCTTTTTCATATTTGTCGCTTATACGGGAAGTTTGCAAACGCTGCAAACAAATACTACCTAAAATTTGCAATTAGTTCTATGGGTGGTAATGGGATTGCATGTTTAAAATGTTTTGCCCTAAACAATAGTACGCCCTGGCTTAGTGAAAAAAATGCTAATTATTCAGCTGGCCCTCCAGGGTCGACTAGGCCGCGATAAGTGCGGAAGTCTGCCAAGATAGGTCGCTTCATCAAAATCGTTATTACCTAAGAGAAAACAGGGTAAACGCCTTCAAAGCAACGCAACTCGCCTTTGTATCTGATTTTTTTGGCTACAAATTCGTTCAATTGTGGGGGGGCGCAGATGGGTGCTCTATGCGAAGATCACAATGGATGTCGTTGGAGTGGTGGTAAAATTGCTTTTGTTGTGTTTGTGAAGACCGGAAAAAAATGTTACTCTTTTCTGGGAAAAGGTTGAGCGGTTGGGCTTTGATCGTATTGATTTTACATCTTATCTTTGGCTCATCCCTAAGTGTTTCTTAAGTGGAAAGTTCCCAACCTAGCCCCGCAGTGACTGCGGCTTTCCTCAATCTCAATATTTAATATAATACATATCCAAGTGGAATATCAGCCATGTCACCTCTCTACGGGCTCGATGCCTCGCAACTCAGGTTAATGGCTATTTGCAAAATTTAGGAGATAGGCTTTGAACGGTCTGGTCTGTGTATTTTTCAAACAGGTCCTCCCTTTCAATATTGCTATGTTTTGTGGGAAGAGCACGTCGCGTATGTTGTCTAACCGTAGGCGCTGGTCCGCGGGAATGAACTGAGAATAGCCGGGGTAAGGCGCTAAATGAAATCTCCTGATGTTGAGATGGATCAACGATTTTATCAAAAAGTGATTATGACAAATAACGATAAAAGAAATATAGTATTGACCGGTTTTATGGGTACTGGCAAGACGACCGTCGGTAAACTGGTAGCAGAAAAGTTGAAGCGCCAGTTTGTAGATACCGACGAGCTTATCCAAGAGCGGCAAGGCCTCACTATCCCCGAAATATTTGCTCAGCATGGTGAGGTCGCATTCCGGCAGATGGAGGCCAGCCTTGCTGAAGAGCTGGGCCAAAGACAAGAGTTGGTTATCTCAACAGGTGGCCGGTTAATGCTGGACCCTAAAAATGTTGTGGCATTGACCAGGGGTGGTAGGGTTTTTTGTCTAATCGCCATAGCGCAGGAAATTTTGTCACGGATTGCAAGCGATGATGGTCATAAAAGACCCCTGTTGGAAGTTGCCAACCCGGAAGCTCAGATAGTTGCACTTTTAGAGGAGCGGCGTAAGGGATACCATTGTTTTCAGAAGATAGTGACCTCAGGGAAAAATCCACAACAGGTAGCAGAGCATCTACTCAATATTTTCCATGATAAGCCAAAGCGTTTCCTTGTTGAGACTCCTGCACAATCCTACGAGTACATTATTGGCAGCGGAATTTTGCCCTTTATCCGGCAGTTGACAGGGGTAACAGGCTCTCTTGTGGTCATAACCGATAGTGTGGTTGGTGAGTTGTATGTACAGGGTTGTGGGGATGTTGATCATGTAATTACCATTCCGTCTGGAAACAAGAAAAAAACATTGGCCACTGTAGAGGATATTTGCAATGAACTCATTGCTATAGGCTTTGACCGTGATGGGACGATTGTAGCCCTTGGTGGTAGGGACGTTGGTGATGTAGCAGGATTTGTTGCTGCAACATATATGCGTGGTGTGGATTTTATTCAATGCCCAACGAGTCTGCTGGCGATGGCGGATACAAGTATTGGTGGCAAAACCAGTATTGATCTGCCCGGTGGAAAGAATGTAATAGGTGTTTTTAAGCAGCCGTTAATGGTAATTGCCGATGTTGCAACCTTACAAACATTGCCGGCGGCCGATTTTAAATCTGGCATGGCGGAAGTTATTAAACATGGACTCATTGCGGACTCTACCCTGTTAAATCTGGTAGAAGAGGGTGATTGGTACCATGAGTCGGGTACACTTTATACCTCGTTGTTTGATGTTCAGGCTCTCGTTGCCCAATCTATCCAGGTAAAAATTAAATTTATTGAAGAAGATCCATTTGACCATGGCAAACGTTTTTCTCTGCATTTGGGGCATACATTTGCGCATGCGATAGAGCAGGTGAGTGACTACGCAATTCGCCATGGTGACGCGGTGGCTATGGGCATGGTAGTGGCGGCAAATGTATCCGCCAGGCTAGGCCTCTGTTCTCCGGATCAACAAACCAGAACAGAGTTAATTTTGCAAAAAGTTGGCTTGCCCATTCGGCTTCCCAAGCTTTCTCCGGAACGACTTCTTAAAGCAATGGAAAACGATAAAAAGCGGCGAGGAGAAGTCATTCAAATTGTGATCCCCCGCGGAATAGGAAAAACATCTGTTGCAGATGATATACCGGCGTCCGAAATTAAAGCCACCTTGCTGGAATTAATGCCAGGCTGAAACGGCTAAAAATGGGGGACGTGGCCCGTAGCATGTCCTCTTCCCTTGGGTTTGCAGAGGGAGGGCCTCAGTTGGTTAAATAAATCTCGTTTGTGTATTGTGTTGAGTGCAGCAGGTTACTTGCAAATCGTATACACCGAATAATAATGGAGTGAAAGCATGGGTTATCGTCGATATTCAATTGTTATCTGTCTGCTGGCAATACTGGTTTTTGCCGGAGGAGTACCTCGCACCACCAAGGCCGAAACAGTAATGAACTGGCAAGATACGCTGGAACTGGCAAAAGGCCAGACCGTGGACTGGTACATGTGGGGTGGGTCCACAGCGGTTAATGCCTACGTTAACGGTTATCTGGCAAAAGAAGTAAAAAGTCGATTTGATATCACCCTAAGGCAGGTTCCGGTGAATGATATTGCTGAAGTTGTCAGTAAACTGGTGGTTGAAAAGCAGGCTGGCAAGAAAAGTCATGGCAGTGTTGATTTGATGTGGATAAATGGGGAAAATTTTCGGACCTGTAAAAAGCTTGATCTTCTTTACGGTCCTTTTGCCGATCAGCTCCCTAATCAACAGTATGTGGATTGGACGAGTGCCAGTGTTAAAAATGATTTTGGCACCCCCGTGGACGGGATGGAATCTCCATGGGGCAGTGCCCAGATGGTCATGATTTATGATTCTGCCCGCACCCCGGAACCGCCGAAATCCATTGAGGCCTTACTCGCGTGGATCAAGGGACATCCCGGTAAATTCACCTATCCCGCTCCACCGGATTTTACCGGCTCGGTGTTTCTGCGTCACATCTTCTATCATGCTGCAGGTTCTAGTAGCAAGTGGCAGGGTGACTATACAGAGCAAGATTTTGCAACAGCAACGCAGGCAACCTATGCTATTTTAAATGACCTCAAATCTTCTCTGTGGAGGAAAGGCGCTACCTATCCGGACTCTCCGGTGAGGATGAACACCCTTTTTGCCGATGGAGAAATTGATTTTTCTTTTTCCTACCACCAGGGAGAGGCCTCAAGAAATATCCTAGATGGGCTGTTTGTCGATACGGTGAGAACCTTTGTCTTTGAGGAAGGAACCATCGCCAATACGCACTTTGTTGCCATTCCATTCAATGCCGAAGACAAGGCTGGGGCTATGGTTGTCGCTGATTTTCTGCTCTCCCCCGAGGCTCAGATAGAAAAGGCGACCCCAGGTGTATGGGGAGACTTCCCCGCAATCAGTACAGATAGGTTGTCAAAGGAGTGGCAAGAACGATTTAAAACCCTTCCCAGAGGGGTGGCAACCCTGGGAGATGAGGAACTTCAAAGTCATCAATTGCCAGAGCCACCGTCGAAAATTTTGATAAGTCTTGAGAAGGGTTGGCAACAACACGTACTCAAAAATAGATAAGTAAGGGTGTCTCTTTTGCAAGGGACACGGGGCGGCAGGGCCATGGCGTAAGCTCCAGAATGACTTTTTCTGCCGCCGTTAAATCGTATTAGGCTATGCGGTTGTTATTAAAATTCAATGCAAACTATTCAATGCCAGACATCACTAAACAAGATCCTTTTGTAGAATATCTTGAGAAGGTTAAACTGTATTTAAGCACCCAAGATTGGAGCTGCGTTTCCCGGATGGCTGGTAATACGTTTTCTGTGTCTCCACTGGCAAGAGGAGAATATAATCTTAATTATAGCCTCAAGACGGAGACACAGCACCTTGTCTTCCGGGTAAGTATGGGGAGTCAATTGGATAGGGATGATCAGATTCTCTATGAGTTCAACACCCTCAAGCTTTTAGAACAAAGCGGAGTAACGCCCCGGGGCTATTTTGTTGATAATAGCAAAACCAACATCGATCGAGGGATTTCAATCATTGAGTTTCTTGAGGGAGATCATCTTGATTACCGTCGGGATATAGAGGGTGCCGCTGCCACCTTTGCCAGGGTTCATAGTGTTGCTGTGGCGGGACAGGACAACCACCTGATCCGTGAAGAGCAACCGCTGACCCTTATTTACAACGAATGTAAAAAATTGCTCGGGGTGTATTTTACCTCTCCCCTCGCCGACCCTGCAATCAGCCACTATTTAGGTAAACTGCTTGACTGGGCAGACAGTGAAAGGAAAAAGGAAAACTATTTCTTGGAAGATCCTTCTCTTGCCATTGTCAACACCGAGGTTAATTCTGGAAATTTCATAGTAAACCGACAAAACAAGACCACACACTTGATTGACTGGGAAATGCCCCGATGGGGTGATCCTTCCAGTGATCTTTGTCACTTTTGCTCCCCGCTTACCACCCTGTGGAAATCAGAGTATCGCTTTACTGACAAAGATTATAAAAGGTTTATTGAGGCATACAAAGCAAATAGTCGCTCGGATCATCTTAAGCGGACTCTTACCGATCGGATGCATCTAAAAAACCCGTTTGTCTACCTGAGGGGAATCTCCTGGTCAGCCATGGGGTGGGTCGCTTACCAGACAGAGTCTGGGGGCATTCGTAATGAAGAGACCTGGAAAAAATTGTGTGCGTACCTTGATCTTGATTTTATTCGATCACTTTTTGAGCCATTTGTTAAAAGATGACAGCGCCGTTTACGCCCGATAAAGGCCATACAGAGGTTATCATTTTTAGCAGATATCCAGAGTCCGGTATAAGCAAAACTAGGCTGATCCCGCTGCTTGGTAGTGACAATGCGGCTAGGCTGCAACGGCTGATGACAGAAAAACTACTGGCCGCTGTTGAGGCGCTTTCACCGGGGCTTGGTTGTCGGTTGACGATTTGCTTCAGTGGCGGGACCAGAGCTAAGATGGTCACATGGCTTGGTGAGCATCGATATGTGGAACAGCGGGGGGATGATCTTGGTGGGAGGATGCAGTACGCCTTCAGCGAGAGTTTTAAAAGTGGGGCGCAACAGGCTATTTTAGTTGGCTCTGATATTCCTTCAATTGACACCACGCTTCTTGCCCAGGCCATTACCTTGGTAAAACAGCAAGAGGTGGTGATTGGCCCAACCTATGATGGTGGCTATTATCTGATCGGCTTTAACAACAAGCGCGCAACTGAACTCTACCCAGCGATATTCCAGGGGATAACCTGGTCAACCACGAGTGTTTTTGAGAGGACGCGACAAGGACTCTTAGCGCTTGGGATCACCCCCGTAAGCCTCCCTAAGCATCATGATATAGATGTTCCGGAGGATCTTCCCTATGCGGAGAAGTGGCAACTCCTATGAAGACTTTGTCCATCATTATTCCGGTACTCAATGAAGAGCAAACACTGGGGAAAAGCCTTGATTGGCTCGCTGGCCACGGTGAAATAATAGTCGTTGACGGAGGGAGCACGGATGGGACCGTGGAGCTGGCTGAAAAGAGAGGCGTCACGGTGTTATCTTCGGTGCCTGGGCGAGCTATGCAGATGAATACCGGGGCGCAATATAGTTCCGGGGGTAACCTGTTGTTTCTTCATGCCGACACGCTTCCTCCCAGCAATTTCAAGAAAATGATCGAAACAACTCTTGCTGGTGCAACTGTGGCAATGGGAGCATTTGCCCTGGGATTTGATTCAACAGAGAAAAAACTCCTGACCATTGCTAGGCTAGCAAACCTTCGCTCTCAACTCCTGCACCTCCCCTATGGCGATCAGGGATTTTTTATGACCCGCTCAAACTTTGATCTGATTGGGGGCTTTCCCGAAATTGAAATCATGGAGGATTTTGTCTTTGTCCGGATGATGAGACGTCTTGGGAAAATCGTACACCTGCCAGCTCCTGTCATCACCTCATCACGCCGCTGGAAAAATCTTGGTTATCTCAAAACCACCATTATAAATCAGCTGATTGTGGCCGGGTATCTGTTTGGCATCCCTCCTGCGAGGCTGTCTCGAATGTATCAGCGTCTTCGTGGGCTGGGGTAGGCCTTGTTACTGATGTTCTGAAAGCTCTTTAAAGGGCTGTACTATATACTTTGATTGTTTTGGTAGAAAAGACGTTATTTCAGCGAGATCGTCGTCGGATAACATTGGCGGATAATGGGTCGTTCTGAAATGATGGTCAATTCCACTGTCTGCTATGCAGAGAATACTCTTTTTGATCTGTTCATGTTGCACCTTTGTCCCGGCCAGAAGATCATATTTTTGCCAAGGTGCCTTGATGTCCATGGCGATATAATCAAGCAACCTACGGTGGAGTAGATTGTCAATTTGTTTGGGATTACTGCCGTTTGTGTCAAGTTTGACCTTGTAACCAAGGGCTTTAATCTCGCCGGTAAAATCTATAAGATCTTTATGAACGGTTGGTTCCCCCCCTGAAATGACCACCGCAGACATCTGGCTTCGTCTTTTATGTAGATAGGCAAAGGTCTCTTCCAGGCTCACCCCCTCCTGCTCGTTTACAGCGGGAAGTAAGCCACTATTGTGGCAGAAGGGGCAGTTGAAATTGCACCCCTGGAGGAACAGGACAATTGCGGGAGTACCAGGATAGTCGCTGAGGGACAGTTTTTGCATGCCACCGATATTCATATGCCTGTAGTTAGTAAAGGAAAATAGTTCATAAGGTATTGAGCAGTACTACAACGACGCCAACTGTGGTCGTCGTTGCTAGTACTCGTATGCTTCAAAGCCACCCTTGGGCGAATTTGAAGCATTGTGGAACAGTTATAGCGGATGGTTTTGTTCCTCAGAAATCATAGGTACTGCTTTTTTATCACCTAAATAATGATTTCATGAAGATACTTGTGCCAACGGACTTTTTTACGACCGGGGCTTCAGCTGATAGTGGCTTCTTTTGGCAAATTCGGCACGTTTTCCTTCATTCCATTGCTGTACGGGCCGCATATACCCCACCACCCGGGAGTATATTTCAGTTGGTTTGTTACAGGTTGGGCAGGACTCGATTTCGCCTTTTATGTATCCATGCCCGGGGCAGATGGAAAATGATGGCGAAATAGTAAAGTAGGGTATCTGATAATTCTCACACACTGATTTAATAAAGAGTTTTACCGCGTCTGGGTCGGGGGCCGCCTCACCAAGAAAAACATGCTGGACTGTGCCGCCCGTATACAGCGCCTGCAGGTCGTTTTGTAGGTCCAATACCTCAAGAATATCACTGCTGTAGTTCACCGGAAGCTGGGTCGAGTTGGTATAGATTGGGATTGGTGAATCTGAGTCTGTTTGCAGGTCTACTCGCATTTCGGGAAACCGTTTTTTATCCAGCTGGGCCAGCCTGAAGCCGGTTCCTTCGGCGGGGGTCGCTTCAAGATTATAGTGATTACCAGTCTCTTCTTGAAAATCTTGGAGCATGGTACGGATGTATTGAAGAATTCCGATGGCAAATTTCTGGCCTTTGTCCGTACCTATGTCAGCGTTTATAAGGTTAAGAGATGCCTCGTTTGCCCCAATGATGCCAATGGTAGAGAAGTGATTTTCCCAGAAGGTGCCAAAACGTTCATTAATCCTACGAAGATAATACTTAGTGTAGGGGTAGAGGCCTTTCTTGGTGTAACCCTCCAGGGCCTTTCTTTTAATTTCCAGGCTGTTTTTGGCAAGCAGCAAGCGTTTCTTGAGGATTTCAAAAAACTCATCTTCTGATTTCGCCTGACATCCAATAGCTGCAAGGTTGATTGTTACAACACCAATGGAACCGGTGAGAGGGTTAGCTCCAAAGAGGCCACCTCCACGTTTCTCAAGTTCGCGGGTATCGAGTCTAAGGCGGCAACACATAGATCTGGCGTCATCGACAGAGAGGTCAGAGTTTACAAAATTTGCAAAGTAGGGGATGCCATATTTTGCAGTGACCTGCCACAGTGAGTTGAGTTCCGTGTTATCCCAGTCAAAATCTTTGCCAATATTATAGGTAGGAATAGGAAAGGTGAAGACCCTTGAGTTGGCGTCGCCCTCAGCCATGACTTCAAGAAAGGCCTCATTGATCATGTTCATTTCATGCTGGAAGTCGCTGTAGGTTTCTGGCTGTTCTTCCCCACCAATAATTACATGTTGATTGGCTAGTGCTTTAGGTGGCTGCAGGTCCATGGTGAGGTTGGTAAAAGGCGTTTGGAAACCGACACGGGTGGGAACATTGAGGTTAAAAATAAATTCTTGAATTGCCTGTTGGGTTTCTCTTTTGCCGAGTTTATCTGCACGGATAAAAGGCGCAAGAAAGGTATCAAAGCTGGAAAAAGCCTGGGCACCTGCGGCTTCTCCCTGGAGGGTGTAAAAGAAATTTACGATTTGGCCAAGGGCACTGCGGAAATGTCTTGCAGGGCCTGATTCAGCCTTTCCTGTTACGCCTTTGAAGCCATTTTTTAGCAAATCCTGAAGGTCCCAGCCTACACAGTAAACGGAGAGGAGCCCAAGGTCGTGCAGGTGGATGTCCCCACATTCATGTGCCTCGCTCACGTCTTTTGGATAGATTCTATGGAGCCAGTAAGTTTTGCTGATCTCATTGGCAATATAGTTATTTAAGCCTTGAAGGGAGTAGGCCATATTGCTGTTTTCTTCCACCTGCCAGTCGAGCCGTTCGAGGTAGTTATCTATGAGTTGAATATCAGCTAATTTGACACGTTCTCGCATTTGAGCACGTTGATCTCTATAGAGAATATAGGCCTTTGCCGTTTTTTTGTAAGGAGAATGGAGGAGAGTTTCTTCAACGAGATCCTGGATATCTTCGACACTTGGAGTGGCGGTAAGAAGATCTTGAGCCAGACTAAGTACCCGTATGGTGAGTCTTTTTGCTTCTGGTTCTGCAAATTCACCGGTGGCAAGTCCCGCATTTAAAATGGCGGTGGTGATCTTTTCAGATTGAAAGGGGCTTGTCTGCTGGTTTCGTTTTTTGATACCTGAGAATATTGGCTTGGAGGCTGCTGTTTGTGGCAAGATTTTGGACATAATTTACTCCTTTTCCTCGAAGGTTGTAAAAGTTAGCTATGTAATATTGGCAGGTTTTCGGACTTATGAACGTGGGTTAACTTCTTGCCTACTGACCATCGCTTCCCAGAAAATAATTCCAGTGCTGTTGATGGTGGTCGTTTTCATTTACCGCTGCGGGACAGTCCCGGAATTACACCGGGTTCCCTGTTGCCGCGCTTTTTGTAAGCGCACCAATATCTGATTTGTTGTGGAGTATATGGTATGCCAGCCTTAAGTCAATACCTAATGTGGTATGTTAGTTCGTTTTTTGTGTCGCTGGACAGCCGCTTCAAAAACACAATTAATCAACAACGCCCAACTATTTTTCCGCCGAGTTCTTCTACTCTGGCGCTGTATGCTTCGAGTTTACAATAGAACGGCTTTGAAATACTGATAAAATAATTGCAGGGCTGTGATATGTATCAATATTGGAGTTGTATTTGAATTGGTACAAAAAAGACATTGGGACGAAATACAGTATGTCAGGGAAGAATACGGCGATAGGACGATGCAGGCTACTGTTATTTTCTCCGTTGGATTAGCTGGATAGAGAAAAATAAATGTTTTTTTGTGTTTACCCTAAAGATATGTGTCCTAGTGGTCGATGGAGATAGGTGCGCAGGGTTTTCTTTAGTCAAGGATGACTGAAGAACCCAACTCAAACTAGCAGCCAAGGAGGGCTCCAGCATGAAAATTTCTGACTCCACAGTACAGCTCTTTTCTGAGCGAAATTCAATCGAAATGCATCAAAAACGTGAATCCCTTACCGTCTGGCAGGATAACGAGGAGCCTCGTGTTTCCCATGCCAATAGAGGTCGGGGCCAAGGGCGGGGGAGTGAGGTGAACTCGTCTTTTGAGAGTATCCATAGCAGGCGGGATAAGGTGTCGCTGGGATATCATGGTCATATGAAAAATCGTCAGGTCAGTAAGGCCGAAATGGATATTCCAGAGGACGTGAGAGTGCATATCGATCTGAACATGAGAGTCTTGCTGGCCATGTTTGAACGGCTGACAGGTAGGGTCTTTCAGATGGCTGCACCTCTTGCCGCAAGGACGATTGAGTTAGATGATGACTATGAAGATGATTATGAAGGTGATAATGAGTTGGTTCAGAGCGCAGAGCCCTCCGAGGCGGCGGCAGGAAATGCGGGGTTCGGGTTGGAATACAATTATCATGAGTCCCATTACGAGTATGAAAAAACCGAATTTAAAAGCCAAGGTGTCATAAAGACAGGTGATGGCCGTGAGATTAGCTTTAACGTGAGCCTTTCCATGAGTCGTGAGTTCTATAGTGAGCAAAACATAAACGTAAAAGTCGGTGACGCCCTGAAAGATCCGTTGGTGGTGAATTTTTCAGGAGCTGCAGCAGAAGTGTCTCAACGTGATTTTCATTTTGATATTGATGCAGATGGGCATGCGGATCAGATTGGTTTTGTTAGTCCTGGAAGTGGCTTTCTTGCCCTTGATAAAAACAATGATGGGCGGATTAACGATGGCAGTGAGCTCTTTGGCGCGCTTTCAGGCGATGGTTTCGCAGACCTCGCAGCCTATGACAGTGATAACAATAACTGGATTGATGAAAATGATGATATCTTTGAGAGTCTTAGAATATGGTCGAGAAATGAGCTGGGTGAAGAGCAGCTGATGGGGCTTGGTCAGGCTGGGGTTGGTGCTTTGTACCTTGGACACATTGAAACACTTTTCTCTGTGAAAGATAGTGAAAATGCACTGTTGGGCCAGGTGAAACAAACCGGTCTCGCAGTGATGGAAAGTGGCCAGGTGGTTACTATGCAGCAGCTTGACCTTGTTGCCTGATGATTCACCCCAAGCCGGAACTCATGGGGCGTGGGGATCAGTCCGGATGTCTCTTGACCCGTAAGGAAAGTACTTGAGAGCAAAGATCAGGCTAGGCTGTGCCGCTTTCCTTAGTATTTTCGGCAACAACCTTAGCCTGGTATGGGTTTCAAAGAGGGTTTCAGCTTACCCTGGAAGCCCTCTTTGGGTTGTTGCGTCCGCATTACCCTAATTTCCAACTGAAAACTGGCATATAAATATGGCGTTGTTGCTTTCTTTGGGATCTCTAGCGCAAAGCGATAGCTGATGTCCTTATGCTTGCAGGCGATCTTTGCTTCTCTGTATGATTTTTTAGTAAATAGTGCAAAAAGAGACCAGAAGAACAGAGAGGCGCGCAATAATTGGTAGATTTATTAAATTGATATGTGGGTAACTTGATGTAGTTGCGTAATTATTGATGTTCTATGGTTTTTGGTATGTGAATTGCTACACAACAACTTGTTTAAGCAAGTAATTTTTGCTTATGGCAGGAGCGACAAAGATATGTTGAGCAAATTAATAGTTTAACAAATGAAAAAGATTCCATGCGAGGGCCACAGAGTTGCTCTTGCTCGGGTCTTATTGTTGGAGGAATTCACAGAAATGGAAACAGGGACGAAACGTAAGATACAGTTATCAGGAAAAGTACTATTAGCATTTTGTGTTCTACTCGGAACAAATATGTATTTCCTTTCCGGTGGAACATCAACGGCATCTGAGTCCAGAGATACATCTTTGGTCTCTGCTGTTACAATGAACGACCCTGGTGTTAAGAATGACTCGCTCTTGCTCGGCCTTTTAAAAAATAATCAACAAATGGGGCGCCAGCATCGAAATGATCAGGGCCGGGAGACAGACGCACGCTTTGAGGGGAGTGTTCCGTTTCGAGTATCCTTTGATTCTAGGAAATTTGTGGGGCCAATGGAGAGTTATACCTGGAATTTTGGGGACGGTGAAATGGCTCAGGGGCGGCTTGCATCCCATCTTTTTGTTTCTGAAGGAACGTATTCAGTGACTCTTACAGCAAAACAAAAAACAGGTCAGGTCCGTAAAGAACGGCTGACGGTTTTGGTGACCGCTAAGAAATAATCTATAAGTGGATGATTTTTTTTGCAAGGGAGAGTTTTATTCTTGTTGTGTTTGACGGTATGTAATAGTTTGTTAGACGTTTGAAATTTATCGGATCGAAGACGAATTCTAAAGGTCTACATCATAATACCACCTAAATTTTGCAATTGGTAAGTGTGGAAATATTGCCCATTAACAGGTGGGTGTTACGCTTGGCTTTGTCTGTCGTAATGTGCTGTTAATCCGTGGTGACGCGCATTGTGTTGACAAGATTTAGGTATCAGTTGAATAGAGAAAAAACGTAAGGAGAATAGTTATGCCGACCCTTCCTTGGAAACATGTGATCGAATCACAGCAGTTCGATCGAAAATTGCTCGAAGTTGTTTTTCGGGTTGCCGATCAGATGAAGGCGGATCTTGCTGGTGAACGTAAGTATGCCAAAGCGCTTGATGGTAAAATAATGGCGTCTCTGTTTTATGAATCATCCACCAGGACAAGGTTTTCATTTGAAAGCGCTATCCTGCGCCTTGGAGGTTCAGTTATAACAACAGAAAATGCACGGGAATTTTCCAGTGCCGCAAAGGGCGAGAGTCTCGCCGATTCTATAAAAATTATTGGTGGTTACGCAGATGTAATTGTTATGCGTCACAATGAGGCGGGAAGTGCGGTGCGGGCGGCTGAGGTCTCTTCGATTCCCATCATTAATGCGGGCGATGGCGCAGGACAGCATCCGACACAGGCCCTGCTCGATATGTATACTATCGTGGATGCTTTTCCTGATTTTACCAGTCTTAAGGTTGCCATGGTGGGTGATCTTCGATATGGAAGAACCGTACGGTCTTTATCCTATCTGCTGACAAAGTATGAAAATATAGAGATTATTTTCGTGGCACCTTCTGTCTGTAAGATGGAAATGGACATCAAGGAGTATCTTGATAAAAACAAAGTCAGTTGGCGAGAGGAAACCGATTTGGCCCAAGTGGCTAAAGAGGTTGATTGCATCTATATGACGAGGGTGCAGAAGGAGCGCTTCCACTCAAGTGACGACTATGAAGGCGCCGCGAGTAAATATATTCTCACAAAAGAGATTGTAGCAGGTATGAAGAAGGAGGCTATCATTATGCATCCTTTACCAAGGGTTGATGAAATACCTACCGAGGTGGATGAAGATCCGAGAGCCATGTATTTTGAACAGGCACTTAACGGTCTGTATATTCGTATGGCCCTCTTGTATTTGCTTCTGAATAACGATTAGGAGTCTGTCAGAGACGAGACGCCCCCCAGCCCTGCACATTGCTGCAGCTCGGGGGCTTGGGATATATTCTTTATGCTATCTATGTAGGGCTGAATTGACGTTTTTTGTAATATAAAGGCAGAATATAGTACAGTTTTCTGGGAGGCCACGTCGCAATACTACCATCCCGCTCAACGTGGCCTTTGTAGGTAGCCCTTGTATCCTGCAAAGCTTCAATAGTACGGGGGGACAGCAGTGATGAACAGTTCAGATAGTGATGTAACCCCATATGGGAGAGCTAGCTGAATGGTTACAAATTATGTTGTGTGGTCATTGTCTTTTCGAGAAAAAGAGTAGTGCCTCTATAACGCCTCCGCTGATACAGCGAGCTTTATCTGATATTGTGTAGCAGTTGTCCTGTTCTTCTATGCGTGGGTCAATGTCGGCTATCTTGAGTCCTTGATGAACCTGAAAGTTGTCTCGTATCATCCCCCTGACAAGACCATCTATCGGTGCTTTTACTGGTATGTTGCCGATCATGGCAATCGGCTCACCTGTTTTCACCCGGCTGCCGATGTTATGTACTATTGTGAGTGGCCCTGAGGTGTTGGCATAGATAACTCGCTCCCGACGGAACCCCTGTATTGCGCCTGGAATCCCGGTATTTGGCATAGCCTTTCCCTGGTAAATTACCCTGCCAAGGTTATGGCCTCGGGCTGTTTCAATGACAGCATGGACGTCTTTTGCCGCATGAAAACCGGGGCCAAGTGCTATTGTCACCGGTGCCATAGCCATACTTGTGCCATAATTCTTTTTCGCCAGTATTGCATCGACTACGGCGATTGGGCGCAATTTTTTAATACATTCTGCTTTAATATCAATAAATACTGCAACGTTACCTGCTAACCAGACCTGTTCACATTGATCGATCGTCCTCACATGGACGGCAGCTACGTTTCCCACCTCTGTTTCACCGTCATATATCGCCTCACAAAATGAGACTGTCCGGCGTATAGCTGTTGGAGACTCTGTTTCAAGAACCAGTACTTGATAGCCGCATTGATGAAGTCTGTGAATTGTTCCGGTGGCAATATCTCCACCACCGCGGACAATAACGGTTCCTTGTATTGACATTCTGAGTAAAACTCCAATAATTTTCTTTAGTTTCCCGCGTCGGTTTTGAGGAAAACAATGAAAGGGTGACGGTTTAAGCGAAATGAAGAAGCTCCCAGACCCATAAATCGCATAAAGTCACGGGGAGGAGGCAGCGATGGACAACATAAATAACTTAAGTCAGAGCCGATGGGAATGCAAGTACCACCTGCTCTGGATTCTGAAATGCTGGCGGAAGGTCTTTTACGATCAAAAAGGGAAAATGATGCGGTGAGTGGGTACCGAAAAACTTGATGCCAAGGTATGCTCCAGCGTCTATTGATTGGGAAGGCAAAGGTTCTGCTGCTCGATCTTTCTGTAATTCGTTCCTATTGTTTCTTAACCTTGTGTGTTTGCAGGTAAAGGATAGAGGACATTAAAATAAAAAGCTGCTTAATCTAAGAAGAAGCGACATTTTCTTTCATGCCATGAAAGCTCTGTAAAAGAGTTGCAATTTCACTGGTACATAGTCGAAATAATAGGTAGGTTGAGAGGCACAGGTTAGTTGCTCTTTTGGCTTAATGGATAGTGTAAAAGCATGCTTGCCTGGTCTCAGCACGTTGTTTTTTACAAGATTTTTTCTGACAAGCTCTTAGCTTATTTCTTGTATATCGGGATTACAATGGAGGATCAGTTTTTTACGGAAAATAATGATTACGACAAAAAACAGCAGTGAGAGTCAGTGGGTTTATCTGACGGGAAAAGAAATTTATAATTTCCTGAGTAGAGTTAAAGGCAGACTTAAGGGTATTACGGTCTATGCCCTTGTTGGCAAGAGTGGTACGGGGAAAAGTTTTCGGGCCAAACTTCTCGCTGAGAACCTTGGTATTCCGTATATTATTGATGACGGTTTGCTTATCTTTGGAGATACCATTTTGGCTGGTAGGTCTGCCAAGCAGGAAAAACTCTATATAAGCGCAGTCAAGACAGCACTCTTTCTCAATCCTGAGCATTTGGAAGCGGTAACCAAGGTTTTACGTGAAAGAAAAATAAAAAAAATCCTTTTGTTGGGAACGTCCAGCAGGATGGTTGAGAAACTTGCCAGTCAATTAGAACTACCGCCAATCAGCCAAATTATCCAAATTGAAGAAATTGCGAGTCAAAAGGATATCGAGGCAGCGATTAAATCTCGTTACGAAGAAGGTAAGCACGTTATTCCTGTGCCAGCGATCGAAGTGAAAAGGGATTATGCACAGATTCTTTCTGAATCGATCCGTATTTTCTTTAGCGGTGATAAACGAAAAAATAGCGAACATAAATCCAAGTTTTTTGAAAAATCGATTGTTCAGCCGGATTTTCATAAAAACGCTACAGCTGGTAACAAGGTTACTATTACCGAGGCCGCTCTTACCCAGATGATTTTTCACTGTATTGATGAATATGATGATGAGATTCAGGTGAAAAAAATGAAGATTACAGTTCTGAAATCTGGGTACACCATAGCGCTGCATATTATTGTTTCCTATGGCAAGCCCCTTACCAGTGGTCTTGATAGCCTCAGTAAGTATATCTGTGACACAATCCAACGTTATACAGGGATCATTATTGAGGATCTGGAGATTACCGTGGATGAAATTATTGGCAAAAAAAATAAAGATTGATCAGATTTTCCAGCCACCGAAGTCCTTCTGAGTTGTCGGATTAGTCCATATGACACCTTTTCTTGTGTTTTTTATGGAATGCCTCTCCTTTCCAGTCATTTCTGATGAAAATAGATATTTATATTGCTGGGTAGCCATAGCTGATGCCAAAAATGTCAGGGTTGTTGAGGTGCCTCGCTGGTCCTTGGTTATTTGAAAATTACCAGTGGAAGTCAGAACGAAGAAGACAAGGGGATCGTATCAAGATTATTTCTCGTTGCTAACAATTCAGTGTTAACGAAGGAATGCAAAAGGGTCTTTGGAAAACGTGTCTTTACGTGCCGTGGCGCCTAGTGGTTAGGAAGAATTGCTGGAGCAATGGCGTTTGGTAATAATTCTCAGATCTCGACAAAGATCTTACAATCCTTACCCTTTAATTATTCGACATGTGCATGTCATGTTGATACTATAGTATTTACAACGCGCAATTTTTTTTACTAAGATTCCATATTTTGGAACTGATAATTAGGAATGTAGAATGAACTTCATTAAAAATTTGTCCATAAAAATAAAACTTTTACTTATTATTGTTTTTCCCTTGGGAGCCTATTTGTTTTTTTCTGCTTCCAGTTTACTGGTTGATTATCGTGTTTTTACTTCAAGTAATTCAATTGTGGAGCTCTCTGGCCTTTCAAGTAAAATCGGTAATCTTGTCCATGAAATTCAAAAAGAACGTGGGGCATCTGCTGGATTTCTCGGTAGTAAAGGCACAAAGTTTAGGAGTAAGCTAATCAGCCAGCGCCAGGAAACAGACAAAAGAAACCGAGAGTTAAGTGTAGCCTTTGATGAGTTCGCTCTTGGTGATTATGATGCTAAGTTAGTGAATTTAATTAAAAGCTCTCGAGTTCAGATTGCAAGTATTGGCAGGAAACGTCAAGAAATTACAGCTCAACAGAGCACCGTCAACGATGCTGTCGCCTTTTATACAAATTGTAATACATCCCTTTTGAATGTGATCGGATATATGACACACCTCACATCGGATGTTCAGATGTCTTCATCCATTGGATCGTATTTTAATTTTTTGCAAAGTAAAGAGCGGGCAGGAAAAGAGCGGGCTGTGTTGAGTGGTGTATTTAGTAAAGGGTCTTTCTCTGCTATTACCTACGCAACATTTATCCAGCTGGTGACTGAGCAGGATACCTATATGAGAGTTTTTGAAGCAATTGCTTCTGATGCAAAACAACAATTCTACCGTAGAACTGTACGGGGTGTTGTTGTTAACAAAGTTCAGCAAATGCGCCAAATTGCCAGAGACGTGAACCTTGATAACTCTAAGCAATTTGGTGTTGATCCTGTAGATTGGTTTAATACCATTACTCAGAAAATAGAGTTACTTAAACAAGTTGAAGATAATCTAGCACAAGAGGTTCAGGAACAAGCTCAAAACCGGGCGTCAGAGGTGAAAACGGCCATTTTCCTTAATCTTATGCTTTTTGTTGTTATTTTTGTGTTGTCCGCCGTTACTGTTTATCTGATCGGTACCTCTTTGTTAAGTGGTATTAGGCAGGCGACAGATGTTGCCCGTGATCTTGCTCAGGGTGAGGGTGATCTGACCAAACGTATGAACCTGCAGACGAAGGATGAAATCGGCGTTCTTGGTCAGAGCATTGATCAGATGCTTGATAATCTATCTTCAATGATCGGAGATATACAGGTCATTTCTGGGTCGCTAAACACGGTTAATGAAAATCAAAGTAGTTTAACTGTGGAAATGAAAAAGGCTACTGAAAATGTATCCGGTAGAGCCAGCACTGTTGCCGCGGCAGCAGAGGAAATGAGTGTTAACATGGATACAGTGTCCAGTGCAGTAGAGGAGGCCTCACATAATGTATCAAGTGTTGCTGTCTCGACTGAAGGGGTTGCAACTATCAGTGCAGAAATTGCATTAAACACTGATAAAGCCAATGAGATCACTGCATCAGCTGTTGAGAAGGCTGCCAATTCATCAAAGAGTGTGAATAAACTTGGTGTTGCTGCGAAAGAAATTGGAAAAGTCACAGAAACAATCACAGAAATCTCTGAGCAGACTAACCTATTGGCTCTTAATGCTACTATTGAAGCTGCTAGAGCAGGAGATGCAGGAAAAGGCTTTGCAGTAGTTGCCAATGAGATTAAGGACCTTGCCAAACAAACAGCAGAGGCCACTCTTGAAATTAAGAGTAAAATTGAACAGATACAAAATACTACACAAATAACGGTTACTGAGATTGAGGATATTTCGAAGGTAATTGATGAAATGAACTCAATTGTATCAGAGATAACCAAGTCTGTGAGCGAACAGGTTGCGACCACCACTGAAATTTCAAATAAAATTAATCAGGCATCCCATGGACTTCAGGAAGTCACTGATAATGTATCTCAGGCTTCTACGGTTTCTCAGGAAGTAGCCCAGGACATTGCCGCTGTTGATCAATCCTCTGGTCAATTAACCCGCAACACTGGGGATATTTTAGAAAGTACGAATGCTCTTGGAGATATTGCTGGTCAATTACAGCGTATGGTTGGTGCCTTCAAGGTGTGATGTTGATATTACAGATGCAATCCATCGAGTTGGTTCTTTCTTTGTCTGTGGACGATGGATTGCATGGCTAACAGCCATTGTCGTTCCCAGGGGGACGACTTTGATGGGCTCGTTAGTGTTCGCGTAGCGTCCTTAAGCCATCCCTCTCAGTGTACGTTTATGTATATTGAGAGGGGGAAAGGGCTGCTTAATTCTTACCTGTCACAGCACAGTTTTTTACAGGGCACTCCTTTTCCGCTGCTATCTATTTTTACTCTAGGCCAATTTCTCAGATAAAAAATCGCTTCTTTGCATGAACTATGGATGGCCGTTGCAGAAAAGACCTTCGTTATTTCTCCCACAATATATTCAGCAAAACTAATTGATAGACCCTCAAGCTATTTTTGTAATGTTTACTCGTGTACTGCTGAAATCTGGGATTCCCGCCAGTACATCGGTCAAAGGTGTTTCTGCGAGGTGTTCATCAAGACGTCCAAGCATGTTGGGGTTGGTTCCCTTACCAAGTGCTGGTGACGCTTTGAGTGTATCGCCATCACAAATAGCTTCCCCACCAAGAAATACATTTTTTGCGCCACGAACAGTGATTGTATTTGCGCCAAGTTGACTGTGACCGTAATGAAATGCAATGCCTATACAACCGGGTCGAATACACTCTGTTGCTTCAATCTTACCCTTCACTCCCGCCTTATTGCTCGGTGACTGGAGTAAAACAATATCACCGTCCTTTAGCGCAAGGTTCTTCGCATCGGCACTGTTAATCTGAATCATGTTTTCCGGAAATAATTCCATTGCATAGCTATGCCAGACAGTCCTGGATTGGGTATGCACATGCATTTTATGTGTTATCACAGTGTAGGGATACGTATGATCTTTTTGGGCAATGTTGACTCCTGCAGAATCCACAGGGCTTAAGCATTGAATGGTGCCCGAGAATCGCTCACCGGTCAGACTGTTCCTTGTTGTTGCCAGTTTTTCGTTATAGAGAACAACCCGTTCAACAGCATGTAAAAATCTGTTATTTTCAAAGACATCATCATAGGTCTTAAATATTCCACCACGGGCGAGCATATAGCAGACCTGTCGCCACTCCTGGTCGGAAAGAAGTTCCTTGTGTTGGGTGATTGGGCAATTACGTTCTACAAAGCCAACCTCGGCAACAGAAGCCTTTGGTAAGTGTGCATCTGCGGCAATATTTGCATAGGCGCGGAGGTAGAAATCCTCTGCACAAAATAATGGATAATTATCACCATTTTTTCCGGGCAAAGCGTTGTTACCAAAGCCTGCCATATCGAGGCTGACCGCGAGGTCGATAAGGAACGTTTCCAGGCAAAATGGCCTGTCGTCTTCTGTTCTGCCAGTCAATGGCTCCAGACATGGAACTCGGACGCCGGTGAATTTCAGTGCCGGTGCATGTGGATTAAGCCAGCCGAACTGTCCTTCAAGATAGGTTACGTCAGGCACGATATAATCGGCATAGAGGTTTGACTCATTAATGCCAATATCGATTGAAACATGTAGGGGGACTTTCTCAGGATGAGTCAGGGTTTCAATATAACGGGTTCCACCCGGTGTGGAATAGATTGGATTGTAAAAATAGGTAAACAACACCTGGCATCCATATGGATATTTTTCATCAATTCCGCTTAGCGCTTCTACACTTAAGCCACCCTTGGTGAATGTTGGCCAGGGGCGATAAGCTGGATAGCCTGAACCCGTTGCTGCCTTTTTCTTGCGGTATTCTGAAGTCTGTTCGTAACATGCCTTCTCGCGGGAAATTTTTACTCCGGTGGCTTTTTTCTTACTCTGAAAATTGACGAGATCATACTGACCCTTATTCCAGGAAGCAGCGGCACCTCCTCCTGTCAGATAGCCGCCTTTGCCCTCAATACTCCCAATCAGCACATTGAGCAGCGCTATACTTAACGCTGCATATGTACCATTTGTGTAATTCCCAGCACCGTGATACTGACACACAGCAGCTTTTTTGCCATAGCTGGTAAAATCCCTGGCGGTTTTTGTGATCTGATTCACCGAAATGCCGCAACGATTGGAATATTCCTCTAGTGAATGAATCAGGGCCCCACGCTTCATAAGGGAAAATGCGGTCACTACACGTATCTTTTCGTTTTTAAGGGTAACGGCACTGTCATATTCTAGTTTTGCTCTGGTTACGGTATTAAACGGCTCTATGTCGCCTTTATCGTTAACAACCATATAGCTGTTACTGGCCTCCTTGTTTACACCTCCAACATCGCCGAGACGAAGAAATTTACCAAAATGCGGATGAGTCGGTTCATCAATGATGAGATGTGTTGCGTTGGCATAACAGGAAAAACCGTATTTCTTGGCAATGGCAGGATTTGGCAGTGTCAGATAGTCAGTATTATATCGATTGTTTTCGATAATCCAACGGATCATGGCCATTGCAAAGGCACCATCCTGGCCGGGAATTATCGGAATCCAATCGTGCGCATGGACAGAAGCATTTTGGGCGCGGGGATCAACAATGGCAAACTTTACTTTTTTTTCCGAGTACCTCTTAGCTATGGCTGCTCCGTATGTATTAACGCCCGGTTGTAGCGCCTCGTAAATATTGGCACCGAAAACAAGAATATATTCAGCCCCCCAAGGGTCGGCTTTTAGCTCAACCTGTTTACCCTCAGTCATAACATAATTACCCATGCGAAAGCCGAGGCCACAGATATCTGTATGACCTATTCGGTTTATTGAACCGACAGAGCTTTTGACGAAACGGTCGATAAATTCCTTTCTGCCCGCCTGTAACCGTCCTGTCATCAGGCAAAACCCATTCCTTTTTGAACCAAATGCAGGATCTTCGGGGGCTATCGCTTCATCTGACAGACAATCGTTTAAGCCGGGAACAATTCGATCTTCACCGAGATGGGAAAATAGTATTCCACCCCTGCCAACTTCTTCAATAAGTTGATTCCAAGAGATCTCTTCAAATTTTCCTTCACCTCGTGGGCCGGAACGCTTCAAAGGCTTTAATAGACGACGCTTATTATACACATAGCCCACCGCATCATGTGCCTTGCCACATACAGGGCTTGAAAGTGGCAAGCTATCCTCAACGGGACTTGTATATTCAATTGGTTTTCCCATGCTGTTGTATGGGTGATATGGGTTCCCGGTAATTTCCTGTAACCGGCCATCTTTTACTACCTGCCTATTTCCACATCGAGCATTACAGCCCAAACAAACAGAGTGGACAACCTGAACATCATCATCTATACGGTTTGCTGGTTGCTCATGATGCAGACCAGGAGCGGTATTTTTCGCAGACACTGTTCCAGGATTACAACAAACCGAAGAAGCAGCAACTATTGATGCCGTTTGTATGAATTGACGTCGATCAACTGTCGGTTTATTGCCTTTGTTAGATTTTCTCATAATGAATGCCATCAACCTTTCCGAGCTGTAGTGTAAAAAATCCTTCCCCAACTTTCTTTTAATACCCTAGGGTTTTCCTCTTTCATCGTATTGAGGTAATCAGAAAAAGCCCCCTGTGGTTTCGCGAGGTCGCCAAAAATTCGCGCTCCTGCCGGACAACTTTCCACACATGCTGGTTCGAGCCCTTTTTCGATTCGGGTTATGCAAAAATCACATTTATCGACCTTATTGGCATTTGCCGAATCGAGATATCGGGCATCATAAGTACATGCCAGCACACATTCACCACATCCCGTACATTGATTCCAATCGACGACGACTATTCCATTGTTAAGTTGAAATGTAGCATTGTATTCACAGGCAGCAATACATGGTGCATCGTAGCACTGATGACAAAGGGTCGGCTCATATGAGTGCCAGGCATGGGGGAAGCTGCCATTATTTGTCTTCGTTATTTTGGTATTAAAACAACCCTTTGGTGTCTGGTTCTGGTCTTTACAGGCAATGATGCAGGAGCAACATCCCATGCAACGATTCACATCGATGATCATGGTCGGTTCGGATATCTTCTCTGTCCTTGGACCGGAAGCGTTTGCGGATGTAGATACTGTGGCTAGGCCAAGCAATATCATTCCGGTTCGCTTTAAATAGGTTCGACGACCTTCCATCTTTTTCTCCAAAAAATAAATGAGCTTCATCTTCTGATGACCCATTGGGGAATTTACATGACAACAAGGGCACCAATCTACATGGATTTATTGAATATATACAATATTTTCTATCTATAAATAGAATCTGTCAAATCGGAAATATCTATTCTTGATAGCGTGACATCGGTAGATGTGTGGCTTAAAACTGATCGAGTTTGTAATAAAAACGTGATCGTTCAGTCACATCATTTACACATTGTTGGAAAAATGAGATGGTAGACAGCCGTTGAAATGGGTTACGACCAAGCAGGCTTTTTATTTATTATTTTAGATACTTCTGCTGATCATTCTTTTGTTAAGGCGGAGGGATTTTCTTTATGGTGTTAATTGCTTATTGGGGAGCAAATAAATATTTATGAGAAATGCGGACCGAGGGAGTCTCAAAGAGATACAATTCTAAAAAAAAGGCAAAAAAAATCCCCAAGCATCAATTAAGTTGCTTGGGGATTTTTCGTAAAAATACGGCGATGACCTACTCTCCCACACAGTCGCC
>NVXR01000030.1 GCA_002733995.1 Desulfotalea sp. | reverse complement strand
TATTGATTTACGCATATCCGTTACGCAAACAGCGATGTACACTCTGAAGTTGTCTTTTATACTCAGCATCAGATCGTTTCCAGAAAGGTGATGAGTTTTGTCAGGGTAGTTTCGGAGAATTCGTTTTCCAAATCAATTTTGTATTTGTCATCGCAAAAAGATAAACGGACCCCTGTATGGAATCCTTTACTACTAGGTGATGCGGGGCTATCTTTAACTGTAAGGGGATAGAAACGTGGGGAGCCTAAATTTTCCGATTCTTGATCAAATTTGCGTAACCAATATGAAAATATAGGAATCGCTATTCCTTGATTCAAACAATACTGTTTCTGCGCAAGACCACTTTTTCTCCAACAGGAAATATGATTCTCTCGATGGTACTGCTTTGAAGTATTTCTCTTCATATTATCTACTTTCACCTGAGCCTCCTTGGCCAAAAAAGACTCAGTAAAACATATCAGTACCTGATTTAGCAGATAGTGTTCGTGGATCGCCTACTTAGTTCATTGCCGGCACTCCGCAATTATCTGCGGCGAACGTTCAAAGAGATTTTACTTTTAATGATATTGTCGGTTATGCCCTGACCAATGCAGCAGGCCTTGCATTGTAGCGGTTTTTTCAGGTGGAAACAACGAATGGTGAGCGGACGATTGGTGATCCCAGCTGGGCTATACCGTTTCATTGGCCAGGCACCTGCATAATCAAGCAGCTTTCATGCGAAGCCCAAAAACTTTAGTTACTCGGCTTATAGTTTTGAAATGAGGGTTGCCTCCAGGAGCTAGGGACTTGTAGAGGCTCGCCCTGGTTACCCCTGCTTCTCTAGCCACTTTAGCCATACCATAAGCCCTTGCTGCGATACTCAGAGCGTGAACGTAATCGGCTTCATCCCCGGTATCATCGACCTCTTTCAGAAAATCCTGTATATTCTCCAAGGTTTCAAGATGCTCTGCTATATCAAATGATTTTGTTTTCATGGGTTACCTCAACAATGTTAATGCTTTTTTTATATCCTTCTTTTGGCTGGACTTATCACCACCTGCAAGGAGCAATACAACAACGTCATTTTGGATCGTGTAATATATCCGATATCCTGGGCCAGGATTAAATCTAAGCTCAAAAAGGTTTTGAGAAATATTTTTATGATCTCCAAAATTCCCATTTTCTACTCTTGCAAGACGGGCAAGAAGCTTAATCTTTACAGATCTGTCCTTAACCTTTTCAAACCATTTACTAAATTCTAATCCCTGTCTAATTTCGTAATTCATGTCTTATTGTATCCTCCGGGATACACTCTGTCAATGTCAATTTTGCTGTCGAGGGTTTAGGGGTAAGATGGTCACAGTCAAGTGAATGAGGTTGGGCTATACGGTTGCATGCAAGTAATGTTGCGTTGTATTTATGCTGGCTTATATTTTAGAAGAGCAGCACTAAAACCTAAAAATGATCCCCCAACACGCCTACCAGTAACGACCTCCAAAGGAGTTAGACATCCCAATATTTTTCTTGGTGTCAGGTTCAATAATAGAATCCTACCCTCAATGTCCTCATCTGTGAAGGTTGCCATGTCGAATTTTTTAGGCCAGAATCACCGGATTCTTCCATTTGTATTCTCATTTACTCCTCGCTGCCAGCTAGCATAAGGTTTTGCAAATTCTCCACCATTATTGAGAGACAGAGAATATCCCGATGCTTTCATATTTCTTAGGCCCCCTCGACGATCGCGACTAACGCCCCCAAAATCCACCTTTTTACTTCAACGTATCAGTTGCCAGTAAAGAGCGGTTTTCTTTTCTCTTGGAAGGCCTGCATTGCCTCTAGTAGATCTTCGGAGGGGATGATATTGGCGCTGATTGAGGCCACATACTTCAAACCGTCTTCTACAGATTTACCGGCACAAAAGTTCAGGACATCCTTTGAGGCCTGTACTGCGAGGGGTGAGTTTGCTGCAATTTCAAGGGCTAAAACTTCAGCCTCCTGCATGAGTGTTTCGTGATCGGGGTAGAGTGCCGAGACAAGCTGGATCTCTTTTGCTCTTTTTCCATCTATGGTCTTGGCGGTAAAGGCCAACTCTCTTGCGTTCCCCTCCCCTATTATCCGTGGAATACGCTGGAGTACACCCACATCCGCCACGAAACCAACGGCCGCCTCTTTTATAGAAAAGAGTGCATCTGTCGCACAGATACGTATGTCACAGGCGGTGACCATATCGAGTCCAGCCCCAAGACAATGACCATGTATCGCTGCAATCACCGGTTTTCTGCAATTTTCAATGGCACTGATACCTTTTTGCAGGAGTTTAATTTTTGGAAGCAACGTCCACTTGGTACCACCAAACTGGTTACGATCCATGAGTTCAGACAATTCTGGCATCATCCCCACAAGATCGATACCCGCCGAGAAACAAGGTCCCTCACCGGAAATCACCACAACCCTGACAGCAGGGTCTGCATCTAGCTCAGCAAATATTTGCACCGGCTCTGTCCAAGCATCTGGCCCCATTGCATTTTTCTTCTCCGGGCGATTCAGATACACATAGGCAATTTGTTCCTTCTTCTCTACACGGTAAAATTTGTATGCACTCATGGTTTCCTCCCTGGGATTAATGTTTCATTAATTATCTTTATGAGTTTACAACACCACCAACATTTCCGCTCCATCTCCCTGCTACACTCGCAGATTTTTTCCAGGGATCCATGGTAATATTTCCCCCAAGTCTTACCGTATCTCTTTAGGCAAAGAGACGTAGGTATCTGCCTGGGAATGGCCTTTTCCTCACCCCTTCATTCTCGCAAAATGTACTCAAACAAACCTCCCAACGGCGGATGCCGGTCAGCACACTGTGGGAGAACCTTTAACTCAATTTTTTCAATAACTTTCATGGTAAAAATAGCAATCTTAATACGGGAAGAAACGAGCCATAAATGCACAGGCAAAGGATGTCTGAAGAGCTTCAATCAGAAAACAGAAAGCTTTGCCAGATACCAGGGCACAGACATAGAGCTAGTGGGTTTTTTCCATAGCGGTGGAGATCTAGATTACAAACTGCAAAAGATGAAAGAGGCGGGGGTTGAGATCATCCATGTTTCAACCTGTATGCGGGCAAAGTATGAGGGCTATGCAGAGCTGGTGCAACGTATAGGAAAAGACTTTGACGTTATCGGCTATACCCACGGATCAACAGAAGGAAAAAAGGTTGCCACGCTCTCTGTAACGGGCAAGATCAGCCTGGTATCCAAATCATAAAGATAACAACTATGCTCAACACCCCTGTCTGTTACGACCATTGGAATGTCGGCGATCCACGCGACCTGCAACACCCACACCCAGCAAAGCCACCAGGTAAACATCTGTTATAATTGTGAATATACACCTAAACAGATACGAGTCCCACGCTCAATTATGACGTAGACAATCGCTCCTAGATATTGTAATCATTAGATTCCTCTCACCTGTTGAACCTTTTTGCCCCATTCAACGTCACAACCAAAAATGAGTAGATGATGAAATCCTTCAAAGATACCTTCATTTCGTGCAAATCTAGGCTTCTCTGCATCAGTGAAAAAGAACCACTGAGCAAGATGTCACTCATCGTTATTATTGCCCTTGATATCTTTGTGATGAATATGATATTTGCCGGTTTAAACGACCACACGGCACTGTTGACATCAAAATTTGAATATATGCCAAGAGTTTGCCGTCAAGCAATTATCGAGAACAGCTGGATAGGGGAAAGACAAACAGATAAGATACAAACGCTGATCCTGGCCCCAGGAACATCTTACCGCTATGACGCCATAGACCAACTTGATCCCGAAGAAGTAAAGAAAACCCATCCCGCATGCCAGAAACTACTCAGCAGTATTCGTACCGTTAAAGAAGACAAAACCATCCTCAACATTTTTCGCCAAAGGAAAATAGCCCAGCAAAACAAGGCACAACTCACCCGTAATTTCAACGAATCCAAAGCCGTCTACGACACCAGCCTTCTTGAAAATATTGCAGAAAACTCAAAAGAGAGCAGTATAACGACCATATCAGAAATATCTAAAGAGCTCTCTCAGCAAATTAATGCCCTCAGTCGCGACCTTGCGAGCTACAACAATTCCATCATAGGCAATGGTTCTGTCGCCCAATTTTCCCAGGATCTTATCGAGATACAAGGTAAAAAAATTGAAATATTCAGAGAGCTGAAACGCTATGATTTCTGGTATCCAATAAAGGAACTGGCCTGGCAGTTTCTGTTCCTCCTCCCCCTCTGCGGACTCTTTTATTTATGGAACTCAATTAGCATAAAAAAGGAAAGCAGTTTGCAGGTATTAATCTCATCTCACCTGCTAGTTGTCTCTTTTATCCCCATACTCTTTAAGATTTTACAACTGGTCTTAGATGTCATTCCACACCGACTACTAGAATCAGTGTTTGACCTGCTCGTATCCCTGAAAATCATTGCCCTATGGCACTATATCCTTATTTTTCTGGCTATCCTTCTGACCCTTGTTGCGATTTATGTCATACAGAAAAAGATCTTTTCCTGGGAAAAGATCGTGGAGAAACGGTTGCTGAAGGGTGGCTGTTATGCATGTGGGAAAAAACTGCCACAACATGTCGAGAGTTGTCCTTTTTGCGGTACAGAACAAAAAAAACCGTGCCCACATTGTAAGAACAAAACCTATATAGCAGGTAAATTCTGTATACACTGCGGCCAGAATATTGTTCCTGAATAAACGCATCACCCGTTTCTTATACAACCAGCGACCACCGGCGAAAAGCGCCACCGCTTACCAAATTATACCTCGCCATAACTGTCGGTAATCCCCGTCAGACAGCACCAGTTAAATCTGCTTAATAGTCTACATATTTGGCCAAGCCCCCTCCACGGGAAATGTTAGTTAGGCCAAGACAACATCTGCCGTAGCCCCCGAGACAACTAAGGTTTACCTAAATACCAGAAACCATTATATCGAACAAAAGAGGCTTGTCATTGGCATCGGGCCGTGGTAGTTTTTTCTTGGATTCTGAGGCCCCACATTTCTAGGTAACATCTTAACAACAGGTATTTCTAGCGCCCACCAGCATAATTATAAAACCGACGTATTACTACGATACATTCAGTCAATTTGAAGTTTAAGGAAATCGTCATGAATATGGTACCAAAAGTAAACCAATGGGTTTGTGCCTTTATTTTACAGGTGTTTTTATTTGCAGGAATTGGACAGGCAGCCGATATTATCAAAATTGGCTTAAACTTTCCCTACACCGGTGCCCGTGAATCGGCAGGCCTCGCGTCGAGAGTGGGTGCAGAGATGGTTAAAGATCGGATAAATGCGGCGGGTGGGCTGACAGTAGGTGGAAAAAAATATACAATTGAATATGTTCATGCTGACAACCAATCATCTACCCAGCAGGCGGTAGCTAAAAGCCTTGAACTCATTACCCAGGGAAGGGTTCTTGCTATTATCGGCCCTAAAGATAGCTCCAGAGCCATACCAGCAGGCGGTATCTGCCAATCTTTCGGCACTCCAATGATTTCCCCCACCTCCACTAATCCTCGTACCACCCAAGACAGACCATATGTTTTTCGGGCATGCTTTCTTGATCCTTTTCAAGGGGAAGCAATGGCCAGTTTTTCAACCACAGAGTTTAATGCTGAAAAAGCCGCAGTTCTTTATAACATCGCCAGTGCCTACCCAAAAGGCTTGGCTGAATTTTTCAAAAAAGCATTCGAGGAAAAGCATGGAAAAGGCTCGGTTGTGGCTTTTGAAGATTTTCATCCAAACGAAAAAGACCTCTCAAGGCAACTTACAAAAATCGTCGCCTCTGGGGCGGATGTACTTTTTGTCCCCCAATATGACAACGAAGTGCCTGAGATAGTCAGACAGGCTCGGAAAAGCGGTTGGAAAAAAGTGATCCTTGGCGGAGATGCCTGGGAGACGAATTCACTCGTAAAAAATTGCGGTGACCTCTGTAAAGGGCTCTTCTTTACCTCGCACTTTGCGGCCATTGGAGCTAAAGGCAAAAGCCTGGACTTTGTACGACAGTACCAGGCCAAAACAAACGAGCTACCCACCGGAGATGCAGCCCTCGGCTATGATGCCGCAGACATATTGATGACGGCCATCTCTTCGCTTAAAACACTCACCGGCAATTTGGTTAAAGACCGAACAGCTCTTAAGAATAAACTGATCGAGATAAAAGGATTTCAGGGTGTTTCCGGAGCTCTCGATATGACGGCGGGTGGAGATCCTATTAAAAGTGCTACCATCATCCGGATCAACGAAAAGGGAGAATTTGAGTCATACAAAATCCAGAATTCTTAGGTCAAGACTTTCATGTCTCTGCCTTTCGGGCGGGACGCCAACCCCTCAACGGGACAAGGCGCGGTCAATATGATGTAGTAAAGAGCATTGAAGAAAAGAAAGGGTGACTGCATTTCTACTTCTGGGATAATTCTATTGCCCCCCTCCAGCAGAACGGGCCACCATCTCTGTCGACAGGCCAGCCCCGGCTACAGGCAAGAACAGAATGTCTTCCCCAACATATCTTTCTCGATCACATGCAGCACAAAAACCCTGTACTGCATGTGATGAAATCATTCTAAATGTTACATCTCTAGAATGAAAAACATCCTGTTATCTTCGTAACAGGATGTTTTCTCATATTAACCACTCTGAACAATGCAACAGTCAGGTTAAACTTTAAATTTATTCACCATTGCATCAAGCTCTACCGCCAGCTTAGAGAGACTCGAGGCACTTACCTGCACCTGATTCGAGCCACTGTCCACCTCACTTGAGACACTGCTAATTGATGAAATTTCCCGTGCAATATCGGCTATAACCGTTGTACTTTGAGCTACACTTTCATTCACCTCGGCAATACCTTGTGAAGTTTGGGCAACATTTTCAACGATTTCATTGGTGGTAACGGACTGTTCTTCCACGGCCAAGGCGATGGTAGTGATGATGCTATTAATCTCATCAATAACATCGGATATTTCATTCATATCAGCAACTGAAGTGCTGGTGGTTTCCTGCATCCCTTCTATCTGAGTTCTGATATCCACAGTGGCTGCCGCCGTCTCTTTGGCCAATTCTTTAATTTCATTGGCAACAACGGCAAACCCCTTACCTGCTTCACCGGCTCTTGCCGCCTCAATCGTTGCGTTCAGCGCCAGCAGATTCGTCTGTTCTGAAATCTCAGTTATCGTTTCAGTTACCCGACCAATACGATCAGCTCCTTTACTCAGCTCAGTCATCTTTGCCATTGTTTTTTGCGACTTCTGCACCGCATCTCCAGACACACCCCGTGCCATCTCAGCACTTTTAGCAATTGCACCGACCGTAGCTGTCATTTCTTCCGTCGCAGCAGCAACCATATTGGTGTTTGTTGCAGATTGTTCCATAGCAGCCGAAACAGTGTTCATATTGGCGCTCATCTCTTCTGCTGCAGTCGATACGGATTCAGACTTATTCGATGTTTCCTGAGCTGCGGTGGAAAGTTGATTGCTAATACTTGCCAAATCTGCCGAGGATCCAGAGAGCGTACTAACACCACGCGTTATATCCTGTATCACTAGGCTGAGCTGTTTCACCATATCGTTTAGGGCTTCTGTCATGGTACCAATCTCATCCTGACGATCAACCGTAAGCGTAGATGTGAAATTTCCCTGGGCCAATTCCTGAACAAAAGCTACAACCTTTTGTATAGGTCGGGTGATGCTACGGGTTAAGACTATGGAAATAAAAATACCTGAGGCGAGTGCTATTGCCACAACAAGCAGTACCAATCGCATGGTCTCACCACTTTTTTTCTGCAACTGGATACCAAGTGTCTCTTGCTCGACCTTAACGGACATTTTGACCTCTTCCACCGCCATTGCCACCTCAGGCCCTATCTTGTTCAAAGTATTTTTTAGTATACTATTTCGCTCAATGATATTTTGGCGTACCAGATCAAAGGTAGACTTAAACAACGTTACCGATTCTATGGTTTTTCTTAATAAATCTCTGTGCGGCTGGGAAGAGATAATGGCCAACAGAGACGTTGCTTTATCACTGAACTCAGCCATTTCATTATCTACCTGATTGCCATCCACCTCAGCATTTGTCGCCAGATATTGTACAACATGAAGACGCCCAATAATTAAATTGCGCAGGGCTAGACCCATTTCCACTGCTGTTTCCGAATCGTTATTGGCGTAGGATCCAGTGATAATCTTGGTCAAATTTTCCTCAAGCGGAGGGCCTAGACGACTCAGAGCTTCACTACCCAAACGATTTTGTTCTTTTCGCAATACAGCAATCTTCTCTACCCCTTGTTTGTAGTCGTTTATCGACTCTTGAACGAACAACATTTTCGCCGCCCGTCTTGGTTCCGTTATCTGCTCGGTAGCAATTTGCAAAAACTCGTTCATCTTTCCAAGATACTCTTGATATGTGTAATAATCTTCGCTGCTTCCTGTACCTATAAAATCTATAACACTAATCCGCATCATGAGCATATTAACCTGCAATCTACCGGATACATTGGTGTGCTTTGCTAAACCTCTGTAGGTCTTAAAGCCATTGGTAGTTGTACGTAATCCATTCCAGGAGACAAGAGAAACCAACAGGACAAGCAGAAGAACTATGGCAAAACCACCGCCTATTTTTGCTGCTAAAGACAATTTTCTAAACATGTATTTCCTCGAAGTACAAATTATTATTATTCACGGATCATAAATTGAACATTTTACGATCATTAATCTCTTAAATTCTATCACTATTTGCTTAGTTCAGCAAAACTTCACATCTAATATATCACCAATAACTACAGATTATTACTGAAGAATATTGTTTCGATTACGGTTTTTACCACTACCAATCCCTGCGTCTTTGCACGCTCCTGGTAAACAGGATAAATGCCCCCATTCACAGCCATATACCTTGCAGGATCATCCGATTGTTTCTTGCGTTTTCAGCCCCATCAGCGATACTATGCCATAAAGTCGGCTCGGCTATTTACTACCAAAAGAAGACTACTTCCCTCTCTGCAGCGTAGTTCTGGTGCCAGTCAACCCATCAATTAATCACGAGGAGCAGGAGAACACAGTGAGCTACTATCTCATAAAAATTGCTATCACCACCGCACTTATTGTATCCGTATCTGAGCTTGCGAAACGAAGCTCGTTAATAGGGGCTGTACTTGCCTCACTCCCACTGGTTTCTGTGCTCGCAATATTCTGGTTATATATTGAGACAAAGGATGCTGCGAGGGTAAGCTCTTTGGCGACTAATGTTTTCTGGCTGATCCTGCCCTCACTGGTACTTTTTGTAACCCTGCCCTTTCTTTTAAAACAGGGTTTGAGTTTCTATCCCAGCATAACAATCTCCATCGCCATAACAATTATTTGCTACTTTCTCATGCTTTCAATCCTGCATTATTTTGGAATCCGGTTGTAAGTTATCTACCGTTAGAGCCCATTCTTGCCTCCTCCGTAAACTGGCAGTAAAGACCTTTAGGCCCCTCCGTTTATGCACCCATTTTGCAATAAAAAGTTGCAACCACCAAGGCCATGTGCCATATTCCACATCAATTAACAAGACACTTTGTGCCACACCGCCCAAACAGACGAACAATGCGGATCCAGTACCATAAAAAATAACTACTTACATTCATGACCCAAACAATTGAACTACTGGCACCCGGTGGCGACGTAGACTCCATCAAGGCCGCAATCGTTGCAGGAGCAGACGCCGTATACTGTGGCCTTGAACAATTTAACGCAAGAAACCGTGCCGAAAACATTTCCTTTGATCAGTTAAACGGTATCCTGCGCCTTGCTCACAACCACAACGTTCAGGTTTTTCTCACCTTAAATATCATCATCATAGAATCTGAAATACCCGCCTTTATCCGACTTCTTAATAAGCTCTGCAAGACAAGCATCGATGGTATAATCCTACAGGATCTGGGGATGCTCTATGTCGCTAAAAAACATTTCCCTGAACTAAAAGTCCATGGATCTACCCAGCTTACAACCCACAATGATGGCCAGATCAAATTTTTGAAAATCCTGAATGTCAACCGAGTTAATCTTTCAAGAGAGCTCGACATCGAGGAAATAAGGTCATTAACAAGAACAGCCCACGAAAACAGCATCATGACCGAGGTATTTGTGCACGGATCCAACTGTCTTTCTTTTTCCGGACTCTGCTATATGAGCTCAGTATTTGAAGGGAAATCAGGCAACCGTGGCATGTGCAGCCAACCCTGCAGAAATCAATATATCACCACCCCCGCAGGCAAACAGTTCCCCCTTAACCTCAAAGACAACTCGGCATACCGAGATCTTGCAGATCTTGCTGAGGCGAAGGTTGATTCATTAAAGATCGAAGGCAGGATCAAGAAATTTCACTACGTTTATACAGTGGTGCAGACATGGCGGCAGCAGTTAAAAAAGCTCTACAGTAATCATACTATTTCCAACGACAACGCTGTTCTGTACAAGGTGTTTAATCGTGGATTTACCAATGGTTTCTTAGCAGGCAGGCTTCACAGGGATATGTTTATTGATAATCCCCGCGACAATTCAGCCCTCCACCTAGCCAAGACTTTTACTGCAGAAGAAGGTAACAACCTTGAGCGGGCCAAAAAACAGCTCTACGCCGAAAAGACAGAGATCATAGTTGCAGTGCAGGATAAAATCAGCAGACTCAACATAGACAAAGCGCCCCTCACCATAACATGTGCCGGACAAGAGAACATGCCCCTGCAGGTCACTCTCATAACTCCCGAAACGTCCATAACGCTCACCTCAGAGTTCCACCTGAGAAAAGGGCCAGCGGCCGACAACACAATCAATAGTACCAACCTTACCAGGCTGCTCAAAAACATAAAACATACTGAATATTACATTGAGGATATAGTATTTGACGACCTGCAAAGTGATCTATTGCTACCTTTCAAACAACTGACGGCACTGAAAAACAAAATATTCGCAACGATAACCCCGTCACAACAAACCGGCGGTCCGGTGACCCTGCCCCGACTGACCAAACAAGAACCCCAAGCCCTGCAACCAACGCTTAGCCTGTTGATCTCCTCAGAAAAGGATCTTTCTCTTTGTCAGGGTGTAGATGAGGTATACTTCCAGATACCCAACTGCCTCGACCAGGACCTTTCATATTACCAAGATCTTTTCAGGAAAAACGAGGCATTAAAACCCTGGTTTCCAGCTGTCCTTATTGGAGAATATTACCACAGAGCTGTACAATTACTCCACAGTATGTCTCCAAGAAAGATTGTCACCAACAACAGCGGAATAGCTTACGAGGCGTACAGTCACGGCATAACCTGGGTTGCGGGACCACACCTCAACACTGTCAATTCGTACAGTCTTTTATGCCTTAAAGAAACCTTCAACTGCTCTGGTGCATTCATTTCAAACGAATTGAATAACTTTCAGCTTCGAGCCATTAAGGGTCCTGACAACTTCCCCCTCTACTACAGCATGTACCATCCCATTGTTCTGATGACGAGCAGGCAGTGTCTGTTTCAACAGATAACAGGTTGTGAAAAATCTATACTCGATAGTAGCTGTATCAAGAACTGCCAAAGAAACACACCACTCGAAACGTTCGATAAAGGTTGTATTACAGTAGAAAAAACAAAGGGTAATTATCACACTCTATACAACAACCACAACTACTTAAACACAGATATTGCCCACGACAATTTCAATATGTTTAACCATTTTTTTATCGACTTACGTGATATAGAAACTGAGACAACAGTCACTGTAGGCAAAAAGGAGATAGTTCAGCGCTTTGACGATTTTATCAGAGGAAATGACCCATCAGGGGTAGAACTTAGAAAGCATATCCAACCAACCACACACAAACAGTACAAAAAAGGCATTTAAGACCACCTTGTTCATGGAAAACAATCACCGGGGTGCCAAGATGAACACATCAACCCGGCACCACCTAAACGCCTAAGACACGCCTGCTAGAGAAGAGTCTTACGGAGTGTTGTCAACTTTTCTGCAGCATCACCAATGCTCTCGGAAGAGATCTCAAGATCAAATGAATATCTGCTCATGCTTCGTGCATATCTCTTATCGTAATAATCGACGAGAAGAATACGCACAAGATCATGTAACTGATTACTGTTAAAAAGATCACACATACGTTCGACCGTCTCCCCTCCCATGCCCTGCTTGAGCGACTGGAGGATTTTGAGAATCGCCCCTCGTTTTTTGGCACCCTCTACTGGATAATCTTCAACGATACGTTCTATTCTTTTCTCCAAACTACAGGTGATATTCACCAGCACTCCGCTCTTCATAGCCATGGCAAAAGGTTTAGGAATAAAAACCCGACCAATCTTCCGGCTCTCACCTTCGACAAAATATGGCTCTTGCCCTAGGCTTTTAGCGGTTGTTACCAACAACGTCTCAAAGGTCCTCTGGCAACTCGGTTCACGGTCAAGACCACCAAACAGAGAACTCCTGTGCTTGGCCAATTCTTCAAGATCAATACTGAAATCCAATGCCTGAATAATCCGGGTTTTTCCTGTTCCGGTAAGCCCATGCAGAACAATAATCTTAGGTGCATAGTTATCTAAAAATGCGAGGACATCATGGCGGTAACATTTATAGCCACCGGTTAGCTGACACACAGAATAACCCGACTGAAGCAGAAGATTCACGATGGATTTTGAACGCATCCCACCCCTTGCACAAAATACAGCAAGCACCTTCCCTCGGAAGGGCTCAAATGCGCCGAGGAGGTCCGCTAGTTTTTCATCCACATAGGAAAACCCCTGATCTATCGCTTTAGCCTGGCCACCATATTTGTAGATGGTGCCGATAACACTTCGTTCATCCTCGTCAAACAGGGGGACATTCACAGCCCCCGGCACAGTTCCAGATTCAAATTCTGCGACTGAACGCACATCCACAATGAGATGGTTCCCATCCAGGGCCTCTTCAAAGGAAATGGGCGGACAGTTGTTTGTTAGTATGTTTGACTTTGAAAGATCTTCTTTCATTCTCACTTCTTCCTTGTTTCTTGTTTCTTGTTTCTTGTTTCTTGTTTCTTGTTTCTTAAACGAACTATAACCTGCCGGCCCGATATTGAACAATGGAAACAGCAGTAAGCGTTGCTGTTTCTGCCCGAAGAATTCTTTTACCAAGACTTACAGAAACCCAGCCATATTCCCTCGCGAGTTCGACTTCTTCAGAACTCAGTCCCCCCTCAGGCCCAAGTAACACAGCAATAGAATCCAATATTCCTATGCCTTTGATATCCTTTAAATGCACATGATTTTCCTCTTCCCAGAAAAGGATTTTCACCGTCTTATCACTAAGTATATCGCTACATATCGCCTCTTTGAAACTGAGATAGGGGGCCACAATATCCATGGGTAAAGGTCGCATGCACTGTTTGCAGGCAGCAAGACCGATCCGTTGCCAACGACCATGCTTTTTGCCCCCAACGACCGAATCCAGTTTTCCCTGGCAGCGTGAACTTTGAAAAGGCACCATGCTGGTAACACCGAGTTCAGTACATTTCTGCACAACGGTATCCATCTTGTCACCTTTCAAAATCGCCTGATACACAACAATAGAACCTGAAGAATCTTCTTTTTCACTCAGACTTCCGCAAATAACAGCCTCCACCAGCCTTTCCATCCCAACAATTTCGCCGCTATAAAGACCACCCTCACCATCTAAAAGCTCCACCCCACTCCCAATTTGTAAACGGAGCACTTTCTTGATATGCCTCGATTCTTCTTTTGAAAGAACAACTCTATCGCCGCGTCTGGTTTTTGGATCGAAGAAAAAACGTCTCATTACATTTTACCAATTATTAATTGTAACTATTCAGGTACCGCTCTAGCATTGATCGCCCGCCGCTAATGGGGGCAAAAAAACCTTCAAGAATTGCACGAATGCCTTAAGAAATTGACAACACTTGTTACTTACCGTAATTATGAATAAATATTTTTCACAGGTGACTTCAAGCCACGCAACAAGGAGAGAATAACAACATGTCAACGAACCGTAGGGACCAGGAACGCTTTTCTCTCAAGATACAGGCAAAGATATCATACCGACATGCAAAGGACCAAGTACCTAACATTGATACCGTAGCAGCAAATATAAGTTCCGGTGGTGCCTTTTTAACGACCGAGCACCTGTTTCCCCTGGCAAGCAAAGTAAGCATCAAATTCTATCTGAAGGTTGCTGACCTGCAAAAACTCAAATTTATCCTTTCAATGGACAGCCTCAAACAGATACAGGGAGAACACACCTGGATCACGGCCACAGGTATAGTCATCAGGCAAACGCCTACCGGAGTGGGGATCATCTTCGACACCGACTACCAAATCACCCCCATCTAAGGCTACAACTTAGTTCTTTGTAAACCGAATTGCAGCCCATTCAGCACGTTTTTTTTCTCCGGCAAAAGTCAGCCCTTTGCCGCAAAAAACTTCACGTATATTACCAACCTGTTTTTCTGCCAACAGCCCTGAAAGAATGAGATATCCACCCTTTCCTGTCAGTCGAACGAGATCATCTGCCATATCAATAAGCACGTCATGCACAATATTTGCGATGACAACATCGTAGATCTCAACTATTTCTGCAAGAGGTACAAGACTGACGTCCATCTTCTCCTGCATACCATTAAAAATGGCGTTTTCCTTTGCGGCCTTTATCGCGTCTGGATCATTATCCGTGGCCTTCACTCGTCCCGCATTAAACAATAAACCAGCCATCCCCAAGATTCCGGTCCCTGTGCCCACGTCCAAAAGCTGCTTGCCAGCTGTTCCTGCAAGGCTTTCACGAATAAATTCGAGTGTTAGCGATGTCGTGGCATGGTGACCAGTACCAAAGGCCATTCCTGGGTCCATAGTTATCACCGCCTCATCAGCCTGTGGCTGATACTCTTCCCAGGTGGGGACAATGACCAGTCCAGGAACGATGGTAAAGGGCTTGAAATGTTTTTTCCAGTTCTGTCCCCAATCTTCATCCTCTATTATCTTCGAGGTGAGCTGTGGCGCAGGAACGTTAAAAATATCCTTTAATTCATTGAGAAAGCTGGAGACTTGTTCGAGGATTCTCTTCACTTCATCAGGGTTTGGGTCTTGTGCCTGGATATAACCATTTATCGTGCCAAAACCCGGCTCATCAATGGCCGCAGATTCAACACCTGCATCAAGCACCCCTATCAGAAAATCACTCACAGATTCTATAAGAGCAGGGTCTGCCGTTACCGTCACTTGCAACCATCTTTTCGTCGCCATTTAGATCTCTCCACTCTATTATGCTATTTTCTGAATAACCACTTATCTCAGCAGGTGTCAGATAAACTGTTGTCAGCGTTTTTCATATGACAAACATCTACGTTCACGATACTATATCAAAAAAGGGGCCTGCCTCTTGCAATCTCCCATTTCCCATCCGTTCAGGAGATGCCTGAAAATCATACAATGTTTGTGAAAAATGCTGGCTAACCCCAATAATCAGGATCTATGCTTTGGAGTCAACAAACAACAATTCCAACATCATAATCTGCCCCGACTGCGATCTGCTCTTAACTGAGCAAAAACCAGCATTAGGCTACTCGATTTCCTGTCCACGATGTGGAAAAAGACTCCGTAAACGCAAAAAAGATTCCGTCCGACGAACATTCGTCCTGTCGATAACCGGCCTGCTTATGTATCTCCCCGCGGTCTTACTACCTCTCATGACCTTTGAAAGCCTGGGATTCAGCGACTCGGCCACCGTCATCGAATCGATAGTTAACTTTTACCACAATGGCTACCATTTTGTCTCATTGATGGTGTTCCTCTCGGCCTTAATTTTTCCACTGCTACTTCTAGTAATGATATTCGTCTTAAGCTTCAACCTGCATCGCCACCACTACCCTGCCTATCTGCGGACATTATTCAAATATTACATCCATCTAGAAGATTGGGCCATGCTAGAGGTCTATCTCTTAGGGGTGCTGATTACTGTTATTAAAATGGTGGATAGTTCAGAAATCGTCTATCACGCAGGCTTATTCTGCTTCACCTCTCTTGTGGTCATTTCTATCGCCATTTCCACAACCATTGACAAGCAATACTTCTGGCAACTGATTGAAGATAAAGGGGTTCTCAAAAATAGCCCCCCAACACCCATGGCGGTTGATTTTACGAGCAAGCTCACAACAGGCCTCCAGCACAAGCTCATCATCTGCCACACCTGTGAGAAGATTGTTGCAGCCCACTCTGCAGGAAAAAGCTGTCCCCGCTGCGCCACAAAAATCCATAGCCGACTACCGGGTGCCATTGGTAAAACATCGGCCCTTATTCTCACCTCCATACTTTTTATTCTTCCTGCTAACCTGCTACCCATTATGAAAGTTGATTTTCTCGGGGTAACTGACGAGTCGACGATTCTTGACGGAATTATCTATTTTTTCCAGCATGGATCATTTTTCATTGGCTTTATTATTTTCACAGCCTCTATTCTGGTACCCGTTTTTAAGATCATAGGTCTGTCAATTCTCCTTTTTTCAACCCGCCCCTGTGCCGCCAGGTTTCTCAGAAAAAAGACCATAATGTATCGCTGGATTGCTTTTATCGGCAGATGGTCAATGCTTGATATTTTTGTCATTGCACTCCTCGTCGCCCTAGTGGATTTTGGCTTTTTTACGTCTGTGCATGTAGCATCAGCAGCAACATATTTCTGCCTTGTAGTTACAACCACCATGTTCGCAGCCATAACATTTGACCCCAGAATTATGTGGGATGACTGCACCCAGAGCCAATCAAAATCAATCTTAAAAAAACACTCACCATGACTCAAGAACCCATCGTCTCAAAAAACAATGGCATTTCAGCAGTATGGATTCTTCCCATCGTTGCTCTGTGTATCTGCACCTGGTTGCTCTACTCCAGTTACCAGAATGCAGGTGAAGAAATTACAGTTTTTTTCAAGGATGCCTCTGGGATAACCCCGGGTAAAACCCAAATTATTACCAGAGGTATTCCCATTGGACTGGTTAAAAAGATCACCCCGGATCTCACCAACCAACGGATCAAAGCCATTGTCAAAATAGACAAGGAAGCGGTGGATTATCTGGTGGAAGACACTCTTTTCTGGATAGTCAGTCCCGAACTTTCCGCCAGCTCAGTTCGAGGGCTTGAGACCATCTTTTCCGGTAGTTATATAGAGGTTCAAGTTGGCAGTTCTGCAGTGGCTAGAAATGAGTTTGATGGACTGCTATCCCCCCCACCAGTCTCCGCCGAGACACCCGGCCTTCACCTCCAACTGAGAGCGGAGGCTTTAGGTTCGATCCAGGTGGGAACAGGGATCTATTACAGAAATATCGAGATAGGTAAAGTTGAAAAATATCAACTAGATAGAGATGAGGAGGTTCTGATAGATATTTTTATAGAACCCGGGTTTGCCCACCTTGTTCGCTCTGGAAGCAGGTTTTGCAATGCCAGCGGCCTGCAAGTCAGCGGCAAGCTCCCCAATATAAAGATTCAAATAGAATCTCTTGCTTCACTTCTAAAAGGTGGCATCCTCCTCCACACCCCAAAACAGTTGCGCGACAGCAAGCAAGTAACAAATGGGCACACCTTCTCTCTTTTTAAAGACTATGATTCTGCCAACTATGGCATCCCGATGACCCTCACCCTGACCTCGGGAAAAGATATAGTTGAGGGGACCACAAAAATTATGTACCGTGGCCTAGAGGCTGGTTTTGTCAAAGAAATCACCATCAACAACGATGCACAGAAAACAGTTACCACCCACATTATACTCGACCCCAGAGCAGAACTTATTCTCAAGGAAAACACCACATTCTGGCTGGTTAAACCCGAGATTTCCCCGTCTGGTATACAGAATTTGCAACTCCTGCTTGCCGGTGCATATATAACATTTCAACCGGGATCAGGAGATTTCACTAATCACTTCGAGATCCTGCAAGCCCCCCCGGCACAGAGGCCCCGTCGACCAGGAAAATCATTTATCCTTACTTCTGAAAACCCAACCAGGATACATCAAAACTCACCTGTCTATTTTAAAAATATTGTCGTCGGAACAGTGGTTAGCGTCGATCTGGAAAAATCCGGGCAAAACATTAACACCAGCATCTACATTTATGCTGAATACCTCCATCTCCTCAGCAAGAAATCGATCTTCTGGATGCATTCCGGCATTGAAATAGAAGCCTCCATTGAGCAGGGAATTTCAATATCGACTGGTCCTCTTTCTAAAATACTTATTGGTGGCATATGTTTCACCTCTCCAGATAAACTTGCCAAAAAGAAAAACTTTGCCCCAAAGGAAAATTTCAAATTCACACTCCATGAAACCTACAAGGACGCCATAGCTGGGGCCCCCGAACTCATGCCATCTGGTAGAACAATCACTATTCTTTCCAAGAACGCAGGTTCACTGTCCATCGGTTCCCCTCTCCTGCATAAAAACATTAAAATCGGCCATGTGATAGATTTTGGCCTGACCAAGGACCAGCAGAGTGTCCTGATCAAATGCTTCATCTCTAATGAATATAAAAATATCATTCATTCAAGAACCAGATTTTACAACACCAGCGGCTTCCAGTTCTCCGGAGGTCTTGCTGGTGTACATTTTCAAACCGGCTCCCTGCAGTCCATTATTGCAGGCGGCATCAGCTGCCTCAACATTTCCGATGCTATCCCCCTTAAGCCAGGCACCCCATACCCACTCTATAACGATCTACAGGGCGCACTACACGCCGACGAAATTGAATTGACTATAATCTTCCAGGCAACCGATGGCCTGCGTGAGGGAGCTGCTATTCGCTATAAAGGCATTGAAGTTGGCACGGTACAAAAACTCGTCTTTGCCGATGACTTGCAAACCATTATTGGCACTGTCCTCGTGAATAAGACAACAAGAAAACTCTTTCGGGAAAATACCAAGATATGGGTGGCCCAGGCGGAAATTAATCTCAGTGGCGTAAAAAATATCGAGGCAATTGTCTTTGGTTCATTTCTTAATTTGCTGCCTGGAGACGGTGCTCTCCAACGTAAGTTTACAGCCTTAAGTCATCCTCCACGGACGGATATTGCCAAGAAAGCAGGGCTCAGTATAATTGTTAACAGCAAACACCTCGGCTCCCTGGGCCCCAACTCCCCCGTATACTACAGACAGGTTCAAATTGGTTCAGTAACGGGATACGAGCTGTCTCCCACCTTTCAAGAGGTGCATATTTTTGTTTCTATTAATGAGCAATATAGAGCTATTGTACGGAGTAATACAAGGTTTTGGAACGTGAGTGGGGCATCAATTGAAGGGGGAGTATTTTCAGGAATCAGAGTTAAAACAGAATCTCTTGAGAGCATCCTCAGGGGGGGCATAGCCCTTGCTACCCCCGATGGCGAAGAGGTGGGTGCGGCGGCCTCATCAGGGGATCATTTCATACTCCACGACAAGCCAGAAAAAAAATGGCTCGACTGGAACCCTGATATAATTGTGCTGGAACTTGAAGAGTCTAACGCAATACTCTTCCAGCAGAAAGCCATGTAAAATAAGCTATAAATCAACACACTGGGCGGCAAGCATCCCCCTCAAGCTTTGCGCGTTATAAATGGCAAAGTAGAGCTCTACGACTCTAGCCTTTTCTATCTTAACCACCGGTACACCACCAAAGCGGCTTAAGAAATGGGTTATATCGAGTTGAAATATGAGTGGCGTAATCCCACTGCCAATGCTGCCATTATGCTCTGTCAACGCCAAAAGTTCCTTAAAATCAACATGCTCCAAATCGACGTTATAGGTCGTTACCCCTGGAGTAAAAGTCACCCCATACTGAGCAAAGGTGGCTTTTGTAACACCCCTAAGTAGCATGGCCCGTGGCGCATTAATGACCTTATACCGGGAGTACTGCCCATCCTCACCCTTAGGTTGACCCTCTTCAAGAAAAATGAGCTCAGAAAAAAGTTTTATTTGTCCAGTAACAAATCCAGCATCCTGCTCGGAACTCAAAAGAGAAAATTGTCGACACCGGCCTGTCTCTTTTGCCAGATTAACAACAACGCCCTTGTCATAATCGATAAAGAGAGTTCTCTTCTGCCCATCGACAATAGTATACCCTCGGGCTACCATGAATCGTATCGTTGTTACCTGCTGTTCATCCATAGACACCGGTGGACTGGATCGCCATGTCGAGGCGACACCACTCGTTAAAGAGGCAAGATAAACCAAGACAAAGACAGTTAAAGAAGTCAGTTTCATAGTTGGAGAGAGGGTCGCTATTCAGGTGGGCCTCCAATATCAGTTACCCCGGTAAGTGAGGGAATAAACCGGGATACGTACCTTCACGAAAGCATTGCCTGTATATTGTTTGTCACTGCTTGTAATTCGTTCAACCGGGCCATTAAAGCTTACGAGCGCTACGAGTAAACACCACAATGAACCTTGTTGGAGTAGTGTAAAATAGTTATCAAAGAGGAGCAAATAATTACTCCTCTTTTTAAGGCTACCCCGTATATATCATCCGTTCAGACGGCATCAGATTCAATGTTATTTTGCAGTAAAGCAAACTGCGCAAACATTTTATCCCGGCCTAGAAAGTGTACTGCAGAGAAGTGCTGATCGTCATAGAACTTTGATCCATACCGGAACCATCGTCATAGTCTACAACGACCCCTTCATCGTTGAAATGCCACTCACCATCACCCTGCATGGTATCATAAGACTGATAGCTAAAGCCAACTTCGAGCCCAAGATGCTCTGTGAAACCAAAGGTACCTGTGATGTCAAAAGCAATAAGGTCGCCATCATCAAAATCATCATAGGTCACTAGATTACGCATATGATGATAATCGGTCGCCTCACCCTGCACAAAGGGTGAATAGATAATACGACCAGCCAGGCGGAATTTATTCGTGAATTCGGCGGAAAAACCTATACCACCGTAGAAAGATTCAAGGGTTTGTTCATAGCTGATTCCTAGCTCTCCATCAGGGAACGATCCCGTAGAATTTCGAAAACCGCCACTGGAGTACACAAAGTCTCCCCCTTTGGCAACCCAGCCAAAATTATCTCTCTTATAACCAACAATACCAATAAGAACGGCGTTTTGAGCCCTGAAAAAGGAATAATTGACACTTACATCGATGATGGAAGCGTCCGTTACATCGGTGTCCTCATGATGGGACCAGTGGGTCCAGTCAGCCCCCGGAGTCAACCAGTCATAATCGTCCATGCTGCCTTCGCCATCGGTGGCCTTAAACCAGCCGTCAAAATTAAAACTCAGTAGGACAGCCTGCCAAACGATGTCGAAGCCACGCATATCAGTCTATTTGACGGCAGTAACGAAGGCATTCGTCACAAAACCAAGAAGGCTTTTTCCGTACAATATCACCCCGAGGCATCCCCCGGCCCGCATGACAGCTTGTACCTGTTTGAGCGCTTTGCTGATATGATTAAAGCGTCATAGAAGCTTTATTTGCGCGGCATTTATGTTGCATCAGTGCTGCGCGGCACAACACTTTCTGTGGAAAAACCCTTGTTAAACAGGCGATTTCTTGCTATTATCCCAAGATAACAAATAATAGAAATCTTTAACAGGGATTCATATAAAATGTCGCAAATTGAGCACCTCCTCAAGGGCTTTGATGCCTTTCAAGCACAAAAATTTGGCCAGAAACTAGGACCAGAATTCAAACCGAATGCCCTCGTCATTCAATGCACATCCATTGAGCAAGATGCCAGCACCATCTTTCATGCGAACACGCAAACTTTACTCAATGAAAAACTCACCGCCGCATTTGTCGGGCCATACGATCCTTTAAAGGCGGACTCTGAGTTTAACAAATCTTTGACAT
>NVXR01000002.1 GCA_002733995.1 Desulfotalea sp. | reverse complement strand
GTTTTATGCAGGTCCGGAAGGTAGAGCCATTGGTCGTCGTCACGGTCGCCCTTGTAATAGTCGTAGGTTAAGAAACCGGTATCCTTTACATCGGCGGGTGAAAGGAAGAATTGCATCTTCCAGGTGTCCATTCCTTTATCCTTTGTAAACACCTTCATTTCACGGATACGTCTGTTATTCTGCCGGTCGATCAGGGTCATCTTCACATGAGCCGTCATATTGTCGCCGTCATCCCGGGCGTCGACTTTCTCCATGATCTCCCTTGCCGTCATCGCCTGGACCGTTGGCACTGCAACCAGTAGCATGAGTGCTGTTAGAAGACAACTTCCGTATATGGCTAATGTTCTCATGGTGTTTCTCCCCTTGAGATAGATGGTGCTTGTGGATGTAATGGTTTGGTCGTTGGTAGGGCTAAGGCCATCAATGCAGGTGCCAGAATAAAATCGGCGAGCAGGGCAATGATTATAGCCAGGCCCACCAACATACCGAAGTAAAAAATGTTGTGCATGGAAGCGAGCATGAAGAGGAAAAAGCCAATGGAGAGCACGATAGAGGTTGTCAGCATGGCTCGTCCGGCTGTGTGTAAGGTCTGGGCGACCGCGCGCTCTACATTTTCTTCTTCTTCATAGTATTTTTTGAAATTGTAGACAAAGTGGATTGTGTCATCCACGGCGAGGCCAATCGCAATCGAGGCCACCAGCATGGTGAACATATCAAGAGGAATAGAAAACCAGCCCATAATTCCCATGGTGATCAGGATGGGGCAGATGTTTGGAATCATCGCAATAAGTCCCATGCGTAAATCACCGATCAGTAGAATCATCATCAGGGTGATAATAACAATTGCAAAGCCATAACTTCGTGCCGCTGAATGCATAGTGGCGTTCAGAGTGCGGGCAAAGAGAGACATGATGCCGGTTGTTGTGAGGGTAACAGGGGTGCCATTTACCTCGATATCTGCAAATGAGGAGGTGAAAAGAGCATCTGTTTTGGCAATGAATTGTACATAGGCAAGAGCGTCTCGCCAGGGAACTTTAATCGTCACCCTTGCCTTGGAAAAACGGGAATCGACAAAGTTTTGCAGGTCGTCTGAGCCTGAATTCTCAAAAAGAAGAAACTCCTGGGGGATTAAAGCGCCGTTCTCAGGAATGACATACATCTCCGGTCTGTTCTCGTGAAGGGCCTTATGTATTTCTTTTAAGATGGTGGTAACTGAAATGACCTTGCCGACAAAAATGGAATCATGCTCATAACGTGCAATCTTTTTTGCAAATTTGTCCATGGCCTGTAGCACCTTCTGGTCATATAGGCCGTTGTCGCTGCCCGTGTCGAGGACAAGTTCCAGGGCTACACTGCCGCGCATATTCTGGTCAATAATCTCGGTGGCCAGCCGCACGGGAAGATCATTTGGCAGCCAGGACAGTTGATTGTGGGAGAACTGTAGCTTGGGAATGCCTGCAGAAAATATCAAAACGATCAGGGCTGAAAATAAAACAATACGTTTGGGATAGCTGGTTGTAATTCTGGCTGACCAGTCGATAAAACGATCAAAACGTGTGTTACTTGCATCGTGTGCTGTTACCTCTTGCGGACTCTTCTTCTGTTTAAGTGGGAAGATTGCGAGCAGTGTTGGCAGGAGGATAAGGGTAAAAATAAGAGATAGAAGTACACCAATAGAAGAAAAAAGCCCAAGATCTGCAATGGGTGCCACTTCGGCTGTGGCAAATGATGCCAGGCCCGCAGCTGTAGTAATTGAGGTCATGACAATGGCCAGGCCTGAGTGGCCCATGGCGTAGATCAGGGCAGCATGTTTGTCGTCGGAGATACGTAGCCGTTGATAGATGAGTGACAGGATATGGACACTTGCCCCAACCCCCACGGCGAGTAAAAAAGAGGGTAGGATGATTGTTGGTACCTTAAAGTGGACACCAAATATAGCCATAAGGCCAAGGGTTGTTATCAGGGTTAAGGCGACAACAAGAAGGGGTAAAATTACTCCTGAAATGCGACGAAACATGATAAACAAACAGATGCCGATGGTGAGGACTGCCAGTCGCAGAAATTTTGTCATGTCCTTCATCATTAACTTCTTGACCGTGTGGATGACAACAGGGCTTCCTGCCATAAATATTTCAAAATCAGGTCCATTAAAGGTTGCGGCAATAGCCTGCGCTTTAGCAACCAGTTCTGCATTTTCAAGGTCTGTCAAAAAAACAGGGGTTTCAGCCTCGGTGTCATTTTCCAGCTCATCACTAAATCCGGATAATATGTCGTCATTGTTGCCCATACCGGCAGATGAATAGGTGTCACTTTCTATGAGGATAGTACTGAAGGTAGCATCCGCTGAGACGAGTTGGTTAACATAGACGGGGTTTGCCAGGACTCTTTTTCGCAAGTTGACAAGATCCTGGTCGTTTTCGGGGAAGTGGCGCAGCAGATCGTCCACAAGTAAGGTATCGCCCTGACCCCTGGTGTCACGGGCATTGACCATGGAGGTAACTTCATTGACATGGGGGAGCTCTGCCTCCAGCCGTGCGTGTAATTTTTGGAGTTTACTCAGGTAGGGAATGGTGAAAATATTGTCACTTTTGATAGCAAGGACAAGTAGATCATCACGGCCGAACTGATCTCGGAAATTGTTATAGGTTATGAGAATACTGTCGTCTGGCTGCAACAGGCCTTCGTTAGAGGTGTCGATGGTCAGGTAGCGAGCCTGTGAGCCGACCATGAATGTAGAAACCAAGATCAATAAAAGAACTGGAAAACGAAAGCGGATGAGAAAGCGAGTCCAGGCTTTGAATAGTGATTCAATACGTTTTTTCATGTTGTAAACTTGATAGAGTTTTACCTGCAGTACCAGTTTCTTAAGTGTCCTTGGCTGTTCACCATAGCATATTATAGTTCATTGCCAAAATAACTTTGAATCTGGAGCCGCCTGAATTAATGAGAACTGCTGGTTAAGCCAGAAAAAAATTCACCGAACTGGTGACAGGCCGCTAGGGGGTCATAACTCACCTGTCTCTTTGCAGTAGGAAAGGTGTTCTTTTATCTGAGCATGCTGTTTCTTTTCACAAATATTGAAATGGAGGATAATCCGAATTTCCCGTTTCTTCTTTGCGCTGGAACAAACGGCATGTCTTTTTTTTGTACAACTGCTTGCTCGTACACAAACTAGGCCCGTGGGTCTTGTATAGATTGCACCCGCATGCTTCAACCCTCAAAATCAAGGGATTTGAGGCATGGGAGAACAGCTACGGAGGGGAAGGGCATATTTGATATTTGCGACTCCCCTGGAAAGGGTTTTCTCTGTAATTATTTCAGGCTTCAATCTTGGGCCTTGTGGAGGGTGTTCGCATGTTTGTACTTTGTAAACAAGCTGGCCGTAGGGGTAAGGTGTGTAGTCGCAAGACGTTAAACGCCTTCAGCTAACGAGACTAAGGCCTGCTGGTCTTTTATGATAATTTTTTCCCGGCCGGACGTGATCCAGTTTTTTTTCTCCCACATGCTGAGAGTTCGGCTCACGGTGTAGATGGTCGTCCCTGCGTAGTCTGCAATGTTTTGTCGACTAAGAGGGATATCAATGTGAATCCCAGCTGGTGTCTTTATGCCAGCCCGGCGCATAAGTCGAAGCAGCGATCGAGCTATGCGTTGGTCCACTTGCTCGGTACACATTTCAAGGTAGCGGTTTTGTACCTCATCAATACGGTCATAGACCATGCCGAGCAGGTTGATTGCAATATCAGGATATTGGCGCATTAATGCCAGCATTGTCGGTTTATCCCAGCCTATAACGACTGTCTCATCTATGGATTGAGCGGTGAGCGGATATGTTTGATTTCTCAAAACAGCTGTTGCAGCAGTGATTTCACCACAATTTATATACCTGAGAATTATTTCTTTACCTAGCTCGTTAAGCTTGGTCAACTTCAAACGTCCCCGGATAACCAGAAAACACCTGTCAGCTGTGTCACCTTGGTGAAAGAGTATATTTTTAGGCCGAAGTTTAACCTCCTTGCCACGTTTAAGCAGACGAGTGATCTGTTCATTGGTCAAACCGTCAAAAATCTCAGTTTTATCGAGGCTAATTGATATCGGCACAGTTGGTCTTTTCCATGGTAACGGATGACACCTTTAAGGTGTTAAGGGTCTGTTGCGCAAAGGCCCGGTGGCTTCTTCTCTCTCTTGGCTCAACTCCCGTGGGGGGGCAGCGGTAGCAGGTTACAGATAGGGAGGGATGCCTCTCAAACAGTCACAGTACAGGGTCTGCTGGCAAATGTAAATTGAAGCTTTTTAACATGTTAAAGCCTCTTTTTTGCAAAGGTCAAAGCGCCATTATGTTACCTCGTAATGAGGGCAATTGTAAACGGTGTTACTCTATAATGGCAGGCTTTCTCGTGGGGGCACGTTGCGGCGGATCTAATTGTTTAGCGATAAGCTGCAAAACGGTTAGTTCCTGGAAACACATTTGACAATGTATCGTGTCCAATGTAATCTATTGCTCAAAAATGATATGGCTATTATGAATTATGGACTAAAAATACGGTTAATCGAGTGTTAGAGTGGTTAATGCGTAGCAAGCCGACGGTGTAAATGTACTTATATTGCATTGAGTCCAATGTAAAATGTGAGCTAAATTGACCCAAGACGTAAACGTTAAAGCAAAGGCGCAGGTTTCTCTGTCAGACAATGTACTGATTAGCCTCAGGCGTATTATTCAGGCTATTGACTTGCATTCCCGCCAGCTTGTCAGGCAACATGGAATCACCACACCTCAACTCATTATTCTGAAAGAGATACATGGTGAAAAGGCATACACCGTTAGCCAAATTGCCAAGTTGGTCAGCCTCAAACAGGCGACTGTAACTGATATTTTGAATCGCTTAGAGCGTAAAGGGCTTGTGCTGCGGGAAAAAGATGTGGGTGACCGCAGGCGTGTATTAGTGAAAGAGACGGCGGCGGGTGAAGAGCTTCTTGCAGCGGCGCCATCCCTATTACAAGAGACATTTTTGGAGAAATTTGAAAATATAGATGATTGGCAAAAAAATATGATCCTGTCATCTCTTCAACTTCTTGGATCATTAATGACCGACGAAGAGAATACCGCAGCACCAATATTGTCAACCGGGATACTTACTGATCCTGTTGCCAACTCATCTTTGGATAAAAATTCCTGAGGGAACATTGTTTTTTTACCGGGTGGAAGGCTGCTTACTCTTTCGCACCAGATATCCACAGGCGGATGCATAGCCTGAATGTACTACTTTCTTATGATTTTATGATTTTGAAAAATATATAACCAATCTATTCATTTTAAACGGAGATATTTTATGATCGATGTGGAACTATTAAAGAGATTGTTTTCAGAAGGTAAAGTATCACGAAGGGAGTTTATCGCTCAGACAGCAGCACTTGGCGCAACAGCAGCACTTTCCCAGTCTATCCTTGCTACAAACGTATTTGCAGCTTCTTCAGAGCCCCGTCGGGGGGGACGTCTACGCATCGGTCTTTCTGGTGGTTCGACCACTGATACAATAGATCCTGCAGCCAGTAATGACATGATGAATCAGGTCCTGATCAATGGTCAGCTTGGTAACTGTCTCGTTGAGATAGATCACGAGAATAAGCCAATTCCTGAGCTTGCTGAAAGCTGGGACAGTTCGCCGGATACTAAGATATGGAATTTCAAGTTACGTAAAGGCGTGGAGTTTCATAATGGAAAAACAATGGACGCGGATGATGTTATTTATTCCATCAACCATCACCGGGGAAAAGACACAAAGTCACCTGCTAAGGTGCTTGTTGATTCCATCCAAGAAATCAAAAAGGAAGGTAAATATAGCATTTCGTTTATCCTGAAAAGTGCTAATGCCGACTTTCCTTTTTTACTCAGCGATTATCACCTGGTTATTGTTCCAACAACAAGTGATTTTAAGGACGGCATATTCAGCGGTGGCTACATCCTACAAAAATATGAACCCGGAGTACGTGCTTTAGCCACCAGAAATCCCAACTATTTTAAAAGTGATCGGGCATTCTTTGACGAAGTGGAAACCTTGGGTATCAATGATGTAAATGCCAGGACAAACGCCCTTAAAACAGGCCAGATCGACGTCATGAATCGTTGTGAGTTGAAAACAGTACATCTTCTTAAGAGGATGAAAGGCATTGAGATAATTCGTCAAAATGGTTTCAAGCATTACACCTTTGCCATGCAGTGTAATACCGCCCCCTATAACAATAATGACGTGCGCTTGGCATTGAAATATGGTGTTGACCGTGAGCAAATGCTCAAGACCATCCTGCGCGGCTATGGTTCTATAGGTAATGATCATCCGATCAGTTCAGCTAGCCGTTATTTCGCATCGGAACTTCCCCAGCGGCAGTTTGATCCGGATAAGGCCAAATTTCATCTGAAAAAAGCCGGATTAACGAATACATCTTTTGATTTCCATACAGCAGAAGCTGCTTTTGTCGGCGCGGTTGATGCAGCTGTTATCTATAAAGAAACAGCCGCAAAAGCTGGAATTAATATTAACGTTATTCGAGAGCCCAACGATGGATATTGGTCCAATGTCTGGATGAAGAAACCATGGTGTGCTGTTATGTGGGGTGGTCGGCCCACTGAAGATATGATGTTCAGCACGGCGTACGCGGCCGATGCTGCCTGGAACGATACCTCTTGGAAAAATAAACGCTTTAACGAACTTCTCATAGCAGCTCGGGCAGAGCTCGATGAACCAAAACGACGGGCTATGTATGTTGAAATGCAAAGTATTGTTCGTGACGACGGTGGAGTCGTTGTGCCCATGTTTGCAGCAGACCTTGCGGCAACCTCTGATAAGATTGGCCATGGTCCGGTGTCTGTAAACTGGGAACTAGATGGATTTCGTGCTCCTGAAAGATGGTGGTTTAAGTCCTAAGCCATCGCTGATGGGGAACGAAGTCGGGATACGTGGTTTGAAGGTCTCTCTTGCGCTGTCTTGGGGGTAATTCTACGTTCATCTTTACAACATATTTCAGATGTTCTGGTAGGCTCACAGAACATCTGAAGTAAGGTTATCAGCCGGTTTTTGTTCTCCATTGTAATGTCGTAAGACATTATATTCATTCTAGTTAAAGCAAATATAGTAAATAAAACGACAGGGCTTCCCGTAAACTGTGGAGTCCCTGTCCGGTTCCTCTTCGAGAGAAAGATAGGGTCTTTGTTTTATGAATCCACTTGCTTCAATGATCTCAAAACGCATTATGTTCGGTGTGTTGACGTTAATGGCTATTTCTCTGTTAATCTTTGTCGGGGTAGAGGCCTTGCCGGGTGATTTGGCGGAAGCCATACTTGGACAGAACGCTACACCGGAGACGATACAGGCTTTCCGAACAGAGTTAAAGCTGGACCTGCCAGCGAGCGAGCGCTATTTCTCATGGATAAATGATTTTGTGCATGGCGATCTTGGCCATTCCCTGGCCAATGGACGACCCATTGCAGAGGTTATCGGCTGGAGGTTTGCCAACAGCCTGTTTCTTGCTGTAACCACCGCAGTGTTTGCCATTCCATTTGCCATAATGCTGGGGTTGCTCGCAGCGATCTATCGTGATTCCTGGTTTGACCGTTTAATATCAATTACGACCTTGAGTGCAATCTCACTGCCTGAATTTTTTGTCGCCTATATTTTGATAGCACTTTTTTCGGTACAGATCCCCCTCTTCCCGTGCATTAGCACCATCAATGACGATATGTCGTTTTTGACAAAACTGCATGCCATCTTTTTACCCTGCCTAACCCTTGCCCTTGTTGTTATTGGTCACATGATGCGTATGACCCGAGCTGCCATAATAAATGTACTTTCAAGTCCATTTATCGAGATGGCAAGGCTTAAAGGGATCAGCAATCGGCGGATTATCATCAAGCATGCCCTGCCAAATGCCCTGTCTCCCATTATCAATGTGGTGGTGTTGAATCTCGCCTATCTGGTTGTAGGGGTTGTTGTGGTGGAGGTTGTCTTTGTCTATCCAGGACTTGGGCAGCTATTGGTAGATGCCGTCTCGAAAAGAGACCTGCCGGTTGTTCAGGCGAGCGGCTTGATATTTGCGGGTACCTATGTGTTTTTAAATTTGATGGCGGATGTCCTGTCAATGCTCAGCAACCCAAAGTTGAGAAACCCTCGCTAAGGAGTAGTTTCAGCAAATGTTAACCTTAATAAAACAATCGCCTCTAAGCGCTAAAATAGGCATGTTGATTATACTGATTAACCTGGGCACCGTTCTGCTGGCCCCCCAGATTGCACCATACGGAGAGACGGAACTTATTGGAGATGTGTGGGCACCGATGAGTGCTGAACACCTCCTAGGGACCGATCAGCTGGGGCGTGATATGTTCACACGTGTCCTGTATGGGGCCAGAAATACTATCTCCATAGCCCTGGCGATAGTATTTCTTTCCTTTGGCTTTGGCTGTAGTTGCGGCCTTTTGGCAGCGACTCTCGGGGGCTGGGTTGATCAGCTACTTGGTCGGGTTGTCGATGTTGTCATGGCCTTTCCTACATTAATTTTTGCACTTATGGTGCTATCGGTTCTGGGTACGTCTATTCCCACTTTGATTTTTGTTATTGCCATACTTGATTCCACGAGGGTTTTTCGCGTATCAAGGGCCGTGGCTATGGACATTGAAGTGATGGATTTTGTAGAAGTTGCACGCTTAAGGGGTGAGGGGCTCTGGTGGATAATGTGTAATGAAATTTTGCCAAATGCGTTACCACCTCTGATTGCGGAGTTCGGTCTTCGCTTCTGTTTTGTCTTTTTGTTCATCAGTTCACTCAGTTTCCTGGGGCTGGGAATTCAGCCGCCCACAGCCGATTGGGGTTCCATGGTCAGGGAGAATGCAGGCGCAATCTCGTTTGGAATTTTTTCGCCGATGTTTCCGGCTCTCGCCATTGCGGTTCTGACCATCGGCGTCAACCTCGTTGTTGACTGGATGCTTAAAAGAAGCAGTATGTTGCGCGCGTAAATGATAGTGATAAACTTGAAATAAATAGGAAAAGTAAGACTATGGGACAGGTTGTCGATATACAGGAACACAAACATCTGCTTGAGATTAAACAGGTCAATATTGAAGGTTATGACGGTGAACGATGGAAACCCATCGTTCATAGTATGGATTTGCATTTAAAGCGTGGAGAGGTGCTCGGTCTTATTGGTGAATCCGGTGCGGGGAAATCTACCCTTGGTCTTGCCGCCATGGGCTATGCCCAGAGTGGTTGCCGTATTGTGTCGGGGAGCATTGGTTTTGACGGAATAGATCTGATGGCGCTGTCTGAGCAGGCGCAGATTGACCTGCGTGGTTCGCGTATTGCCTATGTCGCTCAAAGTGCAGCCGCCTCATTTAATCCGGCGCACAGGCTCATAGATCAGTTTGCAGAAGGGCCGGTGCAACATGGGCTCATGTCTTACAAGGATGCAGTTGCCAAGGCAATTGACTTGTATAGAAAACTGGATTTACCACATCCCGAAAAAATAGGTTATCGCTACCCCCATCAGGTCTCGGGGGGACAGTTGCAAAGGGCAATGGTGGCAATGGCGATGGCAACCGATCCTGATATTATCATATTTGACGAACCTACTACAGCCCTTGATGTTACAACCCAGATTGAAGTGCTTGTAGCAATTAAGGATGTTATCAAAGAGCTTAATACCGGGGCCATCTATATCACCCATGACCTGGCTGTGGTGGCTCAGCTTGCAGATCGTATTATGGTTTTGCGACATGGAAAACTTGTAGAAGAAGGTGATGCACGTCGGATGCTTGATAATCCCAGAGAGGACTATACCCGCAGGCTCCTGGCCGTTAGATCCCTTGGAGAAAAGAAACTCTTGCTGGAAAGAGATCCCAACGTGGTTCTGGAGATCAGTGGGGTGTCTGCCGGATACCAGAAAGATGTAAACGTTGTGCAAGATATTAATCTTAAGGTTAGACGGCGTAAAACTGTGGCGGTGGTTGGTGAATCGGGGAGCGGAAAAACCACGGTAGCTCGAATTGTAACCGGACTGCTGCCCGCAAACAGAGGCCAGATAACCTTTAATAAAAAAGTCCTTTCACCCGATCTTGCATCCAGAGATCGTGAGTGTTTGCGGCGTCTCCAGATGATTTACCAGATGCCGGATGTAGCCCTCAACCCCCGGCAAAAGATAAAGACAATTATTGGTCGTCCGCTGTCGTTCTATTTCAATATGAAAGGCAAAGAGCTAACGAAGAGGGTGGAGGAGTTACTCAAGATGGTTGAGCTGCCACTACACTATATTAATCGCTTCCCGGCGGAGCTTTCAGGTGGGGAAAAACAGCGGATATGTATAGCGAGGGCACTTGCCGCCAACCCGGATTTGATTATCTGTGATGAGGTCACATCCGCCCTTGATCAACTGGTGGCTGAGGGTATTCTTAATCTACTGCAACGCCTGCAAAATGAACTTGGAATTTCTTACCTTTTTATCACCCATGATCTTGCTACAGTAAAGGCCATCGCAGATGAAATTGTGGTCATGTATAAGGGGCGTATTGTGGAGCAGGGGAGTAAAAATGAGATCCTGCAACCGCCCCACCACGATTACACCCAACTGCTACTGTCGTCGGTGCCGGAAATGGACCCGGATTGGCTCGATAATCTTCTTGAAGAAAGAGAAGCGGTGTAAGCGTTTATTCATAGATTATGAACGGGCGTTGGTCTGGCCCGTTCTTCTCGGTGGCGTTGCTTGAGGACGTATGTCCGTTTGGTGTAACTCTTGCGCATCGGTTTAACGCGGTTCTTCGGGGTGTCAGTCAATACCACTCATCTGCTTCGCCCCCTTATTCAATACATTTGCAGCATTGATGATCCTTTATACGTCGGTGCTGCATGCGATAATGGCCTTTCAGCTGACGCATTACAGGTAGACTTGTTCGGGATTTGCTAAAATATCGTCTTGGACAGATGTTTCCATAAGTTGTTTGACCTCCGCTTGCTCGGTTGTTTTTCCCAGTGCCCACATGAGTTTTGGCACCAGGGCCTCCGTATTCATATCTTTTCCGTAGATAATTTTATCAAGGGGCAGTGCCCTGCCGACGGCATACTGTTGTGGGGTAACTCCTTCTTGTAAACACTGGGTTGTGACGACAACAGCGATTCCTGCCGCTGTGAGTTCGTGTACCCTGGACGCAATATCAAGGATTTCTGAAGTAACTCCCCCGGTCCCGTAGCTCTCAATGATTACCCCGTGCATATTTTGCAGAAGATATTCGAAAATTGTGGGGTTAAGGCCTGGAAAGAGTTTGAGGACGAAGATTTTTTCTTCAATGTATGATGCGGGTTGAAGAGACTGTGGCCTCTTATGCTGTTGCTTTTGGAAATGAGTACAGACTGACTGGTTGTAGCTGATCCTGTTGTGTTTTATTGCGGCCACGGGAGGGTAGTTGACACTTCTGAAGGCATCATAGCTTCTGGTTTTTGTCTTGACGGCTCGGGTCCCGTTGATGAGCTTACCGTCAAAGGCAATAAAAACGCCTTCGAGTTCCTCACTTGCAAAACATAGGGCGTCGTTGAGGTTTTGAATGGCATCCGTCTCACTGTCTACGATAGAATATTGCGCCCCGGTTATGATCACCGGTTTAATCAAGCCCGAGAGAATATATGTTAGGGCAGCCGCGGTGTAGGCCATGGTGTCTGTACCGTGGGTGATGACAAAACCGTCATACTCCTCGTAGTCAGCGGCAATAGCCTGGGCAATGGTTAGCCAGTATTGTGGCGTCATGTTGGAGCTGTCGATATTCATGACCTTTTTGCCAGAAATACGGTGCTGCTTATTGCACGGTTGGATGCATTTTAGCAAGTCAGCTGTCTGGTAATAGGGGTATAAACCTCCGTCACTTTTGGCGCAGACGATGGTGCCGCCGGTGGTGAGGATCAGGATGCTTTTCTGGAGAGGTTTTTGATCCATAGGTTGAAATCCTCTGCGTTAAGTGTGTGCCAGCCGTGGCCCCCTGAGAGGCGTTAGCCATTACCAGGGGTGCGGGGGAAGAGGGAACGGTTCTGCTTTTCTGGCAGATCAGAGCCCTTCATGGAGTACCTTGTCTTCAGCAGATACCATGCCCATATCAACTTTTCCGTGGTTAAAGAGGAGGATGTAGAGGAGCCATCCGTAACAAATCACAGCCGCGAATGCCGGAATTGGATAAAAATATCCCAATGGGCAGAGAATCAGTACTGTTACCCAGTGGAGGATGAGTACTTTTTGTGAATGCAGTCTGATGGGGAAGTCACCATGTCTGCTGATTACCGCGAGGCCGCTGAGGTTCCAGCCGTAGAGTGCTGTAAAGGCGTGCATTCTGAGAAGAGGTAGGGCGCTTTCGTGGCTGTATGAGTCAGAGAATTCCAGAAAAATGTACATAATCCCTGTGATGGATGTGATCACCAGAAAGAGGATGCCGGAGGTAAGAAACGCCTTTTGTTGCAATTTCATCCCCTGTTGCCAGTAAAGGTAGAGGATAAGGCTTACGGTCAAAAAGAGGAGCGTGGCAATGAAAATCTGGGGGATAAACCAGTTTGCGAGAATAAAAAGAAAGAAGATGATCACCCCAAGATTAATAACCCAAAAAGAAATTTCTTTAAGGCAGTGTGACTGCGGTGAGCTGTTGTTTTTCATAAGTGCAAAGATGACGGACATACTTATGAGTGAAATGGGAAATGAAAAACCGAGAAAAAATGTATCAAGAGTAAGTTTCTCAAGACTAAACCAATGGGTGTATTCGCTGTTTAAAATGGCGAGGCTGGAGATACCAAGTCCCATGGAGAGGCAGAGGAGTGAGGCCTGATGAAATTTTCTTGAGGTGGATTCGTCCTTTGAAAAAAGGGCCTTTGGCAGGCCGCCGCCGAAATGCCCGACACGTACGGACTCGATGATTACTGACAGTACCAGAGGAATTATAAGGGCTGCGGCGTACCATTCCATGAATGCGCAGAAGGCGAAGAGGAGTGAAAGAAGCAAAAATGCAAGCCCCTTCTTACTGAGGCTTCTGGTGTTTTCTGTGAAGTAAACAAGTAGTGTCCCCCCGCTTACTAGGTTGAAAAGAAAGATGTGTAATCGTTCAAAATTCATCACCGTGGGTGGAATGAGGTGATGAAGAAAGCCACAGGAGAGTGCTGTTATCATGATGCACCACAGGGCAACCTTAAATGATTTATTCACTACTGTATTCCATGTTAAAAGAAGTGGGTTGGGCAAATTTGTCCTTACCAAGTAATTTTTTCAGTGCAAGCTCAAGGCTTGGGTGGCGGAATTGAAAACCGGATTCTATGAGTTTTTTGGCTGAGACATGACACCCGGAAAGTATTATTTCAGACGCCATCTGTCCATATACGATTTTGAGTAACGATGCAGGAATAGGCAGGAGTAGGGGGCGCTTTGCTATTGTAGCAAGCGTTCGCATAAATTGGCTATTGGTTACAGGCTCGGGAGATGCAATGTTTACAGGTCCCTGTAGCGATTCGCAGGCAAGGCAGTGGAGCATGGCTGAGATCATGTCGTCCGTGCTGATCCAGCTGATATACTGGTTACCCGAGCCAAAACGACGCATAAATCCTAGGGGTGATGTTTGCAAAATCTTTTCCAGGGCACCGCCTCGGGGGGTGAGTCCTACGCCCAAACGCAGAAAGATGGTCCGAATATTGGCATCTTGGGCCGCCGTTGCTGATGCCTCCCAGCGTCCGCACACCTCAGAGATAAAATCAGAACCCTGGGGCTGGGTTTCGTTAAGATTTATCTGGCTGGTATTGCCATAATAGCCGACAGCCGACGCACAGAGAAACACCTTAGGTTTGACCTTAAGAGAGCTGATTACCCGGCTGATAAGGGTTGTTCCTGCTACACGGCTGTTGACCACCCGTTGCTTCTTTTCTTCTGACCATCTGGAAAGACCGATATACTCACCTGCAAGATGGATTATAGCATCCAGCTCAGGGAGCTGCGCGGCTTCTAGGATGTTGTTTTCTGGATCCCAGAATATCTCGTTTTTGCCACTGTCGGGTTGCCTGCGAACCAGAGTCCAGACCTTGTGACCACCGGTTGTAAGAAACGGTATGAGTTCTTGGCCAAGAACGCCACTACTCCCTGAAATCAGGATTCTTAGTGGTTTTGCGCTGCATCTCAAGTGTACTTTTATGTCTTCACTAATAATACTCTGCCGGTGCTGGAAAACCTGCTGTAGACTTTTGTGTACATGGTTTTTAAGAAAGGCTGGTAGTCTTTTTTCAAAGGGCAGGCTGTATTCAACCTTGTCGTATAGGTTTGATCCTCGTTCTGTATCCGTAAAAAAATGCGAGTGTGACCAGCTGGCAAAGGGCCCTTTCTCCTGAATATCCCGAAACATTACGCCCGGTATATTCTCCACATGGTGGGCATGGAAGTGAAAAGGGAATGGGCCGGAACGCATTTTTAGTACGACCCGGCCACCGGGGTCTATCCCTCCCTGGCGTGATATGATTTTAGTCTTTTCCCAAGGAGGTAAAAGCCGTTCAAGTGCTCCATATCTACTGTGCCACGCGTGGAGTTGTTTGGCGCTACACGGGTAGCTGGAATGGTGTTCAAATAAATTAATCGTCTTTCCTCTGTGCATTCAGATCGTTTTTTAGGCGAGTTATTTTGTCCGTTTTTTACCGGACGATCTGCTGGGTAACTTTTTCTTACTTCTTTTTCTGGCAAGAGCTTTCTGGCCTGCTGCTGCACGTTTTTCTGCACTTTCAATGAGGAGACGGTGTATGCATACGTTCTCTTTTTTACCTGTTGACTGAAGTTGGGTATAGCCACCTGTACTGTCCATTTCCCAGACATTACGCGTATTACTTAACTGGAGGTCGAGTAGCTCCCGCAATAGCTTTTTATTCTTGGCTGATTCAATGGGGGTACAAACTTCTACCCTACTTTCCAGGTTACGCTTCATAAGATCGGCAGAGCCGATAAAGTACTCATCATCACCGTTGTTTTTAAAATAAAAGATCCGGGTATGTTCTAAAAATCTTCCGACAATGGAGATTACTCTGATATTTTCAGATAGACCAATTATGCCTGGACGCAGGCGACATGTGTCTCTAATTATAAGGTCTATATGAACTCCAGCCTGGGAGGCTTTGTACAAGGCCTCTACTATATCACGGTCTTCCAGGGCATTAGATTTGAATTGGATGAGACCTATCTCTTGATTTTTGACATAGTTGATCTCCCTCGCAATCTTGTTGAGTAGGGCTTTTTTGAGGAGCTTGGGAGATGGGAGCAGTTTGTTGTATTGACGCATCGGGGTGTAGCCGCTGGTCAGATAGTTAAACAGTTCGGTAAGATCGGCCCCTATCTTGGCATTACAGGTGAGGAGGCCGAGGTCGACGTAGGCCCTAGCGGTGCCCGCATGGTAGTTGCCCGTGCCAATATGTGCGTAGCGTCGTAATCCGTTGTAATCTTTACGGATAACAAAAATAAGTTTTGAATGGGTTTTCAGGCCGACGACGCCGTAGGTCACGTGGATACCGGCTTCTTCTAAAAAACCGGCCCATCTGATGTTTGCAGATTCGTCAAATCGGGCCATGAGTTCTACAACAACGGCCACCTGTTTACCATTTTGGGCAGCATCAATAAGGTATTGAATAATTTTCGAATCTTTAGCCGTTCGGTACAGGGTCATCTTGATGGCGAGTACCTTAGGATCCTGGCTCGCCTCCTTTAGAAAACGTTCGACGGAGGTGTCAAAACATTCATAGGGGTGTTGCAGGAGGATGTCGTTATGTTCTCGAATGGTGTGGAAGATGTTGGGCGCGTCGCCGAGCAGGTCCGGGTTGTCGGTGGGGTGGTGTTGGCTGAAGTGCAGGTCTGCTCTATCTATTGCGGTGATTTCAAAGAGGTCCCGTACCCCAATGATGCCATCTACCTCGAATACATCCATGCTTTCATCGACACCAAGCTCGGCTGCGAGCTTACCTTTATGCAAGTCCAGCATGGTGGGCTCGACTTCCAGGCGGACAATTTCTGCAAATTTTCGATCACGAAGAGCCGTTTCAATCATGCCGAGGAGGTCGTTGGCTTGTTCTTCGTGTCGCTCTGTAATTGCATTCCTGGTCACCCTGAATGTTTCACAAGTCTCTATTTCCATCCCGGGGAGAAGAAGTTCCATATTGTTTGCAACCAGATCTTCCACGAGGATATAGGTGCTCGTTTTACCCACTTTTATAAAACGAGGCATCTCGGAACTGGTTGGAATCTTAATACGATTAAGGTAGCTGTGATCATTGCCGGGATAGTGACAACTCACCAGCAGGTTGATGGATAAGTTAGATATAAAAGGGAATGGGTGGGCTGGGTCCATACCTTGGGGAGTTAACAGCGGGTAAATTTCATTGACAAAATAGGTGTCAATACTGCGTTTATCTCTTGGGGTAAGATCAGAATATTGCAAGAGGAATATCTTTTCTTTAGCCAGGAGCTGTTGTAACTCTTTTTCCAAGTTCAGTTGCTGGTCTAGAATTTGCCGAACGGAATTGTAGCAGCTGTCGATCTGTTCTTGGGGCAGACGTCCGTCTATGGAAAGCTTCTTAACACTTGCCCCTACCTGTTGTTTGAGTCCCCCGATTCGTTTCATGAAGAATTCATCGAGATTGGAACCAACTATTGCAAGGAAGAACACCCGTTCAAGAAGGGGATTTCTTTCATCCTGTCCCTCATGTAAAACACGTTTGTTAAATTCAAGCCAAGTGAGCTCCCGGTTAAGGTACCACTCGGTGGATTTAAGGTCGAAAGTTTGCTGTGGGGCAGCGGGCGTCTCTGGCTTCATAGGTATCTCTATGTCGATGGTGTCTGTCAGCAGGCCTATATGGCTGCGGGTTTATTTGAGTTTCTAGGTAAGGTTATCACATATTGCACTCCATCCTTCATGTTTTAACAGATTTTTCTGAAAAGCTATAATGTTAACTCGGAGAAGGTACAGTTTTGTCTAACTATTCTGCCAGCACTCCAAGCACCGCCATTGTGGTCTTTGTAACGAGCAGTCCTATGGCTTACATTTCCAGGTGAATGGCCTGATGAACATTGGAGAACTGTTACAGATGCTGATGTCGGCGTGCGGAGAACCGTGACAATAGTCACGCCTTGAGCTGACTGTAATGGGGGGGGAAGAAAGGGGATTTAATTATATGTAAAGTAGAGTAATTTACTTTTGATGTCATCAGAACATGATAGCATGACGTCAAGGAGTGATTCCTCGTGAGGAGAGTAGGATGACAAAAGAAAAGAAAAAGAGTACCTCCCTTCGCCTTGATGCTAAAGTCTTGAAAGAGCTAAAGTTGCTTGCTGTGGAGCAAGAGACAAGTTTACAGGCCATTGTTGAGGCTTTGGTTAAAAATTATATAGAAAAAAATAAACTCAGGAGGTGAAATAATATGGGGCCATTTGTCTATATTGTTCCTTCAGCATTAAAGACCAAGAAGCTTAATACGTCTCTTGCTGGTATCCCGGACTATACAATCCGCGACGAGAAAGGTGAAAGAGTCGAAGGTGTGATTTTAGACACCTTTGATAATATTCTGCTCAAAAGAAGACTGTTGTTGTTTGGCCTTGAAGGTGGGTTGGTGGTTTTAGACCTCAAAGAAGGATGCTTTGTTGAACAGGAGATAGAGGGGGCATGGCGTTTTTCCAGTGACTTGCCTGCAGGGCCTGTCGCGGAGCTTCTGGCTGATGTGTCCCCCCTGAGGGCATTTTTGACCGTTGCAAAAGTGAAAATTCGGCAGACTAAAGGTGTTCTTCTGGACGATGAGGGGAAAACCCGAGCCAGGTACACCAATCTTACTGTCAATCATGCTGATTCCTCCATCAGTTTTGGGGTTGTGACCTCCATGCGAGGGTATCAGCGGGCATTTGAAGACCTCATTGATATTATGGGGCAAGCGGGGGCCATTGCCCTGGATAATGGTTCTGAAATTTACCGTTTGCTAGCGATAAAACGGTACAACTATACCAATAAACCTGAACTTCATTTAGATGCGGACGCAGTCGCAAGTGAGACAGCCGCCAGGATAATCAGTGCATTTATGCTGGTTGCGAGGGCCAATGAGTCGGGGGTGATTGGGGATTACGATACTGAATTTCTCCATGACTATAGAGTCAGCTTTCGCAAGGTACGTTCTGTTCTCAGTCTTTTTAAAGGTGTTTATGATGGGGAGATAACCCGTCAGCTGAAATCTGAGTTTTCAGCAATTATGCAGGGCACCAATCGCCTGCGAGACCTTGATGTCTATCTCATGGAAAAAGATCATTACTTTACAATGGTCCCAGAGCCGTCTCTTGCTGGATTAACCTTGTTGTTTGCTTATCTGGCCAATGAGAGAAAAAAAGAGCTGAAAAAAGTAAAAAAGATCCTTCAGAGCAAGGCATATGAACGCCAGGTAGATAGTTTGAATAAATTGTTTATGGACAGTGCAAATCTATCCCTTGGCCCTAAAGGAAAACTACCGTCAAAGCTTCTTGCAAGTAAGCTGGTACTTAAACGTTATTCTCAAGTATGTCGTATTGCTGGCACTATAAACAGGTCGACGAGGGATGAAGTGGTGCATGAGCTTCGGATCAGCTGCAAAAAGCTTCGCTATCTGATGGAGTTTTTTACACCACTGTATGATCAGGACGGTGTCAGACAAATCATTAAGACGCTGAAGGTGTTGCAGGATAATCTTGGCAGATTTAATGACTACTCCGTGCAGCAGACATTTCTACGCCAAATTTTAGACCACGAGCTCGGGAGTTTTAAGGGTGATGAGATGCAGCTTACTGAAGCTATCGGTGCTTTGACCGCAATGCTGTACAGCATGCAGAAGAAAGAACGTACCCAGGTGGTGAAAAACTTCATCCATTTTAACAGCGAGGAGACACGCTTGTTATTTAAAGAGTTATTTCAGAAGAAGGGGGAAGCGTAAATGAAAATTATTGCCTGTTACAGCAATAAGGGTGGTGTTGGTAAGACAGCTACGTCTGTCAATCTTGCCTACGCCAGTGCCATGAGTGGAAAACGCACCCTGCTTTGTGATCTTGATCCCCAAGGGGCATCCGGCTTTTATTTTCGTATAAAACCATCTAGAAAATTAAAAGATCGGGCATTTTTTAAGGATGTTGAGCGTTTTGTTGATGCGATCAGGGCAAGTGATTACGACAATCTCGATCTTGTTCCAGCCAATCTTACCTTTAAAGATTTTGATATCTTTTTGTCACGGATGAAGAATAGCAGGTCCCGTCTGAAAAAGGCCCTTAAGGCCGTAGGCGGTGATTATGATGTGATCATTTTGGATTGTCCGCCAAACATTTCTTTGCTTTCAGAAAATGTTTTTAAAACAGCAGATAGGGTTGTCGTCCCGGTAATCCCAACTACCTTGTCCCTGCGTACGCTTGATCAACTGTATGCTTTTTTCGATGAAAATGGCTATCAGAAGAAGAAATTACTCCCATTTTTTTCCATGGTGCAGTTGAGTAAAAAATTGCATAAAGAGAGCATGTTAACGTTGCGAAAAAAATATAAGAACTTACTTAAATCTTATGTACCTTTTTCCACCGAGATTGAGCGGATGGGCGTTCACAGAGCTCCAGTAACGACCTATGCAAATAAAAATTCCATGGGAAATGTTTATGCAAAAATGTGGAAAGATATTGAGGCTAAGGCAGGAATACTCTAAGTCGTATTGTCCATGAACATTGTACTGTTTTCAAGTACGCGCTTGAAGACATACGTCCCACGCTAAATGAGGTTAGCTGTGCCGAAGAAAAAGAAAAAATGTTGTGGGAAGTATAAAAAAAAGGACAAGTATTGTAAGAAGTGTCCTGCTGCTGGAAACTGTGGGGCATGTCCCCAAGCTGAAAGCTGTGAAGAAAAGAAGAAAAAAAAGTAAGGTCATCGCTCTGGATAAAGGAAGGAGCTGTTAATAATAGTTATATTGTCGGAGGACTGTACGTGGATGCGGATGTGGTGATTGTTGGCAGTGGCGTTTCTGGACTGACCTCCGCAGCCATATTAGCAAAAAGAGGCAAGAAGGTTGTGGTTGTGGAAAAGCAACCGCGGTTTGGAGGTGCCCTGCGACAATTTAAGCGGCGGGGCATTTCTTTTGATGTAGGATTTCATTATACCGGCTGTCTTGGCGATGGGGAACTGCTTGATCTTTTGTGGCGCTATTGCGGAGTATTACCTGGGGTACGCCCCGTCCCGTTGACCGGCGGTTATGATCATTTTGAATTTGAGGGGAAGCCGGATCCCGTGCGGGGGTATTTTGCCTATAGGAAGTTGGCCGCTGAACTTAAATCCCATTTTCCCAATGAATGCTCAGCTATAGATCAATACTTTAGTGTTGTTCAGCGTATTTGTGCTGAGGTTCCCTTCTATAAGACCGACCTTCCCCTTATGCCTTTTTTGAGAGGTTATAAGTCAAGACCTTCCTCCCTGGATCATTTTCTTAAAAACATAACTGCAAACCCTTACCTGAGAGCTGTTTTTATGTCTCCTGGGTTCCTCTATGGTGCACCTGTAGAAAAGGCATCCCTAGAGGTTCATGCACTTGTGGCCCACGGTTATTATTCCGGAGCATACACCGTTGAGGGTGGTGGACAGGCCATTGTTGATGGCTTTCTTGGGGCAGTTAAAGGCTTTGGTGGTGAACTTATTGCGGGTGTGTCTGTTGACGCTATTGTGGAAAAAGCAGGGAAGACGGCGGCTGTTGTGCTTGGGGATGGTCGTGTCATCGAATGTTCTAACGTTATCTATACAGGCCATCCGGCATCCCTTGTCCCAAAGGTCCCAAAGGGTGTTTTTCGTCCAGCCTATCATAAACGTTTACAACATCTCGCCAACAGTCTTTCGATGTTTGTGGTTTTTGGCCGGTGTGAGAAACCGCTTAATCCCATTGAGGGGGCTCTGAACCACTATGTTCTACCCGCGAGAGGTGATGTCCTGACAGGTAAAAGTGATACGCCACATTGTCAGCGGCCCATGATGATGACAGGGACTAGGACGACCGTTGCTCAATCCTTGCAACAGGATGCAAATGGCATTATGTTGCTTCGTCTTGGTTATTGGCAGGATGTTGAAAGGTTTGCGCTCACTTCTCCACAGACAAGATCTGGAGAGTATAAGGCTTATAAAAAGGAAATCGGTTCAGAGATGGTAGCTGTTGCAAAGAAAAGGTGGGGCGATCTCACTGGAGAAATTGAAACGTTGGCAGTCGGTAGTCCTCTTACTTTTCGTGATGAACTGAATGCTCCGGAGGGTTGTGCTTATGGTGCCATGCATTGCTTAGATCAATTTAATCCTGATGTGCGTACTCGTATGCCAGGATTATATCTTGCAGGTCAATCAATACTTATGACCGGTGTGGCGGGTGCCTCAATATCTGGCCTCGTCGCCGCGGGGGAGATTCTTGGACTTGAATCCCTCTGGGAGGAGGTTAAAAAGTGAGTGCAATTCGGGTTGTAATAACGGGTAGGGGGGCGGTCTCGCCTTTTGGCTTAGGTCTTTCTCCTCTTCTTGCAGGGGTCTGGTCAGGTAAATCCGCCATCCGCTATATGGATAAGTGGGCAGGTGTTGAAGGGCTGAATTGCCTCATCGCAGCCCCAGTACCTGAGTTTGATTATAAGGGGCTTCTGCCGCGAGCTGTGCGAAGGACCATGGGAGCTATGGCCGTGTATGCAACTCTTGCTGCAAAGGAGGCCGTTGCAGACGCTGGACTCTCAGAGGCCCAGGTCACCTCAGAAAAAACCGGAGTCGTTATAGGTTCGACCACAGGGAGTGCGTCAGCTTTTGAAGAGTTTTATTCAAAATATTTACCAACCAAAAAGCTTGCGGAGATAAAATCCGGCGAATTCTTTAAAATGATGGGTCATAGCTGTAGCGCCAATGTTAGTTTGGCGCTTGGTATTACAGGGGAGCAGTGGTCCCCGGTGAGTGCCTGTACGTCATCATCTCAATCCATCGGTCTTGGCTATCTCCTTATAAAAGCTGGAAGGCAGCAGGTGGTGTTGTGTGGAGGTGCCGATGAGGCCCACGCATCAGTGACTGGAGTTTTTGATCTTCTTCGGGCGGCCTCAAACCTCAATGATGATCCGGAAAACAGCTGTCGGCCGTTTGATAAGAATAGAACTGGAGTTGTTTGTGGTGGTGGAAGTGGTGTCCTTATTTTGGAGAATATGGACTCAGCTTTGGCACGTGGCGTGAAAATCTACGGTGAAATTGTAGGCTTTGGTTGTGTCAATGACAGTACCCATATCGCCAATCCTGACAAGCAATCCATGGTCCGGGCGATGCGCAACGCGATGACAGAAGGTGGGCTTGTGGCGGCGGATATTGATTATGTCAACGCCCATGCAACGGGCACCGATCTTGGCGATGTGGCAGAGGCCTGTGCCATAGCTTCTGCTGTAGATTCGACTACCCCTGTTAGTTCCTTTAAGGGCCATATTGGCCACACTTTGGGGGCGGCCGGTTCTCTTGAGATGATAATTCTTCTTGAAATGCTGCAAAAACAGGAAATTATTCCCACAAGAAATTTGCTGAATATTGATCCTCGCTGCTCTGATGCTCAACTGCAGCGTGAATTGTCCTGTGCCAACTTGGACACCGTACTTAAAAATAATTTTGCCCTGGGGGGAGTGAATACCTCCATTGCCATAAGGAGAGTTGATTGATGATGGATGAAGCGGATTTGCGCTTAAAGGTGGTCGAGGTTTTGGCGGAAGAGTTTGAATTAGATCCAGCTGAGATGGGACCCGAGGCAACGTTATATGAGGATCTTGGTCTGGATAGCCTTGATGCTGTTGATATGGTTGTGGTGTTAGAAAAAACCTTTGGCCTAAAACTAACAGACGAGGAAGCGCTACGCTCGATTCGTACAATGGAGGATCTGTTTCAGTTTCTTCTCGCATTGCAGGTTAAGCAATAGAGGTGGGGCGGGCGGTTGAGGAAAATTGTTTTTAACATCTATTTCTGGTTAGCCCTTTGTAGTTTGACGTTGACTGGTTTTATCGTTTTACCCCTGATCCTTCTGTGGCACAAAGTCCTTCTAGGAAGGAAGGTTGACTCTGCCATGCGAAGGGCCATCCGCTACTACGGTTGGGGTCTTGTCCACCTGCTCCCTTTTTTGAGTCCGACAAAGGTTGAGTATCCGGGCGGATTACCGGGGCAACCTTCGGTGTTTGTGGCAAACCATAATTCCGCAATTGATCCGTATCTTTTTGGAATGATTCCAATAGAAAATAGCTTCGTAACCTCGTGGCCATTCAGGATCCCTGTCTATAGGTTTTTTATGCATCTGGCCGGGTATATCAATGCGGCCCATGGGTGGAAAGAGGTCTGCCGCGGGGGGAAGAAACTTCTTGCTAGTGGGAGCTCAGTCACTATCTGGCCGGAGGGGCACAGGTCAAGAGATGGTTGTTTGGGGCGCTTTAAAAATGGGGCGTTTGCCTTGGCGATTGAGGCAAAGGTGCCCATCGTTCCTGTCTGTATTCTCGGGTCGGCGGACGTGCTGGCTCCAGGTCAGTTGCTCCTTAATCCTGGCAGGGTTAAGATTTTGGTGTTTGGGGCTGAGTATCCTGATGCCTCTCTTCATAAAGATGAGCAAAAAAGGGAACTTCGGCACAGGGTACATGGAATTATTGAAGACAACTTGCAGCGAAATGGACATTTTGACAAGAGAGAAGCTCAGGTAAAGGACAACTAAGAGGGGCTGGTCAGCTTCCAGGCCTCTCTTTGTCAGCGGTTGTTGTTGTTGTTGTTGTTGTTGTTGTTGTTGTTGTTGTTGGATTATTTCATGTTCTTAACCGTTTACCTAGCAACAGTACAATGTACACCCGGGAATCCGGGGTAAAAGATGAGGGCTGTAGTGGCGTGTGATTATGGGAACTAAAAACTGGAATGGGTACGGAATTAAGGAGGCGGTGGAGCTCCGCTCCTCATCACCTGAAGACATTGAAAACAAGCAGTTACTGCTCCTGCGCCGGCATCTTTTACATGCCGCTAACGTTCCGTTTTATAGTTATCTTGCAGAACAAGCCGAATCTCCCCATGATTTGACGCTGGATCTTGCGGCCACGCTACAAGGTCTACCACTGACATCAAGAGCCGACTTGGACTGTTATCCCGACCAGTTTGGCCTGACAGACTTGGCTCCTATACACGATGTTGCCTTGACCTCTGGGACCAATGGTAAATCGGTTATTGTGCCATATACCGAGGGTGACTTAAAGCGCCTGGCGTTTAATGAAGCCGTTGCCTTTTACAGTGCAGGGGTCCGTGAAAAAAGCAGGGTCCTTCTTACGGTAACCCTTGATCGTTGCTTTATTGCAGGGCTGGCCTACTATTCCGGTGTCACCTTTCTGGGTGCTACGGCGATTCGAAGTGGTCCCGGTCAACCGGCCAGGCAGTGGGGGTTGATCAAGAGCCTTAAACCCGATGTGATCGTCGGTGTGCCAACCTTTCTCCTAGAGCTTGGTCGCTGGGCCCAAAAGAACAACGTCGATGTCGCAGCAAGTTCTGTTGACACGATTATTACCATTGGAGAACCGGCCAGAAAGACCGACTGTACTTTGACGCCTGTAGGTGCGGCGATTGAAGAAATCTGGCAGGCAAGGATCTATTCTTCATATGGGGCAACAGAGTTTGAAACAGCCTTTGGAGAATGTAGCTCTGGCTCGGGTGGGCATGTTCATCCCGAGCTGATGATTGTTGAGGTTATTGATGATAATGGCAAAGTCCTCCCCGAAGGAGAAAGGGGGGAGGTTGTTGTTACCCCACTTGGGGTCGAAGGTTTTCCGCTGGTTCGTTTTCGTACAGGAGATATTGCACGGTTGTATAGTTCGTCATGTAGCTGTGGTTGGAACAGTCAGCGACTTGGACCAATTGAAGGCCGGCTGGCGCAGAGGTTAAAGTACAGAGGGACAACCCTCTATCCCGAGGCAATCTTTCAGGTGTTACAGGATGTTCCGGGTATCACTGACTGCTATGTTGAGGTGCGGAACCGAGCCGATGGTGCAGATGATGTGCTGGTTGTTGTGGGCTCCGATGATGCATTGGATAAAAGACATGTCGAATCAATTCTCCAGGCCCGTTTGCGGGTGGTGCCTAAGGTCCGGATCAGCCCTGCTAAAGATGTTTTAGAGGTGATGGCAACAGCGGGTGGCCGTAAGTTGAAAAAGTTTTTTGATTATCGTAGTTGAGAGTCAAATGCGCATAGAGGACGGTTCTATACAATGACATGTTTAGGAGATCAGCTGGGAATGGAATTTTCCCCCCAGGAAATTGCGAAAGCCAGAGAGCAAAAGGGGTTACTCTCTTTAGAACTCGAACTTTCAAGGGCGTGTGATTTACGCTGTGTCTACTGCTATGCAGCGTCCGGCGTTGCCCTTGCTGGCGAGCTGACCCTTACAGAAATTTACAGTGTGATTGATCAGGCTGTAGGGCTTGGAGTTAAAAAGATTATCGTTCTCGGGGGCGGTGAGCCTCTTATCTACCCCAATCTTTTTGTAGTACTGGAGTACATTAAAGAAAAAGAGTTGAGGTGTGATCTGTTCACCAACGGACAAACATTGGATGCGGCTGTCGCAGGGCGTCTGTTTGAGCTTAAGGTTGGGGTGGTCCTGAAAATGAACAGCCGTGTGCCCGAAGTACAGGATTTTCTTGGTGGCCGTAAAGGGACCTGTGCGGCTATTGAAAAGGGACTGGCAGCGTTGCGCAAAGCGGGGTATCCAAGTGAGGACTGTTCTCTTGGAATTGAGACCATCATTTGTCGTCAAAACTATAAAGAGTTACCAGGTCTGTGGCGCTGGGCAAGGCTTGAAGGTATTGCTCCCTACGTTGAAGCGATGACCATGCAGGGGCGTGCCTGCGAGCACCAGGAGCTTGAGGTGAGTCCAGGCGAGATAAAAACGCTTTTTGAAGAACTTTCTCGAATTGATAGAGATGAGTTCTTGTGTAACTGGCAGCCCCATCCTCCCCTTGCCGCTTCCCACTGTGCTCGTCATGAATATTCATGTACCGTTACCGCCATAGGTGATGTCCAGCCGTGTCCCGGGGTGAATGTTGCTGTAGGCAATATACGCGAAACCAGCCTTGTTGATATCCTGCATAAGAGCCCTGTAATTGACGATCTTCGTAATATTAGAAGCCGGATAAAAGGACAATGTCGAGGCTGTGACAATTTAGATCATTGCTATGGATGTCGCGGGCATGCATATCATGTCACCGGAGACTATCTTGCAGAAGACCCACTCTGCTGGCTAGGTGATACAGACGCGGGTACAACTCTTTCATAACAACGGTGGTGGCTAAAAAATGAACCTTGTAAAAGCAATGTTGTTGGAGTTGTAATGTGTATGGTTTCAGGAAAAAGAGAGGACGTTTGTATGCATGAATATACGTACGCCTATAACGATCAGGTGGATGAGGCTGTAATTTCACTGATAGGTGCAATACCAAAACGCTGGGGGCGTATGAATCCCCTGAGTAGGCTACTTATAGTTGAAGTTGGACGTTTGTTGATTGCAAAGGGGCTTATTACCAGCGGCCAAAAGTGTTCAGACAGAGGGCTTACTATCGGTCTTGTGGGCGCAACAAGCAGGGGTTCTCTCAGAACAGATGTTGATTTTATTGCAAGCATGGAGGAGGGAGCAGGCCTTGCCAGTCCAGCCTTGTTTGGTTATACGCTTCCCAATATTCCGCTGGCAGAGGCCGCTGGTCAATTTGGCTTGACCGGGCCGGTGTATGCGCTCTTTGATACGCTAAAGCCGTTTGAAAAAGCGGAGCTTGAGGCGAGATATCTTCTATCTTACCACAGTGAACTGTCCTTGATGTTGGCTTGTGAATTTGACCATCTTTCGGGACGAGAGGCCCGGGGCGGGGTAGAGAAACTCCTCGTAAATTTAACTATTGTAGAGAAATAATGATGAACGTCACATTGATATATCCTAAATGGAGTAAAATACCGGAGCAGACAGAATTTCATCTGCCCCCCCATGGTCCTGTGTGTGCGGCAGCTGCAATTCCTGAAAAATATGATCTCACTTTTATCGATGAGAATGTTGATGTTATCGATTTTGATGTGAAAACCGATGTGGTGCTTCTTTCAATGATGCTCACCTGTCAGTTGCCAAGGGGCCGCGAGATAGCAGGGAAATTCAGAGCCAACGGGGTTACTGTGGTCGCGGGTGGTATAGCTACCATGCTCCACGCAAAGGAAGTTGCAACCTTTGTGGACTCAGTGTTTTTAGGAGAAGCGGAGGATGGTCGATTGGCCAGCGTTCTTGAGGATCTGGAGAACAGGCGTTTAAAACCTCTCTACGATTATTTTCATGATTTTCCACCCATTGAATCCGTTGGGCCAGCCCGTAGATCAATACTAAACCGTGAGAGGTATATGTATCGCGGGGTAAAGATGGTGGATCTGGTTCACGCCTCCCGTGGTTGTCGTTTTAACTGTTTTCCTTGTGCTACTGCCTATCTAGGTGGTCAGAAGTTTCGACCACGGCCTATTGATAAGGTGGTTGAGGAGATCAGCGGTATTGATAACAATAGATTATTCCTCGTTGATAACTCTCTTGCCCAGAGTAAGGAATGGGTTATGGAGCTTTTTGATGGCTTGATTCCTTTAAAGAAAAAATGGATCAGTCATCCGATACTCGATGATGAAGAGGTCATTGCAAAAGCTGCAAAGGCAGGATGTTGGTATGTGTATCAGGCGGTTTTTGATACCTCTGATATGATCCGGGACCGGATTAAAAGATTGAAAGACCATGGTATCGGAGTGGAGGCGGCGGTGCTGCTGGGAACCGATAATCAGGACGCTGATTATATTAAGCGGTTGGTGGATTTTCTCCTCGAAATTGATATTGATATGGCCGAATTTTCAATCTTAACACCATTCCCCCATACCCCGATAACCGAGACATATGCAAAAGAAGGGCGTATTTTGCACAAGGACTGGAGCCGTTACACAACCGCAGAAGTTGTTTATCAGCCCAAGAACATGAGCCCTGAAACTCTTCAAGAGATGTACCACTATGCGTGGGATATGTTTTATAAGGAGACACCACAATCGCTACGTATGGCTCGCCTTTTTTCTAAGGTGGTGGAAAAGGAGATGGCCGACGGCTCGTATGTGCCAAGGCGGCTTTCAGAAGATCGATCCTGGGATGTACGCTAATGGCAGAAAGAGGGGCACGTTGCCTGATTGTCTCCGCAAATCAAGTGGTGACACCCTATCCTGTGTATCCTCTGGGGGCGGCTTGTCTCGTTGCTGCACTTAAAAATAAGGGGCACAAGGTAAGCCATTTTGACGTCCTCGCCGATGGTGGTCTTGCTCGTCTGGCCTTGGCTCTGCAGGGGAAGACCTATGACCTGATAGGGGTTTCTATACGTAATCTCGATACAGTGGACAGTGCGGCGCCCCATCAGTTTTTGGCAGAAATCGTCGAAACCATGAAGGTTATTCGCGATACAATTACTACAAAAATAGTGCTCGGCGGGCCCGCATTTTCTATTATGCCAGAGCAGCTTATGGAGCTATTTGGGGCGGATTATGGCGTGGTTGGCGAGGGTGAAGTTTTGTTGCCCTGGCTGGCGGCAGAACTTGCTGCAGGCCTGAGTCCTGAACAAAAAATCCTGTATTCAGAGCCCACTGATGGCCTCTGGCAACCGACCGATCTCACCAAGAGTACAGCTGAGTATTATCTTAAACATGGCGGGATGTTAAACGTCCAGACAAAACGTGGCTGTCCGCATACCTGTGGATATTGCTCGTACCCCAAGATTGAAGGTAAAAAAATCCGCTACCGGGACCCGGATGAGGTTGCAGAAGAGGTCATTCATCTACGAGATCATTCCGGGGCTAAATATATCTTTTTTGCGGACTCTTACTTCAACGATCATGAGGGGCGGTATTTGAGGGTTGCTGAGGCGCTTATAAAGAAGGGGAGCACGGTGCCTTGGTGCGCTTTTTTTAGGCCTGAGAATTTAACGAGAAGTGATCTGCGACTGCTAAAACGATCCGGTCTCGCAGCGATGGAGCTTGGCACGGATGCCGGCTGTGATGTTACCCTTGCTGGAATAGGCAAGAGCTTTTCTTTTGCAGATGTGTTGCAGGTGCATGGCAATGTGGTCAAAGAAGAAATTCCCTGTGCCCATTTTATAATGTTTGGTGGTCCGGATGAGGATGAAAATACCCTGCGGGAAGGTCTTGCAAATATAGAAAGGCTTGATAACAGTGTGGTTTTTGCCTTTGCCGGAATCCGGGTGTTTCCCGATACGGCCATCCATGAGCGGGCAATCGCTGATGGTATAATAACCGCCGACAGGTCACTTTTGGACCCTGTCTTTTACTATTCTCCCAAAATTTCCCGGGAGAAGATTGTCTCTGCAATACGAAGTTCCTTTGCAAGCAGAATGGATAGAATCTATCCCTGTCACGAGTTTGAGGGCCGCATAGCAAGCTTACATAAAATGGGTTTTGTTGGACCTTTATGGGATTTAACCTTGAAAAAACGGAAGCATCGATGAATTGTTGGGTTGATCCTCTTCTTATAATAATTCCGGTCTTCAATCACGGAACAACCTTGAAAGGGGTCGTTGAGGCGGCTTTGTCGACGGGTTTTCCTGTGCTTGTTGTTGATGACGGTAGTTCCGATGGTGGAGTTGCAGGTTTGGCTGGGCTTAACTGTCAGGTAGAATCCTTTGCCGAAAATAGGGGGAAGGGTGCTGCGATACTGGCAGGGGCGCGTATTGCCAAAGAACAGGGCTTTGCATCGATTATCACCCTGGACGCAGATGCACAGCATAATCCTCTAGAGGCAAGAGATCTGGCCGTTGTTGCAGCCGGTACAGATCACCCCGTAATAGTCATCGGGGCACGGCGAATGGTGCAGGATACGGTGCCGGGTCTGAGCCTTTTTGGTAGAGACTTCTCCAACTTTTGGGTTCGCCTTGAGTGTGGAGCTGACTTGCCCGATACCCAGAGTGGTATGCGTTTGTATCCGGTGGATGTATTGCTTGCTCAGACGTTTTCAAAAAGCAGGTATGATTTTGAAATAGAAGTACTGGTCAAGTCAGTTTGGGCTGGCGTTGAGATTTGTAGTGTCCCGATTTCTGTGCATTATCCGCCAGCTGGTGAAAGGGTTTCACATTTTCATAAATTTCTAGATAACTGGCGGTTAACTCTGTTGCACACAGGTCTTGTTTGTCGGCGGTTACTTCCTTTTCCCCATAAGAAAATAACAGGGGTCAGAGAAAAGGAGTCTCCGGTGGTGGTGGTTAAAAAACCCCTGCGGACACTGCAGAATCTGTGTAGGGAAAATTCCTCTCCGTTCTGGCTGGCACTTGCCGTATGGATGGGGCTTTTTGTAGGTGCTTCGCCGCTTATTGGCGTGCATACCGTTGCTATTATCTATCTTGCCTATCGGTTTCATCTCAATAAGGTTGCAGCTGTTGCCGCCAGTCAGTTTTGTATGCCGCCGGTGGTCCCCGCCCTTTGTATAGAAGTTGGACATTATTTCCAGACCCAACAGTGGCTTACGGATCTGTCCTGGAAACGCTGGTTGCTTGAAGTTCATTATCGTTTATGGGACTGGTTTGTTGGCTTTTTATTTGTGGGGCCGATTCTCGGACTCTTTGGTGGCGGGCTAGTGTATTGGCTTGCCCGAAGGTTTCAGCAGAGTAATAAGTCAGCCGGTGTTGCCTAGTGGTCGGAAAAAATAAATATTTACAGCAACTGGAAGCTCTAGGACACTGGTTCTTTTATGTAACCTTGCATCTTTTTGGCCAACGGGGTGCACACATACTTCTGGTGCCGGTGGTTTTGAGCTATGTCCTCTGGAGTCGCAAGATTCGCAGAACGGTACAGCCGTATCTCAAAAGACGTTTTCCTAAGGCGTCTGTTATCGGCTACTTTCGGCATACGTTTTTGACTGTGTTTTCTTTTGGCAGGGTGCTGGTTGAAAGAGGCTGGCTGGGTACGGTAAAGGACGCATGTCTGAGTGGGACAATAGAGGGCTATGAACAAATAACAGCCGAGATTGCTAAGGGTAAAGGGCTGGTGTTGCTCACGGCGCATATGGGGAACTGGCAGTCGGCCCTTGCCAATCTGGGGGATTTACCCGTTCCTGTTAATGCTCTCATGTTGTACGACAAGAAGGCCGTGGCAAAGCATTATTTTGACCTGAACCGCAGCAAAAAATCATTTCAAATTATCGATGCGGAAGGTGGCTTTGGTGGCATGGTGGATTCCCTGGCGGCCCTTAACAGGGGTGAGGTTGTTACTATTATGGGGGATCGTTTTATTAAAGGATCGTCGACGACGGTAGACTTTCTGGGAAGTGAAATAAAACTGCCGGATAGTGCCTATATGCTCGCCGCTTCTGCCGGTGCACCGGTGGCGATAGTTTTTGCAGCACAAACCGGGGGTGGAAGTTATCAATTAAAGGTTTGGGATATTTTTTATCCCGAATATAAATCCCGTGACGAGCGTGGGCAGATGCTTATGGGCTGCGCAGAAAAATTTAGTAGTGCCATGGAAGAGTATCTCGTTTTGTACCCATATCAATGGTATAATTTTCATAACTTTTGGAAGAAATAACAAGCAAATATTGTAGAGGAAAGATGGAAACAACTAAAGCAAAGCTGAAAGAAATACTTGTAAATGATTTAAAACTTCAGGGAATTACTCCAGAAGAAATTGGTGATACAGAGCCACTGTTTGGCGAAGGATTAGGTCTTGATTCTTTGGATGCGGTAGAGCTGGTGGTGTTGATTCAAAAGTATTTTGATGTACAGATTTCTGACATGGAAGAGGGCAAGGTTGCTTTTGTCTCCATAGAGAGTCTTGCCCAGTATATTCTTGATCATAAGGACTGATAGTTGCGGCCAAGGTCTTTAGCGGTCCCGTTGCGGGAAGTCTTTATTGAACCTCCCCGCAATGTACACTTGTTAACGTCCAGCAAGGATGAAATGGTTGTTATCTTTGAGAGGAACAAAGGAGCAGAAAATGACGAAAAACATTATCTTAAGTGGTATATTCTTACTCTGTTTTGGGCTGAATTTTGCATATGGGGCTGACGTCCTTGTGAAGTATCCTGTCAAGGACGCCATGGCGATTGAAAAAGTTAAAAAAATATTTACGGATGACATCGCCTTTTACTGGGGAGATGCAAAACATGGAAAGGTAAGTAAAACGTACGGTAACTTTAAGACCAGTAAACGTACCAATGGTTTTGCCAAAGAGAGGAGTCAGGCATGTGCATGGGCCATGGCTTCATCGTTGGTGACTTTGCGTGACCGTGCGAGGCGAGAGGGTGGGAATGCTGTAATAAACATTGTCTCCAATATCAAAAACAATGTGGAATCCAGCGAGTCTGTATATACCTGTCTTGCTGGCCGAGTGGTGGTTAACGTTGCTCTTAAAGGAACCGTTGTAACCATTCAAAAATAGAAAACTTAGGTGTGACATTTAATGGGATCAAGACTCCTGCCACCTGTGGTAACAGGCTATGGCGCAATAACCGCCCTTGGAGAGAATTGCCAGGCTGCCTGGCGAAATATGGCAGCTGGACTGGTTTGTAATGTAGGCATGGGAGAGAGGTTTTTCCCGGCGGGATTTACCGCCCCTTGTTTTCAGGTGCCATCGGTTACAGCCGATACTGGACGAAGTAGCCTTGATGATCTTATCCCATCCATAAAGACAAGCAATCGGACCGTTCAGCTGGCTCTTCTTGCCGTGGCAGAAGGGCTGCACCGTGCCGGCTTATCCCTTGGGGAGCTCCGGGGCAAAACGGTGGGGATTGTTCTTGGAACAACCGTAGGCTGCACCTTTCATAACGAAGAATACTACGTTCAGTGGCGGCATGGATTGAACCCTGCTGCCGAACCGTTGCTTGCCTATCTCAGTTCAAATCTCGCGGATAAAGTGAGAGAAATACTCGGTGTTACAGGGCCTGGGCTTGTTATCACCAATGCCTGCGCTTCGGGTACTGATGCAATTGGTGTGGCCAAAACTTGGCTTGAATATGGTAAATGTGACATCGCCATTGCCGGAGGTGCGGATGAACTCTCCCGGGTTGCCTGTCACGGTTTTAAAAGTCTGATGCTCTATTCAGAAAAGAGCTGCTCTCCCTTTGATAAGGATAGACAGGGTCTAAACCTTGGTGAAGGTGCCGGTATTCTTGTGCTGGAGAGACAGGAGGATGCTCAGCGCAGAGGGCAGAAAATCCTTGGTAGGGTCAGGGGCTATGGGATTGCAGGGGATGCTTATCATCCAACGGCTCCACACCCCGAGGGGTATGGTTTGCAATGTGCTGTTAAAGGTGCCTTGGGGGATAGCGGCCTGTCTGTTGCTGATATTTGTCTGATTAATGCCCATGGTACAGGAACTCGTGTCAATGATCTCGCCGAAACCCATGCCATTTCAGCCCTGGGTTTTGATCCCGACAGTCTTCCCGTCGTCTCCACCAAAGGTTTTACCGGCCATACCTTGGGAGCTGCGGGGGGAGTTGAGGCTGTGTATACACTTATGGCGCTCAACGAGGGCTTTGTTTTTGGGAGCGCTGGCTGCCATGAACTTGATCCGGAACTGTCGTTTCCGGTGATAAAGGAGGCAGAAAGCAGGGTGCTTACTGGGAAAATAGGTATGAGTCAGTCTCTCGCCTTTGGTGGCAGCAACAGTGCCGTTGTTCTTGAAGGGGTGGAAATGTGAAAGTTTTTGTCAATGCTGTTTCTTCGGTGCGTCTTGCAGATTTACTTGTACCGGTTGAGTTGACTCGGAAGTTGCGACGGGCCGATGATTATATCCGTCTTGCAGTGGTCGCAGCCTGTACAACTATGCAGACCCAGGGAACTCTTACCCAACACTATGGCGAACGTTGTGGACTGGTACTTGGATCAGCCTTTAGTACCATGCAGACAAATTTTGAAGTCCTCGACAGTGTGGTCTCAAAAGAGCAGGCCTCACCAACCCTGTTTTCTCACTCTGTCTTTAATGCTGCTGCGGGTTACGTCGCTTCGACCCTCGCCATTAAAGGCGCAGCACTTACGATAACTGATTTTTGCCACCCCTTTTTTAAGGCTCTTGAACAAGCTTGGTTGGCAATCATGTCCGGTGGACTGGACAGTTGTTTGGTTCTGCAGGTTGAGACCTATAGTACCCTCCTTGCGGATGGGCGAAAGACCTTGGTGGATGAAGGTGCCCCCTGGCTCCCTGGTGTTGTCTGTCTGCTCTTGGAAAATAAAAAATCTTCCTCGATGGGGCTCTGTGTTGGTGAAACAAAAATTACCTCTAAGGCCTGTCATTCGCAACGGCTTCTTACTGCAAGGCAGGAGGTGACGGTTGGAACCTTATGCCAGACACTTTATGAGCCGCTAGGCGCAGCGTTTTTTCTTGCTGAGTTGTTGGCTAAAAACGAGTTCCAGGGGAATGTTTTTTCTGTAAAAAGTGACTGGGGTGACGTCCGTCTGCATTTGAACCAGTAAACAGCGTAAGAGTGAAAAAAAATGACAAAAGAAAAGCAAGAAGATGACCATAATAAAATCGTTTTTGTAAGTGGTGGGAGCAGGGGCATAGGGGCCGGTATAGCCCTTGATCTTGCTGCCGCCGGATATGATATCTGGCTCAACTACAGGTCGTCGACGGAGGCGGCACATGGGGTACAGGCCAAGATTGAAGAAATGGGACGCAGCTGTCTCTTGCTTCCCTTTGATGTCTCTGATGGGGTGGCTGCAACGAAGGCCCTTGAGCCTCTGCTTGCCCGTGTTGTCCCCTACGGTATGGTGCATAATGCCGGTGTCGCGCGGGATAACATAATGCCGCTTATGCATAGAAAAGAGTGGGACCGGGTGATCGACGTTAATCTGAACAGCTTTTTCATTTTAGGCAGACTTTTTGCAAAAATGATGCTGACTAAAAGGCGGGGACGGATTATTTCCATCGCTTCGATTTCTGGTCAGACAGGACAGGCAGGTCAGGCGAACTATGCCGCTGCAAAAGGTGGACTTATAGCGGCGTCCAAATCGCTGGCACGGGAGTTGGGGCGGAGAAATGTTTTAGTCAATGTTGTCTCGCCAGGACTTATTGATACGGGAATGATTGAAGATCTCCCCCTGGATAAACTCCTGCCACTCATTCCACTTGGGCGGGTTGGAACGGTAGAAGAGATCTCTGGAGTGGTTCGTTTTCTTTTGAGTAGAGAGGCCAATTATATCACCGGTCAGGTGATCGGTGTTAATGGTGGGATGTACATGTGATGAAAGACGCTGAGGATACTTTCAAAAAAATACTTCCAGTTGATGCCGCGTCTTTTCTACCCCATCGTCCGCCCATGCTCTTTGTTGAACGTCTTCTGGAGCGTTACGGTGACTCTGCTGTTGCGGAAACGACACTGCCCGCCAGTGGCATTGCCGTTAATGATGGCCAGTTACTCCCGGAGTATTTCATTGAGCTCATTGCACAGACCGCAGCTCTTGCCAACGGCTATGACCTCTACTGTGAAAATAAAAAAGCAACCGATGGAATGCTGGTGAGTATAGATTCCTTTTCTGTGTATGACGGCGCTTGTGCTGGTGCGGTGGTTCGAATCGAAACCAGTAAAACCTTTAGCTATGGGCCTGTAAATGTAATTCAAGGGGCGGTTTGGGCTGGCGATTTACAGCTGGCTCAAGGGGTTATTAAGGTGTGGGAAAATGTTGAATAATTATCGTTTTGTGCAGCGTAACCCCGTTTTTTCTCTCCTTAGAACAGGGGCTTTTGTTGTTGCGTTACTACTCTCTAGCGGACTGGCTTGCGCAGGTAATGGGCCTGCGGCAAAAGATGACCTCGGTCGGTTTATGGCCAAGCTTGAGGATACAGCGGCTAAGATAGATTCTTTTCGAGCCGTTTTTATTCAGGAAAAAGAGTTGTCTCTTTTTGCTGAAACTATTGTTTTTCACGGTGAACTGGTTGTGGTCAGGCCCGACAGATTACGCTGGGAATTTACCGATCCAGTCCCGTCTATACTTGTCCTGAATGGCGACAAAGGCTTGCGTTGCAGTGATCAGGCAGCTCCTGTGAATTTTGATTTGAATAGTGATCCTGTTATGCGCATTGTCGCAGAACAGTTGTGGCTCTGGCTAGGTGGCGATTATTCTAAGCTTGGCGAGGCGTTTTTTTTGCAGAAAAAGGGCGCGGACTCACTTATTATCACTCCCAAAAATCCTTCTATGGCGGAATATATTCAAACGGTGACAATCACCTTTGATCAGACCACTATGCAACCTGCCCGGGTGGAAATTTTAGAACCGGGTGGGGATCTCACTCGGCTTTTGTTTAGTGACTACACCTTTAATATCGATTTTCCAGAACAGCTGTTTACTCGGTGTGAAACTCAACCTGCCCATGACAACTAAAACCAAAATTATTCGCTGGAGTGGTGTTCTCGCTATCTTCATAGTTGGTCTGTTTACCTGTCTTAGTCTTACTGTAAACGATAACGCCCTGGATCTTTTGCCTGAAAATGCGGTGTCCGGAGACATTGAAAAGCTCAAAAATATGGGCCTTGTGGACAGGTTGTTCATCACCCTGACTATCAATGATGCGGGCGGGAAAGATGCGGCGTTAGGTGGCTCAAACCTTGTTGAAAGTGTGGAGAGGCTCGGGGCTGCACTTGAAAAAAGTGATCTCTTTTCCTTTGTCCTGTTTCGTCTACCCAAGGGGTATGAATCCGGTTTTATGAGGACTATTGTAGAGAGTCTGCCCCTGCTTCTGGATAATTCTGACTATGGACAATTAGAGCGGAAAATTACCAGCGAGGGTATTGCTACAGGCCTTGCACAATCTTTTGCACTCCTCAACAGCCCGGCAGGTATTGGCCTAAAGAAACATGTTCAGCTGGACCCCTTGGGGTTTAGTCTTCTGGGGCTAGAGAAGTTGAACTATCTGCGGTCCGAGCTGTCAATGGCCATTGAAGATGGTTTTTTCATGGCTAAAGATAACAGGAGTTGTCTTCTTATAGCCGAAGCAACTAAGTCGCTTACCGATTCAAAAGAGGCCGAGGTCATTCGTGATTTTTTAGAAGAGACCTATGGGAAAACCCTTGCACCAAACATAGAGGCCAGGGTTATAGGCAGTCTTCCCCACACCCTTGCCAATGCCACAACGATTCAGGGTGATCTTAAAACCCTTCTGCCGGTAGCAACCCTACTTCTTGTTTGTCTGTTAGGTGTTGCTCTTCGGAGTGTTAAAGGTTTCCTGGTCCTCGCTATTCCCCTTATGGCTGCGGCTCCTGCAATTGGTTTGAGTAGTCTTATCCATGGTGGATTGAGTCGACTCGCCTTGGGATTTGGTATTGTTCTCCTCGGAATTGCTGTGGATTTTTCCATCCATCTCTACCTGGGGCAGAAAGTCGTTACCGCCGGTGGGACCACTTCTTTTTCCCACCTGAAAAGACCCATCTTTTTTGCAACATTGACCACCTCAGCTGTTTTTATCATCTTACTGTTTTCCGGTGTGCCATCCCATCGGCAGATGGCCACCCTTGCACTTATTGGTCTGCTCTTTGCCGTCGCCTTTTCGTGGGTTTTGGTACCCACTATTGGCAGGCCTGTCAGCCGGCCAGTGACGAGACGACCTGCGGGCAGACGCCAAAAATTCCTCCAGCAACGGACAGTGATTATGCTCGTCTGGGCAGCGGTTCTTGGCGCTGGTATTTATAGTTGGCCACAACTACACTATAATGGAGATTTGAGGGCTCTTGATGTCCCTGATAAACAGGTTATTGAGGATGAAAGGTTTTTCTCAAAGGTGTGGGGGGAAAAGGGTGAACAGGCGTTTGTTCTGGTGGAAGCTGAAAATACGGAAGATCTTTTTGAGCGTAACTACAAGGTTTTTAACATCTTAAAACAAGACTCAGGTCTTCACTTTCAATCATTGGCTCCTCTTTTACCTGGGGCTACGATGCAAAATGAACGGCGTCAGCGCTGGCAGGAATTTTGGCGGCTTAATAAAGACAGCTTTTCTGAGAGGTTTCTTGAGGCGGCCAGGGAAAAAGGTTTTAGTGATAGGGCGTTTGAGCCATTTTTTTCCTGGCTTGCAAAGGAGCCGTTGCCCCTTACCTATGAAACATACCTGCAAGGCTCCATGGCCCCATTGGTGCAGTCGTTGGTAAAAGAGCGTGCGGTCTCACCGCACTACTATGTTATGACCACTGTTGCCCTGAAAGGAAAGGAGCTGGCAACGCTCTCCAGATTGGAGACTGAAATTCCTGGAGTCACCGTCATTGCCAATGCAAAATGGAGGGCTGCTGTAGAGCGTGGATTACGGCATGATATCCTCTTTTTGTCGGCGGCAGCCGGTATTGTAATCGTAATTTTGGCAGCTCTCCAGTTCAAAAATATTTTGTCTGTATTTGCCGTTCTTGCCCCTGTCTTTTCTGCACTTTCGGCTATGTCAGTCTTTGCTTTTCTGACAACGGGTGAGCTGAACATGATGCACCTTATCATGGGAATTATGGTGATTGGTTTGAGCGTTGACTACGGTATCTTTACCGTTTGCGCCTGTCAGGATAAACAGCACTCTGAGTCGGGATTCGCCGTGAGTATCTGTGCAGCTAGTTCGCTCATAGGGTTTGGTGTTTTGGCTTTTGCAGCCCATCCTGCATTACATGCCCTTGGGGTGACAGTGCTTGCAGGTATCGGTGTTGCCTGGCCCACTGCCCTTTTTGTCAGTCCTGTCATCTTGAGTTATAAGGAGCGGAACTGATATGGGTTGTTTCGTAGCTAACGTCATAGGAAATATTGTAAAATACAGGCCGGTAGCGCCTGCTATCAAGGCTAGAATCCGGGCGAGAGCTCTAGGGGCACAAATCCGCCTGCTGGTGGGAGTCCTGGCGGTGGTTTTTGTGTTGTTGCTTTCAGGTTGTGCGCTTCAGAGATATTCTCCAGATCCAGATCTGTTAGTTGTTAAGCCAAACTATCCAAAGTTGCAACAGATTCGGATTGAGCGTTGGGGGGATGTTGCGTTTAACGGTCTTCTCGTAATACGGGCTGGGGACAATGGCTTTTACTATGCCCTTGTTGATCCCATGGGAGTGACCCTGCTTCAGGCATGGTCCGATGCCGGTGGCGATCATAATGCGGTTTTACCCCGGGGTCCCCTTGGCAAAAAAGGTCTGGCACCATTTCTTTCGGAAGCCCTCGCACGAATCTATCTGCTAGAGCCTGATAAATTGCCCTGTTCTAGGCAGGGCTGGTCTTCAGTTTGCGTCAAAGATGGGGGAAAGACCCTGAGGGTGAAAACCGGTTATAAGGCCGGTATTGCCTATTGGAAGGTTGAAGAACAATTGGACCCAGGTTCAAAATCCGCAACAGCTACAGGGGCATACATTCGTTATAATCAACCGTGGCTCGGGGTGGATATATTTTTACAGCAATTGCCAAAGAAGGAGTGAAACGTCTATGGAGCAGCAATCGATAGCAATGGGGCTTCGGTCCTCTTTAAAAAAAATAACAATAGATACGCTTACACCAACGCAGCTTGTTGTGACGGGAGAGTTTGTCTTTTTAGAAGATTTCTGCGCCTTTGCTGGGCATTTCCCCTCTCAGCCAATATTACCTGCAATTGTACAGCTCGCAGCCGTTCGATTTTTAGCGGAATCTGCCCTGGAAAAACCGCTGAACCTGTTGCAGCTGTCCAAGGTTAAATTCAAGGGAATAGTGCAACCAGGAAATGAGATTGAGGTACAACTGTCGCTGACCAAAGAGAATCTTTCCTGGCAGGGTATACTTAAATTGCTAAACGATTCTGGTGCTATTATCAGCTCCGGGCATATCACTTTTATTCCGAGAGAAAACTAAAGGACACAATGGAGAGTAGAAAGCTATATTTTGAGCAGGGAGCTGGTGAACCGCTTCCCCTTGTTGCAAGTAGTGAAAGAAGGGTTCGATTTGAAGAAGTTGATGTACTTGGAATGGTTTGGCATGGGCGGTATCCTAGTTACTTTGAAGATGGTAGGATCGCCTTTGGCGACCAGTATGGACTAACCTATCAACGCTTTATGCAAGAAAAAACCGTTGCCCCTGTGGTACAGATGCACTTTGATTACAAGCAGCCACTCCGTTTTGATGAAACCTTTACAATTACAACGGCGCTTCACTGGACGGAGGCGGCGCGGCTCAATTACAGTTATAAATTAGTCAATAGTAACGATGATCTGGTGGCAAGTGGCTACACGGTCCAGCTCTTTACCTCTCCCGATGGTACGATGCTGCTCTTTACACCGGAGTGGTTAAAAGAGTTTTACGCTAAATGGAAGGAAGGCTCGTGGCAGGAGTAAAGCAAGGTGTTGCGCTTGTCGCAGGCAACATATCAACATGTTTAGGGGATCTTGAAGCAACCTGGGCAGCAATGCTGGCCGGACAGACTGGACTGGTGAAACGGCGTATTGCGTCCTGCCTAACCCCATATCCTCTGGGGCTTGTTGCCGGCTATCAGGGGCGTTTGGCAGGTGGCGCGCGTCTGCAGACTTTTCTGGCCGAGCTTTTAGCAACAGTTCCCCCTCTGCCGCCCCAGACGCAACTTTTTGTCGCGACGACTAAAGGGGCTGTAGACGATCTCACCCGTAAGCCAAATGGCCATGACCCGGCCTTGGGGCAGCCTTGGACGCTTGGTGAGTCGATTAAAAGTACCTTGCAATTTACACCGGATCCGGTGACGGTGAGCGGGGCCTGTGCCTCGGGAAGCCTTGCTGTGATCCAGGCGGCAATGGCAATTGATTCCGGTCGATGTCAACACGCTCTAGTGGTTGCCGTTGATTTGGTCTCCGAATTTGTATTGAGAGGTTTTGACAGTCTCAAAGCTTTATCGGTAACTTCTGTTAAACCTTTCGATCAGCAGCGTGATGGCTTGGCTTTGGGAGACGGCGGGGCCTGGCTTGTCATGTCATCGGCTGAAAACCTCTGTGGACGTCGTGGGCCCCTTGGGCGTTTGCACAGGTGGGGAATTGGTTGTGATGCGACACATATTACAGCCCCATGTCGCAAAGGAAGTGGCTTGGGGCGTGTGTTTGAACAGATTTTAGAGCACCCCTCCGGGCGACCAATAATAGTCGGTGGTATCAACGGACATGGGACGGGCACTGCTTATAACGATGCCATGGAGATGTTAGTTTTTGATGATAAATGTGGTGCTGATACTCCTTTTTGTTCGGTAAAAGGAGCCCTAGGCCATTCCCTTGCAGCGGCAGGACTCATAGAGATTGTCCTTTGCTTGAAGAGCCTAGAGGAGATGAAGTTACCTCCAACTGTAGGGCTTAGTTGTTCGGCTGGTGGCAGGGCTAATGTCTCAGGGAGTGGTACTCTTCCCCTTACTGCTCCTTCAATCATTTCGTGTAATTCTGGTTTTGGCGGCATAAACGCTGGGGTGTATCTCACAACTTCTGAATGAACAGGGCAAAAATGCAAGTGACTAAGAAAATACTTCTCATCCACCCCCTTGGTTACAGTGCCAAGTTGGCTAAAAATGATGTGTCGAGGCTTGCTAACATAATGCCTCCCTTAGGGCTTGCTTCGATTTCAGCCTATCTCACCTCAAAGGGGCAAGAAAACGATATCATTGATTGTTACGCCCACCCTGATTCAGATGGGCTTATTGGTGAGTATTTACAAAAATATCAACCAGAATTCGTAGGATTTTCTTGTACAACGTCTTCTTTTTTTGATGGAGAGCGCCTGGCTGTTCTTGCTAAGAATATTGTACCGACTATCAAAGTAGTTTTTGGTGGAGTACATGTCTCGGCCCTTAAAGAAGAGGTGTTGAATAGATATCCAGCCCTTGATTACATAGTTGTCGGTGAGGGAGAAGAGACTCTTTTACAACTTGTGACAACAGCTCCTGAGATGCTTGCTGAGGTGAAAGGTCTGGCCAGAAGAGATGAGGCGGGTAGGGGGGTGTTTAATGGACAGCGTACAGATCTACTTGACCTGGACACCCTGCCTTTTCCGGATTATGGCAAACTTACAGGATACCCAGAGGCGTATTCCCTGCCTATCTTCAACTATCCAAAGACCCCCAATGCCAGTTGTATTTCGAGCCGGGGCTGTCCATATACCTGTAGTTATTGTGATAGATCAGTATTTCGGAGAACGTTTCGCTTCAATTCAGCAGGTTATTTGTATAGACATCTGCAGTTTTTGCAACAGGAGTACGGTGTCAAACACCTCAACTTCTACGATGATCAGTTTACCTTTAACCGGCAAAGGGTGGTCGATTTTTGCATGAAAATTATTGAAAATCCTTTGGGGATGACCTTTAACTGTGCCGCCAGAGCAGAGCATCTCGATGCTAAATTGCTCGCTTTGATGAAACAGGCGGGGTGCTGGATGATCAGTTTAGGCATTGAGACCGGTGATGAAAAACTTTTGGCAGCCCACAGGAAAAACCCTGATCTTACCATGATGCGTGGGAAGATTAAGCTTATTAAAGAGGCAGGCATACGGGTAAAAGGTCTATTAATGATGGGTTTACCCGGTGAAACTGAGCAAAGTATCCGCACGAGCCAGAAATACGTCTATTCGCTGCCCATCGATGATTTTAATCTTGCTAAATTCACTCCCTTCCCAGGGTCTCCAATTTACCAGACCATTAAGGATGCCGCCGGTGGCCTTGGAATTTTTACTGAGGATTGGGAGAAGATGGATTGTATGGAATTTCAGTTTGTCCCTTCGGGGCTTGAGAAAGAGCAAATGGACGAGCTGTTTATTGATTTTTATCGTTCACATTTTCAGAGGCCACGGGTGCTCTGGGGATACTGTACGATGCTCTGGAAATCCCCCGATAGCTGGCGGCGGTTTCTGCTAAATTTGTCTTCTTTTCTTCGGTTTGCTTTTTCCAATAAACGAATATCTTCCTCCAAAAGCGCAAAAAGTTGAGGTCGATCTTCTGGTAACTCTTTTGCCTTTAATACAGGGATTGACTGGTATTATAATGGTGCTAGTGGTACGGGACGAAGAGAAAAATAAAAAAGAGCAGGTTTTTGGACGAAGTGGCTCTTGGCCGGCTGGGGGGCTTGGCTTGGTCGCCCCCCGTGCAGTTGAATTAGCGTTGCCGGTGTAACAGGATATTTAAACGAGATTAAACCGTTTGTACTCGTCGCGGTTAGCTCGGCAGGTTTGAGGTAGAAAGGAAAAGCAATGGCGGAAGCGCAATTTGAGCATACAGAACTTATGGAACTTAGTCGGGCTGTTATGCCTTTTGGCAAATATGCCGGTCGGCTTCTTGTTGATTTGCCGGAGCCCTATGTCGTCTGGTTTTCTCAGCAGGGGTTCCCTCCCGGAAAATTAGGCAGACAGCTGGCTGTGGTGTATGAAATAAAGGTTAATGGTCTTGAGTATCTTTTTACACCTATTAAGGCAAATCAGTAGTCCTCAGGTGGCTGAAGTTGGTGGCGGTGTTTTAACATAACGGCGATTTCGTTTTAATGATTGCCAGAGTGATATCATCATTTTGTGGTTGTTGATCACGAAATATGTCTATTGCCTTCAATATATTGTCTATTATCTCTTGGGCTGACAGGGCAGAATTCTCTACAATGAGATTCCGAGTTCTGGTTTTGCCAAATTGTTCACCTAAATTGTTTTCGACATCCCATATCCCATCTGTACCAATGAGGATAATCTGATTGTCGTTTACAAAATCGCAGCTATTTTGGGTGGGTTGCCAATCAGTATCAATGCCTAACGCCAGTCCAGGGCCTTTTAATTCAGTAAAACTGTTTTGCTTTGGACAGTAAACGAGAGCTGGTTCATGGCCACAGCGAACCCACTCCAGAGTCTTTTTTGTGCAATCTATGGTGAGGTAGAAAAGAGTCGCAAAATTGCCGGAACGCAGAGTGTCTTGGCATAAGAGTGTATTGACGTCTCTGGTTATGTCTTCAGGTGATCCGGGCATAATTGCCCGTCCCCGTAACAGAGCTCGTAGGGTGGTCATAAGCAGTGAAGCCCCTATACCGTGACCTACGACATCACCAACCACCACGGTTGCTCGTCTTTTATCGACTGACATCTTAATAATATCAACATAGTCGCCACCTGTTTTGTCACAATATTTTGTTAACACTGCGATATCTAAGCCTGCCGTTTCAAAACCAATTTGAGGCAGTAAATTGTTTTGTACTTCTCCTGCCAGGCTCATTTCCTGTTGAAGCTGTATTCGTTCCTTTAATTGCTTGCTCATGGTGTTGAAACTGTGGGTTAAGTCGCCAATTTCGTCTCTGCTTTCAACACTTAGTGGTAGACTGAATATCCCCTGTGCAAGATCATTTGCAGCTGTTGATATTCTATTGATTGAACGTGTTACTTTACTGCTCATTACCCATAGATAGAGAAGTACGCATAGGATGCCGATGGCACAGAGTATGTAGTAATAGGTCTTAAAGGTTAGAATAGGCTGTAATACGCTAGTCCCTGCTGCCATAACAACAATAGTCCATGGGGCTTGTTGGAGATGGTAAAAGCCACTCACCATATTGGGGGGCATCTCTGGAGAAAAGACTGTTCCTGAATTGTTTTTTTGAATAGCAGCCCAGGTCTGGGCCTGTAACTCGCTTGTTGAACCAAACATTTGCAGGGATTTACTGTTGTAGGCCTGCCTTGCCCCGCCCCGTTCAGTACTCGCGAGAATTGTACCATTTTGATCAAGTATAAAGGCCTTATTTCCCTGCCACCATGGAGCTTTAACTATCTGCTTAACAAGGTCGAAAAACTCTACAACAACTTCTATATGGGACACAATGGTCCCTGTTGTGTCGATAAATTGGGCAACAACAGACACTGTCTGACTTTGCAGTTTGGTATTATAGCCAATGGAGGAAATGAATGTTGTTTGCAGGCTATACATCCTGCCCATGGCATGCTCTTGGTCTTTTGTGATATTATATTTTACCTCAACTACGCCATCAATTGCTCTGAGTTGGGCGATAAGCAGTTGTGTCTCTCGCCAGCCGAGTTGTTGCTGTTTGTTTTGTTGAAAAAAATGAAACAACTCTTTAGGGCGCATTAACCTCATGTCAACATTGTGAGCAGATCTTTGCATTTTGCTTATGGCCGTTTCTTCCCATTGCTTAAGGAGCACATTACTGATGAGTCGCATTCCCAGGCTGCCCGCAATGAGCATAATAAGGCAGAGGGGCAGGATAACAAAAAGAACCAGTTTTTGTTTAAGGCTTGTCAGTCGTATCATAATAGGGGCGTCGGTGTCATATAGTTATGCTGTCCAGCCCGCATATTCCTCTCGTTGTGCTGGTGTCAGGTTTAAATGTTTCGTGGTAAACAGGTGTATTGTACGCTTGTTTACTGCAAAACATTGAGCCAGTTGCTGTTGCAAGAACTGGCTTCTGGTGTACAGAGATCAATGGTGTTTCTTTGGCAATATGTAAGAAGTAATTTTGTGATTTTCAATTAGTTATCCGGATAATAATACAGTGTTTAGCAGAAATCTGTGCAACAGTGTTTTATATCTTTTATACGCTGGGATAATATTATCCCCTCATCTTTCTTCAATATTTAACGGTTAGCGGTTCTTTTTAAAAAAATTGGAGGGATTATTGTTCCTTGAACGTATCAGGTATAGAAGTCTTCTATAGGAGTAGACATATGCAAAAATATGATAAAAAAATAGAGAGCTGTATTCAGCAGGATCCAGCCTATGATTGTCTTGATAAGCTTGGACCTGTTGTCTGGAAGAAAATTCGAGCTGCGGAGGCGAGACCTGACCCACAGGTGTGGTTTAATCTAACATTGACTCCGGCAATAAAAGCACTTTCGCTTGCTTTGTTGATTGGCTCTTGTCTTGCACTAACCCAGGTTTCCTTTGAAAGAGGTCTTGAACCGGATCTTTTTGACCTGCATTACTTTTCCCATCAAAGCTTGGCAACAACAAATTTATTGTCTAGCAACATCCAAGGATTATTTCCATGAGGCCAATTACCGTAGCCCTGCTTTTGGTTTTTTTCTTCTCTGGTGTCTGTCTCGGCTTGCTTATCGGCCAAAAGACAGCACCTCATTATGCCCATGATATTAATTGTGAGTCAACATCGGATGCTGAAATGGACTTTTTTTATACGAGTACATTAGGGGTTACAGATGAGCAAAAGGACCTCCTGGCATCGATTGAAAAGGAATATCTTAAGAAAAAGCTGACCTATACAGGGCGGATGGCCGCGGCTAATTACAGGCTTGCCGATATCATAGAACAAAAAGGCTATGAAGATCCTGCTGTTGCAGATGTCGTTATGGAAATACATAGGGCGATGGGAGCGTTGCAACACCTGACCTTGCGGCACCTTGCCCAGGTCAAAAGTGTGTTAACAACAAAACAGGCCGAATTGCTTAAAGATCATGTGGTACAGAGGCTGCGTCAAAATCTATGATTGCTGGCGGTGGGGGTGTGCAGGAAAATGATGAGCAGCTGGTGGAACGATTATGCGCGGGTGAAAAACCTGTTTTGGATGTTCTGATGCAACGATATCAAGAGCCGCTCTATAATTTTGTACTACGCTATCTGCATGATGAGCATCTTGCCTTTGATATTGTGCAGGAAACCTTTGTGCGTGTCTATATTAGGGCTGCTTCCTTTGATCCTAAGTATCGGTTTAAAACATGGCTCTATCAAATTGCTCTTAATTTATGCAGGGACCGAGGGCGTAGAAAAGCATTGCTCGGCTTTTTTTCTTTTAATGAGGCCGAGGAAAAGGAATCACACTACACAGGATACGATGCTGGCATAGAAGAAAAAAACGAGACTAAAGAGGATATAATTCTCCTACAAAAAGAAATATCCAAGCTTCCCCATAAGCTCAAGGTAGCACTCATCCTTTTTTCCCTGGAAGAAAAAAGTCAGATTGAAAGTGCAGAAATTTTAGGCGTTAGTCCTAAGACCATAGAAACAAGGGTATACCGAGCAAAAAAAATTCTGGAGAAGAGAATAAAGAAATGATTTGAGGGAAATTTGCCTCCTTTACGTACTAGAAGAAGAGATTAACTTTAAAGGAGAATTCAATGCGCTTTTCAATTCTTATTATATTTTTTGCAACGGTCCTGCTGGCAGGCAGTGTTGGTGCAGAAGGTATTGACGATTATTTGACTGTTCTGGATAATCACCCCAGTATAAAACGTATTCTTTATGCAAAAGAATCACTAGAGTTTCAGGCAGATGCCGCTCTTGGCCTGCCGGACCCCGTACTCTCGTTTGGAGTGGAGAACGTTCCCATAGCGGATCCGTCCTTTGATCAATACCTCCCCTCTTCAAAGACCATCGGTTTTTCACAAAACATCCCAAATCGGAAATATAGAAAAGCGCAACAGGGCGTCATTCTCCAGTCGGCTCAAGCGCAAAAAATATTGGCCGAATATAATCGTTCACGTCTCCATGCGCTCTTCTATACCAAGTTGGCCGAGTCTAAACGCATTGGTGAACAGTTGGCCTTTGAAGAAAAGAAGAAACAGGTCATAGAGGAACTTAAACAATTTTACCAGGGCCAGGTTCTTGCCGGTGAACCTGCGTTTCAAAAAACCTTTGCCATAGAACTGCAACTCTCTGAAGTGGAAAAAAGGATGAATGATCTCGGTGCTGAATTAAGGGTAGTTGAGGCAAAATTTATCCAACTGGTGGGTGTGGTGCCTGGTGATTTCTCCGTTACCCAGCATGAAAAAATATGGTCAGGGAGTGTGGAAACACTTTACCCCGTACTTTTGGCTGAACAAAAAACGCGCCTCGCAGACGAAAAGATAAAAGTGACGGATGCTGAATTCATGCCTGATTTTGGTTTGGCAGCTGTTTATAAAAATCGTGAAGATGGGGCGGGCAATAGCTTTGATGGAGGTGACTGGTTTTCTTTGCAGTTTAGAATGACCCTGCCTCTGTGGGCCGCAAGTAGCCAGACACCTAAACGGGATTCCGCCCGCAGTGGAAAGCGCAGTGCCCTGTATAACTATCAAGATGTTCAGCGTTCATGGCAAATGCAAATGACCACCATTGAAAGTAAAAAAGAGGCCGCTCGTAGCAATATTACTATTCTTAAAAACAAGGCAACAGCTCTGGAACAGAGCATAGATGCTCTGAAAAGTACGTATGTCTCCGGGCAAACCAGCCTTGAACCCAGTCTGTTGGCAGAGCTCAGTCAGCTGACATTGTTGTCTAGAATTTCCCAAGAAGAAGAGACATACAGCCGTAACCTTCAACAAGCAAACGCGCATATACCTACAGGAAACACACCATGAAGAGATTCTATGTTCCCATCTTGCTTATCCCGCTTATCGTTATTTTACTCTTTGCGCCTCTTCAGGCCGAAGAAACAAGGTATACCTGCCCTATGCATCCGCATTACATCTCCGAGATAATGGGTACTTGCCCTATTTGCGGAATGAATCTGGTTCCTATACAGGTAGAAAGCCGTTCGGATGAAACGGGGGGTGCTGGGAAGGTTTTACAGTTGAGTTCCCAGCTCGTACAGACAACAGGTGTTCGCAGTGAAAAGGCGGAAATTGCTTACTTTGGTAGGGTGATTCGCAGTTTTGGCGAGGTTGTGGCAAATAGACGTCTGCAAACAGATATTTCTTTGCGAACTGAAGGCTGGGTCGAAGAGTTAATCGTCGATGCACCGGGAGATAAGGTTGAGGCTGGAGATGTTCTTTTTCGTCTTTATAGTCCTGAACTCATATCCGCACAGCAGAATTATATCTCAGCCCTGAGCCAGAAAAACCGGGAGCGTATTAATATAACTCGTAATCGACTCTCGTCTCTCGGAGTACAGGATTCGGCAATTGAGCTTGTCGCTCAAAAAGGAACAATTATTCGTGCTGTTCCCTTCTTTGCGTCCCAGGGAGGCCGGGTGGAAGTGTTGAAAATACGCAAAGGAAGTTATCTGCGACCAGGTGATATAGCACTGCGTATTCAAAGTTATAATACTGTCTGGGTGGATGTGAGTCTTGCTGAACAAGACATCTCTTTTGTTAATATAAGCTCACAGGTGAAGGTGGTTTTGCCAAGCCTTGGCTTGCAGTTGGACAAGGTTGCCATTGATTATATTTCCCCAACTGTTGACCCTAAGACCCGCACGGCAAAACTACGTCTTCTGATTGAAAATCCAAAGGGCAATATTCGTCCGGGTGCCTATGCCGATGTGGAAATTAGTACAGATATTCGTCCACGTCTTTCCATTGCCTATGAAAGTGTTTTGCAAAATAAGCAGGGAAGCTATGTGATTGTAGAGGTGGAAAAGGGCGGGTTTCAGGCCCGGCAGGTTGTTCTGGGACTTGAATCTAAAGGTCGGGTAGAGGTGCGGACGGGTCTTAAAGAGGGGGAGACGATTGTTACCAGCGGTCAATTTCTTATTGATTCTGAATCGTCCCTGCGGGAGTCCTTTAGTAAGATGGAGAAAATGGCAGCAAGTCTTGCTCAGATGGAGCTGAGTCCAGAGCAAATGGTTTTACTCAACCATATAGTTGAAACAGGGATTTATATCCATGGAAAGCTCGTTGCCAAGGAGTTACCTGTAGCGGATGTTGTGGGTGTAGGAGCACAGGCAGCAGCAAAACTACTGGCAGAGGTTGAGGGAACCCGACTCTCGTATATTATCAAAGATACACAGAATATTCTTGCCGATACCGAGGGGATAATAACCATGAGTGACTGGCGAGAACTTCTCGCAACACTCATGGAGACTCTTCGACCCTGGATTGTTGAAGGGAGGCCCGGGTATTACAGTGATCTAGGGCTGACCATTTTCCTAACTGACAGCGGCAGACTTTGGCTCCAATTTGCAGGAGAAGGGGAAAATCCTTACGCTGTTGGTGCATTTACAGAAGTTGCTTTAGCTACCCCCGAACAGAAGCTAGAGGTGCAGGATGGACAATAATACAGAAAATTCTCAAAGCTTCATAGTTAAGGTTATTGACTGGTCCGTAAAGAATCAACTTCTCGTGGCGCTTTCTGTCGTTGTCTTGCTGGTTGTAGGGGTACAGGCCTTAAAAAATATGCCCCTTGATGCCATCCCCGATATGAGTGACACCCAGGTGATTATTCGTACCGAGTTTGCTGGCCAATCTCCACAAATTGTTGAAGACCTCGTTACCTATCCTCTTTCAACAACCATGCTCGGCCTGCCAAAAAGTAAAGCTGTGCGTGGCTTTTCTATGTTTGGTACCTCGTTTGTCTATATCATTTTTGAAGATGGCGTTGATCAATACTGGGCACGTTCACGGGTTGTGGAAGCACTCTCGAAGATAGGTGCTGATTTGCCCGCGAACGCGCGTCCGCAGATTGGTCCAGATGCCACAGGTGTGGGCTGGGTGTATCAATATGCCCTTGTTGATACAAGCAATAAACTGGATCTCGCCCAACTACGAAGCCTCCAAGACTGGTTTCTTCGTTACGAACTTGCCACGGTGGATGGTGTGGCTGAGGTTGCATCTTTAGGTGGTTTTGTTAAGGAATACCAAGTTCTTATAAACCCAAATAGACTCCGTGCCTTTGATGTCTCTCTTGACCGGGTCATTGAGTCGGTTAAAGGGGCAAGCCTTGAAGTCGGTGGACGCCTGATGGAGCGAGGCGAAACTGAGTTCATGATTCGTTCCAAAGGTTATGTGGAAAAAAGAGAGGATCTAGAAAAGGTTGTACTTTTTTCCCGCGATGGCACGCCGGTAATGCTTAAGGACGTTGCCCGGATCATTGAAGGGCCAGAACTTCGGCGAGGGGTGGCAGAGCTTAACGGAGAGGGTGAAGTCGTGGCCGGTATCGTGGTTATGCGTGCCGGAGAAAATGCGTTAAAAGTTATTCGTGGTATTGAAGCAAAGATCAAAGAATTATCGAAAGGTCTCCCGGAGGGTGTTGAGATTGTACCGGTTTATAATCGGGCACCGTTGATTGAAGGTTCCATCGCTTACCTGCGTGATAAGCTCGTTGAAGAGGGCATTGTGGTGGCCCTTGTTTCTCTTATTTTCCTCCTCCACGCCCGCTCGGCATTAGTGGCGATAATCACCTTGCCCCTTGCTGTATTGGCCGCTTTTATTGTGATGACAGCCCAGGGCATTACCGCAAATATCATGTCCCTTGGAGGTATTGCTATTGCCGTTGGAGCCATGGTGGATGCCTCCATTGTAATGGTGGAAAACGCCCACCGTAAGCTCTCTGAAAAAGTCGGTGAAATTACTAAGGAGGAACGGCGAAGGATAATTCTTAGCGCAGCTCAGGAAGTCGGTCCGGGATTGTTCTTTTCTCTCCTTATTATCACTGTATCTTTTTTGCCTGTATTTGCCCTTACAGGTCAGTCGTATCGGTTGTTTTCTCCTCTTGCCTTTACCAAAACATACTCAATGGCCTTTGCTGCCCTGCTCTCGGTGACGGTGGTGCCGGTGTTGATGCTCTGGCTTATTCGAGGCCGTATTCGAAGGGAAGATGAAAACTGGATAAACAGATTTTTCACCTTCCTCTATAAGCCTCTTCTAGAGTTTGCCCTGAGAAAGAGATGGCTTTCTTTGGGGGCCGCCTTGGTTCTTTTGCTGTCTATTGTCTTTCCTTTGACTCACACTGGATCTGAATTTATGCCGGCTCTCTACGAGGGGGAATTGCTCTATATGCCCACGACTCTGCCGGGAATATCTATCACCAAGGCCAAGGAGATTTTGCAAAAAACCAACCAGATGATCAGGACTGTTCCTGAGGTAGATATGGTTTTTGGAAAGTTAGGGCGTGCAGAAACAGCCACGGATCCTGCCCCTATTTCTATGATTGAAAGCTGGATTCGCCTCAAGCCTCAAGACCAGTGGCGATCGGGAATAGATAAAGATGATCTGATTAAAATTCTCGATGATACTGTTAAAATTCCAGGTCTTGTTAATTCCTGGGGCTATCCCATTAAGATTCGAATGGACATGATCTCCACAGGAATTCGTACGCCCATAGGTATCAAGGTTAGCGGCGATGATCTTGATACTATTAATCGCATTGCCCTAGCCATTGAATCCAAGATAGGAGGGATTGAAGGAACCCGTTCTGTTTTTGCTGACCGGGTGCAGGGGGGAAAGTATCTTGAAATTACTCCCGATAGAGACAAGTTAGCACGTTATGCCATAGACCTATCTCGTTTTCAAAGAATCATTGCCACCGCCTTAGGCGGTATGAAGGTTAGTGAATCTGTCCAGGGGCGAGAACGATATAATATAATTGTTCGCTATACCCGAGCCTTTCGTGAAGACCTCAGTGACTTAGCTGAAATTCTTATACCGACGCCCCAGGGGCAGCATATTCCATTGGGTGAGCTGGCAGATATTGCTTATACCGAAGGGCCTCCAATGATTAAATCAGAAAACGCTCGGCTTACCGGCTGGGTTTTTGTGGATATTAGTGGTCGGGATATTGGCAGTTATGTAAAAGAGGCCCGCAAAATTGTTGATGATACGGTTGAGCTTCCTGCTGGCTATAGCATAGTTTGGTCTGGTCAATTTCAGCAGATGCAGGAGGCGGAAGAAAAGATGCGTATTGCAGTGCCCCTTGCGGTGTTACTTATTTTTAGCCTGCTTATGATTCACTTTGGTCGTCTGGACAGAACGCTTATGATTATGCTTTCTTTGCCCTTTGGACTTATTGGTTGTATTTGGGCTGTCTACCTTGCGGGTTATTATTTTTCTGTGGCGGTAAGTGTGGGATTTATTGCCCTTGCGGGCATTGCGATAGAGACAGCGGTGGTCATGCTTTTATATATTGACCAGCAGATGATAGAACATCCACCCAGCAAACGGGATGATGTCTATCAGGCAGTGCTCACCGGTGCGGCCCTCCGGGTGCGTCCCAAATTAATGACGGTTGCAACCACTATGATAGGTCTTGCCCCGATTTTCTTGACGGAAGGTCTTGGCTCGGATGTTATGCGTCGTATAGCCCTTCCCATGGTTGGCGGCATGCTTACCACCACCGTTTTGACCCTGATTATCATTCCGGTTGTCTATTACATCTGGGAAGCGAGAAAATTTCCAAATTAATATGAGGGGTTCTCGCATCTACTTCGTAGTTATAATAGAAGACGTTTTTATAATTCAACAAACACGAGGAATATTATGATCAAAAAAATTTCAGCAGTATCATTGGCCCTGGTTTTTAGTGCATCCCTGGCTATCGCCATGGATAAAAATCATTCTAATATGAATCATGACTCCATGACTAATGAGTCAAAGGGTATGCAAAAAATGGAACAACGACCTACCAAAGCCATGGATATGAATCATTGTAATATGAATGATGACTCTATGACTAATGGGTCAAAGGGTATGCAAAAAATGGAACAACGACATACCAAAGCCATGGATAAAAAGCATTCTAAGATGAAAAATGACTCCATGAATAATGGGTCAAAGGGTATGCAAAAAATGGAACAACGACCTACCAAAGCCATGGATAAAAAGCATTCTAAGATGAATGATGATTCCATGAATAATGGGTCAAAGGGTATGCAAAAAATGGAACAACAATATACTGAAGCCATGGGGAAGGGAGTTATCCATAGCGTAAGTAAACTTAACAGAGTTGTTAATATTACCCATGCCCCCATTGCAGATCTTAACTGGCCTGAGATGAAAATGGATATTGCTGTAGCCAAAGATGTCGACCTGAACGACATCAAGCCTGGGGATAAGGTGGAGTTTCACATTGTTCTCGACGACGATAAGGTCTATCGCATCCACCACTTTGAATAATCGATCAACGATAATATGTTGCCCGTATCGATCATCCGTTTCAAGGGTGGTCGATTTTGTTTTTTTGCAATGAAGCATAGCAGGCTATGTTTGTTGTAAAAAAACCTCTGTAAGCCCCTGAATATTTATCCTTGAACTTCCTCCGTCAACAAAAAATATGTTGTTCTGCTTTTTAATGGTACGAATATCTCCATAGTCGTTAAAAATGAAGATTTAATGAGTTTTCTCCTTGATTTTCAGTGCCTTCAGAACATACACTCATTTCAGGCAACGTAAAAAAAATGGATCTTCACTCAGAGTAAAGTTAACTTTTGAGTGAAAAAGTTTATTGAAACATACACGTTAACGGAGAGGTAGTAACTGATGAGATTTAGTGATTTTAAGCTGACAAACAAGATGTTCTTGGGAAATGCAATTGGCCTTCTTCTGGTCGTGGCTCTTGGTGGTGTTACCTTCAATACAACCAGTAAGTTGTTGAAGGCAGGAGAAATGGTTGATCATAGTCATGTTGTGATTGAACATGCCATGGATATTCTGGGCTCAGCCGTGGATATGGAGACGGGGATGAGAGGATATCTTCTTGCGGGAAAGGAAGAGTTTCTCAGCCCGTATATTAATGGCTATAAAGTTTTTAAAAAAGAGATTGATGATCTCAAGCAAGAGGTAAGTGGCAATTCAAGTCAGGTGGCACTGCTGTTTGAAATTGAAGATAATATCAGTAGTTGGATGAAAAATGTCACCGAGCCGACTATTCAGCTTCGTCGAGATATTGGCGCTGGTAAAAACATGGATGATATGGCGTCACTTATCAGTGAGTCAAAGGGAAAGGTGTATTTTGATACGTTCCGTGGACAATTTGCTACCTTTATCGAACGTGAAAAAACGCTTTTAGCCCAGCGCAAAAAAGAAGCTATGGTTGCGCAGGCCTATGGTATCGGGAAAGAGTCAGCCAAATGGGTAAAACAGACGCAAGTCGTCATTACGGAAGCTATGAAGATACAAGTTGCCGCTGTGGATATGCAAACAGGGATGCGTGGATACCTTTTATCGGGCAAGGAAAACTTTTTAGACCCATATCGAAATGGCGAGAGATCCTTCCACGAGATGTTGGTAGAACTTACTAAATTAGTGGCTGATAACCCTACTCAGGTTAGCCTGCTGAGTAAAATTGAGAAAAACATCAATTCCTGGAAAAATGAGGTAACAGAGCCCGCAATTGAGCTTCGCAGATTAATAGGCGATGCTAAGACCATGAATGATATGGCCAGTTTTGTAGGGGAGGCTCGGGGTAAGGTCTATTTTGATAAGTTCCGCGCCCAGATAGGAACATTTGTTGAGAAAGAACTCACTCGTATGGAGGTTCGTAAGCAGGCGGCGTCTGATACCGCAGAAAATGCTAAAATGATGATCATAATCGGCACGATTGTGATCATCATTATGTCGATCGTTGTTTCGGCAATTATTACCGGAGCTATCACAAAACCGCTAAAACGTGCCGTTGATTTTGCCAATGCTCTGGCAAAGGGCGATATGACCCAACGGTTGGATGCTGGAACAAAAGATGAGGTTGGAGTTCTTGCCACTGCTCTTAATACCATAGCAGAAGACCTCGGTAGTCTGTTGAAGCAGGTGCAGAACAGCAGTAATGTTCTGAGTAAATCCTCAAGTAATCTTTCTGTAGTGGCTCAAAAATTGTCCAAAACTTCTGATGATACTTCGGAGCGATCCCACGCTGTTGCCTCTGCATCTGAAGAATTAAGTGTGAACATGAACTCTGTCTCTGCGGCGATGGAGCAATCTTCAACAAACGTGGGTATGGTTGCTACGGCGGCGGAAGAAATGTCGGTAACAGTGAGTGAGATTGCAAAAAATACTGCAAAAGCAAAGGCAATTTCTGAAGATGCTGTAGAGCAGTCAAAACAGGCATCGAGTAAAATAATTGTTTTGGGTAAGGCGGCTGAAAAAATTGGTAGAGTAACAGAGACAATAACCGAAATTTCTGAGCAGACAAATCTTCTCGCCCTCAATGCTACCATCGAAGCTGCCCGAGCAGGTGACGCTGGTAAGGGTTTTGCAGTTGTTGCAAATGAGATAAAGGACCTTGCCAAACAAACAGCAGAAGCCACCGTCGATATCAAAAATCAAATTGGTGAAATGCAGGGGACGACCGACGCTACTATTGCAGATATAAAGACCATATCTGAGGTAATCGATGAAATTAATGACGTTATTACAACAGTGGCTACAGCTGTTGAAGAACAGTCGGCAGCTACTTCTGAAATTTCAGAGAATGTAGCCCAGGCTTCAGCGGGAATTGGTGAAGTTAACGAGAATGTGTCCCAGAGTTCGGTAGCGGTAGAGGGCGTTAATCAAGATATTACCGAAATAAGTAGTGGGGCAAGTGAAATAAATAGTAGTAGTAGAGATGTGAACACGAATGCCATTGAACTTGCAAAACTGGCAGAAGAGCTCACTAATCTGGTGAGCAGATTCAAGGTTTAGTTACAGCGTGTTCCCTGCGCCTGTATAACCTATATTCTTAGGTGATATAAAACGGCCCCCCCGGCATAGCTGGAGGGGCCGTTTTTTTGTATTCAGTTAGAAAAAGGTGCTGCGGAGTAGTGTCTTTGCATGGATGAGACAAGACAAATTATGACTTTTTGTTACTTCTATGTAACGACTAACAATAGTTTATAGCTTTATGGTGTCGTACTTCAACTCTCGTCTTGGACAATGCGAGGAGAGTGATGACACTAAACTTTAAGTCTGCCTAGGTAATCGGCCACGGTTTGCATCCCGAGGAAAAATTGTTGTAGATTAAATTTTTCATTTGGTGCGTGGATGTTATCGTCGGGTAGAGCAAAGCCCATGAGCACCACCGGCATATGCAGCTCTTGGTTAAAGAGGGCTGCAATGGGGATTGATCCCCCTTCTTTTAAGAAGACAGGGGGTTTGGAGTAGATTTTTTCAAGAGAAGAGGCGGCCTTTGCAATGAAAGGATTGTTCTGTTCGACGGTAACTCCAGAGCCTGCATGGATGTTTGTAAGTTGGACTGTATAGCCTTTGGGACTGAGTCTCTTGACACTTCTTGTGAGCCAGATAAAGACCTCATTAGGATCAAAATTAGGGGGGATTCGCAGGCTGATTTTCGCGGTAGCTTCTGCCGGAATTACCGTTTTTGCGCCAGCTGTAGTAAAACCTCCGGCAATACCGTGTACCTCAAGTGTTGGTCGCACACCAAGTCGCTCCAAGGGTGGGTAACCACTTTCTCCGATAAGTTCAGATATGCCCATTTCCGTAAGGAGAGATTGCTCTATACCAAGAGGATCGTTCTTGTAGAATTCTTTTTCTGCTGAAGTTGGGGCCGTTATCGCTGCTTGTAGTTCTGGAATCTGGATTTTATTGTCCGCGGTTTTAAGCTGGCTGATGATGTGACAGAGTGCATGGATAGGATTGGGCGCAACACCACCATAACTCCCAGAATGCAGGTCTGTCTTTGCCCCGTTGATTTTTAATTCTGTGTAAAGAATACCACGTAGTCCTGTGATAAGGGACGGTTGGTTGGTGCTTGGCATGTGGGTGTCGCAGATAAGAGCAGCGTCTGCTGCAAGTTTCTCCGTATTGTTCATAACATAAGTTGCTATGGAGGCTCCACCAGCCTCTTCTTCACCTTCAAAGAGAATTTTTATGTTGATAGGTGGTTTACCCGCCACTGCACTCCAGGCCTTGAGAGCGGCCAGCACGAGTATTATCTGCCCCTTGTCGTCACTTGCACCCCGGGCGTAAATGTTGCCATCTTTAATTGTTGGTTCAAAGGGCGGGTTGTTCCATAATTCAAGTGGGTCGGTTGGCTGGACGTCGTAATGTCCGTAGATGAGTAATGTCGGTTGGGCTGGGTCCACAAGCCAATGGGCGTAGACAAGAGGATGCCCCTCCGTTGTAATGAGTTCTGGCTCGGTAAAGCCTGTCTCCGTGAGAGCATTTTGAATCCATAGGGCTGCTAGGTGTACATCGTCTTTGTGCTCGGGAAGAGTGCTTATAGATGGTATTTTGAGCCAGTCAACCAGCTTGTCGGTGAAGGTTGAAAGATTGTCCTGTAAATATTCTGTTAATTGTGCTGTATGAGCCATTGTTTTGCCATTATCAGGTGAGGGAATGAGTGTCTGTTACACTGCTTCAGTTGATGTGATAAAAATAGCACAGTCAAATCCGCATCGTAACTCTGCGTCAGCTTTAAATGTCGCTTAAGTGGTAAGTCTTTAACGTAGCCTAACGCTATCTACGGAGTTTCTCAAGCGCTTACCTGAAAGTAAACCAGTGTTCATGGAAAATGCGGTTCACTACAGCTAAGGTGTTATTTGAAAAGCCATTCCGGCAAACCCTTTTTCGGCCTTCAGTTGTTCCCTAAGCCGCTGGTGGGCAGTGTCCCCTGTGCAGTGGCAGGTGATTATTTTGTCAATATTTTCCTGTTTTAATAGGGCTATCGTCTGCGTAAGGCGAGATTCATCAACACCCGTCAGATGAAGTCCGCCGATGAGGGCATGTATTTTGGAAACCCCACTGGTTTTCTTTATGTGGTTAATGGTATTGATAATTCCGGCATGGCAGCAGCCAATACAAATTATCAGACCTTGACTACTGTTTACCCACAAGGCCATATCATCTACTATGGCGTCGGCTCTTTTACCGTCTTGATCGAAATAGAAGGAGCCATCACTGGTTTCAAAAGCCACTTTCCTAGGGATTTCGCCGGTGATTGCAGTTGAATTTGCAATATTTATTGACTTGGTCACCCAGTGCATCCGCTCTTCAGAGAGGGTATTAATGCTGGCCATGGCTCGTGTGGTCATCTTGATCGGTTTCGCGATGCCGTCACGGATGGAGTAGCGTGGGAGGAAGGCGGCAGCATGGCAATACACATCGACACTGTGATTGCAGGCAAGGACATCGGCAAGCCCCCCAGTATGGTCGTAGTGCCCGTGGCTGAGTACTAAGGTGTCCGTTTCCCCTAGGTCAATATGCAGTTGTTTGGCGTTATATAAAAAAGCATCCAGCTGGCCGGTGTCAAAAAGTATTTTTTTGCCATCTATTTCGAGCCAGAGAGAAAAACCATGTTCAGCTTGCAGCCCGTCTTGTGCTTCATTGTCGACAATGATTTGAATTCGAATGTTTTCAGCGTGCATTGTAGTCCCGTTGCATAAATTTTGCCTTTGCCTTACAGACAATTTCATTATTGATCCTGATCTGCGACTTTAAATGATAAAGTGGTGGCAGGGAAGAATCGATCCAGGCAGTTATGGCCATGGTACTGTTACAGGCTACAGGGTGGTAAAAACGGACATTAAGTTCACCTGTCATTGCCTCTATATTTTCATGTAAAAGACAATGGGCCATGGCGGTGTCGAGCAGGGCGGAAAGAATGCCGCCGTGTATGATGCCTTTGTAACCCTGTATGTTTTCATTTCCTGTGAAATTGGTTGAAACACAGCCCTCTCTCTCTCTCTTAAACTTTAAACCAAAAGACATTGGGTTATCCTGGCCACACATTATGCAATGGCGGTGGGTAGACATGAGAAGTTGCTCTTTATTTAACTGGTCCATTATTTCTGTAGAGTAAAATATTTATATCTGTTTCGTGAATCAATACAATTTCAATTAAAGTATTATGCTAAATTCTTGACCTTGACAAAAGGTGAGGAATTACGAATATAACATATGCACACATTTAATGTAGTCTTCTTTTGGTGAGTAATCACCTTGGGATGGCAGTTGGCAGCTTTGTTAGGAGGCGTTGGGGTGATAGCGTCGAAATCGTTGTAAACGCGGCAATGGTAACAACGCACTAGGTAAAGATAGTGACCAGGTGGATATGAGGGAATATTGTTCTTTGTATGCTGGCCGTTTTACGTTGTTTGCTAGCGTATAACTGTCTGTTTCTTATGTAGATAGTTTGGTTTTCTCATATGCAAAATCGAGACCCTTTACTAGAGGAAAAGCGATATGTGGAAAATTCTGATGCGTATAAACAAAAATCTTGTCTATGCGATCCCTGTTATGATGGTTGTGGGTTTTGTTTTTGGGGCCGCTGTGAACAAGGATGCAGTGCTAGCCCTAAAAGGCCTCATCGTGCCACTTACTTTTCTCATGGTGTACCCGATGATGGTGACTCTTAATATCAAGCATTTAAAAGAGGGGCTTGATTTTCGCCTACAAGCGACAACACAATTTATTAATTTTGCAATTATTCCCTTTGCAGCATTTATGCTGGGTCGTTGGTTCTTCCCGAATCAACCATATATGGCCCTTGGTCTGTTGCTGGCATCTTTGCTTCCCACCAGTGGGATGACTATTTCCTGGACTGGTTTTGCCAAGGGAAATATGGGTGCGGCAATTAATATGACAGTGATCGGCTTAACCCTTGGTTCTTTGCTCACTCCGTTTTATGTAAGTGCTCTGCTCGGAGCTACGGTTCATGTTGATATTGTTAAAGTCATGCTGCAAATTGTTTTTATCGTATTCCTGCCAATGATAGCCGGTTTTGTCACCAGACAAATATTGCTAAAAAAGTATACTCTTCCTGAGTTTAAAGAGAATATAGCACCTTACTTTCCCGCACTATCCACCATCGGCGTGCTTGGAATTGTTTTTGTTGCAATGGCGTTAAAAGCAAAAACAGTCATGGCGAATCCTGGCCTCCTCGTCATTATCTTTATCCCCTTGGTGCTCCTCTATCTGTTCAATTTTGGCCTATCAACGTTTGTTGGCACCCGTTTTTTTAAACGTGGAGACGGTATTGCCCTCGTCTATGGGACGGTCATGAGGAATCTATCCATCGCCCTTGCTATTGCAATAAACGGTTTTGGTGTAGAGGGTGCGAACGCGGCGCTTGTTATTGCCCTTGCCTATATTATTCAAGTCCAGTCTGCGGCCTGGTATGTGAATTTTACCGATGTGTTATTTGGTAAGGATGTAGGCGTTGAAAATGGCTGAGCCTTGGATCCTTAATTTTGCCAAGGTCCCCTGGACAGAGTTTAGAGGCAACGGCTGTGTAGGGGGGGGATTTACCGCTATGCTTTGATGGGGTAGCGAATTATGACGGGACGTTGACCCAGGTTTCGTTGCCGTTGTGTTGTTATCTTTTTTGTACTTTGTAATTGTTGAAAACGAATAAGGCAGCATTCTAAATTATCTGAACAATGTGAAGAAAACCTAAAATAAAGAAGGCTTAATTTAGGTTGGAGGTAAGCAAGGACATTCTGTCAGCAGTTAATTTAAATGGTGGAGGTGTGTGTGAGCGAGGAAAATATTGGATGCGCAAGACCAACCGGAGGTCCCCTTGGGGAGAGTCTGGATGAGCAAGAAAATACAGATAAAAAAACAATTAAAAAGGAGCGTGCTATGCTTATGGTAGGCCAGAAAGCACCAGATTTTACAGCACCTGCGTATCAGGAAGGCAAATTTGTAAATATTAAGTTGTCTGACTACTTGGGGAAGTGGGTGCTACTCTGTTTTTATCCCGGTGATTTCACCTTTGTTTGAGCTACTGAGATTTCAGCGGTCGCTGAAAAATACCCTGAGATGCAAAATCTTGGTGTTGAAGTGCTTTCCATGTCTATTGATTCTGTGTTTGTCCATAAAATGTGGGATGATGACGAGTTGAAAAAAATGGTTGTTGGAGGGGTGCCGTTTCCAATGCTTTCGGATGGTGGTGGAAAGGTTGGGAAGGTATACGGCGTTTTTGATGAACAGGCAGGAGTAGAAGCTCGTGGGCGTTTTATTATAGATCCTGACGGTATTTTACAGGGGTTTGAGGTACTCACACCACCGGTTGGTAGAAACGTAAATGAAACTATCCGTCAGCTACAGGCGTTTCAACTTGTACGGGAGACAAATGGCGCAGAGGCTACTCCAGCTGGCTGGAAACCCGGCAAAAAAACGCTTAAACCGGGGATCGATCTGGTTGGCAAGGTGTGGAAAGAGTGGAAAACCGATATGGCCTTTGACTAATAGGATGCAGCAGTAACTCGTCGCGGCTGGTTTTTGATACCGTGTTGAAAAGCAGCCGTTTGTTCTCGCTTGCTTGATGTGTGGCTTATCTGCATCTGCCTTTTGTCCATGTCCATTGACCTGGGTTAGCAGGTTGCCGCAGTGTAGCGTTAGCTGTCTCATGTAAAGATCCGCTAGCGAAATCGATGAGCCCATGGAGGTTTTCGGTAGGGTTCGATGCTTTTGTTTTTTACATTGCTTCGTTTTTTGTGATCTATATTTCAGAAAACAAATAAGGCAGCACTCAGAATCAGCAGCACAAGACGAAAAACATACACTTTATAATGCATAATTTAGTTTTTTTAAAAAAAATAAAAAAACGGCGGTGAAGGGGTGTAACTTGTATCTGTGGATCTGTCTTTTGCGTATGTCTTGACCTCGAACCAAAACCTTGGTAAATCAAAAGATTCATAAAGAGGATAAGTGCCTTGGTGCTGGATCAAAGTTGATAACTTTAAACAACTTTGCATCTTTTTAGTTTGTAACAGTGGTTCTGAAATACGGCTTTAGCTCTACTGGTGAGGAAATATATATGAGTGAATGGGAGTGCGGGGTTTGCGGTTATCTTCATAAAGAAAGTAAACCTCCTGAAAAGTGTCCAATCTGTGAAGCCCCCGAAAAAATGTTTATCGAAAAACAAGGGGATGTTTCTGATGCTAAGGTTGTTGAGGAGAAGGAAGACCCGGTTGAAATAACTGGGACACATGACTTTCGGCCCAACAAGCAATGGCGTTGTACTGTCTGTGGTTATGTACATAATGGAGTTGAGCCACCAGAAAAATGTCCGGTTTGTGGCGCCGATAAGAGCCTTTTTGTAGAGCTTGATGTGGAAGGTAATGCCGTGGGGGGTGAAGAAGAAGATGTTGCGGCTGTTGCCCCAGGAGAAACCGTAACCGATGCCAACAAAGGAGAGACAGATGTTACCCTGTTTTCTAGAATTTCGTCCCTTGTGCTGAAATTACACCTCCATCCGATTCATACCCATTTTCCTAATGGTCTTATTCCCGTTTTGGTTGTGTTTCTCGGACTGGCAATATATTTTGATATTGCAGCCTTGGAGACCGCGGCGTTTTTCAATTCGATTGCCGTGTTGATCGTCTTACCTGTTGTTATTTTTACTGGATATATTGAATGGCAAAAGAGATATAAAGGAATAAAAACAGCCATTTTTATTGTTAAAATAATTTGTAGTATGCTTGTTTTGGCCTCGGTGAATGTCTTGGTTTTTTGGCGAATAATTGATCCGAATGTTGCGGCTGAAGGCTCCACGACCCAGATGATTTATTTTGCAGTAGCGCTTGTTGCTTTAGGTGCTGCAGGAATAGCTGGGCACCTGGGAGGCAAACTGGTATTTGCAGGTAGGACTTAATGGGTACTGTGGCATAAAAGGTGATGAAAAGAGGCTATCTTCGCAGAGAAGGTAGCCTCTTTTTTGTCTGTAGTTCGGGGTGGCTATTTCGGCAGGTATGGTGTGATATCTTTTTCGTATTTTCTTTTTACCTTAAAGCCTTTGTTCGTTATAGCTTCAATTGCCCTAGCGCCATCAACAGCTGCGATTCGCAGGAGCAGCTGAGTTATTCCCGGATATTTTTTCTCCGGCCAGCAAAAAAGACTCTGAATATTGATCCCTGCATCTTTAAGCGTTTCTGTGAGTTCCGAGAGTTTGCCGATGGTGTCATTTACAAAAACGCCAAGTCTGATCGAGTTGTCACTGATCCCAATGGCATCGAGTAATATCCCCATGACATCTGTACTGGTGACAATGCCTACCAGTTCATTGTCTTCCATGACAGGAAGCGAACTGATGCGGTGTTGTTGCATGATCAGTGCGGCACGTTCTATGGTGGTGCTTGTAGGTATTGTGACAACAGTTTTAACCATGATCATAGAAATTAGGACTTTTTCAAGAAGGTAGTTTAACTCATGGGTTGAGAGGGATGTTGCGGGGGAGGCCCAGTACTGTTTCAAGTCACGGTCTGAGACGAGTCCTACCAGCTTTTTGTTCTTATCGACCACCAAAAGATGGTCTATTGCCTTCTCTTCGATTACTTTACTTGCCTCAACAAGTGTAGTCTCGGGGGCTACAGTGATGAGATCTGTATGCATTATCCTGCCTATATACATGGCTATCCTCCTGTCAGATAAACGCTATGGGAAATTTTTGTCTGTTCTTTGTTGTTGGGTTAAAGAACGATTCAGGTGGCTACTCAATATTGGTTAAATCACCGCATGTACCTACTCGGCTGTGGACCAATCCAGCTCAACTGGGGCTTCTAGGCATGGGGAATGCAACCTGCGAAGAGCAGAATGGCTGTAGTTGGGGTGCTGTTGAATAGTGAGGTAATAAAAACCTAAATTTCCACCTAGTTTCTAGGCCGCTACAGTTGTAACACCTGTTGTTAAAGTAAAGGTATCTTCATCTAGTTTACTGCCTTTTCTTCGCATCAATTACAAGGGAAAAATGAGAGATCCACAAGAAAAAGCAGCTGACAGTAAAGAAACGAAAAATAACTTGCCTGATAGTCAGGTTTTATAGTAATTTGGCTTGTTCGTCGAATTGACTGTTTTTACATAGGTCTTTAGCTAAGATCTGCAATTAGCATATTAATAATAATCAAAATATCAAATCTGGTTTCTATTATTCGGGAGAGATTGTGACTAAAATAAGTGAAAATGTACTCTGGATGTCTGGAAATGAAGCTATTGCCATGGGCGCCTATGAGGCGGGTGTTGCGGTTGCTTCAGGTTATCCGGGCACACCTTCAACGGAAATTATGGAAAATCTCTCACGTTACGAGGGGGTTTATACGGAGTGGGCACCAAATGAAAAGGTTGGGCTTGAGGTAGTGATCGGTGCAAGCTTTGCTGGTGTTCGCGCGCTTGCTACCATGAAGCACGTCGGTGTTAATGTGGCTGCGGATCCTCTCTTTACTGCGGCTTACACCGGGGTCTGCGGTGGTCTTGTTCTGATAACTGCAGATGATCCGGAAATGCACTCTTCTCAAAATGAGCAGGATAATAGAAATTATGCTTTTGCAGCCAAAGTCCCTATGCTTGAGCCCTCTGATCCCAGCGAAGCAAAAGAGATGCTCAAGGCTGGTTTTGACCTGAGTGAAGAACTTGATACTCCAGTTATGCTGCGTATTACCACCCGGGTTTCCCATGTTAAAGGGGTGGTTACAAAAGGGGAAAGAAAAGCGCCCCAGGTTGTAGAGTCGATGATCAAGCGGCCAGAAAAATTCGTTATGCTGCCGGGTATTGCCCGTAAACGTCGTGGAATCGTAGAAGAGCGCATGACTCGATGCCGCGAGCTTGCCGAAACCATATCTTTTAATCGAATCGAAGAAGGGGATACCAAAAAAGGATTTATCACCTCTGGTGTTTCGTATCTGTATGTGAAAGAGGCTTTTCCGGAAGCCGCGGTTTTAAAACTGGGAATGTGTTGGCCTCTTCCTGAAAAGAAAATACGTCAGTTCGCTGAAATGGTGGATGAGCTGTATATCGTGGAAGAACTTGACCCATTTCTTGAAACCCATATCAAGGCCATGGGGATTGACTGCCACGGTAAGGATTTAATCCCTAATCAGGGTGAATTAAACACGGCAATCGTACGTCAGGCCATCGATCCTAGTTCAAAAGTCGATCTGTTTGCCCCGGTAGCGCTCCCCAACAGACCGCCAAATATGTGTGCTGGCTGCCCCCACCGAGGCATATTTTTTAATCTATCACGGATGAAGGTTTTTGTTTCTGGTGATATCGGATGCTATACTCTTGGTTTTCTACCGCCCTTGTCAGCCATGGATTCTTGTGTCTGTATGGGTGGCTCTATTTCAATTGCCCACGGAATGGCCAAAGCTTTGGGTGATGGTGGACACGATAAGATCGTTTCGGTCATCGGAGATTCAACGTTTATACACTCGGGTGTAACCGGTCTTATCAACACGGTGTACAACCAGTCCGCTTCGACTTTGATTATTCTCGATAACCGGATTACTGCAATGACAGGCCAGCAGCAAAATGCGACCAGTGGCTATTCTATGAAAGGAGAAGCTGCTCATTCAATCGACATTGAAGGGCTTTGCAGGGCGGTTGGGGTCGAGCATGTTTATAAGGTTAATCCCCATGATGTAGTTGAAACAAGAAAGATACTCCAAGAGGCTGTCGATCTTGACGTACCATCTGTTGTTATTGCTGAAGCGCCATGTGTTCTTTTGCCAGAGATGAAAGAGCGAAAGACAGTTTCCTATTTTACCAATCAGGAAAATTGTGTGGGTTGTAAGTCCTGTATTCGTCTGGGATGTCCTGCTCTGAGTTGGACAACTTTTGCTGAAGGAGAAGCAGAAGAACGAGGATATAGAAAGAAACAAAAAGGAATTTCTAAGATTGATGAAATTCTATGTAACGACTGTGGGCAATGTGCCTCTTTGTGTAAATTTGATGCAATCACCAGAGGAGAGGGAAAATAATGGAAGCTACAGGAAATATCCTCTTTTCAGGGGTAGGTGGTCAGGGCATTCTACTCGCCAGTGAGGTGACGGTGTATAGTCTCTTGGCGGCTGGATATGATGCGAAAAAAAGTGAAGTTCATGGTATGGCGCAACGCGGAGGCTCGGTTACAGCGCAACTTCGTTATGGTAAAAAAGTGTATTCTCCTCTCATCGAACCGGGTGGAGCTGACCTTATGATAGCTTTTGAGATGATGGAGGCGGTGCGTTACCTCCCTTACCTGCACAAGGGGAGTAAGGTTGTGGTGAACACCCAGCAGATTCTGCCACCTTCTGTTGCAACAGGACTGGCGGAGTATCCTAAAGATGTTTTAAATCATCTTACGGAGAGGAATATTGTTGTTGTTCCCATAGATGCTTTTGATCTTGCAAGAGAAGTCGGTGAAGTTCGTACCGCTAATGTGGTAATGGTGGGTGCCCTTTCGGTATTTTTGCCCGTTGATGAAGGTAATTTTGAAGAGATTATACGCAATCGCGTGCCTAAAAAATTCATCGATGTGAATCTTGAAGCCTTTGCCGCGGGAAGAAACGCCAGCAAGTAATATTGGGGGATGATATGACAGTAGCGTATTGGGAAGAAGAGATCGAGACCCTGCCACGGGTAGGTCTTGAGTCTGTTCAACTGAGCAGATTGAAAAACTTGGTTGCCAGGGTGTATAAAACCGTCAAGCCGTACAGGGTGAAGATGGATGCGGCTGGGGTGAAGCCTGAAGATATCAAGACCTTGGCTGATCTTGCAAAATTACCGTTCACAGTAAAAGAAGACCTGCGGGATAATTACCCTTTTGGACTTTTTACTGTCCCACTCGATGAGGTGGTACGGGTACACGCCTCATCCGGAACAACAGGAAAACCAACTGTTGTGGGCTATACCGCCAAAGATATTAAAACCTGGTCCAATGTGATGGCGCGGGCACTTTGCTGTGCCGGAGCGACTAAAAATGACATGGTTCATAATGCCTATGGTTATGGTCTGTTTACCGGTGGTTTGGGGGCTCACTACGGCATTGAGCGCTTGGGTGCCACGGCTATCCCCGTATCTGGTGGTAATTCAAAACGTCAGATTACTATCATGAAAGATTTTGGTTCGACCGTGCTTCTTTCCACGCCATCCTACGCACTTAACCTTGCTGACTCTATGGATGCAATGGGCATTGATCCAAAGTCTTTGTCGCTTCGAATAGGTATTTTTGGTGCCGAGCCCTGGAGTGAGAATATGCGTGATGAGGTGGAGCGTAAGTTGAACCTCAAGGCGACGGATATCTATGGACTTTCAGAGGTCATGGGGCCGGGTGTTGCCCAGGAATGTCTGCACACCGAACGGGGGATGCATATATCCGAAGATCATTTTCTACCCGAAATTATCGATCCAGACACCGGCGAGGTGCTGCCCCCTGGAGAAAAGGGTGAGTTGGTTTTCACCACCCTTACAAAAGAAGCTTTTCCGATTATTCGCTATCGCACCAAAGATATTTCACGGCTTTTTTATGAACCTTGTGCATGTGGAAGAACTTTGGTACGTATGGAAAAAATAACCGGACGCACAGATGATATGCTTATCATTCGCGGAGTTAATGTCTTTCCTTCCCAGGTTGAGCATGTTCTTATGGGTGTAGATGGTGTTGAACCACACTATCAGATTGTTGTGGATCGCGATGGCAATCTTGACACCATGGAAGTTCAGGTTGAGGTAAGTGAAGGTTTCTTTTCAGATGAGATCCGTAAACTGGAAAATCTTAATAAGTATATCCAGATGGAAATCAAAGACCTTCTTGGTGTCACCTGTAAGGTTAAACTTGTTGAACCAAAGACTATCCAGCGCAGTGAAGGTAAGGCGCAGAGGGTAATTGATAATAGAAGAATCTAAGAAAAGGGGAAGTCATGCTCGTAGAACAAATTGCCGTATTCTTGGAGAATAAGTCAGGCCGACTTGCTGAAATAACAGCAGTTCTTGCTGAGAATGGTGTTAATATACGCGCTCTCTCGGTGGCGGATACTGCTGATTTTGGCATATTGCGCCTCATCGTTGATAAGGTGGAGAAAGCGAAAGAAGTGTTGAAGGCAAATGGCTTTACTGTTGGGAAAACCGATGTAATTGCCGTTGAAGTAGATGATAAAACAGGGGGCCTTGCCCGTGTCTTGCAGTGTATTAAAGAAGCGAGTATTAACGTTGAGTATATGTACGCCTTTGTAAATAAAACCGGTGAAAATGCGGTGCTTATCTTTCGCTTTGAGAAAATGGAAGAGGCGATTACAATGCTGCAAAACGGTGGTTTCACAATCATTTCAAGAGAGCAGATTTGTGCGTTGTAGGGGCGTTTCATTTACACGTTGTGCATTCCCCAGGAGTTTGAGGGAAATGTCTTGCTCAGGCAGGTTCTCAAGCTATCTGTGACAGACACGAATTGACAGTTACAAATTGTATTAACCAACCCGGTAAATGGCATTAGTTCTTGGCTGCTTTGCGCGGCTTACTATCCATGAAAGTAGTGTCCCGTTTCTTGTTATGTAATATCAAGTGTACTGGAATCGGGTACTAATCGGTGTTGTTAACCATAATATTCTGACCATCGAGATTGTATGTATTGGCAAAAGGAACAAGAGTGTCTCACGAGATCAAACCTGGAAAATCTGCAACTGGAGAGATTAAAAAAGGTCTTAAAAAGGGTAGGAACTAATGTACCTTTCTACAGGAATAAGTTTAACAGTTTACATCTTAATCCGGACAAACTAACCTCGCTTGAGGGGATTAGAGATTATCCCTTTACACTCAAACAGGATTTGCGTGATAACTATCCCTATGGGCTTTTTGCGGTTCCTCTTCGTGACGTGGTCCGGGTGCATTCCTCCTCTGGAACCACCGGAATGGCTACAGTCGTAGGCTACAGTAAAAACGATATTGTCACCTGGTCCAATTTGGTGGCAAGGATTCTGTGCGGTGCAGGTGTAACTCCAGATGATGTGATTCAGATTGCCTTTGGTTATGGCCTTTTTACCGGTGGTTTTGGTTTGCACTATGGGGCCGAGCGCCTGGGGGCATCGGTTATTCCTATTTCAGCCGGCAACACCAAGCGTCAGATCCAGATAATGCAGGATTTTAAATCTACTGCACTGGTATGTACGCCTTCTTATGCCCTTAAAATGGCTGATGTCATGATGGATATGGGCGTTAACCCCAACGGCTTGTCTCTTCGATACGGGCTTTTTGGGGCTGAACCATGGTCCGAGGCTATGCGTCAGGAGATCAATGAAAGGCTCGGTATACGAGCCACCGATAACTATGGCCTCTCCGAAGTTCTTGGACCTGGGATAGCCGGGGAATGTTTTGAGTGTAACGGGTTGCACGTCAATGAAGATCATTTTATCATCGAGGTACTTGATCCAGACACACTGGAGCCGGTAAAGCCTGGGGATGTTGGTGAGCTTGTTATCACGACCCTTACTAAAGAAGCTTTTCCGGTCATAAGGTATCGAACCCGAGATTTGACACGACTTCTGCCAGAGCCATGTCCCTGTGGACGTACCTTCCACAGAATCTCACGGATATTGGGCCGATCTGATGATATGTTGATCATTAAAGGGGTTAATGTATTCCCCACCCAGATTGAATCGATTCTTTTCGAAATTGAAGGAACCGAACCCCATTACAGACTTATCGTAGAGAGAGAAAACAATGAAGATAAGTTGACTGTTCTGGTGGAGGTGGTGGAGTCAATCTTCTTTGATGAGATGAAAAAACAGCGTGCCTTCATCAACTCTATCAGAAAACGCATGTCCTCGGAACTTGGAATTGGAGTGGATATTCAACTGGTTGAAGAAAGAACCCTAGAGCGTTTTAGTGGTAAGGCCGATCGGGTGATAGATAAACGTAAGTTATAATCTTTTGTAGAGACTGATCGTAACGTACAAAAACCCTGTTTTGCATATTTTCATCTGTAAAACAGGGTTTTTTTATGTGCAAACTATACACTGCGGTATGGGACTAAAGGTAAGACCCCTGTGCCGTTTATCCTAGAAGGAATGACCAAACATCACCCATGCTGTCGTTCCTTCATCTGAACGAGCGATATCAAGCCGAACTACGGCCCCGGCCAGCATGGCCCGGAGACCAATACCCGCATCAACCTTCCAGTCGCTTAGACGACCTAAGTCGTTGTATTCACCCGCCACTCTGCCACTTTCTGTAAAGCCAACTATCTGAATCCAATCACTTTTAAGCCACTTTAGCCAGGAGACATCTTTTAGGGGATTCCATTTAAGTGTATGCCGGTACTCTGCTGCGGTATAGATAACTGCACGGTCATTAAATCTGTTGTTTGGGTAGCCACGCATGCGGTTAAAGCCGCCAAGACGTGCACCTTCAAAAAAAGGAGGTTTATTGGTTACCATTTGCGTCCCATCTATACCTGTTTCTGTCTCCCAGGAGGGGGAGATGCCGGTCCAGAAGTTCAAGGCTAGAACCCTTTGTCTGGCGCTTGAAGAAGGCCCTAAATCGAAATATTTACTGGCTTCAAATTCGATAAATGTCCAGTCTCCGGATTTGGTTTCGGCAAAGGCGTCATACGTGTAGCTCAACCACTGGCTACTTCCTCTCGATGGGTTTGGTGGAAAATCCGTATTATTATAGAGGTAACTGATTTGAAATGGGTGGACTTCTCCAAAGAGTGTGTTGTCTTTTTCTGATTCGTAATTTTGATAGCGGTTGGATTGGGCGAACGAGATAACGCTGATACCGTTGGTTAAAGGATTCCAGTGGTCTCCTCCACTTGCACCTTTTGTTAAGATTCCTTTGGTCAGGTGATATCTTCCCCGGGCTTGATGTTGCATCGATCCAAGCGGTAGTACGTATTCTAAGCGCAATACGGACCAGTTGTCTTCCCCCGACGTTTGGATGTAATCATCCTTGTCGGAGTCGTTGGACCCCGCAGGAGCACCGCTGGATGACGGTGGCCTCTGTTGGCTTGAGTATGCTTTTTGTCGTGGAAAATGTCCATAGGAACCATAGCCTGTGAAAAACAGGCGCTTGGTGTAGGGAACACGCAGATCCCAGAGTCCGGCTATAAAGCCCCGCGCGTCGTCAAAACTGCCAAATACGGTTCCTGAAATGAGCAATTGGTCCTGAAAATACCCCTTGGCAAGCGCACCTACACCAAGAGTGGTTCCCATGGAATCAGATGCAAAGGTGTAGGGTAAGATCAGCGTTTCTTTAGTTTTTTTCAGGTTTTCTGATCTGATTATCGAGTATTTTGCACTTGTTTTGGGTTTGGCCATACCAGTTGTACTGGATGTTAGCACGAGTACAAAAGAACAGAGGATAACAAGACTCAGCTGGTACATAGTTGCACGCTCATGTTTTTTTTGAAGACTCATTGTTGTCTTATAGATAGCTTTTACACCTAAACATATGCAGATACTGCTGCGAAAGGCTGTTATCTCGGCAAAATTACTCATCGTCGAGCGTGGGTCAAGCATAGCCCATGGGGACAGGGTGTCGCATGTTCAACGGTTGTTGCGCTAAACCATAGCATCCTCCGGTTTAATAATCGGCTTACTGTAAGGGGCTACGGATTTTTATTTTGCTATTATACACGGAAGATATAGAGACTCAACGTTGATCTTGCAAGCTCTAGTTTAAGGTTATAGAATAATCTGTTCTGAGGCATATATTTGATCGAGCCGAGGTCGCATGGAGTAAGCTTTGCGCCGAAAATTCGTTTGCAAAGAGACACGTCTCCTAGCAATACTATAACTCACTATCTCGCGCACAGTCATAATGGTGAAATATGAAAAAAACCGATAGAACAAAAATAGATCATCTTGAAGAACTGCCAAACATTGGCAAAGTAATCAGCCTTGACCTTCGGTTGATTGGTATTGAACATCCCAATGAATTGATAGGAAAAGATGCATTTCAACTGTACCAGCAACTTTGTCAAAAATCTGCTCGGCGGGTAGATCTTTGTGTCATTGATGTATTTATGTCTGTTATTGACTACATGGAAGGCGGGGAGCCTAAGCCTTGGTGGAAATTTACAGGAAAACGAAAGTTGATTCTACAGACAAAGAATGAAAAAAGCTACAAGCAAACAAAGCACATAAAACGTACAAAACGTACCAAGTAAAGAACAGAGAGAGGCTGTGTGCCAGTTGATAATATCAGCGTATTGAAAAGAGATATTGGCACAAAAAGTAGCTGCAATGGACATCGTGTTTTGTGATGTTTTTTTTGCGGGGATGACTGAAAAGTATTACTCTATTGAGCGAAACTTTTTCCCTTAAAGGAGTGTACTTGTTATGGCTATTCGTTATACACACACAAATATTGTAAGTAAGGATTGGAAACAATTAGCACGGTTTTACACCGAGGTCTTCGACTGTTCACCCGTTCCTCCCCAACGTAATCTCTCCGGGAAATGGTTAGATGAAGGAACTGGTGTGACGAACGCATCCCTCCAAGGTATACACCTACGTTTACCCGGTTTTGGTGACAAAGGGCCCACCCTTGAAATCTATCAATATGAAGATATAGAGGGAAATTATCCACCCAAGGCAAACAGAAAAGGTTTTGGCCATTTGGCTTTTCACGTTGATAATGTAGAGCAAATTATGGAAAAAGTGGTGTCATATGCTGGCGAATGTTTAGGCAAAGTTTCAAAAAAAGAAGTACCTGGTGTTGGCCTGTTGACCTTTGTTTATGTGACTGACCCGGAGGGGAATATCCTCGAACTGCAGAATTGGTCATAAAATAAGGTAAGGAAACGTTGTTGTGCTTGGCTCTCGTAGGTTTTGGAGTGCCATCTTCTGGCAATATTTCTGGATTTAATATCGCAACGTGTCCGTAGCCTATCTCCCCTGATGATAGACCTTCCATGCCAGAGGTGCAGCCAGGTTTGCTGCACCTCTGGCATGGCCTTGGTCTAGCCCCACAAGACCTTTCTCCCCCCTTACCTCCCCTCTGTTGATATAGGGCATTGTCAGCTGAAAATATAACAGCTGTTTGACCCTGTGTAACATGTGTGCTAATATTAACTCCATGACATGGTTAATACTTATTCATCAGATTCCGGCAAAGCCCAGCTATTTTCGGGCAAAAATATGGCGCAGGTTGCAACAAATCGGGGCAATCCCTATTAAGCAGGCTGTCTACGCTATGCCGAATACGGACCGATGCCTGGAAGATCTTACCTGGATTGCTAAAGAAATAAACGATCAAGGTGGTGAGGCTATCATTCTCAACGCCAGCTTGCTTGAAGGTCTTGTCGATGAACAGGTTATCCAACTGTTTAATAAAGCAAGACAGGCGGACTATGAGAAAATTCTTGATGAAGGCCGTACCTTAATGCACTCATACCATTCTCAGAAAAGGACTGATTCGGTTGTCTTAGAGCACAAGACGGGACTGAGGAAGTTGAAAAAATTGTTTACTGCAACGGTGAATATCGATTTCTTTTCTCTGCCCGAGCAGCAACAGGCGGAAGCGTGCCTCGACGAGATGGAAACTATCTTTCATTTACCAGGCGGGAAAGAGCGTCTGCCCCTTGCAACAGAGCTTGAACTCTCGGGATATACCTGGGTGACTAAGAGCAATGTTTATGTGGATAGAATTGCTAGTGCCTGGCTTATCAAGCGCTTTATTGACCATGAAGCTTCGTTTAAATTCACAAAAGATTCCCACTACGAAGTGAGTGATAATGAATTTCGTTTCGATATGCGGGAGGCGGAATATACCCATCAGGGGGATATGTGTACCTTTGAAGTCTTAGTGCAGACGTTTTGCGCAGGTGATAGAGGCCTGGGGACAATTGCAAAGCTCATTCATGATATTGACCTGAAAGACGATTCCTTTGGGCTTCCGGAAACTGCAGGAATACACGCAATTTTAGATTCAATCGTTGCTACGAGTAGTGATGATTTTAAACGGATAGAGCTGGCGACCACTATATTTGATGGTTTGCTGGCAAATTATTCAATTAAAAAATAATGCAGGGAGGGGAATAATGCCACCAACTAAACAACACTATGCGAGTAGTCTGGAGAGAACTGGTAACGAGTGGAAGGAAGTCCATGACTGGGTTGATGATCCTGCCCATAAAAATGAACGCCATGATTTTACCCGTATTGCAGATTTTACACCCATAATTTTCGAAAAATTTGGCGAAGAGGGTGTTGTCGAATACATAAATCACCTCCGCGAGGATATGGATAAAAAGTTCGCAAAACTGAAGAAAGAGTATGAAGAAAAAATGACCGATGCCTACGCTTACTTTGGAATCCGAGGGAGAAAATATTAATGGCTGACTACACCGTTAGAAAAGAAGATATTGCTCTACTGAAGGAGCAGGGCATGGTTGCAGAAGACCTAGAGCATTCTCTCCAGGTTGCCGAGAAAGCACTTGAGATCGGCCGCCGTATGCAGGGAGATCTAGACATGGTTCTGCTAGGTCGAGGTGCCCTCTTTCACGATCTTGGGAAAACTACAACACATGGAATTACCCATGGCTTACTAGGTGCCGAAAAAGGGGCAGACCTTGGTTTACCAGCAGCGGTTAATGCCATTATGGAAAAGCATATTCGTGGGGGACTCACCGAGGAAGAGGCCGTTGAACTCGGTCTGCCTGTAAAAGACTATACCCTGCATCTTCTTGAGGAAAGAGTGATTATCTATGCGGATCGTCTGGTTGATATCATCCACGACGGAATAGTACAAATCGATGATGAACGTGAAGCGGAAACACGGTTCAAAGAAATTCTCAGAGACGAGATAAAATATGGCAAAAACGACATTACCACTGAACGTTATTATCGCTATCATGATGAAATTCAAAGCCTGATGAAAATACAAGCCAGTTGAATGCTCATAACTACTGGACAGCGACTCGTCTCGGCGGCTTATGGAGAGGTTAGGCTCCTCGCCTCACAGGTAGGCTACACCCAGACACAATAATGTCGAAACTTACACCTTTCAAGATCCTTTGTGCCATAGGCTTACTTGCTGTTTTTAGCTCAACAATTTCAAAGAATCCTGCATTGCCTCTGCTGATAACGCAGCTCGGTGGCGACCAGATGCAGGTCGGTTTTATAGCCGGTATTTCGGCATTTACCGGTATTATCTTTAGTCTTCCAGCAGGGTATTTGTCTGATAAAATTGGCAGACACAGGATGCTATTACTTTCTGGTTTTGTTTTTGCCACCGCACCCTTTGGCTATCTCTTTGCGGCGGAGGCTTGGCAGATTGGTGTTGTTCGTTTCTACCATGGACTGGCCACTGCCATTTTTGGTCCGGTTGCCATGGCCTATGTCGCCGATTTATACGGAGGTTCCAGGGGGGAGAAGATGGGCTGGTTTGCCACCGCCACCTTGCTTGGCCGTTTTTCGGCCCCCGCATTAGGAGGACTTATTCTGGCCGTTTCTGCCTCGGATGGGACCTTGGGTTTTACCAGTTTGTACATTGTTTGTGGGATTGCGGGGCTGGGGGCTTTCTTGGCGATGTTTTTGTTACCGCTAAGGCCGGAAGGCCAAGGCGCTCAACAGGTAATCAAAGACAAGGTGAATTTTCGCCAGGGAGTAGTCGAGCTGTTTTCTGATACGGCGATTATGATAACCTGCGCCGTTGAAGCGGCCATTCTTTTTGCCTATGGGATCTTTGAAACATTCCTGCCGTTACGGGGGCTGACTGTGGGGCTAACTCCATGGGAAATAGGTATATGTATTTCTGCCCAGATATTTACAATAGCTGTGTCTAAACCTGTTCTTGGCCGTTTTTCAGATGGTCATCAACGACCTGTGCAAATCGTTTGCGGCACGGTGTTGGCCGCGGGGTGTATGCTGCTTCTGGCATTTTCTTTTACCTTTTTAACGCTTTTGTTCTCTTCAGTTCTTCTTGGCTTAGCTCTTTCAATTGTAACGTCTGCAAGTGCTGCGCATATCGCAGATCTGAGTAAAGCCGAAAGCCATGGTTCTGCCATGGGTATGCTCGGTTCTATAATGGATATTGGCCACACCACCGGTCCCTTAATAGGTGGGATTCTCGCAGTTTCCTTTAGTCTAAGCGTCTCGTTTCTCAGTGGTACGCTGATACTGTTGCTCAGTGCATGTTGTTTTATATACTTCCAATTTAAAAATGAGTAGCGTTGCCACTTTTCTGCGCATTCTAGTCTGTAAGTGGGGCTGGTCTTGGCCCCTATTGTTACTTGAAATTTGAAGAGGACCGGGGGACGACGATACCTGGAACAGGGGACATGCCCCAGGTAACGTAAGAAGAACCGATTAAAAAAGTAATACGGGACAGGATACGTTGTGGAGGACGTGGTTGGCCACAGAGCCGAAGATTACGTCTCTAATCTCTCCTCCGCCCTCGTGTCTGCCAATGACCACAAGCTGATAATTTTTGCTGTTTGCCGTGTGGGCAATGATGGGTCCTGGGTCGCCGAACTCCAGGATAAGTTCACAGTTAAAGCCCGCTTCAGTAAGCTTTTCGTCCATGCGCTTGAGTAGCAGTTTACCCGCCTTGGTGGCATTTTCTTTCACCATTTCAACCTGGAAATCCGGAATCATTCTATATGCCAATTGATCGTTATTAATCACATAAAGAAGGGTGAGTTTTTTTGAAAAATGGTCTTTTCTTTTTATAATGGTTGCAATGGTGATCTGGGCCGTGGCTGAGTCATCATAGGGTACGAGTATTTTAGTGTCCATTTTATATCTCCTGTAAAAAGCATCTCAGCCTGGTGTTGTTACTGCGTTCTCATCGTCTATCGGTGTTTGGCCTTTAGACATGTGGGCTGGTTCTCTTCGCTCATATCTGCAAAAGGTTGAAGTCCTTGGGCGTGTACTAAGTCGAGTAATCTCTGGGGGTCCTGATCAAATATATCTTCTACAGATGCTTCATCAAGGATGTCTTTGAAGGTGGTGATGAGGTTCTCGTGGGTCCAACGTGATAGATAGTAAACGACCAGCTCGGGGAGTCGTGTGAAGATCGTTTCCTCTGGCATAGGGTCTACAAAGGAAGATGAATTGAGTTTTGCAGGCGACAGAGTTTGCGGGTTGTAAAGACTATCAAGAAACATGAGTTCTGGAGGTGTTGCCGCCTGTATGCCAAGTTTGCGCACCCCTTTGAGAAGTAGATCAATTAAATTCTTTCCATAATTTGCCAGCCTGAACGGGATGTAAACTTCCCGTGGTTTGTCAAGGTTAAGGTAGGACTTGATTGTGAGGATGAGAGTTGCCAGATCAACAGGATCTTTATCTACAAAATGATAGGTATTGCCACTGAATTCATCCCTGTTCTCGAGAATATGGTGAATGAAGTGGGGCAGTTTGCGGGCGTTGGTGTACGAATGGAGTGTATTCTTTTTGGTGAAAAGAGCAGGAATCGCCTCATCTGCCACCGAAAACAATAAGCGGTGAAAGCCTTGGATCTTATGGTCATGTGCACCGTAAACGATGGCCAGGCGAATACAGCTGTAATCAAGGCCGCCTTGCTCAGCCATCACCTTGAGGGTTGCCTCGGCCATTAACTTTGATTTTGCGTAATTACTCAGAAGAGGAGTGAGGGGAAGAGTGTCTTCCTCTTTCAGGTTAACCCCGGAAGGCAGGGCAGCAGCAGAGCTGATATGTATGAATGGGATGCCAAGGGCATTGGTTGCCCGTGCAATATTGATTGGTCCTTTGTAGTTGACCTCATAGGCGAGTTGACCATCAGAACCGAGGTTGGCCATTGCAGTGTTAATGACAAAGTCCGGTTTTACTTCAAGGAGGTATCTGCGAATATCAGCTTCTTGTCTAAGGGAGAGTTTCTTACTGCTGGGGGCGCGGATATCCATCGTGTCAGGATGGTATTTTTTGTAAAAATTAACAATAGTACCACCTATAAGACCAGAGCCACCTATTAACACGCCAATTCTTTTTCTTGCCATCTTTATTCCCCTAGTAGTATTCACTAACATCGGTGGACGTTCGTTTTCACAGCAAGGCTGTTACGAGTACAATATCAACTTCAATAGATGCTAAATATGCCTGGAAAAGTAGCTCAAAGGAGTCGCTACGTTCGCCTGTTGGTAATGGTTTGGTAAAAGATGATTGGTTGGTGCAGAACTCCTACTCCTGATCTTCCGCCTGATCGGCGCATAAAATCACGGTCTACATGTAGAGTAAAGCCCTGCTAAATATGTTGCAATGAAAAATATTTAGCAGCAGACGGAGGGGTTTTGCAAAAAACTTTGAATCTGGATCCGCGCAATGACAATGGGGTAATGTGGCTTAGCCACTGTAGCCATACACAAGGCGTGGCAGGAACAGGACGATATCAGGCACAAAGGTGAGGATGAATAAAATAACAATCTGGATGAGCAGAAATGGGAGTACCGCCTTGGTGACGTAGACGATATCCCTGTCAACGGTGGCCCCGGAGATGTACAGACTGACCCCAAGTGGTGGGGTGCAGTAACCAATACCCAGGTTAATGGTCATGATAAGACCAAAATGCATGCTGTCGATACCGAATTTACTGAGGAGAGGCAGAAAAATCGGAGTGAGAATGAGGGTGGCTGAGATAATGTCCATGAACATGCCGATAAATAGCAGGAGTATATTCACAGAAAGAAGAAAGACCCATGGGGACGAAATATTATCCACAACAACTGCGGCAATTTTTCCAGGTATCTGTTCAAAGGTAAGATATTCGCCAAAAACTGAAGCACCCGCGACGATGATAAGAAGTGTGGCTGAGGTGAGTGCCGAAGAAACGATGACCTTTTTGATATCGGCCAGCTTCATATCTTTATGAAACACGATTTCTACAAAAAATGCGTAAAAACAGGCAACGACAGCGGCCTCGTTGGCCGTGAAAAGTCCGGAATATATACCGCCAAAGATGAGTACCGGCAACATCAATGCCCAGATACTTTCCTTGATGACTGAAATAACCTCGGCAAGAGATGGTTTCGGTCGTCGTTTCATACCCATTTTTTTGCAGGCGACATACGCATACAGGCTCATGGAGAGCATGATGATTATCCCCGGTATAAAACCGGTGAGAAAAAGTGCTTCCAGTTGATCATTACTGACCATCGCGTAGAGGATCATGGCGATGGATGGGGGGATGATGACGCCAAGAATGGGAGAGGTTGTCATGATTCCTACGGAAAACTTTTCATCGTAGCCGTTTTCGATAAGGGCTGGAATCATAAACCCACCGATGGCAACTACGGTTGCAACGGTAGACCCTGAGATGGCTCCAAAAAATCCACAGGCAAGAATACCGGCCATGGCAAGACCGCCAGGCAAAAATCCCACCATAACATTGGCGATATTTATCAGTTTCTTAACAATGGAACCTGTGGTCATGATGTTGCCGCAGAGAACGAAAAACATAACAACAACAAGTGCAAATTTATCCATGCTCCGATAGAGTACTTCAATAACAATCCGTGGATCGATACCAACCAGACAGACGAGGCCAACCATACCTGTGAAAAAAAGTGCTATAAAAACGGGCACTGTTGTGGAAAGGAGACCAAGTAGCAGGGCAAAGATAAGAAGGTAGCTGTTGTCCATGATCTATTGCTCTCCTGTAATGTCTTTAATGCCGGTCCAGTCTTCACGCATAACAATAAGGGTGCGGAAAAACATCATGAAGCCCATAAGCGGTAGGACCGCATAAAAGAAGTACTCGGGGATTTGCAAGGTTGCAGTACGGGCGTATTCGTCCAAATACATCATGTATGTCATCTGCACCCCGAGGTAGATCATAATCAGAGAAAAGATAAGAACCGCCAGATGTGAAAATTGAGTGAGTGGGCGTCTTAGTATTGGCAGCATCTGTGGGAGAGCGTCAATTCGTATAAGAGAGCGGTTGCGTATTGCGGCGACGCAGCCGATGTATGTCGAAAAGAATATTACTTTTCGTACAACTTCATCGGACCAGTAGAGACTCAGGTCACTGGTAACCTTGCGTAGGATGACGTTGGCCATGGCCGTGCAGAGCGCGATACCGACGGTAAGAAAAAGAGACCATTCTTCAACTCTTAAAAAGACACGGTCGACGGTTTTGAAAATTTTTATAAACATATCTATCGTAACGTTTAAATTGGACAAACCACTGTTTGTGAAGGGCAAAGAGCGTGGTTGTTAGTTGTAGACCTTGCTTTTCCCGTACTTTGAAGAGATAGTCAAGCTCTAATGAGTTACAGTGCTGATACGTCAATTTTGCATATTGAAAGGTAGTATCGATAAAAAACAAAAAAATAGAGATAAGGCAAGCGGATTAGGCCCCATCTCTACACTTTCTTGTTGTAAGCCGCAGACGTCCCCTTTACTGGACGAGCTCTTGTCTGCCAAGAGTTTTTCGCACAGTTTCCAAGTACTCAGGTCCAATTTTAGCACGCCACTTTTGAAGTACAGGTTCCGCCATCTTTTTAAGAGTGGCTATGTCGCTGTCGGACAGTGTGATGAATTTTACTCCCGATTCTTTGGCTTTTTTGATTTGCTCTTGGTGTTGGACACGAGTCGCTGCCCTCGATTTTTTACTTTCTTCTGCAATGACACCTAAAAGAATATCCTGAAGGTCCTGGGGCAGTCTTTGCAGCCAACGCTTGTTAACCAGGTGCACAAAGAGGCCTTGGGCGTAATTTAACTCGGTAAAAGACTTGGCTATGGTGAATTTTTTGGTGATGTTACAGACGATTGCAGTGTGGTCAAGTCCGGTAATAACACCTGTTTGCAAGGCTTGGGCTACGTCTGGCCATGGCATAACAGTAAATTTTAGCTTCCACGCCTTGTAGATATCTGTATTAACAGGAGCCTGGGCAATGCGAAAATTTGTTTGCTGGGCATCGTCAATTGTTTTTACAGGGGTTGTTGTTGCCCAGCCATAAGGGCCATATCCGGTTATGTCGGCTACAATAAGGCCTTGTCTCAGTGCCCCGTTGGCAAATGGTTTCCACGTCTCTTGAGTGTTTCTAAATGTATCGAGTTTGTCAAAGGTATCCACTACAAATGGCAGGTTAACAATTCCTAAAAGGTCAGATACATTGGCCGCAGCAACTGAAGAAATCATCATTCCCTGGATGGCACCAAGTTTAAGTTTGGCAAGAACATCTTTTTCACCACCCATCTGGGACAGGGGGCGGAAGTCAACATAGAGCCTTCCATCAGATTTTTTCCAAACCTGATCGCGGATCGCGTACCCCACGGCAACACCTTCGATGACAGGATGAGATACATTCGAGAGGATGTAGGTATATTCTGCGGTCTTAGGATTAAAATCCGCTTGCCAAGCGGCAAGGGGACTCTTTTTTTCTGTCGCGGCCAATAGGGCTCCGGGCAGGCAAAGAGAAAGAAGGAGCATGGTTGTGAATAGTTTCTTCATTGAGGACCTCGGGGCGATAATTTGGTTGTGACTATGCTGAACATAGCGTATGTCCTTGTTTTTGAGTTCTTCATTACCATAAACTATCGAGTGGCGCAAATCATTTAATGAATTAAGTACGGCTGTAACTGTTTTGTTACGAATAAAATTAGGCAAGAGCTGGGGTTTTGGCTTGTTGGTTAGGTTTTGCTCTTGCTGTGCTGAATAAGTGAGTGTTTCGTGGCTGCGTGGTCACCTGCTCAACGGAGCTGAGAGAGGATTTGCTACTGATTTTCTGGGCAACTTCTGGTACTTCTTGGGGAGTTCTTTCGTAAGACCATTGTGTTATCTATCAAATTGCAGGAGGCAAATGATGACTTTTTTAAGAAATATGTGCTGGCTCGTTTCCGTTTTGCTGCTGGGGTTTTTGTCGTGTTCTGTCGGGTTTGCAAAAGATTCATTAGAGAACTGGAGACCTTCTTTTGATCCTTCAAAAGCGGAATTTGTCTATCTACTTTCTTGTGTTGGCCATCCTGCAATTGAAGGTGTTGCTGTTGGCTTTAAGATCCGTGATCGTCTATGGGAGGAAAGCAATGGCCGTATTTATGTTGATTTTAGGCCCTTGTCACAACTGGGTGGCGAAAAAGATGTGATCAATAAATTGAAGTTTGGAGCGGTGCAGGGAATGATGAGTTCATCGGTTGCTGCTGCTAATATCGCTCCGGCACTCGGTATTGTCAACCTGCCCTATGTTGTGGACAGTTTTGATAAGCTCGAAAAGTTTAGAAAAAATGAGCTGCTGTGGGCTCCTTTTCGGGATGCTGCACTGTCTAAAGGCATGCAGGTAATTGATTTTACAGGCTACGGTTCCTATGGTTGGGCAACAACAAAACCTGTGGCAACCCGCAAGCAGGCGCAGGGGGTAAATTTTCGTATTGCCCAGGCACCCGTTAATATCGATGTATACAAGGCCTGGAAATTGAAATTTTCTGTTCTTCCCTGGCCGGATGTTTCCCAGGCCCTGCAAACAGGGGTGATTGATGGTCTGGACCACACTCCAATAGTTTGCAGTATCTCCAAGAAATTTACTGTAGCCAAATATTATACCCAGCTTGATTATGCCCAGGGCTTGTATATACACATTATCAATAAGCGCTGGTTGAACAAATTACCGGCAGATCTACAGGAAGTATTCTTGCGGGTCGTAAAAGAAGAAAGTGCTATTGCGAGGGAGTTGACTCGGCAACAGGAGAAAGATCAGATTGCAGCGGCAAAAGAATCGGGTGTGACGTTCTATCAGCTCTCCAAAGAAGATAAAGCTGCAATGATTAAGGATTGCGATAGGCTCTATGAGGTCTGGGGGAAAAGGATAGGTAGGGAATATTTACAGCAGGTACAAAGTATTCTTTAGACAGCGTGGTTGGCGGGTGTAGCCATGTGCTGGTCCGCCAACCATAGTCTTGTGTTACAGATGTTTGCCTATTACTTCCGACATGCAGCGCTACTGTTCTCTTAAATCTACCTTTTCGTGTAACTTTTTTGCGATATTTTTATAGTAAAGATAACTTGCCTCGGTTTATTAACAAGAAAACGTGAACCTGCATCACCTCCCACGCAACCAGTAAAAGCTGAATCCTGGAACCACCAAATTGCTTTTAAAGATGTCTGGACTTTCTCCACGATAGAGATCCACCAAATTCCTGTGCTGACTCTGCCATCCCCCCAACTCTTCTAAGTTGAGATGCTGGGGTGTGTCACTAAAGTTGGCAACAATCAGGACCTGGTTGTTGGGGTGCTGCACATGGTAACGGCCGAACACAAACAGGTGCGGGTTTTCTACCTCGATAAGCTCTCGATTGTTAAAATCGGCAAAGACATCGATTTCTTTTCTGACCGCAATCATCCTTTTCAGGGCGCTGAAGATCTCATACTCGATGGTTCCAGGTGTGTTTCTTTGCTCTGCTTTCTCCCAGTTAATCGATGGTCGGTGTACCCAGCGTGTATCCCCCTTTTTGTTGGGGTCGTCACGGTATGAATCGTCGTTAAGGGTGCCGATTTCATCTCCGTAATAAAGTAGCGGAATGCCGCCGAAAGACAGGATCATACCATGCAGGAGCAGGATCAACTTTACTGAATCGTTGATGGCTTTATTGTCACCGGTTTCCAGTGCGTGTTCCAGGCCGGCCAGTGAGGCAAGAGAACCGGAGATACGGCTGTCGCCGGTCTTAGGGTTTTGGCCAAAAGGTAGTCCCCGCGCGTGGGAATTATTAAAATCTCCAGTGAAGTAATCGATCAAGAATTTTCGATGTTTGCTGGGTTCATAATCGCAGAGCAAGATGTCCCGGTCGTCAAAACCCAGGCCGATGTCATCGTGACAACGGACATAGTTGAGCCAAGTGGCTCGGTCGAGTTTGACCGGTAGGCTTTTGATTCCCTGGTTCAAGAGGCGTGCATTCTTGGTTGCCACCGCATCCCACAATAGGGCCATGAAGGTGGCGTTATAGGCGATCTCACACTCTTTGGCGATGACGGCATCTTCGCCGAAATATTTAACCATCTCCACCGGGGCGACAATCGCCTCGGCAATGAAGACAACCCCGGGAGCCGTGACCTGGCAACAGTCTTTTAGCAGTTGCAGGATCAGATGCGCTTCACGCTCGTTTTGACAGGAACTGCCAATTTTCTTCCACAGGAATGCGACCGCATCAAGGCGTAAAATATCGGCACCCTGGTTGGCCCAAAAGAGAATAATGTTGAGCATCTCGATGAAAACTGATGGGTTACTGTAGTTGAGATCCCATTGGAAATCATTAAATACGGTCATCACCCAGCGGCCCATTTCTTCGTCCCAAGTAAAATTCCCAGGTGCAGTTTCAGGAAATATTTCAGGCATGCTTTGCTCAAACATATCCGGGATATTGCGGCTGGTGAAGGTGTAGTAATAGTCCTGGTATTTTTTCTCTCCGGCCTTGGCGCAGCGTGCCCAGTAATGCTTGTCGGAAGTGTGGTTGACAACGACATCGAGTACCAGCAGAATGCCACGTTTACTCATCTCGTGGCCCAACTGCTGAACATCTTTTAGTGTGCCGAGTTCTGGATTGATTTCTCTGAAATCGCTGATGGCATAGCCCCCATCACTGCTCCCTTCAGGACAGCGCAGAATTGGCATGACATGGACCAAGTTTATGCCTAAATCCTGGAAATAGTGTAACCGCTTCCTAAGGCTTGGCAGGTTGTCAGCAAATCCTTTGCAATACAGAGCCATCCCGACCCATTTCTGATTGAGAAACCAGTTGTAATCCTTTTCCCGATCAAGATCGAGTTGGCGTAAATTCTTCGGTCGCCTGATATACTGTAGCGCCATTATTTCGACCAGCTTTTGGGCCTGCTCGACAAAGTCGTCTCTATCTCCATAGAGTTTCTGAAAGAGAGAATGGATGCCGTAAAAGTTCGCCCCCAGCCGAGTGTAAAAATGGCGCAAATCTTGCTCGGATATTTCTGGTTTGATGCGGTTTAGAATCTCGTTGAGAAGCGTATGGGATACCTGTTCGTACATAGTCTACCTTCATAAACATTTATTTCGGTACTGTTGAAACTCCATCAGGACCTGTAAGCCGAATCTTTCTTCAGGTCAGGCAGGTTTCATTGAAATGGATGTCAAAAAATCGCGGTAAAAGTTTGGGCTGTCGGTTGTTGCACCACGTAATTCAAGGATTTTACTTGCGAATTGTTGGGCATGGTGCAGGTTTTTATCAATTGGCCAGCCCGCCAATAATCCGTGGATATAGACAGCGCTGAAGGCATCACCGGCCCCTACGCTATCCAACATATCCTCGACTTTGTCTGGTCGTAGCGAATGGAAGTCACCCGTGGCGGTTCTGATGAGGGCGCCTTGGTCGCCACGGGTAACTATCAGTTGTTCCAGGCCACAGCGTGTCTGGAGCTTCGCCATCTGCTGTTGTATGTCGTCTGCTGTTTTATCCAGCAGTTGTAGCTCTTCACTGTTCATTTTTGCCCAATGTGCCTTGTTGAGACAGGTAAAGACCTCATCTCGATGCCACCAAGGTGAACGTAGATTAATATCTACAAAGATAGGCAAATCTTTATTTTGGCTGAATCGCTGGTAGGCGCTGTGGGATATCGGATTGCGTAGGCAAAGTGTTCCGTGGTAAAAAATTCCATGGGCCTGTGTCTGGGGAAGTTGTTCTGCAGAAATGAAGTCGAAGGCACTATTGCTAACAATATTGTAGTGGGGTTCGTTGTTGTGAATTGTAACTTGGACTTGGCCTGTGGGGTATGTCGTATCAACCTGTACCGCCCGTGTGTCCATGCCACATTTGGCCATTGCCCCAAGGACCTTGTTGCCTTGAATGTCATGACCCACCCTCGATATTAGCAGGGGTGCATGGCCTAGAGCTTGGAGATGCCAGGCAACATTGAACGGCGCTCCACCGAGAATCTGTTCACCCGTTTGAAAACAGTCAAAAAGTACTTCACCAAAAATATATGGTCCAGGCAAGTTGGTCATGATAGTTCCATTAGTTTTTCGATTTCTGGAAAGAAAAATACAAGTCCTTGTAAGACCCCCGCTGTGTAATTACCACCGAGGGGGGCGTTATCCTGTTGGGCCAGGTAGAGGCTATTGGTACAAGCGTTTATTGCCGCTAATTGCAGGGACTGACGTCTGATCTCAGGATCCGCATTGGCCACAAGAATCGAACGAATGGGACTTGCCAGTACCTGTAAGTCGTTACCGCTGTCTCCGGCAAAAACTATTTCCTCAAGGAGATAGTCTAAGTGGTGCTGGAGAAAGTAGATAGCGTCTAATTTAGTCGCACTTCGTGGCAGTATATCAATAAGACCAGTGTCTTTTTGTGTATCAACACTATAAATCACGCTGGCGGCAACCCCTAGCTCGGTTAATTGCTGTTCAAGGTGGTCGATGATTTGGTGCTGGTCAACGTTTACCGAGAGATAATAACTGAGTTTATGGTCGTTTTGTCTGCTTTCTTCCTGCAGTGTTAGTGCGGGGATTCCGGCCAGTACCTGGTGGAGTTGGTCAGGGGTTTTCCCCCGCCAGTCTTTTTGTATCTGCTGTTGCCAGGTGTCCATTTCTTGCCATGACCTCTGGATGTGCTGGTAGATTTTTGAACCGACATCTGTAATGGCATATTCTGGAACCGGCAAGTTATGCTCTGCTATGGCCTGTTCTACGAGTTGCAGCGAGCGCCCGGTTACATAAATCAGCGTAACTTGAGGTAAGCGGCAGAGTTGACAAAATCGTTGGTGGGCCTCCGGGTGTTGGGGCTGGGGCCCATTGGCAATAATCGTGCGGTCCATGTCGGTACATAAGAGTAATCTGCTGGTCTTCATTACCCTACCTCGTTTCCCGTGGATCTTTGCAGGTGTTAAAAAAATCGTAAAATTCAAGAGCTTCTAGTATGCCAGCAGCATTGGGCGGGGCGGATAAATAGATCCGTTCAATATCATCGAGTTGAGCCAACTCGTCCTGGTGCTGGTTGGCAACCACTGCCGCCAGAGTATTTCCGCGCATCATATCTTCATCCGCCCCCGAGCCACCTGCAACAAAAACTGAACCAAGTGGGATGTTCAACTGTTCGACAACGTAGCGCAATGCCTTGCCTTTCGAGGCCCGTAGGGGAAGGATGTCAAGAAATTGTCCAAACGCTGCTTGCACAAAAACTGCCTGTTCATTGCGATGTAATAATTGCTTAATTTCTTCAATATCCGCTTTCTCAGGGTCAATATAATAACTGATTTTGAAGCGGCTCTGCTCTTTATTGGGCTGGAGTTTTAGACCCGGAAAATCAACCAGGAGTTTCTTTACTCTGTGGGGCGACCATTGATAGTCGATATGTCTGGACCAGGCGGTATCGGCGGTCAGTTTTGGGGCGTGATAGATCTCTGTGCCGCTACTGGTAATGAGCACATCGGGGCCTGGGATTTTGTGTTTTTTCTTGAGTTTTAAGGCGGAATCGAGGCGTCTGCCGGTGGCAATGATAAGATGGCAACTGGTGCGATAATGTTGCAGGAGCTTCACCAGTTTTTTGAGTGATCGACTATCGCCTATCAAGTTGTGGTCAAAGTCGCTGACTATGGCACGGTCACGATACAAACCAGTTCGCCTGCGTACAGGTTTACGGTGCAATTGTTCTGAATGTTCGGCGATGGGGGTGATGATCTTAACGTAGCGTTTTGTATGTGCTTTCCACGAATAGTTTTCTTTAACCCCGCACAATCCCTGGCTGGAAAACCTCTGCCATAAATCTGTGTCTTGTAATAATTTTAATAGGGCTATTGTGATTGTTGCAGGCTCAAGTGGATCGATCATAAAGCCGTTGTTGCAGTTAATAATGATGTCTTGGGGGCCGCCGTCTTCGGTGGCGACAATGGGTAAACCACAGGCTGCGGCCTCAAGGAGGGTTAAGCCGAAAGGTTCTGTGAGTGCCGGGTTGACAAATACGCCCCCGGAGGCCGCTGTGATTTGGTAGATGAGCGACACTTGGTCGCGTTGATGGTGTTTGGGTAAGGTGACTTTTCCGTACAGATCGTAACGGTCGATGGTAATCAGTAGCTCATGAAAAACCTCCTGAGCACCATCGTCGAGATCGTCAATGTCATTACGGTTACCGGCGATGATGACGAGGTTGGCCAAATCCTGAAGGTGGGGGGATTGGCCAAATGCTTCAATGAGTGCAGTGATATTTTTACGCCGGTCCGGACGTGAAAGAGCCAGAATAATAGGCTTGTGCGGAGCCCTCAGATGCCTGGTCAATTCCTCAAACAGAGGGGTGGATAATTCATTACCTGTATAGGCAGTGAACTGGTTAAGGTCGGTGCCTGGAGGTACGACCCGCATCTGGTCAGGCTGATAGTGATCGTACAGTTCATACTGCTCTGCAATTTCCTGCCGGGTACTGGTTATTACCCGTTCTGCGGTTGCGAGGGTCTGTTCTTCGGCCTCGATTCGTCTACTCATTTTGAATCGGTTTTCGATTTCATGGGGTTTCAGGCCGCTGGCGAGGAGGCGACTTCGCTTGACCCTGCCAAGGGAATGGCCGGTGTGGATGAGTGGTATTCCCAGCTGTCTTGCGAGGTGTGAGCCGACGTAGCCGGCATCCGCATAGTGGCTGTGGATGATGTCTGGAAAGGAGTTGTTTGCACGGAAAAAAGCGTTGAGATTGTCTGTGAAAAAATCGAGATGATCCCAAAGTTCTTCCTTTGCGAGGTATTTTTCTGGGCCGGCGTCAATTCGAACGATTCGAAGATTGTCAGAGAGTATTTCAAGTGGTTGTGCATAGTCTTTTGAGACGTTGAGGTCGACCACACGCTGGGTGATCAGATCAACATGGCTGATCCCTGGCTGCTTGATTAACGACTGGGCCAGCTCAACCACATAGAGCGTTTGACCACCAGTATCCGCATCACGTCCCAGTTCGAGGTTATGCCAGCGGATGAGTCCGTGGATACTGAGCAAGACGATGTAGAGTCCTTTGGTTGTTTGAGTCACTACCACTCCTTTTGAGGGGCCCATGTTTTGCAAAGAGACATCTGCTTAGTAGATAACGTCTGTCACTGGTCGAGGTGATCGGCACGACTCTTCTTACCTGCATTGGTTATGAACCTTGTCTTGTTTTCAGGTAAGCGGCGGAGCCACATAAAATTGTCTTTTATATCTCTGTAAAAGCTACAAGAAAAATTGCATGCTGATAAAAAAATACAGTGAAATTCCGAGCTTGGTTATGGGGCTGAATGTCGTTTATGCTAAGTGATTAGCTTTGGCCAGAAGACTTCTTCTTGGCGGACGTCATGGGAGCATAGGGTTTTTGTGAGTATCCATTAGTATAAGATATATTAGCCTAATATCAAAGAGATAAATAGTTTGTGCGCTTAGGAGTACCCTAGGGACGAGCCTATTCGTGGGGGCTTGGTAGAAGTTTTTTCTGGTCAAAAGATGGAGTACATCTTGTATCGCCTGGGCTCTGGTCTGAGCGGTCTTGCTCGGTTACCTCCGAGCTGTGTGTTACCTTTTTTAAGTGACACACTGGTAAAATCGCATTTAATCAGTATGTTATCCTCTGTTGGCTGAAACGCTGAGGAAATGTAATTCAGTTGTTTCCCTTTGTTAGATTTTTGTGTATTTTGCAGATCAATGTTTGTTCTAAAGATGATCAGCTTTATTGAATAGTGGTTTCTCAGGAGATGGTAAATGAGTAAAAAATGGGTGTATCGGTTCAACGAACTCGATGCAATTGAAGAGTATGTTGGTGGTTCTTGGGATAATGTACGTGGTTTGCTTGGTGGCAAGGGAGCAAATCTAGCGGAAATGGTTCGTATCGGGGTTCCCGTTCCTGATGGTTTTATCATCACAACTGAAGCGTGTAATGAATATCTGTCCTTGGGAGAGAAGTTACCCGAGGGGCTGTGGGAGCAACTGACCACCTCCCTTGGCGAAATTGAAGCAGCTACAGGAAAAACCTTTGGAGATCCCAAAAATCCATTGTTGCTTTCCTGTAGATCCGGTGCAAAGTTTTCCATGCCTGGCATGATGGATACGGTGCTCAATCTCGGAATGAATGATGAGACCGTTGAAGGTTTGATCGAAAGTACAGGGGATGCGAGGGTTGCCTATGATCTATATCGCAGGCTGATCCAGATGTTTGGTAGCGTCGTTATGCATATCCCCGACAATAAATTCGAACAAGTTATCAGTCGAACACGTCAGGAAGCCGGGGTGAAAACCGATGCTGAGCTTACAGCTGAACATTGGAAGGCCGTCACTGAAGAATTTAAGAATATTTTCAGATTTCACACCCATCACCATTTTCCAACAGAACCCTACGCCCAGCTGCAAATGGCAACGGAAGCTGTATTTATGAGTTGGAACGGCAAGCGCGCCATCGACTATAGAAATGCTGCGGGTATTTCCCATGATTTAGGGACTGCGGTAACTATTGTCACTATGGTTTATGGAAACCTTGGTGATGACAGTGGCACCGGTGTTGCTTTGACTAGAAGTGGTACCACCGGCGAAAAGAAGATTGAAGGAGATTATCTGCTTAATGCACAGGGTGAAGATGTTGTGGCTGGTATTCGCATGACTAAAGACCTGTCTGAGCTTAAAGCTGACATGCCGATTGTGCATGCAGAGTTTGAACGAATTGCAGTACTCCTTGAAAAGCATTACCGAGACATGCAGGATGTCGAGTTTACCATAGAAAAAGGTAAACTCTGGATGTTGCAGACAAGAGATGGAAAAAGAACCTCCCAGGCCGCTGTAAGAATAGCCGTTGATATGGTAGAAGAGGGACTGATAACCAAGGAAGAGGCGTTGATGCGGGTTAGCCCCGATCTTATCGACTTTTTCTTTCATCCACAGTTTGATCGCCAGGCGAAAAAAGATGCGGCACGGGACGATAAGTTGCTTGCCACCGGCCTTAATGTCTCTCCTGGAGCAGCTGTTGGAGTGGTCGCTCTTGATGCTGACCTTGCAGAATTGTGGGGTAAGCAGGAAGGTAAAGACGTTATTATGGTTCGGCCTGAAACGCGGCCAGACGATGTCCATGGGATGCTTGCAGCCCAGGGGATAGTAACGAGTAGGGGCGGGCGAACAAGCCATGCAGCCCTTGTTGCCCGGCAGTTCGGCACCCCTGCCGTTGTCGGTGTTGATGAAATGGATATCGATTTTACCAGGAGACAGATCACCGTAGGAAACAAAGTGATCAGAGAGGGAGAGTGTATCTCTGTTGATGGTACAACGGGGGAAATATTTCTCGGAAATATTGAAACAAAACAACCTGACCTAAAAGATAAGTGGTTGCTGAAACTGCTCTCTTGGGCGGATGAGTTTCGTACCCTTGGCGTTTGGGCCAACTCTGATTATCCTGTGGATGCTGCACGTGCCAGGGAATACGGGGCCGAAGGTATTGGTCTCTGCAGGACTGAGCACATGTTTATGGAAACAGAACGCCTTCCTTTTGTGCAGCAGATGATTCTTGCAGAAATGGAAGTGCAGCGAAGTGAGGCGATCAAATCGCTCCTGCCCTACCAAAGAGAAGACTTTACAGGACTTTTTCGTGTTATGGACGGTCTGCCCGTGGTTATCCGGCTGATTGATCCGCCGTTGCATGAATTTCTCCCCGACCATGTTTCTCTCATGAGCGAGTTGTCAGATTTAAAGATACAGTTGCAACATGCGCCAAATCTTGCCGCAATTGATGACCTGCTCAAAGAGGTTCGCATCAAAGAAAAGGTTCTGGAGCGTGTGGAGATGTTGAGGGAAGATAACCCAATGCTCGGCTTGCGTGGGGTTCGGCTGGGTATTCATTTTCCTGATCTGCCACGTATGCAGGTGAGGGCCATTATTGAGGCTGCATGTCTTGTGACTAAAGAGGGTGGTGACGTACGACCTGAAATTATGATTCCTCTGACAAGCCATGTCAATGAATTGAAATTTCTACGTGAACTCCTCGAAGTTGAAGCCAAAAAGGTAATGGAGGAGCAGGAACTAGAGATCAATTATAAGTTTGGCACCATGATTGAGATACCGCGGGCGGCACTGACAGCGGATAAGCTTGCTGAATGCGCAGATTTCTTCTCTTTTGGTACCAATGACCTGACCCAGACCACCTATGGTATTTCCAGGGATGATGCTGAGTCCGGATTTCTCATCGAATATATGGTCCACGGTATTTTGCCGGATAACCCATTTGAAACCATTGACCCTGATGGTGTTGGTGAGTTGATGCGTATAGCGGTTGAGAAGGGAAGAAAGGCAAATCCAAATATTAAACTTGGAATCTGTGGTGAGCATGGTGGTGAAGCAAAATCAATTGCCCTTTGCCATGAGCTTGGCCTAGACTACGTATCCTGTTCACCGTACCGAGTGCCTTTGGCACGGTTGGCGGCGGCACGAGCTGCAATTGCTGCCAAGAAATAAACAGAGACCTTGGTTCCCCCCGGTTAAGGACAAATAGGCCGGGGGACATATGTTACGTATATAAAATGAGCCCGCCTACATCAGTAGGCGGGCTCATCCTTATAGACCTTTACAATTTGCATAATAGGTGACTGTTGCGGGCCAGTCAGAAAAAATCCCGAGAATGCCAACTTGTTGTGCCAGTACGTCCAGGGCGACCAGCATGTCGCCATCGTTGTTGATGGCCTCTTTTATGGTGGTGTAGTACCAGCCGCCGCCGAGGTTGAGCAGCCCGGATCGTTCAAGTGTCCAGGTGATGATTTCAAGACCAGCCGCTTTTGCACGTTTTGCGTACTCAGAAGGTACGATGTCCCCTTGGCTATTTAGGGTGAGTAGTATCCACATAGGGGGGGCAATGATACGTATGTTTTGGGCGAAAAGCTCTTCCATGGTTGGCGACCATGTTTCTGGTTGTGCTGCGTCAAATGTGGCCTCATCATACCTGCCGTCAAGATACACACCTTGCTTACCAAATGTGGGTTCATGTCTTAGCCAATAGAGTATATCTTGCAGATCAAAGGATTGAGGGAAGACATTTTCAGGGGCAACGCCAGCCTTTTTGTAATCATCTATCATGGCCTGGGCGTATTTTTCTTGGTTATAATCTCCATCAAAAGGCATGGTGACACTGGGGGCCTTGAGCTCGGGGATCATCTTTACGCCTAATTTTGTAAACAATTCAATGCTTTCTGCATGGGTCATAAGCGTGCCATGGGCCGTGTAAAGATCTGTGCGCCAGCTCGGTGTACTGTCTAGGTATTGGGCAACTGTCGTTGCCTCTGGATTGGATGCTTCCATCTTACCTTTGAGTTGTTTGAACTCTTTTAAGGTGATGTCACTGGTGCAGCATTGGGCCGATGCTGGTTTTATGAGTGTGCCGGTTTTTGGGTCGAACTCCGCGGGGGAAAATGGTTCGGAGCATTTTGCTGCAAGTTTGGGGATCGTGAGAATGTTGGTGGTAGTGTGGAGATCACATTGGGAGTGTCGGCAAACAAGTTCTCGGTCTTTAGTGAACGTTACGTCACATTCAATGATACCGGCCCCCATGGCGGCCGCCGCCTCATAGGATTCTTTGGTGTGTTCGGGGAATTGCATGGCAGCCCCCCGGTGGCCGATGGAGAAATCAGTTCTGTAAAAGGGACCATTTTTACAGGATTCCAGGGTTAGTTTGAGTTTTCCCTCATCCATGTCCTGTATAAGATAAGCTGGTCGAACGCCTACTTGTATAAGGGATTCTATACCTTGTGGGGCAGTTTTAGCCGCCATGACTCCAGTGCTGCAAAGCAGCCCACAGAGTACAATTGTTGCAAAACTGAGTGGCTTACGCATGACTTGACCATCCTCCTAAAAAGGTTAATAAAACCATCAGGTGGTGAGACCAGATTGACAAAATATGCAGGAGCTGGGTTTTAAATGAGTTAACACTGAAAAACCCAGAATAGACTCTATGCCAAAAATATATTGGATCTCTGTATTGTTGAAATGAAGATTATGTTTTCTTCTGAGATCCATGCGTGTTGAGGTTTGTGGCGGTGTTTAGTCGTTTGGCAGAAAATAGGCTCCCAGTATTACCAGCAGGCGGAAGACGAGAAAAAAACCTAAAATTGCGCCCACAATACAACCGCCGGCCTGGATTGGCGTGATATTTTGGTTGTGGATGAAAACAATGAGTGGATGAAACAGGTCTGTGAAGGCCATTGTTGCACCCAGAGCAATGAAAAACAGGCTTACGCTGATTGGAAAGCAATTGTTTTTATACATGGGGACTCCAGTTGTTACGTCAACAATATTAGTGGATCACCATTTGCTTATTGTCATGAAAAGCAAAAAGATGATCTGCGAAAGGTATGTATTCCGGCTTATTTCCGGTTACCAGAATGTAAAATACATGCAAATCATAAGGTAAGTAAAGGTGTAATCTTCAGGTTGCTCTTCTCTGTGGGGTAAATCACCGGCTATAATTTCTTTTTGTTGCTTTGCATCTGTTAAATTATGGCTTTGGGTCATCTCATTGCAAGTAACGCTAACCACAGATGAGTGAACTGAAGTACGCTTAAACAGTGAGATAGTTGTTGTTAAACATACCGCCGTTAAAGATTGTTTTTGAAAAATCCGAAAAGTTGTTGTGAATGTGTGGCCTTATTGAGAAAATGATTATTGTGGGGATGGAATCTGAAGACAAAAGAGGTAGAGTGAAAAGTGTTGCTGGCCTCGATAGAGCTAACTATAATGGTGTTGTAAAGAGTTCAACGCTGCTGGGTTGCCGATTCTTTACGAAGCCATGACGTTTCGATTGTAGGGTTGTGTCCCTTAAAAAAAGTACGTCCGCAGAGCAAGCATTTTAACTATGCCATCTTGAACATTGGCCGACTTTTTTACGAGTTTATCAAATAGAGAGAGAAATAAATGAAGGTTAAAAAATATAAGCGAAAGCCGGGTCCTAAGAAGAAAAACCTGTCATCATACAAAGTCGCAAGTAAAGATACACTTCTTGTCAGTCTTATTGAAAACTTTCCTAAGAAAACCAGGAAATTATTGAAAGCAGTGCTCAAGGACAAGCAGGTTTTGGTGGAAGAAAAGACTGTTACCCAATTTGATTTTGTGGTCATTCCGGGCCAGGATGTTACTGTGAGCTGGGACAAAAGTAAGGTTACCCACCATCCTAAGGAACTTAATATTTTGCATATCGATGAAGATATCATTGTCATTAATAAACCGGCTGGCCTACTTACTGTGGCAACAGACAAAGAAAAAAGAAAGACCGCTTATTCTATGCTGAGTGCCTTCGTCAAGACGGAGGATGCGGACAATAAAATCTTTATTATTCACAGGCTTGATCGGGAGACTTCGGGACTGCTCATGTTTGCCAGAAGTCAGGACGTAAAATTGCAGATTCAAGAAACCTGGGGCACTACGATCCGTGAACGGACGTATGTCGGTGTTGTAGAGGGTGTGGTCGAGCCTGCCTCCGGGACGATCACCTCCTGGTTGACAGAGAGTAGTGCCTTTATTGTTTATTCTTCCAAGAGTGACATGACAGGTAAAAAAGCAATAACCCATTATACCAAAATTGATGAGACAAAGGATTTTTCGCTTTTAGAGATTAATCTTGAGACGGGCAGGAAGCATCAAATTAGGGTCCATATGCAGGATATTAACCATCCCATAATAGGAGATAAAAAATATGGCGCCGGGGCTAATTTTATGGGCAGAATGGCCTTGCATGCTATGATACTCTCCTTTACCCACCCGCGAACGGGTGAGGTATGTCGTTTTGATACCGGAGTACCTGCGAAGTTTAGGCAGTTGTTCCAACTCCCATTAAGAAGAAAGAAGTAGTTATCCCGGTTTATTTCCCATTCACCGGGGTTTGATACCGAAAAACAATCACATTATAATTTAACGAGATATTTATGAGTTTTAACACTATGGGCTTATCTGAGCCTATTCTGCGTGCAATTGAAGAGCAGGGGTATACAACCCCAACCCCAATACAAAAAAAAGCTATCCCCATTGTCCTTGAGGGAAAAGATCTTATGGCCGCAGCACAAACCGGTACAGGAAAAACAGCCGGATTTGCTCTACCCATTCTTGAGATGCTTTCTAAGGGGAAAAAAGTACAGTCAAATCAGGTGAAAACTCTGATTTTAACCCCCACAAGAGAGCTAGCAGCACAGATTGACGCCAGCTTTGTGGCCTACGGCAAGTATCTTCCGCTGCGTTCAACCGTGGTGTTTGGTGGCGTGAAGATTAACCCGCAAATGATGACTCTCCGTAAAGGCGTGGATATCCTGGTGGCAACGCCAGGGCGACTACTCGATCTTTATAATCAGAAAGCTGTTCGTTTTTCCCAACTCGAAATTCTTGTTCTAGATGAAGCGGACAGGATGCTTGATATGGGCTTTATTCATGATATTAAAAAGATCTTAGCCCTCTTACCAAAAAATCGCCAGACACTGATGTACTCTGCGACCTTTTCCGAAGAGATTCGCACACTGGCTACTAAGCTGGTTAATAACCCAGTGCAAATATCTGTTACACCACGAAATACCACGGTGGAGACGGTTAAACAGTGGCTTATCCCTGTAGATAAAAAGAGAAAGTCTGCACTGTTGATTGAACTGATTAAAAGAAATAATTGGGAGCAGGCCCTCGTTTTCACTAGAACGAAGCACGGGGCAAACAGGTTGACCCAGCAACTTGAAAAAGCCGGGATCAGGGCTGTGCCTATCCATGGCAATAAAAGCCAGAATGCGCGAACAAAGGCCCTTGCCGACTTTAAGGCGGGTAAGGTCCGGATCATGGTGGCAACTGATATTGCAGCAAGAGGGCTTGATATTGACCAGTTGCCCCAGGTTGTGAACTTTGACCTTCCAAATGTAGCAGAAGATTATGTGCATAGAATTGGTAGGACAGGTCGGGCTGGTTCCAAGGGTCAGGCTGTATCACTGGTCAGTGCCGACGAGTTTAAGCAACTCTCCGATATCGAATATCTGGTACAACAATTGATTACAAGGGAATATCTGGACGGATTTGAACCTATTATTGATGTTCCGGCTTCACGAATCGATCGTCGACCAAAGCGAGCTAAAAAGCCGAAAAAACCAACGGCTAATAGCTCCGAAGGCTCCGAGATGAAGACCCATGGAAAAGAACCAAAATCGCAATCTTCTGGAAGGCGAAGTCGCTATCGTGGACGAAATTAGCAGGAGATTCTTCGGTGGTTGAACGATGCTGAAACTTATCGCTTTGGGAGTACTCTCCGGCGCTTTTTTCAGCACCACTTTCATCTTTAATGAGGTGATGAGTGTTGCAGGGGGGCATTGGGTGTGGTCTGCCTCCCTGCGTTATGCCTTTATGATTCTGTTTTTAACCCTGATCATATTGTATAATGGTGGGTTGCAGCAACTCCGTTCGGTTGTGGCCCTCTTTTTTGAACATTGGACGTTCTGGACCGTTGCGGGGGGCATTGGATTTGGTGGTTTTTATGCCCTGATCTGTTTTAGTGCCGATTTTGCTCCCGGCTGGGTCATTGCAGCGACATGGCAGTTTACCGTTGTTGCCAGTCTCTTTGTTTTTATGCTTTTTGGCAGGCGTTTTCCCCTACGAATATGGTTGTTTTCGGCCATAATCTTTCTGGGAGTCGTTCTGGTAAATATGTCGAATGTGGAGCAGTTTGATCTGACATTGCTCCTAACGGGGGGCTTGCCTGTACTTATCGCCGCTTTCTGTTATCCTTTTGGCAATCAGTTGGTCTGGGAGGCTACGAATGGAGAGAACACAAAGCTACCCAAAATCCATTCCCCCCTCCTGTCCAATGTGTTTAATAAGGTGTTTTTAATGACACTGGGTTCCATACCCCTATGGATAATTTTAGTGCTCATAACAACGCCACCGCTTCCTTCTGTGGAGCAGATTATAAATAGTTCTCTCGTGGCTCTTTTTTCAGGAGTATGTGCCACCAGTATTTTTCTTTTTACCAGAAATCTGGCTAAAACATCAAGTGAGTTAGCCGGGGTAGATGCGACCCAGGCGAGTGAGGTTATCTTCGCCCTTGGGGGGAGTATGTTGTTTCTTGGAGGTGCTGTCCCGGGTATGACAGCTTTTGCTGGTCTTATCTTGATACTTGTTGGCCTGGTTTTCTTTATCAGGTATCAACATATTTAATAGGCCACTTCATGGGGCAGGAAAAAAGCTATGAAACTAAAAAATGTTTTAAAACCAATATCTTAAATGTAGACTGATCCCCTTTGTCGAGGGGAGGTGTAAAGGAGTTATATGCGAAGTAACAATAGAAAAGATGATGAGATGCGACCTGTTTCCATTGAACGGGGGATACAGTATCAGGCCGACGGTTCTGTACTGATAAAAATGGGCAATACCCATGTGATTTGTGGTGTGACCGTTGAAGAAAAAGTACCACCGTTTTTAAAGGGGAGTGGACAGGGTTGGATTACTGCTGAATATGGCATCTTACCCTGTGCAACGGATAGCCGATATCGCCGCGAAACCAAAGGCGCTTCCGGGCGTACCATGGAAATCCAACGCCTCATTGGGCGCTCGCTTCGAATGATGGTTGATCTACACACCATCGGCGAAAGAACTCTACGGGTGGATTGTGATGTGCTTAATGCAGATGGTGGCACGAGAACGGCCTCTATCACCGGCGGAGCAATCGCGGTTGTAGATGCTTTGAAGAAAGTTGTGCAACGGGGCGGGCTTGCTGCCCTGCCGAAAATCACTCCTGTTGCCGCCATTTCTGTAGGCATTCTTGCCGGAAAGCCTCTGCTTGATCTAGATTACCCGGAAGATTCCTCAGCTCAAACCGATGCAAATTTTGTTATGGCAGGTGATGGTCGTTGGATTGAAATTCAGGCAACAGCAGAAGGTGAGCCTTACTCCGATGAGGAGTATCTTGCGCTGATGGCTCTTGCCAGAAAGGGTTGTGGTGAATTGTTTGACCTATGGAATGAATAATTACAATTTTTCCTAGCTGGAGAATGTCAGATGAGTACCAAGGGAGACATCCGTGGCACCCGCGAATGGGCCGTGGCAGAAATTAATTGCAGTCGTGGTTGTACCCATGGCTGTTTGTACTGTTATGCCCGTTACGATCAGGTTGTCCGCAGGCAACTTGTCTGTGATTCTGAATGGAATAGATGCCTGGATCTGCAAGAGGAGGTGGAGAAGCTTCATCCCCTCTACGATGGTCAGGTGATGTTTCCCGCAGCCCACGATATTATTCCGGAAAATCTTGAAAGCTGCGTAAAGGTAATCAAAAATCTTTTGGATGCGGGCAATAAGGTTCTCATCGTTTCCAAGCCGCATTTGAGCTGTATTCAGAGATTGTGCCAGGAGTTTTATGCGGTGCGCAGCCGTCTTCTGTTTCGTTTAACTCTTACCGCCCGAAATCCACAAATACTGAAGATCTGGGAGCCGGGTGCGCCCGGCTATGGGGAACGTTTAATGAGCCTGCGTTCTTGTTTTGAAAGGGGTTTTGCCACCTCTGTTAGTATCGAGCCAATGCTTGAGCGCATGGATGTGGTTGCCATGGTGGAGGAACTGCTTCCCTTTGTCTCCCATTCCATATGGATTGGCAAGATGAACAAGATTGACAGCAGAGTGGTTGCCGGAGATGCAGTGATTGCGAGTGAGATTAAGCGCATACGTCTTGAGCAGAGTGATGAGCAAATAAAGTGTCTGTTCCAGGAATTGCAAGGTGTGGAAAAGATACGCTGGAAGGAGTCAATTAAAGAGGTTGTAGGATTGGATCTTGCCACTGAACCGGGGCTGGATAGGTGACTGAGCGCAAGAACAAGATACTGGGCCAGCGCTCATTGCGCTGCATGGAAAATGAGCCGTTCCAATGCGGGAAAACCTCTTTCTAGCAGTGCATTGCCTCAATAAAACGCTGATGTTACCTTTGGTAGTGAGCTGTTTTTGCCAACAAACATATAGTTTCTAGAGGCCAGCACTGGTGATTGTATAAGGTGTAGCAACTATTTTTAAAGAGGTCGTTCTATGGCGATCTTACCGAAGAGACTACGCTGTGAGGTACTGTACCTTGTCTTCTTTTATTGATGCTTTGGGAAGGTGATACCGAATGTTTTTTGCTGAAAGTTATTCCGTGGCGCTTGTTGTAGCGCTGGTCGGTGGGCTCATTGTTTTTTTGGGGGGAAGATCTGGTTTGTTTGCCCCTCTTATCTTAGGTCTACTTTGTCAGCTTGGAGGGCTCTACATCTTTCTCGATGCTGTCTGGTATCCCTTCTCATCCTCCATGTTTTGGAATTGTCATTTCCTTGGTTGGTCCGTGCTGGCAGTGGCCGCTTTTGTTTCTGCCTATTCTCTTGATGTCGCGCAGGAAAACGGTGGGAGAATTCGCCTTTACAGCTTGCTTAGTCCGGTTTTCTTCTGGATGGGATCAATTGGCTGGTGTCTTGGTGTGTTCCGTGAAATCCAAATGCATATCTTTAGTATGGATAGACTGAATGGTCTATTACTTGCGATATCCGCAACATCCATACTCGCAGGGGTCATTGCCGAGAAAATAAATTGGACCCGACTCAACGCCATTCTGTTCTTACAGTTACCAGCCCTACTCTTTTGCGCTGTGACGACGTACTGGGCCTACCCGGATGCGCATCTGTTTGTCGGTTTGGGGGCTATCGCCTGGGGCGTTGCCTTCTTTGTTCAATTGAGGATTTTAAGTTTGTTTAATGGGGTGGTGAGCAAAACACATAATCGTATCCGCCATCTGCTTACTCTGGTTCTCTTGCTTTTTATGGTTGCCCAAGGAGTAGGTGTACGGGCTACTTTGGTAAGCGGCATCAGCCGGGGGGAAGGATATGTTGTCGCAGGGACTGTTGGATTTGTGATATTTTGTGTACTTGTTGTCATGGTAAAAAAAGGATACCTGCTCACAAAAAGAAATCTGTAACATATTAAAGGGGCGGTGGAAATCAGTGTACTTATTGTTCGAATAGACTATTGTTTCTTGCCTGTTAATAATAAAACTAAACCCATTGAGAAAGCATAAAGGAAACGCAATATGTTTGCATCATTTTACAAAAGTAGAGAGTGGGCTGTTTGGGCTTATGGAGGGGCGGTGTTTTTACTCCTGGCCCTTTTTTTACAGGTTGAACTGACGGTAAAAATGAACGAGTGGTACGGCAGTTTTTATAATATTCTGCAAAAGGCCACGGAACATGAGGTTGCAGAGTTGTGGGCTGAAATGCTCAAGTTTGCGAAGATCGCCTTCCCCTATGTTATTATTGCAACTGTGACCTCCTATTTTACCCGGATTTATACGTTTAAATGGCGTGAAGCTATGACCTTTTCCTATGTTAGTCGCTGGCAGAAAGTTGATGTCGATGTAGAGGTAGAAGGTGCCAGTCAGCGAATTCAGGAAGATATCTATCGGTTTGCTCGGATTGTCGAAAGTTTAGGGCTTCAGGTCCTCCGGGCTATTATGACTCTGATTGCCTTTTTGCCTATCCTGTGGGGACTGAGCTCCGGGGTGGATATTGCCTTTTTTAAAGACATTCCAGGTAGTCTTGTGTGGGTGGCCGTTGTTGTCTCTCTTGGAGGACTTGTTATTTCCTGGTTTGTTGGGATCAAGCTTCCCGGCCTTGAATATAACAATCAAAAGGTTGAGGCGGCTTTTCGGAAAGAGCTGGTCTACGCCGAAGATGATAAAGTCAACTATGGGAAGACCGAGACGATAGTCGAGTTGTTTACAGGCCTGAGATTCAACTATAACAGACTCTTTCTTCACTATGGTTATTTTGATATCTGGGTTAATATCTTTGAACAATTCATGGTGATAGTGCCTTATCTCATCATGGGGCCAGGTCTTTTTTCTGGGCTTATCACTCTTGGGGTTCTGGTTCAGGTTTCAAATGCCTTTAGCAGGGTTCGTGAGTCTTTTTCTATCTTTATTGCCAACTGGACAACCATTACCGAATTACGCTCTATTCATAAACGCCTTAGGGAGTTTGAAGTCAATATCAACTACTGATCCTTGTTTTTATGAACAGTATATCTTCTCTAGGTAAGCGTCTGGAAAGATACACTTTGTCTGTCTTGCCCGGGGTAAGTGGTCTCTGTTTTGTGGCCACTTACCCTAAGGGGCATGAACAATGCGGGCTAAATGTGTTGAATATAGATTCTTCAGAAAATAAATATCTCAATCTCTAGGTCCGCATTACATATCAATCGCCTGGATCAAAGCCGATCTGGCTAATAGCGCTCCGTATCTTTTCTCTTGCAACGCCACTGTTTGCAAATGAAGCCTCTGCCGCTGCAAGATCAACAGTTACCTCGTCTACCCCGTGCAGTTCCTCAAGCGCCTTTGTTACTGCCGCAACGCAGTGCTGGCAGCTCATGCCACTGACTTTTATTGTTTCCATCTTCTTCTCCTTTTGTTGTAATCTGAGTTTTGCTATACGAAATATGAAAAACTCTGAATCGGTATCGTAGTAGCTTCTTTAAGGTAAAATTATACGTTTACAGTCTCGGCGGCAGCTGATGCCGATAAATAAAGTAAATGTAAGAATTGATTGTCATAGTTATAAGGCCTGAAAGTAATCATTAAAAGGGAATCTACCCTGCAAAGATTTTTTTTGTCAGCAAAATAATATTGCCGAGGTCCATGGATATGATACCTCCTCATTATCCGATCGCGCTTCGTTTTTCGCTTTTTGTGTAAGACTCCACTGGACGCTGATCTGCTGTCCTCACCTGGGTGCTCGCTGGTGTCAGAGGAACATATTTGCTTTATTACCCCGTCATGTTTACTCTACAAGGGCAAGGGAATCTTTGATGTGTCTAGGATGCATCTCTATACTATCATTAATAAAAACGTTGATTGTTGAAGAATATGGAAGCTAGAAAATATCAGTCAGTAATTGGTGGAATGCATTGTGCCGCATGCTCTACCCGTATTGAAAAGGTTGTTGGTAATCTTCCCGGTGTTGCACGTTGCACGGTGAATCTTGCCACGGCTAAGGCGAGTATCGTCTATGATTCTGAACTCATTTCGGTGGTCAGTATAGAAGAAACCATAGGAAAACTTGGTTTTGTTGCCCAGGGTGAAGGTGCGGATAATGAGCAACAACATGGGGACACGGTGGAGGAGGAGCTTGCCCAAATCAAGAGCCGCTTGATTCCCGCCGGTATCCTAGCCACATGTATTATGATCATCTCCATGGGGCCAATGGTTGGTTTGCATCTTCCTTCTTTTGTCAGTGCAAATGATTCGCCGCTTGGCCATAGTCTCTTGCAGTTTTTTCTTATTCTTCCTGTACTCTATCTTGGCAGAAACTTTTATCTCAATGGCATCCCGGCGCTGTTGCGCGGAGTGCCCAATATGGATTCTCTCATCGCAATTGGCACCGGGGCAGCTGTGCTTTATTCGACCTGGAACCTTGTGGAGATAGGCCTTGGCGTTAGCCCCGTTGCCCGTGCCCATGACCTGTATTTTGAGTCAGCGGCAATGCTTATTACCCTGATATCTCTTGGTAAGTATTTGGAGATGCGCTCAAAATCGAAGACAGGAGAGGCCATTAAATCTCTGCTAAAGCTTGCGCCTGAGACGGCAATACTCATAACTGATAACGGTGAACATGTAGAGGTTGCCGTTGACTCACTTGGGGTGGGGGATGTTGTGTTGGTTCGTCCCGGTGAGCGTATTCCGGTGGATGGTATGGTTGTCGACGGTAGGTCAAATGTTGACCAGTCGATGTTGACCGGAGAGAGTGTGCCGGTGGCTAAGGCGGCAGGGGATATGTTGTACGGGGGGACTCTTAATACAACGGGTACGTTAAGTTCCCGCGCAGTCAAGGTTGGCAGGGATACAGTCTTGGCACGTATTGTCACCCTTGTCGAGGATGCCCAGGGGAGTAAGGCTCCTATAGCAAATCTTGCGGATCGTATAAGTCTCTATTTTGTCCCTATTGTTATCTGTATTGCTGTTCTTGCGGGTCTGGCCTGGTATTTTATTGCCGGTGCTGAGTTTAGTTTCTCCCTGCGGATCTTTATCGCAGTTATGGTCATCGCCTGCCCTTGTGCAATGGGCTTGGCCACTCCTACCTCTATCATGGTTGGTACGGGAAGAGGGGCTCAGCTAGGGGTTCTCATTAAAACAGGAGAGGCTCTTGAACGTGCGCAGCATGTTGATTGTGTGGTTTTTGATAAAACAGGGACCCTCACTGTTGGTAAACCTGAGCTCACTGATATTGTATCCTTTAGCTCCTGGACAGAGGATGAACTCTTGGCAGTGGCGGCGGGTGCTGAACAATTTTCAGAACATCCATTGGCTGTAGCTATTATTGCGGCGGCCAGGCAAGGGGGGGGCGAGCTCGATAAAGTGATTGAGTTTAAGGCACTTCCAGGCTTTGGTTTGCAGGGTACCTTGGTACAAGGTGAGACGAATTGTAGTCTCCTATTTGGCAACAGTTCTTTGCTTAAAGAAAATGGTGTGACTGGATTTTCAGAGCAGGTTGAACAGGTTTACGGCAGGTTATCCGCTGAAGGGAAAACTGTTTTGCACCTTGCTGTGGACCATGAACTTAAAGGGGTTCTGGCAATAGCAGACCCTCTAAAAGCTGAAGCCCATGATGTGGTGTTGATGTTTAAAGATATGGGCTTAGATGTTGTTATGCTTACCGGTGATAATGAGAAAACAGCTCTCGCCATTGCCCGTGATGCGGGTATTGACCGAGTTATAGCTGGAGTGTTACCGGCAGGTAAGGCTGATGAAATTGTCAAATTAAAGCAGAAGGGTAAGGTCGTTGCCATGGTTGGTGATGGTATCAACGACGCGCCTGCCTTGGCTGTGGCAGATGTTGGTATCGCCATGGGGACAGGTATTGATGTTGCTATAGATTCCGCCGATATTGTCTTAATGAGTGGGCACTTGGAGGGGGTTGTTAAGGCTCTTGGCCTCAGCCGGGCCACGATGAAAAATATCCGCCAAAATCTTTTTTGGGCATTTGCTTACAACATCATAGGCATTCCTATTGCAGCAGGTATCCTGGTTCCTTTTGGTGGGCCTGCACTGAGCCCTATGCTTGGTGGAGCCGCAATGGCAATGAGTTCTGTCTCCGTTGTAACCAATGCACTTCGTCTCAGATTTTACGACACTAAGCAGAATAAATAAAATGTATTGATTGCTGAGAAGAGTAGGGGGACGCCCGGCGCAGGAAGGCCCTGCGGGTATGTCTGTGGGTTGAGATGGTGGCGGCAGACAACCTCGGTCGCGTGGGGTCATTTCTTGCGAACTCGGTGCAAGCGATACAGGCAGATACGGAAAATACTATTTCAAGATATCTTTTTTACCGCCGTATGTGAGGAAGTTTAATGCCAAAAGTTTCTTGAAAAGGTCTACAATAATATTTTCTTTTTCTTCAACAACTTCCTTGGTCTCTTTTTTCACTGGAGGTTCAAACATGGTAACTCCTTTAGCTGTGTTTTCTTTGAACCTGAATATGTACCAGATTCACTGCCAGTTGAGAAGCAGGAAAAGATTCTCATTTGCGTTGTGGATATAAACTCTTCCTGTGTGTTATATGTGTGGGTGGTTTGGAGGTTATGTTTTGGCTGAATAAAAGCGAGAAAACCTGAGGGTGAAAGTCACGTATCCGGAGAGGCGTCCCTACAGGTAGGGGTGTTGCATTATTATCAATAAAAATGAGGTGATGCTGTGTCGAGAGTAAAACTGATGAAAAAGGTGAATGTCTCTATTGGCTTGCTGCAAGGTTCTTTACAGGGGGGCGCTGCCGTTGAAACCGTGTCCTTTACCTTTGTTTATGGTATTGGTCGTGACGGCCTTTCTGACTTTGAGTCTTGTCTGCAAGATGCTGGTTGTGGCGATCGACTACTGTTTAAGGTCAAGGCAGGGAATCTTGTTGCCTCGTTTTCATGCCTGTCTGCTAAAGTTAGACCATTGGTGGAAGGTAAAATCATGCCCGAAATGTTGACCTTCGATGTTGAGATCTTAGGCCTAGAAGATGTTGCAAATAGAGAAATCGTTGCAGCTCTTGCACGTTCTGCAAGCGGCTGTGACTCGGGTGACTCCTGCGGGGATGGCTGCTGTTAAGCCGTCTCTTTTATGACGGGTTGTATTATTTTCAGGTACGCGGTGCAAGAGGTATAATATTACTTTTTACATCGGTTCCTGAACTGTTAAGAAACGTGGCTTAGCTCGTATCTGAGCCGCTGGTTTACTCTGTTGTTTTTATGTGCCACGTAGCACAAAAAGGATTTTAAAATGGAAATCGCGGCTATCACAACGGACATGTATATTGTCTTTTTTCTGCTGGGTCTGGCTGTCTTTCTTTTTGTAACGGATCTGTTACGGGTCGATCTTGTTGGTTGGCTGATGATGGTTCTGCTGCCACTTTCAGGTGTCATCACTGCAGAAGAAGCTACTGCGGGATTGAGCTCAAATGCCGTTGTCTCTATCATTGCGGTCATGATAATTGGGGCTGGACTCAATAAAACAGGGGTCATGAATATTGCTGCCGCCCAGATAATTAAGGTCGCCGGTCGCAGCGAAAATCGTATTATGACTGTTGTTTCTGTCACTGTCGCAATTATTTCGAGCTTTATGCAAAACATCGGTGCTGCAGCGCTCTTTATGCCCGCTACAATTCGGATCAGCAAGCAGTTACATATTCCGGTGAGCCGTATACTTATGCCAATGGGGTTCTGTGCTATTATTGGTGGTTGTCTTACTCTGGTTGGCTCAAGCCCCTTGATCATGCTCAACGATTTGACAGAGGGCTGGTGGTTAAACAATGGTGTTACCGTCGGGGGAGCACCATTTAAATCCTTTGGTCTGTTGAGTGTTACTCCTATAGGTTTTGCTCTTCTGGTTACTGCGCTTATCTATTTCATTGTTTTTGGCAAAAAGGTTCTCCCCGTTGGGGAGTGTAGTCTTGATGATAACAATATGGATAAGAGGCTCCATGAGATATATGGAAGTGAAGTCGGTCAAGGCTATGAAGTCGATATACCTCGGTTTTATCCCAATCATACCCTGGGGGAGTTGAAGGTACGCCCTAAGTACCACGTTACCGTGGTTGGTATTGCCAAACAGAATGGCTTTAAAAAGAACCTCTCTCCCCAGGTGGATTCCTGTGTCGAAGCGGGTGACACCCTGTGGATGGTCGGATCTGAGAAAAATGTTGCCCGTTTGGCGGAGGAACAGGGCTGGCTTGTAAAACCGGAATATGATGTTTTTGCATCGGAAAACTACCCGGATGAATCAGGTGTTATTGAAGGTGTGATTATACCGCACTCTAATCTGAGTCAGCACACCATGGAGGAGTTGAAATTTAGAAGATTGTACCATATCAATCCTCTGGCGATTGTTCGCGGTGATGAAATTATTATGGATGCCATCAATGTCACGAAACTACAGCAGGGTGACACTATTCTTATGCAGGGGCAGTGGAAACAGTTTCGATTGCTTGCCGATCAGCTGGATATCGTTTTTCTCAGTGAATTTGAAAATGAAGAGTTGAAGCCGGAGAGGACCATCAGTGCCCTCTTCTTTTTAGGCTTAGCACTTTTTTTAGCCCTCATAGTGGGGGTAAAGCTATCCATTGCCCTTCTAACTGGTGCTTTGGGGATGATTATTGCCCGGATTATCCCCGCGGATCGAGCGTATGCTGCGGTGGATTGGCGGACTGTCTTTTTACTCTCAGGACTCATTCCCCTTGGTACGGCGTTTGAGACCACGGGTACTGCTGCCTATATTGCCGAATCCGTGTTGGGCATGGTTGGAGATCCTTCTCCCTTAATGCTTATGCTCATTATATCTATCCTTGCCTCCTTCTTCTCGTTGATAGCCTCTAATGTCGGGGCGACAGTGCTGATGATTCCACTTGCTATGAATATGGCTGTGTCGGTGGGGAGTGATCCAATGATTGCAGCTCTTGTTGTTGCTGTTTCAGCCTCAAACACCTTCATTTTGCCCACCCATCAGGTGAATGCCATGATTATGCGGCCCGGTGGCTACAAGACAAAAGATTATATGAAGGCTGGTCTTGGAATGACATTTCTCTATACCGCGGTTCTAATGCTCTGTCTGAAGTTTTACTTTGGGGTATAGACGTTAACACTGTGCGCCGGACTTACTGATTAAGTGAGCCCGCAATTCTGGGCAGGTTGTTATGTCTTCAGCTTGATCACAGGGGGCATGCGAACGTGCTGGCATGGATAATGCCGCCCCAAAAGAGTAACAGCATGCAAGAGGCAACGACAGTCAGTTGCCTCTTTTTTTTATTGGATTAATTCAGAATCTGACTGAGAAAGAGTTGCGTTCTCTCGTGTTGTGGATTGCCGAAAAACTCATTAGGCTCGTTCTCTTCAAGTATTTCTCCACCATCCATGAAGAGAACCCGGTGGGCGACACTTTTGGCAAAGCCCATTTCATGGCTAACTACAAGCATGGTCATGCCATCCTGGGCAAGACTGATCATAACATCGAGTACTTCTTTTACCATTTCTGGGTCAAGGGCAGAGGTTGGTTCGTCAAAGAGGATGACATTGGGCTTCATACAGAGGCTTCGCGCAATAGCCACACGTTGTTGCTGCCCACCTGAGAGCTGGCCTGGAAATTTCTTTGCCTGCTCCGCAATACGTACCTTCTCAAGGTAGTACATCGCTGTTTCATCGGCTTCTTTCTTTGGTGTTTTTCGTACCCAGATAGGTCCAAGAGTGAGGTTCTCAAGAATTGTCAGGTGGGGGAAGAGATTAAAATGTTGAAAGACCATTCCCACTTCAACTCGAATTCGTTCAATGTTTTTAAGATCATTGGTGAGTTCAATCCCGTCGACTATAATCTTGCCTCGCTGGTGTTCCTCTAGTCTGTTGATGCAGCGGATGAGGGTGGACTTTCCAGAACCGGATGGGCCGCAAATAACGATTCGCTCACCTTTATGTACCTTCAGATTAATGTTTTTGAGTACGTGGAAATCACCATACCATTTATGCATATCTTTGATGGTGATGATTGGAGAGTCTTGATTAGTCGTATCGGTGAGATTGTCGTTCATTAATTTTCCTGGGTCTTGTGTGCTTTGGATCGTAAGGGAATGTAATCTAAATCTTGTAGATGGTACATTTGATAGAGCCGTGTCCCTAGAGGTCGGTGTCCAGTTCTTTCTCTAGTTTTCTGCTGTAGTTGGACATAAAGAAGCAGCAAACAAAATAAATCATTGCCACAAATATATATGCCTCTGACGAGTAGCCCATCCATTTGGGATCGCTGAGTGTTGTCTGGGTGGTCTTGAGCAGATCGTAGAGTGCTATGATAACCACAAGTGAGGTATCTTTAAAAGCGGAAATTAAAATACTTACCGACGGGGGAATGACAATTCTCAGGGCCTGGGGCAGGATTATGCGGCGCATGGACTGAAAATAGTTGAGGCCTATTGATTCTGCGGCCTCATACTGTCCCCGTTCTACACCCTGGAGTCCGCCCCGTACAACTTCTGCAATGTAGGCTGCGGTAAACATAATGATTGCAACCTGGGCACGCAGAATTGGGTTGATGCTCATGCCTTCGGGTAAAAACAGAGGGAAAACCACAGAGGACATGAAGAGTAGGCTAATGAGGGGAACACCTCGGATCAATTCAATATAGATGATACAGAAGGATTTGATGATCGGCATGTTTGACTGTCGACCAAGGGCCAGGATGATGCCGACCGGGTAGGCGGCAGTAAGACCAAATACGGAGAGAAGTAAGGTAAGAGGAAGACCTCCCCAGTTTGAACTGTCAACAGATACCAGGCCAAAGAGGCCGCCTTTGAGTAGTAATCCCATGGAAAAAAGACCAATTGCCCATGCGTAAGCAAGTGATTTAGCCCAGTGTTTACGGTTTTGACTGTAGAACAGTAGTAACACAAGGATAACAACGGCGAGTAGGGGTCTCCACTGGAGGTCATGGGGGTAAAAGCCAAAGAGGATGAAGCGAATATTGGCGGTCACAATAGACCAGCATGCGCCACTACTGGCCTTGCATTCCTCACTGGTTGAGACCCAATTGCTGTTAATAAATGCCCATTCTATAAATGGTGGGATGGTTAAAAATAATACGTAGGCAAATACCAGAGAAAGTATTGTGTTGAACCAACCATTAAACAGGTTGGCACGTATCCAGCTGAGTATTCCGACATTGCGAATGGGGGGCCGTAGTCTTTGGGTAGTTTTTTCGGGGGGCGTTTCTTCCATATCAGGTAATTATCTTTCCACAATGGCAATTTTTTTATTGTACCAGTTCATGTATGCCGAGGTTGATAAACTGAAGATCAGGTACACGATCATGATTAGAGCGACACCTTCAATGGCCTGCCCGGTCTGGTTGATCGTCGTGCCGGCAACAGAGACAAAGTCAGGATAACCGATGGCTACAGCAAGCGAGCTGTTTTTGGTGAGGTTGAGTAATTGACTGGTCAGTGGTGGAATGATCACTCGCAGAGCCTGGGGCAGTACCACAAGATTAAGAACGAGTCCAGGTTTGAGGCCAATGGACATCGCCGCCTCTTTTTGTCCTTTACTGACTGATTGAATGCCTGCCCTTACAACCTCTGCCACAAAGGCTGCGGTATAGAGCACCAGGCCAAGCAACAGTGCGGTGAACTCGGGGCTGATGGTGATGCCACCTTTAAAATTAAAGCCTTTGAGTGCTGGGGTATTCATCTCAGTTGGTGCCCCGCTCACCAGCCAGGCTAGAAGGGGCAACCCAAGTAAAATGGCAATGGAGACTTTAACCGTTGGGAAGCTACGTCCCGTTGCCTCCTGTTGCTTTGCGACCCATCTCTTTAGAAAGAAAATAATTATAAGGCCTACAATAAATGCTATGCCAGCATAGAGGAAAGCAGTATGCCACGCGGGTATTGCAAAAATAAGTCCGCGATTGCAAAGGAATAGTCCATCTATAGGATTGAGAGCCTGGCGTGGAGATGGGAGCATTTCATAGAAAAAAGCGTACCAGAAAAACAGCTGTAAAAGGATTGGAATATCTTGGAAAAGTTCGATGTAAGCCGCAGATAGCTTGGCAACGAGCCAGTTTGAGGAAAGTCTGGCAATACCGATGAATGAACCGAGGAAGACGGTGAGTGTAATGCCTATCAAAGAGACAATGAGGGTGTTGAGGAAGCCTACAACAAGAGCTCGACCATAGGAATCGGCGGAGCTATAGTCGATGATTGACTCTCCGATCTCAAAGGCTGACTCCTTTGCAAAGAAACCAAAACCAGTGGAAATTGATTGTCTCTCGAGATTAGCGAGCGTGTTGCTAATGAGATAATAAGCCAGAAGGGCAACGCCTGCGATGCTTAGAATTTGATAGAGTATTGCGAGCTTTGAAGGGTCACGGAAAAATGGAATTCTTTTTACTGCTGTTGTGTCCATAGCCACCTACACAGAAAAAACGATGCCCTGGAGATTTATCCAGGGCATGGATGAATTGCCTCAGCCTCTTTACTTAAAGGGAGGTGAATACATTAAACCACCGTTGTTCCAGAGGGCATTGAGCCCACGTTCGATTTTGAGCGGGGTCTGGGCGCCGACATTTCTCTCAAAAACTTCAGCGTAGTTTCCTACCTGTTTGATGATGTTATAGGCCCATTTTTCATCGAGTCCTAGGGACTCACCGTTCCCTGGAGAAACCCCAAGAAATCTAAGGATTTTAGGGTCTGTACTCTTTAACATCTCGTCGATGTTTTCCGAGGTAATACCCATCTCTTCAGCGGCAATGAGAGCGAGAACGGAGTAGTTAACTATATCAAGCCACTGATCATCGCCGTGGCGGACAGCAGGGGCGAGAGGTTCTTTGGAGATTATTTCAGGGAGAAGCATATAGTCGGCAGGCGTTGGGGCTACGGCGCGAATACCGGCAAGCTGAGACGCATCTGAGGTCATACAGTCACAGCGGCCAGCAAAAAATGCCTTTGAAAGTTCAGCGGTGTTCTCGATGACGACAGGGTTCATCGTCATCTTATGTACCCTGAAATAATCTGCTACGTTCTGTTCTGTTGTGGTGCCAGGTAGAACACACACGGAGGCACCATCAAGTTGGGTCGCACTTGTTACGCCGAGATCTTTTTTAATGAGAAACCCCTGGCCATCATAAAAATTTACATGGGCAAAGTTGAGTCCGAGTGAAGTGTCTCGACTGAGGGTTTGGGTGGCATTACGGGTGAGTACGTCAATTTCACCGGATTGAAGGGCGGTGAAACGGGTTTTAGCGGTTAGCGGGGTATATTTAACCTTGTCTGCGTCCCCGAAGATTGCAGCTGCAATTGCCCGGGCGGTATCAACGTCGAGGCCTTTCCAGACACCCTTGCTATCGGGTTTTGCAAATCCGAACAGATCGCCGTTAACACCGGCCTGGATAAATCCTTTAGCTTTTACATCGTCAAGAGTTCCGGCCATTGCAATGCTTGCACTCAGGCACAATGCGGCAACCACCGAGGGAACGACACGTGTTAACTGTTTCATCAATTAAGCCTCCATGTAAATATTGAGTAGTTATAGGTCCTATAACTACCAATGATAACCAGGCATATTACTATTGCCTCTGTGAGTCATAACTAAAATTTACAATTGTGCGTGGTTCTGTTGTTCATTGTTTTATGCTGATGCTAGATGTTATGATTACAATAATGAAAGGAAAATTGCAAAAAAAATAATAAACGTCAATTTGTTTTTTTAGAAAGTGGGTGTGACAAAAATGTGTTTTTGTTTGGCCGGGTTGCTAGCAGTCTGTTTGGAAATCATCTGCAAGGTTTTGACTTAAAAGGTCGGGTGTAAAGTCAAGGTGGTGGAAAAGTAACTGTTCAAGATTGAGGGTAGCGTCAAAGTTATGGCGAATGAGGGTCTCTTTTTCGGCGCTTCCATCGCCGTATCGCTCGATTATGTAAGCTAGTCGTTCGTCAAGAGAAACAACCTCATCGTGGCGGACTCTCTTATCTGCGTAATAGACGAGTTCTTTGGCGCAGAAGATACCTTGCAGGTAGAGTTTTTCGTTGAAATTCTTAAGGACAACATGCTCCAGTACTATCTCGCCAAGGTGTGGGTAGCCGAGGGTTTCGCAGATGAGCTGGCCTTCTCTGGCATGGTGGCCATTGTTGCGAAGGCATTGGGTCTTGGCGATGTCATGGAGTAGGGCTCCGGCGACAACTTCGTGGAGGTCAGGTGGTGTGGCACAGCTGCGGACGAGGCCTTGAACCAGTGTTTTGGCAACACGTGCTACCATAAAAGAATGCTGGCGAATATTCGCCAGCATTTCATGTTCTTCTATGAATTGCAGGCATTGATTTATGCTTGGAATTGATCTCGTCATATGTTGAATCACATCGTGATTTATTTGCTGCTGAGTTCGTGGACAGCATCAACCGCAATTTTTGCCTGATCGGGTGGGGTAAACTGATGTATGCCATGACCAAGATTGAAAATGTGGCCGTGGGCATCTTTGGCAGCGTTCAGTAACCGGCCAATTCTGGCTCTAAGCTCGTCTTTTGGTAACAGGAGTGCAAAAGGATCAATGTTACCCTGTACTGCTTTTTTGCCTACCTTTTTAATCGCATCCCTAATGTTAATACGCCAGTCAAGACCAATAACGTCTGCACCAGAAGTGACAGACAGATCAAGTAAGGTGGCACCGTTATTGGCAAAATAGATGAGTGGAATGTCATATTTTTGCAAAGCAGAGAAGATTTTTTGTACATAGGGTAGGGCGAATGTCTCAAAATCAACAGGTGCTAAAATACCAGCCCAACTGTCAAACAGCTGTAGGGCCTGGGCTCCTGCCCGCGCCTGAGCGTCAAGATAGAGGATGGTGGCATCTGTAATCTTTGCCATGAGATTATGGAAAAGTGTGGGATTGGTAAACATCATCTTCTTAGTTTCCCAAAAGACCTTAGAGCTGCCACCTTCAATGAGATAGGTCGCACAGGTAAAAGGTGCACCTGCAAAGCCTATGAGTGGAACTTTCAGCTCGTTGCGTAACAGGCGGATGGTTTCCATGACAAAGCCGATTGTCTCGTCCGGGTTAGGGACTATGAGTTTATCAAGGTCAGCCTGGCATTTGATAGTTTCTGCAAAAATGGGACCTTTGCCGTCGTGGAATTCAAGGGGCGCTCCCATCGCTTCCATGAGGATAAGAATGTCAGAAAAAAGAATAGCAGCGTCTAGTCCAAGAAGGTCTATGGGTTGTAGTGTTACCTCCACACAGAGTTCAGGCTTTTTACACAACTCTAGAAATGTCACATTACTGCGAACCTTCTGATATTCTGGGAGATATCGTCCAGCCTGACGCATCATCCAGATGGGGGTGTAGTCCGTTTGTTCTCCACGACAGGCTTTAAGAAAGGTATCGTTCATATTAATTTTCGTCTTAATTTTAATTATTATATTGTCGTAACCAGTCGCTCGTCATCCTGTTACGTCCATTGTGGGTTACGTGGGGTAGCTCTCGCACCTATTGAATAGAACCACTGATGAATAGTCAGGTTGTGATGTAACCGATATTGGAGCGTCTCTTGGCTACGTATTATTAGTCTTTTTTGCGTAATTTCTGAGGAACATAGTTGCAAAATGGTTCCTGGGCGAGGAAATCGCCGGTCATTGAGTATGCCCTTGCTCTACATCCGCCACAAACACCAACATACTCGCATTTACCACAGTTGTCTTTATATCCTTTGAAATCTCGGAGTTGGAGAAATAACTCAGATTCTTCCCAGATGGTTTTAAAGGGCGTGGTCTTAACATTGCCCGCAGATTTTGGAAAATAGCTACAGGGTAGGATCTCGCCGTCCACATCAATGAGGCAGATAAGTTGTCCCGCAAGGCATCCCTTAGAGCCACCTGTGGAAAAATTGAGGGTCCTACGTTCTACCTTTTCCCCCGCTTGTTTTGCCTTTTCTCTGATAACTCTATAGTAATGTGGGGCGCAGGTGGGGCGCATGAGGAGTTCATTTTCCTCTTTTTCAACCTCATAATGCCACTCAAGAATATCATCGTAAAGTTTTTGTGGAATCAGCTCTTCCATGATGTCTTCCCCTCGGCCTGTGGGGACAATCATAAACATGTACCAGGCGGTTGCCCCAAGGGATTTAACCAGTTTGTAAATGTCAGGGATTTCATCTTTGTTACGCGTGGTAAAGGACGAGTTGATGAGAAAAGGAATGCCATGTTTTTTAAACAGACGTATGGCCTCCATGGTTCCCTCGAAGGCGCCCTGCTGATTACGGAAGTCGTCATGGGTTGCGGCCTTTGCACCATCAAGGCTGAGGGAAACCATTCTGATATTGGCATCTATGATTTTCTTACAGATCTCGTCTGTAACCAGCGTGCCGTTTGTGGCAAGGCACATTCGGAACCCTTTTGCATCACCGTATTTGGCAATATCAAAGACGTCTTCACGGAGAAGGGGTTCACCGCCGGAGAGGACGAGGACAGGGCTTGCGTAGGAGGCGATATCGTCCATAATCGCTTTCGCCTCATCCAGGCTTACGTCTGGATGGTTATCAATTGCAAGCTCAGAAGAAGAACGGCAGTGTACACATTTGAGATTGCAACGACGGGTGATTTCCCATGCTATCCATTTGGGCTCGAAATCCATAAAGGCTCCATAGGTATTCAATGACTGTAAAGGGCGTGTCATTTATAATATATCAAAAAGGTAACTACATTACATAAAATATGTCCTGAGTTATAAACTATCATGTCCAGAAAACGTAGGCCTTTCCATAGTTAAATAAAGGTGTCTTCAATCAAGACTCTCAAGAGAAAGAACTCAGCAATAGCTGGTTCATGCCCTTTTTGACCAAAATTAAGTGAGTTGTGCTATAAAAAATAAGAGATTGCTAAATATAGACACTGTTGAACTTTATAAATGAAGCGAAATAGCGTATATTAGCAAGCTGTTTTAGTGGGAAAAAACGCCACAGTTGGCATGCTGTGCAAAATGTTCAACTTTGCAGGTGTATAGGACGCGACATCTGCTTGATATAAAGAGGAAATATGTTGATTTCAGCCGTTAATATTTCAGCCCCCGAGGGGGAAAGACTTGTCGCTGGCTTGCTGGATCGGTTCCAGGCCGCAGGCGGTGGTTGCCAGGACAGTGTTGTTGAGATTTTGCAAGAGGTGAAAGAAAAAGGAGATGCTGCTGTTGTTGCCTATGGTCAACAGTTTGACGCCCCAAACCTCACAAAAGATCAACTACAGGTCAATAGCAAAGAGCTTATTGCAGCATACGATCAGGTGGACCTCGATTTTTTGGAAACCCTGACCAAGGCGATAGAACGTATACAGGACTTCCATGAACGGGAGATGGAGGATTCTTGGATGCAGACGAGGGAGGATGGCACTATCGTTGGCCGTCTTGTGCGTCCCGTCGATTCGGCAGGTCTCTATGTTCCCGGTGGCAAGGGCGGATCCACCCCCCTTGTGTCCTCCGTTCTTATGAACGGTATTCCGGCGTCCATTGCAGGGGTAAAGGAACGTATCATGGTTACTCCGCCTGGAAAAGACGGGACAATCAGTCCACACCTGCTCGTGGCGGCTCAAGAAATAGGCATCACCGAAATCTTTAAGGCGGGTTCCGCCTGGGCCATCGGCGCCCTTGCCTATGGTACTGAATCAATTCCAAAGGTAGATGTTATTGTAGGGCCGGGAAACCAGTATGTGGCGGAGGCTAAACGTCAGGTATCTGGAATGGTTCGTATTGACATGATTGCAGGTCCTTCTGAGGTGTTGATTGTTGCGGATAAAACAGCAAAGGCGTCCCATGTTGCAGCGGATATGCTTGCCCAGGCAGAGCATGATCCCCAGGCCCTTGCAATTCTTATTACCACCCATGAACCCTTAGTTGGGGAGGTTCTCGCTGAACTTGAACGGCAGCTGCCTTTGCTCAATCGTCACGAAATTGCACGAGCTGCCCTGACCAACCACGGGGTGATCCTTGTTGCTGATAGTCTTGAAGAGGCAATTGAGGTTGCCAATGAAATCGCCATTGAACATCTGGAATTAGATATAGCAGATCCCTGGGATCAGTTACCGCATATTCGACATGCTGGGGCAATCTTTCTTGGCAGTAATACGCCAGAGGCGGCGGGTGATTATCTCGCTGGCCCAAATCATGTTCTGCCTACTATGGGTACCGCAAAGTTTGCCTCAGCCCTTGGGGTGGAAACATTTTTGAAGAAAAGTTCTATAATCAGCTATTCAAAGGCTGCCCTAGAGGCCGATGCTGAACACATAATGCGCCTGGCAAAACTAGAAGGTTTAGATGGCCACGCCAACTCCGTTGCGATACGTTTGCAAAATGACTTTTAATTTTAAAGCTGAACTTGCCAGAGGCCTAAAAACTCTTGGTCTGGAAATGGCTGATGCGGCTTATGAGCCCCTTGAATTCTACTTTTATGAACTGAAAAAGTGGAATAAAAAAGTGAATCTCATTGCCAAGTCGACGGGGGATGTCGAAATAGTTGAAAAACACTTTTTAGACTCGCTTACCCTCTTACCTTTTTTGCAAGACGAAGGTGCCCATCTACTAGATATTGGTACAGGCGGCGGGTTCCCAGGTCTTATCTGCAAGGCGGCCCTCGGTGAATCTCTTAAGCTGACCCTCGTTGAACCACGTCTTAAGCGTGTGAGTTTTTTGCGGCATATTGTCCGAAGTATCCGTTTAGACAATGTCGATATTCGCGCCAATAGACTGGAAGATGAACCGGACCTGACCCAAGACTCCTTTTCTCATATCACCTGCCGGGCGGTAACAGAGATAGGGGCCTTTGTAGAGATGGTTGCGGGTTTTTCTGCAACAGGTGCACAGCTCATCTGTATGAAGGGGCCCAAGTGGTCCGAAGAACTAGACGCTGCAAAAACTATTGTGGAAAGTTCAGGGTTTAAGGTCGGAGAGCATGTGGAACACGTACTTCCGCAGTCAGGAGCAAAGCGGACCCTGTTGTTTTTTGATAAAAGATAATGGCCCGATTTTTAAAATAAATTTAATGTGTGATTTTATATAAAGGTGGAGATATGAAGAAGATTGCAGTTCTCGCAGGAGATGGGATTGGTCCAGAAGTGATGAAGGAGGCCATTAAGGTTCTTGATGTCGCCCAGGCAAAGTTTGATTTTGAGTTGTCTTATGAATACGCAGATATTGGTGGAGTTGCAATCGATAACCACGGTGAGGCCCTTCCCGCCGCAACACTGAAGTTATGTGAAAACAGTGATGCTATTTTGTTTGGTTCAGTGGGTGGACCGAAGTGGGAAAACCTCCCTCCAGAACAGCAACCTGAAAGGGCTGCTCTTTTGCCCATACGCAAGCATTTTGACTTGTTTTGTAATTTTCGTCCAGCAAAGGTGTTTCCATCACTTACAGGTGCCTGTCCTTTGCGAGCGGATATCATTGGGGATGGATTTGATATACTCTGTGTGCGTGAGCTCACCTCTGGGATCTATTTTGGTACCCCAAAAGGTCGAGAGGGCTCTGGTGCTGATGAGCGAGCCTATGATACCATGGGTTACAAGCGCTCGGAGATTGAGCGGATAGCCCGGATGGCCTTTGAAGCAGCCCGGATAAGGAAGTGCAAGGTCACTTCAGTGGATAAGGCAAATGTGCTGACCACCATGGTGTTCTGGCGTGAAGTGGTTATTGAGATTGCAAAAGAGTATCCGGATATCGAGTTAAATCATATCTATGTTGATAATGCGACCATGCAGCTTGTGCGTGACCCTCATCAGTTTGATGTCATGCTCTGTGGCAATATGTTCGGTGATATTATCTCCGATGAGGTTGCTATGCTTACAGGCTCTATGGGGCTTTTAGCCTCCGCTTCTCTCAATAGCGATAACTTTGGTTTGTATGAACCTGCGGGTGGTTCAGCTCCTGATATCGCCGGTAAGGGGATTGCTAATCCCATTGCTGAAATACTCTCTGCCTCGATGATGCTTCGTTATAGCTTTGGTCTGGATGCTGCTGCTGGGGCGATTGAAAAAGCTGTGGCTGCAACCCTGGACAAAGGGATTCTGACGGCGGACCTTACGGGTGGCAAGACGACACCAGTGAGCACCGTTGTGATGGGTGATGCCATAGCGGCTGAACTGTAAAATAATTCAAGGGCTATTTGGGGTGCGGGTTCGTGCCCCAATGTTTGCGGGGTGGAGATGACAACAAAAGAGAATGTTATTCTGGTCGCCAATAGTGTATCGACCCCTCTGGCACTTAAGCTTGCGGAAAGGCTTTGGATGCCATTTACGGAGATGGAGCGTAAACAGTTCGCCGATGGAGAGAGGTTTCATGCTTTTCCGGAATCTGTTGCTGGAAAAGATCTCATTATACTAGGATCTACCCCCGATGATAGTTCCCATCAGGAGCTCATTGACCTTATTGCCGGTGGCCGTTATTGGAATGCAGCCTCGGTAAATGTTATCATTCCCTACCTTGGGTACTCGACGATGGAACGGGCGAAGCCTGGGACCTTTGAGTTACCTAAAGGTATAACCCGTACTCGACAAATATTCAGGGCACGGCCAAGCTTTGTTGCCTTCGTTGATTTACACTCTGAAGCTGTTTTGCACGCCCATGCGGGGGAGATACGCACCAGACATGTCTGGTCGGATGATCTGGTGGTGGAAAAGATCAAAAAATCAGGGCTCACCGACTATGTGCTGGTTTCTCCCGATTATGGTTTCTCTAAAAGAGTGGCGAGGCTCGCCAGTCTACTAAACTGCCCCCATACGGCGGCAGATAAAGACCGTTATGATACGGATAAGACCATAGTAGGGCAGGTTTCAAACGTTGTAAAAGGTAAAACGGTTATCATTTGCGATGATATGATCCGTACTGGAGGGTCCATTATTCAGACTGCGGAAAGATGTCTTGAGGCCGGGGCCACGGAGGTGGTTGCCCACGCTACCCATCTTGTCTTGGCGGGTGATTCCATAGCTAAATTGAAAAAAGGACCTATTAGTAGAGTTATAGGGTCAGATACATATCCTGGAAGAGGTGGCGATCCTTTTCTGGATGTATATTCGATAGCACCACTACTCGCAGATATGATAGAAGAACATCTGTGTATTTAAAACCGTACAATGTTAAGCCTTGTTATGATTGATAACTGGAAGGTTGAAATATGGTTTTTATCCTGTTGGTCGGTGGGGACTGTATGGTTTGATTCCCGAAAAGAAGCTCAGGGTTAACCAGCCATAAAATTTTACGGTGAACACAGGTTGGCACATAGCCCGTTGTAGGGTTGTTACCTGTGTTGAACGCAGTAGTATCTTACTGTAATCGATTCTTTGGGTTGAGGAATGAAGCGCGACGTTATTGTAGAACATTTAAGTCAATCCCTCCTTTTTAAAGATGCCTCGGTTTCTGAGGTTGTATCCTTTGCAGAAGTTGCCAGGGTGCAGATAATTTCCGAGGGGGAGTATATCTATAAGAAGGGAGATACCAGCGATATCTTTTATGTTATCGCGGTGGGAGATGCCGAACTTATTCTAGATAACGATGTTGGTTCTGCCAAAATAGTTGGTAGAATTGGTCCCGGTGGTCACTTCGGTGAAACGGGTATCCTCACCAATAAACCACGCTCACTCGGGGTGAGAGCTCTTTGCGATTTGGTTGTTATCTGTTTTGATAAACGTTTTTTTCGCACAGCATTTCTTACCAACCATAGGATTCATAAACAGCTTGATTTTGCTCTGGCTGAACGTTTACGAGTTGCTTTCTTTGATCAAGTCGATGCCAAGAGAGGGGAGGGTGCCTCGGATTCCGAAGCTGAGGATGTAATCCTTTTTAAAGATATAAACGTATCAGCGATACAGCTTAGAAGGCTCACCAAAAATCGTAAAAATGATAACCGCGAATCGAAAACCGCTAAGAAAACCCAGGCAGCAATAGATCTCTATGCAGCAAACAGAAATCCTTATCTTCTCACCGGAGAAGCCGGAACCGGTAAATCAATCATTGCAAGACAGATACATTCCCAGAGTAACCACGCCAGTAACCATTACCTCGAAATCGATTTGAGGGAATATGCACCTTTGCAGCTTGAAAGGGAACTTTTTGGCCTTGAACAGAGCAACTTCCCCTTTTCCCAGGTCAGGCAAGCTGGTTTTTTTGAGCAGACATCAGGGGGAACCATAGTCTTTACCCATGTAAATGTTATGGGAGAAGCCCTGCAGAAAGAGTTGGTCAACATTATCAGAAGCAGGATCTATACCCATGTTTGCAGCAAGAAACAGCTGGCCATGCAGTCGAGGGTTGTGTTTGTTTCTATGTATTCTCTAGAACACCTGCAAAGTACCGGTAAATTAATTCCAGAGCTCATTGCCCTTGTAACCGGCTGCGAGTTTCAGGTGCCGCCGCTACGGAATCACAAAGATGATTTGCCCAGACTCGTCTCGCATTATCTCAATCGATTTAGTCGGGAATATGGGAAGAAAATTCATAATGTGACGTCGGAAACTCTCGGAATCTTTCTTAATTATGATTGGCCTGGCAATTTGACAGAGTTGTCTAGTGTTATTCGCAGGGCTGTAATGCTTGCCCAAAAAGATGAAATAGATCCGGAGCAAATTCTTTTGGGATTACCTAAAACGGAAGGTAAGTGGGAGTATAATCTTCTGCGCATCCCCTGGATCAGAAAATTCTTGTCGAGCTGGGTTTTCCCAAGGGTTCCCCAAGTTGTTGTGGGATGCGTGCTCCTGATTACTGTGGTGTTTTTGTTTGTGGGTCCCTCTGATCCCACGTCAAACATTGGCTTGACCATTGGTTGGTATATTGGTTGGCCTTTGATGTTTTTTTCATTTTTCTTTCTGGCAAGAACCTGGTGTAGTGTCTGCTCCCTCGCGGTACCTGGGATTATCTTGCAGAATATAATCAAACCTACTCGTAATACCCCGCCCTTCATGAAGAACAATGCCGGCTGGATAATGGCGGTTCTCTGCATCTTGGTGTTTTGGATTGAAATTGTGTGGGATGCCTATCATAATCCGTATCTTACCGGTGGAATTATTCTCATAATTACGCTGGGGTCGATACTTTTTAGCGTGCTCTACTCAAGGAGAGCTTGGTGTCGTTATTTCTGTCCCCTTGGGGCGGTAAATGCTATTTTTTCCATGCCTGCAGTGGTCGAAATTCGTTCAAATAGCCATGTGTGCCTCAATAGATGTCAGAGCCATTCTTGCTATCGAGGAGACGCAGAGATACCAGGTTGTCCTATGTTTCGGCATCCATATCTTGTAGATAATAACCGCGATTGTATTATGTGTGCTAAGTGCATAAAGGCCTGTGAAAACAGTTCTGTTCAGCTAAATGTCAGGCTTGCTCCCCAGGAGCTTTGGAGTCTTGAGACCCCAAGAAAAGCCGATAGCTTTTTAATTGTAGCCATGGGGGCCATTTTCTTTCCTTTTGCCCTCCAGGATCAATTTCGGATAACTGTTGCCTGGGGTGTTGAGATATTTGCAACAGCCTTCGGTTTTTCTTTACCAGGCTGGCTTGTGGCAAGTGTGCTGTTCTTTGCTTTGATACTCGTTTTTGAGGTTGGCTATTATTTTATGATTACCGCTCAATCCATCTATGCGCAGATAGATAGAGCTTTTTTGTTGCCACTTTTGGGCTACGGATTTATTCCTCTTATTCTCGGTGGCTATATGGCGGTGCATCTTGAGTTTTTTGTGAGCGGTGCCGGACGTATTGTTCCAAATATCAGGGAGTTGTTAGGCTTGTCTTTTAGCTATGAAAATGTGAGATTGATTAGTTCTGATTCGACCTATGTTCTCCAGTTCTTAACTGTTCTTGGTGGGCTTTTGGCCGCATTGTATGCAACATACCGGGTGACTGAAAGGGTTCTTGTGGATGTGCCGGTAACCTCCAAGACGCTTATCATACCCTTTAGCTTTTTACTCTCTCTTGCGGCTATGTTTGTTTTTATGGTGTAATTGCTGCGCATTTTAGTTCTAAATGTTGTCTTGTTTGCTGCTGGGCCACCGAGGGTCTGGCACAACTGATAGTTGTAGTTCTCACGCCCGTATTGCCTTCTTTATGCTTATATCGTCGTAGTCGGCAGTAAATCCTATTTCCTCTACGTAATGTTCTCCTGCGTTGCTTGACGACTCCTGTTGCTGCTTTGCTTGTGAAAGAAGAGGTCCCGTACCTTTTTCGGGGCTATAATTTCAATAACGACTTGACAGATTAGGTCGACTGACCTAATTTATTGTGTGGTTGATCGGTCGGGAAAATGCAGAAATATGTAGGGGAATGTTATGGGTGAAAACAAGTTAAAAACAAAAGAGCATCTAGTGTATTCCGCGGGGGAGTTATTTGCCCTCCATGGTTTTGAGTCTGTGAGTACCAGGATGATCGCGGAAGTTTCTGGGGTAAAACTCAGTGCTATCCATTATCACTTTGGTAGTAAGGAGAAATTGTATGTTGCCGCACTAAGTTACGCGGTGGCACATGATCCATGTGCTGATTTTTCTTCAATTATTGCAGAAAATTCAGCCTTATTTTCCACCCAAGAGGGTAGGGCCGAAATTATTAAGACGACTGTCTTTAGAAGTTTTTACGACCATTTCAAAGGAGATTCAGCCGCTTGGACGACCCAAATGGTTGTGCGGGAGCTGATGAAACCTTCGTCCCTCTTTCCACTCTTTGTGGATGTCGTTGTAAAACCCGATGTTGAGGCTGCTGCACGTCTTTATCTCGCTTCAAAGGCCAATGCCTCAACAACTGAAATTACAGCTTGGATAGATATACTTCATTCTCAAATCTTTCTTTATGTCATGGCCAAAGAAGCCCTTGAGGTTATGAGAGGAGAAGGATCCATGGATGCAAATTTTTATCGAGGGGTCGCACGGGTTGTTGCCCGGGCTATGATCCTCGAATTGGAATTGCCCTTACCCGAGGATTTACAGTGAATGCACATTGTATATCCTGAAGAAAAAACGCTACAGATCGTCTAATGTTACGTTATTTCAGATGAAGAGGTGGTTGGGGATTGCTGAGATAGATAATGCTTAATACAGATAGGTGATATCAATGGATCGCATTTGTCCAAAAGGATCAGGAGAATGTAAGGAGTTGCTCCGTATGCTGCCCCGACTTTTCTTTCTGGTGTTAGAAACTCTCGTTGATAATCGATTGACTATACGTAGTCGAATAGTAAGCATGTATAATGCGGCTCAAGTAGATAGTGGCAAATTCGCTGGCAAGAAAAAAAAATAGCTGCTTTTGCCTCTGAACTTTTGTTGTCTGTGAAGTTTTAACCATTGTGAGTGATAAGCGTATGAAACTGGTTGTATGTATTTTATGTATTCTGTGCTGTGTAATAGGCTCAGCAACGTCGGTGGTGGCATTTGATACTGTAACAAGTCAAAGCCATTTATCTGATTTACTCGATGATGACTATGATAGTGAAGATGATTTTGGCGATGATTTTGACAGTGAAGATGACTTCGATGATGATTTTACCACTATTAGTGACCCTCTTGAGCCACTTAACCGGGTTTTCTTTGAGTTTAATGATGTCATATACGAATGGGTTCTTAGTCCGGTAACCGATGGCTATATATGGGCTATCCCCCGTGAACTACGAGAATCTATAGGTCATTTCTTCTTTAATTTAGCCTCCCCCGTGCGATTTTTGAATTTTGTGCTTCAGGGAGAGTTTAAGCAATCAGGGGTCGTTCTGGGCAGGTTTCTTATCAACAGTACCCTAGGTGTGTATGGGTTAGTCGACACGGCCTATCTTGAATTTGATATAGAGCCAAGGAGGGCTGACTTTGGTCAGACACTGGGACGTTGGGGCGTCGGTAACGGGATTTATATCTGCTGGCCTATGGTGGGACCGTCCAGTATAAGAGATACTGTTGGTCTGGTTGTTGATGCCTACACCCATCCTATTCCATATTTTCATGACAATGTTGCACTCGATATTTCTTATTATACCTCTCATAAGCTAAATGTTCTTTCTCTTAATCCAACTGTCTATGACGATTTAAAGAGGTTTGCTCTTGACCCATATGTCGCCTCGCGACAGGCGTATTATGACTATCGTAAGGCAGTTGTTGAGTCCAGATCGCAATGATAAGTAGCTGTGCTGTGCACAAGAAAAAATCGGGCAGAACATACAAACTGCGTAAGCTCTGCCCGATTTGGGGGGGCTGAATTGAGTTCCTCACGGAATAATAACTACTAAGCAAGGTTCATGCCTGAACGTTACAAAAAAGTTTACTATTGCTCTGCCGCTATAGTAAACGGTTAGATAGCTCTCTGCCTATGGGCCATCTCTCCCCTTCTTTTCCGCCCTCTAGTTACTAAAAAACAATTTCAATTTCTGTTTTGTAATTCAAGGTAAGCGTTTGTAATTCAGGCCTCCTTGCTCACCTCCTGGTGAGCAATTGTTATCCGGTTTCACCTGAATATGCTGGAAATTCTTTCTTTGAAAAGATAGTATATGAGATTTTGAGTTCTTAATTACTTGGTTGAAAATAAGCAACATTTCATGGGAATGTGGTTGTTGTGTTGAACGGGCTGAACGCCTAGGATAAAAAGTGGAATAAAATAGATTGTACCTAGACGCGGGCAGTATTGTTGTGTTAGCTATAGACTAATTTTTCCATAATTATTAAGCCCCACTCCAACTACATTCATTGTAGGTTTCGTAGGTAGCATTCGTATGCTTCAAAGCCCCAATTGAACGGATTTGATGCACTGATAAACTGTTACAGGCGGTGATTTAACCGATAGTGGAAAGTCTCCTGAAGAGTAACATCTTTTCTTGTAATAATAAGTTAATGTACGGTGTTGAGATGATAAAGACAGGTCGTACGTCCTGTTGGCTGTTGGTCAACGTTGATTCGCGGAAGGTTATCCAATGAAAAAAGTTTTGAAATATGGAGTTGTATCGGTTGTAGCAGGCTCATTTCTACTTTGTACAACTGTCTTGTTGTTACCCGTTCTGTTTAATGTTCAGAAAATTCTTCCCCAGATTGAAAAACAGGTCACCCGTGCAACAGGACGACCTTTTAGTGTCGGTGCTGATTTTGGCCTTACATTTTTCCCCTGGTTGAGTGTCACATTTTCTGATATGAGTCTCGGGAATCCCGAGGGTATTGTTGCTGATGATTTTATACACATTGATTCCTTTGAGGCTCGAGTCAAACTGTTGCCTCTATTGATGAACAGGTTAGAACTTTCAAGATTTGTAGTGAGTGGACTCAATGTCAATCTTCAGCGTGAACAGGATGGCAGAAATAATTGGGATATTTTGTTGGTAAATGATGGCCCTTATTCCAGCCATAATATTTCCTCCGTCGCATCGTGGCTTCTTTCAAGAGAATTTTTTATCGAGCTCTTCGCAATTACAGGCGGAAGCCTGACCTGGAATGATAAACAACATGAGACCAGTCATCGACTTGATGATCTGATGTTACTCTTCAATAACGTTTCTTCTACAGGTACAGCACAGGTAGATTTTAAGGTTAGGGCAGGTCAGCAGCAGCTGAGTGGCGTTGGCAGCATCGGTCCGATTTCTGCACGTCTCAGTTCCCTGGCTCTAGATCTTCAACTGCAGGTTAATGAGCAAATTGAAGCTTTTGTTAAAGGGGATTGTTCCTATCCTTTGGACAAGACACAGTGTGACTTGTTGGTGAATATTCCACCCTTTTCTCTCTTGGCACTTTCTTCTGGGGCAGAAGGAGACCAAACGGATGCACAGGCAACTCGTATAGATGGACTATCCATAGAACTGGCAGGCCATTTTCTGGGGAACCAGCAGAAGTTCTCTGTGGACTCAGGTGAGGGTACCTTCGATGATACATCTTTTACCTACCAACTGATCCATGACCCTTCACAACAGATGACAAATCATGTGAAGCTTAATTTTAAAAAGATACACCTCGATCGTTATTTTGAACCTGAAACAGGTGCTAGTGAAAATCTGCTAAGTAAGATTGCTTATCCGTTTTTCAAACGTACTACAGGTCCATCCTTCTTAGCTAGCATACAAGGGGACGAATTGTTTCTGGCCAATGTTCATTGTACCGGTGTCAAAATGGATATCAGTGGTGAGAATGGGCGGGTGAATATCAAAAAAGGGAAATTTGTACTCCATGGAGGGACAGGAGCTTTTAGTGGCACTGTAGGACTTAATGACCTGCCTGTTTCGTTTGCAGGCGATGTTGAGTTGCAACAGGTCCAGACAAAATCATTCTCAAAAGAATTACTTGGTACATCCTTTTTGAGTGGGCTGATGGACGCACAGCTTGCCCTGCAAAGTAGAGGACTACCGGGGAGTGCATTTACGCAAGGCTTCACCGGCGATGGTACAATTCGTATTGCTGACGGCTATATCTCGGGTATTGATCTGCTCTCGGCAAAGACAGTATCGGATGCTAAAAACACCGAATTCACCTCACTTTCTGCAGGAATTAGTATGGAGCCAGGTTTGGTAAGGTTGAGCCCTCTTGTTCTTACAGGAGGACGAGGGAAGACTATGCTGAGTGTTGCTATACAATTGGCTGACCATTCTTTTGCTGTCTCCCCCTATGGCGCCTCCGCAGGGAATGAAGAGCTATTTCTGTCTGGAAGTTACGGGTCTGATGGCTTGGTGGTCCCAGGGGATGTAGATGTTCAGGATACAAAGATGTATGGGACAAGGGACGCCCAGACTCTGGTTGATGCGAAAATGCCAATGCCAATGAATAGAGATATAAAAAATATGGCTGGCACTCCCCTCATCGACCCTGCGATAGTTGCCCAGCGTTTTGGTTTGCAACCGTTACTGATCTCGCAGAAGGAGACTAAAAAAGCCTTCAATGTGGGGAAGGGGCGAGTCAAAATACATAGACTGCAACAACTGAATTCACCGGCCTTTGTAAAATAACGAGCGGTTGCAAAGATTGTCGAAATCTTCTGGGGTATCAATGTCAGTGATTACAGCTCTGGTTGTTACCGGATAGGCAACTATTGCTAAGTTGGTGTCCGCCAAGAGGAATTTTGCCCCGGTATCCCCCTTGGCCTTAAGGAGCCTATTACGTAATTTTGACGTTATAATAACGGGGTTGCCTCTTTGTCCCTGATATTCGGGATAGAGGATATCCGCCTCTGTTTTTACAAATTCCTCTATCATTTTACGCAGAAGGGTTCCACTGACAAGGGGTAAATCGGCGAGCATGAATATGTAGGCATTGGTTTGAACTGGTGATGATTTGATACCCGCTTTGAGTGATGTGGATAATCCTGAGCGGTAGTTGTGGTTATGTACAACACTGCAACGGTAGAGCTGGGTTGATGTTGCCTCTATTTGACTGGCGTTTGCACCTAGTACAACAACTGGTGGGCCAATTACTGCCTGCAGTGCGGTCTGTATGACCAGATCGAGCATGCATAGTCCGTCGACCTGGAGAAGCTGTTTGGGGGTGCCCATACGAGAGGATGAGCCCGCTGCGAGAATTATTGCGCTGAAGTGCAAGTGTTGGCTCATGGCCTGTTTGCAGAATTTAACAGGGCTTTTGAAATCTTACGTCTGTCAAAGCAGAGAGTGCTTCCAGGGGACTCCTTAGCTTTCTTCTTCATTTCAGCACAGGCATCGTTGACTTCCAAATAGGTGGAATAGCTTCTGTTTCCAAGATCAATTCCGGCGATAGAAAGGCTCATGATTGGATAGATTTGTGGCTTTCCCTGACGATTTTTTGATTCTATATAGCGTAGCTTAGCGTCCTGTTGATTGTAAAATTGAACGATGCCTTTGTCAAAACGTCTGATGATTTCTTCCGGCACTTCGTAACCATATTTTGAGGGGATAACAAGGATGAAATCATCACCTCCAACATGGCCGACAAATGCATCGGGACAGGGGGAAGAACTCACCGTGGTTTGTATAATTGTTGAGGTGAAATCAATAACCTCATCACCTCTCGCGAAACCGTACTTGTCGTTGTAGGCTTTGAAATTGTCAATATCGGTATAGATAACACAGGCCTTTTCACGGGAAATCACCATGTTTTCAATGTAACGGGTAATGGAGTTGTTGCCGGGGAGGCCTGTGATGGGGTTTGCGTCAAGAGCTAAACTGTAAAGGTGCTTCAGCTCTTGCATAGCGGTTCGTAGTTGCAGGTGGTTGTTTATCCTTGCTCGGACTATTGCGGGGCTGAAAGGTTTGGTGATGTAGTCAATTGCGCCCATCTCCAAGCCTTTTGTTTCATCTTCATCCGCCCCTTGAGCTGAGATGAAGATGATTGGTGTTTCTTGCCACTTAGGTTCATTTTTAATTCGTCTGCACACTTCAAAACCGTCTATTTCGGGCATCAATATGTCGAGAAGAATAATGTCGGGACAGATCGAAGAGAGGATTTCTAGACCCTCTTTGCCACTTTTAGCAAAATACACATCATACAAATCTTCGAGTAAAGCGATGAGAATCTTTATATGTTCAGTTGAGTCATCGATTATGAGTATTGTGTTCGTATTTTCATTGTGCATGAGTGACAAACCTCTTGGCCAAAATATTTCATAAGCACCCTGACTGAATGCATTTAAAAGCGTATATACTACAGTTATCTATTCTTTTGTGTAGTGTTTAGAGACGTAATAAGCAGTTAATAGTATTAGATCTTCAACTTATTGGTTTTTCCACTGGGTTAACAGGGTTTGGGCCTTACTGAAATCGAGGTTTTTTGCATGTTCTTCGACTTTATTCAATAAAGACGATTCTTCCTCTCCCAACTGAGACCTGAGTAATTGTATTTGTTTAAGTGCTTTAGAGCTATTGTTATTTAAGGAAAGGGTGAGTGACTTCGTTAAGTCCTCAATGTTGCAACTGTAACTGCTTAATTTGTTAGTAGATTCCTGGGACTGCCATTGGTTATCTTTGTTTTCATCGAGCCAGTCCTTGAGGAAATCACAAACGACCTTAGTCTCTATCTGCAACTCAGCCAAGAGTTGTCTTGTTGCCTCTATTTCATTATTCCTGATATGTATTTCGAGACGTGTGCTGATGGAGAAAAGTTTTTCCATGCCGAGATTGCCACTCACACCTTTGAGTGAATGTACGAGATGACGGCACTCCTTTAATTCGTTATTTTTGAGTGCAATTAGTATGTTTTCGGGCCAGCTCTTATACTTTTTCACAAAGGATTTGAGCAGATCCATATAAAGGGCTGGGTCACTCATTACCTGAGCAAGTCCTGTTTTCATGTTGAGGCTCGAATTCTTTACAGGCAGGTTTGCGAGTAAGTTGGCACTGGTTATTGTCTGATTTTGTTGCTTGCCGATATGGTCGTTTATGAGTTCTTCCAGGGTTTGAAAGAGGTCGTCTGCGTTGATTGGTTTGGTAATATATGCATTCATTCCTGCAGATAAACATTTTTCACGTTCTTCAGGCATGGCATGGGCGGTAAGGGCCACAATAGGTATGTTGGCTAGTGGTGAGCTAAATGCTCTGATAGCCTTAGTTGCGGTGTAACCGTCCATCACTGGCATTTGAATATCCATGAGAATAGCATTAATCAATGGGCCATTGGTGCCAAGAAGTATCTCAAGGGCTTCGGCGCCATTGTGAGCAGTGATCACTGCAAGATTACGTGATTTTAGGTAGGCTGAGGCAATCTGACTATTAATATCATTGTCTTCAACTAGAAGTATGGTCGCATTTGCATAGGTTTTACTGAATATCTCTTTTCTCATAGGCCTTACGGATTGGTTTTGCAAGCAGTGAGGGTTGTCAATGTTGAGAACTGAGGTCACAGCATCGAGGAGTCTTGCGGGTGTGATCGGGGTTATCAAAAAATAGTCTGAGACCTGTCTGTGCTGGGCATGGAAATGTGTTGATAGTCGTTGGGGACCCGTGAGAATGAGCGGTGATATGTTCCCAGCGGTCATTGTGCTTTTTATTGACTTTATGGCCTCCTGCCATTGAAAAGATAAATCTTCACAATCTATAAAAAAAATCTCTTTGTCCGTTGGCTCTAATTTGTCATTATTTTGCTGGATTCTAGCTAGAATCTCATCGATTGAAAGGGTTTGGAAAATTGTAAAACCAAAATGATCCAGCTGAATAGATAGCTCGGTTGCCGATTGTGGGCTTCTAGACATGACAACGGCGGATAGTCCTTGTAGCTCTTCGGGTGCGACATAGAAAGAACTGGGGGCCGGGAGTTCAAAGGGGCTAGTAAATGAAAATGTACTGCCTTTAAGCTCATTGTTTTTCAGCCAGATGTCTCCACCCATCATTTCTACCAGGTTTTTACATATGGCAAGGCCGAGGCCTGTGCCTCCGTATTTCCTGGTGATTGAGTTGTCAGCTTGGGTAAAAGGTTGAAAGAGGTGTTGAGCCTGTTCTGGGGGAATTCCTTCACCCGTGTCTTGCACTGAAAAGAGGAGGCTGGTTTTGTTATTCCAGTTGGACTCTTTCTTTGGGGCAGAAATGTGAACGATGATATTGCCTTCTTCGGTGAATTTGAAGGCGTTAGTTACAAGATTTGTTAAGATTTGAGTCAGGCGAAGTGGATCACCCATGAGTTTATAGGGGGTGCCAGGTTCGATGTTGTAGTAAAAATGCAGCCCGGATTCTTCGCACTTCAAACTGATGATTGAAGACAAATCTTCCAGCAGGTTTCTTAAATCAAATTCAACATTATCAAAGGTGAATTTGCCAGCTTCTATTTTAGATATATCTAGTATTGAGTTAATAATACCGAGTAATAAATGGGAAGCACGATTGATTTTATTCAAAAAATCAAGGTGCTCTGTAGGGCTGTTCGTCTTGAGTGCAAGATCAGAAAAACCTAGAATGGCATTAAGCGGTGTGCGGATTTCATGGCTCATGTGCGCTAGGAAATCCGCTTTCTGTTCTGCTGATTTTTCCGCAATACTTTTTGCTTTGTGGAGCTCTGCTGAAAAATAATTTATAGAATTAGCAATTGCGGTTATCTCATCGTTGCCTGTTTCTTCAATCTGTAGATTCTCTCCGGCCACCATGGCAAGAACAGTTGTGTTGAGATGTGTTAACCTCTTGATGAGGAAGCGCTGGAAGTAAAAAAAGGATCCGATAGCAAGAAATAGAGACAAAATAAAGAGAACTGAAAGGATACGGATTTGCCGATACACCCTCTCAGAAAGAAGCATTGAGTCGTTTGCAACCGAGGTTGTGAGGTCAAAGAAGTATGACACACTGGAGTTGCCTTTGTTTTGCAACAGGCTATGAATCAACACCGTTTGTTGAGTGCAATTATTAGTAATTACGATGGATTTCTTTTCTACAAAAAGTGTGCCCTTTTCACCAAAAACCAACTGATTGAGCTCGCGAACAAGAGACTGTGGTAAAATTTGCATACCGGATGGTAGTATCATCGTCGCTTCTTGCATCTGCTCAATGAGATCTGCGATAACGAGTGATTCTTTCTTGAGTCGTAACAGGTTTGCTGGTGATCTTGTTCGGAGATTTCGAATGAGCAGGTCAAAGGCCAGCTCTTCAAATACTTTGATTGTCTCACGAGTTTTGGGGGGCGGTTGGGTGGCAAGTAGTGCCTCTAGCTTTTTGTGTATCCAGGTGATGTGAACAAGCAGTATGGTGTTTGCTGCATGTAGATCCTGTTTTGCCGTAATTCTTTTTGATATCAAATTATTAAGGGTTGTGACGGACTGTTTGATGCACTCTAATTTGCCCTGTTGGTTGATCTGTAATGAACTGGTACCGGAAGAACTAAACGATATTATCCGGTTGAATTGTGAGCTGATATTGTTAAAGGCAGCGTGTCTTTCTTGCTGTGAATCGGCACTTTGTAGAAGATTCGTCTGTTGTGCCAGTTGGCCCATCAAAATAGAAAGTTGTGCCTCCTGCATTGTTATCGGAAAGGTCTTTTCTGAAAATTCATGTAACACTTCTTGAAAACTATAGAATCCAAAAAGGGCGATGATGGACATCGCAGTAAAGAGAACCCCGGTGACAACAATGCCAATGTTAACAATGATGCCAATAGAGCCCGATGGCGGCAGGGGGGCACTTGGAGGACTTGTATCAGACGGAGGAGAGCGCATAAATTATTTTAAAGGTGAAGGGCTATCATTCTTCTGTTAATTACCGGCGGGATAGCATCATTTGCCATCCTATGGTTTTGACCTATTTCTGGGGCAATATGCTTTGACTTAATTTTTACACTTTGTCAGCAGGCTCTCGCGTGGCATAAGTGTTGCAATCGCACAGCAAAGCTGAAATCTTTACATCTTATTTGTTCAAAGAGAGCGAGAGGTAGTAGTAATACCTCCTTTCTCTAAAATTTATAGCAAATATTTGAAAAACTTAAGATAAATTAAATTGAAACAATAATTACTGGTAATCATGCACAACAATTTGGTCAAAAATCCTGTAAATCTCAAATGTAGTGTCCTTTTGACCCCAGGTGCCAGCGGAGGATTCTGGCATCGATTTCCATGGTGGTACCTGATTCTACACTTTGTCTAGTTCACCTCCCTAGAGGAACGTAAAAGCTATTGTTTGCAAGTCGAATATGGAGGAAATCGCGGGGCTGGAGTGGCTGGAAAAGACGTAAACGATGCCACAAATAAAGGTGTTGGCGAGCCCCGCCTTAAGAGCGGATGGGGGAAGGGTAACCTGTAGTGCTGAAAGATTCACTGTAGTGGGCCAGCAATTACAACATACAGATGGGGCGTATTCAACCTAGAATAATGTGCAACTGCTGTGAAGTTGAATAGTGGGTATTGTACGTCAATGTAATCTGTAAGGTACAAACTCTTACCTACGATTGCTCATCGGCAAGGAGGATACCATCGCGCAGTAGCCTGCAGTGGTCCATTTGGCTTGCTAGTTTTCTGTTATGGGTAACCATGATAGTTGCAAGGTTGTGCTTGCGGCAGAGATGTTGCAAAAGAGAAAAGACAATATCTCCGGATCGGGTGTCAAGATTACCCGTTGGTTCATCGGCGAGCAGTATTGCCGGATCCATCACAAGGGCACGGGCCAGAGCGGCTCTTTGTTGCTCGCCTCCGGATAACTCTGCGACCTTATGCTGATGACGATGGCCAAGTTCTACCTGCTCAAGGAGACTTATAGCCTTGTCGTAAATCTCATGTTTCTTTTTACCGGCTATAAGAGCTGGCATCATAACATTTTCAAGGGCGGTAAAGTCAGGAAGAAGGTGGTGGAATTGGAAGATAAAGCCGATGCTTTTGTTACGAAAAGCGGCGAGTTGCTTCTGGTTTTGTAGTTGCAGGGGGGCGTCTTTAAAGTACAGATCACCACTGCTGGGGGTGTCCAGTGTCCCGAGAATCTGCAAAAGAGTGGTCTTGCCTGATCCGGAGGCACCTATAATTGCGGTCATTTCTGAGGGTTCAATGGTCAGATCAACTCCGTTGAGTACCGTAATCTTCTTGGTGCCGGCCTGGTACTCTTTGGTAATATTAGCGGCGTGAAACAGTGGCATCAGGAAAGCACCTCAGCGGGTTGTACGCTTGCGGCTTTCCAGGATGGGTAGAGTGTCGCAAGGAGTGTTATGACGATGGAACTGACCGCTACAATTGTCACATCCATTGGCAGTACTCTAATTGGAAGAGTGGTCATGGGATAGACGTTTGAAGGGAGCTCGATAAACTGGTAGCGGGAGAGTAGTTCACAGAGACCAAGGCCACCTACAACGCCAAGGGCTGTACCTGCAAAGGCTATAACCGTCCCTTGGAGAAAGAAAATTCCCATGATAGACGAGGAGCTGGCACCCATGGATTTGAGGATGGCGATATCTTTACTCTTTTCCATGACCACCATTATCAGGGCACTGATAATGTTTAGGGCGGCCACCAGGATGATGAGGGTCATTGCTATGAACATGCCGATTTTTTCGAGTTTAAAGGCGGCGAAAAGGTTGCTGTTCATCCGCATCCAATCTTTAGCTATGAAGCCATGTCCCAATTTCTTGGTTATCTGTGCTGCAATTTCATCCGCTCGGTCAAGATATTTCTCTTTTACCTTTACTTCAATACCGTGGGCAATGTCTCCAACGCCTAAAAAGGTTTGAACATTGGTAAGAGCCATATACGCAAGGGTAGAGTCGTACTCATACATTCCGGTTTCAAAAATTCCGGAAACCCTACAGGTGGTGATCTTTGGAATGACTCCCATGGGGGTGAGGGGGCCGGATGGGGAGATAAGACGAAGCTTATCTCCTTGGCCCACTCGCAGATTTCCTGCCAGATTCTTGCCAAGAATGATGTTGGGTACACGGCTTGCAGCATCCTGATCAAGATCCTGGATGCTGCCGCTAATCATCTGTTTGCCTAAACCGACGACCCTTGCCGCCGTTTCCGGGTCAATTCCACGAAGGACGACTCCGCTACCGCCATGTGTACCACTGAGAAGAGTCTGGGTGTAGAGGTAGGGGGTGGCTCCTGTAACATTTTTAACCGTGAGAATACGATCTCTTTCCAGTTGGTAATTGTGGATTGCTCCACCAAACCTTTGGACGATAATGTGTGAATTCACACCCAGTATCTGATCTCTAAGTCCCGTAGTAAAACCTGAGTACACAGCAAGCACAACAATCAGGGCGATTACCCCGACAGTTATGCCTGCAACAGAAATCAGGGAGATCAAGGATATAAATCCATGTTTATGTTTGGCTCTGAGATATCTCATGCCAACAAACCATTCAAACATTATCAGCTCTTTTGGTAGTGGAGTAGGAAGTGCCTATTCTTCGTTGTTCTGCTGGTGTCTCACCTCTGCTTTCAGGTGGGGAAAGAGGATAACGTCTCTGATTGACGGTGCATCGGTAAGTAGCATGACCAGACGATCAATACCGATACCTTCCCCTGCGGCTGATGGCATGCCGTATTCCAGAGCGCGGACATAGTCATAGTCAAGTTCAGGATGGATTTCATCGTCATCGCCACGGTCTGCAATCTGCTTTTCAAAACGCTGTAGCTGATCCACGGGATCATTGAGCTCGCTGAAGGCATTCGCCAGTTCACGTCCGGTGATAAACAGCTCAAAACGATCAGTGACCTCTGGATTGTCCTCATTTCTTCTCGCAAGGGGAGAAATTTCAGTGGGGTAACCGGTAATGAACGTCGGGTTTATCAGTTTTTCCTCTACCAGCAGCTCAAACAGTTCGGATTTTGCCTTGCCAGGACCAGCCTGGGGATCAAGCTTGATACCTTTCTCTTTAGCAAGTGCTAGTACCTTATCTCCATCTTTTAAGAGTTCGGCGTCAATCCCTGCCACCTGAACGAGTGACTCATCCATGGTGAGTCTGGTCCACGGAGGGGAGAGATCGACCTCGGTACCCTGGTAGATGATTTTCATGGAACCGTTCACTTTCTCGCAGATCGAGGAGATCATATCTTCGGTAAGTTCGATCATGTCCTCGTAGGTAGCGTATGCCTGGTAGAACTCAAGCATGGTAAACTCAGGATTATGTCTGGTGGACAGGCCTTCGTTTCTGAAATTGCGGTTGATTTCAAAAACTCTTTCAAAGCCACCAACTAAAAGACGCTTAAGATAGAGTTCTGGTGCAATGCGCAGGTACAGATCCATATTCAGCGCGTTGTGATAGGTCTTGAATGGTTTTGCGGTAGCCCCTCCAGGGATTGGTTGCATCATTGGAGTTTCCACCTCCATGTAGTCACGACCATTGAGGTATTCACGGATAAGGCGGATAATCTCTACGCGTTTCTTAAAGGTTTCACGGCTTGCCGGGGTGACAATGAGGTCGACGTATCGCTGACGATATCGGGTTTCCACATCGCTCAGTCCATGCCATTTGTCCGGGAGAGGGCGCAATGATTTTGAGATCATTACAATTGATCTGGCCTGCACAGAGAGTTCGCCTACCTTTGTTTTAAAAAGTATGCCCTCAATGCCTACGATGTCACCGATATCCCATTTTTTAAAGTTTTCAAAAAGCTCGTCACCGACGATATCTTTTTTAATGTAGAGCTGAATTTGACCGCTCTTATCGGTAATGCTACAGAAGGCGGCTTTGCCAAACTTACGCATGGCCATGATTCTACCAGCCACAGAATAGAGTGGTTCTCCTTCTTCTTTTTCTTGGGGGCCTAAGCCTTCACCTTTTGGGAGAAGCTCTTTGATTGCGTGGGCTGGTTTGAAGCCGTTGCTGTAGAGGTTGACTCCGAGTGCTGCCAAGGATTCCGCTTTTTCTCTTCGTTGTGCGAGGGTTTGGTTTTCTTCAGTCATGATCCAATGCTCTTGGGGTTGTGGTGTAAGTCTATAAGAAAAGCGACAGAAATTTGTCGCCTAGTATTATTAATACAAGGTGACTATTCAGCTGCATTTCAACTACGTCTATTATGGGCTTCGTTGGTTGTACTCGTATGCTTCAAGGTCTTCATTGAAGGGAGTTGAACCACTAAGGAACAGTTTTTTGCGGTAATTTAACCCATATGGGAGAATCACCTAAATATATACAAAATAAGTCCATAGGAATTACTGGGAATTAGGCTTTCTGTCAATTGTTTTTGGGTTTTAACCTGTTTCAGCCGATAACTGCTTATGATGGCGCTGACCATCAGCCACTTGGGGTGTTTTTTATGGGTTGGAAGCAGTGGTTTATTTACTGTGTGGAAAAAAAGTTGGGTATGGTCATGGCGTAAAACATCAGTGCGTTAAGAACAAGACCGTGCTCAATGGAGCCGTCTCGCATAAGCTTTTGTACGTTTTCATGCTTTACCGCGAACACTTCTATGTCCTCCATCTCGTCCAATTGAGGCTCGGATATTTTCTTTACGTTTTCTACTAAAACGGTGTAACACAGGTTGTCCTGGATGGCGGGATTGGGGCACACTTTGCCAATGATTCGTCCGTTCTCACCTTTAAAACCAGTTTCTTCTAGGAGTTCTCGCAGGCCGCCTTCAAGAGGGTCTTCGCCTTTTTCAACAGCCCCCCCTGGGATTTCAGTCTCCATCTGGCCAGTTCCAAATCGATATTGTTCGATGAAAAGCACCTCCTGCTTTTCTGTGACCGCCACGATGTTGACCCATGAAGAAAAATCCAGTCTGTAAAAGTCTTTATCCTTGCCACTACGCTTGCAGGTGACCTGACTTGTGAGTACATTCATAACAGGTGTTGAAAATACGGTTCGTGGAGACGTTACATTCCACAGTGGATCATCTTTTCTTTTTGGGGACATTGATTTCTCTCAGGTAGTTTTTGTCAGTTATGTAGACGCTGATAGTGATATTACATGTTGTGTTGAGCTGGGAGGTTCGTGTGGCTTTATCTCTGTTTTTGTAACAATCACTCCGGTCAACTTGAAAAAACCGGGGTATACATGGATACCACCTAAATTTGCAAACGTCCATTGAACTGATTTGCAAGGCAGCGGGCTGGTTGTGGTGGTAGGTTCTCGCAAAGGTTTGCAAGCCAAGTAGATTCGGTAAGGGGGCGTTGTTGTTGCGTTGTCCCTTGTCACATTTTTATAACCTATAATTTGTACAACAGATAACGCAACACCTTGGATGAGCGGAATAATACGAAAAACATCAAACTTAGACACATACGTTAGCCACCATGCAAAGAAGACTGCGGGCATTATTTTTTGATTTTGACGGTGTTATTGTTGATTCGATACATATCAAAACCCAAGCGTTGCAGCTCCTGTTCCAAGGGTGCTCGCCTGGGGTTATACAAAAGGTTATCCACTATCATAAGCAGCATGGCGGCATCAGCAGGGTAGACAAGATTGTCCATGCCCATGCCAATTTTATTGGTCTGCCAATCGGCAAAGAAGAGTTAGAAAAGTGGTCTGGGCGCTATGCCGATCTTGTGGTTGAAAAGGTTATCGAGGCTCCCTGGATACAGGGTGCCCAAGAGTTTCTGCAATCAACGACTACTTCAACGTTGGAGGTTTTTGTCATTTCGGGTACCCCTGAGGATGAGCTGAAATATATTATTAATAGACGGGGAATTACAGATTCTTTCAAAGAGTCATTAGGCTCACCCGTGAGAAAACCTGCCCATATAAGAAACCTGTTACAAAAATACGAACTTCGACCGATGGATTGTGTGTTTGTAGGAGATGCGCTAACGGATTATGACGCAGCAAAGGAGACTGGACTTCATTTTGTCGGAATTCAAGGTGAAGTAATATTTCCATCTGGAACGGTGGTTCTGGAAGATTGTAGAGGTTTACAGCAGGCGCTGGATAACCTCTTTGACACCTCCTCTCGGTAAGCGTTTACCTCTGCAAATATAACAATATGCCTCATCTTTATTACACCCCCAACACCTCTGCGACCCACTGTACTGTCGTCAAAAAGAGTAAATTCATAACATTTGTGACAAAGGTGGTCTCAAGGGAAGAGGCGGTATCGCAGCTTAGCTCCATTGCTGCACGAGAGGTTGGCGCAAACCATAACTGTTCTGCCTATATTATCGGCAATCCCTCATCGCCGGATGGGATTCATTGCAGTGATGATGGTGAGCCTTCTGGGACTGCTGGTAAGCCACTGCTTAACATTCTACTCCATGAAAATATTGGCAATGTTCTCGTCGTTGTCACGCGCTATTTCGGAGGCATAAAACTTGGAAGCGGGGGGCTTGTTAGGGCGTATTCAGCTGGCTTGAAACTGGCTCTAAAGGATCTTGTCCTTGATGAATATGTTGTGAAGAAAAGATTGAAAATCAGTTTTCATTATCAGTTTGAAGGTGGGGTACGAAGGCTCTGTGAGAGACATTGTGCTGTTATTCTTGAGGCGATGTATAAGGCTGAACCTTGTTTTTATATCGAGATTGTAGATCAACAACTTGATTCATTTGTGCATGGGCTACAAGATGTCACCGGTGGGCGTGTTCAGATAGATACTGAGTAAAAAATAGTGGTCGGGGCGTAACCCGACAGGTCACGCCCCAAGTTATTGTTTTTATAGTCCAGCTGCAAGTCCTGTAGATCTTCTCGGATCTGCGCCACCATACATCATGCCGTCTTTAACCATAATGGACTGGATAGCGCCCATTGCGGGTTTTTTGATTACGGTATGACCCATTTCGCCAAGGATCTTAACTGTATCAGGGCTGAGGCCTTCTTCAACCCGCAGTTGGTCTGGCAACCATTGATGGTGGATGCGTGAAGCCGCCACAGAACTCTGAATGTTCAAGCCATGGTCAATTACATTCATAATCACCTGTAGGGTCGTGGTGATGATTCTTGAGCCACCGGGGCTGCCGGTTACGAGGAAGTTTTTGCCTTCTTTTTTTACTATAGTGGGTGACATGGAACTGAGCATGCGCTTGTTCGGCTCAATTTTGTTCGCTTCACCGCCAAGCAGTCCATAGGCGTTGGGTACCCCAGGTTTTGCAGAAAAATCATCCATTTCGTTGTTTAACAGAAACCCAGCACCCTCAACGACAATTCCTGAGCCATAACTGAAGTTGATTGTGTAGGTGTTGGATACCGCATTGCCAAATTTATCGACTATGGAAAAGTGGGTGGTTTCATTGCTCTCATAGGGGAGAATTTTTCCTGGAGCAATTGTTGCGCTTGCTGTGGCCTTGGTCGGATTAATTTTTTCTCTAAGAGAGGCGGCATATTTTTTTGAAGTGAGAACCTTTAAAGGTACATTGACGAAATCCCCATCCCCTAGATATTGCGACCTGTCCGCATAGGCAAGCTTCATGGCTTCTGCCATCAGGTGAATAGTTTGGGCGGAATTATGGCCATACTCAGAGATGGGATATCCTTCAAGGATGTTAAGAATTTGCACGACGTGGGTGCCGCCGGAGCTGGGGGGCGACATCGAATAGATGTGGTAGCCCCTGTAGGTTCCATGCACGGGGGCTCGAAACACGGGGGCATAGTTTTTCATATCCTCCATGGAGATAAGACCACCGTGCTTTGCCATTTCAGCGACCAGTAGTTCGGCCGTTTTCCCTTGGTAGAATTCTTTAATACCATGTTCTGCTATTCGGCTAAGGGTTGCCGCAAGATCCTTTTGTACGAAAAGGTCTCCTGGCTCATAGTAGCTACCATCCGCCTTGTAGAAAATTTTCTTTGAAGAGGGCCATCTTTTGAGCAGTTTTTCTTTTTTCTTCAGCCCATCACTGAATCGAGGGGTTACGATAAAACCGTCCTGGGCAAGTTTTATCGCAGGGGCAATGGCCTCTTTGAGGCTAATCGTGCCATACTGTTCCAGAGCCATGGCAAGACCGGCTACGGTACCGGGAACACCGGTTGCAAGATGAGAGTAACGGGAAACATTACTATCGGCGTTGCCTTCTTTGTCTAAAAACATGTCGACAGTGGCTTTGGCCGGGGCCTTTTCCCGGTAGTCGATGGAAACGACGGTGTCCTTTTCTTCCGACGAGATAAGCATGAAGCCGCCGCCGCCAATATTACCGGAGCGGGGCTGGGTCACCGCAAGAGAAAAAGCTGCAGTAACAGCAGCATCGATGGCATTACCACCATTTTTGAGTACTTCCTGGGCCGATTGGGTGGCAAGAAAATGGCTGGTTACCACCATACCTTCTTTTCCCTGAACCGGATGCATTCTTTGACCTTCAAGGATGGCTTCAGAGTAGGCCACCTGTGATGCGAGTAAAAGCGCAGCCGTTGCCAGGGCTGCAAGCTTTTTACCATGTTGTTGCAGGAAGTTTCCATTCATAGTTTGTTCCTTCAGTTAGGGTTATTCTGCAGGGCTCGAAAAACTGGCTCAGCGTTTTTCTGTTTTTGTTTTTGTTTTTGTTTTTTGTTCTACAAAAACACAATTTTGCAGCGACTCAAGACGGAGTAAAAAGACTGCCTGTGGGAGTATTCGTTTCTCTGGGAAAGGCGAATGGATTCCCAACAAACAAATGCCACATTACCTGCGGGGGCTGCAGATGTCAACGGCAATAGGTGCTTAATCTGTTGATGTAAAATGGCTTTTTGCTGGAATGGGTGCAGGACAACCTTGGCTGATGTTTTTACCACGTTATCAGTGTGGGCTTAAAGGTTCCACCCACTTGGGCGGAAGTCTACCAGGATCAAAGGTTGTTGAATTGTATGGTTGGGAAGCGCTAGGAAAACTTGGCCCTTGTCGCGGTTTATCGGTGCTCGCTGGGAAGACCACAAAGGCTCAAGTTGGAGTGTTGCGGAATAGTTTTGTCCTAGGTTATAGGCAGGTGGAGAGCACGAGCAGTAGTATACCGCCTGTATGTTCGATTTGTACCTTTGTGCCGACGGTAACATTACTGACACCGATGCTCGATCCAAAGGGGATTGTTTGCTGATCGAGGGGGTATTCAAAACCTGTAAGGCTTATGTTTTCGCCGTTTCCCTTAAGGGGAAGCAGTGAAACGCGCTGGCCTATTTGTGTTGTGAGCGCGTGTGTACCAGGATGTAAAATATGCATAACGCAGTTATCGCCAGAGAGTAAAAAACGTATGTCTTTATACTTGTCATGGGCCAGGAGAAAGATATTTGCAAGGCTCATATCCCATCTTCCCCCCAACATTCCTGCAAAAAATATTTTTGTGGCACCAATGGCTATGGCGTGATCTATGGCGAGCTCCAGGTCTGTTGCATTCTTACGTACAGGGTATTGTTGTATTTCTACCCCTGCATTTTGGAACTCTTTGAGAAGAGGTCCCGAGATAGAGTCGAGGTCACCAATGAGAATGTCAGGAGTCAGCTGTAGTGGAACACAATGTTTGGCGCCGCCGTCTGCTGCAATGATATAATCCGCATTTTTGCTCTGTTGCAGTAGCTGGGGGGAAAGGTGGAGATCCCCGTTAACCAAGATAAGTACGTCCATGGGCTTATTCATTTTTTCCTTTGAGACAGCTGGTGAGCGAGGCATCCATAATGGGATGCGTAATGTGCTATTCAAGGCAGGCGACAAGCGCAATACCCGGTTTTGGAAAGAGAGATATCTGTGAAGTAACAGAGAGGGGCAGGTCCATTTTCCCTTGGCAATATTGAGCACTCGCCTCGGCTAGAGCGCAATTAGAACGAGACAGAGATGCAGGGCAAAAACTCCACTAATAACCTGAAGCGAGCCAATGTCTTGTAGAGGAAATGTTTAATATTGGCTAGAACTATATCTTTTTCGGAACCATTGTACAAGGGGCGCGATCCTCGTTTCACTCATCCTGCGATGAGTACCTGGGCGGATGGAGCAACGCACAGTTCAATCACAGATCCTTCAGAAGGAGGCTGTGGGTGAAGGGGTAAATCGAAATGAAGAATCTGTGAATGGCTTTCAATTTCGAGGTCGTAGGTTCCACCCTGGTAGCGTCGGCTTTTCACTATGCCACGTATGCATAAGGTAGCCTCTTCTGTTGTTCCCGTTGTTTCTGTTGACGCAAGTTTGGCTCCTTCAGGCCGGAGAAGCAGGGTCGGCCTAGGTGGCAGATCCTTCAGGCTGCCTAAGGTCCTGATATAACCAAATTTACTCTTAAGCACATCTGTACCGCGCTCTATAGAAACGTCAAGAAGGTTGGTAAAGCCAAGAAAGAGGGCGACGTCTGTGTTACTAGGGAACTGGTAAAGCTGTTGGGGCGTAGCGAATTGCTGGAGCACACCCTGTTTGAGGATGGCTATTTTATCCGCTACCCCAAAGGCCTCGTTCTGGTCATGGGTGACAAAGATGGCGGTTACCCCCAGTTCATTTAATATGGCCCTTATTTCAATAGTTAACCTTTCTCGTAGCGTTCTATCGAGTGATCCCAGAGGTTCATCAAGAAGTAGTAATTGTGGTTCTGGGGCGAGACTTCGTGCCAGGGCCACCCGTTGTCTTTCTCCACCTGAAAGTGCATCTATCCTGCGTTTACCAAAACCGGAAAGCCCTACGAGTTCGAGCATTTTCTCCACCCGAAAGCGCTGTGTCTTTGGGGAAAGTTTCTGCATCTCTAAACCAAAACTGATGTTTTCCTGCACGTTTTTGTGGGGGAAAAGTGCGTACTCCTGGAACATCAAACCAAAGCCGCGTTTATGGGGAGGTGTTGACTGGATGTCTTTTCCTTTAAATAAAATCGTCCCTGAGTACTCTTCTTCCAGGCCAGCAATGAGTCGCAATAGAGTGGTTTTTCCGGAGCCAGATGGCCCGAGTAAACAGAGTATCTTCCCCGCTTCAAGGCTGAAATTTATATCCTGTAGAAGAGGTTTGTTGCCAAATTGATTGGAAACAGAGTCCACGTGCAGTATGGGGCCTGGGGTATTAAATGTATTCATTTCTGTTTGTTGGGAGAGCTATGAATGTTGCGTTTGAGAAAATTTACCAATAATCCAAAAACTTGAGCAGGTGACCAGCATGAGGATGCAGCTCATGGCCATGGCCTGTCCATAGTTGAGGTTACCGGGTTGACTGAGGAACCTAAAAATAACAACAGGCATGGTAGGTGTGTGGGGACGTGTTAAAAATGATGAGGCCCCAAATTCGCCCATACTAATTGAAAATGCAAAGATAGCTCCTACAAGGATTGCTCTTTTTATAAGAGGGAAATCAATATGTCGCCACACTGTAAGTGGTGCTGCTCCCAACATACACGCGGCTTCTCGCAGGTTGCTAGGTATCTGCCTGAGGCCGGGCAGGACGCAACGTACAACGAAAGGGAATGCAACGAGTGTGTGGGCAATGGGGACGATGATAAGCGAATCCCGAAGGTTGAGCGGTGGTGCATTAAGGGTGATGATGTAACCAAAGCCCAAGGTAACAGCGGATGTTGCAAGGGGAAGCATGATAAAGGCGTCCCAGAGGTTGGAGCGGCGCTTAGAGCCTGATGCCAGAAATGTTGCAGAACTAATTCCCAGAATCAGGGAAAAGAGCATAGCTGTGAGGGCGAAACCTATAGAGTTAAGCACAGAGCTAATGGGAGCTACGTAGAAGAGTGAATCTGTCTCGCCTGAAAAAAGTTGTTTATAATAGCCCAAAGTAAAGCCATTCTCACCGGTGAAGGAGCTGAGGACAAGAGCAGTCAGTGGCAAGATAAGAAGGGCCAGCATAAAGATAATATTGCAGCTAATGGCGATTTTTTGCGGACTACTGTTCTGGCTGCTGATGGCGGTGCCGGGGGTATCAGAAAAAAACGTGACCCTTGATTTTCTACTGAGCCATGCATGGAGCCACATGAGAAGAAAATTAAAACATATCTGTATCAGAGAAAGGGCGGCCGCCATGGGGAGATTAAAGAGCTGAATAGCCTGTCTGTATATTTCAACTTCAACAGTGGCGTAGCCAGGGCCTCCGAGGATCAGGACAACGCCAAAACTGGTGAAACAAAAAATAAAAACCAGCAATGCGGCGGAGCCTATGGCCGGTAGCAGCAGAGGTAGGGTTATTTTGCGAAATGCTGTCCATGGAGATGCGCCTAGCATCCTTGCGGCTGTGACCAGGCTTGGATCAAGGGAGGCCCAGAAACTGGCGACAATGCGCAGTACCATTGTGTAGTTGTAGAAAACATGGGCAAGGAGGAAAAAGGTTACCGTTTGCTCTATGTTTATGGGCGGAAGAGTCAGGTCAAAGACTGACATCAGGGTAGTGTTGACCACTCCTCCTTTGCCTAGGAGGGCTCTAAATGCGGCTGCTGTGACTACGGTGGGAAGCACAAAGGGCACTGTCATGAGGGCCTGGAGGAAGTTTTTGCCAAAGAAACGAAACTTTGCAAAAACATAGGCACCGGGAATGGCGAGAATCAGGGTGATTACAGTTGAAAGAGCTGCCTGCCATATGGTGAACCAGAGAATTCGCGCATAGGTCGGGGTCGTGAAAAGTTTGCTGAGTGTCCCTGTGGTTCCCGCATCCGTTGGGGAAAAGCTATAGGTGAATATATTTAGGAGCGGATAACAGTAGAAAACAAGCAAAAATAAGAAGGGCAGGGAGAACAGTAACCAGCCTGTGGGTAGTTTTTTGAGTAACATTTATGTTCTCCCTTATAAGCAGGTATGGTTTGCTCTATCTCAGTACTGCCGTAGTCCAGGCATCAATCCAGTTGTCACGCATGGCTTCAATCCTCTCAGGTGCAATCATTGCTGGTTTTTGTGCGACTTTGGCATGTTTTATAAAGACGTCAGGAAGCTGGGCTTCCATGTTACTTGGGAAGACAAACATCTTGAGGGATATGTCTTCCTGAAGAGGTTTACTGAGCATGAAATCAACAAATTTCTCAGCAAGAGCAATATTTTTGCTTCCCTTAAGGATTCCTATAAACTCAATCTGTCGAAATGCGGAACCATCGGTTAACACCGCAGCCGTTGGAGCTTCTTCAAGGGGTGTCTCTGAATAATAGACGGCTGCGGGGGGGGATGAGGCGTAGCTTACAACGATGGGGCGATCTCCTTTTGATGCCGCAGTAAAATGGCCAAAGTAGGCATCGTTCCACCCCGCAGCCACCACCACATCATTGGTCCGCATATCTTTCCAGAATTGCAAATAACCTTCATCTCCGAAGGTCTCGATGGTCGCGAGTAAAAATGCCACTCCAGGAGATGATGTGGCTGGATTCTCAACGACAGTTAAGCCTTTGTACTCTGGTTTAATAAGGTCAGCCAGGTTGCGGGGTGGAGCGATGGCTCTCTTGGCAAACCAGGCCTTGTCGTAGTTGAGGCAGACATCACCGTAATCAACCGGCAGTAGGCGGTTGCTGGTATCGAGTTTAAGGTCGTCCGATATTTTTGTGAGAAGAGGAGAGTTGTAGGGACGAAATATATCAGCCTTGAGCGCACGGGATAAAAAGATGTTATCGACCCCGTAAAAGATATCCGCAAGTGGGTTGTTTTTAGATAGAATTGCCTGGATGAGGGCGGCACCAGCATTTCCTGATTTTAAGAAGCGAATCGTAACCCCATTTTCTTTTTCAAAGGTTGCAATAAGCTTCTTACTCACGTTAAAGCTGTCGTGGGTCATTACAGTGAGACTTTCTGCGGCCTGGACACTATTGGCTGTAAAGAGCGCCAGAGCGAGTACTAGACTGCCTGCTGCTTGTAGTAATGGATTCATAAAGATCTCCTAAAAAAGTGAGCTTGTTATATGGTTGTAGTGGGAGAATCTGCTGTGCCCAACTACAGTTACACGCCCGACGCCTTGCAACTTAGGTCAATAGACGTTTGTAAAATTAAGGTCGTACATTATGATTAAGGTAAAAAAAACATAGGCATACACTGTGCATGGGCTATGGCCAAGCGTTAAATAAAAAGGCCGTCTCACATATAGGAGGCGGCCGTTGCGTAACAGATCCCTCCGCCGGCATTATCCGGATCAGGTTAAACGGTCGGGTTTACGTACCCCTCTCAGCCCTGCTAGTACAAGCTCCCGTATCAGATGTACAGCATAGGGCATCTGTTTTTGCTTTGCAAGGTTGATCATCCGCTAGGGGCATGTGTCGGCAGGATGAAGTTAGCGTTCAAGGAGTACCACTGTCTCAATATGGTGGGTTTGGGGAAACATATCGACGGGTTTGATTGCTTTGATTGTAAAGCCTTCTCTGGTTAAGGCCTTTAGATCGCGGCTAAGGGTTGCCGGGTCACATGAAATGTACACAAGTCGTTTGTTGCACAATTGACTCAGTTGAGCTGCCAGTTCAGGTGCCCCAAGGCGTGGAGGGTCGATGATAATACAGTCAAACTTGCTTCCTTTTTCGATGAGTTCTTTACAGCCGTTGTGGACCGGTTGTTTGTTGAATGTGGTGTTGTCTACCTGGGCTAGAGAGGCATTATTTTTAGCGCACCTGATGGATGAGCCCTGACCTTCGATGCCATAAACACTGGCGGCTAGATGACTGATCGGAATGGCGAAGTTACCCATTCCGCAATAGAGGTCAAGGACGGTGTCTCCGGGACTAATGCTGCAAAAATCCAGGACCGTTTCGATCATCTGCTTGTTCTGCTCAAGGTTGACCTGGCAGAAGCCACCTACTTCCCAGCTGAGTTCTAGTGCGGTTGGCTGGTGGTTAATCTCGGGGTAGCGGACTGTAAGGAGGTTATCTTGCTTTGTATTTGTGGCCACGATTGGCCCAACTATAGGGAAATCTTCACCGGTAAAAAAGACACGATCAATGCAATTAATTTCTGAACAGAGCCTTGCTGCTGCTTTAAAATCTGCTGGTCTTGGTTTTCTGGAAAAAATGAAGATGCATGAGATCTTGTCGGTGAGCGGATTTTGTTGTAGTTCAAGTTCACTCGATAGTTCAAGGAGAGCGTGGATATCGTCGTGTTGCTTCAAGGCTGTGAGGGCCATGTTAATTGATGGCTTGGCGAGGAGGCACATGTCAATTTCTACAATATCGTGGGAGCGAAAGCGATTGAATCCCAGTTTGTAGTCATCCCTAACCTGAAGTCGTATCCTCTGCCGGTAATGAAAGGGAGCTGCTGCTCCGATGATACTGTGTATCTTCTCCTCAGCATCTTTTGGTGTTACAACATTCTGGTGCAAGAGAAGGTCTATGAGAATGTCTCTTTTGAAAATAATTTGAGAATCATAGTCACAATGTTGCAGGTTGCAGCCGCCACAGATACCATAGTATTGACACGGGGCAGTGATTCTGGCAGGGTGGTGATTTTCGATTTGGTGTACTTTGGCCAAGAGGTATTTTTTTTTCGATTCCTCAGTGGATACGGTTATCACTTCTTCAGGAAGAGCGAATTGTACCAGGACAACCTGCCCGGCAGGAAGGTGGCCAAGGCCAAAACCGCCGTTGACGATTTTTTTAATGGTGACTATTTTGTTGTGCATTGCTATCCGCTTGTGAGCTAATGTTGAGTGTCTTGTTCCTTGAGATCTGTCATGATAACAAGGGGCTGGACAGTTGTTTTAAAGTCTTTGTTTGGTGAACTACCAGTCCGAGCGAACGAAGAGAGGCCTTCGAGGCACTTATCCTGGCATAATTTCCGTTTATCGGGGCTGATCCATGTATGTAAAGAGAGGACGTTGCTGGCGCGACGATAAAACGCGATTCTTGCAGTTTCATAATATATCATCATTATCTTGTCGAATTGTATTCTTCCTGTTCGTCTTTTTTGGGATCGTACCTGCGGCGCTTGCAGCCCCCATAAATGTCGAGGTTGAGGTAACGGGAGTCGATTCCCGACTCAGGGAAAATGTTCTCGCTCGCCTTACTCTTTATTTGCAAAAAGATAATGCCAGACTCAGGGAAAGTACCATAAAAAGATTACATGCTAAGGCCACAGGCGATATAAGTTCTGCTCTTGCTCCTTTTGGCTATTACAATTCAGCGGTAAAAGCCACCCTTTTAGAGGATAAAAAAGGCTTTCATGCACGGTACCTCATTGATAAGGGACCCCCTCTCCGTGTTGCGAGCGTTGACAATACAATTATAGGTGATGGAAGGGGTAACGTTGCCCTGCAAAAGGTATTTAAAGACTGGGGCCTTCGAGTCGGTGATGTCCTGGACCAGACCGTGTATGAAAAAGAAAAGAAGAGGCTCATCAATACTGCTATTGATGAAGGATATCTCGATGTTGCCTTTATAAAAAAAACCTTAACGATCAATCCTGAAACCAATAAAGCTGACACCCTTCTTGTCCTTGACACAAAGAAGCAGTATTTCTTTGGCGAAACGACATGCAAACAGGACGTCCTAGAGCAAGAATTACTTAATAGATATCTGCCATATGCCAAAGGTGATGTCTACCGGTCTGCAAAAATATTTGAATTACAGGCCATCCTGTACAGGACAGATTTTTTCAGCCGGGTGAAAGTAAAAGGGCAGATTGATGCTGTGGTTGACCATGTTATACCGGTGGAGATTGTACTGGTCAGTCCAGAAAAATCGAATAAATACAGTGTCGGAGGTGGTTATGCCACCGATACCGGGGCTCGTGCTAAATTGGAGTGGTCCAATCGTATCTTTAACAACCACGGCCATAAAATCAGTGGTTCTTTACAGCTAGCTGAACAGGAAAACAGCTTGATCTTTCTGTACAAACATCCCCGCAAAAATCCCAGGTACGACACCTTGATTCATAGTATAGGTTACCAGGATACCAGCTGGGAAGATACCGACACAAGGTTGCTTACAGCGGCTGTGTCCCAGGAACATGCAGGACCTCGATTTAAGTTTAGTACAGGTTTGGAAATACGTGATGAAGTGTATGATATTGGAGAGACCAGTGGTACCTCTACTCTCTTTCTGCCATCACTCAATGCGGGCTATATTCTTGCCGATGATATTCTTAATACCAAGCATGGGTTATCCACCTCTGTGACTCTTCTTGGGGCGTATAAAGGTTTTATCTCTGATGCCAGCTTTCTCCAGGCAACGATTAACGGCAAGGCCATATTTACACCGTTTAAGCAGTGGAAGCTGATAGGCCGCCTGTCGATCGGCGCTACTTTAGTGGATTCCATTGATTCTCTGCCGCCGTCCCTTCGCTATTATGTCGGCGGGGATGCCACAATACGTGGCTATTCATACAAATCTATCGGCACTAAAGACTCTTCCGGAGCCGTTATTGGGGGTCGTTATTTTGTCGTTGAATCCATAGAGATGGAGCGTATCATAAATCAATACTGGAGTGTCGCCGGATTTTGGGATGGCGGCACCGCCACAGATGATCTTTCCCTTGATTATTATCAAGGAGTCGGAGCCGGAATCAGGTTTCGGCTGCCCTTTGGTCAGATACGAGTTGATCTAGCCTCTGCAATTACAGAAGATGGAACCCCGTTCAGGATTCATCTGTCGGTGGGGGGGGATCTGTAGTGAGACTTCGCAAACTTTTTGTGGCGCTGTTGTTCCTGGTCCTCTTCGCAGTTCTCTTACTTACAGGGACGAGGTGGGGCTTGGGCCTTATCGTCAAAGGCGTCAACTCCTTTAGTGGTGGGGCGATAACGGTTGGTTCTGTGGAGGGCCGACTGGCAACCGCTTACACCCTCGGGAACATACATCTTGAGACCGCCAGCGCTGACATTGATATCGAAACGTTTCAATGGGCATGGCACCCCCTGTCGCTTTTCAGGGGTGAGCTAGATATTGTTTTCTGTAAATTGAGCCAGCTAACGGTGACGCTCAAAGTGGCAGGGGCTGCCGCAGAAAAAGAGACAGGTGCTCCGGCGCTGGTTGCTCTTCTTCCGCCGCTCGATCTTGTCCTTAAAGAGCTATTGCTCTCCGATCTTCAGGTAAGAGATATGGAGGGAGATCTACTTTTTCACCTCCTGAGCCTTAGTACGAAGTTTGAGATCAAGGATGGCCTTGTTCGGGTGACCCGTTTTAACGCCGAATCTCCTGATATTGGATTGGAATTTCACGGCAATGTTGCAAGGCAAAAAGACTGGGTTGCCGATATCATGGGCAATTGGCGTTTGGCTGGTTATGGTTTTCACCCCTCCAGAGGTGCCTTTTCTCTCAAGGGTGCAGTTGATTCGCTTGGGGTTCAGGTATCCCTGACGGATCCTGGGGAAATACGCGTTGTTGGTGTGGTGAAGGATCTCTTTGGTAAGACTACTTGGAGTGCGGGCGTAGATGCGCAAAACATTAATTTGGAAAAGTGGATATACCACTGTCCGGAAATTATTTTAGCAAAGGTACACGGCGATTTAACAGGAGATTTTGGCCATTACCGGGGCCATGTTGAGGCCGACGGTTTTTGGGGGGTGGCGGATCAACTCCATCTCAGCAGTGATCTTGATGGAGATGGGTTGGGGATAGTCTTTGCAACCCTGGGTCTAGGGCGTAAGGAAAGCTATGTAGTAGCAACCGGCGGGAGCATCTCTTGGGAAAAACTATTCTCTTGGGTGGCGGATCTGGAGGTGACTGATTTTGACCTCGATATGTTTTTTCCCGGGTTTGATAGTGTGATTTCATCACAGTTACACAGTGTGGGAGATGTAACTGAAGAAGGGCTGGATGCAACCTTTGACCTCCGCAGTATGCAGGGACGTTTTGCGGATTATGTCTGGTCAGCAACGGGTAGTATTGGTCTCACCGAAGAGAGTGTTTTTAGTCATGATCTACGTATAGAAAGTGATTCTGTTGGTGGTGTGGCCCTTGTTCGTGGCACTGAATTCTCCTGGGAGAACAAGCTGAGCTGGATGGCCGATGTGGATCTTACTCATTTTGATCCGGCATTTTTGCATCCTATGGCTGCTGGAGATATAAAGGGAAATATTAGCAGTACGTTTGAGTGGCATAATAACATTCCTATAGGAGAGATTCGTATCTCTCGGCTTGCCGGCACCTTGGGGGCCAAAAAACTTTCAGGTGGAGGCAATATTGCAGTTACAGGTACGGCTCTTTCCACCAGCGGACTCTTGCTCAGTCTTGGTGACTCGCAGCTACTTGTTTCAGGCGAACTGGAAGACTCTCTCGCTCTTCAATTTTCGTTTGAATCGCCAGATCTCTCGGACATGGGTGACCAGTTACGAGGTGAACTTACGGTGCAGGGTCAACTTTTTGGTACACGAGACGCCCCTGAAATTGGTTTGACTGTGGTCGGGGAAAACCTTCAGGCGGGAAAGGAAAAAATAAAAACAGTACAAGGACACCTCAAGGCTCGCCTTGGATCTGCTGCTTCAATCGATGCCGCTCTGCTTCTAGAAGACAGCCTTATCCACGATTTTGAGTTGGAAAAAGTTGATGTCGTAGTCTCTGGAACAGCACTGGATCACAGCGCCACTGCTCGGTTGAGTCGACCTGATGGGGAACTGAGTTTTTTGGTCGCAGGTCGTTACACCGATGGTTGGCAGGCCACGATTTCACAGCTGGCCCTTAGGACGACACGATACGGTGAGTGGGCGCAACAGGACGTTGTAAACCTTGAATTATCAGCGGAGCGAGCGGGTTTGCAGGGGCTTTGTTTGGCGGCTGTTACCCAAGGAGAAACGGGAAGTGTGTGTCTGTCTGGCAGTCTTGATAGAAATGAGGTGCATAAATGGTCTGTCGATGCTGAATTAATCAGGCTTGAGTTGCAACAATTTGCTGAAATGAATAGTGGTCTTCCTGGGATTACAGGGCGTGTCGATGCGACGTTAACGGCTGGTGGTGATAGCCAGGGAGTGATCTTTGCCAATGGCAATATCAATATTCCTGAAGTTGATATCTTGTTTAGCGTAGCGGATGCCGACGATGTCGCTATTCAGGTGAGAGAGTCGGTGTTACGTGCGAATTTGCAAGATCAACGGCTGGCTCTTGATCTTTCTTTAACTGCAAATAAGGGTGGGGCTCTGAACTTAAATGCTCAGGTTCAAGGGATAGGCAAATTTGCCTCCCCCCTTGGCGGTTGCCCGGTCGAAGGAACACTCATCCTTGATAAATATTATCTCAGCTCGCTGGCGGTGTTTAGCGGATATGCCGTGGAGTCAACCGGATGGGTCAGTAGTACTTTTGTTATCGGAGGCACTCTTGGTCAGCCGGAAATCAACGGGGAGATAGCCGTTCAGGAAGGTGGGATAGATCTCCCATATCAGGGGATAACCCTTGATAACGTCGTTATTGCAATTGACTCTAAGGCTTTGGGTGCAAACATCCAGGCGGAGGCGAGTTCGGGGGGGGGGCACTTAGGTATAGTAGGCTCCATCGCCCATGGAAAAGATGGTATAGAGGCAACCTTGCAGCTTTCTGGGGATGACTTTTTACTCGTCAATTTACCAGAGTATTCGTTTCGTGTGACCCCGGATGCAACCTTGAAGGTAAATAAAAATCGTGGTGGAATGAAAGGGCGGGTTTACGTTTCATCAGGTCTTATCGCTCCGGAGGAGTTGAGCGGTGCTGTAAAGGTCTCTGAAGATGTGATTTTTTTGGGTGAAGAAAAAGTCCATGTGAAGAAAGGCTATCCTTTTTTTTTAGACCTCGATGTTGAGCTGGGAGATGATGTCAAGGTTGATGGGTATGGTCTAAAGGGGCGACTAGGGGGCAAGCTGAACGTCAAGATTACTCCAGCTGACTTTATAACAGGCAAGGGTGAGCTGGATTTACTGGATTCGACCTTTACATTCTATGGTCGTAGTCTTGATATCGCGAGGGGACGTATACTTTTTACCGGGGGACCTATTGATAATCCCGGAGTGGATATTCGAGCTCAGAAAGTAATAACGGCGGAAACGGCGCGGGATGATGAGTATACCGTCGGTGTCGATATCAACGGTCTGGTGCAGGATCTACAATCCCATCTTTTTTCGGATCCATTTATGGAGGATACTGATATCCTGTCCCAGATGGTGGTTGGCCATTCCTTTGCAACGTCAAGTGAAGAAGAGGGCAACGTTCTGCAGGCTGCGGCCACGGCTCTGGGGCTTGCCGGAAGCTCTAGACTTATGAAGGGAATAGGTGATCTCCTGTTGATAGATGATTTGCATCTTGAGGGATCCACCAAGGACGAAGATGTCTCTCTTGTGGTCGGAAAACGTATAACTAAGGATTTGTATATTGGTTATGATATGAATATGTTTAGTCAACTAGGGCAGTTTAGGGTCCGCTATGAGCTCAGTCGTGGTTTTTATGTTGAAACAAGATCATCTTCTGAGTCAACGGGCGCGGATCTGATTTATACTTTTGAAAAGTAGTCTTGGGTTATAACAAAACTCATCTCTACGAGCTATGGAACTTGATATATGAGCAAAGAGAAAAAGATTAAAATTCTCGTGGTAGATGATGACCAGGTACACAGGTTTATGCTGGTGTCCATGCTTAAAGAATGGGGATGGGACAGTGCCCAGGCAGATGACGGGACGACCGCTGTCGCCGCGGTTGAAAAGCATAGGTACGATGCCGTCTTGATGGATGTAAGGATGGTGAAAATGGATGGCAGGGAGGCGTTTACCAGGATACAGGCCATTTCTCCCGCCCTGCCTGTTATTATAATGACGGCGTATTCGTCTGTTGACGATGCGGTGGACGCTATGCAACAGGGGGCCCATGACTATCTGACCAAACCTCTTGATTTTGAGAGGTTGCGTCTCACCCTGATGCGAGCGGTGGATCACCATCAGGTGGCGAGCTGTAAGCAACAGAAAGACAACCAGGAAAAGACCCTTGTTACTCGCATCATAGGGCAGTCGCCGCCGATGGTTGAACTCCTTGACATGGTAAGCTATGTCGCTCCCACCGAAGCGACTGTTCTTATCGTTGGTGAATCCGGTACCGGAAAAGAATTGGTAGCAGCGGCTCTGCATGACAACTCGGAGAGGAGAGCTGAACCTTTTATTAAGGTAAATTGTGCGGCGCTCGTTGAAAATCTGTTAGACTCTGAACTCTTTGGCCATGAAAAAGGAGCTTTTACCGGAGCTGAAAAGCGCAGGGAAGGAAAATTTGTCCAGGCGCACGGTGGCACACTCTTTCTTGATGAAATAGGAGACACCTCCCAGGCGATGCAGGTGAAACTCTTAAGGGTATTGCAGGAGCGCGAGCTGCAGCGGGTAGGCGGAGAAGAGACGGTATCTGTTGATGTGCGTATTATTGCAGCAACCAACAGAGATTTAGAGCAGGAGGTAGCGGCGGGGCGATTCAGAGAAGATCTTTACTACAGATTAAATGTGGTGATGCTAACAGTACCTCCTTTGAGGGACCGGTCTACGGATATCGGCTTGCTGGTCAGCCATTTTGCCGAGAAGTTTGCGGGAAAGAACAGGCGGCAGCTTGAGAATATTACAGACGATTGTCTGAAATATCTTAACCAGTATTCTTGGCCGGGTAATGTGAGGGAGCTGGAAAATGCCATCGAAAGAGGGATTATTCTTATGCGGGGAACGGAGCTTACTGAAAAAAGTCTGCCCTTGCCTATACAAAAAATGAGTATTACAGGTAGTATACATGCTGCTGGTGAGCCTACATCACTGTTTGAGGCGGGGAAACAACTCGTCAAGAAAACCCTGGAAGAAACCGAGGGGAATAAGAGTGAGGCAGCTAGGCGACTGGGGATTACCCGAAAGACTTTACAGAATAAGCTGAATAAATATAATCAGTAATAATATTATGTTAGCTTTCTCTTTGTCGGTATTTTGGGGTGGGGGAATACTGTTTTTTACTCCCTTACCTTGTTGAGAAATTTTGGGAAATATCAAAAATAAATGCAACTATTCAGGTGGAGCTCCTGGGGCGGTAAGATCAGCATCTTTAACCGATCGTCCGTTACATATATTTGTGAGTTGTTTTTATTGATTACTCCTCTCTTGACAAGGAATTTTCGGCTACTTATTGTTGGCTCAAGTTTTGAATTGGTTAGGTGGGGATGTTACGTGCACAATGCAGTGATCCAGCCTGAAACAAGAAATTGGTGATAAGTGGAGGAGTAGGTGAGCGAGGTAAAGGTAAACGAAGAACTCCAGGACGATCCTGCAGTCGAAAGCACGGACGTGGAAGAAAACGTCGATGTTAACGAAAGTGAGTCTGATAAGGACTTACCGACTGAAGAGGAAGTTATGGGGCCAGAGCAGCAACTTGATGAGGCCAAAGAGCAGATTGCGGATCTTCAAGATAGAATGTTGCGTGCAGCAGCAGAAAATGAAAACTTCAAAAAACGCGTTGAACGTGAGCGGCTGGCACGTCTGAAATATGCCGGAGAAGCGATCTTTAGAGAACTTCTGCCAACCGTGGATAATCTTGAGCGTGCTCTGGATCACGGAGAAGTTGAAGGTGTAGATGCAGAAAAAAATTTGACTGTCCTTATGGAAGGGGTTCAGTTGACGCTGAAAAGTCTTATTGCTACCCTCGAAAAATTTGAAGTTAAAGCAGTCAGTAGTGTTGGGGAACCATTTGATCCCAAGCATCAGGAAGCCCTTAGTATGGGGGTTCATGACACTATCCCTGAAAATCATGTCATCACAGATTTTGAGAAGGGCTATTACTATAAAGACAGATTGTTAAGAGCTGCGAAAGTTGTCGTCTCTTCGGGGAAAAGCAAAGAGTAATCTGTAAAAAGCCATCCGTTGAAAACAGGTCGTGATCACTTGACAAACCTGTGAAGATGACAACTTTAGAAGAGGTTGCCATTACCAAGGGTAGAGCAATTAAAATATATTGAGCAATGCTGGATGGATTCTAGTCCACTGAGAATGATTTAAGGAGAGAGAAAGATGGGTAAAATTATTGGAATTGACCTGGGTACGACCAATTCTTGTGTAGCGGTAATGGAAGGGGGCGAGCCGAAGGTTATTGCCAACGTTGAAGGAAATAGAACGACTCCTTCTGTGGTGGCTTTTACTGATAATGATGAGCGTTTGGTCGGTCAGGTTGCAAAGCGTCAGGCTGTAACCAATCCAACTCGTACGCTGTCTGCAGTAAAAAGACTTATTGGACGTAAATTCACCGATGCTGAGGTGAAGCGTTCTGTTGAGGTTAGTCCTTTCGCCATCGTTGAAGGAAGCAACGGCAGTGTTTCTGTGGATGTATCCGGTAAGGTGTACAGACCCGCTGAGATCTCTGCTATGATTCTTGCCAAAATGAAGGCGACTGCAGAAGAGTATTTAGGTGAAGAAGTAACGGATGCGGTTGTTACCGTTCCTGCATATTTTAATGACTCTCAGCGCCAGGCGACCAAAGATGCTGGCAAGATTGCAGGTCTTCACGTACAGCGTATAATCAACGAGCCAACTGCTGCCTCACTTGCCTACGGTCTTGATAAGAAAGGTGAGGAGAAGATAGCAGTATTTGATCTTGGTGGTGGTACTTTTGATGTATCCATTCTCGAGATCGGCGATGGTGTATTTGAAGTGAAGTCCACCAACGGTGACACCTTCCTCGGTGGCGAGGATTTTGATATGAGAATCGTTAACTGGATCGCAGATGAGTTTAAGCGTGAGCAGGGAATCGACCTCAGGGGTGACAAGATGGCTCTTCAGCGACTCAAAGAAGAGGCTGAAAAAGCAAAGATGGAGCTTTCTACTACCAAAGAGACCGATATTAATCTGCCGTTTATCACAGCAGATGCCTCCGGTCCTAAGCATCTTAATCTTAAGTTGAGTCGTGCTGACCTCGAAAACCTTGTTGGTGATCTGGTTGAACGAACAGTTGGTCCGTGTGTGACTGCACTCAAAGATGCCGGTATGGATCCTTCTGAAATTGACGAAGTAATCCTTGTTGGTGGCATGACCCGTATGCCAATGGTACACGCAAAGGTTAAGGAGATTTTTGGCAGAGAACCCCACAGAGGTGTGAATCCTGATGAAGTTGTGGCTATCGGTGCCGCTATTCAGGGTGGTGTACTTCAGGGTGATGTAAAAGATGTACTTCTTCTTGATGTTACCCCATTGTCTCTTGGTATAGAGACCCTTGGCAGCGTGACTACAAAGCTCATTGAGAAAAACACAACGGTTCCAACAAAAAAGAGCCAGATTTTCTCTACAGCAGCTGACAGCCAGCCTGCCGTATCGATCCACGTACTCCAGGGAGAGCGTGAGATGAGTCAGGACAATAAGACCATTGGTCGTTTTGAACTAACTGATCTGCCACCAGCACCACGTGGTGTTCCGCAAATTGAGGTTACATTTGATCTTGATGCGAACGGTATTCTTTCTGTCTCTGCAAAAGACCTCGGTACTGGAAAAGAACAGTCCATTAGTATCACAGCCTCTTCTGGGTTGACCCAGGAAGAGATTGATCGTATGACTGAGGATGCTGAGCTTCATGCCGAAGAAGATAAGCGTCGTAAAGAGTTGGTTGAGACCAGAAATTCAGCTGATGCTTTGGTTCATGCCACCGAAAAAAGCATGAAAGACCTCGGCGACAAAGTCGACGAAGAGACTAAGGGAAATGTTGAGCGTGAGATTGAAAACGTCAATAAGCTAAAAGAAAGTGACGATATTGACGCTATTAAAGCTGCAGTTGAGGCACTTACCCAAGCATCTCATAAACTTGCCGAGCTGTTGTACGCCCAGGCAGCCCAAGAAACTCCAGAGGGTGGCGCGGATGACGCCTCTGCAAGTGGAGCAAAGCCTAAGAAAGACGATGATGATGACGTTGTAGACGCCGATTTCGAAGAGGTTAAATAGCAAAAACTGCTAAAACCTTGATCGTTTTAAAGGGGAGTAGAGAAATTGATTTTCTCTGCTCCCCTTTTTTTATTTTATGCGGTATTGTAGTACTTTGCGTTACGAAATATCGATCAAGATACCCCAATAACTTTATTCATCAGTGAGCCATGAAGATACTATCAGGAATTCAACCATCAGGACAACTACATATCGGCAACTATTTTGGCATGATGCAGACAATGATTTCAAATATGGAAAGCTCAGAACTCTATGTTTTTATCGTTGACCTCCATGCCCTGACTTCAGTGCATGACCGTGACAAACTTGCCGCAGGAACCTTGGAAGCAGCAGCGGATTTCCTGGCCCTTGGCCTTGATCCTGATAAATGCATTTTTTGGGTACAATCCGATGTCCCAGAGGTGTGTGAGTTGACCTGGGCTCTCTCGATCCTTACCCCTATGGGTCTGCTTGAACGATGTCACTCATACAAGGATAAAGTTGCCAAGGGACTTGCTGCAAGTCACGGCCTGTTTTCCTATCCTGTACTTATGGCAGCAGATATTTTGTTGTATCAGGCGGATCGTGTTCCGGTTGGAAAGGACCAGAAGCAGCACCTTGAGGTGGCTCGGGATATCGCCATGAAGTTTAACAATCAGTACGGTGATACCTTTGTCATTCCTGAACCGGCTATCAGCGAGACCACGGCAACAGTGCCAGGGCTCGATGGCCAAAAGATGTCAAAATCCTATGGCAACACAATCCCTATCTTTTCGGAAGGAAAGCAGTTGAAAAAGCGAGTTATGGCTATTGAAACTGATGCGACTCCCGTGGATGACCCAAAGAATCCAGATAATTGTAATCTGTATCAGATGATGAATCTGTTTGCGACAAGAGAAAGAATGGCCGAAATCAATGGTCTGTATGTGAATGGTGGAGCCGCGTACGGATATTTGAAGCTCGAACTTCTAGATCTTTTAAACGATAAATTTGGAGCCGCCAGACAAAAGAAAAAAGAATACCTGGCTGATCCTGAAATGTTGCGTCAGATACTAAAAAAAGGTGGGGACAAGGCCCGTGAAAAAGCTACAGTAACCCTTGACCTTGTACGTGAAAGGATTGGTTTAAAATACTAGGCGTCGGTCTGTAAATGGTCATTTTATGCAAATGGCCATTGTGGTTTTCGCTGCTAGTCGTCGCATGCTTCAAATCCTAATTGAACGGATTTGAAGCGTTGTCAAACAGTTACAAGAGTGGACTCGCTCTGATATTGGAGTCGTCTGGATACTTACCCTAAACGTCAAGCGCATTATCGGCTATGGCTATCTAGCATATTTCTCAGCCCGATCCTCCTATGCGTCTGCGTGGTCCTTACCTGTTGAATTGCATCGTTATAAATTTTTTTGTGGTGTGTGCCTGTTGCGGGAACACCTGTGTTGGCAGTTTCTTGGCAAAACGGTTCTACTTAGGCAGGGATCTAAGGGACGTAATAATAGGCGTTTGAATACAAGAATTATAAATGTTTTTGCCGAAAGAGAGGTGCGCAAGGATTGGCCGGATGCTAGATCGTTGCTTCAGGTGCGAACAAGAATGGGGAAAGAAGGAAAAAGGGAGAAGGAACCGTAACCGGTGGCTGTGGGCCGAAGGGACTTTAAAAAAAAGTGCCGAATGTTGAATGAACATTACGGCACTTTTTTACTTTGATTGTGTCACTTATTGGAAATCCACAAGCTCAACATCAAAAATCATTGTTGCATTTGGTGGGATAGGGCCGCGTCCAGCTGGGCCGTAACCTAGGTCTGATGGAATAATGAGCACGCGTTTTTCGCCTTTCTTCATTCCAAGTAGAGCCTCGTCCCAGCCTTTAATCACCTGGCCCTGACCTACAGGAAAGTCAATAGGCTCACCCCGGTCGTAGGAACTGTCAAATTTCTTACCACTAAGAAGCTTGCCGGTGTAGTGAACGGTTACAACGGAACCTGATTTTGGACTATCGCCTTCACCTTCTTCTACAACAACATACTTTAGTCCTGAGGGGGTGGTTATTGCTTTAGGCCACTGCTTTTTGATCAAGTCCTGCTCTTCTTCTAAGGCTGCAAGCTCTTTTTCACGCTTGTTGCCGTCGAGGTTGGCGAGGAGTGTGTCAAAGGATTCCTGGGTTGTCACAAAATTTTCGGCGTCTTCTCCAACACGAATAATTTCAACAGAATTCAGCAGGTCATCGCCTTCGATCTTATTGACGACATCCATACCAGAGACAACATGTCCAAAGACCGTATGTTTTCCGTCGAGCCATGGTGTTGCTACGTGGGTGATGAAAAATTGACTGCCGTTTGTTCCAGGGCCTGAATTGGCCATGGAGAGCACGCCCGGTTTGGAGTGCGTTAGGCTTGGGTCAATTTCATCGGGGAAGGTGTATCCCGGACCACCGGTACCAGTGCCGAGGGGACAACCACCCTGGATCATGAAATCAGGTATTACACGGTGAAATTTTAGACCGTCGTAAAATCTGTCGCCTTTTGCTTTTGCGCCGCCGCCAAGATCCTTGGTGCCTTCAGCAAGGGCTACAAAGTTGGTAACGGTAAGCGGGGTCTTCTGATACTCAAGAAGACAAATGATTTCACCTTTTGAGGTGTCAAATTTGGCGTAAATACCATTTTTGAGTTTAGATTGTGCCATTCCAGATTCTCCAGATAAAAGTATACAAGATATAATTAATACAAACAGCGTGCAGATTCTATACATCGATTCTCCTTTTGCAAAGGGGGTAAAATGAAAAAAATAAATGTAACGGTATGTTCAGTGTGTGGTTGAGCTGTTGTTCTTATTCAAAAATTTTGCAAACAATGATAAACCCTAATGGGGACTATGTCCATGATCCGTTTGTTTAAACGTGATAATTCAGCACTACACGTTTGCTTTGACTCCACAATAAAACCTCTTTGAGCGCTGCTGATTGTTAGCAGGGAATCTTTTTAATCAACGTTGGGATGTTCTCTTTTAATAGTTACCTCTAATTCAGCTTTGTTGTTTTGGCCTTTATGGGTGTCCTACTGGCATTTTCGGCACGGTTAACTCTACCTTAAAAACGTGGTTTGTCTTCTTGGCTTCGCCCCGGAGCACCTCCACCTCCACGATATCACCCTCTAGGGCGTCGATCATGGAAATACGCAGATCAGCCATCTCCGTTATTTGTGTTGCATCCAGGCGTATGAGTATATCGCCTTGCATAAGGCCGGATTCCGCCGCCTTTCCGTAGGGACTGAGTTGCTCGATGAGCAAACCCGTCATCGTGCTTGGGTCTGTTGTGGGACTCAGGACGATTCCTATTTTTGCTGTTTCCGGTAGACTTGAAGGCGCAGCTATGAAGAAATAATCGCAGATTTTGCTGAGGTTGTCTGGAAGAGAGTCCCCCTGAATGTTGATGAGGCTCGCCTGCTCAATTGGCATACGGGCTGTAACACGTGGAGGAATGCCAGAGTCTTTTCGGGTGTGCTGGCTTCCCGCTATTACCACCATTCTCTGGTTCGGATGATTGTGCAAAAAGGCTACGATATTTGTTGCCATGGTCTCGTCCCATAATCCCTGTGCCTGGATAAAGCCACTGGGGGCACCGCTTCCATGTTGTCCTCTTACATGGGCGTTGTGCACCGAATATAATCGTTTCTGATATCCAGGAAGACTAAGATTTCTGTCGGGGGGAAGGGTTGTTGTTACCTCGTCACTGAGGCCATCGGTATTGCCACTGCGATATACCTCAGAGACAATTGTACGATTTAAATTAAGGCCTAAGACGGGGAGATGCTTGTCTTTTGCAAAGTTTAAGATATCCCTGAAAAGGCGGTAATCATAGCGCCAGACGTTAAAGTAGTCGGAGTTTTTAAGAAAGGTTTTTTCATCCATAGTAGAGTCGTATCCAGTGTATGCATCAAGGCTGGCTTGGGAGGATGTAGGAAATATTTCCATGCCTATGGCAAGTCGTGGGTCTCTTTGGTACAGGGCTTCAATCAGTCGCAGTTGCAAAAGGTGGTCGGGGAGTGACGTGTGGGTTTCACCTATGTAGATGACTCTTTTGCTCAGAAGTTCATCCACAATCTGGTCAAAATCAGAAAGATCTTTGCTTGCTCCGCCCCGTGGCAGACTTTCGAGCAGGTAGTGGATGCCGTTGGTACTTGAATCGATTCTTTTAAGCACACGTCCTGTTGCGGTGAATTCCACATATGAATATTTGCCATAATGGCTGAGGCGTCTGGCTATGGATGGGTCGGGGCGCGCCAGGTTGTCAGAAATTATGACGGCTATATGCTCCGGTTGCAATGGGTTACTCCGAATATCAACGGTTAAACTGCCAGGATTGTGAACAATCTTACCGAAAATCGATCTACAGGGCGTTTGCTCTGCACCCAAAAAGAGCAGGTCATTCTCCGCGAGTTGTTGGTTTGTGACAGCGGCTGCTAAGACTATTGTGCTCTTATATTTACGAAGAGATTTCAGGATACTCTGGTACTTTATGCGGGCACCTTCATTTTCGAGGATGATGAGTCTTTTATCCGCACCTAAGAAGTGCGACCAGACAGGTACTTTTTCTGCATTGGCTAGTTTACGCAATAAGGTATATTCAGGGTCCAGGGTGAGTTCAAGGGGTCGATCCGGCAGTGTGAGGGACACCGGTTGTGCTTGAGAGGTGAGTTTTTCTACAAAAATATGCGTCCCCGACATTGATGTCACATGAATTGGCACCAGCATCGGGATCAGTTCTTCTGCTTGTTGGCTCAATGTGAAATTAAGATGAATCCCGGCGCGTGAGCTAATTGAAATGTTCTCAGCACTTATTTCGGGTGGTTCCTGCATCGTTAATCGTGTAGTAAAAAACGTCTCAAGGTCAGTGTCGGAGACCTGTTCAAAACTTGTTTGCAGCTTTTTCCACGATACTGAACGACCTCTGTTCTGGCGGTAGAAGGCCTGAATCCCTTGAGTGAAGGTTGCTTTGCCAAGGTATTCTTGCAACTCTTGAAAGAGAAAAGCCCCTCCGTTATAACCAACGGCTCTTTTGACATCCGCCATGGGCTGATTGTGATCGGCGGATCTGAAGTCTTGTAGGCTAAAGGGATTGGTCTCGTTAGCATGAACGTAGCTGTGGTATTTTATAAGGCTTTCCTTTCTGTCCTCTTGGCCTTTTCCCTCTGCGTCTCGAAAGGCATGATCGGCTAAAAAGGAGGTAAGTCCTTCGCACCAGTTGCCGCCCTCATAATCCACTTCAATATCGTTACCAAACCACGAATGAACAATCTCATGGCCCAGAGAGCTGCTTTTTATGAAGGGCAGGCGCAGTACGACCTGGCCCAGTAGGGTAAACGTTGGCATGCCGTAGCCGCTGGGAAGTCGGTTGGCCACTATGACGTAGTGGTTGTAGGGAAAGGTGGCAATTTCTGTTTCGAATTTGCGTAAATAGTTGGCGGCCGCATCAAGGTACTCTGGCGCCAACTCTTCATCTTCTTCAAAGAACATCGAATAGACGTAGAAGTTATTGCGAACCTTACGCTTGTTGATCACATAGGGGCCCGCAATAAAGGAGATAGTTTTTGTAGGTATACTCCAGTGGGAGGTGGTAATCCCTGCCTTTTGTGGCAGCGGAAAAGAGTCACTTTGCGTTATTGCAGAAAAATCATCCGGTACATTGGCTGAGAGGCTATAGATATAAGGTGTTGACGGGTAAGGGTACCAGTTGGCTATGAGAGAGATGCCCCGTGGGCTGATGAGATTGTTACGCTCATTTTTAATTTCTCTTATGTAAGAGACGTAAAAGGTTCGTTTTTGGGGTAGACCTTTAAAGGTCACATGCGTCCCTTGAAGTTTTAAGATATGCTCAACACCTTCTTCAGTTTGGGTGAAGGCTCCGGTAATAGTAAGTTGAGCAAGAGAAAAAGAAACGGTTTCATTTGCTGGGATGATAATTTGGGCAGTGCCGATAACTCGGTTTTCTGGAAGGTTAAAGCTGATTGCTAAATTATAGGATGGGGTGTTTGCTGGTGTTGCAGTAACGATTTTGGCATGACTTATGGAGAGAAGAAGACCAAGACAAGCTACAAAGCAGACATTTAAAGAATATGGCATTTGACTTTTCCCGTATCTGATGAATATGTTGGAGGGAGGAGCTGCAAGAGATTGTACATCATCTCCAGTAGCGGCCCTGTCTTTTGTTATATCACAAGCGTAGTCCCTTGGGAATTGGGACCCAAATTAATGTCTTTTGCGGTGTGTTTTTTGTTATTACAGCACATATTTTCTGGGTGAAGGCAATAACAGAATAAGCGCAGCAAGGCGAATGTGCTTAAAAAAAACATCCATGTTAATGGGTGAATGAAAATTGATGTTAATACTATTATGAATTCTATCAAACTGGTCGGCATAAACGGGCGTTATACCCATTCTTGCCTCGCTCTTTTTTATCTGCGAAATGAGCTTACAAAGTACTGTCCTGATTTCAAGACAGAAATTTTACAGCTCACTATTAACGACAACTATTTCGAGTCGTTATTGCGCTTAAGTTCTGGAAATCCCAGCTATATATTTATTTCTGCTGCTATCTGGAACAGCGAACTTGTAGAAAAATACACCCGTGATCTGGCTATTTGTCTTCCCGACTGTCGCCTTGTTATCGGTGGCCCCCAGGCGGCGGTATTACACGAGAAGCTTGCGACCACCAATTATAGCATATTGCTCGGAGCTATTGAGGCGGTTGGTGAACAATTTTATCGTGATCTAGAGGGGTTTTGTCTTCAGATAAAATATGAAGCGAACTTCTTTAAGAAGCATGATCGTGGTTTTGATTATCCCTATCTTGACTCCGACTTTGATACCCATCTGGCAAACAGACATATCTATTATGAGAGTTCAAGGGGGTGTCTTTTTGGTTGTAGCTACTGTCTTTCTTCTGTGGAAAAGGGTGTGTATCATAAACCACTTGAGATGGTGCTGAAAGAGTTGCGGGATATCCTGACACACCAGCCAAAAATCGTACGCTTTATAGACAGGACGTTTAACGATCTTCCCCAGCGGGCATTGGCGATTTGGCAGTTCTTACTCGATGAGGGGGGGGATACGCTCTTTCACTTCGAGATGGCCCCGGACAGATTTACCGAGGAGATGTTTGACTTTTTAAGGCAAGTTGAACCTGGAAAGTTTCAGTTTGAAATCGGGATACAATCTACAAATATTGCAACTCTTGAGGCGGTTAATCGTCCTGTTGACCCGGCTGTAGTACACAACACAGTGCAAAAACTCTCTGGGATGGGGACTATTCATCTGCATGTTGATCTGATTTTGGGCTTGCCCTATGAGACGGGGCGGACTTTCGCAAAGTCTTTCACCGATGTCTTCTTTATGGGGGCAAATTATATCCAGATGGGTCTGCTGAAAATTTTGCCGGAAACGCCACTTTGTTATAGCGCTCTAGAGTTTGAATATAAACACAGTTTGATACCACCATATTCAGTTTTAGAGAGTCGCTGGATGAATTTTGTCACAATTCAGGATTTGTACTGGTTTTCAGAATGTGTGGAAAAGTTTATGAACAATCGATATTTTGTTTTACTATGGGATTATTTTCGAAGGACTAATGAGGATATTTATGCATTTTTCAGGTGCTTGCTATCCCTTTGTCAGGAGAGCCAATTCTTTGCCTACGCAGCAACCCAAGAGCTCATGAGTCAAAAACTTATTGCCATGCTTGCCAATAGAGACGATGGCGATATTGTAAAAGAACTTCTTCGCATAGACTGGTTACGCTGTAACCATCGGTTCTTCCCGGCCTGTCTTGTGCCTGGGGATGGCTATGAGCAGCCCCAGGACACAAAAAACAGCTTGGTTGAGACCTTACCAGAAGAGTTAGAGGGTGTGTTCACTAGAAAAACGCGTAATAGATTTTTTCGAAAAACGTATTTTTTACGGATATCAAAACAAGCTGGTGCTGAAATTGGTATAGATGAGGGAGTGGAACAACCTGTACTCTGTTTTTTATCAGATCGTGAAAATGCGTTGCATTCTTACAGCAAAATGTTGGTTTTATGATGTAAAAGAAGAATATCCTGAAAATGGTTGACCTCGCTGGTCGTCTGTATATAGTAACTATCTGTGTAATTACTCCGTGGCATTGCAACTACGTCTACTGTGGGTTCTGTAGGAAGCTCCCCGTATGCTGCAAGGTCACAGTGGAACGAATTTGTAGCCTTGATGAACAGTTACAGGTGGTGGTTTCGTTCCTGTAAAATTCTTTTTCTATGTTTTCTCATTACCGAGTTATGATTTCTTGAAGATATGTGTCCCGACTTATTTTCTTACCCGTCGGGACTATCCCCCCGTGGGATAGTAATCTGAATAGTTAACTATCTATTTTACAAAAAATATATCGCGTGTGAATCGAACAATCAATTGAAAATGCAATAAGGAGAATTTCATGTCGTCCTATAAGATTAAGAAGATAAATAATATTGCAGATGAAGGTCTGAAGCTTTTCACCGAAAAATTTACGGTTTCTGCTGAGGAGATGAACCCAGACGGTATTATTATTCGCAGTTCGCCTCTTGATGTTGATGATTACGATTCGTTGCTTGCTGTCGCAAGGGCGGGTGCTGGTACAAATAACATAAATGTTGAGCGCGCTACGGAATGTGGAATTTGTATTTTTAACACCCCCGGTGCCAATGCCAATGCGGTGGTTGATCTTGTCTTTCCTATGCTTGGGGTGTGGAAGCGAAATATTTACAAGGGTATTGAATTTTGTAAAGAGCTTGCTGCAATGGATCCTGATAAGGTAAACAGAGAAGTTGAGGCGAGAAAATCTGCATTTAAGGGCGAAGAAATACACGGAAAAACGCTGGCTGTTGTTGGTTTAGGACAAATTGGTGTACGACTTGCCAACGGTGGTATCCATCGGCAAATGAACGTCAATGGTTTTGATCCGGCACCGGCTTTGGCAAATATCCATCAGCTGTCGCCGGAGGTTCGTATTTGCAGAAACCTCGATGACGCTGTAGGGGATGCCGATGTCGTGAGTCTGCATCTTCCTCTTATCGATAAAACCAGAGGTCTTGTCGATGATGAATTTATAGGACGCATGAAAAAGGGCGCTGTGCTGGTTAATTACTCAAGGCAACCCATTGTCGATGAAGATGCCGTTGTTGCTGCGCTTGACAGTGGGCATCTTGAAGCATATCTTTGTGATTTTCCAACCCCCGTGCTGGTCCGTCATGATAAAGTGCTGGCGACTCCGCATCTTGGGGCGTCCACTTCAGAGTCGGAAGAAAATTGCGCCACAATGGCTGTGAAAGAAATATCAAGCTATCTCAAGTATGGCAATGTGGCCCATAGTGTGAATTTTCCGAATATTGAATCTACTCCAGGCGATAAAGTTCGTTGCAGGCTCATTGTGATCAATAAAGATGTACCAGGTATGATTGCCTTTGTTTCTCTTATCTTTGCTGACAACGATGTGAATATTGAAAGTTACCTCAATCAGTCAAATGGAACAGTTGGGTACAATATTATTGATGTTGAGACAACCATTCCCGATGCAGTGATAGAAAGTATTGAGGAAAATGAGGATGTTATCAGGACAAGAGTTATTTGTTTTGTAAAGTAAAAAAAATTATCCTCGTATCTCATTGTTTTTGTGGGTAAGAAAAGAGGTGATGCTTGTGCTTGCCTAAATAAGTATAAAATATTGTACAAATGCTCAGTTGGCTACGATGGCTCTGTGCACGTAACATACTGAAAAATCGTCATTAACGCATATGCCTCTTGAGTGGCATATAAAATGCAATGGTTATTATGCTTTATCTCTTCTCTTTTTTCTCCTGGAAAAACCGGACCTCTTCTGAGGCCCGGTTTTTCTATTTTCGGGATGTTCTCGTTTTTGCATAGAAAATTATGGTCACTGAATTGACAAATGTCTTCCTCACCCCCTGCAGTGGATATGATCTGGAGGCTATTGCTGAACGTGCTGGTTGTATTGCCGAAAAGTCTGGCCATTTCGACTCCTTGCGTGGTGCTACAGTACTGCTCAAGCCTAATCTTATCAGTAGCCGGGGTTTGGGGTTGTCCTGTAGTCAGCCTGAATTTATTGCCGGAGTTGCCCTGTGGTTCAAGGAGCAGGGTGCCACGGTCAAGGTAGGCGATTCTCCTGCCTTTGGTACCGCAACTACTGTCTGTCGAAGTAGAGGTATCGATACACTGCTCGATGGACTCGGTATCAAGATTATTGAATTTTCTACATCAGTTGAGAAAACCTTGGGGTGTGGTAGGACGGTGACGTTGGCTGGCGAGGCACTCGATTGTGATTATTTTGTTGGTCTGCCGAGGGCCAAGGCCCATAAGCAGATGTATGTTACCCTAGCAGTGAAAAATGTCTTTGGGATTGTAAAAGGCGTAAATAAGGCCTTGCTACATATGACCTGCGATAATAACCACCAGAACTTCTCAGATATTATTCTTAGTCTCATCGATATACTTCCCCAACAGTTTCATTTTATTGATCTTATAGAGGTGATGTCAGAATCCGGCCCATTGGATGGTGTGCCTCTTAGCCTAAAATGTATTGGCGGCAGCAGCTCTCCCATAGCGCTTGATACATCAATCCTTGATTTATTGGAGTTAGATCAGGAAAAAAGTCCGCTCTTTGTGGCTGCAAGAAAAATGCAACGGGCAGGGGCGGATATCTCAACTATTGACTTCCCTTTGTCCCAGCCCTCCGATTTTTATGGTTCCGGTTTTATTGCACCGGAACTGCTCAACCCCATACGCTTTAACCCGTTTCGTTTCATTTCTGGAATGATGAAACGACTTGGTTTAAAATTTGGGAGTTGATTTGTCTACTTTGTGATTGTATTTATGGTTTTCCAAAAAAGCAGTACGCTTTAACTCGTTAATTTTTTATAGGATATTTAGTATGTTTGATTTGCAGGATAAGGTTGCACTTATAACTGGCGGTTCCCGTGGAATAGGTAGGGCGATTGCTATTCGCCTTGCCAAGCAGGGTGCTGATGTTGTTGTTAATTATGTTCGTCATAAAAAAGATGCGAGGGATACAGCAGATGCTGTTGAAAAATATGGTCGAAAATGCCTTCTGGTAAAGGCCAATGTTGCAAATAGTGATGATGTCCAGAGGATGTTTGCAGTTATTGAAGAAGAATATGGACACCTTGATATACTTGTGAGCAATGCCGCCTCAGGTGTTTTAAAGCCAGCTCTTGAGCTCACAGAACGTCATTGGGATTGGGCTATGGATATCAACGCAAGGGCTCTTTTAACGCTGGTTCAGAGTGCATTTCCTCTTATGAAAAGCGGCAGCAGGGTTATTGCTGTCTCAAGCTTGGGTTCTGTTCGGGCCATTGAAAATTACACTACCGTCGGGGCTTCAAAAGCTGCTCTGGAGTCTCTGGTGCGCCACCTTGCTGTGGAGCTTGGACCAAAACATATTAATGTTAACACCATCAGTGCAGGTGCGGTTGATACAGACGCCCTGAAACATTTTCCCAATCGTGATGAAATCTTAAGCACCGCATTGGCGCGTACCCCCCTTGGTCGCCTCACGACTCCTGAAGATGTTGCTGATATAGCCCTATTTCTTTGCAGTGAACTCTCAGCTATGATACAGGGTCAGGTTATCACTGTGGATGGTGGCTATGCTATCAGAGGCTAGGCCAGATGTCCCATGAACATTGTCCGTAGGTAAGTTGTTAGCAACAGCAAATTACCTTTTACCTCTTTGCAGAGAATACACACTGATCTTTGTCCACCTAGGGTCAGTGTCGGTGGTATCACGATTTTTATTACCAAAAAATGAATCTACCACCGCCTGAATGGCTGGGATCGTTTTTTTTAAATGTGCAGGTCTATGTATACAAATATTCATTCAATTGTCCTGGCCTCCGGGTCACCTAGAAGAAAAGAATTCCTTGCAGGCTTGGGCCTGCAGTTCAAGGTAGTGCCTGCCTCTATAGATGAGCGCGCCATGGAGGCTGAAGCGGCCGAAGATTTTGTGCTGCGGATGGCAAAAGAAAAGGCTGCCGCTGTGGGGGCGCAGTTCCCCGATAGCTGGATTGTCAGCGGGGATACCGTCGTTTGCCTTGGGCAAGCCATTCTTGGCAAACCGACTTCCACTGAAAATGCAGTTGAACTGTTATTACGACTTTCTGGGCGGACACATTTCGTAAGAAGTGGTTTTTGTGTGTGGCAGCAGAACAAAAGCATTATCAGTGCCCACAGTGTTGTGACCAAGGTTCGCTTTACCAATTTTTCGGAAAAAATTGCCAGGGCGTATGTGGCGACAGGAGAACCTATGGATAAGGCTGGTGGCTATGGCATACAGGGTATTGGCGGTACGTTGGTTGCTAGTATTGAAGGCTCTTATTCCAATGTCGTGGGTTTACCAATGGCAGAATTGGTAGCAGTTTTGGAGGAAGAGGGGGTTATCACATCCGTTGCTATCCTCCCGTAGTACGGGGTTTTCCGCTGTAACGTTTTCCTTTTTCAGCTGGTGAGTTGCTGGAAGTATTATTCTTGGAAGTCTGAAGTTTTATAATTACAAGTGTAGACATAATGTCTTATTTTTTCATTACTTAACCTTTCTTTGCATAGTATGCAGGCAGGAATTTAGTTGTAACTGAAATCGAGGCAAAAAAGATTTCATTTATAAAACTAAAGAGTTTGTAGGTACGGAAAAACCCGTATATAATCCCTGTAGAGTTTTTTTGTGTTAAAAATGAATCCGAGGGACCTCTCTTGTACAGGTAAAAAATGCGGTTCTTGCTGGGAGAGGCTTGGGATTGAAAACGTTCTTTGAATAATGGTGCCGGTCAATGATGAGAGATGAGCTACAAGGTAAAGGTATTGAGGTTTTAAAATCCTTTAATAACGCTATATCCACGAGTCGTCTCTATCCGCCCGAGGCACCACAAGTTACGGCTGCAGTTGATCTGGGATATAAAGCGATCAAGATATATTTGCGGCAGTACAAACAGTTGGAATTTGCTCTTGTCGACAAACACCCCTCACTCTGTGGTTCTCTACTGCACCAGGATATTCTCGATAGTTTTCCCAATTTACACATATTCAGACAGTTGCGAATCCTTGATTTACACTGTTTGACTGTAACCGCAGACATGGATCGATTTACCTTCAATCAATTACTTGTGGTGTTTCAGGCCTCTGTTGCCACGGTAGAGCTGGAAGGTGGAGGGGTAGAGTATGTCACTGCCCAGGGTTTGTCCAACTACTTTTCTCCACATCCCCCTCTTGCTGACAGGGAAGATGAACCGACCAAGGTAGTGAAGGTGCGCAATCTGCTTAAGGTCAGGCCTGAGCTGGTTTTGTGTCTTCTTGGTAACGATAAGCGCCCCCTTGTTATTGAAGATTTGAAAAAGAGAATTGCTGTTGCAGAGACCGGTGTTTTGATTCTTGCAGCTACTATTGCCAAAATTTTACAGGCCATTCGAGAAAAGAAGAAAATAGTAGCAGCGGTTGACTTTCCAAGAATGCTAAGAAGATCTCAGTCATTGATTGGCGATGATACAAGGGATCTTATAGCCTGGCAACTTGCTCAATTACTCATAACCAATCTGAAAGATTCGGCTCTGTCTGTCCTGTTGTGCCAGGAATTCCCCACATCATTTGGTGCAACTCTTTATAGTCGGCTGGTTGCGGGGTTGTCTGGAGAAAGGATAGGTCGAATTGTTGTTGTTTTTCGTGAACAGATTAGAAGGTCTAGTGGGATGGGGGCTAAGTCCCAACAGACCCAACTGCTTGGCAAGTCATTATTTACATTTTTGAATACTGAAAAAGGGAAGCTCTTTCTCAGTGCAGAAAAGGCAAAGACTGTTATCTCTAAAGGAGAAAATGACAGGAGGAAGAAACGCCTAGAGGCGGGGATTAATGGTATTCTGGAGAGCGATTTTCAGGTATTGAACAATGTGAAGTTTATCGAGGCTCTCCCTGGGGGCTTGCTCAAATTGCAGAAAGGTCGCAACGGTGATTACATCCCCAAAATCCTTAATAATCTGCTTATCTATTTGGCTAAGAATCAGGATAAGAGTAACCGTATTGTCCTTGATTGTCTGCTAGAGATTGGAACTGTCTTTTTACATTCAGGTTATGGGAAACAGGTAGAAATCCTTGTAGATCCTCTCATTAAAATTACCCATGTAGCGTCGCTTGGCCCCCAGATCTTTGAAAAAAGCATCACATTTTTACAAAAAATGATGAGGAACAGCTGGGGTGGTGGAGATAAAGTTATTGGCGACAAGATCCTTCTTCTCTTTTACCAGATGCGCTCTGGGCGGATCGAGAAAAGAGATCAACTCAAAACCATCGTCGGTCAGGTTCAGGATAGAGGTATTGACCGGGCGAGTCTTCCGGGGTTTCTCTGTGATTGCCTAGAAAATCCCAAAAATGAGGCCTTCAGATGTCGGCTGGTATTCCAAGGCCCAATTGCCATCAGATTTTTACTTGATGCCTTGATCCAGACCGAGGTTGCATTTGATAGGTTAAGTATCATTGATCTCTTGACCTATGACAGCAGTTATCTTGTCCCCATTATTCATGAGCGCTTACCCCAGCACATGCCCTGGTACGGGAAAAGGAATCTGCTTAAGCTTCTTGCTGAGGCTGGTACTGCTGAAGATGCTGGTGCGGTGGTTGTTTTTTTACGTCATGTTGATTTTCGAGTACAAAGAGAAGCCTTCCTTTGTATCTATAAAATTGGGGGACTGCGCCGCAAAATGTTGTTTCTAGAAGCCCTGGACGTTGTTTCCGAGGTTGTGACAATACAAATTGTTGAAGCCTTTGCCAGCTTTTGTGATCAGGACGTTGCGACTCGGCTTGGCGTTCTCATGGTGGATTATAGTCAATTTTCCCAAGCAGCCAGAGAGCCACTTTTGCTCGCGTTACTTGACACTTTAGGGCGATGTCCGTGCAGTGCATCTCTTCGGGTCGTTCAGAAGTTTGTCGATTCCAAGGGCCAGAAATCGACTAAAAATATTTCTCGTAAGGTCTGGGTTAATGCTGATAAAGCGATCCATTTTTTAAAAAATGATCTGCAGGCGAAAAAGAAAAAACATGCCCAGGCCAGTCAACTGCGTAAGGGTGCAATGAAACAGCTGGGGAAGAAGAACAAGCCCGTTGTAACCCAGCGCGTTATAACGGGTCTCCTTGAAGAGCAGGGCATTCGTAACCTGCTTGCAAAAGGCAGGCAGGGGCAGGCTGTCAAGCAACTGATGCTTCTGATTGAACAAACAGCGAGGGCACGTGACTTTCATCAGGCAGAACAACTCAAGGAGTGGTTGGCTGATATCGAGCAGAAGGAGCTGGAACATGTTCTTGAGGCTGGTGAGATTATAACAAGAGAAAAGATAGCGACCATCGATAAAGGTCACATCGAGGTGTGGAGTGGTTTGTACGATGTGCTCAGCACTGAAGAATTTAGTGAACTGTTTGTACATCTGGAACATAGGACATATTCAACCGAAGATTCTGTCGTAAGCCAGGGAGAAGAACAGAACGCCTTATTTTTTATAAATAGAGGCGAGGTGAAGATTTACTATAAGGATGAGGGAGATGATTTTCTTATTTCCAAGATGAAAAGCGGAGAAATATTTGGGGCCGACGCCTTTTTTGAGCCCTCGATATGGACCATGTCTGTTGCAAGTGTTGGGGATTCAGAAATATCTTCTTTGCCCGTTTCCGCGCTGCAACGTTGGAGTGTGGAGTTCCCTGAACTTGAGCAAAAGCTGTTGGACTTTTGCGAACAGTTTGAACGGGTCGAATCGCTTATTATAAAAAGTAGCCAGGACAGGCGGGGTCATAAGCGGCATCAGGTAAGTGGTGGCCTGTCGATTACTCTTATAGATAGGCAAGGACGCAATAGTGGGATAACCGCGAAGGGTGAGTTGATGGACATTTCCCAAGGAGGTCTCGCCTACAAATTACAACTGGATCACAAGGGTAGCCAGCGTCAATTGTTAGGTCGAAAGGTTAGAGTTGAGTTACCTGTTTGGGAGAGTAGAGCCGACCCAACAACGGTTATAGGTGATATCGTTGCGGTAAAAACATGTAAAAAGTTTGTAGGATATTTCTCCGTTCATATCAAATTTAACAGCCTTCTTGATGCTAAAAATCTCTATGATATCATACAGGCAGGTCGTTTAGGTACTGCCAGTAGTGTAGAACTCTAAAAGACGAGCAGAGCATAGGGGATAGTTAATGGAACAGAATGAACCGATTGCAGATTTTTATGAGAAACATGTCGGGGGGGCAGGAAAAGAGGGTGTTTCGTGCCCTTTTTGCAAAAGTCGAGGCTTGCAGGCGGGGCGCCTTGTTATTGTCCTCAACCGTGAAAGTTTTTTCCATGGCTACTTTCGTTGTAGCAACTCCTGTGTTCCCGGTGGCTTTCCTCTGTGGTATGCCGAGCTGTCTTCTTTGTCCAGGGCTGAGGTGCCCGGTTATGTTGCAGAGGCTGACGGTGCCATTTCATATCAAGAATTTCCTGTTGCCAATATCAACGATGAGATAGCTTCCTACCATGATCGACTTGGTGGGGCAGAACTGCCGTTTTTTAAGAAAAAGAAGGTGGCGAAGGCCATATTAAATGAACTGCAAATTGGTTTTAACGGCCGTTATATTGTCTATCCCTATATACAGGAAGATGGAAACTGCTATAGCGCCCGCTGCGTTTATCCTGAGAAAAAAGATGATTATTTCTGGCAAGGAGATGAGCGGTATACGGATGTTCCCTACACCTTGTTTAACCGGGCAGAGTTACAACATTGTGAGCAGGGTACCCTGTTTGTCTGTGATGAAGAAGATAGTTTACTTACCATAAAGCAACTCGGTTTTCCTGCTGTGGCGGTGCCCCATCACAGCCATCTTGAAAAATTACCGGTTGAGTTGTTCGACGGAATTAAGACAGTTTTTGTGGCGGTAAGTAATAGCAGTGAAGCCAGCAAAAGTAGTTACGCCTTTGCCTCTAAGATTGGCTTTAAGGCGCGTATCCTTGGCTGGCCCGCCACGACGCCTAAGGGCTATAGTTTTTGGCAGCTGGCCCAAGACAGTGGAAAAGACTTAGGCAAACGGGTAGGAGCCATGGTTCAGGGTTCTCGTTCCTTCTCCCCGTTCACATCGCCAAAACGTGAATATTCCCACTTTTTACAAGAGCTTAAAGGTCAACATGAACCCGCCTATAAAAACATTGTATCTGGATTCCCCTTACTTGATGTAGCACTTGGTGGTGTCCATGGTATCAATATTATTGGTGGCGGTCCAAAAGTTGGTAAGTCTACATTTACAATTCAGATTGCAGCCCAGATGGCGGCCCAGAAAATACCTGTGCTCTACTATGACTTTGAAAATGGTCGACAGAAGATTTACCAGCGGACCCTGAGTCGACTCAGTAGAGTCGCAACAAGCGAATTACATGGTGCAGAAGCAGGAACGGAGAAGCATAAGCGGCTTGGGGCAGCTAAAAACAATCTTGAGCGGATGCTATTTTATTGGAGGGTGTTGAATGACCGGAAGATCACTCCTGAGCTGATGCGAAAGCATATCGAGTTCATTCGCCATGAAACCCGTAGCGAATATACCGTTGTGGTTATTGATAGTTTGCATAAGCTTCCCTTCCATCAATTTAGTGAACAGCGAACAGGGATTGATGCCTGGCTTCGGCAAATGGAATCAATGCGAGATGAATTAAAGGTGTCCTTTCTGGTGATTTCTGAGCTTTCAAGGGGGGCTGGAGACTCCTACGAGCATACCCCGCATCTGGGGGCTTTTAAAGGGTCTGGGGACATTGAGTACAGTGCAGACAATGCAATGATTTTATTCCCAACATCGTCCGGCTCTTTAGCTGCGAACAATCATGAACGTAAGAATAGTCTCTGGCTGGTGGCAAGCAGGGAGCACACTCCCGGCAGGATTGCCGAGTATTCTCTCGACTATCCGTTCTGGGGTTTTGAGGAACACCCACTCGGTGATGTGGGGGATGACAGAATCGTTTTGTAGTGTCCTTGGAGGCTGCCTGGTTGTTGCAAAAATAACAGGCAGATGTTGTTGGCCCAGTACCTAGATGTCTGAGGGCCTGTGCAGAAAATAACATGGATAAGCCGGTGCCCCCAGACACACACAAATACAATTGAGCTAAAAATAACTAAATTGTATTTGTAGTGAGGGAGGACTGTTGGCTAATCGATTACGCCAAGGCCCAGCATTTCAAGCCACGGCTGTAGTGCGGCAAACGACCTCTTTGCTCTTTCTTCACCTCTAAATCTCTTGCGTATCTTTTTCTCCCACGCTGGGAAAAGACCAAAGTTTATATTTGATGGTTGAAATCGCTTCGGATCACTCTCGGTAAGGTGTCCGATAAGGGATCCTAAAGCAGTTTCCTTGGGCGGTACAACCGGTTGTTGGCCCTTAATTATTCTCGCCGCATTAATTCCAGCCAGTTGGCCCATGGAGGCAGATTCAATGTAGCCTTCAACTCCAGAGAGTTGTCCGGCAAGGAGAAGATCCGGACGGCTTTTGAACTGCAGGGTTGGCTCTAGCAGCTCGGGTGAGGTGATAAAGGTGTTGCGATGAATGGAGCCAAGTCGGGCAAACTCAACATTTTCCATTCCTGGGATCATGCTGAAAATTCGTTTTTGCTCCGGGTAGGTGAGTTTGGTTTGGAAACCGACCATGTTGTAGGTTGATCCCTCCTTGTTCTCCTTTCTCAGTTGGATGACCGCGTAGGGGTCTTCACCCGTTCTGGGATCGGTTAGCCCCACCGGTTTCATAGGCCCAAAGCGAAGGGTGTCTACTCCCCGTGAGGCGATAACTTCGGCGGGCAGGCAACCTTCGAAATATTTCGGATTTTCAAAATCTTGCAATGGGACGTAATCCGCATTGTTGAGATTCTGGATAAAACGAATATAGGTTTCTTCATCCATCGGGCAGTTGAGGTAGTCTCCAGGGCCGTCCTCATATCTCGATTTTGAATAAATAATATCCATATTCAGAGAATTGCTGTAGACGATAGGTGCAATGGCGTCATAAAAGGTCAAACGTTCCTTGCCTGTAAATGCGGCAAGGGAGTCGGCAAGGGCGGAAGAGGTCAACGGGCCAGTTGCAAGTATGGTTGGATAATCACCGGCTGGTGGAATTTCGGTAATTTCCTCGTGGACGATTTCTACCCTGGGGTGTTCTTTTAGTTTCTGGGTGATACGTGCAGCAAAATCTTCTCGGTTTACCGCAAGGGCCTTACCGGCGGGGACTTCTGTTGCATAGGCTGTCTCGACGATGAGAGAACCTATACGTCGCATCTCTTCCTTTAAGAGACCTACAGCTGAAGTTTGGTCATTTGAGCGAAAGGAATTAGAGCAGACCAGCTCTGCTAGGTCATCGGTATGGTGGGCAGGGCTCCTTTTTGCAGGTCGCATCTCAATGATTCGTACGTCACAATCCCTTTGGATAAGTTGCCAGGCTGCTTCACAGCCGGCGAGACCGCCGCCAATAATAGTTACTTTTTTGTCAGACATAGGTTGTTTATACTTGTGTTAAATGAAGGGGGCATGCACCCCGATGGATTGATAGATTTTGTTGAGAAAATTAAGCACCTGTTACTTTACGTCAATTGATGCCAGCAGAGGAAGAACCTTGATTGCTTAGCTGAAAATATTACCCATGTTCATGATTAATATTGACTAGTTAGGTTCAACGGTAACGGCAATCTTTTTTCTCCCCCATTCAAGAGCTTGCCGATGTGAGCTAAAATAGAGATCTATGCGCCTGGCACCTTTAATGGCTCCACCACGGTCTTCCACGACACCCCAGCCATAGCCAGGCACATACATACGCGTGCCAAAGGGATAGTATTTTGTGTCCGCTGCGATGGTACCGTCATGGGGAAGAAAATACCAGGGAAAGAGAATAATACGTACAGGTATCATCCATGGACGGCAGATAGAGTCCGTAGAGAAGAGGCCCTCCTGGGGTTCCTGGGGAGAGGTGCCACTTGCTGTCAGCCCACTGTATGAACGGCCCTTGCCGGGGCCTGCGCTCACATATCTGTTCCAGAAGTCCAACTTAAGCCATTGCCAGCTTCCTCGCTCCCAGCTACAACATGAAGAGCAGTTACAGTATGCCGTTGTCTCAATAATAGTTTGCTGCTGTGTCTTTGCACAGCCTGTCTGAATAAGTAAGACGAAGAGGCAACAGATATAGATGGGGTAGTATCTGGAGATATTGGCTAAGAGAGGTCGGGATGATACGTACATAGTGGGTATATTATGAAAGAGGTGGAGGTGTAAGTGCTCGAATTTTAGATATTATCTGCCTGCTTGCCGTTTAGCATCTTCTTTTTGTAGAAAAAAGTATCATAGCCGGCGCCTTTGGGGAGCTGGTGACATGTAGGTAGCATACAGCATCAGGACCATTGTTGCTGACGTTTTGCCTCGCGTCACAGCCTTAAAAGCAGGATCTTTCAGCTATTGTGTTATAGAGGAGGAGGTACTGCCGGGAGGCTTGCTCATACCGGTGGATATCGGCTATGGTCCGCTTGCCCCCTCTTGTCTAGCCCGCATCTCTCATCGGCTCATGCTGTTACAGGTTCAAGGCTTTTTTTTAAAACAGTCAAGAGCATGGTGGCATATGCATTGCTCTTCGGCGCACATAGTACCTTGCTGCAACAGTGAAACGATGTCGCAGCTAAGGTTATGTTGGCGGTGATCTACCTGAAAAGAACACAATACTCATGAAAAATGCGGGGCTAAACATCTTTGTTGGAGTCAAAGTGCGAATAATACATCTCTAATATGGCCTAGGTGCAAGCCAGGTATAATTAATCGTTAAGTTGGATACGCTTAACTGTGAGTTGTTTGCTGTTGCCAATTTCAACAAGTTTACCTGTGATGTTGACGTTTTTACCGGCAATCATATCAAAGTTACCACCGATGAGGGGGTAGACTTCCTTGGCGGTGTAAAGGGCCATTCCGTCATCGAGTCTTTTGACAATACCGTGGAATATCTGGGTGTTGTTTTGTGCAGCTGTCGCAAGATTTGTAGGATTCACTTGTGTTGGCTCTGTAGGGTTTGAAACGGCTAATGCGAACCCGGACATGGCAAGACATGCTACAATTGTTATTGATTTAACAAGTATTTTCATGGCGTGTTTTCCTTATATTGTTTTGTAATCATATTGAGTTTTGACTCCAGCAAATCTCAATTGTCATAAAGCAAAAGGTGTGCCATAAACTAAGCTGCTAATAATACGGTGTAATGTCCCGGGCCCTTGTTCGGACACTGGGGGGGAAGGACAAAATTTTACCCAGTAAGGACCGTTGTTGCGCACAAACATCTTTTTTAAAAGGCCTATCAAGTACTTTGCTCACTTCTGTGCTGGGGCTAGGTCCTGTAAAACCATTTTTTTACCTCATCCGTCGCAAATCTTTTTATGACTGGCCTGCCATGGGGACAATGGGAGAAAAGGTCCGCCCTGGCCATTTCATTGAGGAGATTGTCTATTTCTTCCGTTGAGAGAGACGTTCCAGCTTTTACTGCAGCCTTACATGCCATGTTTGCCAGAATATTATCAAGCTTTCCCCCTCCGCTATCACCGTGTTCATTGCCGAACTGTTCTAGAATATCGAGAAAAAGTTCCCTCGGATTACTCAGGCCGGCAAGGGCTGGAACCGCAGAGATGACAAAGGTGTTACCCCCAAATTCATTAATATTAAAACCCATTCTTTTAATGTATTCCTGGTTCTTGAGGGTAAGTTGTGTTTGGAATAATGAAAGCTCAACTGTTTCCGGGAACATCAATGTCTGGCTGACCACACTTTTGTCGAGGTACTGTTTATGTAATTTCTCGTAGAGTAACCTCTCATGGGCTGCATGCTGGTCTATAACGAGAAGTCCCTCATTGTCTTTACAGAAGATGTACAGATCATCAAACTGACCGATGACCAAAAGGTTATGATTTAACGTCTGTTTCTTGGGCGGAATCGGGGGCACTGAATCTACATCGCCGGGTTTGTTGGCTTCGTGTGGGAGGGGGCTTTTGTCAATGGGGGCAGAGGTCGTGAAAAGAGATTGAGAAGGCGGTTCTGCTATTTTTATTGTTTCCCATAACGGTTTTTCATCTGTTTTTGGCCAGCTGCTTTCTTCTATATTTGTTGCAAAATTGTCGTTTGGAGAATGTGTTTCGCCTGCAAACGGTTTGGTCGTTGAGTTGTGGTGTGGGCTTGGGCTGGTTTCTGAGTTTGTGAAGGAAAAATTGTTTTCAACAGCAAACCCTCGGTCGATAGGGGCTGCGGTCCTGTCGCTGGCTTTGTCGGCTCCAAAGATGGAAACCTGTAAATCCTGCTGGTGCTTTTCCATAGCAGAAGCCACTGCTTGACTTAGGAAGGTGTGTATCTCTTGGGATTTTCTAAATCGAACCTCATGTTTCGCCGGATGGACGTTGACATCTACCTCTTCGTGGGGGATTTCGAGATGGATCAGGCCCGATGGGTTCTTTCCCTTCATAAGAAAGGAACGAAGCCCTTCTCCAATGGCATGGGTGACCATTCGGTCCTTAACCGCACGACTGTTGACAAATATCCGTAGTCTGGATGGACCAATAGTGACTTTTTCTGGGGGGATGAGATAGCCGGTTACCCGCGTTTTTAGTGGTACGCTTCCCGCCGTTGCAGAAACCATGATAAAGGGTCCGTCATAGCGCATGAGCGATGCCAGCCGCTGGGTGAGGCTCTGGCTGCCATCAAAATAGAGGCTGTCCTTACCTCCTATTCGTAATATAAATGTGATGTCTGGGCAGCCCAGGGCGTAATTTTTAACAATCTCTTCGATGTGTCCAAGTTCTGTTCTGGCAGTGCGTAAAAATTTGCGTCGTGCCGGAGTGTTGCCAAAGAGATTGCGTACTTCCATGGTGGTGCCAAAACTACAACCTATCTCGTGGACCTTGGTGAGTTTACCATATTCAAGTACAACTCTGGTCCCAAGTTCACTCTCTTTCACCCTGGAGGTGAGAGTCAGTTTACTCACCGAGCCTATGGAGGGAACAGCTTCACCACGAAAACCAAGTGTTGAGATTGCCCCTAAGTCTTCTTCGGTTTGTATTTTAGAGGTGCCATGCCGTTCAAGACTCATGAGAAGATCGTCTTCGTCCATCCCTTCACCGTTGTCGATGATGCGGATGAGCCTCGTTCCACTGCCCTCGATCTCGATTTCAATACGGGTAGCACCTGCATCAAGGCTGTTTTCAACCATTTCTTTGACTACAGATGCCGGACGTTCAACAACTTCTCCGGCTGCAATCTGGTTGGCGAGTTGTTCTGGAAGTATTCTGATTTTAGACATAATTCGGACTTTCCTGTTGCGTGTTCATGGCGAGATGTTAGAGTATTGCTGACTCCTCAGCCTTCAATATTGTAAAGTAATCAAACCATTATAATAGAACTAGAGGATTTTTTCCCTATTATCTAAACTACGAATATTATCATGAGTTGTGACTGTGTCATCATCTAAACCGAAAAGGCCAGTACAAAGGCCAGCGAAAAAGCCCGCCGTACGCAAGAAAGTGTACAGAGAAAAAAGTGTCTACCTTTTTTTTATGTCAATATGTCTGTTGCAGACCTTATTTGTGGGTATGCTACTTTTTACCTATGTAAACCTCAATATCCCAAATATCAGTTCCGTTGCAAACTATCGCCCGGCCGTGGCCACCGTAATCTATGATCGACATGGTAATATCGTTGATCGTATGTTTACTGAAAATAGAACGGTAATACCTCTTTCTCAGATGTCACCTTTTCTGACAAAAGCTTTTGTGGCCGCAGAAGACGGCAGGTTCTTTGAGCATCCCGGCTTGGACTTTGTTTCTGTGTTGCGGGCGGCGATTAATAATTTTCGTCAGGGAGCCAAAAGCCAGGGGGGCTCGACGATTACCCAGCAGGTCACTAAGTCTTTGCTTTTGACTCCTGAGAAAACCTATATCAGGAAAATTAAAGAATCTATTCTTGCTTGGCGTATCGATAAAATGCTGAGCAAAGAAGAAATTCTCTTTATTTATCTTAATCAAATTTACCTCGGTGAAGGGGCCTATGGGGTTGAAGCCGCAGCCCAGGTCTATTTTGGCAAAAGTGCAAGCCAGCTCAGTCTTGGTGAATCGGCACTTTTAGCAGGGTTGCCCCAGGCACCAAGTAGATATTCTCTTTTTAAACATATGGATCGTGCCAGTGTACGGCAGAAATATGTGCTGAATAGAATGGCGGCTGATGGCTATGTTAGCTCTGCTGTTGCGAAGAAGGCCTACGAAGAAAAGATTAAACTGAATTCTAGGGTCCAATATGCAACCGATGAGAACGCCTATTACCTGCAGATCGTAAAGAAAAAGGCCAGGGCATATCTCCAAGGGCCATTGCAGTCAGCAGGGGTCAAAATTTACACCTATCTTGACTCGGCAATGCAGAGACAGGCCCTTGAAGCTGTTAGAAGAGGGGTGAAGGCGAGTAAAAGCAGGCAGGTTATTGCGGGCAAAAAAGTAGAGTTCCCCCCCCAGGCAGCACTTGTTTGTATTGAAACGAAAAATAGTAAAATAAGGGCACTTGTTGGTGGTACATCGTTTAAAAAATCTCCATTTAACCGTGCTACCCAGGCAAAACGACCGGTAGGGTCGACCTTTAAACCCCTTGTTTATGCGGTGGCCCTGCAGCAGGGATGGACGCCTCAATCGGCCATCAATGACAGACCGCTCTCTATACGGGGCAAAGACGGGAAAACATGGAGTCCTAAAAATTATGCGGGTAGCTACCATGGAACGACTACCCTGGCAGCAGCCCTTGCGGGTTCTTACAATGCCGCTTCTGTGCGACTGATGCAAAAAGTTGGCTACAAGGATGTGCATCAGCTGGCAAAAGATGTTGGTATTTCTGCTGTATTACCTCCGGATTTGTCCCTTGCACTCGGATCGGCCGATATCTCACTGTTGCAGATGACTGGTGGATATCTGCCCTTTGCAGGGGATGGCACCTATCTAAAACCGCAATGTATCCAGAAGATGATCTTGCCAGATGGAACTGTTGTCTACCCTGAACAGCGTGGTAAGCGAAGGAGAGTACTTAGCCCAAGAGTTACAGTGGATATGCGACAAATGCTCCGCGGAGTAGTGGTCCATGGGACCGGTAGAAAAGTAGCAGATGTACCCGGCGTGCAAGGGGGAAAAACCGGCACCTCTGATAAAAGTCGTGATGGCTGGTTTATCGGTTACGATACGAGGTACACCACAGGTATTTGGGTGGGCTATGATCATAATCGCTCCATGGGTAAAAAAGAAAGTGGTGGGGTGACTGCGGCTCCTATTTGGCGTGATTATATGTTGAGCCTCTCGTCACCACACTAAAAGCATCTGGCCCCTAGTAAAGCTGAAACGATTTGCAGAGATAAAAGAGTAGATTGAAACAATAAAAAAAGCCCTCTGTTCTCTAATTTGAGATCAGGGGGCTTTTGCTTTGCGACGTTTCTTGCCAGTGTAACGAAGAAAGAAGGGACTACTCTTTAGCTGAAGATACCTTTTAGGGTAAAGAAGAACAGCATGGCCATGATCGCCCCTGCTGGTAGGGTGACAAGCCAGGAGATGATAATATTAAGAACAACTCGTAAATCAACAGCACCGACTCCACGAGCAAGGCCAACGCCTAAAACGGAACCAACAAGGATATGGGTGGTTGATACTGGGAGTCCTGTGCGTGAGGCGAGTACGACGGTGGTTGCGGCGGCAAGCTCTGCACAAAAACCTCTTGAGGGGGTAAGCTCTGTAATCTTTTTACCAACGGTGAGCATAACCCGGTAACCAAGGGTTATCAAGCCAAGTACAATACCAGCACCACCCAACAGTAGAATCCAGATAGGTAGGGTTGAGGACTGCATCACATCTCCGCCCGAGCTGATGATACTGTATACAGCAGCAAGGGGTCCGATACCATTGGCAACATCATTTGATCCATGGGCAAAGGCCATGGCGCAGGCAGTAAAAAGCATCATTGGTGTGAATACCTTTTCAACACTGGCGTAGCTGAACGATCTGTTGGCCGTGGGGTCATCTTTGATCTTACGAATGAAGATCCAGCCAATAGAGGCTGTGAGAATGCCAAAAAGTGTTGCTACACCGAAGCTCTGTAGTGCGGAAAGTTCGAGGTTTAAATGTTTTAAGCCTTTGAACATCGTGACGAGTGAGATGATAAAACCAACCAAAAAAATGTATACCGGGGCATAGCGTTTGGCGTTTTTGAGTGGGTCATCGGTGTCGAAAATGAGTTTTCTGGTACTAATGACCAAGAGAAAAGAGATAGTACCGCCCACCGCCGGGGAAATTACCCAGCTCAAGACAACACTACCGACCTTTCCCCATTTGACAGCCTCAGGCCCAATTCCAACAATGGCAAAGCCTATGAGGGCGCCAATGATTGAGTGTGTTGTCGATACAGGCCATCCCTTGGCGGAGGCGATCATCAACCACACGGCTGCTGCAAGAAGTGATGCCAGCATTCCATAGACAAGAATTTCGGGATTGTCCACCAGTGATGTTGGATCAATGATGCCTTTTCGGATGGTTTTAGTTACATGCCCACCAGCGAGGACAGCACCTAAAAATTCAAAAATGATGGCGATACAGATAGCCTGTTTGACGGTAACAGCGCCAGCGCCAACGGATGTGCCCATAGCGTTTGCGAGATCATTAGCGCCGATCCCCCAGGTCATGTAGAGTCCAAAAATGACTGCCAGAATGAGCATGGCAGTTCCATATGCTGCGATAATTTCCATTGAGTACCTTCGTCTTATTTAGAGAGAAAGAGTAGGAGGCGGTCGGCAAGATTTTCAGACTGATCTGAAATGAGGCCAAGCAATTCTATTATTTTGTACCAAAAAATGACAGTAACTGGATCAAGTTCTTTTTCTATGGCATAAAGTTGTTTGCGGCCCCTGTGAATAATTTCGTCAATATTATGCTCACTTCGACGAACTCCAGCTATCATTTTGTATACCTTGTCATGTTCTCGGCCACCAAATCCAAGTTCCATGAGCTCATCTAGTTGTTCGATCATCACTTTTGCAGCGGCAGTAATTTCCATCGTACCCTCAAGGAGTTCATCGAGGAATTCTTTGATGCCTTCAGGGACGACCATCGGTCTGTATAAAAATATTTTGCCTATATCTTCAGCGGTGTCAGCAATCTTATCCTGATCAGCAATAAGGCTCAGGAGATCTTTTCTGTCAACTGGCATAAAGAGGGACCTGGGCATATTGAGCCGAAAGGTGGATTTAAGTTTATCCGCCTCCGTCTCAAGAAAACTGATCTGGTCTGCAAATTCAGCAACCAGCTTTGCATCGTTTTTATATACCGCATCAAACAGAGGTGGGATGAGGCATACGCAGGAAAATACAGCTGACATATGTTGTTGGATGGGCTTGAAAGGAGATCCGCGTAGGAGCCCTGAAAGACCTCGATTCGATATTAATGGCATGAAAAATAATCCTCCGTATAGAGAAAACGTTATATTAATATTGTTTGGAATTTGTCAGCTAACTACTAAATTTTGTCGGAAAATCAAAGGTTTTTTTTGCTTCAAAATAATCAACCTAACCTGTAATTATCAGCAGTTCAGGCGCTGTCTGGTTCAAAGGGATTAATAAAAAATCTCTGATCAAAGTGGTAGAGCATGAACCTCTTGTTATTTGAGGTGATTTATAAGTTCTGTCAGTGGCTCTGCTGGAAAACTTATTGGCATAAAGTTATCGTTGGTGCGAATGAAGATGCTGGGACCTTCATCATTGGCACTGTAGATTATGTGATGGTTTTTTATAGTGCCGGCATTGAGCCAGTAACTGCCAAAAGGATCCATGGGGGTGTGGCCGACAAAGAAGGTAGTTTTGGGGGAGAGTTTAAGGCTTTTACGAAATCTTTTTACATCTCCTTTGTTGTAGCCACCTAAGTGGTTGGGCCGTTGCAGTCTGGTTTGGGTTAGTTCTTTGGCAAGGTTGCTTTCCTCGGTTATATTTATGAGCTCATTTCGCTTTATCTCACCCCTGGGTGGGCCCGCATGGCAACAGAGAAAATCGTTCGAGCTCACCACATATGCAAGGCTTTGGTAGAATATGTTCATCTCCTTAACATACTCCTCTCCACGAAGGTTTCTTAACGTTTCTTCGAAAAGTTCTCCCTGGAGGTAACCATTTTTATTAATTTCAGGATCGAAACTGTCGTGGTTGCCTTTGATGTAGAAAAAGTTGTCAGGGAAGGTGAGCTTGAGTCGGAATATCAGGTCCATCATAAGCATTGATGTGTCAAACTGATCCATTTCGTGAAGATTTTCTGAGTGTACTGCGTCACCAAGGATGATCAGTGTCGCTGTCTTTAATCGCAGGCAGTCAAGTAGGCAGTTTTCACTCAAAATCTTCAGGAAATTATCAACTTGGGCATGGAGGTCACCAACAATGACAGGGGAGGTCATTGATGAAATTTCAATGAGCCCGCCGGCGTTGCCGTTTTTGTTTTTGGGGCGAAAAGATTCTTTGGCAAGGAGTGCGTTAACAGCCCGTAGCGAGTCGAGGGCCATCTTTGCTGGTAGTGGAGCTATTTCCTGGCCATAGATGCGACGTATTTTGAGTAAGGCTTTATGGCGGCCTCGCTCTAGGCGCTCTCGTAGATCCAGGTCGTTTAACAGGACAACCTTCGTTTCAAATTCTAATGAAAGAGGCGTTAATATCAGGTCACCCCGCCGATTGGTGATGCTAATATGGCGTTGGCCCACGCTTTTGTCAAAGTCAAATAGTTCCTGAACTTCAGGGTTCGATTGACCGAGAACGATTGTCTCGCCTACCTTAATGCGCATAAAGCCACGGATTTTCTTGGTCGAACAGGAAAGATCGGTGTTAATAATCCAGTTTTTATGGGCAACCTTCTTTTTGACTCCAAGGGCAATTTCAGGAATGAGGTGGAGTTGCGTGGCGCCAAGATAAAGACTAAGGCTCCGACCGTCATGGGCAACACGGCCTGCCTGGACAATATTTTGAGGTGTGTTGGTCACCGTGATCCACTGAATGGGGTAGTGTCTTCGAAAGAGGTATTTCCATCCAGCCAGGGTGTTTAAACTCGGTTTTTGAGGGATCTTATCAAGGGTCCAGCGGGGAACATTGGCAACACCTGGTTCTGAAAAAAACATGGGAGGCTTGTCAAGGCCTTTACGCAGGTAAACGTTTAGTCCAGCCCTGTGCAGGTAGTGGGCAATTTCTCGGTAAACCGCAACCTGCTGGCGTACCATTTCAATAGTGAGCTTTTCATCCACGGGGAAATAACCATCTTCCTGGCGGGCGAGTCGCTGGTCGTAAATTGTTGAAGGGCCTGGGATCAAAAATTCAAATATGTACCGTTTTCTCCAGTTGGTCTGAAAGGAATGTTTTTTTATTGGAGGCAGGACAATGCGGCTGAGTTCAAGCTCCGGAGGTATATCGCTTTTGAGCCACTCTTTATCAAAAACCGTCATTGATTCTTTGATGCCTTTAAAGGGCAGCCCAAGGTGGACCTCCCGGGGGCGATAGATCAGAGATGGATCTTTCCACCAACCTTTCTGGCTGAGATCCAGGTACCCTTCGTTGGGCCAGCCTTTAATCTGCTCAATGTAGTACGATTTACCCGCACCCGGGGGACCGGTTACCACCAGTTGGAGAAATTCCAGGCCGATAGGGAGTTCGATGCCGCGTATTACCTGAAGATCTTTAATCGGTTCTAAAATCTTTTTGAGTGGATCAGACATTGGTTTTATATATGGAAAGTAATTTTGAGATACCTGGTTGGCCCAGGCGGAGCCTGAAAGTGACGGCGTGTTTTGTTAGCTGAGCTATGGGAGCTGTATATCATGCATATACAGAATTTACGGTTTCCATCTGCTCGAATAGTGGCCAGTATTCTCCTCCTAATATAGGTCATATCTATGGCCGTAGCAAGTCGTGTTTTGTTCTGTGATTAGAGGCGGTGCAGAGTCGCGGAGCCGATCTGTGCATTCAGAGGTATCACTGGAATTTCTTGTGGAATCAATATTCACTTTTGTTTCTCTGCTGTACTAGGTGAAGCGTTAAAAATAGCTGAAAGTTTTTGGGTAAAGATACAATTTAAGGGGTGCTCTACGGGTATCTACTCACTGGTTGTAGACAAGAGGAGAAGGGTGGAATTTTTCACCCGCCGGCAGGATGGGAGAGCCCAATTATACTAAAGGTTGTGGCCGTAATATACGCAGTGGAATGGGCAATGACATGCCCGGATGCATTGCAGCAACCAGGAGGATAGCCCGCCACCACTTCCTCGGTAGAGGCTTGGGGGCGGTTTGCTCGGGCTGGAAGGGGGTGTTTTAGTGACTAAAGTATTGATAATCCATGCTTAGCTTAGCTTGAATCTTACTTGCAGATGTAGTAGAAAGAGAGGATTATATAATAAAATAGGAGTGTTTCTTATGGAAATTATTATTGGTACAATTCCTCCTTTAACAGCACAGGCCCAGAAGTTACCAGGGAAAAGTGTTGGTGCGATAGATGCACATCTGCTTCACGTGCGTCCACCTCGTAAAGGGGTCGCAGGGCCGTCGGGTAGAGAGCGCCGAACGAAAGAGGCCTCCGATCCTCGAAGGGGACGGGTGCTCACCATCATGGTGCCGGATGCAACTCAATTACCTGTCGATATTGATACAACGTCCTATGCTGTGACTATTCGTCTGATTCGAAAGTAGCTTGTAATAATAACGGAATTTCAAGCCAACGCTGAAATTCCGTTTTCTTCTTGCATATAACCTTCTTAAAATGGATTCATGATCCAGATGCCGCATGGGCAGGTGTCGGCGCAGAATCCGCAACCAATACACTTATTGTCATCGGATACATATTCATAATCTACGTCTAGGTCCGCCTGCAAGTCAGTCGGGGTGACAGGCTGTAGTTCACGTCTTGTGATTGCGCCCGTCGGACAGATTGTTTCGCAGAGATGACAATCACGGCAGGAGGCACAAGAGAGACATCTGTCGGCCTGGTTTTGTTCAGTAGTCAGAGTCTCATCGGGTACATAGTGGGTGATTGTGAGAGCTTTTTGGGGAATAAGTGGCTTGGCAAAAGGTTGCCATTCTACTCCCTTTACCTGGGCAATAATAAATTCAGCAGCTGTTTTTCCAGCACCAAGTGCGTGGGTTGCAAGCCCTGGCCTTTCCACATCACCAATTGCGAGAACCTGTGCATCCGAGGTGAGATGTGCCTTATCTGTAGTTACCCAGGTCGCGCCTCCCACAGTCATGGTTTCAACGGAATCAGGTAGAAAAGACAGCGCAGGAACGTCTCCAATGGAGATGATAACTGTCTGGGCCGGAATCAGTTCACCATCTGCTGTGAGCAAACCCTTGTCGGTTACTTCTTTTGTCATAACTGGCCATCTAAAGGTCGCGCCAAGTGTTTCTGCCGATTCTTTTTCTTTACCAAAGGCCAGAGGCTTTTGAATGTCAACCAAGGTTACCTTTTCAGCCCCTAATCGGTATGCTTCGCAGGCAACATCGCAACCAACATTACCGGCACCTATTACTACAACTTCCTTACCAACCGGAAGAGGTTTGTCAGATTTGGCTTTTTTCAGAAAATCCAGTGCCGTGAGCACTTTTTCATCCCCTGGAAAGGTGATTGTTCGTGGTTCATGGGTTCCGACTGCAACAACGACGTAATCATAGTCACTCTGAAGTTGTGTAAAGGTCTCCTTTGTCATATCTGTGTCGAGACTAACGGATATGTAAGGGGTGTTCATAAAGCGTTGAATTTCCTGGTCCCAGATCGCTTGGGATAATCGTTCCCATGGAATCACCTGGGCGAGCTTACCGCCAATCATCTTGTCTTGCTCAAAGATGTGGGATTCGATCCCGGCCAGAGATAATTGCCAGGAAACGTTCATACCAGCAGGTCCGCCACCTATAATAGCTACTTTTACCCCAAGGGGTTCGGCTGTCGGTGGGGCTGTAGCACCCGCCACAGCACGGCCAAGAACCTGGACGTCTATGGGGTTATCAACGCCTTGGCGTGAGCAGTTGTCCATACATAAATTGGGACAAACCGAGCCACAGACGGAGGCGGGTAGGGGGGTGTAGCGAAGTAGCATGTTGTATGCTTCATCTATCTTCCCTTCCCGGATGAGTCGAAGGCGATCCACAGTAGGAATATGCACCGGGCAGTAATAGGTACAAGGTGCCGCGGATTCCGCGTTGCCCCAGTAGGGTTGTTTGCGGCGCAGATCTCCTGTTACTATTGTGGCGATTGGACTGCGATCGAGGCCTGGTGCTAAATCACGAAGAGGATCACCACCAAAGGCTTTATTCCAATGTTCGTTTTTGAATTCGGTCATGGACATTGGTCCCGAAAACATAAGAGCGCGTTCTTGGGGTGTGATGGCGACCAGAACGCTCCATTCCTCACGTTTGCTGAGTGTTTCAAGTAGCTCTGGCTGACGAATGTTTTCAAGATAATCTTGGATATTATTTTGCAGCCAATGCCATTGAGTATCATCGGGCTGGCCGAGTTTAGAATTTGTTTTTGAGTAGGAATCGTCAATTTTCCCACGAAAATAGATAATACCGCCAACCATACCGACACAGGGACGGTAACCGAGGATGTTGTTGGGGCTTTTGGGGTTAATTCCACAGATGACAGCTGTACCACCACAGTTAAACTCGGCGAAGGAATCCCCCGTTGAGCCCAGTACCCATAGTTCGGGTTTGGAGTATTGGGGGTTCCACTTTGTCATAGTGAGACCCCTTGCACCTATGGAGCCTGCGATGAATACCTTGCCATTCGCCATGGCATTACAGACACCGTTGGTTGCATCGCCGAGTACGGTGATTTCGGCCCCGATATTGAGATAACCGACATCATCTGAGGAGGCACCCTCACAAACGATTTTTGTCCCAGGTAAACCCATACAGCCAAGTCGCTGTCCCGATGGACCTTTTACTGTAATGTTGAGGCCATCTTGGCGCTGAAGACGGATACCGATGTTATGTTGACCAAATGGTTCGAGGGTCAGGTCATTTGTTTTGGCTGCGGCATCACGCACCAGCTTTTCAAACTCCATTGAGCCAATACGTAATCCTTTATCATTTAGTCCTTTTACAACCGTTGTAGACACTGAAAACTCCTTATATCAGGTGTGAGCAAAATAGTGTGTTTGCTGTTTCACTTCCTCTAAATTTATATGCTCGACTAACAGACATACTTGATCTTTAATCGGTCGGCAGCATCCTTGTTGCCAATGCCGATAGCATCGGACATACCAATAGGAAGGCCCTGCGATCTGCCAAGTGGAGCCATGATCTTTTTAACTTCAGTGTTGATAGACATAAAGGTCTCAGCGACCCGTTCGGCAACTTTATCAGGATCAAGGCGACGGTACAACTTTGCGTTTTGGCTGGTGATACCTTTGGGGCAGATGCCTAGGTTGCAGACATTACATCGGTTCTTTTCATTGCCAAGGCAGCCGGCAGCCGCTTGCATGATGTATTTACCGATGTGAACACCAGAGGCTCCGAGCATAACCATTGCCATGCCATTTTGAGCAACGTTACCGTTTTTACCTATACCCCCAGCTGCAAATATAGGAATTTCATTTTGCTTGCCTTGGCGTGCCAGATCCAGATAGCAGTCCCGCACACAGGAGGCAATAGGGTGGCCGGTAGCTTCCATGGAGACGTTGTAGGCGGCCCCTGTTCCTCCATCAATACCATCGATCATCAGACCCGCGGCATATGGATTTCTCACGAGATTGTTGAGGACAGATTTTGCCGAAGTCGAAGCGGAAATTTTGGGATAAACCGGAACCTTATGATTAAATGCGGTGGAAAGAGTCTGGATCATCTTCATGACACTTTCTTCAATTGAGTATAGGGTCTGATGCACAGGTGGGGATGGTAAATCGACGCCTTCTGGAACGCCACGCAAGCGGGCGATGAGTTTTGACACCTTATACCACATGAGAAGGCCGCCATCTCCTGGCTTTGCACCTTGGCCGTATTTGATCTCAATTGCTGCGGGATCGCATTGCATCTCGGGGATGGCGCGGATGATCTCATCCCAACCAAAATAACCGGAGGCAATCTGTAAAATAATATACTTGAGATAAGGGCTTCTCAGTACCCATGGCGGGCAGCCCCCCTCTCCGGTACACATGACAACAGGGATTCCCAGCACCTCATTGCAGTAGGCCACGCCCTGGAGCAGGCCAAGCCACATATTTGGTGAAAGTGCACCAAAGGACATAGAACCTATGATAAATGGGAAAATCTCTCTGGTTGGAGGAATCCAGCCACCGTTTAAGGTGCGGTCAAGAAAGTCCTCTGGAGAAAGAACCCTGCCCAGTGATGTCGTAACTGTAAACTCATGGCGTCCAGCATCAAGAGCAGGATCGGTGAGCATAGAGATACGATCAAACATGATCTGGTCAAGAAGCGTAGGACCTGGAGAGTTTCTCCTGCCGCCACGTTTCATTGGTTCGCCCTTACGGTTGTCAAAGAAAACAGTTCTGTTCTCGTTGGTTCCGGGCAGAGGAGTTATGGCGTCGTTGGGACAGACCATGGAACACATACCACAACCGATGCAGAGTTTGTCCGGGTCAAGTTCCTGGCGGATACCAGTAAATGTTTTGTAGTCGTTGCCCCTTTTTTTCTGAAGTATGTCGAGTTGTGGAACTCGTTTGCGCATATGGGCAAGAGTAATGGCAGCCTTAGGACAAACGGCTGTGCAGCGGCCACAGAGGGTACATCTGTCTTCTCTGTGCGCGATTATCCAGGGGAAATCGGATGGAGTTAGGCTGCTAGGGGTAATGGAAATGGATCGTACTGAGACCATATTTCTAATTCCTTTCTATCTGGGGGAACGATAACTGTGTGTTCGCGCATTGGCTGGAAATCGAGTGAAGGATCACGATCGGGAACCAGTGCATCGACACCACAAATCTCAGAAGCGATAGCCCATGCGCCATCTCTGCCACCAACAGTTGCAGGTCTGAGTTTTTTCTGATCCATTGCAAGAAGGCATGTCTCGTCTGGAAGTGTGCCGATAATGGCGTTTGGTCCATCAATAACAAGTCTTCTACATACCTGGCGCAGGCCTATGAGGAATTCACCCTGGGGGTGCTCCTTAAGTTCTTTGGTGCTGAGAGGTGTGATGATGTGTTTATACGCCTCCAGCGGTAAATTGAGTTTTTTAAGGGTGTAGTGAAGGATGTGGGTAAACACCTCACTGTCACTTTGATAGCCTGTATATCCGGGTATGTTTTTGCCAACCAGCCAGTCGCGTATGGGGACAAAAGCGGTGTTTTCGCCATTGGTCATCGTGGATATTCCCTGGATGAAAAATGGGTGACAAGCGTTGAGATTGATACCGTAATTGGTGTTTTGGCGTCCCTGTGCCATGCAGACGCGGGATTTGATCTGATTATCGTGCAGGCTGAGACCATTGCCAATCTGTAAAGGCCAGCCGACTTCTTTAATCATTACGACATCGGGGTAAAATGAGAAGACGGTGATATTGTCCTCTTCGGTGGCCAGTGCCCTCAGGGCAAGACGGGCCATGAGCATCTCTTCTTCCCGCACTTCAGTACTTGCATATTTGAAGCGCTCGGGCATCCTGTAGGCACGAAGAAAATAGCGAAAACGTTCGGCCTCTATGAAACCATCCTTGTTGGCGAAACGATGGTCATATTTTAGCTCATAACCACGGTTTTCCATGAATTCAGTCACCCGGTGCCAACCTTCTTCTGTGTGGGCGATGCCGGAAAGGATAGGGAACCGGGGGTTGTATTTGAAATCTTCAAATTCAAGTCCGCGGAGTAATAAGCCAAGGCCTGATCCATCGTATCCTTCCTGCATGGCTTCCATGGCAGTAAGAACCTCATAGGGGGAAAAGGGTTCATTGGCGGTCTTCAGGGCTAAACGACACATGTGTTCTCCTGACAAGTATAAAAGTATGCCTAATGGCAAGGATAGTAGTCTATCGGATGGAACCTGATGGGGAGTCATGCCGGATAAACAAAGACAAAAACGTATAACTCAGTTAGATTTACTACTATATTGTTACAAAAAAGTCAATATTGTCGCATAATGAATCTGTCCCATATTGCCGAATAAAATATTACAAAATTGTAATATTAACATTTTGCCGTGCAAAAAAAACGTATTATTAGACAGATGGGTTTGTTGGTCGCTGGGCATCACGATAACAGGTAACTATTATGGTGATTCTTCAATATCGGTTAAAGCACAGGATATAGTTGTTTATCAGTGCTTTAGGTGCGTTGAATTCGTGGGGAGAGAAGCATACAACTGTTATTGACGAAGGTCAGAATGGACGTCGTCTGAGTAGCTGCAGAAACGTTACAGGTAAGCCTCGTTGTAGAGTCGAGCTAAAGAGAGTCGCTTGGGGTGAGCGGGACTGATAAAGAAGTTTGAGACCAATCGGGGTGGTGGGCGAGGGAAGAAAGATGAGCTGGATGTGTAATGTAGTGATAGGCACAAAAAATGGCCGGTAACCAGAGAGGTTAACGGCCATTTTGCTGCTATGCCCAGGTAGCCAAGAGCCACGCTGGGATATAAAACCTTGGGCAGATTGTTTGCATATTCTATAGTTGAAAACAGTCTGTAATGGTCAAAAGTAATAAAAGTTTACTTAAGAATACTGTCGATTTTACCAAGGTTTTTGACCTGCTGAACCTTGTCTTTTACCTCAGCAACTTCTTTAACCCCAGGAATATCTTTAAGGATCTCTTTGCCACCTTCTTCAACATCGCTCAAACCTTTTTTAAATGAGGTTATTGCTTTGCCAAGGCCAGAGCCGATTTCAGGTAGTTTTTTACCGCCAAATACGAGAAAGGCGATGCCAAAAATGACGATGAGTTCAGGTGTACCAAGTCCAAACATTAGTATTTTACTCCTAGAAACTTGTCATAAAAACAACAAAATATGAATGAGTGATGAGTATTTTTAAAATGCGCTTACTACAGAATACTCACTCTGTAACACAACCAACTCAGGGGAGTTACTAGACGCTGTTCGAGGTGTCTTGCTCTACTGGGTTGGTAAGTAAATGAGCCGTAGTTCAGGCCTGGTTGTCAGAGCCCTTATCTTCATCGTTAATTTTTTTTGATCCGTCTTCTTTTTTGGTAGCTTCTTTGAAATTTTTAATACCTTTTCCGATACCGGAACCGATTTCCGGTAATTTTCCGGCACCAAAGATAATTACAATTATCACTAAAATTACAACAAGTTCTGGCATTCCGAGTCCAAACATAGTCTTACCTCTTGTAGAAAAAAAACAATAATATAAATAAGCTTTTCAGCGTACATTTCTCAGGTGAAAAATTTTATGCAGTTGACCTTAGATGAGTCATGGCAACTTGTCAAGTTTGTACCTTGAGAGGTTGCCTTTGCTTAGATGCTCATTTTAAGATGAGGCATCCAGAGAATGTTCGGCAACAAAGGCCTGTATAGCATTTTTGTCGGCGGCCATCAGTTTACATCTTGTCTCTTTGGTTTCAATCCCATGTAAACTTTCTGGAATGTCCGGGCTGGTGTTAATTGCGTCTTTAACCACATCGCCAAATTTTGCGGGGTGGGCAGTCGCAAGACAAATAATAGGAACACTGGCTGTTTTGAGATCCATCGCTGCCTTGACACCTATGGCGGTATGGGGGTCAAGTATATAGTCAAATTCTTTGTAGAATGACGAAATTGTTTCAGCAACTTCTGCGTCTGAGACTGTTGTAGCTGCAAAATCTCTTTTTATCTGATCCTGGGAATCAGAGAGATCGATCTTTCCATTTGCAGCAAATTCTTCCATGAGTTTTTTTGTTTTTGCTGAATCACTGTCCATAAGGTAATACAGGTACCTTTCAAAATTGGAGGCTGCCTGTATATCCATCGAAGGGCTTGAGGTGATTTTTAAATCAGATAGGGAATAGTCACCATTATTGATAAATCTGCTCAGGATATCATTACTGTTCGTTGCAAGGATGAGTTGGCGTATGGTACCGGGAGGTAACATTTTCTTTGCTATGTAACCTGCAAAGATATCACCAAAATTACCTGTTGGAATAGCAAAGTCAACGGTGGAGTCTTTCTCATGTTTTGCCACATGGATACAACTATGCACATAGTAGACGACTTGGGCGAGAACGCGGGCCCAGTTTATGGAGTTAATCGATCCCAGTCGGTACTTGTTTTTGAAAGAGATATCGTTGAAAATTCTTTTGACGATACTTTGGCCATCATCAAAGGATCCTTCAATTGCAATATTGAAGACGTTGTCATCAAGGACCGTAGTCATCTGACGTTCCTGGACCTCACTGACTCTCTTGTGGGGGTGGAGGATAAAAATATTTATCCGTTCTTTCCCACGAACGCCATAGATTGCAGCCGAACCGGTATCACCGGAAGTTGCGCCAATAATGTTAAGTATTGAGTTGTCTGCTTTAAGCAGATATTCAAAAAGATTGCCCAAAAATTGAAGGGCAACGTCTTTAAATGCCAGTGTCGGTCCGTGGAAGAGCTCTAATATGTGATAGTCTCCATGGTGCACCAGTGGAGTGACCTCATCCGATGAAAATGTTGCATATGATTTGTTGATGAGCTCCCTGAGGTCACTGCCGGGGATGTCGTCTATAAAGCGTGACATTATTTCAAATGCCAACTCTGGGTAACTTAGTTCCTGCCACGATAATAGAGTTTCGCAGCCGATGCGAGGGATGGTTCTTGGGAGGAGTAATCCACCATCTTCGGCAAGGCCCATCATAACTGCCTGGGTAAACGATATCGGGGGAATACCACCCCTGGTGCTTAGATATTGCATAGTTGACTAGTAGTGATTTTTAAATAACTCGGATTCCGGTTGAGTATTGTTATGCAGCTTCAACTTCCAGCTGCTTTGCCTCGGACCAGAGCCCCTCAATGTCGTAAAATTGTCTCTGCTCGTTGTAGAAAATGTGAACAACAACATCGTCGAAATCAAGTAGAACCCACATACCTTCCTGCAATCCTTCGGCTGTGGATGATTTAACACGTTTTGAACGTAGTTTTCGCTCAATGGCCTCGGCCAATGCCTGTACGTGACGGCTTGATTTGCCATTCATCACAACGAAATATTCGGTAAAAGTTGTGAGACCTCGTACGTCGAGAATAACAACATCTTCGGCTTTAGTGTCTAGGCCCGTCTGTGCACAGACCTGTGCGAGATCGTGTCCACTCTTGTCTATAAAATCTTTTTTAATCTGTTTCATTATATTTTCCCCCTCTGTTAAAAAGGGGAGGTGCAAAATTATTGTTTCCGCTTTGATTTCCTCGGTGGAAATTCAAAACTGACTGTACCATTTTTAGCAAGAATGAGGTAGGCGTCAAAGGGTTTTCTTCTTTTAGAAATAAATCCTGTGATGAGCTCGGTCTTGCCGTTGCTTAAAAGTTGCTCGATATTCTCGGCACTTATCTCTTTTGAGAGTATGATTTTGCTGATTCGTAATCCTTTTTTTGTTTCTCCATCAAGTGCTGATTCAGAGATGAAAGCCATAGGTGTTTCAAATACCTTGGTGTTGTCAATGGGAGAAAGTCCAAGTGGAACCGTCTTTTTGACAGCCTCGATGTCGAGGTCGGCCATCGAGTCAGCAAACATAAACTCAATTTTATTATTTACAAGCCGAACCGACGCAGTAAATGGTTTTCCGCGTTTGGAGCGAAAGTCACTGTATGGTCCGATGGTTTCGCCTTTAAGGAGCGCCACTACATCTTCATCTGGCAGCATCCGGCCGCCGAGAATCTTTCTGATACTGATTTTTTCGTCTTCAGAGATGTAGGCCGTGGGCGAGCTGAACATGTGGATGTCATTCACCGGGCTAAATGGTGCTTCGGGGCGAACTTCATCAGCTTCAAAGTTTTTAACCTGATCGATGATGTGCTGGGTCATTGACCTGATTTCAGCCATGAATTTGTCTCGGGTGAATTCACCTTTGAGTATCTGGTTGAGTTTGTATTCCCATTCTCCGGTCATCTCCGGTGAGGCGAGCACGTCAATTTTCATCGCTTCAAGCAACGAAAGAAGTTCGAAGGCTTTTCCTGTTGGAGTGAGATCCTTGCCTTCCCGGACAACATACTTCTCGTTGATTAGTTTTTCAATGATTGCTGCCCGTGTGGCAGGTGTGCCGAGTCCACGCTCTTTCATGGCGTCGGCGAGACCCTCATCGGCCACGAGTTTGTCTGAGTTTTCCATAGCAGACAGAAGGGTTGCCTCGTTAAAGCGGGTGGGGGGAGTAGTCTCGTGTTCTTCCTTGTCTATACCCTTGCATGCAACCGGATCATTTTCAGGAAGTTTTGTAAGTATTTTGTCTTTACCATCGCCCTTGTCGGTACCGTAGACTGTTTTCCAACCGGCGTCCAGAAGGATTTTCCCCTCGGTTAAGAAGGTCTCCCCCTCAACAACGGAGTATCTCTTAGTATTGAGATAGTGGGCAGCAGGAAAAAAGACTGCCAGGAACCGTTGTGCTACAAGATGGTAGATCTTTTCTTCGGGCTCAGAAAGAGTCGATGGTATATTGGTCGTAGGTATTATTGCGTGGTGATCGGAAATCTTACTGTTGTTAAATATTTTCTTTGTAGCTTTTATGTACTTTTCATCGATGACAATCTGTGCACATCTCTTGAGCTTCCAACCCGTCTGAGACTTAACTGTCTTTTTTACTATCGCAAGGTAATCTTCTGGAAGATGTTTGGAATCAGTACGAGGGTAGGTGAGGAGTTTATGTCTCTCGTATAGTGCCTGGGCGATAGAAAGTGTGTTTTTTGCGGAAAAACCGAACCGGGAGTTTGCCTCTCTTTGCAGTAGGGTGAGATCGTACAGCGGAGGTGAGCTCTGGGAGGTCTTTTTACTCTGCTCAGTGACCGTCGCTTGTTTACCAGCGCATTTTTTTACCAGCAGGTCCGCATCTTCAGTATTCCATAACCGATCTGACTTTTTATGTACATCTTTCGCGTCTTTACTGAACTTAAGATCAATCCATTTACCCTCATATGCTCCTGAAGAAAATTCAAAATGAGCCTGTAGAGTCCAGAATGGTTTTGAAATAAATTTAAGGCGGGCCCGCTCTCTTTTGACTAGAAGCGACAGGGTCGGTGTTTGTACTCGTCCACATGGGGTGAGAAAAAATCCGCCACGTCTTGAATTAAAACCTGTAAGGGCACGGGTGGCATTAATACCAATAAGCCAATCTGATTCAGAGCGGCAGAGCGCTGTGTCTTCCAGGGCAGCCATCTCGTCGTTGTCACGCAGGGACGCGAAAGCTTTTTTTATGGATTCTGTTGTCATGGACTGTAGCCATAACCGCTTAAACGTTTTTTTGGCGACCGAGTTGTTCCAAACGTATTTAAGGATGTATTTGAAGATGAGCTCACCTTCTCGACCAGCATCACATGCGTTTATGATTTCGGTGATATCCTTGCGGCGAATGAGCTTCTGTAGTGCATTGAGCTGAGATTTTGTTCCCTCAAGCCCTTTGAGAGGGAATTCCTCTGGCAGAATAGGGAGGGTTTCCATATCCCATTTCTGATAAGCGGGGTTAATCTCTTCGGGGTAGCATATAGAAACGAGATGGCCAATTGCAAAAGAGACAACATGGTTGTCACCTTCGTAATGGGTTTTGTTTTTTACAAATTTGCCAGGGAGAACTTTTGCAAGGTCTCCGGCCACGCTAGGTTTCTCTGCTATTATTAGAGTTTTGTTGATCATGAAGATATTTTATGGTTTTAAAATAAAAACTATCCCGCGTTAAAGAGATAGTAAGTACAATAGCCGGTATCGGATTAAGAAAATGTAATGCATAATGGCATTATCTGCACGGTGTAGTTGTGTTGTACTGGCTAACAAAAGATAGTGTGATCGTACCAGAACAGTCGTTTAAATATAGTGAGTGTGCCACTTTGTCAAATACATTTTTTATCAGCTAGGATGTTTTTACAAGGAAAATACTTGCATAATCGGTTGTTTGAAGTCAAAAATACGATTATGTATAATTACTGGTCTAGAGAAACGAACTCTTGCACTTTGTCGAGATGAATTGTAGAAGTTAAAATGCTTTGACCTTGACAAACTTGCTGTTCTGTGGTTAAATTTTCAGCGCAAATGATTTTAGTCGACTTGATTGGAAAGAAGTAGTCTTTCATTAAGGATACAATCATTGATTTTATACTTCCCTAAGTTGAGTAGTATTTGGGAGGCTTTTGGAAGTGGGCATTGCCCGCTTTTTTTTATGTCCGCATGTTAGAGATCGTATCTAGGTGTGGTGCTTAGATATGTTTTCGGTGGTAGTTATGAGTGAATTAATTGTTGAAAAAATCGAGGCGTACCTTAATGAACTGCTTCCCGATATGGGGTTGGCGTTGTTTGAGGTACAGTTTCGGACGGAAACCCATGGTTGGGTGTTACGAATATTTATAGATAGCCCGGACGGTGTCTCCTTAGATCACTGTAGCAAAGTAAGTCGTGAGCTAGGGCAATACCTCGACGTGGAAGAAGTCATAGAACATGCTTATAGTTTAGAAGTTTCATCACCGGGGCTTGAGCGACCGCTGAGATCCATTGCAGAGTTTAGCAAATATACAGGGAAAAAAGCTCGAGTTAAGGTGCATAGCGCAATCGATGGTGTGAAGATCTTTGAGGGCGTTATTGGCGATGTCGGTGAAGAGAAAATTAACATGACCCTTGCCGATGGGAGTTCGATGCAGTTTACGTATGATATGTTTAGCAAGGCAAGGTTGGCCATTTAAGCTGGACGGGCTGTTTGAAGAACAATGGATGTAACTCCGAATTTCGGAGATGAAAGTCATAGTGACGGGGTAATAGAATGCTATCAGATTTAAAACGTATAATCGACCAGATTAGCAGGGATCGAGGTTTTGATAAAACATTACTGATAGAGGCCATCGAAGAGGCGGTCCAGTCTGCGGCGAGGAAAAAATTTGGTAGTCGTCGAGATATAGAAGTGCGTTATAACGAAGAATTTGGTGAAGTAGAGGTCTTTCAGTTTCGCATAGTGGTTGAAAAAACTGAAGATGAACAGACCGAAATAACACTGGAAGACGCTCAAAAACTTGATCCAGAGGTACAGGTTGGTGATGAGCTCGGCGAGAAGATGGAAAACATTACTGATCTTGGCAGGATTGCAGCGCAATCAGCCAAACAGGTAATTATCCATCGCATGAAAGATGCTGAGCGAGAAGTCATCTACGATATGTTTAAGGATCGTGTCGGCGAAGTTGTAAGTGGAATTGTTCAGCGCTTCGAACGTGGTAATATGGTAGTTAATCTTGGCCGAACGGATGCAATTTTACCAAAAGATCAGCAAATTCCCAAAAGGTCATTTAAGCAAGGCGATCGGATTCGTGCTTACCTTAAAGAAGTGCGCCAGACAAGTCGGGATTCGCAGTTGATTTTATCCAGAACCTGCGATGAATTTCTAGGAAAGTTATTCCACATGGAAGTTCCTGAAATGGGCGAGGGTATTGTACGGGTTATGGGCGTAAGCCGTGAGCCGGGTTTTCGTGCTAAAATTGCGGTAAGTTCATCCGAAGGTGATGTCGATCCGGTAGGTGCCTGTGTTGGAATGAAAGGAGCCCGGGTGCAGAACGTCGTCCAGGAGCTTCAAGGCGAACGCATTGATATTGTCACCTGGAGTCCTGATCCTGCAAAATATGTGTATAATGCACTTGCACCTGCCCACGTCAGCATGGTAATGGCTGATGAAGATGCAAATTCATTGCTCGTAGTTGTTCCAAATGATCAGTTATCACTTGCCATAGGACGTCAGGGGCAAAATGTACGTCTTGCTTCCAAACTTATTGGTTGGCGTATTGATGTGAAAAGTGAGCAACGGTATGCAAATTTGCAAGAGCCAAGCTATCAAAGCCTGCTTAAACTAAGGGGTGTCGATGAGACGCTTGCCGATCAGTTGTTGGGGAAAGGTATTTTTTCAACAGCGGTACTTGCGAATAAGTCGGTTGAAGATCTCACCGTACTCAGGGCGATTGATGGCGAGTTTGCACAACGACTCATCGATGAGGCAAAGCAGAACCCCTTTGTAGAGGAGGTTCCTGAAGACGCGATCAGTGAAGATGCTGATGGTCTAGAGACTGCAGAAGATGCGATCAGTGAAGATGTTGATGGTCTGGAGAGCGCAGAAGATGTGGTCAGTGAAGATACTGATGATCTCGAGACAGCAGAAGATGAGACCAGTGAAGATGCTGGCAGCCTAGGTACAACAGAAGATGTGGCCAGCGAAGATGCAGGTGACCTAGGGGCAGTAGAAGATGTTGTAGATGAAGTTATTGACGATAACACGACAGAAATTGCAAGCGAGGAAGCTGAAGAAGAAGTTGCTGATGAGCATGCAGACAATGACGTCGCAGTAGAAGTGGAAGAAAAGCATACTGATGAGAGCAAAGAGTCTTGATAAAAAGGTTTCTTTGCGCACTTGCTGCTCGTGTAGGTTGAAAAAGCCCAAGTACGAACTAAAACGTTTTGTATGGCAAGACGAAAAAGTTCAAGAGGATCCTGATCAATCTTTGCCAGGCAGAGGGGCTTATTGTTGTAATAATGAGCGATGTGTGGAGCTTCTTCTTGGCAAAACGAAAAAATGGAAAAGATTGTTTCGTCTTTAAATAAAGAGATTTAAAACGGTTCATTTCGGTGCAGAGAACAATAATTGCCGATAAGACAATGGATCAAATGATTGTTGCGATGCAATACGGGAGTAAAGGATGAGCAGAGTTAGGGTATATGAGTTGGCCAAAGAGGCTGGCATGAGCAGTAAAGCGTTAACTGATAAATTGATTGACCTCGGCTATGATATTAAAGGCCACAGTTCATCGGTTGACGACGAAACAGCAGAAAAGATACGGAATACTGTTCTGACATCGGCTAATACCGAGCTTGTTGAAAAGCGTATTGATAGCGATACTGTAGGAACAACTGTTATCCGTCGTCGGGCAACCGTCATTCGCCGTAAGGCTATAGTAAAAGAAGAGCCTGTAGCCGCTGAGTCAGAAACGCAAGACCTTGCAGATAAGGTATCAGGCGTTTCTGAAGAGCCGAAGGTGGACGCGGTTAAGGCCGAAGGCAAACAGCCAGTCGTTGAGGTGGTTGCCAAAGAGTCCCCGGTGGTCGAGAAGGTAGTAAAAGACGAAGCTGGTGTTCAAGCCCAAGCGACTCCGGTGCCTGAGGGCAGCGTCAATAAAGTCGTTAAGGCTGAGGCAACAAAGACGGATAAGGTTGAGGACGCTAAAGCGACCCAAAAACCTGTCGATCCGGCTCGTCGGAACTTGAAGACGATTGTGACCCCACAGAGAAAGCCGATGGCTCGTGTTATTCGAACTATCGAGCTGCCCAAGGTTGAGGAAAAGCCAAGACCAAGTCGACCAAAAAGAAAACCCGGTAAGCCTCCTGTGACGAGAAGACCCGGTACTACCGGTGGTGGACCAGCTGCGCCAGCGATGCCTCAAAACGCGGATTCCCGTGGTAAGAAGAAAGGCAAGAAAGGGCCAAGTACTGCGGAGGATCGTGCAAAGGAAGCACGTAGAGGCGCAAAGAAAGGGCAGAAAAATGTTAAGTTCACTCACTTTGGGCAGGATTATCAACGCCGAGATGGTGGACGTCGCAAGAAGGGGAGAAGATTACCTAAGGTAGTAACTCCGCCTTCTGAGATGAAGACAAGTAAAAAGCATTTCAAGGTATACGACTCAATCAGTGTTGGTGATCTGGCTCTGAATATGAAGCTTAAGGCTAGTGATGTTATTGCTAAACTCATGGCACTTGGAGTTATGGCAACCATCAATCAGCCGGTGGATACCGAAACCGCAATGATTATTGCATCTGATTTCGGTTATGAGGTAGAGCAGGGAATTACAGAAGAACTTGGAATGCAACGTCTCTGTGAAGCGGAAGAGGGCGGTGATACTGCACCTCGTTCCCCGGTTGTTACAGTCATGGGGCATGTCGATCATGGAAAAACATCTATCTTAGATGCCATTAGAAAGACCGATGTGGCAGAGGGTGAGGCCGGTGGTATTACCCAGCATATTGGTGCATACCATGTTCGCTCAAGTGTTGGAGATGTGACTTTTGTGGATACACCTGGTCATGCCGCCTTTACAGAAATGCGTTCCAGAGGAGCACAGGTAACCGATATTGTTGTGCTGGTAGTTGCGGCGGACGATGGTGTTATGGATCAGACCCGTGAGGCGATTCATCATGCCCAGGCAGCTGATGTTCCAATTATTGTTGCTGTCAATAAAATTGACAAAGACAATGCCGACGTAGAAAGAGTAAAACGTGAGCTTTCTGAGCTCAACCTCATGCCGGAAGACTGGGGTGGTCAAACCATGTATTGCGAAACTTCAGCCAAGGGCAATATCGGTATCGATAGCCTCCTTGAGAACATACAGCTTTTAGCTGAGATTCTTGAGCTTAAGGCGGATAGGACCAGAAAGGCGCGGGGCCGTGTTGTTGAGGCTCAGTTGCATAAAGGTCGTGGTCCCGTTGCAACAGTCCTTATTCAGGACGGAACATTGCGTGCTGGAGACTATTTTGTTGTAGGTCAGTTTGCAGGTAAAGTTCGGGCAATGCTTGATGACAAAGGTCGTCCTTTGACTGAGGCTGGACCAGCTATTCCGGTTGAGGTTCAAGGTCTTACTGGGGTTCCGAGTGCTGGTGATGAGTTTATTGTTGTAACAGACGATAAGATGGCCAAGAGTGTAGCACTCGTCCGATCTTTAAAAGCCCGTGAGACGGAGCTTGGTTCTAAGACCAAAATCTCTCTTGATATGCTTTTTGAGCAGATGAATGAAGGAGACGTACAGGAGTTGAGAGTTGTACTTCGCTCCGATGTTCAGGGAACCCTTGAGGCTTTTGCCAAGGCTGCTGAAGATCTGTCAACCAAAGAGATCAAGGTTAATGTGCTTCATGAAGGTACCGGAACTGTAACAGAATCTGATATCTTGCTTGCTTCTGCATCAGATGCCATTATTATTGGTTTTAATGTAAGGCCTAGTCTTAAGGTGAAAGAGCTTGCGGAAAAAGAGAATGTTGATATCAGATCGTATGATGTTATCTATCACGCACTCGATGATATCCGTAAGGCAATGGTGGGCATGCTCGATCCGACCTTTGTAGAAGAGGTTATTGGGCTGGCAGAGGTTCGAGAGACATTTAGCGTACCAAAACTTGGCGTTATTGCAGGTTGTTCGGTCCTTGATGGAACGATTCTCAGGACTGCTGAAGTTCGCGTACTTCGTGATGGTGTAGTCATTTACACCGGCAAGATTGAGTCACTTAGACGTTTCAAAGATGATGTTAAAGAGGTTGCCTCCGGATACGAATGTGGTATTGGTGTCGAGAAGTTTAACGATATCAAAATTGGAGATAACTTCGAAGCATTCATTATGAAAGAAGTTGAAGCTACGTTGTAAAAAGAGGCTATTGTATTGTCAGTATTAGATCCTAAACAGACACTTGACTCCATTGGAATCGGTGCTAAAAATGAGCAGAAACGATCTTCAAGAGTAGCAGGGGCAATTCGTACAGAATTGTCTATGCTGCTTATCAGTAAAGTTGGAGATTCAAGATTACACAGTGCATCGATCTCAAGGGTTGAAGTTACAGATGATCTGAGCCTTGCTAAAGTTTATTTCACAGTGTTTGGAGAGAATAAGGAACGGAGAGAAGCTGAGAAAGGCTTTCAACGTGCCAGCGGCTATATGCGTAGTCATATAGCTAAGACACTTAATCTTCGGTTTACTCCAGCAATTCAGTTTCACTATGACAATGTTGCTGAAAAAGTTGCTGAACTGGAAGAAATTTTCAAGGAAATAGCCGATGAGCGAAATAATTCCCAGGACCGTTCCTGAACGCCTCATAAAAGACATTAACAGCGCTACGAATGTAGCGCTGTTCACCCACTCACACCCCGATGGTGATGCGTTGGGGTCTTTGCTGGGACTTGCCGCCTTGCTTGAAGCGCTTGGGAAAAGTGTGTTTTGTCTAATTGAAGAACCTGTCTCACATCTGTACACATTTCTTCTCGATAAAGATAAGCTCAACACCTCACTCGAAGAGTATAAGCGCTTTATGTCCGGCGTAGGTGATGATGTTATTAGTATCGCTCTAGACTGTGGAGATGAAGATCGACTTGGGATACTGAAAGAGACGGTTCTTTCAGTGAATAGTCCTTTTTGGGTTATTGATCACCATGAGTCCCATCGAGATTTCGGTAGTGACCGCTGGGTTGAGTCATCATGTTCCTCCACGGGGGAGATGGTGTACGAACTGGGCTTGGGTCTGGACGCCGAGCTGAGTTATAGTGGTGCCTTTAATCTCTATGTAGCAATCTGTACCGACACCGGCTCTTTTCGTTATGAATGTACCGGTGCGCGGACCATGGAGATTGCTGGGGAACTTTTAGGCAAAGGCGTAAAACCCCATGAAATAGGTCGGCATTTATACGATAATTTCAGCAAGGAACGACTCAAATTGATGGAACTTGTTCTTGGTTCCATCGTTTTGCACGATAATGATCAGATTGTTTTTATGTCGGTTACCCGGCAAATGCTCCATGAAAGTGGCGCAACCTTGCAGGATGTTGAAGGCTTTATTGATCTTGCACGGTCCCTTCAGTCGGTCAAAGTTGCAGTTTTATTGAAAGAATCAAAGAACGGAATGACAACGGTGAGCATGCGGGCCAAAGGTGAATGTAACGTCGCTGATGTGGCAAAGCATTTTGGTGGTGGTGGTCATAGAAATGCAGCTGGATTTCGTTGTCAAGGAAAGCCCATCTCCCAGGTAAAAGATGAAGTGTACAGTCTTCTACAAAAAGCTGTTGCTCTTTCTTGAGTACATCCAAGGTAGATGTTTTGTTATAATAAACAATGCGGTAGAGTTTGTTTCTGTAATAATAATCGTATTCAGCAATGCAATTTCCTGGCTAGATTTAGTGTCTCGTAGTTCGTTACTGATTGAAGAGAAGAGGGTATTACTGAGCCATGGTTTGCGTAACAGATAAAGTGATTGAAGCGGGTGTTTTCTTAATTGATAAACCTGTAGATATAAGTTCCTTTGGCGTTGTCGCTAGGATGAGGAAAATACTCGGCATGAAGAAAGTAGGTCATGCGGGAACCCTCGATCCTTTTGCAACAGGTCTGCTGATTATCTGTGCCGGGAGACCGGCTACCAAAATGATTTCTCAGTTTATGGATGGCGAGAAGGAATATTTCGCGACCTTGCGACTCGGAGTTGAGACGGAGACTCTTGATACCGAGGGAGAAATCGTTAAACGTACCGACGTCGGTGAGATCTCTGCCCTGCAAATTGAAACGTGTCTGGAAGCATTCAGGGGAGTTCAACAACAGATTCCCCCTGCTTATTCCGCACTCAAGCACAAGGGTAAGCCTCTTTATTATTATGCGCGAAAGGGTATTAAGATCGAAAAAGAAGCACGGGAGATAACCATCTCCACCCTTGAACGAACGGATGGTACTGGTGATATTGCAGGTCAAGAAGGTGAACTGCAGATTCGAGTTGTCTGTACTAAAGGTACCTATATTAGAACCCTCGGTGCGGATATTGGCACAGCCCTTGGTTGTGGTGCACATCTCACTGCCCTTAGAAGAACCCAAAGTGGTAGGTTTTCTGTTGAGCAATCACTGAGTTGGGAAGAACTCTCAGACGATAACGCCATTGATCATTGTTTAAAGAAGATGATAACTGTTGAAGAAGTCGCTAAGTTGTTGCAATAATCACTTGAGTTGACTAGTGTAATTATGACAATTTTTGTTAAAAGTATCTAGCCTCGGTAGTAGAGTTGTTTGCCGGGATGAGTACCGTAGTATATTGCGTCTATGTTGTTAACGTCACGCATATCTATTGGTGCAAATAGACCCGTAGTGGTCGCCACCAAACTGCGGGTCACCTGTTGTCGTGAAGAAATACCGGCTATATAATAAAGCTGGAGAGTGTTTTTGTCGTATTAAAAAGAAAATAACTATATTTTAATATACAGTTCCAGGAGGATTGTCGTGGTACAGTCAGCAGTTAAAAAAAATGAAATAATCGAAAAATTTAAGGTCCACTCAACTGATACTGGATCTTCTGAAGTACAAATTGCCCTCCTTACTGATCGTATTCAGTACCTTACTGAGCATTTCAAGGTACATAAAAAGGATCATCACTCAAGACAGGGTCTGCTCAAACTCGTTGGTCAGCGTCGTAGTTTGCTTGACTATCTTAAGAAGAAAGATATTGCTAAGTACAGAACGATTCTTGCAGAATTAGGGTTGCGTAAGTAAATTTTTACGCTGTTCTATCACGAGTTGGTTCTGGCCTGGTGCCGTATTACGCCTCAAACAGTTCTCTAATAGAACTGTTTGAGGTTTTTGTTGTTAAGGAAAACCGAAAAAAAAGCATACGGGGCTGGTGGATAATCCAGTCGGATACATTGGCGCTACGCCTTTCCCTGATGCTCAACATCTGGAGAAAACATGTTTACAAAAGTTGAAACCGAAATCGGTGGAAAAGTCATTTCCATCGAAACTGGCAAAATTGCCAAACAAGCATCAGGATCAATCGTCATTCGGTCCGGCGAAACTGTGGTATTAGTCACAGCAGTAGGAGCCAATAAGGCTCGTACAGATATCGATTTTTTACCTCTCACCATTGAGTATCAAGAAAAACTCGCTTCAGTTGGTCGTATTCCTGGTAACTATTTCCGCCGTGAGATTGGCCGACCAAGTGATAATGAAGTACTTACATGTAGAATTATCGATCGTCCTCTTAGACCTCTTTTCCCAAAAGGTTACCAAGCTGAAACCCAGGTTATTGCAACTGTACTATCAGCAGATCAACAGACACTGCCCGATGTCCTCGCACTTACCGGAGCGTCATGCGCACTCTGTCTTTCTAACATCCCCTTTGCAGGTCCTATTGCCGGCGGTCGTATTGGTTATATTGATGGCGATTATGTCATGAACCCCACAGTTGATGAGCTTGCGAAATCATCCATGGACATCGTTGTTGCCTGTACAAGAAAGGCAATCGTCATGGTTGAAGGAAAAGCTCAAGAGCTGAGTGAAGACGAAATTCTTTCCGGAATATTCTTCGCATTTGATAATCTCCAGCCTCTTCTCGACATTCAGGAAGAACTGCAGAAGTCTTCCGGTAAGGTAAAAAGAGAAGTTGTTACCCCTGAACTAAATGAAGAAATGCTTGCTAAAGTCAAAGATGTGGCTGCTGCTGGCATGGAAAAAGTTTTCAATACCTCCGATAAGCTTGAGCGTGGAACAGTTTACGACGCATTAAAAGCTGAGGTTATTGAAGCACTCGATCCGGAAGAAGAGAATGGACGTGAAATTAGTTCACTCTTATCCGTCTTTCAGAAAAGTTACATGCGGGAAAAAATTGTCAACGATCAAATTAGAATCGGTGGCAGAAAGTATGATGAAGTTCGTGAAATCAATTGCGAGACAGAATACCTGCCTAAAACCCATGGTTCTGCACTATTTACCCGTGGAGAGACCCAAGCGTTGGTGAGTACTACCCTCGGTAGTGAAAGAGATAAGCAGCGGGTCGAGACGCTGAACGGCGAAGAAAATCGACGTTTCATGCTCCATTACAACTTCCCTCCATACTGTGTTGGCGAAGCCAGAATGCTTAGAGGACCATCCAGAAGAGATATCGGTCATGGAACTCTTGCCACCCGTGGTTTGGAGGCAGTGCTTCCAAGTGAAGAAGACTTTCCTTATTCAATCCGCGTGGTTTCTGAAATCCTTGAGTCTAACGGCTCTTCTTCCATGGCCAGTGTTTGTGGAGGAAGTATGGCAATGATGGATGCAGGTGTTCCTATCAAGCGCCCAGTTTCTGGTATTGCCATGGGGCTTATCAAGGAAGGGGACAAGATAGCGATTCTCTCCGATATCCTTGGTGATGAAGATCATCTTGGCGATATGGACTTTAAAGTTGTCGGTACTTGTGATGGTATTACTGCTCTGCAGATGGATATCAAAATTGATGGCGTTGATCGCGATATCATGGGTACAGCTCTTAATCAGGCAAAAGAAGGTCGTTTACATATCCTGAGCGAGATGGAAAAAGGTATTGCCACAGCCCGTGACGGTGTTGTTGAGCATGCTCCGAAATACATGGTTCATAAGATTAATCCCGATAAGATTCGCGATATCATCGGACCTGGTGGAAAAATCATCAAAGAACTCTCTGCTCAATACGATGCAAAGATAGAGGTAGATGATAGCGGCCTTGTTAAGATGTTTGCACTCAATGGCGAATTGGCAGATGCCCTCGTTGAGAGAGTGAAAGCAATCACCGCTGAAGCCGAAGTTGGTGCTGTCTACAAGGGTACTGTGAAGACCATCAAAGATTTTGGTGCCTTCGTTGAGATTCTACCTGGTACCGATGGCCTCGTTCATATTTCTGAACTTGACCATGGTCGTGTTGCAAAAGTTACCGATATATTAACTGAAGGTGATGTGATCGAGGTTAAGGTTCTTGACGTCGATAATCGTGGCCGTATTCGATTAAGCCGTAAGGCTCTCATCGAAAAGGAATAAAAACTTCCTTATAGTAGTTTGAGGCCAACTTCTCTTTATTGAGAAGTTGGCCTTTTTTGTTTTACTTCGACTCGATTAAATTTTAGTTTCAACGAATGGATTTAATATGCAAGATCAACACATACAGTTCTGTTGGCTTATTCCGGCTGAGGAGCGTGACCTGCAATTACCTTGCTATGAAACTGCTGGTTCTGCCGGAATGGATGTACGAGCTGCTGTCACAGAAGATACAGTTATTGAACCAGGAGCTATTGTCCTTATCCCCACAGGTTTTGCAGTCGCTATTCCCTCGGGATTTGAGATTCAGGTCCGCCCACGCAGTGGACTCGCTGTCAAATACGGTATAACGCTTATCAACAGTCCAGGTACCATCGATTCTGACTATAGAGGTGAGGTGATGGTGCCACTCATCAATCATGGTAAAAAGCCCTATACGGTAACTAGAGGGGCGCGGATAGCACAGCTTATTGTCGCACCTGTTATCAGAGCTACATTTATAGAAGTGAGTGAATTGGATGCAACGAGCCGTGGAGTTGGCGGTTTTGGTCATACAGGGGTATAGGCAATGCGATTTTCGGTTCTTGGCAGTGGTAGTCGCGGTAATGCTGTTTATGTTCAGAGCGGCAACAGTAGTGTACTCATCGATGCAGGGTTCTCAGGAAAAGAACTACAAAAACGAATGTTGTCCATTGGTCGTGATCTGACGGATGTGGATGCTATTTTTGTAACCCATGAGCATAATGATCACATTGCTGGGGTAGGGGTTATTTCTCGGCGCTATGAGATACCGGTGGCTATCAATGACCTAACCCTTGAATCCGCAGCGAGAAAAATTGGTAAATTATTTGCCACCACCATCTTTTCGGTGGGGGAGGTGATTGAGGTCGGCGACCTCGAAGTTCGTTCGTTTCGGATTTCCCATGATACGGCTGATCCGGTGGGTTTTGTGGTTTCAGACGGAAACAAGCGGTTGGGTTATTTAACCGATACTGGGAAGGTTTCCCATTTGATGGCCCAGCGTATGCTCTCGTGTCACGCTATTATTCTGGAATTTAATCATGACCTAGAAATGTTGAAATATGGTCCCTATCCATTACCTCTGCAACAACGGGTTCGCTCAAGTAGAGGCCATCTCTCCAACGAAGATGCCGCCGACTTTTTGTCAGACCTGACGGGGGGGCTCCTCCAGGAAGTAGTACTTGCCCATCTCAGTGAGAAAAATAATACCGTAGACTTGGCAAGACAGGCCGCTGAAAAATGTCTTCTCCAATGTCCGGAAGTAAGGTTGCACGTTGCAGCTCAAGATAGTGCTCTGCCCCTGATTCAACTTTGATCCGTATTCTCTGATGGATGAAGTATTGCCCTGATCCGGGCGTATGCAAATATACAGATAACCTGACAGCGTTGTACCTACGGCAATTTAGCCGTAGCCTAACTCGCTTAAACAGGGGGCCTGTATCAAGAGAAAATGTTTGCTTCAAATCCATAAGAAGAATGGATTTGAAGCAGTGATTGAGCCGCCACAGCCTGCAATTTGCTCGATACTTGAAATGTATCGTATTGCACTCTTAAGATAGAATTAAAATGACCTGTAACGGTTATTTTTTAGGCAGGTAAACTCTCTTATCTTTAGCCATCTTAGGATTAGGTTTGTACAGTATGAAGGTCTTGCCTATGAGCTGAACCAGGGTGCTCTCCGTCTTTTCTGCTATGGCTACGGATGTTTCGTGTTTGTCGAGACCACTGTTACTGCCGAGTTTCACTTTTATCAACTCGTGGTGCAACAGTTCTTGGCATGTCATGCTGATAAGGCCAGAACTTAAACCTTCTTTGCCAACCTGAACAAGAGGATTGAGTGAGTGAGCCAGACCTTTTAGGTGCTGCTTCTGTTTTGTGCTGAGGATAAATGGCTCTTTGTTCTTCTTTTCTGACATCTTTATTCTTCTTCCTTGTTATATTTGTAAAACTCTTTTTTAGTGCGAGTGGTTTATCTGAGAGCTTGTCTGAGACAGGCTTATTGCCAAAACATTTGAGAAATCACAGCAAATAATTCCCACAGATAAGTAAGTGGAGATGGACTGTAATAGTATCTATATGACTGTAGCTATTTTCTCGAAAATATCTCGATTAAAAGTCAAATTACTATTCTTGGACAACCTCCTAGTTGATAAGGTTATTAAAAATTTTATAGCCACCAACCCAAGTGCCAATGGATGACCCCAAGCCCGTTAGTAGGAAAACCAGAAATACTCGGAGGAGTCGGTTTTTCCACCAGCCTTTAAAGGTTGCAACATCGTCGGCCGCGCTTTGAAATTCCTTGACCACGGGCGGACAGGTAATTGCCTGTACAAAAGCTGCAACATAGCCTGCACCGATGACCGGTGTTAAGCTGGTGATTGGAGCGGCTATAAAAGAACTTATGATGGTAAAAGGGTGGGCAAGCGCCAGCATTGCGCCAATGGAACAGGGAACCCCGTTGGCAATGATCCAGAAGAGCAGGCTTTCACCAGCAACCCCAGCACCTTTTTGTCCACCAATCACAAGCAGCGATCCGATGATAAGCGCGGGTACCAACCAGCCAACAATCTTATATACTTTTGAGACAGGTGGAATACCAGTAATTTCTTCGAGCTTGCTTTTGTTATCTGTTTTAAATGATTTTATCATTCCAGGTATGTGGCCCGCACCGACGACAGCTACTATTCTCTTACCTGGAGATGATTTAATTTTTTCGTTAAGAAATATATCACGCTCATCGATGAGTACCCGTTTCAGATCGGGGAGTGAACTTCCCAATTCGTCCATTAATTCGGTTAATACATCTTTTTTCTTCAGTTCGGCCAGCTTTTCTTCGGACACCTCGGTTTTATCGAATATGCTGGCAATTAAAGAGGTGAGCAGGTAGCCTTTTTTCCAAAAAGATGTGGATTTCCAGGCACGTCGAAGTGTAATCCGTACATCCCGATCACAAAGGGAAATAGGGATTTGCATGTTTTTTGCCGTGTTGGCGGCCATCAGGAGTTCGGCGCCGGGAGTTACGCCAAGTTTACCGCCGAGTCTCTTTTGGTAAGAGCCCATTAAGAGCTGAACCAGAAGTGTTGACAGCTGTTTGTCTTTTACGATGGCTTTTAAATCCAGCTCCTCCCACTTCTTTTTTTGAGTTAATGCCTGGTATCTCTTGTCATCGAGTTCGATGCAGACACAGTCAGGCTTTTCCTGTTCAATGACCTTTTGAACCAGATGAACGGATTCTTGGGATATGTGGGCTGTGCCAACGAGGATAAATGTTCTATCACCCTGGGTTATTGTATGAACATCGCTGGAATATTCGTCGGTTGGTAAAGGAGTGTCACTCGTTTGCATTATGTTATTCATGGTAAAAAATTAAATATGCCCTCAAAGGAGTACGCCAGAGTCTATGAATATGTGCAGCAAGGTAGGCATCACAGTCGGATTTGTCATGTACAAAAGTGTTAACGGACTTGAAATGTAAATGGTAGGTTCAGGTAATTTTAGCCCTTTTTCAGTTTAAGTGTTGAACCCGGATGTATGAGATTTGATTTCAGGTTGTTCCACCTCTTGATGTCTCGGGTTGAGATCCTGAATCTACGAGAGATGCTCCACAGAGAATCCCCATTTTTGACGCTGTAAAACTGATATACAGGATCACCGTTTGAGTGACGTTTTTTCTTGTATGGGCGTAAGACTACAAGATTGCTATTATAGTCCTCTGAATCTTGGCGCATTTTTTTCTTAGCTATTCTGCCGGTGTTACCACGATCAATATATAAGGCGAGCTGTTGACCCGCTCGAATGGAATGGGCATTTTTCAATCCATTCCAGGCAACTATCAGCTCTACAGGTACCTTATACATGTAGGATATTTTAGAGATGGTATCACCCTTTTTAATGCGGTGTAGGATGAGACTATCTTTATATGCGGCCATCGCATTTTTTGAACCTTCGGGAAGGAGCTGGTAGCTAACAGTGCTATATGGAATACGTAAGTTGTGTCCCGGTCTGAGCTTACTGCTGTGAAGATTATTGACCTTTAGTAACGTTGTTTTATTTACATCGTATCGTCTACAAATTTTCGTTAAGGTGTCACCTTTACGAATCCTATGTGTCTTGTATCCGGTACTGGCAATACTATGGAGGCGCGATATGTTCTTCTTGGCAATGGCACCAGTTGCGTGTGGAATATTTGCTACGTATCGTGCCTGATTTGCGGGAGTTTTGCCTCGTTTTAGTTCGTGGTTGAGAGCCTTAATCTCTTTTTCAGTACTGTCGCTAATGAGCGCTATTGCACTGAGACTCATGTTGGGACCGACCGTGATTGTGTCGTACTGAAGAGCCGCTTGGTAGTGGAGATTGGTAAACCCATATTTTTCCGGATCTTTGGCAATTACCAGGGCGGCGATGAGTTTTGGTACGTAGCGCTTGGTTTCAAGTTTAAGATGTTTTTTTGATGCGAGATCCCAGAAGTTATCTACCTTGTGTCTACGTAAACCACTTCTTATCTTCCCAGGACCACCATTGTAAGCAGCCACAGCAAGATGCCAGTCTCCGAATTCTTTATAGAGATCAGAGAGGTAGGCAGCGGCGGCTCTCGTTGCTTTAACCGGATCTCTACGCTCATCAACATACCTGTCTACCTTAAGGTGATACTGTCTGCCTGTCCCTTTCATGAATTGCCATAGGCCAACGGCTTTAGAACGGGAATAGGCGAGTTCATAAAAGCCACTCTCGATCATTGACAGATACATCAAATCGGTTGGTACACCGGACCTTTTAAGCTCTTCGACCATGAGTGTTTTGTATTTTCCGGACTTTTCCAGCCAGCGTGCAAATTGTCTTCTTTGCTTGCCCTGAAACAGTTGCATGTACATCTCAACCTGTTTATTGAAAACAATAGGGAAATTATACTGAACAGTTTCTGCGGGCGGTAGAGGGCTTGTTTCTGGTGGCGGGTTCCATATGCCAGTCAGATTGAGTTCGTGTAACTCCTCGTCGAGGCACATTAGTGGTTCAAGATCAATAAGATCCGACACATTTTCAGAGCCATCTGTGAGGTTGTGTTCAGCTGGAGAGGTTGAATTGTCTTGTTGGAAAAAGCCAAGAGGGTCAACACTGGCACAACCTGAAACAAAGGAAATTAGGGCAAGGCTGAGAAATATAGAACGAAAAGTTACGGAATTAAATATCATTGTGTTGTCTATTGAGTGGACTATTCACCACATGCTCAGTAAAAGACTGGTAAGGTCGAAACTCGCGTATTGAGTTATGGAATGTAAATGAGTACCCTGACAATTTGTTCGAAGTTACCCTTGTCGCTGGATTGCGAAGAAGGTACATATCCCAACTTTTGTTGTATTAAGGGTAGTACATTTGTGCGAGTGTAACCTCAGAAAAATATTGACAGTATTTAAACCCTAAGTTGTGCTCAATTGCAAGTTTAATGAGCATTGGTGGGCTTCCGGCTGTGTTTTGATTCGAATTTGAGACTCTGTATTTTCTAAAAAAACCTGAATTTATGCTTAAAAAGTTATTTTTCACCACAATTTTACTCATGCTCATCGTTGTTTGTTCCTTCTCCGGTTGGTTGTATATGCTGGTCGTCGTTGAACCCGGAAACGAAATCAGCGAGAAAAACATCGAGCAGATTCTTGGCCGTGAAAGCCATGTGTATTACAGCGATGGTGTATCTAGACTTGGTGTCTTCTTTGATACAGCGCATCGACAATACGTCAAATATAGTGAAATACCCTCTGATTTTGTCAATGCTCTGGTTGCCGCAGAGGATGGACGTTTCTTTGAACATTTTGGATTTGATATTGTCGGCATAAGTCGGGCCATGCTGAAAAACATTCAGGCTGGTAGAGTCGTCCAAGGCGGAAGTACTCTGACCCAGCAGACGGCCAAAAACCTCTTTAAACGAGAAGACAGGTCCTACAAATCGAAGCTTAAGGAGCTGCTGTTTGCCCTGCGTCTTGAGTATTATTATTCCAAAGAGAAAATCTTTGAATTTTATGCCAATCAATTCTACGTGAGTGGTAATGGTCATGGTCTAGGTGTTGCTGCACGCTATTATTTTGACAAAACACCTTCAGAGTTGAACCTTGTTGAGTGTGCCTTTATCGCAGGAAGTGTTAAGCGCCCGAATTACTATAATCCCTTTATAAAAAAGACCGAGGAAGGAGCCGAAAAAGCGCGAAGGAGAGCCAAAATTCGTTTGCGTTATGTCCTTGATAAAATGAAGGAAAGTGGCCGGATAGGCAGCTATGCGTACAATGAGGCTCTTGGCTCAGACATAGGTTTTCGACATGGTCGAGTGGGCTATTCTCTTGACTATTCAATGGAACTTGTTCGGGAGGCCGTTTCATCAACCGCTGTGCGTGAGGCTCTTAAGGCAAAGGGCATCAACAATATTGCCACCTCTGGTGTAAAGGTTATTACAACTGTTGATAAGGGGTTACAAAAGGAAACCTTAGCTGCTCTTCGGGGTGAACTGTCGAGGCTTGATGTTCGTCTTAGAGGCTATAAAAGAGACGAGGTTCAGAATGAGCTGGTAGCCCTTAAGTATAGCGGGGACAATGCTTGTATCAAGGGTGCATTTCTTTTCGGAACCATACGAACTATCACCGGTAAGGGCCGTGACAGATCAATAGTGGTGTCCCTCGATAAAAAGTTGGGCGATGCTACCATAGATGCTGCTGGTCTAAAAAAACTTGTGCTTGCCGATGTGCGATATAGAAAGAATCGCTGGAGTGTCACTGGCAAGCAAGATCAGGCCATTTTGGTGAAAGAATTGCGAGAAGGAGACAGGGTGTGGGTGAGCGTGAGTCAGGTTGCCGATGGTCTGGAACCATGTCTTTTGCGTCTTGAAAAGTATCCCAAAGTTCAAGGTGGTGCCATCGTTATTCAAAAAGGTAAGATTAAAAGTATTGCCGGTGGAACTGAAAATCGGTTTTACAACCGTGCTATCCATGCCAGGCGTACCATGGGCTCTGCCTTTAAACCTTTAGTCTACGCAGCCGCCTTACAACTGGGGTGGAATAGTGCCGATCCCCTCAAAAACACAAGAGATGTTTTTGTTTATCATGGTAAACCATATTTTCCAAGACCCGACCATGTGAGTCATAACAATTGGGTTTCCATGAGTTGGGCAGGGGTCCATTCTGAGAATGTCGCATCTGTGTGGCTGCTAGCAAATCTTTGTGCCAAGCTGTCTCCTGCTGAATTTCGCGACGTTGCTGGGGCCGTCGGTCTTGTTCCGAAGGTTGTGGATGGAGATAATGAGCCGTATCGAAGCTACAAGGCTCGTATCCGCGATAGATATGGAATCCATGTGAATAAAAATGCCCTGCGAAAAGTGGCATATTCCGAGGCTGTATCTAACCTTGAAACGGATTTTATATTCGACGATTTGGTCGATGATTATCAGCTGCTAAAGGAACTTGCATATGGTCGGAACTACGCACGTTTTACAGGTAATCTTTCGGCTGCTATAACAGCTGAAAGGAAAAAGAAGAAGGTAAGTAACAGAACCCTTAATGAACTCAATTTGCGCAAAAAATTATTGGGAAATAGTTATCTCACATTGGCTGGCTTAGATGAAAAACTTAACAGTTACCGGGTAATGATTGATGGGGTGCTTGATCAGTCTTTGCCTGACTACAGTTTGCTGGCTGCCGCAGGAACCGCCAGCGTTTTTTATGTCGATGAGTTGAATAATGAGTTTTTTTTCATGCTAGATGAGGCTGATGTTAAAGGACTAACACCCATAAGAGTGTCGGAGCTTATCCGTTATCTGCAGAGGCAGGGGGCTCTTGGACGGACTCTATTCTGGGAGCAGATAAAACTGAACGGTTCTTTGACTGCCCTTGCCTTTCACAAGACGACGGTGCAGTATGAGCATGAGTATAAAAAATTATTAAACGCCCTTCCCTATGATTTTGAAGTGCTCGCCAAGGTGGATGATTTCAGAATCACGGTGGGCTTGTTCTATCTTAAAAAACTGGCCCGGGAGCTAGGGGTAAAAAGTCGTCTGGACGCGGTGCTTTCCTTTCCGCTTGGTTCCAGTGTGATTACCCTGTTGGAGGCTACAAGGATGTATGAAGGGCTTGTCTCAGGTATGGTTACAACCTTTCCTGAAGGGCTTGACGATGAAGAAAATGATTCACTCGCCATCATTGAGCGTATTGTATCCGCAGAGGGACGCGTGCTATATGAGCCTCAAGCTACAAAGAAGACGGTCATTGATAGCAAAACCAGTCTTGCCCTAGGGGGAATTCTTGAAAATATTGTTACGTTTGGCACTGGAAGAGGTGCAACTAAGATTGTTAAATTCAAGGATAATACCACCGGTGCAGAGAACACAACAGTTGTAGATGGTATTGAACATTTGGATCTTTCAGTGCCTCTTTTGGGCAAAACAGGGACTGCAAATAACTATACCAATGCGTCTTTTCTCGGGTATCTTCCAGAAGTTGCAGCTGATGGTGTTGCTATGAGTCTCGATAATGGCTACGCCATCGGTGTCTATGTAGGTTTTGACGATAATCGTCCAATGCGACGGAAGACGAGTCGAATCACTGGTTCCGCCGGGGCCTTACCTACCTGGAGTTATATTGCTAATGCCTTGATGCAGGAGCAGGATTATACCGGTCGACTCGATCCTGTAGATCTTTCGTTTTATGGATTGGCAATTAAAAGGCCAGCCCTTGGACAGCTTAACGTTGCTGTTGATGCCGAAGGGGGGGGGACTGTTATTGAGCCTTTTTCTTCCGTGAGTGAATTATCACGATATACTCCAGCCATTCTCACCTTTGGTAAAAAGACCAGTGCAGGTCGTTTTGTTGTCGAAAGAAACTATGTGCCATATTGGAATACGGCTGGACAAACTGTACATTAAAATGAAGAAACATTGAAATTATAATGGGTAATCGTATAATTACTCCAGTTCATGGTTGTTAGCCCGCGTTTCCCCTTACTGTTTGAGGAAAAAATATGAAAAAACTTGCTTGGAATATCATCCTTTCACTCTGTGTTGCTGGGATCAGTGGTTGTGCCCTTCCTGACATGGCTAAAGTCTCCCCCCGTTCTACAGCTTCCGGGGGTGTCTATCAGGTCCAGGCGGCGGTACCGTCCCAAGACTCTAGCGTTGTTAAAACTGTAACACCGCCGCGTTATCTGGATCTTGGTATCGAACAGGACGATACCATAGTGGAAGAGGATATAGAGGTGGTTCTTCCTTCTATGGTGTACGTCAACGATCGTATCTTTGAATATGGAAGAAAGCTTGATAAATGGAAAGAACTGGACATTAAGTCAGTTGGAATAGATGTCCATGAAGACGATGCTGCCAAGATGGTTCGTTGTTTCAGAAGACTTCAACATGTGCTCAATGGTTACAGTGATCTTCGCAGTAAAATGCTTCAGGCTCATAAGATTTTCACTGCTGATCAGATTAGTGCAAAGGATATTTTTCAACTACAGACAGCCGATATAGAGTTTTTAGAGGACGGTTGTGGAAAACTGGTTTCGGCCTCAGAGGACCAGGGCGTCGGCTGGAATAAGCGGGAAGAAGGGGCCGATCTCTCAAAGCTTGAAACACTCATAGACCGATATGACGAGAGTCGTGAATATGAGGAAGTTGTGCAGGTATGGTTGCAGATTCCTCCTTTTCAGATTCCTCGGGTTCATGTCAGGGCAAAGGTCAAGTATGGTAATGCCTTGATGTATCTGAATCAGGAAGGAAAGGCGACTGAGGTGTATCGTCAGGTTGTTGATCAGATGTCTGATTCAGATGAGCAGCCGACTGATTTGGTGTCTTTGCGCAAAATTCTGGCGGATTTATATACAGCTGCAGGGGACTATAAGTCTGCAGAAGTTCAGTATAAGAAAATATCAGAAGATTATGAAAATCTTGGTAGACTTGAAGAATGGTCTAAACTGCAACTTTCTATTCTTGACAGGTCAATGGATGATAGTCCGGAACTTGCCGAATATTCTTCCATGCTGCGCAATTACTTAAGTTTTATTCCCGAGCAAGATGGCTATAAAATTGTCTGGCAGACCGACAAGTTTCTCGCAAATTACCCCTATTCTCCCGTTTCGTCTAATGTGGATTTCATTCGTGAATCAGCAATGTTAAGAGCTGATGAGTGGTTTGATTCTTTTGTCGGTGCGGTGGATGCATTAGGCTCTGAGAAAAAATTTGATGAGGCCCTTGAGCTGCTCGATACAATGCCCACAAATATTATAGATGCGGATAAACAGCTACAGGTAAAGGCACAGAATGACGCGTTATTGCTTGCTGCTGCCGTGGAAAAAGAAACAGATAGAATGGCTTTAATGCAGGAGCTACAGCACCAGTGGAACAATGGTATGTTGCTTGTTAAAGGAGGGCGCTATGATGAAGCTATCGATGTTTTTACCGGCCTTCTTGACACCGAGTATGGAGTAAAGGCCGAAAACAAAATTAAAGAGATTTCACTACAGGCGGCAAAGGCTGACAGAAAGAAGGCAGCTAGCTTATTTATCAGGTTTACCAAAACGACGGATCTGGAAAGCCGTAAGAGATTGTTGATAGAATCCAGACAGTTGCTTCGTGATATCCTGGTGAAATATCCGGACTCTGAAATAATTGCTAAGGTTCTTGGTAATATTGCAAGGGTGGAGCAGGAGATGAATACTCTCGATCCAAGTCTTATAGGTACAGCGGACCAGGATGTGCAGGAGGTTCGGGTTGATGGCATAGAGAATGCTTTTAACAGTACGATAATAGTGGCGCCGCCTATTAAGGAAGTACCCATTAAAGAATCACGTTAGCCCGTTCTTGCCTATTGAGGGGGCAGCACCTATGTCACTGCCTTTTGCAATAAACCATGGCTACCTGTGGTTTATTGCAAAAACATAGGCCCTTGCAAATAAGGTCGCTCGTATTGGTTGGGTCACCGCCTGAGCCGATCGGGAATTCAGCTTGCTACGCGAGTCTCTTAGAGAATAAGCAAAAGGCCACCGATAACCCATCGGTGGCCTTTTGAGTTATGGCTTGAGCTCAATCTGTATCAATCCATCTTTAATAACAATAGCTTCCACCCCATCTGCAAAGGCTTTCCAAAAGCCTTCATCTGCACCATACTCTTGTATCAGATCGATGTTTTTTAAGCCGCCCAGCCAGCTGTTGGGCATGGGGACCCCCATAAGGCTGACGCCTTTAAGCTTTACCACAGGTCTGCCATTTTTGTAGGCCAGTTCTGCGCCAGCCTTTACCTTAAAGGTCTTACCACCCAGCACAGGGAAATCTGGATTCAGAGGAATGAGAAGTTTTATGCTGATTAAATCCTGGGCGAGGTCGATGACGAGTTTATCGGCGAGGTCGGTATTTTTGGCAAGCATGGCGTTGATTTCACGCTCTGTGAATTCAATGTTTCTAGAATTGTCGTCTTCACTATATTTCTCAGGGGACAGAGCATTGGCCGGTGTCGTTGTGGCAGCTGTCTCTGTATTTTTACCAAATTCGTCGAGAACGGCTAACTTTGAAGAGAGATGTTGCGCCTCTTTTTCCGAGAGGACAACCGGATCAAAAGGTGGAGAAAAAAGAAATATCTTGATAGCAAATACAGTCCCTACTGCGGTCATGAACATTGCCAGAGCGACAATGGCCAGAGTTTGCATGACTGAAAATCCATTTTCGGCAACGGGACGGCCTTGTATCGGTAGTTGATCTTGCATTGAAATTCCTATAGTGATGTTTGGGGGTTGTGTGACGTTGCCATAGTGTAATTGATACATATAGAATATAACATAATATTCATAGCAGTACCTTCTGAACGCGCATTTTTCATGGGTCCAGGCGGTGCTCTGATTACAAAAGGAGGAAGCAGTGGAAAAGAAAGTTCTTGTGCCCTTGGCGGCAGGTTTTGAGATGGTTGAGGCCCTTAGTGTGGTGGATGTCTTTCGTCGGGCAGGGGTGCATGTAGACCTTGTGGCGGTGGCGGATGAGCTGCAGGTCATTTCTTCCCATGGTGTTCCTGTGCTCACTGACAAATATATTTCAGATTGTACCGATGTCCAGTATGACCTGATTGTACTCCCTGGCGGTATCCCGGGGGCAGAAATTCTTGCAGCCTCCCAGCCTTTGGCTCAGCTTTTGCGAAAGCAAAATGATGCGGGTCGATTTTATGCAGCCATTTGTGCGGCTCCTGCCTTGGTACTCGGTAGTCAGGGACTACTTGATGGCAAGAATGCTACCTGTCACCCGGTGTTTGCAGAACAACTACCATCCCAGCAATATACGGATCAGAGTGTTGTGGTCGATAAAAATTGTATTACAGCACGAGGAGCTGGCGCTTCGATCGAATTTTCTCTGAAACTTCTAGAGGTACTTATTGGCGAAGATAAAAGAGATGAGGTCGCAAAACAGATGGCTCTTGTTTGATACTTTTCTATAGCCTATCATGTACTCGCAGGAGTATAGGCTTTTGGGTATGCGGCTACGACTTCAATGTTACAAACAACGAGGAGTTCAGACGGTATGTCTTTGGGGACGGGTTTCTAGCTGTGACCGTTGTCCAGTGAGTGTGCGAGGAGATCTTCTAGGGAGACAAAAATCAGTGTGGCTTCGTGGGTGGCGAGCAGATTGACATGGGGGGCTGCATTATTTTCAAGGGCTTCTTGCCAGCGTGAGGCACAGAGGCACCATCTGTCGCCCGGCCGGAGGCCGTTAAAGCCAGCCGCCGGGATTGGGCTTGATAGATCATTGCCTTTTTCTTTAGAGAATTTCAAAAAAGCTTCTGTAACTTGCACGCAAACACCGTGTACACCAAAGTCATCGTCGGTTACCTTGCAGCAGCCTTCCCTGGTAAAGCCGGTCAAAGGGTCAAGGCTACATATTTCAAGGGGGGTTCCAAGGACATTCTTATGCACGCTCATCTCTAATCACCCTGTAGAGTTTGTTTTGTTTGTGACGTCATACGCTTGGATTATTTTATCGAGCAGCCTGTAGGTAAAGCCCCAGAGATAGTAGTCTTGAAGAGGAAAGGTGGGGAAAAATCTACCGGGTAACATTTCAGTTTCTGAGTGATAAGAGGGGTTTACAAATTGTTCGGCCGTAATCCAGGAACTGTTGACAATTTCTTCTTCATCAAGGATTATTTTGGGTCGATTTTTTAGGGAAAATAAAAAGGGCTGGACCCATATAAGATGTTGGGAATTGTGACCAGCAGGTTCTGGGCTGAGGGCTTGGAGCAACGTTGTTGCTTCGAGTTCGATACCTGTCTCTTCCTGTGTTTCGCGAAGGCAGGTGTCGAAAATGGTATTGTCGTAGGATTCTTTTCTGCCACCAGGGAATGAGAAATGCCCAGACCACGGGTCCCTTGGGTGTGCAGCTCTTCGTAAGAGCAGGTAGCTTGTTGTTGGTTGCTCACAACGAATGATCGCAACAGCGGCTTTAGCTTGTATTTTTGACTTTGTCATAGAGGTACGCAGTAGAAAAAATATTGCCAGTTCTTCTCAATAGATTACTTTTTTTCCTGGCAAAAGCAAGGGGCAGTTCTTCATAGACGTTTTACAGAATCGAATTCAGGCAATCGCCTATGGTGGAACGGAATACGATGAGGTTGAACATTATCTAACATTGATGAGGGAAATTATGAAACATGACGTGCATGTGTTTAAACAGTACCCTTTTGCAGTTGGCGATAAAATACGTATTGAAGATGGGAGGCGTAAGGGCGATTGGGAGGTTGCAGAAATCCAAGAGCATAAGGTGGTTTTGCGGTGCCCTATATCCAAAAAAGAATTTTCCTGGAATAAGTTTTGTTACCTTGCCACTAAAGAAGATGGCGTTATTTGGCCCCAGGTTGATGCGTGACCATGTGCCTTATTTTTGTATCGTATAATAGCAATGCATATTGCAGATATGTCATCGCCGCAAACCGTGATGAGTTCCGCTGTAGAGCGACGGCTCCCCTTGGCTATATTGATGGGGAGAAAACTATTCTCGGAGGAAGGGATCTACAGGCTGGTGGCATGTGGCTTGGGGCTAGCCGTGGTGGTAAATTTGGTGCTATTACAAACTATAGAGATGGCTCAGGCGCTGGGAAGGGCATGCCTTCAAGGGGGAAAATTGTTTCTGAATATCTTCATTGTAATGACAGCGCCTTGTCTGCGATAGAAAGGCTGGCAAAAAACGCTCAACGATATGCAGGGTTTAATGTTTTATTTGGAGATGACTGTCATCTTGTTTACTACTCGAACATGCAACAAGAAGTGCGGATTTTAGAGCCGGGTTTCTATGGGTTGAGTAACCACCTGCTTGATACTCCCTGGCCAAAGGTGGTTAAGGGAAAAGGCCTACTGCAGGCACATATGTGTGGCCAGAGTAAAATAAATGCTGCTGAAATAACCAAGTTGCTTGGCGATACAAGCAGTCCTGTTGATGCCATGCTGCCAGAGACAGGGGTTAGTATAGAGTTGGAGCGGTTTCTCAGTACAATTTTTATTGATGGTGCCGACTACGGTACCAGGTCTACAGCGGTCATTGAAATAGGCTATCTGGGTGATGTTATTTTTACCGAAACGAGTTACATACACGGCGTAGAAATGAAGAATACATCGCAGAAGCGTATGGAAATTGTTGTGGATCGATAAGAGGTTATTAACAGGTTGTCGTCTAATAAATATGAGTAAGGAGCTGAAGTTATAATGAGTGATGAACAAAAAATGAGTGTTACTGTACTGTTGCCTGCAGGTCGTCTACCCCTTGATATTATGGCGAAAGCCCACAGTCTAGCAGGGAAATATAGTTTGAAGGTCTATCTGTCTAATGCTCAAAACTTGCGAATTATGGAAATCCCCGAAACAGAACTTGAGGAAATTAAATCCTCATTGGCAGCGGTGGGTGCAACGTTTAAAGCAAAAGGCAAGTTTCCCTTACCAAAGGTTTGTGTGGGGAACAACTCTTGCAATCTTGGTACAATTGATACCGAGGCATTAAGTGGTGTAATCGTAGACAAATTTTCAGGTAGAAAACACACCAAGGCGAAATTTAAAATTGTAATATCCGGATGTACATTATGCTGTTCCGGTGCCAAAACCACAGATATTGGCATCATCGGAACGAGAGATGGTTTCGAGATGTACGTTGGTGGAAAGGGTGGCCCTTTTCCAAAGATAGGCATGCGGATTGGCAAAAAGCTTGCGGAAGATGAAGTTGTAGAGATGGTAGAGACTCTTGTTGAGTTTCATGATAAAAAGACAGAAAAAAAGCAGAGAATCTTTAAGTTGTTAAAAGATCCTGACTTCCCTTACTCCGAGGTTTAAATCGCCAAGTTTGTGGGTATTGTAATTACAGTTTGGGTGGTTTTTTATCGAGGTGTTGCAGGGCCAGTATAAGGGGGCCTGGGTTAAAATATGGGGTGAGTAGTTGCGCATTCTCTTTGAGAACAGGCCACGATTTCCCCGCAATTTTACTGGCGGTTGCGGTATATCCGTATTCTTGTTTTACATAGACACCTGCGGCCCTGATAAGAGCCTGAAGAACGAGTTTTTCATTACCTAGAGTGTGGTACCATACATGCTCAAGGACCTCATGAACTTCAAAAAAGAGCCCATGGTTCCAGAGGATTACCGCCTGTGCAATGGGCTCTTGGTCAGGTTGTATTGAAGTCAGTGCTTTCGTGAAGCGATCCCAGCGGTCCTGGAAGTAGTTCTGGTAGTGGGGGGCAAGATCCCTGCTTCTATAATCTTCTATGAGCGCAAGGAGGGGCGTGTCAACACCGGTTTCGATTGCGCTGGCAAGCGCAGAAGATAGCGCATTTCTCATGTCCCTGCTAAAACGATCCTCAAATGGATTAAAAACTGTACATTCCATGCTTTTACTCACCCTTGAGCGTAAGAGGTTGTGCCTCTGTATGCTGCCTTTTTTTTACAACGTAGTAAAGAACCGGTACCGCCATTCGACTGATAAGAAGAGAAGCAATCTCACCAAACATTAGTGATATGGCAAGGCCCTGGAAAATAGGATCAGCAAGAATAACTGAGGCTCCGATAATGACAGCAAGGGCCGTTAACAACATTGGACGAAAGCGGATGGCACCTGCATCGACCACCGCTTTTTCCAGAGGTTCTCCCTGACGTAATCGCAGTTCGATAAAATCTACCAGAATAATTGAATTACGTACAACAATTCCGGCTCCTGCCATAAAGCCAATCATGGAGGTTGCTGTGAAAAATGCACCAAACGCCCAGTGGGCAGGTAAAATTCCAATCAGAGAAAATGGAATGGCTGCCATCACTACAAGTGGTGTAATGTAGTTTTTAAACCAGCCAACCATGAGCATATATATAAGGACCATAACTACACAAAAGGCAAGACCAAGGTCCCGGAATACCTCCAGTGTAATATGCCATTCCCCGTCCCACTTCATCGATGGCTCATTTTCACTAAATGGCTGGTTGAGGTTATATATTTTGATATGCTCTTGAGTGCCACCATAATTCTTGCCGTTTAGTTTTGCCAACTGTTCGTTCATCTCCAGAATTGCATAAACCGGACTTTCAACTGTATCGGCAACATCTGCTGTAACATAGATGACGGGTTTGAGGTTCTTTCGATAGATGGGTTGTTCCACCGGTTGTTCTGAGACTACGACGAGCTCTCGTAGAGGTATGAGCGGGGTATTGGGGCGTTGGGTGCTGCGAAGTGAGATATTGAGGATCGATTCTACTCTGGCTCTTTGCTCAAGAGGCAGTTGAAGGACAATATTCACCGCCTCCTTTTCCAGGGGCTGGTGGTAGAGATCGAAGGAATAACCACCCACCGCAATATGTATTGCCTGGGTGATCTGGCGTTCTGATATTCCGTTCAATGCGGCTTTTTCTTTGTCTACAGTTATCACTTTTCTCAGTCGATCCGTTTCTCTGAACCAGTCCACATCAACAACACCTTTGGTTGTCGAAAGGATGTTTTTCACTTCTTTTGCGAGTGACACCCGGTCTTTGTCAGTTGGTCCGTATATTTCGGCAACAAGAGTTTGGAGTACAGGTGGTCCGGGGGGGACTTCGGCAACCGCGACGGTGGCTCCGTATTCTTTGGCAATTTTAGCCAGAGCAGGACGTACACGGGTGGCAATGTCATGACTTTGGAGGGTTCTTGCTTCTTTAGGGAGCAGGTTTACCTGTATATCGGCGACAGTGGGGCCACTACGTAGGAAGTAGTGCCGGACAAGACCATTGAAGTTGTAGGGTGAAGAGATACCAACGTAGATCTGGTAGTCGGTTACAGTCGGCTCTTCTTTTATGACCTGGGACATTTCAAGAGCTACCTGTGCAGTCCGTTCCAGTGTTGAGCCTTCTGGCATGTTCAGGATAATTTGAAATTCACTCTTGTTGTCAAAGGGGAGCATCTTTACTTTAACCTGGCCAAAGTACATCATGGAACAGGTGCCTAGGAGTAGGCTAGTTATGACGGCAAAAAAGACGATTCGCCAACCGGCATTTGTCAGTAGGGGGTCCATAATTTTATGGTAGATTCTGGTAAACCAGTCGTCTGGAGCACTTTCTTCGCCATGATTGTTCGCTGCACTTTTCTTTAAGATATGCGTTGCTGCCCAGGGGGTGACTGTGAAGGCGATGATAAGAGAAAAAAGCATCGCAGCGGATGATCCAATGGGAATAGGGCGCATGTAGGGGCCCATAAGGCCACCCACGAAAGCCATGGGCAGGATGGCCGCGATAACCGCACCGGTTGCAAGGATCGTTGGGTTGCCAACCTCAGAAACCGCCTCAATTGTAACGTCCATCCGGGAGCGTCCTGCATTGGCGGGAAGCTTTAGGTGGCGAACGATATTTTCAACCACGACAATGGCGTCATCTACCAGAATTCCGATGGAAAAAATGAGGGCAAAAAGGGTAATCCGGTTGAGCGTGTATCCGTAAAGAAAAAACACCAGCAGGGTGAGGGCAAGGGTAGAGGGAATGGCGAGCATGACAACTATAGATTCTCGCCAGCCAAGGAACAATAAGATGAGTATTGCAACTCCAAAAACAGCAATTCCCATATGCAATAAAAGTTCGTTGGACTTCTCCGCTGCAGTTGCACCGTAGTTTCGGGTGATAGAAATCTGCATATCAGTAGGGATGACATTGCCTTTAAGAATTTCAATCTTTTTCAGGACATCTTCCACCACTGAGACGGCGTTTGCCCCGGGGCGTTTAGCTATGGAGATGGTTACAGCGGCCTCCGGAGCAGCGCTGTCTTTTGTGCCATAAAAAACGTACGTAGATGGGGCTTCTGGTCCATCGGTTACGCTTGCAACATCGTCTAGATAGACAGGCTTTCCACCGTATACTCCCACGACAATTCGACGGAATTCCTGGGCTGATTGCAGAAAGGTTCCGGTTTGGAGCTGGATGCTCTGGTTAAGGGATTTGAGGTTTCCTGAATACGTCTGACTGTTGACCGCCTGGATGATGGGCGCTAGTTCGGTGACTGTGAGGTTTCTGGCCGCGAGAGCCAGTGGGTCAAAACTGATCTGTAACTCTCTCTTGGTGCCCCCTATTATTTTTGTTTCCGCTACCTCATTGATATTTTTGATCGAATCATCAATTTGGGCAGCCATCCTTCTAAGTGTGTAGTGATCATAGTTTGCGCCGTGGAGGGTCAGAGCCATGATAGGAACATCATCAATCGTGTGTGGCTTTATGAGTGGCGGCGTTACAGTGTGGGGAATGCGGTCAAAATTCGTGGCAAGTTTCTGGTTGAGGCTGACTATGGAGTCTTCGAGATTCTCACCTACATAAAAGCGAACCACCACAAGCGACTGCCCGGACATAGACGTAGAGTAGATGTATTCGACCCCCGGCAGCTCGTAGAGCAGCTTTTCCATGGGGATGGTGAGTCTCTGCTCAATCTCTTTAGGCGTTGCACCCGGCATACTTACCAGCACATCTATCATTGGCACCTTTATCTGCGGTTCTTCCTCTCTGGGGAGCATTACAACGGCGAGAACGCCGAGTAGAAGAGAGGCAATGATGCCAAGAGGGGTGAGCTTTGAAGAGATGAATGCCTTGGCCAGACGTCCGGCAAAACCTGTTGTATGTATAGACGAAGATTTCATAGCGCTGTCGTTTAAAATGAATGGATAAAATAGGTATTAGATAGCAAACTCGTAAAATCTGAGAGTAAGGATCGTTCTGTTACTCTATTTTTAACAGTTGGCCTGATTGCAAATTACTATTTCCAGAAATTACCACTGTTTCCCCTTCGTTGAGACCACTGAGTATTTCAATACGTCTTTTACCATCCGCTCCGGTGAGGATGACCCCCGTTCGCACAAGACGCAGTTGCGCTCGATTATCTTTAGCAACAAAAACACGTTCTAGTTGGCCGTAGGGAAGGATAGCCTGCTCTGGTACTGCAAAGGTCTCAGTTGCCTCAAGGGGCAGGGTTATTCGGGCAAATTGGCCTGAACGCAGATTTGCTTTAGAGTCGATTTTTATCTTAATGGCCGTTGTTCGCGAAGACGGATCAGCAGTTGGCGAGATCTCTGTGACTATGCCTGATACTTCAATACCAATAGCTGGCACCTTGGCGTGTAACAGGTCACCTTTTTTAATTTTAAGGATCATAGCCTCCGGAATATCGGTGAGGATCTGCAGGTTGTTCTCACCTTCAATTCGCAGAAGTGGTTTGCCGGGGGTTGCAAGATCTCCGGCATTAGCTGGCTTTTGGGTGATAATGCCAGCAAATGGTGCTGATATTGTCGTGTAATTGAGCATCGTCTGTACCTCTAAAAATGCCGCCTGTGCTATGCGAACCGTATCCTTAAGCGATTTTACAGTTTTAGGGGTTGCTGCATTTTGCTTCAATAATTTTTCTTCCCGTGCAAGATTACGTTTTGCCTGCTCCAGTTGGGCGCTGGCCTGTTGTACCTGGGCTGAAATTTCACCAGCATGTAATTTGACAAGAAGTTGTCCTTTTTTTATACGGGAGCCAAGGGAAACCGGGATTGAGAGGATGTTGCCTGTTATCTGGGAAGATATTTCTGCCTGCTCAACAGCCTCGACAGTTCCTACTAACTCAATCTGGTTGGAGGCCACTTCCCGGCTGACGCTGGCAACACTTACTGTGGCCGCAGGCAGTGTTTTATGCTTATTTGTATGGGGAGCATCGCTGTTATTGCAGCCGCTCATAAAGGCTAGGGTGAGGCAAAACAAAGACAGAGGAACTATGTTAGTAAGAGTCATTGACCCATCTCCTTATTTAAAGGTGTTACCTGGAAAACTGATCGAGTCCACAGGCCCTGCGTAGGTTCGCAATGGCAACTTGGTGGCTGGCATTGGCATTAAGATGTCTCGCCTGTGCATCTGACAGTCTGGTCTCATAATCGATGAGCTCCGAGGATAAAATCACTCCTTCTTTGAAACGAATCCGGGCAAGCCGTGTTGCTTCTTTGGCCACACCGACCATCTTTCCGGTTATTGTCAGGCGCTCATTTGCCTGCTGATAGTAAAGATCGGCCTGCTGTATGTCTAGACTGAGTGCTAATTCTGTTTTGTTGATTCGGGCCTCAAGTTCTTGAAGTTGGGTGCGCGCGATGGCTATTTTTGAGCTGCCGTTGTGGCCGTCATACAGGTTGTAGTTGACCCGAACTCCGGCTATCCATGAATCGCCATTCCCCTCCAGTTCCCAGCCATTGTCGAATTGATAGCTGGCAAAAGTATCTATCTTTGGACGCTTGTATCCATAGGCCTTTTTCACATTAGCGACGGCTGCATCTTTTAAGCGCTGGAGGGTGATAAGCTCACTGCGGTTGAGGTAATTTTTGTTTTCGGGGGGGAGTTGCTCTATACTGTCCTGCTCGTTGAGTTTGATAGTCCCATCTTTTTCCCCGAGGAGATTGAGTAAGCTTCTTTTGCTGAGTTCGAGGTTGTGTCTGGCAATGATTAAATCTTCACGGGCGGTGGATTGCTGGAGTTCAAGGTTGAGCAAATCTTGTTTAAGGAGGTCGCCCAAGTCATATTTTGCCTTACCGACCAAAAAAGATGCAGAGATGGAGTCAAGCGCCTGTTGGTGGACCTTGACCATTTCTTTTGCCTGCACCACGGCATGGTAGGTTTTCACTACCTCAAAACTGAGTTGTTGATGAACTCCGATAAGACGGCTCTCCATCGCCGCAACATGTGCCTTCGCCGAGGTCTTGCTTGCGCTGTTCTGACCACCATTATATAACCTGTAGTTGACGGCGGCCTTAACTTGTAAATTGTCAGTCCTACCGGGATCGTTAAAATCTATGGTGTCGTCGAACTCCCCCTGGTTTAAAATGTTCCCAAATGAATACATTGGGTTATTGGTTTGTCCGTACTCCGCACTGAGGTTGAACACCGGGTAATTGGCTGAGCTCACCATGGCTGCGTATGCCTTGGCCTGGGCTATTCGCTGTTGGGCAATGGCGTTATCTGGATTACCTCGTAGAGCAAAAGAGACAGCCGCCTGGACCGTTAACGATTCTGGAAGGGTACTACCCGTGGCTGTAGTGATGTTGCCGGTTGAGAGAAGAAGGCTCAACAGAAGAACAGTTTGCATAGATCTCATTTTTGCCTTTTGAGGTGACAAGGTTAGCGGTATTATAGTAATCTATTAAATAGAAACTGTATATTTACAACTTTATCAATTTTTGTCAAAGAAAAGCATATGATTGTTAGAATAATGTATCCGTCCCTGATTGTTACATCTTGTAGATGAGCGTTTGCATCTCAAACTGTTGGTTGGGGCAAGACTAAAAAAAATAAATCCCTGTATTAAGGATAACTCTCACAGAGTTGTCTTTGCAAATTTCGTTATTATCTTGAGACGATAAGCTGAATAATTTATTTTCAAGGAGGATATTGATGTCGCCAAAGACGCTGTACGATAAACTGTGGGATAGTCATATTGTGGAAAAGAGGGACGACGGTATCGCCCTTATTTATATCGATCGTCATCTTTTGCATGAAGTAACCTCACCGCAGGCCTTTGAAGGAATGAAGATTGCCGGTCGCACTCCATGGAGAACTGCTGCGAATCTTGCTACCCCTGATCACAATGTACCCACCACCAAATCTGAACGGCTTGCAGGCATAGATGGGATTGTTGATCCGTTGTCAAAGTTACAGGTAGAGATCCTTGATGTTAATTGTAAGGATTTAGGAATCGTTCAGTTTGGCATGGAGGACGTGAGGCAGGGGATTGTCCACGTGGTAGGGCCAGAACAGGGGCTTACTCAGCCAGGAATGACAATGGTATGTGGCGATTCACATACATCTACCCACGGAGCACTTGGCGCGCTTGCCCAGGGTATAGGCACCTCAGAAGTAGAGCATGTTCTCTCTACCCAGTGTCTGCTGCAGAAAAAATCAAAAAATATGCTGATTCAAGTCAACGGTCAGCTGGCTACGGGTGTTACAGCGAAAGATATTGTACTCCATGTGATTGGTGTGCTTGGTACTGCTGGCGGAACAGGGTATACCATTGAGTTTGCAGGTGAGGCCATAGCCGCTCTGTCAATTGAAGGTCGAATGACGGTCTGTAATATGGCTATTGAAGCGGGCGCAAGGGCCGGACTGGTAGCCGTTGATGCAAAAACAGTTGAGTTTGTAAAGGGACGTCCTTTGGCCCCAAGGGGTGCCATGTGGGACCGTGCAAAAGACTATTGGCTGACACTTGTTTCTGATAGTGATGCCGTTTTTGACAAAGTTGTACAGTTTGATGCGACCCAGATAGAGCCACAGGTGACCTGGGGAACATCGCCGGAAATGGTCATTGGTATAAGTGGTAAGGTACCCACCATGGGCATGATGAAAACGAGTTCAGAGAAAGATTCTCTGGGGCGCGCTTTGGGCTATATGGGACTGAGTGAGGGTCAATCCATAAAGGATATTAAACTTGATCGAATTTTTATCGGTTCATGTACCAATTCCCGGATAGAAGATTTACGGGCTGCAGCTGAGATAGTGAAAGGTAAAACGGTCGCCACTTCTATAAAACAGGCCCTGGTTGTTCCCGGTTCTGGCCTTGTGCAGCAGCAGGCTGAAAAGGAAGGATTGGCAAAAATATTCGTGGAGGCGGGCTTTGAGTGGCGTCAACCTGGATGCTCCATGTGCCTTGCTATGAATGCGGATAAACTCGGTCAAGGCGAGCATTGCGCTTCCACTTCAAATAGAAATTTTGAAGGACGTCAGGGCTTTGGGGGTAGGACACATCTGGTAAGTCCTATTATGGCCGCAGCTGCCGCCATTGCAGGGCACTTTGTCGATATACGTAGCTGGAAATAGGAGATAACTATGCAAGCTTTTACATCTCATCATGGAATTGTCGCCCCCTTTGATCGTGCCAATGTTGACACCGATCTGATTATTCCCAAACAGTTTTTGAAGGCGGTGAAAAAAACCGGCTTTGGACCAAATCTTTTTGATCAGTTGAGATATAAAGACGAAGGTCAACTAGGGATGGATAATAGCAAACGTCCTGTAAATCCAGACTTTGTTCTTAATCAAAAAAGATATACTAACGCTACAATTTTGCTGGCAAGGGAGAACTTTGGCTGTGGATCGAGCAGGGAACATGCAGCATGGGCCTTGCTAGACTATGGTTTTAGAGTGATTGTAGCACCAAGTTTTGCAGATATTTTCTATAATAACTGTTTTAAAAATGGCATGTTACCACTGGTCCTCTTAGACATGGAAATTGATGAACTCTTTCAAGGGGTAGAGTCAGGTGCCGTCGTTGAACTCACCGTTAATCTCCAAGCCCAGGAGGTGAGGCTCGCCAAAGGTAAAAACTATCACTTTGAAATAGATCCATTTCGTAAGAAATGTCTGCTTCTGGGACTCGATGATATTGGGCTTACCCTTGAAAAACAGCAATTAATAAGGGATTACGAAAGGAAGCAAAAAGAAATATGTCCGTGGTTGTTTGAGGATATAATTGTCTGATATCTAGGCGCAAAAATCATACGTTCTGCTCCTTGTCGGACGTTAAGGCCTTAAGCTTTGCCTCAAGGGCTTTTATGTCGACAGGCTTTGAAAGGTAACCGTCCATACCAGCAGCAAGGCATTTTTCCTGATCCCCCGCCATGGCATAGGCGGTAAGAGCAATGATGGGAATGTGTCTTGCAGCCGCAAATTTGGTCGATTTTTTTATTTGTCTGGTTGTTTCAATGCCGTCTAAAACCGGCATCTGTACATCCATCAATATCACATCGTAGTGATTAGATTCAAGGAGTTGTAGAGCCTGCTCACCGTTGGTTGCAAGAGTCGATTGATGGCCGAGTTTTGACAGGATTGCCTGGAGGATCTGCTGGTTAATATGTTCGTCTTCTACAATGAGTGTTGACAGTCTCCGGTTTGGGCTTGTAAGGATTGGCGCCGGGGATTTGTTAGTTGTATCTGAAGCCTTTTGTGCAAGGATTTCAACCTCTACGGTAAATGTTGCGGTTGTTCCATTTTTATTGTTTCGTTGTAATTCGACGGTTCCACCCATCTGGTTAACAAGTTGTCGGACGATATTGAGTCCTAAGCCGGTACCCTGGAATTTTTTTTGTTCATTTGTCTGAATTTGGGTGAAAAGCTCGAATAGTTTTTCTGCACCCCCTTCTGGAATACCAATACCAGTATCTATTATTGTTCCTTCAAGAAGTATTTTATTTGTGTCCTTAGTTTTTAACTTCTTTATCTGAAGTATAATTTCCCCTCGTTCTGTAAATTTAATAGCATTGCCAACAAGGTTGAAAAGAATTTGGCGGATTCTTGTCTGGTCGGCTTTTAATGAATCTGGGATGTCCTCCTCGATTTCATAACGCAGAGTAACGGCAGCGGAATTAACGGAGGTCTCAAATGAATTGATGAGGGTTCTTACCATTTTTCGAAGGTGAAATAGTTCCGGTTTAATCTGTAATTTTCCGGCCTCAATCTTTGAATAATCCAGAATGTCATTAATGATTGTGAGGAGGCTTTTACCTGCTGTCGTTGCTGCCTCAATGTATTTGAACTGTTCAGAATCAAGACTTGTGAGGGTAAGTAACTGGAGCATACCAAGCACTCCGTTCATTGGCGTTCTGACCTCATGACTCATGTTGGCCAGAAATGTAGATTTTGCCTGACTTGCCGCAAATGCATCTTCTTTGGCCGCTTCAAGTTCGAGGACTATTTTTTTACGGGTAGTGATGTCTCGTGTCACCACAATGATGCCGGTAAATTTATCGCTATCTTTATGTTGGGGTAGTTGTGAGGCAATAGACTCAATCCAGAGGATGTTGTTATTTGTCGTTTCAATACACGATTCCCAGTGGACTGATTGGCCTTTAAAGGGGAAAGGATTGGTACGACAATCCGAGGGGAAGGGAGAGGTTGGTAAAATTTTCTGTTCTATAAGTCTGATGGCTTTATCTTGCGAAACTCCCGTGAGGTTAAAAAAGGAAGGGCTTACGTATTGTGGTTTGAAATTGCCGTTAGTGGTCCAGATTACGTCGTGAACATTGTCGGCAAGTAGTCGGTATAAACTTTCACTTTTCCGCGTGGCTTGTTCTGTAAGACGGCGATTGGTTATGTCCCTTGCGATCCCCATGAAGAGGTCTTTACCGTTAACGGTTAACCGGTGTGCATTTATTTCGATGGGAGAGATAGTTCCGTTTTTATGGCGGAGGTTTGTTTCAAATGTAGCGTTACCTTCTCGCATAAGACGCAGAGTTAACGATTTGTTATTGGAAATATCGTTTTGGGTGCTTAGGTCAAGAGGAGACATCTGCAAAAGCTCACCTCTGGTGTAACCCAGACGTTTACAGGCAACATTGTTAACGTCAGAAAAGCAGCCATAACCTGGACTTTTACGGTCAAGAGAAACAACAAATATCGCGTCATTTGCGGAATTGAAGAGTTTGCGATATTTATTTCTTTGTTGTTCGAAATTGTCTATGAAGGATTTCTGTTGTTCAATTATCTTCTCAGCTTGTTCGAGTCTCCTTCGCTGAAGTAGAAGAGTCTCTTCAAGTGAAGAAATTTGTGAGCGCACCTGTTTGAGCTGCAGCTTTGAAGTATCGTTTTCGAAGTTTGACATCGATTGTGAGTTGACTCAGATTGATCTGGAAGTTGAGAGGTCGCGTTAAATGTTTCCACTATCAATGATGTTACTGATTTTGTATGGCCTCGTCAAATTGATTTGAGGAGCGAAGAGAAATAGAAGAATTGTTGGTGCGGGTTTTTGTAAGGTTGGTTTAGTCTTTAAAATTTTCTGGTGCCAGGCGATAGAGATTATATCCGGTGATACACGACAATATGAGCAGTAGACTACCTGCAATGACAAGGGCATTAGACAGCGATGAGTTCGCTGCAATCCAGCCAATAAGAGGGCCAAGAATTGCAAAACCTACTCTGTAAATAAGACTCCTGATGGAAAGTACTGTTGCACGTGTTGCCGAATCGCAATTTTGATTGATCATATCCTTGAGAACAGGGGTGGCGTATCCCCTGGCAGCAAAAAAGATCCAAAGAAAGAATATGGCAGGGATAACGGGTAAAATTCCGAGTAGTATGTATGTGAAGGGAATATAAAAAATAATGATAAGAAGGGAGAGCCTTTTACCAAATATCTTTTGAGTTTTGGCTGCAAATCCCGAGAAGAAAGCGACTGTCAAATTAAGCACGACCCAGAGGGGGGTAATTGTCAGTTCTTCAAATCCATTTGAGACAAAATAGACTTGTGCCGTCCAGGCCATGCAGAGAGTTGCGATGCCAGTAACCGAAGAAAACAAGAGGGCGGAGCTTAGTTTGGGATTAACAAAAAGTGATGTCTTGCACACTGAAAGAATGTGAACAAGCCCCTCCCTCATGCTACTGGTACGGTGGCTCGCCTGGCGTAATGGTTCTTGAAGTAGGAATGCTGCTGGGATTGCGACGGAGGCAATAACAGTTTGTGCAATGTATACGTCTCTGTAGGAAAGTAAGCCAGCAATCACACCTCCAGCTATTGCAGCGATGGTTTCAGCGATGTTACCAAGCGAGGTAATCCGACCTTCAAAGCTTAAATATTTTTCCTTTAAATCAGCGGCAGCAAGGGTGTCAAAGAGCATGGCAGAATCCGCCCCGGAGATAAAACTGCCCCCTATACCAAGGATGATTTCTGCAACCAAAAAACCCACAAATGAATCTGATACTGAGTAGATCACAAATCCGAGGGTGCCAAGAATTGAACCTAAAATGATGGTGGTTCTCCTGCCAACGACATCCGCCATGTAACCTGAGGGGATTTCGAGTATGGCAACACTTATGGAATATATTGCCTGTAACAGGAAAATATCCAACTCATTAAGGCCATTCTCGTTGTAAAACAGCGCAACCACAGGCATGATAAGCATCAGCCACTTAGAGAGCTTGATGATGCAGAGGCAGTAGATGTTTTTGAGGTGTGGTGTTGGCATCAGTGATAATTGTAAAAGAGGTTAAGCAATTTCGAACCTTCGACTCTGACCTTGTAGGGGTTTTACAGGCTGGTAGGAGTAAATAAATTCTCTAAATGTTTAAATAAACCATCTTTGTTATTAAGAGAAGGCCCTTCTCTTTAAGAAGCATAGTTTTTCAAACAAACGAAGAGGGATTCTTAAAAAGCAAAGGAAGAAATGTACGGCAGAATTCAAAATTGTGCATTGGTTGTCAATGTCGATTGCTTTATCACATCTATGATGTACTGACAGTTGTCTTGTGAATCTGTTGAAAACAAAAGGATTATGGAACAGCGCAGATCGGCGCTTAATTGATCACTCGGCAGTGGCGCGTGTATGTACAAAGACCTGAGGCGATATTAGGGAAATAGATATGATCTGAATGCCACTATAAAAATGGATGCTAACATGAGATGGCTTGACAATGTTATTATTGAACGACTGTGGCGAAGTATCAAATACGGAGACATTTACCTGAAATTTCAATGAGATTTCCTGTGAGCAGGAAGAGTAGAATGTTGTTAACGTCCTCATTAATTTTTTTCCGATGCAAAACCAAGTGAAGTTTATAGCAAAAAAAGTACTTTTTGCAGCTTGAAGAATGTCTCTTCCCTACGGAGAATAGGGAGAGGCTCAGATATTAAGCTATGAGACATATTTGGGAATAACCAATTGGTGTTCTAAGGAGTAAAGCTTCTTTTCTTGTCACCATAACAGAATAAATCAGTCAAAAATGATGGGATTATAGGTTTTGAAAATTGAAGAAGACTGTTAGCGAGGAGGAGGTTATACCGTGGAACAACTTGAAAAAATATCGCAAAGAGTTTAATTACCGAACGCGAAGCTGTTAACTCTACTTGGTTTGTAAGTGGGTTAGCCCTGTAATATGTGGAAATTACACCGAGATAATGTGCAATCAATAACTGATTGTAGATATAGGTCTACCTGCGGATAGATAGGTAACTTGGTGATGTAACTTCGTTTATTGTCACGTTAATATTTACCATAATTAAGAATACCTATGGATACTAAGCTCTCACCTTTGTCAACACTTGCCTTGGCGATAAGCATTATAATTGCCCTTTTCGTGTGGCAAGGCAACACGGGGTTCAGTCTTTGGGATGAAGGGTTTCTTTGGTACGGGGTTCAGCGGGTCATGCTTGGAGAAGTACCCGTTCTCGATTTCATGTCTTACGATCCAGGGCGCTATTACTGGTCAGCTGCGATTATGAGTTTGCTAGGTGACAACGGTATCATGCCTTTAAGGGCTGCTGTAGCTCTTTTCCAAGTGATAGGTTTATTTGCAGGTCTCATGCTAATCGTTCGTTCGCAGCTTAAACAGAATATTGTCTTTATTTTGCTCTCTACAATAATACTTGTGGTGTGGATGTTTCCCCGTCACAAGCTGTTTGACATATCGCTTTCTATTTTGTCCATTGCTGTGTTGACATTCCTTGTCCAAAAGCCGACCTTACGACGTTATTTTGTTACCGGAGTTTGTGTCGGATTGGTTGCTACTTTTGGTCGTAACCACGGCATTTATGCAGTCGCAGGCAGTATTGGTGTGATGTTCTTTTTGAATATCAAACGTAAAGTGGGACCAGGAATATTAAAAGGCTCCCTCGGCTGGGGATTGGGAATCGTTGCTGGCTATATCCCAATACTGTTGATGGCATTGCTAATTCCTGGTTTTGCCAGCGCATTCTGGGACAGCATTCTCTTTCTATTTACAGTTAAAGCAACAAACCTTCCTCTTCCAATCCCTTGGCCATGGCTGGTAGATTATAGTTCAATTCCAATTGGTGACGCTATTCGAGGAGTATTGGTAGGTGTATTTTTTATAGCTACTATCATGTTTGGTGTGTTGGCAATCATTTGGGTTGTCTGGTTAAAATATCAAAACAAACATTTTAAACCTGCGCTGGTGGGAGCAGCTTTTTTGGCACTTCCTTATGCGCATTATGCATATTCACGGGCGGATGTTGGACACCTAGCACAAGGTGTTTTTCCGCTATTAATCGGCTCTCTAGTACTTCTTGCGACACAGCCTAGAATGATTAAATGGCCTATGACGATCATGTTATGCATGGCAAGTGTTTGGGTCACACATGTAGCTCATCCGGGTTGGCACTGTTACATTTCTAAGAAATGTGTTGATGTCGAAATTTCCAGCAATAATCTGAAAATTGCTCCTGGTACGGCAAATGACATTAGGCTCATTCGTACTTTGGCCAAGCAATACGCCCCTCATGACCAAAGTTTTATTGCTACTCCTTTCTGGCCCGGTGCATACGCTATACTTGAACGTAAGTCTCCAATGTATGAGATTTATGCACTTTTCCCACGTTCTCAAACGTTTGAAAAAGCTGAAATTGAACGCATAAAAACTGCGAATCCTGGTTTTGCGTTCGTGTTCGACCTGCCTTTAGATGGACGTGATGAGTTGCGTTTTCGGAATACTCATCCGTTAATTAATCAATATATTCTGGATAATTTCGAACCTCTTCCTCGTTCGTCTCGTTCAGCCTACCAAATTTATACGACCAAAAGAGAGTCCCAATGAAAAAAGTTGCCATCCTCCAATCGAATTATATACCTTGGAAAGGATATTTTGATCTGATTGCCGCAGTAGATGAATTTATTTTGTATGACGACATGCAATATACTCGTCGTGACTGGCGTAACCGCAACCAAATCAAAACACCGCAAGGAATACAGTGGTTGACAGTTCCTGTCTTAGTTAAAGGGAAATTTTTCCAGAAAATCAAGGAAACAGAAATTGATGATTCTAGCTGGGCAGCTGTGCATTGGAAAGCGTTGATTCAAAATTATCGGCGTTCACCACATTTCGATGAAATCGCAGAATGGCTTGAACCTCTCTATCTTGCAGGGTATTATACACATATTTCAACATTGAATCGTGCTTTCCTTGAGGCCGTATGTCGTTATCTGGGGATAAAAACGGTCATAACCAATTCATGGGATTACACACTGTGTGATGGAAAAACTGAACGTTTGGCTGATCTGTGTGATCAGGCAGGTGCTACGGAATATATCTCTGGGCCAGCAGCCAGAGATTATGTCGAAGAAGGCATATTCACAAATATGAATATAAAGCTGACATGGTTTGATTATGCCGGCTATCCTGAATACAAACAACTTTGGGGTGATTTTAGTCATGGGGTTACCATTCTTGACTTACTGTTTAATTGCGGTAAAAAAGCGCATTTATATATGAGGTATGTTCAACCATGAAGCTCTCTATCGTTGCAACACTCTACCAATCAGCGGCTTATATAAATGAGTTCCATCAACGAGTGAGTGCGGCTGCCCAGAAGCTGGTTGGCGATGAATACGAAATTGTTCTCGTGAACGACGGTTCTCCAGATAACAGTCTTGACCTCGTGATTCAGCTTAGTGAACGTGATCCGCACCTCGTGTTAGTAGACCTTTCTCGTAATTTTGGTCACCACAAAGCAATGATGACTGGGCTTGCTCTGGCGAAGGGAGATCGGGTTTTTTTGCTCGATAGTGATCTTGAAGAAGAGCCGGAGTGGCTTGAGTCTTTTGTTAAGCAGATGAGTAAAGAAGGTAGTGATGTTGTCTACGGTGTTCAGGGGAGACGCAAAGGTGGCTTGAGTGAGAAACTAACGGGATGGATTTTCTACAGAGTCTTTCGGTTTCTCACTGGAATTGCGCAGCCCGATAACGTCCTAACTGTACGTTTGATGACTAGGCGCTACGTTCAGGCTCTTGTGGCGCATCAAGAGCGTGAAATAAATATTGGAGGATTGTGGATTATAACAGGTTTTAAGCAGTCGAAGCAATTAGTTCGAAAGCATGCAACTAGTCCAACTACCTATTCCCTGTCAAAAAAAATCGGTCATCTCGTCAATGCGGTTACGTCGTTTAGTAGCTTACCATTGGTTTTTACCTTTTATTCTGGTTTACTGATTACTCTGTCAGCTGCGGTGTATATTTTTTATCTGATGTTTCGGTATTTTATCATTGCAGCTCCCCCAGAAGGGTATACCTCGATCATCGCATCGATCTGGTTATTTTCAGGATTAATTATATTTTTTATAGGAATACAAGGCGTTTATATCGCGACAATATTTTCAGAAGTCAAGCAGCGTCCCAGTACGATTATTAGGCAAATTTATACACAACGAAACAAAAAAATGAATAAAACTGATCCAACAGATATAGGATAACGGACATGAATGAACTTGAAAAACATTATACCGATTTTTGGACAAAACGACTTGGGATTCACTTTTATCCTTCCGAATTTCTAGTTAGGACGTTTCTATCCAAGAATTGTCCAGATCTTGTTTTAAAACATGAATATGAAAACAAGAATGTTCTCGATTTGGCTTGTGGAGATGGTCGGAACATGGGCCTGCTTTCAAATTTAGGAATGAAGGTCTATGGGACTGAAATAACGCAACAAATATGTGACGCAGTAATGCTTCGTATGGAGAAAATAGGGATCAGTGCAGATATACGAGTGGGGCGTAATAACTCATTACCGTTCGAGGATCAATCTTTAGATTATATTGTAGCCTCAGCAAGTGTATATTATATTGATTCGGGCACTAATTTCGAAGATAATATGCGTGAAATTAATAGGGTTTTGAAGCCTAAAGGTCATATAATCTTCAGTTTGGTGCATCCAGACTCATATATTCTAGATGGAGCTGAAGAACTTCAGGATTCCCATTTTAGAATAAAGAATGATCCCTTGGGGATGAGAAATGGGTATGTTTTTAAAGTGTTTAAAGAAAAAGAGCATATTACAAACTATTTTTCAAAAAAATATAGTGATATTTCAATAGGATGTACTGCAGACGATTATTATGGACTGAATCAGGTTCTCTGGTTACTTGTCGCTAAGAAAAACTAAGGTGCTTATATTATGATGTGGCGAAAAATTGGCAATGTCTATAGCCCTAAGGCTGACGATTGCTATACACACGCGATGTTTCCTGAAGTAGAGTGTATTGATGAAAGCGCGGGTAGGATTCGTATTTACTATACGCACCGTGATTCGAATAATTATGGTTTTCCTACATTCTTAGATGCTGAGATTAGTGGCGAGAAGTTTACCATAATTTACAATCACCACGACTCTATTATAGACAAAGGTGATATTGGTAACTTTGATGATAGCGGAGTCAATATAACATCAGTGATACAAATAGACGGAAAACGTCGGTTTTATTACTACGGATGGAACCTTGGGGTCACAGTGCCATTTCGTAATTCAATTGGTGTGGCTGAGGCCGAGGGCGATGAACATGATCTTCACCTGGAGCGAGTTTTCCCAGGACCTATACTTGATCGTGCACCTAACTATCCAGGGCTTTGCGCTACCCCTTGCGTGATCCGCGTAGGTGATGGCTACCGAATGTATTTTACCCAAGGCACCCCTTGGATCATGAAAAAAGGCCAGCCTCATGTAGCCTGCCATATAGCCTATGCTGATTCCAAAGATGGTCTTGTGTGGCACCGTTCCGACAAAGCGGCTGTTGAAAATTTGGACACCGATCATGTTATAACTACTCCGTTTGTTGTACAGGATGAAGGCGTTTACAAAATGTGGTATTCCTATCGTGGCTCAAAATATCGTATCGGATACGCTGAATCTATTGATGGTAGAAGCTTTCAGCGAAAAGATGCAGAGGCTGGTATTACCGTCTCTGAGAGAGGCTGGGATTCGGAGATGGTATGTTATCCCAAAGTCTTTAAGCTAAAAGGAATGTGGTATATGATATATTGTGGCAATGATTATGCGCGCACGGGGTTTGGCCTCGCGATTCTTGAAGAGTCATAAAGGCAATGGTAATGGCAATAAATTCACAACCGAAAACCACTGTTTCTGAGTATATCGTCGAACAGCTGATTAACTCAGGGGTAAATCATGTGTTCGGGTATACAGGTGCCAATATAACCTACTTGATTGATGCAATTTCCTCTTATGATGGGATTGAATATGTACAGGCATATCATGAGCAAGGTGCTGCCTTTGCCGCGAATGGTTACGCACAAGCCGCTGGAACTCTCGGTGTTGCTATTGCCTCCAGTGGACCGGGTGCTTTGAACCTCGTCACAGGTATTGCCAATGCTTACTGCGATTCCATTGCCACCCTCTATATTTGTGGAGATCTTAGTCGCCGTTATCAGAAGAATACGCTTCCGTTACGTCAAGATGGCTTCCAAAGTATAGATATTGTTTCGGTTGTTGAGCCCATAACGAAATTCGCCGAGGTTGTCAGGTCTCCGGATGATATACGATATTGCATTGAGCGTGCCATATACGAGGCGTCCAGTGGGCGACGAGGGCCGGCACTGCTGTCTATCCCTCACTGGATACAACATGCTGAAATTGACCCTACTGTATTGTCACCGTTTGTAGTGTCGCCACTTAAAAGTGCGTCTCTAGATGAATTTATTTCCGAAGAAATTTTAGAAACTTTGTCTCGAAGTCGACGGCCCTTGATTCTTTTAGGTGGGGGGGGGGCGAACTCTGAGACAGATGTTGCGATGAAGCGGTTTCTCGGATGCAATCCACTTCCCGCAGTTGCATCTCTTTGTGGGCTAAATGTTCTGTCCCATGAGCATCAAAGTTATGTTGGATTTATTGGTGATTATGGGCATCGGCATGCCAATATAGCGTTGGCCGCCTCGGACTGTCTTATCGTTTTAGGGTCAAGAATGGATGAGCGGCAGTTTGGTTTTTTGAAGGATTACCGCGAAAATAAATCTATCATTCATGTTGATATCGATCGTTCTGAGTTTCTTCCCAAATCGGAAAGATATTTTCCGGTATTAGGCTTGGTATCTGATTTTTTGAACCGCCTTTGTAATGTCTCTTTGGAGTTCCCGTCTCTTGTGGAATGGAATAGAGAGCTGCACCATTTGAAAGAACATTATCCGGTACACACGACCGTAGACTGTCTATCACCAGCATCTTTTCTTTTGGAACTCTTTATACAGCTTGCACCGGATACACAGGCTTTTGTCGATGTCGGCTTACATCAGATGTGTACTGCTCAGTTTGGTATGCTCACTCATGGTAAGAAGCTTTATTTTTCCGGTGGATTGGGATCGATGGGATATTCCTTGCCAGCGGCTATCGGAGGTCATTTAGCTAGGCTAGGAAGGCAAACTATTTGTATAACCGGTGATGGTGGGCTAATGATGAGTCTTCCTGAACTCCAAACCCTCGCTAGAGATAGACTGGACGTTAAAATTATTGTTTTTAACAACCAGTGCCTTGGTATGGTGCGTAATCATCAGCAAGCGATGCTTGATGGTCGTACTTTTGGTTCTGTAGATGGCTATCTTGCAGGTGATTTTAAAAAAATATCTAGTGCGTTTGATATTAAATATTGTCGGATTCGTGATCTAAATGACCTTAAGCTGCTTGATGAAATACTGCATACGCCTGGCCCCTCGCTAATAGAAGTTCTCTTTCCTCATGATATGACACCATTTCCTTCTTCTGTTAACTATCCACTTGAGGGTGATGTATGTTCTTTACAAGATTTAACAAGTGATGGTGATAATTAAATGGCTCAGTTGAATGTTTTGGTTACAGGGGTTGGTGCGATAATCGGATATGGAATCGTCAACTCATTGAGGCGGACGAGTCGTAAACTGAATATTGTGGGTATGGATGTCTATCCAGACGCTATAGGTCAGTATTTTTGTGATCATTTTATCCAAGCAAAGTATGCAGACTCTATTGATTATTTGGATTTCCTCTTTGATGTCATTGAGCGCCATGAGATCGACTTGGTTTTTTTTGGGACAGAACAGGAACTCTACAGAGTTTCAGATGCGAGGCATAAATACCCTGATTATATGAGTCGTCTTGTTCTAAATAGTAGAACGGTTACTGACCTCTCGAAAGATAAGTTGAAGACACATTCATTCTTGCGCCAGCATGGGGTTGAAACCATACCTACTCGATTAGATGGATCTTTTGATGAATTGTCAAAAGATCTGGGACTCCCATTTATTCTGAAATTGCGTTGTTCGTATGCATCAAAGGGCGTTTTCCTGATTCATGATGAGCTAGACTTTAACTACTGGAGAGCTAAAGCAACTGGAGAGTATATCGTACAGAAACTTGTAGGTGATGACAGTCATGAGTATACCGCAGCCATTTTTGGACAGGATGGAGATGTCATCTGTAAGCCTTTTGTTTTGCGCCGTAGGTTAAGTGGTGAAGGTGCGACTGCGAAGGCTGAAGTCGTAGATATTCCTGAGTTGAACAAAACTATACAGCACCTTGTTCGACTATTGCGACCGGTTGGGCCAACAAATTTTCAGTTTAGGTTACATCAGGGCAAATACTTGTTGCTGGAGGTAAATCCAAGAATATCTTCGTCGACTTCCATACGTGCCGCTTTTGGTTATAACGAAGCAGAAATGTGTATTGAACACTATGCCGAGAATAGGCAGGTGGAGCTGCCCACACTGAGAAATGGGACTGCTGTTCGTTATATTTCCGACTGGATTGGTTATGAAGATAGCTCTAATATCTGATATTCATGGTAATCATATTGCGCTGACAGCGGTTCTTGCTCAGTTGGACAAAATGGGGATTACAAAAATAGTTTGTTTGGGTGATATTGGGGGCTACTACTGTCAGATCAATGAATGTTGCGAAGAATTGCAATCAAGAAATATATTATCATTGATGGGAAACCACGATTGGTATCTCACCACAGGTGAAAACTGTCCCCGTTCAAACAGCGCAAATGTATGCCTTGAGTATCAGCGGACTGTTATTAGCGACTCTAATAGACAGTGGTTAACCTCTTTAAAGCCAAAGGCACAGATAGGCGCCTTAAGTGTAGTCCATGGTGGTTGGGTGGACCTGTTGGATGAATACGTTGTACCCACTGTGGAATATTTTTCACGCTTTGAAGGGAATCTATTTGCATCAGGTCATACGCATGTTCCTTGTGTTTGGAAGCATAGAGACAAAGCATATTGCAATCCGGGTTCCGTAGGCCAACCTCGGGATTTTGATCCAAAGGCATCTTTTGCAGTTTTGACGACGAACGGGTTTTTGTTACACCGTGTTGAATATGATTACAGGCGCTTACAGGCAAAAATGAAAACAGCAGGTTTTTCCCCCTATTTCTATGAGAACCTTGCTAAGGGGGCGAGAATCGGGTGGAAAAGCGAATAACAATATCTAGTGTTCTTCTGACTGAGTAAACAACCATACTATTGCACAATTTATTGGGTAAATGTGCTCAGGATTGGATTTTTCTCGAAAACAATCTTGAAGAGTGTACCTGTATGCTAGTTAAAGATATAAACTTTTTTGTGACAGGGCGATGGAAATCCTCAATGTAAGGATATATGAATGAGCGACTGAGCTCGAGTTCTTGCTGCTGTAGTTGGTGAATTAATTAGTTTTATTTCATAGTAAATTTAGTATTTTCAATAAGCTACTTTGCAGGTAGTATATTGCACCTGCTCGCGTTACCTCAGCAGCGCAAACACATCCCCTCGGGTATAATAATATGTAGGGTAGGCAAATGAGGGCATTGTTTCAAAAAGGTTATTCGAAACTGGTAATGCTTGTCCTATCTTTTGTCTGTACTCCTGTGGGTGGTGCAGACGCTATACGTATCACAAGCAATGATGAAGCAGGATTTATCTTAAAAAATTATGGAGCAGTGTTGATGACTCGTTTTTCAGATTACATGTATATCGTCGCTACGATAGTTTTTACTGTCTACGGCCAATTGATCCTTAAATGGCGGATTGCAAGTTTTGGTTCACTTCCGTCAGGTACCGGAGAAAAAGTGAAATTTTTGCTTTCTCTTGTTTTCGATCCCGCGATTTTCACAGGTTTTGCCGCAGCGTTCATCGCATCACTCGCATGGATGGCAGCTATGACAAAATTTGAATTGAGTCATGCGTATCCGTTTATGAGTCTCAATTTCGTTGTAGTTTTACTGTTAAGTGGATGGCTCTTGAATGAACCCCTAACGATCCAAAAAGTGTTAGGAGTTGGGTTGATCATGGTAGGTACAGTTGTGGCAGCACAAGGATGAATACTAATATTGTGGAACAGTTAAGTGTTAACAGGACATTCTTTATGCGCAGGAATATATGTATCACCCTTCTTTTTGCCTCGCTCGTAGCGGCGCTCTATACTTGCGCAGCTGTTGTAAAGATATCATACAATGTGTCTGATTTTATAACACACGCTAGGGTTGCTGAAAGAATGCTCGTCGGCGGTCCAATGCCGCCCCATTTTCTTTATCAATACTTGTTAATTGGACTTCATAAAATTTCAGGATTATCCTTTTTTCAGTCCACCTATGTCGTCGTTTTCCTAATGGTTTTTTTCACATTCCTGGTAGCTTACAGAGGTCTTAGGGGGACGAAGCATGAAGTGATATATCTTGTATTGGCGACAACCTTTCTGTTGGTGTCACACCCGATACCTATCGTATTTCCTTATGATAGGCATTTGTTGTATGGTTACATAGCTTCAAATGTTTACCATAATCCATCTATCTTACTTCTTAAACTAATTGCAATCACACATTTTTTGCTGCTTTGTCGTCTCTTAAAAGAGGAGAGGTGGAGTTCAAGAAGTTGGCTTGATATTGCCTTGATTGCTGTCTTGACGGCGGTGAGTACAATAGCCAAACCTAATTATGTTATCGTCCTGTTGCCAGGATTGTGCATTTTGTTATATTTGAATCGTAAAAATCACTGCTTCTTTAAGCGTGGGGCTGTTGTTTCAGTTGTTAGCGCAATTGTGCCTGCAATTGCGATACTTGTATGGCAGTATATCGCTTTTTATACTGGACATAGCGGGAATACAATAGGTGTTAGTCTTTTAGAAGTATTTTATATAAATTCGAGTGGTTGGACTTTGGTTCCAAAACTTGTAGGTTCAATTGCCTTCCCCTTGGCGCTACTCGCTGTGACAAGGGAAAAAATAATCCAAGACATTGAATTTCAACTCAGTAGTGCAATGTTTGTTATTTCGCTATTCTTTGCGTATGTCTTGGTAGATAATGTTGCAGGCAGAGGAACAGGGGCAGGAAATTTCTGGTGGTCTGCACAGATCGCGCACTTTTTACTTTTATTCGTTTGCATTAAGTTCTATTTGAAGGTTATTGCAGATACTATTTTTAGGTCGTCTGCTCGTCAATGGGTACTGTATGTTCCAGGTTATGTCGGAGTAATTCAATTCATATCTGGTTTAATTTGGTATTCTTCAAATGTAGTGAAAATACTTTGGATACCATAAATGCAGATCGCTTTATTTGAAAATAGTAATAAAACTAGAATTACTGAGGTGCTTTTTTTTTCATTTTTGCCAGTTTTATTTTGCTTTATTACTCTTCTATACTTCGGATTCGATTTAAGGGACTTTGCGCCTTATTACTCAGATGAATTACATTATTGGAATGAAATTAATAGTCTGAGTGCTGTTGGATTTGATGGAGGATATTCAGTCATAAATGAAACTCCGTCAAAGTTTCACATCTCTCCGTTTGGTCCGCATGGGCCTGGATTTCCAGTAATTGGGGGTGTGTACAGTCTGTTTTTCGGTTGGCGACTTTATTCTCCACTTATATTGAATTCCCTTGTATTGTCTCTATCGTTGTTCGCTTTCTTTTGGACTGTGCCTATAAACCGGATCCAGCGCCTTCTTATCTCTGGTTTCCTAACGACTTCATTTTTTGTTTTTAATTTTCTAGCAACCGGCATGCAAGAGACTGTTAATCAGAGTATCGGGATTCTTTTAGCTTTGTTAATAGTTAAAATTATTGGTTGTCGAACGTCCAACTCAGTCCCCAATTGTGTTTGGAAGAGTAAGAATTTTACGTTTTTCCTTATAGTTACATTTACAGTTGTTCGTGCATCATGGGGGGTGATATTTGCTGCTGTTGTTCTGTTCTTAGGTCGGCGGGGTAGCAGACCATACCAGCAGGTATTCTCTAGCATCCTTCTCTTGTTCGTTTCCGTTACCGTCATAACTTGTATTTATTCTCCAGTTACTAAAATAGGTCAGATTGACCTCTTTGTGGATTATGTTTTAACAGGTAACATAGAGTCTTTTCGTTCTTTCGTTGCAACTGTCACAAATAACATCAGATCTTTTTGGGGACTTGGGAGGGGGGTGGGCTTCATTGAAGCTCTTTTAAGATACGAACTGACGGCACTCATTATTTATCTGGTATATTTAGTTGGCATAACAAAAAATAAAACCAACTTATCAAAAGATCAAAAACTAATTGGATGGATATCGTTATCCATTTTATTGACGTCCATAACATTGGTAATTTTGTTCTATGAAGTCGGTTCTTGGAGGGACTATCGAGTTTTGGCTCCGAGTTTTATTTGTGTGTTTTTGTTAATAACGTGCAATGGGAAGCATCTTAAGTTTTTATCTTTGCTTCTTTTACTTCAAATATCTGTTTTACCGTTAGTGGTGCCTACGTTTACTGGTTTTAGGAGATTAAACTTTTTAGGAACGACAACAAAAGAGCATCGACTTGAAGAAACGATTAACGCTTCTGTCGTTTATTCTCCAGATGTAAACAGATGGTGCAATACCATGCTGCTTTTCTCACCAGGTGTTTCCGATAATCGGATTAATAGGATGTTGTGGCGACCGGAGGCGGGTATCGCAATATCTGTTGTGCATGATTTAGAATCACTTGTTTTACCAATTCAATCGAAATATATCTTTTTTTCAAAAAAAGGCCGTGACATGTTTTTGCTTAAAGGAGGACAAGTTGATCATTTGTCTCCCATGGTTGACGTTGGGGCCAAAGGGATCATTTATGAAAACTATGGATCAAAATGTAAATTTGAGGGAACAAATAATTGAATAAAGATATTCCATTTAATTGGCCTTATATGACAGGCAAGGAGTTGTACTACATTGCTGAGGCCCACTTTAATGGTCGCTTGGCCGGCGATGGGCCTTTTACCAAACGCTGCCATAGTTGGCTAGAAAAGCACACGGGGTGCAATAAAGCTTTGTTGACTCATTCCTGCACTGGAGCCCTTGAAATGGCAGCCTTGTTGCTGGATGTTCAGCCCGGGGATGAGATCATCATGCCTTCATATACCTTTGTTTCTACCGCCAATGCGTTTGTTTTGAGAGGTGGTATACCCGTTTTCGTTGATATTCGGGAAGATACTCTGAACCTTGATGAACGTCTCATAGAAGGTGCTATTACATCCAAGACTCGTGCGATCGTGCCTGTGCATTATGCTGGAGTTGCTTGTGAAATGGATACAATAATGGCAATCTCCAAACGGTATGGATTGAAAGTTGTGGAGGATGCAGCACAGGGAGTGATGGCGACGTATAAAACACGTGCGTTAGGGAGTATTGGTGATCTAGGTACCTATAGCTTCCATGAAACAAAGAATGTAATTGCAGGTGAGGGAGGCGCGTTATTGGTTAACCATCCTGACTTAGTCTCACGGGCTGAGATAATAAGAGAAAAGGGCACTGATCGCAGTCGATTTTACCGTGGCGAGGTCGATAAATACACTTGGCAAGAGGTTGGGTCGTCTTTTCTACCAGGAGAGTTGATAGCAGCTTTTCTTTGGGCTCAGCTGGAAGAGGCTCGGCGGATCACACAAGAACGGCTAGCGAGCTGGCAGCGTTATCATGATAGATTTGAATCATTTGAATCTATTGGCGTTCTTCGACGTCCCATCGTTCCAGAAAGTTGTCAACACAATGCGCACATGTATTACGTATTGCTTGCTCCCGGGATTAATCGACAGGATGTAATTGATGAGCTCAAAAGTAATCTTATCTACTCAGTCTTTCATTATGTGCCCTTGCACTCGTCGCCTGCGGGAATTCGCTATGGTCGGACGCATGGAACTTTGGATGTTACCGATAGAAAGTCCGAATCTCTCCTTCGTTTACCTTTATGGGTGGGTATTAGTGAAGACCAGCAAGATAAGGTTGTTGATGTGATGAAAAAAGCGCTAAAACTATGAAATAGGGCTTTGGAAAGAATCTTTGAGAAATATATCAACGAATGGTATGAACTACACATCGATGATATGGATAAATTATATCGTTTTCTCTCGGAGATAATCTCTTTTTATCAAGGTATTAACTACAGAATCAAATTTATGTCAAAGGGCAGGTTCATGTTCGAAAAAAGTAGTACTCTATGAACAAGTCAAAATTTAGCGATAGTCAACTATTTTGGATATAAAAAAAGCAGCGAGCGACTACCCCATAGTCGATATTTGCCGCAAACATAATATTCACTACGCGACATTGTCCAAATTGCTCTTAAATACTGTAGCATAGATGCCTGTGCTGATGGCATTCATAAAAAGCTTGAAGAAGAGAATCGTCTCCAAGAAAAGATCTAATTGCGGGATTGCCGGTATTACAGCTAATGCGGGTTTTTTCATAGCTGTATGCTAGTGTTTGAAATGAGCAATTATATACGTTTATTTCGGTCCGATTCTTTAGTTATTGTAAAAGGAGAAGGGGCAAAGAAATGTATACTTGTATTTTAAATCTGAATTGTTGATGAAAAGTCTCAAATATTGGGCAGTTATAATTTCTGTTGTTTGTGGCTACTAAAAATGGGCTGATTACATATGACTTGCCTCGCGTACTTCAACATGGTATAGCTCGGCCTGTTTCATATTGACATTTAAAGTGGATATATTAGTAGGTAACACTCCATTAGATGTGTGTTCATAGCCTTTAACTTACTGGAATAGATGTATTTATTAAAACAGTTATATTCTCACAAAGACCTCATTAAGAATATGGCACGCCGTGAGCTTAGTGCCAGGTATGCAGGCTCATTTCTTGGGTGGATATGGTCCTTTATTCAGCCATTTGTCATGATTTTGGTGTTTTGGTTTATTTTTAGTATTGGTTTTCGGGTGCGTCCTACAAATGATGTGCCTTTTGTGGTTTGGCTAACTGCTGGAATGGCGGCTTGGTTTGTCTTCTCGGAAATTGTTAATGCTTCTCCTAATCTTGTGATTTCTGTTACAAATCTAGTTAAAAGAACACTGTTTCCTTCTGAGATATTGCCTATTGTTAATGTTCTGACATCATTGTTTTCCCATTGCGTTTTTGTGTCTATTCTTCTGGGGCTACTGTTGTTACAAGGGATGCCATTTTCTTTCTTTTATTTACAGGCATTTTATTATTTGTTCTGTCTCATCCTGTTGGCAATAGGGTTGTCGTGGGGGTTGGCGGCTGTGCATGTTTTTGTTCGCGATGTCGGGCAAATTGTTGGAGTGGTAATGCAAGTTGGATTTTGGGCAACGCCTATATTTTGGGATGCGAAGATGATGTCTCCTAAAATTCAACTATTATTAAAGCTTAATCCTATGCACTACATAGTGCAAGGATATCGGGATTCCTTTATATATTTTATTCCATTCTGGGAGCGTCCCTATGAAACGCTATATTTTTGGTCGATTTCAGGTTTGATGTTATTTGCTGGTATCTATGTTTTTTTTAAACTCAAGCCCCAGTTTGCAGATGTTCTGTAGCCCTCTTTTTTTCAATTATTAACAGATCCTTAATGAGATGAGCAAAGTAATTACAGTTACCGGTTTAAGTAAACATTTTAAACTCTATAACAAGAGAATTGATAGGCTAAAGGATACTTTATTCCCTTTTTGGGGTGGTGATAGGTTTCATAAATTTACTGCGTTGAATAATATCTCTTTCTCGATAGAAAAAGGTGAAACTGTTGGTATCGTAGGGTGTAATGGGAGTGGGAAGTCTACTCTGTTACAGGTTATTTGCGGTATTCTTCAACCAAGTGTTGGAGATGTACATGTAAATGGACGTATTTCTGCGTTGCTTGAGCTTGGAGCTGGGTTCAATCCTGAATTCACGGGTAGAGAAAATGTATATTTAAATGCATCTATACTAGGAATGGGAAAGGATGAGATTGATCTCTATTTTGATGATATCCTCTCTTTTGCTGATATAGGAGATTTCATAGATCAACCTGTAAAGATGTATTCTAGCGGAATGTACGTTAGGCTGGCTTTTGCTGTTGCCATCAATGTTAAGCCGGATATCCTTATTGTTGATGAGGCTCTGTCGGTTGGTGATACACTTTTTCAAGCGAAATGTTTTGCTAAATTTAAAGATTTTCAGAAACAAGGCATAACTATCCTGTTTGTCACCCATTCGACTGATCTGCTGGCTCGATATTGTGATTCTGCGATACTGCTTAACAAAGGAGATTTGCTGACTCAAGGACCTGCTAAAGAGGTAATTGATACCTACAATCGACTCATTGTTGATTGCGCTAGAACAAACAATACCCTTGAGAGTGATGGAGACAAGTCCACTGATGTCGAAATTATTGTTAAAGATGTGATTGCCCGCCAGCGTATTGCTGCTATTGATCATAATGGCAGTGAGAATGATGCTCAGCTTGAGACCATCGAGGATTTAATAGAAAATCTTGATGGTGAAACTATGGAGGTTTTACGTAATCCAGCTGAAGATAGGTATGGCAATGGTAAGGCTAAAATTGTAGATTTTGGAATTAAAACACTAAATGCGAAACTGCAGCAGTCATTTGCCCATGGAGGACGGTATCTTTTTTGGGTTCATGTGCAATTTTTAGAACAGCTCGAGGAACCTATTGTAGCCTTTACTATTAGAGATGTTAAAGGCTTAATTCTTACTGGCACGAATACTTCTTTTAAGGAAGCTTGCACAGGGGTAGTTGTACCAGGAGAGAGCATTCTTGTAACTTTTGAGCATGATCTGCGTTTAAATCCTGGTGATTATCTGTTGTCATTTGGTTGTGCGGGGTTTGAAGATGGGGACTATGTTGTTTACGATCGTAGATTTGATGCAATTCCCTTTCAGGTCGTCCATGATATGCCAGCAATTGGGGTCTTTGATATGGATTCATCCGTGTCTGTTATGCGTATTGCTGATACTACCAAAACAAATACATTTGTTAGTGTAGAAGATAGTCAATGTAAGTGAAGTTTTTTACCAAATATGGAGTCTGGTAATATTAGTCGATTAATGGATCTTTGTACTTAATCTATTTTTTAGTGTTATTTTATATTTTGGGGGGGGAGTGGCGGGTAAACGAAGTAGTCGTGAGATAATTGTTACAGGTGCGCACAGGTCAGGCTCTTCAGCAGTCGCCACGTTCCTGGCAAATCTGGGTATAGAGGTTGGAGATCCCAAGATGCTTTTGGGGGCTGCAAAGGATAATGAAAAAGGTTTTTTTGAGAGGCAGGATGTCATGTGCATTAATGATGATATTTTGGCTTGTGCTAATTCTTCTTGGCATCAATTTGACCTAACTGCTTTAAATAACAGGTGTATAACTGACGAGATTCAACAGAATATTGCAACTGTTCTCAATTCTTTGCGTAAGGATGATTGTTCATTTTTACTGAAAGATCCTAGGTTTTCACTTACTTTGCCTGTTTGGCTGGAATATTTTCAAAATCCACTTGTCATTGTATGCTTGCGAAATCCCTTGGAAGTCTCTCGTTCGCTCCAGCGTAGAAATGGTTTTTCGATATATAAAAGTCTTGCAATATGGGAGACATATTTGTGGTACTTGCATACCTATGATTTTCAACAAAATTATTTGTATGTAGATTTTAACAGTTTTCTGCGGGATCCGGAACAATACGGTAAGTTGATTTGTGATGAACTTTTGCGGCGTGGAGTTGTTCCTACTTGTCCCGTTGAGGACGCTATTCATAAATCCTTTGATTCAAGGTTGAGACATGAAGAATGTGAAGAGTCTGATCTTGAGAGCGTACTATCAGTACGACAAATGGATCTTTGGAGATCTGTTAGGTTAGAAAACACAGTTACAGATCTGTTGAGTAGATATCCTCTGTTTAATGTTAGTGAAGCATTACGTCAAAAAAACACCGATATCGGTTATTCACAATTTCTGATGCAGCTGTTTTGGGACAGAGGGAAAGGCTTCCGAGAGGAAGAGTCTGCTAGAAATTATATAGACAAAAATACTAGCTATATCTTCAATGTTACAGGAGATAAGTTCGATGTTTTTCGTTTAGATCCTCTAAATATACCTTGTATTGTCAATAGATTGAAAATCGACTGCATTTTTTCCGATGGATGTATTGAAACGGTTGAGCTCATACGCCATAATGGACACTTCGATCCTGAATCTAATATTTACTATTTTCCGCACGGTGATTCGAGTGTCTTTTTCAGAACACCTCGTCCAGGGGTTGTTCAGATTAGAATCGACATTGCTTATAGCTCTTTAGATGAAACAATTATTTCTAAGCAACTCGTTGAATATTTACAGCAAAAGGTGGACATAGCAGAAAAGGAGTCGCTTCAAGTTGCTGCCGAGAAAATAAAAATTGATACGTTGCCTCAAAAGATTTTAGAACAACCTAAAGGTTCATTCTGGCAAAGGATGTTTAGTTATGCCAGAACCTCTTTTTTGTTTGCTCAATTGCTTAAAGAACCTTCAAATCTAAAAGGCTCCCTTCGGTTTCTGTGGCTTTTTAGTCAAGAAAAAGCTTTGTTTTCGTCTAACTACTATATAGAGCAAAATGAAGATATTGATCCTCTAAAGGTTTCACCTTTGGTGCATTTTCTTGTTTGCGGTTGGAAAGAGAGAAGAGCTCCTAGTCAGTTCTTTAATATCGATTACTATTTGTCAGTGTATAAGGATGTCGCTAAACAGGGAATCAACCCTCTTTTACACTATATTGAGAAAGGATGGTTGGAAGGTAGAAATCCTTCTAACGAGTTTATAACAAACACCTATATTGCTTGCAATCCTTCGATTTTAGCAGGAAATACTAATCTAATATTGCACAGAAGTGGTCAGCCCCATAACACACCAGCTGAGAAGACCACAAATGGTCGGATACTCTTTGGTACAGAGCCAAAGAAGTTAAAAAAAACGGTGGTTGTAATAATTCCAATTTACTTAGCCAGTAGCAGAGGAGCTGAGGTGTTGGAATGTCTTATAAAGACAATAGTAACCTCTTATCCGAAGGTGGATAATAAATTGTCATTTATTTTGATTAATGACGGCTCACCAATGGAAGGTTCAAGGGCGTTAATTAGTAAAACTGGCATCTTAAGCCGTGACGATGTTACGTATGTGGAAAATGCAGTTAATGAAGGTTTTGTAAAAACTGTAAATATTGGCCTCGAGTATGCTCACAATGATGCTGATGTTGTTCTCTTGAATAGTGATACGGAGATTCATGGTGCTGTTTTTGAGATATTACAACACGCCTGCTATCGTGCGCCAAAAATCGCGTCTGTTACGCCTCTGTCCAATCGTGCAACCATTGCATCTTTAACAAATTGGCCCTTTGGTGCTGACTCTATCTATGAGCTTTCTCCAACTGAAATCTCTTTAGTTGTTGAGGGATTAGCCCTTGTCGGCGGCCAAAATCACACCCCCTCAGGGCATGGGTTTTGTATGTATTTGTCCCGGCAGGTTCTCAATGAGGTTGGAGGATTTGATGCAGTAACTTTTCTTCAGGGGTACGGCGAAGAGAATGATTGGTCTATGCGTGCTATAGCGGCAGGGTATGAGCACACCATCTGTACCGAGTGTTTTGTCTTCCACCATGAGTCGATGTCATTTAGTCAAGAGGCTAAAGAGAAGTTAAAGCAGGAGAACTCTAAAAAACTATTAGAGAAATATCCTTACTATAATGAAATGGTGTTCAAGCATCTGAGTGATAATCATCTCGAGAGATATCGAAAAATCATTCGCTTAATGTTGTTGGGGAAGAAAAAAGAAAAAAGTAACTTGAAAAGTTTCTGTTTTGTAATTCATGATTCTTTTAAAAATTATAAGGGTGGGGTGCAACAGCACGTCAGACAGCTGATCGACGGTTTGTTAATGAGTAGCTGTGATTATGAGTTGTTTGTTGTTTCCCCCGATAAACTGTGTGGAACCAATTACGAAATATATTTTGCCAATAAAAATGAGCGTATAGATATTCCCAATCTTGATAAAGATGCTCTGCTTCATGTTATGGAATGTCTTGAAAAGAGACTAGATGTACTGCATATACATCATACATTCTGTATAGAGGCTGAGGTTGTTGATTGGCTAAAGAGAAGCAAAGTTCCCAGAAAAGTATTTACAATTCATGATTATGATTTGTTTTGCTCTAATCCTTTTTTGCTGGATGATCGGGGCGAGTTCTGTCTTGCAACTGATGATAGTGGCTACTGTTCTGACAAGGTGTGCAATGTTAAGTTAAAAAATGCGAATATATTGACTGTTGTAGACAAAATCATTGTTCCTTCAAAAAGCTGTCGGGATTATACGACCAAGCTACTAGGAACAAGTGATATTACACAAAAAATTGAAATTTTGCCTCATTTTCTCTCCTTTATAGAATTTATGGATCAAGTGGATCTCTATGGAAATATAGGAAGTCGAACGAGTAAAAATGTAATTTTTCTTGGTGCGTTGTACCCCCATAAGGGGGGTGATTGTTTTCTTGAATGTACTGAGAAAATGCTTTCGATGGGATTCGTGCCTTCTATCTGGGGGCATGCGCAACCTAATGTATTATCTGCCTATGCAACACCTCCTCCTGTTCTGGCTTACAGAAACTGGCGGGAATTGCTTGATCTTCATAAAAGCTATGGGGTACATATTGCCGTAATGCCGGCCTGTTGTCCCGAAACTTACTCATACACGCTGTATGAGGCTCTATTATTACTAGGTGTTCCTGTTATCGTTGGTCCCTATGGAAATCCGGCTGAGGTTGTCGCCGCCAATGGAGTAGGGGTGGTGTTAGCCGATAATTCAGATTCGAGTTTACTTGATGCAATTACGACAATAACTCAAAAGTATGATGATTACTTGGATGCCATTAAGAACTATGCAAAATCTGTCTATCATTCTTTTGCAAGGGCAGAGTATTTGAAGAAGTATGTTGGGATTGTTTTGGCGGATGAAATAGAGTTTTTACCGCAAGTTGATGCTTATCGTCTGGGCAGTACCCCCGCACTTTTACCGTCAGCTCAAAATATTATGAGTCATACATTTAGCAACTCTTTGCAAGATCCAATCAGAGTTCTAATTGTTCATGCCCTGTCCAAGGCGGATCCTCCATATTTTTATCGTGTTGAAAATCCTTGTCATTATCTTAAAAAAATGGGCTGTTATGTTGATGTTGTCCCAATTGAGGATATACCTACGACATCATCTCGATATGATCTGATATATTTGTCTAGAACGCCGTTGACAAAGAAACTTAAGGCCTTGCTGCATGATGCATCTGCAAAAAAGGTGACTTCAGTTCTGGATGTTGACGATCTTATTTTCCACCCTGATTTTCTAAAGCATTTCTATTTTCTCGAACCTTCCTCTGCTTCCTTTGATGAATATGAAAAACTATTGGAGAGTATTGAGAGAACATTTTGCAAGGTAGATCTTTTACTTGGTAGCACACCCACTATCGCGGCAGTTGCTCAGCAGTACGGAAAAATGTCTCTTTATTATAGAAATACATTACGGGATAATCAGCGACATCTGTATGAGAATTTGTATAATGAAAAGCCACCTTTTAAGGAAAAATTAATAGGCTATTTTTCGGGTTCAAATACTCACGATAGAGATTTTGAGATGATATTACCAGTTCTGGATAAATTATTTTGTGAGAATGCTGATGTCAGATTGCTAGTGATGGGGTTTGTGGGAAAGGCTGACTTTTTTCAAAAGTTTTCTGATCGCATCTTATTTCAGGATTTTGATACCTATGAAAAGTATTTACAATCGCTACAGCAATGCAAAGTAGTTATAGTCCCGAGCGCTGAAATTAATGATTTTAGCAATGCAAAGAGCAGTATCAAATATTTAGAGGCGGGAGCTGTCGGGACACCCGTGATATCCTCACCAATTAATGAAATGGTTTATAGTATTGAACATGGTGTTACAGGTTGGCTTGCAAGGGATGAAGAGGAGTGGCTAACGTGTCTTTCTTGCGCCTTGACAGAGGACTATGCAGAAAGGGTTGGAGAGACTGCCTATGGGAATGTTATGGAGAAACAAAAAAATATTAAGGCTTCATTTTTCATGCTCATACAAAATATGTCTCAATATACTGGTTGCTGGTAAATGGCTAGGGTGATGCAGCAAGATACAGTTGCTATGTACTCATCATTTGACTGTAAAGGCCGCGATTCAATCGATTAGGTAAGGTATTAGGCACGTAAATTAATCCAAACTCTAAGTATGGCGTGTGTACGGCTGACGGTTTACTGACCGGGTTGGTATGATATTACAGCATAAGTTGACTTTCATAGTGGCGACACAGTGTTGTTTATGCAAGAGGACTCTTGTTGCTAAAGTAATTACTCGGAGATAGCACTCCACCTGTGCGGATAGTAATAGTTGTTTGCCCCTTTAACATTATCATCGAAATCTTATGAATATCAATGTCCGTCGAATGAAAAATAATATTGAGATGACTGGAATAAGTAATGTCTCATTGTACTTTTAGCCAATACCGTCTTCGAAAAAAAAGTTTATTAAAAAATCTAATAAGATTAAAAAGAGTGTGACATGACTTTAGAAGTAACTTTATATTTGTTGTTTACTCTATTTACTGGCACGATTGTTTCATTAAATACTATAAATGAAAGGATACAGCTTCCACAGTATCTTTTTATTGGTTTTATATCTGGTGTTTTATTTCCTGCACTGTTGATGTACGGATTAACAATTTGTAATGTTTTCTCCAAATATAACTTTTTCGTTACCTATGTAGTAATTTTAATTCTATTGACATGCTTCTCCGCAAAATCAGGCAAGATGACGCTGCTTTATAAAAAAGTTATAGGCTACGACTATTATTCAAATTCTCCATATATTATCTTTCATCTCGTTGTAACTATATGCTTTTTTGCCTATTACGATAAACCTTCTGAATGGATAGTATCTTTTGGAATGGATGCTTCTAATTATATTATACAGGCTGCGTATCAGCTAACTCATTCTTCGCTGTATTTTGAAGATTTTCAAGGGGACAAGTATAGTCAATTCTTTGCTGATGTTGTATATAAAATTAATTCAACGACATCACATCGCCCTACTTTTCCTTTTCCTCCTCTAAATAAACTATTTTTAACTGTTGCAATGCTGTTCGATCTACACCTTGCATACTACGTACATATTCTATTTGCAGGAATGGTTTATTGGTCATTTTGTATATTGTCACGGAGATTTTTTGAAAATATTTTTATACAGGTCTTAACTCCAGTATTAGCAATTAGTTTGCCAATGTTTGTTTTGTATTCTACTGTACCTATGTCTGAAATGTTGATGCTTGCAACTGTGTCCTCAACGCTCGCTTTAGCTTATATAGGGCATGAAACAAAAAACAGTAGAGTGTTTGGGTTAGCTGGATTCTTCTTTGGTTCTATTTTTGCGATAAGGATGGAATCAATTATATATTACGTACCGATGATAACATATGGGGTGGTGTGTTATGCTAAATTAACTGGAAAACGTGATACTAATACCTTTAAATATATGCTGTTAATGGCATCTCTTTCATCCATGATATTTTGGTATCCAGCCATAGGCAGCGGTGAACAATATTATTCACGGCAACTTGGAGGATTGTTTGTAGTTCAGAATTACTTGCTACCAATGATAATGATTTGTTTATTGATTGTTTGTTATTGTGACTCAGCTAAAAGGTTTGTTAGAGGAAATACAAGGTGGCTGTTTTCTCGGGAAGTAAATTTGTACACAGGCATGTGCATAATGCTTTTGATGTTAGTGATTACTTACTTGCGCTATTTTGAACGATTATTCCCTGAGACGGTTGTTGCTTCAATTATGCAACTTGGCAAGAGTGGTCAAACAATTTTCAAAGTGGGATTTATAAATGATTTTAATGTTTATGCATCCCCCTTTCTGCTGTTTACGGGTATTTTAGGAATTGGACTGATTATAGCGAATCGTCAATATAAAAAATACTCGATAATTGCTGTGTTTATTTGTGCATCTTTGATTACACTTGTTAATCCTCATCATAGTGATAGCCATTATTGGCTGGTGCGCCGCTATCTTATATGTGTCTTTCCACTGCTAATTTTCACTTCATCTTCTTTAATCGATTATGTGTTACTTAGAATTACAAACCAAAGATTAGTTAGAATTATAGTGTTGTGTTTTTGGGTAGGTATGAGTGGTTATTGGATCGTTAGGAATAATTCGGCACTGCACACTCATGGATTAAGACATTACGTTGGAATGACAGATAAATTTCAAGAGCACTCAAAGATGTATGATGCCTTGACTAGTATTCTCATTGTAGATGGCACTGTTCGTCATGCTGATGCGTATCAGCTTGCAATGAAATATATATTTAATATAGAGTCAATAGCTCCTATACTTGACACTATTACTAACTCAGAGTTGCTTGGTTTTTACGATAATAAAACTGCTATGGATAAAGAACTATTCTTTTGTGCATTTCGTGGTAAACAACTCGAACGTATAAAGACTATTTTTGATACGGAATCTGTATATTTGGGAGAGTTGCCTTCTATTGGGGATTCAAATGTAATCAAAGTTGTAGGTCTTAATTAAATAGCCATACATTTCAGGGAATAAAACTTCATAGTAGGATTTTACTTTTTAAAAAACAATATAAATCGTTTTGTCTAATTTGTAACGAAGACGGTTTGATTACCCGGTTATTCACAGTTTGAACTTCATATAATTGATGAAGCCGCTTCTTGTGAGAACTAGTATTTCTGCTGGAGAGATTAATACATCTCTGGTTGGGGGTGCTGTTTCTAGTATATTATTCCTGCAATACAGTATCAACACGGCCGGCATTAGAACAATCAAGCGTAATTATTGATGTATTTAAACTACATCTTTCTAATATTTTTAGGCAAAATCATAAATGATCTAATTGCCTGCAGAATAAGAGTATGTGTATACATGTAAGTATATAAAGGATCTAATATGAAACTAATTATTCAAATCCCCTGTTTTAATGAGGCGGATACTCTTGCTATTACTCTGAAAGATCTTCCGCGAGAGGTGCCTGGGTTTGATACAGTCGAGTGGCTCATAATTGATGATGGAAGTACGGATGAAACAATTAAAGTTGCCCAGAATAATGGTATCGATCACGTAGTACGGCACACAAGAAACCAAGGATTAGCGCGTGGTTTTATGACGGGTTTAGAATCCTGTTTGAAATTAGGGGCTGATGTGATTGTTAACACTGATGCTGACAATCAATACAACGCAAATGACATCCCAGCCTTAACTATACCTATTTTGGAGCATAGTGCTGAGATCGTCGTTGGTACACGGCCAATAGAAACTATTGAGCACTTTTCTCTAGTTAAGAAACAATTGCAGAGACTGGGGAGCTGGGTAGTACGAGTTGCAAGTAAAACTGATATCCCCGATGCCCCTAGTGGTTTTCGTGCAATAAGTCGTTCCGCTGCCCAGCGTTTGATGGTGTTCAGCGATTACACATATACATTGGAAACTATTATTCAGGCCGGACAGAAAAATATGGCAATTACTTCGGTGCCAATAAGGGTAAATGAAGACTTGCGACCGTCGCGTCTATTAAAAAGTATCCCATCTTATATTAAACGAAGTGTTGTTACTATTGTGCGTATCTTTATCATTTATCGGCCGTTTTGCTTCTTTGGGACCATAGGAGCATTACTGACAAGTGCAGGTTTTATAATCGGATTAAGATTTCTTTGGTATTATTTGCAGGGCGATGGTGACGGTCATATTCAATCATTGATTCTTGCAGGCCTTTTGCTTGGCATAGGTTTTCAGACTTTTCTCATTGCATTTGTCGCGGATTTACTGGCGGCAAATCGAAAATTGCTTGAAGATATACGGTTCAGGACACGAAATCAAGAATAGCTCTAATGGTATAAATATGATTGGTAAATTGTTAGACAAATGTCTCAAAAAAAAATGGACAGATGAAGCTGTTCTTAATTATGTTGGTGAATATCAGGATGCATTTATTACGCATTCTACTGATGTTAGTGTAAGAGAAAAATCTGCGTCGGGTGGTACTACGACTTCACTTCTCATTCAAGGACTTAAAAGTGGTGATTTTGAAGGTGTAATTGTTTGTAAAACATCAGTACGTAAAGGGCGTGTGCGTGCGCGATTTTTCATTGCGACAACAGTAGAAGATATACTCGCTGCACGGGGGAGCAAGTATGTGGAGGCGAAATTCCTTGCAGAAGTCCTCCCATTGATTCGAGGGTTTGAAGGTCGTCTTGCAATAGTTGGCTTGCCATGCGATATAACTGCGTTAAAACGTTTTTGTAATAAGTATGTTGATATAGCTAATAAGATTGTCTTCACAATAGCACTCTTTTGTGGACATAATTCTCGGATCGCACTCATAGATGAAATTACTGCCCGCATTGAACGAGAGTCTCAAAAGCAGATAGTCGATTACCGCTTTCGTGTTGGTAATTGGCGTGGTCAATTAGAGGCGGTGTTCGATGATGGGACTGTTAAATCAAAACCAACAAAATATTTTAATGATTACCAAAACTTGTTTTTTTTCTGTCAGCGAAAGTGCATGAGCTGCAATGACCATTATGGTTATGATGCGGATATGTCAGTCGGCGATGTTTGGCTATTTCGATTGCGAAGTAGCCCTATTAAGCATACCGGTGTGATCGTCAGAAAGGACGCAGGGATTCGTATGCATGATATTGCGTTAGCCGCTAATGCTATTGATAGCTCGAAAATTGAAATTCGCGAGATTATGGATGGCCAATCTCGGATTGGTCCTTCCCATTATAATGTTTCAGCACGCCACAAGGCTGGTCGATTGTTTGGGGTTCATATTAAAGATACTGTGAAACAGGAAGTTGCGTGGCATGAGTATCTAAATGCGTTGATAACTGTTGGGAATATGTGTTTAAGCGAGAAGGCGTGGGGGGAAAAGGTGATTTTCGGCACTCCCCGGCCAATTCTCAAGTTGTATCTTTACTTCAAAAAAGCTCTTGAGTCATTATAATGAAATCTATCTCAATTATCGGTGCAACGTTCGAAGGAAACCGTGGTGCAGAAGCTATGCTCACTACAACAATTGCTAAACTGCGAACGAGTCACAGTAGCGGCGATATGGCATTCAATATTTTTAGTTATTACCCAGAGCGTGATCGCAAGTTGGTAGATGATAGCCTGATATCTATATATTCTTCAACACCCATGTATCTCGTTCTGGTTTTGCTTCCGTGCTCAATATTACATAAGTTATTGCAAGTTCTGCGATTAACCTTTTTACAAAAGTTGCTTCCACAGTCTGTGCAAGCTCTAGCTTCATCAAGTGCTCTAGTTTGTTTAGCAGGGGTTTCATTTATTGATGGTCGTGAAAAATTTCTACCTTTTAATGTGGCGACTATATTACCAGCGTTGCTTCTTGGAGTGCCAGTTATTAAATTTGCGCAGGCTATGGGGCCTTTTACAAATTTAGTAAATCGAATAATAGCGAAGGTGTTTCTTGGACGATGTCGGCAGATATTTACACGTGGTGAAAAAACGAACTCACATTTACAGACTTTGTTTGGGGAAAAAGTAAATTATCAGCGTGCGGACGACATCGCTTTCCTTTTTGAGGGTGAATTTAGCCTTAGTGCACCAGGTTCTGAATTTGATGAGACATTATATGAACTTCAACAATATCGTAAATCTGGTAAGTGCATTATCGGAGTCTGTCCCAGTATAGTGGTCGCAGTTCGTTCCGAGGCAACTGGGGGAGATTATATTTTACGAATGCAAGAGCTTATCGCTGAGTTGGTTGATCGAGGGTATTCTGTTGCTTTGTATCCTAATGCGACCCGTGGTGAAGATATGGATAAGACTCACAATAATGATTTACCACTATTAGACAGTATTCTTCAGGGTCTTGACTCTGAAACAAAACGAAATGTGCTGGCTTTCACTGGTTCGCTTAATGCCAAGCAGATTCATTGTATTGTTAAGAATTGTGATGTGCATTCCGTCTCACGCTTTCATGCTATGGTAGCCGCTTTAGCGTCAAGTATACCTGTCATGGTTGTTGGCTGGAGTCATAAATACCTTGAAGTAATGGAATGTTTTTCTCAACAAGATATGGTCTTGGATTATAAAGATGGGAGCGTTGAACCAATCATTGCTTGTATAGAACAGCTGTTAGCTGAGCGTAAGCTTCGCTCTGATCAAATTGCTGCCGAGCTACCATGCGTAAAACAAATGTCCATCCGTCAGATTCAATACGTTCTTGAACTAGTAGAGAATGAGTCATGAACTGGAATCTGATCAGAAATATTGCTAAATGGTTATGGATATTTTCTATTTTAGCTTTTATCTTTTTTTACGCGATAAATAAAAGAGTTTTAATCATAGAGATGTTGGGTTCTCTGTCTCTGTGGGTGTTACTGGCTGCGACCGTCTTGGTCATTTCTGCTAAGCTATGCTTGGTTAAAAATATGTGTCTTGCAGTGCGCCAATTTGCAATACAGTTTAACTTCTTAGATTGCTTTCGGGTGTATAATTTAACGCAAATGGGGAAATATATTCCTGGTTCAATTTGGCAGTTTGTTGGGCGCATCAGTGTCTTGCATGAACAGGGGATTTCATCAGCTGCGATTCGTGATTCAATGTTGGCTGAACATATTTGGGTGAGTGCGTCAGCCTGTATACTTGCAATAGTTTTACTTCTTTTGAATGGCCCTGAGTTTATTTATTCATCTCTAATAAATTATACTACGCCATTTCATTTGAGTTGGTTGATTGCTATTATTCTTTTGGTGATACTAACAGTAGGCATTGTATTATTTAAAAACTGTAAACTGTCATACTGGATTGTACAGCTGTCGCCACCGTTAATTGCTCTCCCGGTGTTAGCTCTCACCTGGTTTTTTCTTGGAGCATCGCTGTGGATTACAGTCCTTCCTTTCGCATCGACAGTGCCACCGTTTTTTTATGTTGTTGGTATTTACTGCTTCGCCTATATTTCAGGATTTGTTGTTCCTTTCGCGCCGGCTGGTCTCGGAATTCGAGAGGCTATCCTAGTTTTTGCCTTGTCGCCTTATGTTGGTTCTAATGAGGCGATATTACTGGCAGCTGTAAATAGAATTATTTATTTTATAGTTGAAGTTTTGTTATCAGGAGTAGCTTTGAGAATTAAAATGACATCGAGTTGATTGTATTGTCCACTACTTGTTTGTAACAGTTGTGAACTGTAATTCTTGATCAGGTTGTGTTTGGCCTGTATTTTTAGAAAATTTCATACGGAATTCAACTTTGTGGACCGTTAAAAGCCTCCGAACAGGAGGCTTTATGACAAACAGCTTACAGATGTTCAAGTCCAGGAGCAGGAAATGCACTGCAGAGCTTTTCTACCTTTTCTGCGGTTTGTTGAAGAAACTGCTCATCTTCAAAATTATGTACAACCTGATCAATAAATTCGCTTACCTGGATAATTTCTTTTTCCTTAAAGCCTCTAGAGGTAATCGCCGGTGTACCCATACGGATGCCACTGGGGTCAAACGGCTTTCTTGTATCGTAGGGAACGGCATTGCAGTTCATAACGATACCTGCTTTATCAAGTGCTTTAGCAGCTTGTTTGCCGGATAAGCCTTTATTGGTGAGGTCAACGAGGAGAAGATGGTTCTCGGTGCCTTCAGTGATCAGGTGAAATCCTTTTTCCATAAGTGATGTCGCCAAAACACTTGCATTCTTGACGACTTGAGCCGCGTAATCTTTAAAAGAATCAGAAGAGGCCTCTTTGAGCGCTACGGCAATCGCAGCCGTCGTGCTATCGTGAGGACCGCCTTGAACCCCAGGGAAAACAGCCTTATCAATAGCGGCAGCATGCTTTTGTTTGCAAAGAATCATTGCCCCTCGTGGTCCACGAAGTGATTTATGGGTTGTTGTGGTGACCACATCGGCATAGGGCACTGGAGACGGATGAACACCACCTGCCACAAGGCCAGCGAAATGTGCCATGTCCACCATAAGCAATGCACCAACTTCGTCCGCAATTTCTCTAAATATTTTAAAATCAGGGATTCTTGGGTAGGCAGAATGGCCGGCAATGATGATTTTTGGTTTAACGTCCTTAGCCTTTTGCCGTATTGCATCGTAGTTAAGTCTGCCGGTTTCCCGGTCGAGCTCATAGGATTGGGCATCGAAATATTTTCCGGAAATACTAACTTTAGCCCCGTGGGTGAGGTGGCCTCCGTGGGGGAGGGCCATTCCTAGAATCGTGTCACCAGGTTTTAGAAATGCAAGATATACCGCCATGTTAGCCGGAGATCCTGAGTATGGCTGCACATTTACATGTTCAGCACCAAAGAGATCTTTCGCCCGCTTGATTGCAAGTTCCTCAATTTGATCAACAATCTGCTGACCTTCATAATATCTCTTGCCAGCATAGCCTTCAGAATATTTGTTGGTGAGTATGGAACCGCTTGCTTCGAGTATAGCTTTTGAAACATAGTTCTCCGAGGCAATCAGGCGGATTTTTTTTGCCTGACGTTGTTCTTCCTGTTGGATTAGTGAGTGTATTTCTGGATCATTATTCTTCATGCTATGCATTGGTTCTCCCTGTGACAGCACTCGATATGTGGAGTGCATCTTGTCAGCGCAATATGTGTGGTGCCACAGCAGGTTTGTTCGAGCGTTTTAGGCATCAAATGTTTTTTCTATATGGAAAACATGAACAAAATGTGACGTATGTGTGTCTATACTGATTTCAATGAGGCCCGAAATATAATAGAAAACTGCCGTTTTTAACAGAGGAAATTTGGAAAAAGTTGTTCTAGATAAGAAGATCTCCAAATGAATGACAAGCAATGATACGACTTTGTCGTGCTTTCTGGTGTTTATCTGGTAACGATTTGTGCTTTTTTAGCTGTTTTGTCTGCAACTATTTTCAGTCGATGTTATAAACAATGGCTACTGTTTGTGGCATTAGTTCTGTTGAGGATCTATTTGATGCAAACAGATAAATTATTTTTATTAAAAAAAACGGTATCTTATTTGACTTTAAAGTCACGCTTGTGCTTGTATAGCAAGCTGAGTAAAAAATGATTTTGTGGTTCCTGCAATTCATCGACTGTTGAATACATATATCTCTACTATGAGGTCGTTTAGACTCGCTTATGAAGTTGTCGCTACAGCTCTCCCATCGGTGCTTTTTTTTTCTACCAGTATTAATTTGTCTACTGGTGAACCTTTCTCAGCCTAGCGATGTATGGGCTAAGAAAAGGGATCTTTATGATATTATATATTTACTGACAACTGATTTGGAGAGGGTTCTCGATTACAAAGAAGAACTGGAATCAGTCTTTGATGAAAAGATACAAAGAAAGTTGAAAGTTGTAGGGAGAGGAAAGGAATACGCCCTGATTTATGATGGTAATGATAGTGCCAGAACCGTGAGTCGTACTCTTATTCAACATGCCGAATTACTTAACATAGCAGGCTTTGATGAACCATATGCAACAAAGGATCAGAACTTTCATTTACTCTATAATGTAAGTTATGGCATGGGGCCCAATATTGGTCCTCTCAAGAAAAGATATGACAAGCTCTACATGATTCTTGGTGAAAAGGTTAAGCAAAATCTGTTTATTGAGAAGACTGCTTATGGGAATTATAAGTTGATATACCGGCTGCGTGGAAGCAAGAGGGAAACCACTCTTGTGGCTCGTAAGCAGGGGAAGTTATTACGTTCTAAAAGAATTGCCGTTTCTGTGGCGAAGGAAAACAATAATCCTACTGTATATGGTGAATCTAGCCTGATAAATGATCGGGCAGTTGAGAGGGCTGTTGTTAAAAAAACAGTTATTATCTCGAGACTTAAGACGCCTAAGAAAGGATCCTTTGTAAGTACGAAGAAGAGAAAACAAAAGAAAAAGTCCATTGCAAAATCAGCTGATTATGCAGGTTTTGAAAAATCCATCGAGGATTATATCAATAAACTCAGGCGTAAGGGCAAGATTGGTAAAGATGAATCAACGGGCTGGATGGTTTACGATCTTGAAAATGATAAGGCCATTGTTGATATCAACGCAGATCGGGCGTTTCAGGCAGCCAGCATGATTAAGCCCTTTGTGGCACTCGCATTCTTTCACCAAGTAAAGCAAGGTAAATTCAAATACGGTCCTAAAAGCAGAAGAAAATTGGCGGCCATGATTCAACGTAGTAATAATAGTGCCACCAACTGGGTTATGCGCCAGGTCGGTGGACCTGCAAAGTGTGAAGCTATACTAAAGAAATACTATTCTCATATTTTCAAAAAAACAGAAATCAAAGAGTATATTCCAGCTGGGGGACGTACCTATCTCAACAGTGCAGCACCTTCAGATTATGTCCGGTTTCTGAGAGCGTTATGGCATAAAAAATTGCCCTATGGAAATGAGATACGACGTTTAATGGCTTTGCCTGGACGTGATCGACTATATAATGGCACCCCCATCCCCAAAGGGACCTTAGTGTATAATAAAACGGGTTCTACCGCCCATCTCTGTGGTGATATGGGAATACTTGTTCCTAAAACCAAAGCAGGGGGCAGGTTTCCGTATATACTGGTGGGTATTATTGAAAGGCGCTCTCGTCCCGCAGACTATGGTCGCTGGATGAAATCCCGTAGTAATGTCATACGTCATGTCTCTACCTTGGTGTATAAACAGTTAAAAAAGGAGCATCGACTTCGTTAAAAAGTCTGTTTGCTGGTTGTGTTGCAGTTTTCAAATCGTGATGAATGGGTAGGAAGAGTTTCTATATGCTTATTTAAGCTAACTCGAATTTCTCATCAGTTCAGGCGCTGGCTGTTCTTTGTTTTTTGCAATATGCCATGATAAGCTATGGCTACTGTATTAAAAAAAGAGGTTTTACTGGCGTATGGGCTGAGCTTTGGTGAACACTGAGAGGTCTTTTTCTACACAAAATAGTGGAAAATATCTTACACGATTCTCAATCGCTTACCTGAAGGCAATACAGTATTCATGAGAAATGCGGGCTAATATCATTTTTGTGGAGAGACTGATGAAAGTAATAATGGATCTATGTGTCATTCCTATGGGGGTTGGTGTTTCTGTTTCTGAGTACGTTGTAGCGTGTCATGCTGTACTAAAGGAGGCGGGACTTAAAACCCAATTACATGCATACGGAACTAACATTGAGGGCGAATGGGATGATGTTATGGCCGCTGTAAAAAAATGTCACGAAAAAATCCATGGCATGGGGGCTCCCCGTATTACAACTACCATAAAAATGGGCACGAGGACCGACCGCTCCCAGACGATGGAGGATAAAATCACCTCTGTTCTCGACAAAGAAATCCAAGCGGGCCTGTGATCTGTTATAATAAATTTAGTATGTAGAGGGTCAGTCAGTTGTAAACCAGCGAAGCCTTGAGAGCTTTTTTTAAGGTACTCAATGCTTTGCTTTCTAGTTGATAAATACTGCTTCTGGTGACACCGTATATTTTACTCATTGATATAATGGATTGTGGCTCGCCTTCGTATGGGGGGAGGCCAAATCGTCGTTTTATAATGTCACTTTCTTTTGGAGCTAGGCTCTCATTGACGAGTGCTTGTATGTTGTGACTCAGTTCTTTGTCTTCAATATGTGCTTCCTGTTCTGACGGTGTTTGTGGTTGTGATTGGACGTCCCAATCTCCTAAATCTGATGTATCCTCCTGGATACAGCTACTTCTTTTTATTATTTCAGAATAAAGCGTTACCTGATCCGTGTCATCACGTTTTTGAGCAAGTGAATACTGCTCAATGGTATGAGTCGATATTCTTATGAGACGGCCGTTTAGTGATTGCCGCTGTACTTCTTTACGGATCCAGTTTGCTGCGTAGGTTGAAAAACGGATACCGCACGAATGATGGTATCTGTATGCCGCTCGCGCTACGCCAAAACTTCCGATCTGGCAGGCATCTTCATCCGAGAGACCTTCTTTGTAAATATCTCCGAGCTGAGAGACTATCTTTTTTACGAGTCCCGTCGTGAGTAACACATAAATGTTACGAATTGTATTGAGATGCTCAACTATCGTTTGCAGTTCAATAAATTTGTCTGAAGTGTAATCCTCTGGTTCGCATTGGCTTATGATGCGATTCCATACCCTAGCAATAATGAGGTGCTGAAATGTTTTACTTAGAGGCAGAGAGAGGTTTTCTTTTTGACTACTAAAAATATCTAATGCTTCACGTCTTTCCTGTTCGTAAAGAGGCCCGTTCGGGTCAAAGAATATTTTGCGGTTGCGGAAAAGGTAAATATTTTGGATTACCGTCAGAGCTGCCTGATTGAATGGCCTTGTTTTCCAGACAAGTTCTGTAAATTTATGACGCAGTAGTAATACTTCAGTAGCAAGCTCCTTTTCTTCGGAAATTGATAACTTTAGAGTAACATTTAAACGTTTTATGTCTGCAGCAGATGCGTCTATAACTTTTGTATCGAGCTCAGCAGTTAGATGTAGATTCTGCATTCTTTCGATAAAGGTTTGTTGGGAGGGCTGTGTAACAAGAAGATCAATAACCTCAACTGATTGTTCTGTACTCCTTGCTGTTCGATAATTTGAATAGTTGTACATAGACCAATTGTTCCTTTGAAAAATATTTTATACTCTTGATAAAAATGATATCACAAAAAGTTTTTAAGATGAAAGAAGAGGGACGATTAAAAGAGAAAAGTGTTGAACCAGAGGTAGGGTTTTAATCGTTATCCCGTATTTATCGTCAGTTTAAGGAGGGAGGAGGCTAGACATTGGCAACTTATCAGTGATACGTTATCTTTATTGCAAATAAAATATACTGTAGAAAGTAGTGCAGCATGGAGTGGCCTTTGTTCTTTTTCTCTCTTTGAGAAAAGTGATAAATAAGATTGTGTTAACAGCAGTATACCTTAAAATAAAATACTGCCGTCTGGGCAGTACGGGGTAGATACTTATCGGTAGAATGGCTATTTCTTTTAGAAGTATGTCATTTCTGAGCATTTTAAATTGGTCGTCTTTCAATAAGGATAAAATAATGTAAGGAAAATGCGGGTAATAATTCAGTAAACATTGGAGAGGAGATATTGATAATTCCCTGTCCTTCGTTTAGAAGTTTTGTGCATGTACCTGATATAGGTTTTTTTTGATATATTTAGAGCAACTATCTCTTACTTCTTGCGAGATTTACGTAAACCTTTTTATTGATTCACTGTTAAAACGAACTGAACTCCTGTTGTGCAGTAAATGACCCGCTAGCGGCGGGGGGCTTGGGAGGGCATCGGGGAGTTGTTGATATACTGTATTTATAATAACATACAGTGAGGATAAAAGATAAATGCCGATAAAATATCACGATAAACTACATCTCTTGCATTTTCAGCATGCAATGTATGATTTGGAAAAAGGTTATTTCGAGGTTTTGGAGAGGGGAGAATTTTGTCGAGATCTTCAGCACTATCTGCAACGTTTATTGTCTCTCGGTCATAAAAAAACTGTTGTCAACATTTTAGAAAAAGTAGGAACGTGTGTTGTTGAGCATAAAGAGTACACACTAAGACTGCAAGCCATAGGTATTGTGGCAGAATTTACAAAGTTATTGCGTGGCCAAAGAGATAAAGATATTTTCAGAATTGTGGCTATGATCATGTCTGGATGGATACGTAGGGAACGTGAGTATCATCCTGGTTATGAACTCATTTTCACCCATATAGGCGCCTTGATAAAAAAGATGTTTTCTTTGCAGTTATGGCATCAAGCAGAGCCACTTGTAATGGTGTCCAGAGGGGTTCATTGCGGTACGGTTCCTACCGATATAAAATTTAAAAAAATTGTAAATAAACTTCGTAGAGATATCGCCGATCAAAAAACGATTAGTGTGTTAATTCAATCTTTTCTACAATCTAAAAATCCAGATCAAGTTATAACAGGTGATTTGCTCAAGGCAATGGCCCCTCATTCATCGGCTGCGATGATTCATAGTCTTTTCAAGTGCACCAGAAAAGAGATACGTCTCCATCTGCTTAAGATGATACCAGAAGAAACGGAAGGTGTACTGCCACTATTAATTGAGAGGCTCAAAGACAAACAGCCATGGTATGTTGTTCGTAATGGCATGATACTGTTAAGCTTTCTCGGAGATCCCGACCTCTACTCATTTGCACGCCCCTTCCTTTGTCATCCGGATTCAAGGGTTCAGGGAGAGGTCTTGCGTTGTATTGTTGCTCTTGGTGGCGAGAATGTGAGTGACAGACTGATATCAGCAGCATCAACTATTAATGACGATGTAAAATGTCTACTTATTAACCTGCTGTCGCCCCTTGATGACCCTAATATTCAAATATTATTTATAGAAACCATGGAGCAGCGAACAACTCTTCCCTCAATGGTACGAGATGAATTGGTCCGTACGATATGTTGCAGTGGAAAAATACATGCCAGCCAGCGCGGAATCAATGTTCTTCGGGCGATAGTCCGCGAGGGGGACAGTATGGTTGTCGTTTATGATCCTGCGCTAGATGCAGCCAGAAAATTACTAGGACAATTAAAAGATTCAGATGCTGTCTCGTAATGCTGACAAAAAACGTTTATGATTATAAGCGATACTGTTATTAATCCATAATGGATGAATATAGGGGAAAAATGTATAAAAAAGAGCTTGATGGTGTCTCGATATTAGTTGCTGAAGATGATATAGGGGTTGTCTCTCTACTACGTAGTTTCTTTGAACAAAATGGGGCTACTGTTTGGGTTGAAGAGAGCGGTAAATATGTTGTGGAGAGGGTGAATGCGTTGCAGCCTGATATTATTATTTTGGATGTAGTCATGCCATATGTAGACGGGGTAACCGCTCTTGCACGGCTTAGAAGTAGTGGCAATACAACTCCTGCTATAATGCTTACAGATAAAAGTACCGTTGACGATAAGGTCAGCGGACTAGACTGTGGAGCAGATGACTATATGACAAAGCCATTCAGTACAAAAGAGCTTTTGGCACGTGTTAAGACAGTGCTTCGTAGGATGGTTGAAGTGGAAAAGGGTGTTGTAGAAGATACTATTAGTATAGGATTAATAGAGATTAATCCCTTGACGCGGGAAATACACAACGTTGATGGTTCACTTGTTCAGTTTACCAAAACAGAATTTGATTTGCTGCACTATCTGGCTAAAAAGAAAACACAAGTTATTGCGCATAGTTCTTTGCTCCATGATGTTTTGGGATACAATGGTGCTGTGGAAACTAAAGCGTTAGTGATGCATATAGCCAATATGAGAAAAAAAATGGCAAAGCACTCTCTGAGTAGTATCAAAATAGAAACCGTAGCAGGAGTAGGTTACAAGCTTGTTGAGGCCTCAGTTAATACTGTTGCTCACCTGCACACATAGTTGGTGTGCTTATGTTACGGAATAACCTACAATAAATCATATAATAAAGCGACGAACCCTAATGTTTGGATATCCTGGAAAATTAATTTTATTAGTTTGTTTGCTTTTTTCGCATTCATCCCTTCATGCGGAAACCCTCATTCCCATAAAGATACAACAAGGTACGAGCCTTATTGCAATTACCCGCCAATTTTGTACCTCCAAGTATCATTGGAAGGAAATTGCTAAGATCAACAATCTCAAACCGCCTTACACCATCTCTGCAGGGGACATTTTATACGCGCCGATCGAACTTCTAAAGGGTGAAAAATTAGCTGCAAAAGTTGCTTCAGTTGTTGGTGGCGTTTTCATCGTTAGGAACGGTAAAAAATTGAAGCGTGTGAGTAAGGGTGATTTCATCTATCCAGGCCAGACCCTCGTCACTGAAGATGATGGTTTTACTCATCTCATCTTTCCCGATAACAAATACACACGCATCTCCGGTGGTACTAAGTTTACTGTGACCTATTTGGTGAGATTGATCGACAACAGTCTAAAGGCTGAATTCTTCCTGGAAAAGGGTAGAATCACCCATACTGTAAAGAAACTATTGAAGGTAAATGAAAGCTTTATAACCCGTACTCCGGTTTCAGTGACCGGCGTTAGAGGAACAGAATTTCGCCTCAAATTAACAGAAGATAATGTTAATATTGTGGAGACTCTTAAGGGGGTTGTGCGTGTTGAGAGTGATGCCGGGGTTCTTTCGCTTAAGCAGGGTGAAGGAACTTCGGTCGTTGAGGGGATGATTCCAGAACCTGCACGGTTATTACCAACAATACCTGTACCATCAGCTATTTTAGATATTTTTAAGGTACTTCCTGTAAAAATTACAGCACCCGTTGACTCAGATGTTTTTCAGTATCGCCTGCGGGTTACAACCGATGAACAAGGTGACAATACAGTTTTAGAAAAGATCACAGAGCCCGGTGGTATGTTCACTCTTTTAGCCTTACCTGACGGTATCTATTTTGGTTTTCTTACCGCAATTGATTCTGGAAAATACGAAAGTCTACCCGCTTCACCATTTGCTTTTGAGGTAAGGTCGGTACCTGGATCGCCCCTCTTACTCGCCCCACACGATGGCGAGGTAACTTTTACTAAGACTCTACAATCAGCCTGGTTGCAAGAAGAGGGTACTGCCAGTTACCATTTGCAGTTGGCTAAGGATAGTGATTTTATTAATCTTGTAGTTGATCTCATTCAAAAAGAGACCACTTATATGTGTACTAATCTGCAACCAGGCACATATTATTTTCGTGTTCAAGCCATAGCAGCTGATGATTTTAGATCTTTATATTCCATTGTTGATAGTTGGACAATCCAACAAGAAGCTTCCTTGGGTCCTCTAGAAGGATCAAATAAAGATGGCGTGAATTTGCGCTGGGCTTCAATGGGTAAGGGGATTGTATACGATCTTCAGGTGGGCAAGGATAAAGACTTCACCGAGCTTCTCGTCTCGGCTGAGGGCCTCGAAGAACCAGAATTCTCTTATACGACTTATATTGATCCTGACACGTATTACGTGCGTGTACGTGGAGTGCTCAATGATGGTCAAGTGAGTCCGTGGACTCCTCCACAAAAACTCAAAATAGATTCTGCTCCATTTGGTATCTGGGATGCAGGTGTACTGGCATTTTTTCTCGGGATAATTCTTCTATAATAATTTGATGAAATTACTTGGATATAAAAGGATTTGGGAAGTTTCCATAACCATTTGTACCTGTTTGCTGCTTTTCCAGACCAGTTTTTTCCAATGGTTGGCGGAAGTTGATTTAGATCTTCTCTTTAAGACGAGGGGAGAAAGAATAACCAGCCAATCTATTGTTATAATAGGCATTGATGAAACATCGTTGCAAAAATATGGACCATGGCCCTTCCCTAGAAGTACCCATGCCCTTCTTCTCGAACAGCTACAAGACGCTAAAGTTATAGGCTTTGATTTACTCTTTTCTCACTCTGATAGCGAAGACAAAATCTTTGCGGATGCGATTGATAATGCGCCTCCGGTTGTTATGGCTGTTGCTTCAAATTATCAGGACTTCTTGATCAAACCTAGTAGCAAATTTACAAATAGAGTGCTTCTGGGCCACATTGAAACATCGCTTGGAACGGATGGAATTGTCCGTCGGGTTCAATTACAAAAATTCGCTATTCCTGTATTTGCAGCGGCGATGGTTCAAGCAGCTGGTGATTATGATCTAAGAACGGTCTCAGATGGAAACTCAGGTCGGCTGCTCAATTTTTATGGAGCTGAATTCACATTCTTGTATCTTTCCTATGCCGATGTGCTTGAAGGTAAATATGCGGCTGGCTTTTTTAAGGATCGATATGTACTGGTGGGCGCAATGGCCCTCGCTCTTGGTGATGTACATATCACCCCTTTCAGTAAAAGATATCCATTGCCAGGTGTTGAGGTTCAGGCAACAATTCTAAACAATATTCTAGAAAACAGTTTTTTAAAAGAATTGGATTGGCTCGTTCGGGGGTTATGCGGCCTCTGCTTTCTGATGCTGATATGGCTATGGCCGCATAAAAGTGAAGCTCAAAATGCTATAATTTGTTCGGGGTTTGCACTCTCTATCACGTTACTTTCGTTTGTTTTATTTCACTTTAATTATTTTTTAAATACAGCTGTGCCGCTTTTTGTCCTTTTTATTTGCTACCTTTCCCATTCTATTTTCAGGTGGATAAAAATTACCACGGGAATGATCAAAGAAATAAAATCTCTGGATAGACAACTTTTGGCTGGGATTGAAACAGTATTTTTGACCTTACCTTCTTCTTTGGCATATATGCCCCCCAAGGAGAATCAGCATAAGTTGAGTGAAGGTTTACAAAAGCATATCACTCATATGCATAGAGGGATTCAGGCCCTTGCGCTTCAGAATGGTTTTATTAATCATCTTATTAGCGAAGCGACACCACCGTTAATTCTGTGGCAGCAAGAAAATGGTATGATTGTACTCGCAAATAATCGTTTTTCCACTTTGTGGACGACGACCTTAAATCCAGGAAAAGAGTTACCGACGCTTGAAGAGTTTCAAAAATTTATCAGTGACAAAAAGGTAAGTAATACAAAAGCACCTGTTGCCGAGGACTCTTGGCAGGCAGAGCTTGGAACGGTGGATCGGATTGTTGATATTTCAACAACATGTGCTGGCAGAAAAGCACATCATAGAGCGGTAATACATAATGTAGCGGATACCGAATTAGGATTTATTGGTATTCTTGCAAGCTTTACCGATGTGACTGAAATTCGTGAACTAGAGAGATTGAAAGGCGAAGTCATGAATATTGTGTCCCATGAACTTAAGCTGCCTCTCACCACTATCATTGGATTTGCTGAAATGTTGACAGAATACCTCGAAGGTCCGGAAAAAGAATATGCGGTACAGATTCAAAGCCAGTCAAATCGTCTCGCCAAGATGATAGAGGATTTTCTTGATATTGCCCGTATTGAAAGTGGAAAATATCTCATTCATAAATATCCGTTTGATCTGTTGACCGTGGTTCATGATGCGGCCAGCGTAGTCGCCCATAGTGCCACAGTCAAAAACATACAAATAATTTACGAATTACCTCATAAATTAAGCCCCCTTTTAGGAGATGAGTCGCTTCTTGTCCAGGCTATTCTCAATCTTTTAGATAATGCTGTAAAGTTTAGTAATCCTTCAACGATGGTGAAGCTATCGGTCGTAGAGCTAAAGGAAACGATTCAGCTACAGGTCGAAGATGGGGGAGCTGGAATTATTGATACTGAAAAACCGCTGGTCTTTGAAAAATTTATTCGAGGAGCGAACCAATCAAACGAAAGTGGCTTTGGGCTTGGGCTCAGTTTTGTAAAAGAAGTTGTTGAGGGACACTCTGGATTTATTCGAGTAGGTGACAGTAGACTTGGTGGTGCAATGTTCACGATTACCCTGCCTAAAGTCTTGTAGCGTCATAATAGGCGTAGGTCCATGCTTGGTTTTGTTTGAGTTTTAAATATCGAGATGAGCACGCCACTTATTATAGCTAATAAGATAGATGCATTACCGATGACCGCATTATCTAATGAAATACGAAGAAGGTTACATGCCTGTCGCTCAAAGAAACAATCACATAGCTATGAGCCGTGGACAGAGCCAGCTTATATCGCGGCTAAGAGATGTGTTGTAGGCTTCTGTAAGGAAAAAGACTGGCTATGGGCAAGCAAATCTGGCGATGACCTACTTGCCCACACAGTCGCCTCAGCAGTATCGTCTGCGCAGAAGAATGTAACTTCTGTGTTGGGACTTGGAAAGGGAAAGGGTGGATACTCTTTGCTATGACCTTGCGTAAAACTCGTTTGTAAGGGTAGG
>NVXR01000029.1 GCA_002733995.1 Desulfotalea sp. | reverse complement strand
AAGGGTGATAGAACCATATGTACCGGTGGATGGTGTGCCAATGGTGCCACCAGTAACTGCGGTTACTGTGGTCGCATCGGCGCCAAGGGTATCTGCGCCGGTGCCCGTTGCGATAACGTTGCCTACGACGGGAGCAGTCGAATCTTCCGTTACTGAATTAACATCAAGGTTGGCAACTGGAGCGGTATCGATGATCTGGATATCGAGGGTGTCGGTGGCAGTAGCACCCGTAAGGTCAGTAACTACGACCGCAAACTGATCGTTGACGGAGTCATCGCCCGCGCTATGATCTTCGGTTTCACCATCTTCTGTATAGCTGTAGGTGATGTTGCCAGTGCTCGGGTCAAAGCCTGTAACTGTGAGAGTCCCTTCGGTTCCCGCAATAACGACAGGAGTAGTTGATGCATTAGTGATATTCTGKCCGGCRATTGTAACAGAGTCAAAGCCATCGGGCGCTGTTACCGTAATATCGCCGGTGACAGTACCRGCWGTGTCTTCAACTACACTGTTGKCTGCTGSGGTGAGATCGCCGTCARCATCATTGACCTGTGCCGTTGGTACGCCCTCGGTTGCGCCGTTGACGGTGATTGTCAATGTGGTGCTACTTGAATCCCCATCGGCATCGGTGATRGTGTAGGTGAARGTMTCTTCAAGAGTCTGACCAACATTAAGGGCYTGAACMKYTGYATTGGAGTTATCAAGGCTATAGCTGTAGCTGCCATCTGCRTTAAGGGTGATAGAACCATATGTACCGGTGGATGGTGTGCCAATGGCGCCACCAGTAACTGCGGTAACCGTGGTCGCATCGGCGCCAAGGGTGTCTGCGCCAGTGCCCGTTGTGATAACGTTGCCTACGACGGGAGCTGTCGAATCTTCCGTTACTGAATTAACATCGGGGTTGGCGACTGGAGCGGTATCGATGATCTGGATATCGAGGGTGTCGGTGGCAGTAGCACCCGCAGTGTCTGTAACGACAACAGCAAACTGATCGTTGACGGAGTTATCGCCTGCGCTATGATCTTCGGCGTTACCATCTTCTGTATAGTCGTATGTGATTGCACCTGAATTTGGATCGTATCCGGTTACAGTAAGGGTGCCTCCGTTTCCTGTAATTACAACAGGAGTGGTCGATGCGCCTGTGATATCTTGTCCTGCAATGGTGACAGTAGCGATAGCAGTGCCACCGGAGACTGAGATGTTGCCGCTAGTAGTGGAACCAGAACCTTCCACTATACTATTATCACCAGGAGTTGTGCCGGCATCTTCGTCTGTGATGCTAATTGTAGGAGGTGGAGTGGAAGGTGTAGCTGGACTGGTAGGAGGGGCTGCCGCTGGGGGGACAGGAGCTGGGACGGCTGGTTCTATAACTTCACTGTCTGGTTCGTCAGCTATGTATTGTGTATATTCGTTGTTTGTTCGTTCATTCTCGTTATCGAGGAGGTATGTACCGACGTCTCCTTTGGAGTCGTCTCCGCTATGGAATCCTGCCTGGAAATCGTGTGTGTCGGTTACACCCCCTGCTGCGGTCTCTTCTCCAATGTCATCAATATCACCACCTTCTGCAAGCGTTTTGACAATAGCCTCTTGCAGTTCAGCAACGTCCTGGGCAATGGCATCTCTTGGATCAATATCACTGATAACAGAGTCGTCGAGAAGGAGTAAATCATTTCCCCCAAGAGAAACAAGATTCCCATCGTCCTGGATAATTGAGATATTGGCCCCAGTCGCAGTTTCAAGGGTTTCATTCTCATAAACGATATCGCCAATTTGTAGTTCTCGAACTTGTCCATCTGGGGTCCGGGCGGTGACTATGCCTGTGAGTGCTTGAACTTTTCCTGCTTCGATCATTTTCCTACCTCATTGGTTGCTTGTGACAGTTAAGAGCATTGTCCTGTTCCATGTTGCTTTCTAGGGACGGTGCATTCAAATAATGTTTTCTTGTTCCTAATGATTGTAAGGCTGACACCAGCAGATGTTAATTGTACCAAAGTCCAATTTTTGATTTTGAATAACGAATGTCAGTCGCTAAATAATCAATTTCTGAGGGGGAGTGAGAGCTAATATCCATGGTGATAGGGGGAGGAAAATCACCACAGATATTGAGGCTAATGGATTGTTAGGAGGTGAGGGGGAGAGGTTTTGCGAAAAAATACCCTTGCAGGGCGTCAATATTCATTTCAATAAAGATTTTCTTCTGTTCTTCATGTTCGACACCTTCGGCAATAACAAGTATGTCGAGGCTATGTGCAACGCCAGCGAGAGCTTCTATAAAGAAGCCACTATCTCCATGATCAGTTTCGAGTTCTTTAGTGAAACCCCTGTCAATTTTCACATATTTTGGACGGAGGGATTTTAAATACCCAAAGTTTGAAAAGCTCTGCCCAAAATGATCAAGGCCAATGGAATGACCGAGATTTTGGACATTGTTTGAAAATTCTTTGACAATATCTAAATGCTGAACTGCCCCAAATTCAGGGAATTCAAAAATGATATGAACGCCATTGTCCGGTAGCTCCTTGAGTTTTGATAAGACCCATTGGACAAAGGAAGGGTCTGAGATCGACGATGGAGAGACATTGACAGCTATAGTTTGCATCGTGGTGAGAAAGGCCTGTTCTTCAAAAACTCTACTTAATATCACTTTATCCAGTTTTGAGATAAGTTCTAACCGTTCTGCAAGGGGCACAAAAATGCCAGCACTAATGATCTTACCTGAATCTAATATGATACGTGAGAGTAATTCGTGATGGACAATAGTTTCCTGTGCACAACTACTGATAACTGGTTGGTGATAAAGAACAATTTCACCACTTTTAAGCACCTTATCAAGTGTTTCCCGCCACCACAATTTGCCTCTGATAGCCGAATCCTCATCTTCTGAAATCTGCTTAACGAGCCATTTTGTTGGTCCTCCCTGGCGTGCAGACTGCAAGGCGTTATCCGCTTCGGCTAAAAGTTTAGAACGGGTGAGGTGCTGTTCGTAGGAAGCGCCACCTAGATGGGCAAGGTTACTTGAGTAACAGGTGTTCTCTAATGCTAATTTGTTGACGTTTGTGATGAGCTTCTCTGCGATTTCGTTGACGTCATTGGAATTTATCTGCGACATGAAAATAGCAAAGTCGCCGCCTGTCAACCTTGCTAATGCGACATTTTTTAATATTTTTGTTTCATCCTGTAGTATATTCCCCACTTTCTTAAGGAGGTCGTCTCCTGCTTTAAACCCCCCTGCATCATTTACTTCTTTCAGATTGTTAATCTGGAGCATGAGTAAGGCCCCCTGGACGTCCTCCTCGGTTGTTTCCAGTTGAGCCTCAACCTGAGAGTTAAAATAACGTCGGTTGCCAAGGCCTGTTAAGTCGTCGCAATATGCTTTTTGCCTTAGGCGTTCTGCAACTTTTGCCTGTCTTGCAAACATATTACGAACTTGACTGGTCATTCGATTCATTGATTCGACAACATGGCGTAGTTCGCGGGTTTTCGGTAGAGTCGTTTGGATCTGATATTCTCTTCTGCAGATGGCTTCAGCCTGTAATTCTACGCGTTTGAGTGGCTTTAGTAATAGGTGGAGCCCTCGACTGCCTAGTATAAGTATTGCCGATCCAGCAAGGAGGAAATAGACACTGATCCTGATCATAGTCTCCCAAATCGTCCGATATGCTAACCCGGGGTGGCTTTCAACATAAAGCACCCCTGCCTGGTTCCAGTTAGCCATGACAAGAGCATCTGCACTTGGAGAGTCAAGGGATATGAAGTTAATGAACCAGTTTGGAACACCTGCAATTTCAACATTGAGGATTCGCTCAGTGATCACTTTTCCTTCTGTATCTCGTAAGCTGATAATTTTGTAATATCCGCGGTCAAAGACGGCATTTATCATCGTGTCTACGGTTGGTAAATCGTTTTCAGCCATAATTGGAGAAAGCGAAAGGCCAAGTGAGGTCGCGGTGTCTTGGGCATGAGATTCGAGCTGTAGCGTCAAGAAAGATCTTGTGCTGTGAAGTTTTTCGACCCAAACACCGATAAAAAGAATCGAAATCAGAATTCCGGTGAAGATGAACAGTTGTCTGTGGAGTGTCATAAGATAATCCTTTATTTATTTCAATCCTTTGGGCATTCGATTAAGGAGGTTTGTCCAGCGTTTGAGTCGGGCGCTGGATCCAACTTTTTGACCTTTACCACGAGATTTTGCAAGCCAGAGACCCGAACCATTAAAACTGTAAACGGGAATTAAGTCCTTTCTTTTTGTTGCCGGTAGAATATCTGCCACCAGATTGTCAAGGACTAACGGAATAGCTCTAGGGGTGCTGTAATATGTTACAACCATATGGGCCTGGTTCAGTTTAATAGCTTTAACATAGGTCATGTTGATTTTCTTTTCTGGTACGCCAAGGGCTTTGATTGTGAAGTATTTTGCTAGAGAAAAATCTTCACAGTCTCCTCCGCCCGTCGATAAAAATTCTACGGGGGTGGCCCAGTAATCAGATTTCTTCCAATGAGTCATGTCGTCAATGAACTGCAGTTGGTTGAAAAAAGTGTTTACTTTTCTTAACTTTTCTTTGTCTGACAAATGAGAATTATTGCGAATCAACGCCTGCCATGCAAGTAGACGGCGTTTGGCCGGTTCACCATATTGAGCTTTTGTTTGGTTGAGAAGAGCTTGAGGGAGAGTGAAAAGATTACTACTTTCCCCTATGCCAAGCAGGCAGAAAAATAGGGCTAACAAGATGAATATCTTTTTGGGGGCAATGGAGATTCTATAGAGAAAATTCAACAAGAATTACACATCTACTATACATGGAAGCTCTCATAATAAATCATCGGAGATGCTGGAGAGCAAGTGTTAAAACCGTAAAATACTATAGGTAGTTTAGTGGAAAAAAAAGAATATTTCCAATTTTGAATCGATATTTGTTTTTTTATTTAAAAAAGATAACTGGCCAGATGTTTTTTGATGATTGCTTTTAAGGCCCAAGTACTGTTTGAACAAGTTTTAAGGCATGTTTTTTTCTTGGTGGTGGTTTAGGATAGGTGGGGGATATATCTCATGATCGTAGTACACCGTGATGACATATTGTAAATGTTCACCTGGTAAATACTATGCCTATGTTGGTGCGCAGGGTCCCATGTGTTTCTGCTGTCAGGTTAGCGAGTTAATATATATATGGACAAATCATTAGATGATAGAAGAGAGTAGTGTTCTAGGAAAAATAAAGCAAATAATCGAGAGAACAGACACCAAGCAAGGGAAGGTCTTTGACGTCTCTATTCAAATTTTGATCGTCTTATCGTTGATCAGCTTTTCTGTTGAGACCCTCCCTGATCTTGCTCAAGATACAAGGGAATTACTCCGGAAATTTGAGGTGTTCACAGTAGTAGTCTTTACTGTTGAGTATTTACTACGCATTATTGTAGCCTCCAACAGGAGGGCGTTTTGTTTTTCATTTTTCGGGATCATAGATCTGTGCTCGATTCTACCCTTTTATTTAGCCACAGGACTTGACCTGAGGTCTGTGAGGTCTTTCCGTTTTCTCAGGCTTGTACGTATCTTCAAGCTTGCCAGGTACAGTGCCGCTGTTAGACGGATTCATAGGGCCTTTGATATCGCGAAAGAAGAGTTGGCACTGTTTCTTTTTGCCATGGCGATTATTTTGTTTTTAGCGGGCGTGGGGATCTATTACTTTGAGAATCCGGCACAGCCAGAGGCGTTTCGCTCGGTGTTTCACAGCCTGTGGTGGGCCGTCGCCACTTTAACCACAGTTGGATATGGTGATATTTATCCCATTACCGTAGGCGGAAAGATCTTCACATTTTTTATTTTGATAATTGGTCTTGGAGTTGTTTCTGTTCCGGCAGGTATGGTTGCTTCCGCTTTGTCAAAGGCGAGGGAGTTGGAGGAGTAAAAAGCACCCATATCCCGTATTTCCCTTCATCTGCTGTCTTCGTGCCATTCTTATCCACGCATTTATAAGCATCCATTGTCTCTAATGGCTGGGAAAAGTTTTTCTGTCTCCATTATAAGTGTTGTAAATTACAATACTATTATGTAAATGTGCTCCTTTTGTTAGTTGCTGGTGACTGTTATTTAAATAAGGGATTTGCAAATGAAGAGAGATATAGAGACAATTGATTCCCCTGAGCTTGGCAATGTAGGCAGGCGTAAAGCTTTGAAAACAATAGTGGGCGGAGTGACTGCTTTGGCTGCTTATAATGTGCTTCCGTCTAAATGGGGGACACCGATTATTGAGTAGATCTTTTTGCCTGCCCATGCAGCGACGAGTGGAGCGATAATAGCTAGTCTTACTGTAAACTCAAAAAATGCTGCAGATGATACCTGTGTCCGCGCAGCTAAGACCGTTAATATAACAGGAACCGTTTCTGCGACTGATGGTAGAGATTTAGCTGGGGTAGAAGTTAACATTCGCTACACGGATGATCCTGTGGAAGCCGCTTATGCAGACCGGGTGGTTATCGTTCAAGCTGGGAATATCTTTAGTTTGTCTGAAGTCGTGAGTGCAGATGATGGTTCGTGGTCAGGCGCACCGTATGTTATTGTCGTTACGTTTGTTGATCAAGCTACCTACGGTACTGGGTCGGCGTCCACGGCTGGAGAATGTGGACAGATATAGGGCCTTGGTCGGTAAATAGAGGTGGGGACTTGCTACGTGTTTGTGGGTAGTCGCAATAGATTGCGAGGGTCACCTTGGCTGTGCCTTCAGGTTCTGCTGGCGTCTAGTCGCAAGATATGCACATAAAAAAAGCCCCTAGTTGCAATATTCCATACAGCAAAACTGTAGAGAATATTGCAACTAGGGGCTAAATCTGTGTTCTAGTAATACAAAAGGGGTTACTTCATAGTGAAGTAACCCCTTAATATATTTGGTGGAGCTAGACAGGATCGAACTGTCGACCTCTTGACTGCCAGTCAAGCGCTCTCCCAGCTGAGCTATAGCCCCACTATGTATCTGTATGCGAGAGCAGAAGCATGAATAACAAGGTTTCAATTATGTGTCAACATAAAATGATAAATATACGAATCACTTGTGCATATGACTTGCTAATGAAAATGAGGTTTGGTATATTTTGCAAGCTTAGTTGAAGTGTTATATCATTCAACAACAACGGAATTATTCTCACCTGCGATTACTTGCTTGTTGGAGGGGGGAGACTACATATAGAGTGTGCTGAACCACCTCAATTACCAAGGGAAAATGCATGTATTCACCATTGAACTTTTTATTTGGTTGGTTGTCCAATGATCTCGCAATAGATTTAGGGACTGCGAACTGTGTATTATATGTAAAAGGAAAAGGGATCGTTCTACGGGAGCCTTCTGTCGTTGCCGTTCGTCAAGATGGCCGGATGAACAAGGTCTTAGCTGTGGGGCAGGAAGCGAAAATGATGCTTGGTAAAACACCGGGAAACATAACCGCTATCAGGCCAATAAAAGACGGAGTTATTGCGGATTTTGATGTTACCGAGGCAATGCTCAGGTATTTTATCAATAAAGTCCATAACAGAAGAACACTGGTTCATCCCCGTATAATTATTTCTGTACCTTCCGGAATTACTCAGGTTGAAAAGCGTGCTGTGAAAGAGTCGGCAGAGTCGGCAGGTGCGCGAGAGGTATACCTGATTGAAGAGCCCATGGCTGCGGCAATTGGCGCAGGCCTGCCGATCACCGAGCCTACCGCAAATATGATTATTGATATAGGTGGTGGTACGACAGAAGTCGCTGTTATTTCATTGTCTGGTATTGTTTATGCGAAGTCCGTCCGTGTTGCAGGTGATAAAATGGATGAGTCAATACTACAATATATTAAGCGGAAACATAATCTTGCCATTGGCGAGAGGACTGCGGAGCTGATAAAAACAACCATTGGTAATGTGCTTCCGGAAGAGCCCTATGAGACTATGGATATCAAAGGTCGTGACCTTGTTTCCGGAGTGCCTAAGACCTTGCAGATTACAGCGGACGAAATTCAGTCTGCAATAGCCGAGCAGGTTGATGTTATTGTGGAAGCCGTACGAGGTGCCCTTGAGGTTACTCCGCCAGAGCTTGCAGCTGATATCGTGGACAATGGAATTGTTCTTACCGGTGGAGGAGCTCTCCTAAAGAATCTGGATAAGTGTTTGAAAGAGGCGACTGGAATGCCGATTATTGTAGCAGATGATCCTCTTTCTTCAGTTGTCTTGGGTTCTGGAAAGGCCCTTGATAATATAGATATTCTCCGCGAGGTTACCATCGAGTAACTGGCGTTATTTGGATGGATCGAGTGGTGGATATCCTTCTACCACTTTTATTTTGGCCCATGACTGTAGTAGACCTGTGAGAAAACAAACAAAAAATAACCAGAAAGAACCGCTCTTTGCTTCATTTAGGGTGGTGTTTCTTATAGTGCTTGTGGCTCTGGTGGGCTTGCTGCTTCTGGCCTCTTTACTGGGGGGCAGGTTTGGTACACCCCATCAGCTTACTTTGGACTTTATGGGACCGCTGCAAAGTGCAGTGACTCGCTCTGTTAGTGGCATAGCCACCCTGAAAAATGATTATATTGCCCTGTGGAATGTGAGGGCGGAGAACAAGCGACTTCGGCTTCTTGTGGACAAATACCTCACCGAGCTTGGTGAATATCGGGAGGGATATAGTAATTATTTGCATTTTGAAGAACTTCTTGCCTTTAAAGAAAAGCTGTATTTTCAGCCTCTTGCCGCAAGAGTTGTAGGGAAGGAACCCGCTTTCTGGTATCAGACAATTGTGGTGGATCTTGGTCGTAAGGATGATGTGCTGGAAGGAATGATTGCGCTGGCGCCTGCCGGGGTGGTCGGGCAGGTGATTCATACAAGTGAACATTACTCGAAAATTCTTTTGGCCAATGCGCCGAGTAGTGCCATTGATGCGATGATTCAGAAAAACCGTATTCGTGGTATATTAAAAGGTGTTGGAGAAAAGGGTTTTGTACTTCATTATGTTTTGAAAAATGCGGATGTGGAGGTCGGTGATGAAATTGTCACTGCAGGTATTGGTGGCGTTTTTCCTGCCGGTATACCGCTTGGCTATGTTTCAAAAGTGTACAAAAAAAGACGGGGGATGTTTCAGGAAATTGAGGTTGCTCCCCATGTGGATTTTCAAAAACTCGAATTTGTACTTATTGATCCAACGGACAGACGTCAGATTCTAGATTCTATGGATCTCTCAACCAAGAGGTAGCGTTTCACTCATGATGGTTCTTGTTTTTTGGTTACTTGGAGTGTCTTTAATTGTGTTACAGACAACTCTACTGCAATATCTCCCTATGTGGCTTGGGCGTCCGGACTTTATCTTCATCTTTGTCGCATTTGTGGCCTATCGTTTTGCCTGGATACCTGGATTATTTCTGGTTTTTACCCTTGGATGGATACTTGATGTAGTCGCTGGCATTCAACTAGGCATATACCCGCTTATGTGTTTGGTTACCTTAACTGGCTTAAAGCTGGTTACAAATAAAAGCCCTATTAAAGAAACAACGTATCAGATCCCTTTGCTGGGGGGCAGTTATTTTCTTGTGCAGATGTTTATGTATTTTGTCTGTTCGCTCTCTTCGCCCGATATGTTACCCGCTTGGTCATGGGGCGAGCCTCTGCAGCGAACCGTCCTTGTGATGATTGCCGCAATTCCATTGTTCTTAATTTGTAACACCTTGTATGTATATTTGCAGAGGCGTCAATTACGTGGGAAATTACCCCGTCGTCGCCGAAATACGTTGTTTTAATGTGAAGAAATGAGATTGAAATTACCCTTCAAAGAAGTACAGGAAATTGAAGAAAGAGATGATGCTGCTCTTGATCAATTGAAAAAACGGCTGCTTGCTGCGGCGGTTGTTGTTCTTTTCTTTTTCCTCGTCATTGTTCTTCGGCTCTGGTCCTTGCAGATCACCAATGGGGACGAGTATGAGAAAAGGGCGTATGGAAACCGGGTGAGGATTAGGCAGTTGGTCCCTCCCCGTGGTCATATCCTAGACCGATTTGGTCGGGAGATTGTCACCAACAGGCCTTCTTTCAACGTTGCACTTATTCAGGAAGATTCCCATGATTTGGGTGATGTACTTGAGCGCTTGGCCCCTATACTTGAGATGGAGGTTTCGGAACTTTGGAATAAGGTGAGAGAGGCGTCTCGAACACCACGATATGTACCGGTCATTTTAAAAGAAGATATAGACTGGAAAACCCTTGCGTACCTTGAAAATCATAACCATGAATTTTCAGGCATTCGCACGGAGGTGCAACCGGTACGAGTCTATCATTACAATGATCTGGCCGCGAATGTCATAGGGTACCTTGGATCGATTAGTAAGAAAGAGTTAGCTGCGTCGGATAGAAATGTTTACATCGGTGGAGACACTGTTGGAAAGCGTGGTATTGAAAGACTGCGTGAGGCTGATCTTCGAGGTGAAAAGGGGCATAGCTATACGGAAGTTGATGCTAAAGGTTTTGAGCAACAGATGTTAAAAACCGAACAACCTCTACCGGGTCGGGAACTCCGTTTGACCATAGATGTAGATTTGCAGCAGATCGCAGAAAGCTATATGGCCGCTGGTGATAAATCCGGTGCAGTGGTTGTTCTGGAGGTTAATACGGGCCGTGTCTTAGCCGCAGTTTCTGCGCCGACAATTCACATTGAGGATTTCGTTGGTGGAATATCAAAGAAGAAATGGCAAGCCTTGCTTGATAACCCTAAGCATCCTCTCATCAATAAGGTGGTCCAGGCAACCTATCCACCCGCCTCTACCTATAAGATGGTCACAGCGTTGGCTGGCCTTGCGAAGGGGGTTATCGATGAAGATACTGTCTTTTATTGTCCTGGCAGGTTCGCATTTGGTAATAGAACCTACAGGTGCTGGAAGCATAGTGGGCATGGTCCGGTGAATCTTGAAAAAGCTTTAGCCCAATCATGCGATATCTACTTTTATCAGGTAGGACTACGAGTAGGGGTGGATAGCTTAGCTGAGTGGGCACAAAAACTGGGGCTTGGGAAGCGTTCGGGGATTGAGATGGAGTATGAAAAATCCGGTCTTACTCCGACAAAAAAATGGAAGTTGAAAAATCGCAAATCCAAATGGCAGGAAGGAGAGACCCTCTCCATTGCTATCGGTCAAGGTTTTAACCTTACAACTCCACTGCAAATATGTCTTATGACGGCGACTCTTGCCAACGGGGGTAAGGTCTATCGGCCGCAACTTGTTGAACAGGTAGTAGATCCGGAAGGCAAAATTATTGAGAGTTTTTCTCCTGAGATTATTTCTGAGATTAAAGGCGTTGATCACTATATTGATATTATAAAGAAAAGCATGGAACAGGCTGTACATGGCAAACGAGGAACGGCAAGGAGGGTTGCTATTGATGGGTTGCGAATTGCCGGCAAGACAGGGACCGCCCAGGTTGTAAGGATTGCCCAGTATAGAGGCTTAAAAGATGAAGAGATACCATATAAATACAGAGATCACGCCTGGTTTACCTGCTTTGCCCCGGCGGATAACCCCGAGATCGCGGTAACGGTACTGGTGGAACACGGACTGCATGGTGGTTCGGGAGCAGGTCCAATTGCGAGAGCGGTATTAAAACAATATTTCAGTGGTCGATTAAATCAAATTGTTCAATGATATTATTCCAAATGAGTAAATGAGTATGTATAATTTAACTGAAGGTGTTGGCTTATGTTTCGTATAGACAGGCGTTTGCTGGAACACTTTGATATGGTGTTGATGATTCTTATCTGTCTTATCTGTACCATGGCTTTTTTCAACCTGTACAGCGCTTCGTCTCCTCCTAAACCATATGGCACACCACCGTATATTAAGCAGGGTTATTTTTTCCTCATGTGTTTTGCATTTTTCACATTTGTTATCAGCTTTGATTACCAGGAGCTGCATTTCTGGAACTATCCCTGTTATATTGTGATAATTGTTTTATTGGTACTTTCTTATTTTGTAGGTGATTCGGCCGGTGGTGCCCAGCGTTGGATTAATCTTGGTTTTTTTAAATTACAGCCCTCCGAGCCGGCAAAGCTGATGCTGGTAATAACCCTTGCAAGCTATTACTCCAGAAGAGAGATAAATCATGGATATTCCTTCCGTGATCTTCTTACCCCAATTGGGCTCACCGCCCTGCCATTTCTCCTGATCTTGAAACAACCTGATCTGGGAACAGCTCTGATGCTTGGAATTATCTTTGTCTCGATGACGGTCTTTGTAAAACTGAAGCTATCGACCTATGGTATTTTGGGAACGGTTGGTGCAGGACTTGGTTTATTTGCCTGGAAGATGCTGCTCAAGCCTTATCAGAAGCAGCGGATTCAAACATTCTTGCACCCCGAGCATGATCCCATGGGCCATGGCTATCAAATTCTTCAGTCTAAGATTGCTGTAGGAAGTGGTGGTAAGTTTGGTAAAGGGTATCTGGAAGGGACCCAGGGCCATTTACATTTTTTGCCTGAACGGCACACCGATTTCGCATTTTCTGTATGGGGAGAAGAGTGGGGATTTGTCGGTTGTCTTGTGTTTCTTGGGACCTATTTCTTTATGCTTATTTGGGGCTTATACATAGCCATGAACGCAAAAGATCGTTTTGGGGTACTGCTCTCATTTGGTGTGGTGGTGCTGATCTTCTGGCAGGTGGTTATAAATCTATTTATGATTATGGGCTTTTTACCGGTGGTGGGCATTCCTTTACCATTGGTGTCATACGGCGGTTCTTCCTTAATTACTACCATACTCGCTCTTGCGATCCTGATGAATGTGAGCATGCGCCGTTTTCAGCCAGGTTTATCGGAAGACGGCTGAGTCTGCCTTTGCAATAGATTAGTTCTCAGAGGATCCTTGTACTACTAATTGTCTAAGTCCTTCTATGAACAATGGTTTGGTATTCATCGAAGCTGAGGAGGTTAGCGTCATTCCCAGCTCTTCGGCCTGCTGTCGGTAGAGTATATCTATTTCATAAAGTGTTTCCACGTGGTCAGAAACAAAGCTGATTGGCACCATGAGAATGTTTTTACAGCCCTCCTTGGCAAGAATTTCGATCGTATCCGGCGTTGATGGTGAGAGCCACTCTACAGGACCACTACGAGACTGATAACAGAGACGGCCTTTAATCTGTGTTATCTTTTCGACGGCTTGTATTGTTCGCATCAGATGCTCGACGTAGGGATCGCCCTCCTCAATAAATGAGCTCGGTAAACTATGGGCACTATATACCACTTGAGTGGGCTCTGCGTTTGATTCTGCCAGCCCGGAGGTGATATTTTCAGCGAGTGCTTTTATGAACGACGGCTGCTCCGGCCATTCCTCTATGTAGCGGGTACGAATGGATGGTGCCAAGCGAGCTATGGCTTTCTTTAATTGCGAAACAGAAGAGCCGGTGGTTGCTCGTGAGTAGTGTGGATACAGGGTAAGGGCGGTAATTTGGTCAACACCTTGTGCCAGTAGTTCAGTAATAGCCGCATCAGCATAAGGGGGCCAGTAACGCATGGCAATAGTAACCACGTAGCTGTCGGTCTCTGTTTTATTTAAAACAGAGCTAAGGGCAGCGGCTTGGGCACTGGTTATCTGTTTAAGAGGGGATCTACCACCTATCTTACTGTAAATACTTCTTGATTTTGGGGCTCGTTTCCTGGCTATAGAGTACGCTATGAGTTTTTGCAGGAAAGGGGGGCCTAGGCGGATGATGTCACGATCTGAAAAAAGGTTGTAGAGAAAGGCCCGAACATCGTCTAATTTTTCGGGTCCTCCCATATTGAAGAGGATAATGCCGTGTTTGTTACTTTCCATATGCCTGTCTCTCGTTATCAACTACGCAATCGTTTATTGGCAAATAAGTCTAATACCAAATAGATGTAAAAGCTATAAAACACTAAATTGAAGCAAAGAAACCCGTTAGAAAGAGAATTCATTTACCTAAAAAAATCTCCAATCCTTGATTAAACGATAGAGGGGAATATAATTGAATTATAAGCAGGTGGTACTTGTCCCTGCACTATTCTCCCTGTAGTGGACGGGGCCTAACTTGCAAGGTTACACTAGGGGCCTGTTTGGGAATGGAATTTTGCACGAATTCATGAAAATTCACGAAAGTAATGCTCACTATATCGTCTTTATGGTTGTGTATGGTTTGTGAAAATAAATCGATTTATGCGAAAATATCTTATCTTGGACAACCTCTTAGTTGTGTATGAGAAAGCAGTGTTCACGCTGCTTTATTCACAGATGGAGGAATTATATGGAACTAAAGATCGAAGCCAGAAATGTTGAATTACGTAAAGGTTGGCAGACGAAGATCGAGGAAGAACAAAAGAAATTAATTCGCCACTATCCAAACTTTGTTCTTCATTTACGCGTTAGCATTGAGGCAACTACCCACCATAAATCAGGTGGCTATGAGATCAAACTTATCGCAACTGTACCTAATGATACGGTCGTTGTAAGCAGAAGTTCTGAAATTGTTCGTGCGGCTATTACTGAATCCTTTGATGTTCTTACTTTGCAGTTAAAAGAGATTCAGAGGAAAAAGCGGAAAAACAAAAAGCAGCCGAGCAGTGGTGAGCAGGTCGATGGTCATGGTTATATAAGGAAAGTATCTCCCCATGAGTCGTATGGTTTCATAACCTCATTGGATAAAAGAGATATTTATTTTCATGAAAACTCCCTGAAGAATCTCAGTATTGATGATCTGTCAGAAGGAGACAGTGTCATCTTTGGCGAGAGCTCTGGAGATAAAGGACCCCAAGCTTCTTGGGTCCGGTCAGCAGGTTAATAGAAATTAAGATAGGATGAAAGGTGGCTCTGGGTGTAAAATTCAGGGCCATTTTTTTGTGCAAAATTAATAGGAGTAGCACAATAGGGGTCTACAAAAATGGCAAAACCAGCTATGTTTACGAGGTTGCGCTGCATCTCTTTTGATCATTATGTCGTTTTCAATAGGGGCATTAAGGGTAGTGTAAAATACTTCTGATCTTTTTTCAAAGAAGAGAAACCACCTTTGGAGTCCAAAGGCCAGTCGATGGGACACCACATTATCCAGTGCTCTCTGCAATAAACATAATTTACTGTGATGTATTGCACAAACACTTTGCGATCTGGGATTGCAATTTCTGCTGAAGAATACTACTGAACAGAACCAGTTGGACCTGCTTTACTGCGGGCATATATTAATTATAAAACGGAGTTGTTAGTGAAAGACGAAATATATCTTATTGATGGAAGTGCATATATCTACCGGGCATACCATGCAATCGCGCCTCTGACGAATAGCAGTGGTGTTGCGACGAACGCGGTGCTTGGGTTTGTAAAAATGGTTCAAAAGCTCATCAATGACACTCGTCCCAAGTATCTTGCTATTACCTTTGACGCCAAAGGGCCAGTTTTTCGTCACGATCTGTACAAAGAATATAAGGCAAACAGACCGCCGATGCCCGATGATCTACGTGAGCAAATTCCTTTCATTAAAAAATTTGTCACCGCATCCAATATACTCATGCTTGAGCAGACGGGCGTTGAGGCGGATGATATTCTCGCTTCTATTGCAAAAAAATATACCGAGAAGGGATATAAGGTTGTGATTGTTTCTGGGGACAAGGATCTTTTACAGCTTGTGGATGATAATGTCAGGATGTTTGATCCCATGAAAAATAAGATGATGGATAGGGGTGAGGTAGAGAAAAAATATGGGGTGAGACCTGACCAGTTACTTGACTTCTTTGCACTGGTAGGCGATGCCGCAGATAATGTCCCCGGTGTTCCAGGGGTGGGACCCAAGACGGCAGAAAAATTGATTGTCAGTTTCGGCTCTTTGGATGGCTTATATGAACAGGTTGATACACTAAAAAAATCAAAAATGAAGGATAAGATCATTGCCAATCGTGAGCAGGCTTATCTTTCTAAAGAGTTGATTGACTTAAAGCGAGATGTAGAAGTTCCTGACACTGCAAAAGAATTTAGGATGCAAATGCCAGATGAGGCATTACTGGCAGAATTGTATACCGAACTCGAGTTTTCGGCTCTACTCAAGGGAATTGATACTTCGAAGAAAGTAAAAACAGATGGTTTTAAAAAAATAAGTACAAAAGAGGAACTAGCGGGGCTTGTAGCGGAACTGGCTCAGGCTCGTCTTGTGGTTATTGATACGGAAACGACCTCTCTCAATGCCCGCAGGGCAAAACTTGTAGGCCTTTCTTTATGCACAAACCTTAAATCGGCATATTATATCCCCCTTGGTCATGTTGATGAAGAGGGGGAGCTGGTACCAGGTCAACTGGACGAAAAATATGTAATGGCAGAGTTGTTACCTTACTTGCAGTCAGCAGATTTACTGAAAGTTGGCCACAATCTGAAGTATGATTACACCGTTCTAAAAGAGCATAGTGGTGTCGAATTGCAAGGGCCTTTGGGGGATACGCTTATTGCCGCGTATTTGACTGAAAGTGGGGGGAGATCACTCAAATTAGACGATCTCTGCCGGGAGAGACAACTTAAACTCACGCCATTTTCAGAGGTTACTGGTGGAGATAAACGTGAAGGATGCTTTGCCTACGTCGCAATTGATAAGGCTAAAGATTATAGTTGTGAAGATGTGTATGGAACACTTGTTTTGTGGCAAGAGTTAGAAGAAAAGCTTGAGCTACTTGGTCTCTCTTCTCTCTTTTGGGATGTTGAGATGAAGGTGCTTACCCTTTTAGCTCAGATGGAAATTGCCGGTATCTGTATTGATTTAGACGTATTAGCTCAGCTTTCAACGGAATTTACCGCAAAACTTACCCTGCTTGAAACGAAGATTTTTGAATGCGCTGGTCATGAATTTAATATTAATTCACCGCGTCAATTGGGAACGGTTCTTTTCGAAGAACAAGAGCTACCCCATGGGCGGAAAACCAAGACCGGTTATTCCACAGATGTTAAGGTTTTAGAAAAACTTGCAACTCAGCATGAGTTACCGCAATTGGTCTTACAGTACAGAACTATGGCCAAACTACTTTCTACCTATGTTGATAAATTAAGCAATCTTAAAGACCCACTGAGCGGCAGGATACATACCTCTTTTAACCAGGCCGTTGTGGCGACAGGGCGGCTTTCTTCCAGTGATCCTAACTTACAAAACATACCTATTCGCACAGAAGAAGGTGGGCGTATTCGCGGCGCATTTGTTCCAGGTGACGGCCTGGTATTTTTGTCTGCTGATTATTCTCAAATTGATTTGCGGGTATTGGCGCATTACTCAAAGGATGAGGCCTTGATTGAGGCATTTCGCTCAGGTGGGGATGTACATGCAAGAACAGCGGCTGAAATATTTAGTGTATCATCGATGCTTGTGACGTCCGAAATGCGTCGGATTGCCAAATCCATAAACTTTGGAATTGTGTATGGTATGAGCAGTTTTGGTCTTGCAAATCAACTTGATATCACGCGTAAAGACGCCCAACGGTTTATTGATAAATATTTTGGATTATACAGTGGGGTGCAGCGATTTATGGCTGATATCGTTATGACTGCAAGAGAAGATGGCTTTGTGACTACTCTTCTTGGCAGGCGTCGTACGGTGGCTGATATCGATGCGAAAAATGCGAACCAGCGTCAATTTGCAGAAAGAATGGCGATTAATACCCCAATACAAGGGACTGCTGCAGACATCATAAAGTTAGCGATGATTCATTGTGACGACGTCATAACTGAAAATGGCTTGCAGGCAAAGATGCTTCTGCAGATACATGATGAACTTGTGTTTGAGTTACCAGAAAAAGAGTTACCTGTAGCCAAAGAGATGATCAAAAAAGCTATGGAAGGTGCTCTTGAGTTAGATGTACCGCTTGTGGTGAATTTTGAGGTGGGGGATAGTCTCGCGAAGTAGGACAATATGCAGGGGCCAGTTGAATGCTGGTCCCTGCGTGTTTTTTGTAACTAACGCTCGTTCATTGGACTAAACTTTCTTCTAGTGTGGCCCGAGTATATCTGGCGAGGCCGTCCTATTCTGGAATTTTCACGATCTTCCTGCATTTCAGTCCACTGCGCTATCCAGCCAGGTAGTCTCCCCAACGCAAACATTACAGTGAACATGTCCGTGGGAATTCCCATGGCTCTGTAGATGATGCCACTATAAAAATCGACATTTGGATAGAGGTTTCTGGAAATAAAATAATCGTCGTTTGATGCGTGATGTTCAAGTTCTAAGGCAATATCGAGGAGCGGGTCATTGATTTCCATCTCAGCTATTATATCATTGCATGCTTTCTTGATAATAGTTGCCCGTGGATCAAATGTTTTGTAGACCCGGTGACCAAAGCCGCTGAGTCTGAACGGATCGTTCTTGTCCTTTGCTTTATTGATATACTTTTTATGATCGCGTCCATCTCTTTGGATTGCCTCAAGCATCTCAATAACTGCCTGGTTTGCACCCCCATGTAACGGTCCCCATAGAGCGCAAATTCCAGCCGAAATGGATGCGTATAGATTGGCACCAGAGCTGCCAACGAGGCGGACAGTTGATGTTGAACAGTTTTGTTCGTGGTCGGCGTGGAGAATGAGTAGCTTGTTGAGTGCTGAGACAAATTGCGGTTTAATCTCGTAGGGTAAATTTGGTCTGTCAAACATCATGTTGAGAAAGTTTTCACAGTAATTCAACTTTGGGCTGGGGTAGACGAGAGGATGACCAATACTCTTTTTATAGGAGAACGCTGCAATAGTACGGGTTTTTGCAAGTAGGCGTGCTGCTGTAACGGTGATGCCACCATAGGGGTCACTCTCACTATCCATCTCCGGGTAGTAATTGTGCAAAGAATTGACTGTGGTAGATAGAATTGACATTGGAGAGGCGTTAGGCGGGAAGTGATCAAAAAAGTGGATCATATCTTCATGGAGTAGAGCAAACCTGCGCATGTCATGTTTGAATGTTTCAAGTGCGTCAAATGTGGGTAACTCGCCATGAAGAATGAGATAGGCAACTTCAGTGAATGTGCACTTTTCAGCCAAATCTTCGATCGCATAACCTCGATAATCAAGAACTCCTTTCGCACCATCAAGATATGTGATAGATGATGTGCATGCACCGGTGTTCATATAGCCGCTGTCGAGGGTTATGTAGCCTGTCTGTTTGAGAAGTGTGCGTATATCAATAGCCTTATCTCCTCGAGTTCCCTCGATGAGTGGCAGTTGATACGTTTTGTCTCCAATAGACAGTGTTGCATATTTTTGTGACATAAATTGACCTCTGGTTAATGGAACGATAGGACAAAATCAGAACGATGAATTTGGTTTTTTCAAAAATCCGGTGTTGGCTTTGGGCTCAACAGCCCATACCAGGAAAACAGTGCTACGTTTGTAACTGCAGGGTCGAACGGGGATAGAACCGGAAGGAATTCTTAAACACTGATTATGAGACCACGGTGTTTTGACTGCCTGATTTTGAGACTGGATTGACCAAACCCCGGTAAGCGGGATAAGTGTCTTGGAGATATATTCAAGATGATAGCTTTGAATGTATGATTTATTTTGTTGTTTGGTTAAGACAGGTTATTTATTTAATAAAGAGCTAAAGAAAGACAATATACTCTAAAATGAACATATACGCAAATTCCATATGGGATTGCTTTTTACAATTGCTTGATGTAACGAGTGTACAGGTCGAATGTACTTAATCGCGCATCTTGATACCAGTCAAAGGGGATGAGACGACAGTGGGAAAAGAGAAAAAAACGATGATTGATGAGATTGAACTCTATGTTCAATATGCGGTGCAAGAAAAAGACCTGGAAAAAGCAAGATATGTTTTAAGTTTATACAAGGATAATGAAAGAGTCCTTCGGCTTATTCGTGAATACTACACCATCCTGCCAGAGGCTAGGGAAGAACCTATCCATAAACTAAGTTGTCTTATGGAACAGGGTGGTGTTGGGCTCTTTGTTGTGGTGTGTACGTCCTATTCCTATCTTTATGTTGTGTCAGTAGAAGAAATTGTACTTCTGGGAGAGTACCGAGAAGATGTGCCCTTAGAGCTGCTTGCATTTTTTCAATATAGTTCGCAAGATGCGTTTTTAAAAGATTGTCCCGCCGTTGAGGAGCTTGTTGCATACCCAAGAGGAGAGGTCGACACTGCTAGTATTTGCCCCGCTTGCGGAGTAGCTGATGGGGAAGAGCACCTACTTGGTTGTGTTGTTGAATTATGTCCGTGGTGTGCTGGAACACTGAGTAAATGTAACTGTCGTTTTGAACAGTTAAAGGTTGAAGAGTTGGAAGACGAGAGTCAGCTGGAAACATTTAGTGACCTGTTAAGTGCAAAGGGGAGAATCCGATTCTGCAAAGAACAGAATCTAGCCTATCCGGGTACGAGTGAGGGGCTGGATATTGTCGAGGACAAGAAGGACTAAAGAGCGAGGAAATGCAGTGGGGGCTGCAGAGGTGTCACTTAGGCGACACCTCTGCAGCTGAGACAATACTACTTACCGTCAACCGATTTCAGATACTTGTACAGATCTGAATCAGAAGAAAGTATGAGAGTGCTATTCTTACCTACGATAGAAGGGTAGCTTTCAAGAGTTTTCTGAAAGGCGTAGAAATCTGGATCCTGTGAATATGCTTCACCATAGATTTTAGTTGCCTTTGCATCTGCCTTACCTTTGATGGTAAGCGCTTCTTTATTTGCTTCGGAAAGAATTTCTTTGAGTTTGCGGTCTACAGTACCGAGGATCTCTGCTTTTTCCCCTTCACCCATAGATCGTTTTTCTGCTGCAATTCTTTTTCTCTCAGAGATCATACGATCATATACTTTGAGTCGAACCGATTCAATATAGTTGACCCGCTTCATCATAACATCAATGAGTTCAATGCCGTATTGTGGGGTGACCTTAGATGCAATTTCCAAAATTTGACTGGAAATCTGATCACGACCATTTTTAGGTCTGACTCCGATGGTGGCAGGAGATGCGGTGTTGGACATGGTATCAACAGACCAATCAGAACTACGAATAATTTCTATGAGGTCGTTTTTATTAACCATATCGCGGACAGTACCATCAATGATATCACTGAGTAGTGATTGTGCGCGAGTTTGATTATTCACTGCCTGCAAAAATTGCAGGGCATCACTTATTCTCCAACGCGCAGTGACGTCAAGATATACATAGGTTTTGTCGTTGGTTGGGATCTGGTTAGGCTCTCCATCCCATATCAGAATTTTCTTTTCAAAAACTTCCGTGTGCTGAATAAAAGGCATTTTAAAATGCATACCAGCATCTACGACAGGGACACCGACTGGGGCGCCAAACTGGGTAATAACTACCTGTTGTCCCTCTTCGACTATGAAGAATCCATCATAGACAATTACTATTGCCAGAAGGACGAGACCAACAAGAAAGAATTGTGCTATCTGTTTCATATCTGTTTCCTTTATGTAGTTTCTGTCTATTTAGGTTGGTTGGCCAATCCTGCAACTGAGGTGATATTCATCAGTGGAATTGGGGACTGTTGATCTTTGTCGATCACATAAACAGATTCTACCTGTGGCAAGATTGTTTTCATAGTCTCAAGGTACATACGCTGCCTGGTAACAGCTGGAGCTTTTTTGTACTCTTTGAGTATGTCAAGAAAACGATGTGTCTCACCCTCTGCGTTGTTAATTCTCTGGGCTTTGTATCCGTAGGCCTGTTCTACAATCTTCTTCGCCTGACCGGCAGCTTTTGGAATTACCCTGTTGTAGGTTTCCTGAGCCTCGTTGACCAAACGTTTCATGTCCTGATCCGCCTCGTTAACTTCGTTGAAGGCAGGTTTTACAGGGTCAGGTGGGTTGATGTCCTGGAACTGTACGGTACCAATGGAAACACCTGACATGCCTGTTGGAAAGAGTCTGTCCAGTTGTTCCTGGAGCTCGATTTTTACGGAAGCTGCCAGGAGGTCACGGTTACTCAGGACGTAGTCAAAATCCATGTTACCAACGATACGTCTGGTGACACTTTCTGACATATCTCTAATCGCCTGGCGAACATTTGCAACTTTGAAGAGATAGGTATAGGGATCAGCCACACGGTACTGAACAATCCACGCCACATTGATAACGTTTTTGTCTGCAGTAAGCATGAGAGATTCCGTGTCGTATCCTCGTCGGTCATATGTTGCCTGTTGACCTGGGAATCTACTTCTAAAACCGAATTCTTCTTTTCTGATGTTTTCTACATCGACCTTATAGAGTTTGTCGAGGTAAGGAACTTTGAAATGAAGGCCAGGTGGGGTGGTTTTGGAATACTCTCCAAGTGTGAGTATTACCCCAACCTCACTGGGGGTGATTTTGTAAAATGCTGAATAGACTCCCTGTAATACAATTATTACAATTGCAATGGCGAGAAACTTACCAATGCTTGCAAAGGGTGAAGATGGTCCTGATGGTGTTTCAGGAGTCCCCCCGTTAGGGGACGTTTTTTTGTTATCGGCGAAGAAACTTTGAAGCTTATTAATCAGTTGTGCCACAACTTCTTCCGGGGTCTGAGGTTTGTTTTTCTTCCCCCAGGGAGGCTGTTGATCCTGATTGGACATAGATGGTCTCCTACTCGTCAATTATAAAAGTTTATGGAGAGAGAGCTCAGGAATCCTAACCAATATAGGAACGAGCTCTCTGAGAATTCTTTTTTCACTGTTAATTCCTAAGATTAATAATTCATTGAGATGATTGCAATGTCTATCGTCAATTTATTGATCGGGGAGATCGCTAATATGTTGTCGATGGAGCAAACAAGTCCTTTGTAGGGAGGCATACTGCCCATTGCTCCTGAATATCACAATACTTCTCACCTCTTTTTGAATAACCAAATAATAGAGTATTGAGCAAATGTTAATCTCTAGATGGTGTCGCTTAACTGTTGGTAACTACGGTGAAATGGACCATCCTTGAGGTGGTGCGCCCCTTGGGACTCATCTTTGCAGACCGCTGTCTAGGCTTAAGTACTTAGTTAGAGAGAGCTGCGAGCCAGCAGAACGATATTATGATAACCGAAACGAAGACCAAGGTAATCTGGAGGGGAAAAGATTGTCGCCATTTGTCGAAATTTTTGAGTTTTATGATATTTCCGCTAAAAAAACCGCAGACAAGCCCAAAGAGATGGCCTCCGAGATCGGTATGTTCACCGCTTGAACCAAGGAAGGCAAGTAGGGCAAAGCCCGCCATAAGCGGCATAAGTAAAGAAGCGTGGGAGGGCCTGGTTTTCTCTGAAAAACGAATAGTGCAGAGCATGCCAATCACTGCAAATACTGCAGTGGAAAAACCTACAAAGAGGTGTCCTGGGCCGTGGAGGATGACATTTATGAAATTAGCAAGTGTGGCAGTGGTGAGTACAGCAAATAGCCCTATTCCATTGCCTGTGGAGAGTAAAAGGAAATGTAATAGAATGCCTCCCAGAAAGCAGTTACCCAGCAGATGTGCAGCATTTGCATGGAGTGTTAGTGCTGTAACTAATCTATAGTACTCATGGGATAATAAAATTGCGGTAGAATCCCCCGCTCCAGCAGAGAACCAGATGCTCCCCGTACTCCACTCGCCACTTAGGCTGTACATATATATAAGGGCAGCAATGACGATAGGGGCCATGGCACGAAACACAGGTGCATAGTTGTCATAGGAGTGTTGTTGCGGCCAATTACGGTTTTCTTCTTCGTAGTGTTCCAGTTGATCAGCCGCATTCTGCAGGTCTGTGATGGTTACAAAAATCTCAATGAGTTGCGGGGAGACAAACTGGGTGCGGTGGGAGATTCCGGCTGCGGACAAAATAAGCGAACAGGTATTGAATTGTTCGATACCCCTATGTGTCAGGATAGTTTTCGCCTCAACCATTCCAATAATTTCAGTGGGCGAATTGAGCTAATAACTTGCAAAAACGATATTCAGAGGAATTC
>NVXR01000001.1 GCA_002733995.1 Desulfotalea sp. | reverse complement strand
ATATCAATGACTACAGTAAAAAACATCACAGCCCTTTTAAAGGACTCGACGTTGACTATTTCATATCTACAGATCCGAGAGGACGCACATGTGCAGTAGACGTACGCCCCGTAAAAGGACACAAGAAAAGAACCCTCGCATGTAAACAAAAGATCTTTTCAGTCGTTTTGTTCAGCATCGTAGCGTGCATGCTCTTCTTGCTTTTTATCTCCAATGTAATCCCTCTTATATTAGTCGCCATATATGCAAGCATGAGTGCCATTACTTTTCTAATGTATGCAAAAGATAAAAATGCCGCTGGAAGGGGGGCATGGAGAACCCCAGAAAGTACTCTACATTGGTTATCTGTAGTCGGAGGTTGGCCAGGTGCCTCAGTGGCGCAAAGCTTCTTGAGACACAAATCTAAAAAACTGTCCTTTAAAATAACATACTGGCTAACCGTAGCAGTTAATTGCGGCGCCCTATATTGGTTAATTACACCAAAGGGTAGTGTATGGCTGAAAAGTGTCCTGAGAAATATCAATCTTGGTTAATTACCTATCAGGGGGCCTGATCCTACGCCACAGTTTCTTTACCGACCCAAAAGTTTGTTTTATCACCAGTCCTTAAGCACCGCCGCCTCTGTTGCCAACGATCCCCAACGATGCAAAGAACTTATGGTCCACTCTGAATACATAGCGGCTACAAATGCTAAGACATGTATTCATTGTGGTGAATGTGTTGATAGATGCTTTTTTGAGGCACGCATATTCAATGACAGCCAGATGGAATACAATCCTAGGGCATGTCTCGGATGTGGACTTTGCATTACAGTTTGCCCTGTTGATGCAACAACAATGATATTAAGACAAACATAATTCAGGCTGGGGTAGTACAATAAGTGCAACGAGCTAGTAGATACGAGACCGTACACCGATTTCCCCCAAAGGTTACCGGTACAGCCGCTCACCCACAGTTATATGCCTACGAGGATCTCATTATGACTCGCTATGAAAAATTAAATTACGTTGAATTTCCCGCAACGGATATACCATCGACTAAAGCATTTTTCTCTAAGGCCTTTGGTTGGAAATTTGAAGATTTTGGTGCAGAATATAGTGCCTTTTCCGATCAAGGTCTGGACGGTGGATTTTTTCAATCAAAATTACATTCAGAGCAAGCAAAAGGCGCAGCCTTATTGATTTTACTCAGCGACGATCTTGAGTCGACTTTAAAAACGATAGAGCTTTGTGGTGGAAAAATATCTAAGCCTATTTTTTCGTTTCCAGGGGGCAGGCGCTTTCACTTTATCGAGCCTAGCGGTAATGAATTCGCCGTATGGGCAAAGCTCAATCCCTAACAAACCCGCAAACTGAGAACAGCAAGGGACAGGATCACACCGGTTCCTCGCTCATTTTAACCACATATTTATCGCCGCTTAGGGCGCGTGAAATGACACAAATACAATCATGCATCACATCATAATTTCAGATATTTTTGGAAAAACAAAAGCACTGGAACGATTTGCTTCTGCATTTTCAGAAAGTGTAGAGATATTTGATCCATATACCTCTGAAATGATAGGTTTCAAAAAAGAATCTGACGCATACAACTACTTCACCAAATCGGTAGGACTTGATAGCTATACCGACAGCCTCTCAAGAAGAATACAATCTATCTCAAAACAAGTCGCCCTTATTGGCTTTAGTATTGGTGCCTCTGCAATTTGGAAAATATCCAACCGAGAAGAGATTAAAAATATATCCCGCGCCACTTGTTTTTATGGCTCCCAAATACGCCACTATAAGACTATAAATCCGTTGTTTACAACACAGCTTATCTTTCCAGCAACAGAGACTCACTTCTCAGTAGCTGAACTGATTATTGATCTATCAACGAAAAAAAAGGTAACAATAACACAGGTCACCTTTCTTCATGGTTTCATGAATACTCATTCGCAGAACTTTGATCAAGCGGGCTACAGCCAATTTACACAGGCATTATGCCAGGTAAACGAATAACCGGTACGTTATCTCTCCCAGACCTCGCGTCGTCAAGCATACTGATCCACAATCGGCGGTTTATGACGTTACCTATAGCGTAGAACCCTCAATATTGTCGGCTTCGAAGTTTCTACATAACCACTTGTTCGATTCTTAAAAAAAAAATGAATATACAAATTGAATATGGCATTGAAAATATTTCTTGGATCGATGTCTGTGAATTGATACGCGTTTCTCCTCTTGGTACACGTGATCCTGAAAAGTTGAGAATTGCCTCGGAGAACAGCTTTGTTGTTTGTTCCGCTTATGACTCACATAAAATCATAGGCTTTGGACGAGCTTTATCTGATGGTCATTATCAGTCGGCAATTTATGATGTTGTCGTATCTCCTGAACATCAAAATCTGGGTGTTGGGAAATTACTCATGGAGTCGTTATTAATGCGCTTACCAAGTGATGGAACAACTCTAATTTATGTTGCACCAGGCAAACAGGCATTCTATAAGAAGCAAAATTTCAAACACTTAAAGACTGGAATGGGATTATTCCCAGATACTAAGAAATCTCAGGAGAATGGCTACACATATTAATTCAGATTATCCAGCCCCGTAGGCAAATAGACAATCATGCACCATATTTTTTTAACTGACCCAGTAGCCGGTGGTGCACCTCCATGTATCTATCCCCCAAGTCTATGGAATAAAAGATCTAAAACGAGGTCCTGACACTTCAAATTCCCTCTATCATTACTAGCCAGCAGGAGGTTCCTCGCATGCAATAGCCAGAAGAGACTCTGTCGAAGGGCTTTGCCAAGCCCACATCAATTGCACTATTGCACCTTCTCCGATTGTGTGACAACATTCGGTGGATATAACAGCAAAATGGTGCCTAACCAGCTACAAGAAGATGCTAGTCAGCAGCCTTTTAAAGGATGAGACCTGCAGCTGTGCCTTACGAGTAAACCTTCTGCGTTCTTTTGACTTACATCAAACCAAGGCTCCCTTTACTGCTGTAGACTTATACATAGATGAGCAATTCGAACCGGTCTATCTCATATAGATAGTGTAACGTGGTTAAGGGTCTTTGAATACAGTGTCTCAAGAAATTCCCCCTAGTTTGCTCAATTATCACCTGACACCGCATGACTAATACAATCGGACAAGCATTCTTCACGACAAACAAATCTCAAGGAGAGCTGATATGAAATGCCCTGGTCAAGATATGCAATATTGGAAAGATGATGCAATTTTTGAAGTTAACTGTCCAGAATGTGATTCAATTGTAGAATTTTACAAAGATGACACCTCAAGGAAATGTGGCAAATGTGAGCACCGTTTTGTGAACCCAAAACTTGATTTTGGCTGTGCATCCTACTGCCAGTTTGCAGAACAATGCTTGGGAACCCTTCCGGAAGATTTCCTTGGTAATCGTGAAGATCTACTCAAAGACAAGGTTGCAGTATTATTGAAACGTCACCTTAAAATCGATTTCAAAAAAATACGAGAGGCAACTGAACTCGCTCAGATTGGAGAGACTATCTGTAAAGGTGAGGGTGGTAACCTCGCGGTTGTACTTTGTGCAGCGTACCTACATAGAGTCGATGAGCATGTACGCAGCCAAATCCTCAACGATGCTGGGGCAAATGAGACACTTACTGGTACAATTTTCCAGACAATACAACAGCAGGCCTCGCCAGCGTCCAGTCCTCTTGAAGCGCAAATCCTCGCAGATGCCATTACCTTGTCAAAACAAAAGACATATCTAAAACAGCAATCAGAATCGGAGCCCAATACTGTAGAGATCTGTTCAGAGGATCTACTCACCCAAACTGGCCGGGCAATGCTGACAGACCTTTAGCTGCAACAACTAGCACATCGCACCCAACCTACCTAAAGATAAAGATCTGCCTTGACCAGTGTAGCGCGTATTTTTCAAAAGGTAAGCCGCTCCCCTAGGGCTTATCTTGATAAGCAGCAGCTCTGGTTTCAGTCGGAAACACTAATATAAAGGATTTCATCTCCCTGACTCCAGATCGTTATACGGGACAATGACCGGGGAAAAGGCAGCATAGGCAATGGTAATCATAGCTTTTTTCAGCCCCGCCCTATCCTTACCTTGATAGCTTACCTGCTATAGGATAGTATCGAAATACAGACCCACGATTGTCCCCGTATTGTTGCGGGATTCAATCGCTCAGCATTTATCATATTTGGCCCCCAAAAACTACAAGCGAAGGTTCGTATGGCATTGGTACTTATCGTTGATGACGAACGAGGCATGAGGGATTTCCTCAAAATTCTCTTACAGAAAGAAGGCCATAAGGTCGTCACCGCAAACAGAGGCAAAAAGGCTCTTGAGATTCTTGAGAGCAGAACAGTAGATCTCGTTGTCAGTGATATCCGAATGCCAGAGCTCAGTGGCATTGAGCTTCTTGAAATTATCAAAGAAAATAACCCTGAACTGCCAGTAATAATGATTACAGCCTTTGCCTCTCCTGAGGATGCGGTATTGGCAATGCAAAATGGGGCCTTTGACTATATTAGTAAACCTTTCAACGTCGATGAAATCTTATCTGTTATCCGCTCTGCGACGACAAAGAGCAATACCAAGCCGCAGGCTCCCCAGCTGAGTGAATCTTTTCCTGAGATCATTGGCCAAAGCCGGGAAATGCTCAAAATATTTGACATGATCCGCAGAGTCGCACCCACACCTGCCAATGTTCTTATTTATGGTGAGTCCGGTACAGGAAAAGAGCTGGTCGCCCAGGCTATCCATAACCACAGCAAGGTCGCCAGCAAAAACTTCACCCCTATAACCTGTAGCGCTATTCCGGCAGACCTGATGGAAAGCGAACTCTTTGGTCATGTGAAGGGGGCTTTTACTGGTGCCATATCAGACAAATCCGGCCTTTTCAATGAGGCGGACAAGGGGACTGCATTTCTTGACGAAATAGGTGAGCTAACACCAATTATTCAAACCAAACTTCTCCGGGTACTCCAAGAAAGAGAGATAAAGGCGGTGGGCAGCACCAAAGTGCAGCTGATCAACGTGCGCATCATTGCTGCCACCAATAAAATTCTAGAAGAAGAGATACTTGCTGGCAGGTTCCGGGAAGATCTTTTCTACCGCTTAGCCGTAGTACCAATTCGGGTACCACCACTCCGTGAAAGAAAAGGAGATGTTCCTCTACTTGTTGACTTTTTTCTTAAGAAATATTCCAAGCTTCTTGAAAAAGAAATCCAAGAAATCTCCTCCTATGCGATGCAGGTTTTGATGAATTACAACTTTCCTGGAAATGTTCGAGAACTTGAAAATATAATTGAACGAGGCGTTGCCCTAGAAAGTTCCAATATTATTTTGCCAGAAAGTCTCACCCTGGGTGGAACAATGGCAACCGGTGATTCAGAGCTTGATCTCCAGGGGCATAACCCTCTTCTTTTAGCCGCTTCCAGTGAAGAAGAACTGTACGATATCGGAATTGAAAAGGTGATGGAAAATCTTGAAAAACGCCTTATATCCCACGCTTTGGAGAAAACAAACAATTCAAAGATGAAAGCTGCGGACCTCTTACAAATCAGCTTCCGCTCTCTGCGTTATAAAGTTAAGAAATACGGATTAAGTTAAAATGTTGTTTAAAAGTCTTATAGATAAAGCAAGGTCCACAATAAACACCAAGCACCACTTACGCCATCAGCTACTGTCGATGCTGCGGCTGCGTGTTGTGCTTTACACCCTCATACTATTGATGAGTTTTATCTTCCAGGGGTCTCAATTTCAGTTCATCTTCATCCCCTTGAACCTACTTCTTTTCCTTGTCTTTACGGTTTATATAGTTTCATTTTTTTCCGCATTTTTTCTTTTGGTATTTGAAGGAGACCTACGGACATTTGGCTTTGGCCAGAACCTGCTAGACACCTTTTTTGTGGCGATGCTTATCTTTTTTTCAGGTTCTTCCCATTCGACCTTCACCTCGGTATTTTTCTTTCCAATTATTTCAGGTGGACTGATCCTACCCAAAAGAGGCGGGATTATCGCGGCAACAGGCGCAACCGTGCTCTACGGTTGCCTGATCTTTCTTGAGACCTATGGGCTGTACCCATCCTATCTCGTAAGTTACATAAAGTTGCCCGTCGTTAATCCGGTTATCAGTTTAAACTATCTTACCATTAACGGCTTATCGTTTTACCTCGCAGCTCTTGTCAGTACGCTCTTTGGAATTCGTCTGCAAAAAGCAGAAATTGCCCTCACCGCATCGTTAAAAAAGTATGGCAAACTGGCAATCCTCTACGAACGTATATTTGACAATATATCCACTGGCATAATCACAATCGATTCGGCCGGTACTATCACATCGGCCAACAATGCAGTGCGCGACATAACCGGTATTTACCCCAACGCACTTATTGGTAAAACACTGTTTAATGCCCTTCCCTGCATCCGGCTTTCCTTTGAGAACCAAAGGCTAACCACTGACTTCACAAAGAATAACGGTATTTCTGTTCGAATAGGCTATGCATTCATGGATATCGCCCAGGATAACAATAATCCAAACCCCGGAAACCACGGCGATAAAATAATAACCCTGAAAGATATTAGTGAAATTGAAAAACTAGAGCGTCAGGTGAGGCAAACAGAAAAACTCGCTGCAATAGGTATGATGAGTGCCTCCATTGCCCATGATTTCAGGAACCCACTCACTGCCATATCCGGCTCAGCCCAGGTATTAGCCGCTGAATTTTCGAGTAAGGACAATAAGGATTACACGAACTATGAACTCTCAAATATTATTATCCGGGAGTCCGATAGACTCATTGATACCATAGCGGATTTCTTGCTGTTCTCACGCCCAGAGCAGACAAATTGTGACTGGTTTTCCTTACAATCCTGTTTTGATGAGGCCATCCAAGTACTTACAGCTTCCCCTGATTGGTCTACCTCGATAATCATTTCAATGAACTTCAAAAGTACTGTGGATATCTGGGCGGACCGCAGACAGATGTTCACGGTTTTCAGCCACCTGATTCAAAATGGTCTGGCCTTTTGTCCTGAAGGTGCTGAGGTAATTCAGATAAGTGCCACGGAAATAAAGGCCCATGACACAGAGGATGGAAATGACGCAGTAAAGATTACCATTGCAGATAACGGATCTGGCCTTGAAGCTGGGGTTGAAGAGCTTATATTTGAACCTTTTTACACGACGAGACCAGATGGAACGGGGCTAGGCCTTGCCATTGTGAAACAAACAATCGAAGAGCATCATGGACAAATAACCGCCCATAACCAAGAAGAATCCGGGGCTATATTTACCATACTTCTTCCTATACCATACCAAGATTAGCATTAATACTTCGGGGCTATTCAGCCCAACGCCAATATCAATTAAATCTCTAGCTATAACTGTTCATCACTACTTCAACTGCCTTCAATAGTGTTTCAAGACGTACAAAGGCAGTAGGCAAAGTCACCTTTGGACATAGAGGCAGTGCTGCTCTATTGTCACTCTTTTTTGGCGGTGACTACAGGTTCAACGGTCGCTGCCGGAGGACCTTCTTCTGAAAAATCAAGCACCTCAATGTTGAGATAAACTGTACCGGTGCCAGACGGATCAACGCCTACTATTTCCCCAGCAACCCATAATTTGTCACCTGGTAGCAACTCCTGCAACTGTGGATAATCATCGCTGTTTACAGTGCCTCTGACTTCAGCCCCGAAACCATCTTCAGAGATATCGAGCAATAGACCTAGACCTTCCTCAATTGACTCCACGCTGAAGAAATAGACAGACCATAACACCCGAAGATGCTTAAGCTTTGCCTGAGCGACATCTTCCTGTAGATTCTCCATATCGGCCAGTTGTTCAAGCAACGCAGCAGGAGATGGTTCAAGAAAGAATGTACTCGTCTTAGCAGCAGACCCCTTGGCGTCACCGCTTGTTTCTTTATCTTCAACCAGCAATTCAATTTTTATTGGTTCTACAGGAGGTGGTTTTTCTTTTTCGTTGGAATTACGTTTCTGCAGATAAAGCCCACAGCCTACAAAAAAAACAAGTCCGAGACCAAGACCGATAATAGTCGCTCTTTCGTTGTATTTTTTAATAAAACTGATGAGTGAGGCAAGCATAGAGTTCTCTCGCTATAAAGATGGCTGCAGCTATGGGTAGCAAAAAACCAGACTCATCAGGATCTGCAGGTCCGACAAACTACATCACATAACATCTGCCAAGAAAACATACTCGAAAGAGTATAGACTACTATTAGTGTAGCCTATTATTCATCTTCCTTCCAGACCTTGGCACCCAGTTTTGTGAGTTTATCCACCAGATTTTCGTAACCTCGTTCAAGGTGATAGATTCTTGATATTTCGGTTCTTCCGGCCGCAGCAAGCCCTGCAATAACAAGTGAGGAACTTGCCCTCAGGTCAGTAGCCATCACAGGAGCCCCTTTGAGCCCCCCCATACCGCAACCGTCAACCCTTGCCGAATGACCGTCAATTCTGATATTGGCTCCCATTCTATGCAACTCCGCCACATGCATGAAACGATTTTCAAATATCGTCTCATTGACAACACAGCTGTCACTGCATTGGGTCATTAGCGCCATAAACTGAGCTTGCAGGTCTGTTGGATAGCCGGGATAAGGCATGGTTGTAATATCCACCCCTTTAAGCTTCATCTCTGTTTTATCTGCAGATGGCCATTCAACAGTTATTGAGTCCTTGGTTTCAGTAACCAGGACTCCGGCCATGCGCAATTTTTCGAGTAGAGAGGGCAGATGATCGGGTCTACAGTGTGTCACCGTACCGTGGCCTCCTGTTGCTACTATAGCTATCAAGTAGGTACCAGCCTCAATACGATCGGGAATTACAACACAATCTGCGGGGTGAAGTTCATCCACACCATGGATGGTAAGAGTATCGGTACCCCGCCCCTCTATCTTGGCCCCCATACCTACCAGCATATCGACCAGGTTACCAATTTCAGGTTCTTTCGCCGCATTGTTAAGTACGGTTTCCCCGGTAGCAAGCGTTGCTGCCATGAGAATATTTTCAGTACCTGTAACCGAAGGGATATCGAAATAAATCACATTTCCCTGTAAGGAACCGGATGAATTCGCATCAACATAGCCACCATCAAGATTGCAAATTGCCCCCAATCTCTCAAGTCCCATAATATGAAAGTCGATGGGCCTGGCCCCTATGGCACATCCGCCAGGAAGAGACACCTTTGCCCGCCCTAATCGGGCAACAAGAGGCCCTAAGACAAGGACAGAGGCCCGCATTGTTTTAACGAGATCATATGGTGCTTCGACGCTGGTAAGGGTCGTAGTGTCCAGATAAAGTATATCACCAACTCGCTCGCTCTTGACTCCAAGATGCTCTAGAAGACGAATAAATGTTCTGGTATCTCGTAAATCGGGAACATTCCTGAGACAGTGTCTTCCTGGGGTCAAGAGGGTCGCTGCCATAAGAGGCAGAGCTGCGTTTTTAGCACCACTGATTACAACCTCACCCACAAGAGGATGCCCACCTTCTATTACCAGTTTTTCCATAGTCCTTTCTGCCCTTTACCCTTCTGATTTTATCGCATGAATAACGCGATCTCTACCCGTATAATCTTTTATTACTTGTACTGTCTTAAACTCTTTAGAAGAGTTCGCATTGGCCGCAAACATCGCCACAACTTCTTGGCCTTGATCGGCCCCAATTTCCATAAACAACTCACCCCCAGGGAGCAATGCATGGACGAGTTGCTCTCTGATTAAAGCAATTATCTCAAGTCCCCTGAGCCCACCATCAAGTGCTAAATGTGGTTCGTAGTCACAAACCTCGGGGGCTAGGTTATTATCTACATCGATATTGCTTACATAAGGGGGGTTGGAGACAACAAGAGAAAACTGTCCTGTGTTTGTAAAGGCGCTCAGCAGATCACTTTGAACAAGCTGTACTTTATCGTGCACTGCGTGGGAGATGATATTTCTCCGGCTAACATCTAAGGCCTTGGTTGAGACATCCGATGCAATAATTCGTTTTCCTGTTTCTTTAGCGAGTACGGTAGCAATGACACCACTACCACAACACAGATCGAGGATGCGACCCCTGCTAAAATTATCTTTATTCGTCTGAGAAAACACCTGCTCTAACAGGAATTCTGTCTCGGGTCTTGGAATGAGTACATCGGGGGTAACGAGGAACGTAAGAGACCAGAATTCCTGTTCTCCCAGGATATAAGCAACCGGCTCCCTTTTCTCTCTGCGCTGGACAAGCAAGCGGTACTGAAGGAACTGTTCTTCTGTAAGGTGTAGGTCAAAGGCAAGAAACAGTTGGCTGCGAGTTTTCTTTAAGACATGCTCTAACAACAAGCGGGCATCGAGTTCATACTCGTCTATCCCAACCTGTTGCAAGGCATCTGATCCACAACGTAAGGTATCAACTATATTCATTGACACCCCCACCATTTAAACCCGAATTTAGTATGAACATTGTATTGTTTTCAGGTTAGCGATTGATAATCGCAAGATTATTGTTAATCTTTTTCTAAGAGACAAAACTCCTAATATTCAGATACAATACGGGTTTAAAGGTGTGATAACTTCAGTCATCAACAACCTTATTGGAGTTCGTTGAGTTTTTTCGCCTGATCATGGGTAATCAGTGGGAAAATAACATCCTCAAGTTTACCACTCATGATGGCATCGAGCTTATACAAAGTCAGATTAATTCTATGATCAGTCATTCGCCCCTGGGGGAAATTATAGGTGCGAATCCTCTCGCTTCTATCGCCACTTCCCACCTGGCTTTTCCGATCCTTGCTGATTTTATCATGGTGCTCCTGCTCGACCTTATCAAGTAGACGAGCCCGCAATACGGTCAGCGCTTTAGCCTTATTTTTATGCTGTGATTTTTCATCCTGGCAAATAACAACGAGCCCTGTGGGAAGATGAGTAATACGCACGGCGGAGTCTGTGGTGTTTACAGATTGCCCTCCTGGACCGGATGAGCGAAACACATCAAACTTTAACTCACTCATATTGATGTTGAGCTCAACTTCATCCGCCTCGGGAAGGATTGCAACCGTAACAGCCGATGTGTGTATACGACCCTGGGTTTCAGTTTCAGGAACCCTTTGTACTCTGTGCACACCACTTTCATACTTAAGCTTAGAAAACACCTGCGCCCCACTGACCAGGGCAATAATTTCCTTAAAGCCTCCGACACCGACAGGACTTGAACTCATGACCTCAACTTTCCAGCCCTGACTTTCGGCAAAACGGCTGTACATTCTAAACAGGTCACCTGCAAAAAGGGCTGCCTCGTCACCTCCGGTTCCCGCCCGAATTTCAAGAAACGTGTTTTTCTCATCATTGGGATCTTTAGGCAAAAGAATAACCTTCAAATCCTGATCTAATTTCTTTTCAAGTTCGGCCAGCTCTTCCAACTCAGCCTTGGCAAGCTCTTTAAGCTCAGGATCTTCTTCATCATCCTTGAGAATATCCTTATTCTCAAGGATATCGTTCTGAACTTTCTTTAATTCTTCAAACTTATCGTTCAGTTTTGTCAAATGGGAATGTTCTCGGGCAACTTTCTGAAATTCTTTCTGGTTACTTACAAGACCCGGATCGGAAAGACGTCCCTCAAGATCAGATATTTTATCTTCAAGATCAGCAAACTTTTCAAACATTGTTTTTACCAGAAGCAGAATAAAGAAAAAAGTCCACAACCATGCAATGCATCGTTGTGGACATTATCAAATAAACAAGCAAGCAAACCACACCCGCTACAAGAGAAAAAAATCAGGCTTTTTTCTCTTCTTTTTGAGCAAAATGCTTCGCATAACGCTGCTTGTATTTCTCAATTCGACCAGCTGTATCAATGAGCTTTTGTTTTCCGGTGAAAAATGGATGGCAAGACGAACAAATCTCGACTTTCATCTCATTGGCAACAGAACCAATCTCAATCTCAGCACCACATGCACATTTGGCCTTAAAGTGATGATATTCTGGATGTATTCCTTCTTTCATAATACGTATTCCTCCAACACATGATTCATGTCATGTTATATTTAATAAACACATCTTCAATTTTATAAAACACAAGAGCAACATAATACCCAAAACAAATTTATTTTCAACTAAAAATAGATATTCGAGTCGCCCTCATTTTTATATCAGCCATTCATAGAATCGAGAAAATCAGCATTACTCTTTTGATTTTTCAACTTATCTACGAGAAAATCCATACAATCCGCTGGATTCATAGAATTGAGCAATTTTCTCAAGATCCAAATACGAGTTAACGCTTTGGGCTTGATGAGAAGATCTTCTTTTCTGGTACCACTGCGTTTCAAATCAATTGCTGGAAACATTCTCTTATCTGCCATCTTACGATCGAGAATGAGCTCCATATTACCGGTACCTTTAAATTCCTCGAAAATAACCTCATCCATTCGACTACCAGTTTCGATAAGAGCAGTCGCAAGAATGGTTAAACTACCACCTTCCTCGATGTTTCTGGCAGCACCAAAGAATCGTTTTGGTCTGTGCAACGCATTGGCTTCTACACCACCGGAAAGAATCTTACCACTGGATGGGGTTACGGTATTGTATGCCCGCGCGAGTCGGGTAATACTATCGAGCAGGATAACAACATCCTTCTTATGCTCGACGAGTCGCTTGGCTTTTTCTATGACCATCTCTGCGACTTGAATATGCCGCTGCGGTGGCTCATCAAAGGTAGAGCTGACGACTTCGGCTGTTTTAACTGACCGTGTCATCTCGGTGACTTCCTCTGGACGCTCATCAATCAACAAGACGATGAGATACACTTCTTTATGATTACGCACAATGGAATTAGCTATCTTTTGCATCAGCACCGTCTTACCGGTACGCGGAGGTGCCACAATCAAACCTCGCTGCCCTTTACCAATAGGCGCAAATAGATCCATGATACGCATGGACATGTTATCTGGCTGCCATTCGAGGTTAAAAACTTCGTTAGGGTGCAGTGGTGTCAGATTTCCAAAAAGAGTTTTTTGCTTTGCCGCATCGGGTGGATCAAAGTTGATACTATCGACCTTCAATAGAGCAAAATATCTTTCGCCTTCCTTAGGCGCCCTTACCAATCCTTCTACAGTATCACCGGTTCTTAAGTTAAGTCGGCGTATCTGTGATGGAGAGACATAAATATCATCAGGACCTGGTAGGTAGTTGTAATCAGGAGCACGCAGGAAACCAAAGCCGTCGGGCAGAATTTCAAGCACACCACTACCACGCATCTTCCCGTCCTTTACGGACTCTGCTTTCAAGATTGCAAAAATCAGTTCTTGTTTCCGTAGTGAACTATAGCCTTCGATTTTAAGCTTCCGAGCAAGTTGTACCAGCTCACCAATTTTCATCAGTTTGAGTTCCGCCAGGTTCATTAATCTACTTCTCCTTTGATGGATGTTTGGCAGGATAATGGAAACATCGAAAAACGATTCAGCTACAGCTGAAGGTTATTGTCTCGATGTTTTAAACGTATACACTGCGTCCTCCTCGCGCTATGCCTAAACACAGATACGAAGAATCCGGTGATCTAAAATATTATTTTTTATGAATGTGTTTTTGAACGACTCGTATTTTTGATTTACAAAAATGCAGAATGGAATCGACGATCAGATCCGTAGAGAATGCCTATTAGCATATTTCGCGACTTGGGTAAAAACAAGTAGTGGTACAAATCAAAAGTACCGACAAGAAAGAAACAGGTTCTCTAGAGACAGGATTAGAATTTCTTTGATCTCCGTTTCCTTATACGGCTATAAATCAAAGCTGTCAAGCATTTTAGTGCCTTTAAAATGATTTATCCTTTCTACAGGATACCTTTGTTGAGGAGCGTATCGAGGGGTAACTTCTTACTAATCAGATTAGCAGACTAGCAGACTATTTAACAATTAAGTAATACTTTTTGCCGAAAGGTTGGTTGCGAGCCAAGCGACCTGCTGTGCTGTACTGATAAATATACTGTTATTGTCAATAATATAGTCAGCAAGTGGTTCTTTGCAAGACATAGGTAACTGTAGGGCAATTATCCTCTCGGCTTCCTCCCTACCTATACCATCTCGCTTAACCGCTCGCTGGATACTTGTCTCTCTCGTTACACGCACAACAACAACAACATCAAAATCATCTTGCCAGCCCACCTCAAAAAGAAGTGGCACTTCAACAACCAAAAATGAATTTTTCTGGCTGCAGATCTTGGCTTGCTTACGCACCTTGTCACGCACGAGGGGATGCAAAATTTGTTCGAGTTGGCTTTTAATTGTATCGTCAGAAAAGGTGACTTTGCGTAGAAGCACTCTGTCTATGGTGCCATCTTCAGCGAGGAACCTATCACCAAACACCCTGCCCATTTGAACAAAAGCTTCCTGTTCAGGCTCAAGCAGGCGACGACACAAAGAATCCAAATTGGTAAGTGTTGCATCAAGAGAGGAGGCAAGGAGACGACTTACACAGCTTTTGCCGGAACCATAGCCTCCTGTAATAGCGATAATCACCAGTTTTCCTCTGTAACGGGCTCCAATCCTTCGAGCACTGAGGCAAAATCATGCCAAAGCGGTGCCTTAACATCCATCTTCCTACCGGTTACCGGATGTTGTAAAATCAACCTAGAGGCATGCAGCATCTGTCTTGGGTACTCAATTCTACTCTTTCCACCGTAAACAGTATCTCCAACCACCGGTAGACCGAGGTGAGCCATATGCACGCGAATCTGGTGCGTTCTACCCGTTTCAATTCTCACCTTCATGAGCGACAGCCCACCGACAAAGCATTCAATAAGTTCCCAGTTTGTAGCTGCATATTTACCACCAAACTCCTTAACAGCCATCCTTTGACGATGAATATGATGCCGGCCTATAGAGGCAACTATCCTACCAGAATATCTTTTGGGAATACCTTGAACAAGAGTCAAGTATTCCTTTTCCAGCTGATGCTCTTTAAAACAATTGACCAAATCACGATGTACACTGTCTGTTTTAGCAACAACCATTACTCCGGAGGTATCTTTGTCAAGCCGATGAACGATCCCTGGGCGGACAGAATCACCAACAGCAGCAATACTACTACAGTAATGAACCAGACCATTAACCAAAGTTCCCGAGTGGTTTCCGGATCCTGGATGAACCACAAGCCCCGGAGGTTTACAGATAAACAAAAGCCATTCATCTTCATACAAAATATCAAAATCTATTTTTTCGGCTTGTACTTCGAGGGGTATTTCCCCTGCGACATGCCCCATAACAGTTTCGCCTTTTTTAAGCCTGTAACTATTTTTTCGGGGTGAGCCATTAACTACTATTATTTTATCACGAATTGATGCAGAGATTTGACTTCTTGAAACATCTGACAAACACAGGGAAAGAAACTGATCAAGCCGAACCCCAACATGCCCTTCACCTATAAGAAAGGAGAATTGTTGTTCGGCTGACTCGAATCCGTTACCAACTTCTTTAGAGGATTCCATATAGATACAAAAAGTGAGCTAAGACGATTAGAAATTACAAAAAATATTTTTATCAGGCAAAGATTGCTTCGATGGTTTCGCTCACTTCTTCCTCTGTATTATCCAGAGCAAGTGAGAGTTCTTTCACAAGAAGACCTTTTGCGGTATCAAGCATTTTACGTTCACCATAACTTAAATCTTTATCAACACTAAGCAAGTAAAGATCACGAAGCACAACAGCTACCTCATGAACAGAACCTGTTTTAATTTTCTCCATGTAGTCACGATAACGCCTGTTCCAAGTCTGGGTTCCGAGCTCTACAGTGCGGTCTGACAAGATATCGATGATATTACTCACTTCAGCTTTATCGACAATAGCTCTCAGTCCAACTTTACTACTCGTACTTGTAGGAATCATAATACGCATACTATTATCTAATATTTCAAGAATATAGAACGATTGATCAATTCCTCCAACAGTTTTTGTTTCTATAGCTTTAATAACACCAACACCATGGGCCGGATACACAGCCATATCACCTTCAGAAAACACTGAAATCTCCTTTAAACAAGACGCCTCGTACAAGGCTTGAGAAAATAAGAAGATGCACAAGACACTACGTAGTATTTAGCCAACTTAGGAAAGCACCAGTCTAAAGAATCTTAATAACCAGTTTAAATTGATTGAATCGGGTCATTGTAGCAACATAAGATATTTTATGTTTCTTATTAAACAAGTATAACATATTTCACTGTGAAATGCCGTATTTTTTGCTTTACAGAAGGTACTTGATCCGTACACAACTCCAGCTGAAAAAGGCTACACCCGTTTCTCTTCCTATTTAAGACTATTGAGAACACCCTTAGAACGTCCGACATCACCCTCTAACAAAAGCTTGACCCCTTCTACGATAGAAACATACCTGCTGGTCAACATATCGACTTCTTTTATAGAGAAATTACTGAGAACATATTTGTCTACGGGAAAATCCTTATGGACGTCTCCCTGACCGGGGCGTCCTATACCTACTTTCAACCTGTAAAAATCATTGGTGCCTATGGATGCAACAATTGACTTAATGCCATTGTGGCCTCCATTCCCACCACCCCTTACAAGCTTTACCCGTCCCGGTGCCATATCAAGGTCATCATGAACAACAATCAGTCTCTCTGATTGTATCTTATAAAAGGTGTAGAACTGAGCAACAGACTGACCACTCCTGTTCATAAAGGTCTGCGGCTTAACACAATGAACTTTTTCGTCAGAGTAAACAGTGGGAGCATATAACCCGTTCCATTTATCCCTGTACTTCACGGACCGATCAAAGGCAGACAAGATGGCATCAACAATGTTAAAACCAATATTATGCCTCGTATCACTATATTCCGCACCGGGGTTTCCCAAACCGACAATCAAGCTATCTTGTTTACTCATAGGTTCCCACAAAGTACAAAAGGCCCGGAAAATTAATTTTCCGGGCCTTCTGTAAGAATCTTTTTACTGTCATCAACACTATATTGCAAAGCAATAGTGGTTATTGCTTTTTCTTACTTAGCTTTGCTGTCAGCCTCATCTTCATCTTCAATCTTTTCACCCGGCTTGATAACTGAAACAGCTACTGAATCGGCATCTGTTAACATGGTAACATTAGCAGGCACTGCAAAAGAAGAACACTTAAGCTCATCACCAATAGCAAGACCGCTGATATCAACTTTCACATCATCAGGAATGTCCAGTGGCTTGCCCTGAAATACAACCTGGGAGCAGCTTACGATAAGAAGTCCACCAAGATCAACACCCTTGGCTGTACCCTCAAAGACAACAGGAACTTTGTAAGCACGCTCTTTCTCAAGATCGATCTCACAAAAATCAACGTGAATGAGTGTATCAGTAACTGGATCAGTTTGCACTTCACCAACCATGACGCTTCTCACGCCTTCATTTTCAACATCCAAGGTTACTACAGTGTTATAACGATAAAATTTCAACAGCTTTGCCATCAAAACTTTGGTGTCCATCTGAAGCTTTAAAGCCTCTTCGCCACGGCCATATACGACGCCAGGAGTCATTCCTTCCATACGCAACTGACGCATGGGTCCCTTCCCTGAGGTATTCCGAACAGAAGCGGACATTTCTACTTGAAGCATAATTCCTCCTTTGCCAACTCGCCGTACTGACTAAGCAAAAACGACTGAGCAGATATTTTATATATTTCTTTTAAATTAATAGAGATAAGAACTGAGAACTAAATAAATAGAGAGCTCACAGAATCTTCGTTATGTATTCTATAGATCGCATCACCGAGCAAAGAAGAAACAGATAAAACCTTAATCTTATCGCATCTCTTTTCTTTTCCGTTTAAAGGTATTGAGTTGGTCACAACCAAGGACTTTAACTCCGAGGCGTTTAACCTTTCAATTGCTGGCCCTGAAAGCACGGGATGCGAACAACATGCATGCACCTCTTTTGCGCCATGGGCAAGCAACGTCTTAGCACCAGCACAAAGTGTGCCTGCTGTGTCAACCATATCATCCATCAGAATCGCAGTCTTACCACGAACATCACCGATAACATTCATCGCCTCACATTCGTTTGGTTTATCCCGTCGCTTATCTATGATAGCGAGGCCTGAGTTCAAGCGCTTAGCAAATGCTCTAGTACGCTCAACACCACCGGCATCCGGGGAGACCATGATCACCTCGTCGTCAAAGGTCTCCTTGATATATTCAAGCAAGACAGGTGCCGCGTAAAGATGATCTACTGGAATATTAAAGAAGCCTTGAATTTGACCGGCATGTAGATCCATGCACAAGACTCGTCTCACCCCTACGACCTGGAACATTTCCGCTACTACCTTTGCAGAAATCGGTACACGAGGCGCGTTCTTCCGATCCTGACGTGCATAGCCGTAATAAGGAACCACCGCGGTAATCCGTCTCGCTGATGCCCGACGCAATGCATCGACCATTATTACGAGTTCCATCAGATTATCGTTAACCGGCGTACAGGTAGGCTGAACGACAAAAACGTCCGCTCCACGGACGTTTTCTTTCACTTCAACAAAAATCTCACCGTCACTAAATTTCCTGACATCAGCTAAAGTCAATGAAATATCTAGATGGGCGGCAATTTCCTCTGCCAGTTTCCGGTGGGCATTACCAGAAATAACCTTTAAATCTTGCATCGTATTATTGTGAAGCTCGACTACCTTGATTTTATATTATTAATGGCTGGGGCGGCAGGGATCGAACCTACGAATGCCGGGATCAAAACCCGGTGCCTTACCGCTTGGCGACGCCCCAGTACACACTCTTACTACGTAAACTTTTTTTCCATATTGCTCACACAAAGCAGCAACAACACTTTGCAAATCAGCACCGAGCGAACCTTTTTTATCTGGGAATATTCCGAAAACTGTCGGACCACTACCAGACATCAAAACCTTCGATGCACCTTGTGTCAACAAGCTATCTTTCATCGCTTGAATTTCAGGATGCTTAACCGCTGTGACATCCTCTAAATCGTTATGCATTTCATCAATTGTCAGACAAGTTGCATTGCGCTTTTGAGAGCGAGGTATATTAGAATTATTCTTCTCACTTGTCAACGATAAATTTTCAAAAACCCATTTTGTAGAGACTGAAAACCCAGGATTCACGAGAACAAAACTGTAATTACACAGAGAATCAACACCATACATCTCATCACCAATACCGCTTGCGATGACCGAATTTTCTTCAATTGTGAAAAAAGGTACGTCAGCCCCAAGCGAACTTGCCATTTCAAGCAACAGTTCTCGACTAAACTCAAAACCGCTCAAATAATTAAGGCCCCGTAACACAGCACCAGCATCGCTGCTTCCACCACCCAACCCTGCGGCAACTGGAATTACTTTTTCCAAATGTATTTTCAGGCCTTTGCCTTTAAGAATGACACTTTTTCGAAAAAAACATTCGGCAGCTCGCACCACCAAGTTATCTTTACCCGTCGGCAAATCTGCGTCATCACAGCTACACTCTATCAGGGGGGTGTCAGTAATGGAAAGATCGACAAGATCACAGAGATCGATCTTCTGCATCCAGGTAAGCAGATCATGATAGCCATCTGCCCTTTTACCCAAAACATGCAGAAAGAGGTTAATTTTCGCAGGTGCAATCATGCGGATCTGTGTATTTACTTTTACCATTATCAATACAGCTCGTTACTTAGAGGCGTTCACAAAACGTAGCTTAATGTCATAAATAATATTTTTGAGCATCTCCTCTTCATCCGAGGTCAAGTTACCTTTGGTCTTCTCCTGCATGACAACGAGTGTATCGATTGCATGACGAGCAAGGCAAAGATCGATAATTTTCTTTCCTGTTTCAGGATCAGCAATTTCGCCTAAATGGTATAGAGCCGAAGTATTAAAGGACATCACTAATGCTGGAAATGTAACCTCGGGCATAGCGCACGAATTCTCATTTTTGGTCACCTTTTCCTGTCCATTTCCACATCCACATCCTTTATCGTTTCCTGCATTGTCAGCCATCTCAGCACTCCTTATGTAAACAAAAAAGATTCTATATTATCAGACCTGTGATCTGAGCCTAATTATTCCAAATGGTAGGCTCCAAAACTCAAAGGTCAAGTAGCCCCTCTTCTTTTGTCTCCCGCCGCCCTCTTAAGCAAGGCCTTTGAAATAGCGGAGCATACAAGTTTCATCTTTCCAGAACAAGAAAAAACCTGCTACTCAAGACGCAACTGGTTGAATATACCAACCACGATTACAGCCAGTACGTCGAGCCGATATCGCCGATAATATCGGTATAACTATTGAGTAGCACTGCAACAATGTCATTGTCATGCCTTCTGGTAGCACGTACCTGCAAGCAGACTCAAAGCAAACACCACTGCAATACTGATAAACAGTTACGGGCTATACTTTAGTTAAAAGTTATACTCTTATTTGATAAATGACTGACAGTCATAAAATTATTTTTCTCACCTGTTGCACAAAACTATCACCGTTATCAACGACGAATTCCTTCGACACCACTTTTTTCAGTATTTATTTGCAACAAACAAGGCTTACTCTGTTTTATTGCAGATAACTTCTCCCCCGGTAGCAACTGAACGAACAAAAAATGCGGCTACGATCAAAAAAGAGTAGTCCAATAATGTTGAACTATCAGTTTGAACAAGATATATAGCCTTATAAGACAGCAACTCGCTTTTTCTTGAGTACACTTGCCAACATTGTGGTCACAGCGTACTCTCAAAGAATAAAGACGATAAAATATACCTACCTTTTGCCTTAAAAGGGCTCGCAATACGCTTAAAGGAGTTTTTCATGCGCGAAACACGTCTACGCTTCCCCCCCAGCCCGACAGGATATCTCCACATTGGTGGAGCTAGAACTGCACTCTACAACTGGCTCTATGCAAAAAAGCATGGTGGGAAACTCATCCTCCGCATAGAAGATACAGATGAAGACCGCTCAACAGAAGAGTCTATCCAAGGCATTCTAGACAGCTTGGAGTGGCTTGGCATCGACTACGATGAGGGACCATACTTTCAAACAGAATTTGCGAAAGACCATATCGATGCAGCACAAACTCTTCTGACCAAAGGGGTTGCCTACAAGTGTTTCTGTACCAGAGAAGAACTCGAAACAAAACGAGAAGCGGCTCTTGCTAAAAAAGGCCACCTTGGTTACGACCGCACCTGCCGATGCCTAACGGCTGAGCAACTAAAGGAAAAGGAAGCAGCAGGCCTGCCTTTTGTCTTACGTTTTAAAATTCCAGAGCGAACAGGCCTACACAGTTACAACGATGAAATACTCGGAAGAATTCAGGTCGACTACAAAGAAATGGACGATTTTGTCATTGTCCGCTCCAATGGCAAACCATTGTATTTGTTGTGTAACGTCGTTGATGATATCCGTGATCGGATTTCCCACGTTATCAGAGGCCAAGATCATATGACCAACACCTTAAAACAGGTACTACTCTATGAAGCCCTTGACGCGCCGCTTCCTATTTTTGCCCACATGCCGTTAACCCTTGATACCAAAAAAGCAAAAATATCAAAACGCAGCCATGGTGAAATCGTTGCCGTACAATTCTACCGCGACAAGGGATTTATTCCATGGGCTTTCAATAACTTCCTTGCACTACTTGGCTGGTCCGCCGGTAATGATCAAGAATTCTTCAGTAAGGAAGAGCTGATCGAACAATTCTCTCTGGAGAGAATTAATAAATCCAGTGCAATTTTTAACTACCGCAAGAATGACCCTAAATTTTTCACAGATCCTAAAGCAATATACTTCAACGAGCATTACCTGCGAACCATGGACATCAAAGCCCTTGGAGAGCTGGTACGCGTTGAATTAGAATTAGACAACCTGTGGGATGATAGCTATGCCGGCGACCGGGAGGAATGGTATTTAAGCACCCTAGACCTCATTCGTGACCGTTTTCATACCCTCAAGGATTTCACGACCCTCGGCCGCGCCTATTTTGCCGATGATTTTACTGTGGAAGAAAAACCATTGAAAAAGAATATCCTCAAGAATGAAAGCCTCAAAGAATGGTTTCCTGAACTTGCCAACCGTTATGAACAACTGAGTGATTTCAACCTTGAAGAAACAGAACGAGTTGCCCGCGAACTCGCCAGCGAACTTGACATAAAACCAGGAATTCTCATCAACGGAATGCGTACCGCAGTTACAGGTCAACTCGCCGGACCATCAATGTTCGATATTTTGGTTACTCTTGGCCAGGACAAGATTGTTGCAAGACTCAGAAACATTCATCTACTTTTTGCATAAACTTCGGAAATAAACTTCAGCGACATCACATTCATGGAAAATACAGAGACAGAAAAACGACCCTTGGATTTTATCCGCCAGATCATTGCAGGCGATCTCAGTTCAGGTAAGCACGAGCAATCAGTTACACGATTCCCCCCTGAGCCCAATGGCTTTTTGCATATAGGCCACGCCAAATCCATTTGCCTCAACTTTGGAGTTGCCGTTGAAAATGGTGGCATCTGCAATCTGCGTTTTGACGATACTAACCCCAGTAAAGAAGATATTGCCTACGTTGATTCCATCAAAGAAGACGTCAAGTGGCTCGGGTTTGATTGGGGTAAACAGGTCCACTATGCATCTGATTACTTCGACAAATTATATGAGCTGGCAATCCTCCTCATCAAAAAGAATAAGGCCTTTGTTTGTGAACTCTCTCCTGAGCAAATGCGAGAGTACAGAGGCACACTCACAACACCTGGAAAAGATAGTCCATATCGTAACCGGAGTGTCGCAGAGAACCTCGAAATGTTTGAGGCAATGAAAAAAGGTGACTTCGCAGAAGGAAGCCATGTGCTTCGAGCAAAAATAGATATGGCTTCCCCAAATCTCAATCTGCGGGATCCTATTATTTATCGTATTCTAAAAGCCACTCATCACCGAACCGGAGACCAGTGGCAGATCTACCCGATGTACGATTACACCCACTGTCTCTCGGATATGCTCGAAGGTGTCACCCACTCTCTTTGCACCTTGGAGTTTCAGGACCATCGGCCTCTTTACAATTGGGTATTGGAAACGCTTGAAACCCCATGCCATCCGAGACAGATTGAGTTTTCGCGACTCAATCTAACCTACACTGTTATGAGTAAACGTAAACTCCTGCAAATGGTTGAAGGCAACTATGTCAGCGGCTGGGACGATCCACGAATGCTCACACTCTCCGGCCTAAGACGCAGGGGATACACCCCGGCTTCCATAAGAAACTTTTGTGCAACCATTGGTATTGGCAAGAGCGACAGTCGCATTAGCATGGGAGTTCTGGAGAACGAAATCCGTAGTGACCTCAACGTTCATGCAGAGCGCCGCATGTGTGTTCTGGACCCGGTTAAAGTTATCATCGATAACTATCCCGATGATCTCATCGAGGAAGTGGTTGGGAAAAATCATCCACAGAACCCGGATAAAGGCGTGCGAAGCCTGCCTTTCTCAAAAGAGTTGTACATTGAGCGCAATGATTTCATGGAAGAACCACCCAAGAAATATCATCGCCTTGGACCAGATCGTGAAGTTCGCCTGCGATATGGCTACCTCGTCCAGTATGTTTCCCACGTAAAAGACGAGAGCAGTGGTGAAATCCTTGAAATCCACTGCACCTATGATCCTGAGAGTAAAGGCGGTTCTGCACCCGATGGCAGAAAGGTGAAGGGAACGATCCACTGGGTCAGTGCAGCCAAGGGCCTCCCCGTTACCATAAACATGTACGACAGACTCTTTAAGGTCGAGGACCCTGAAGCTGACAAGGATATAGATTTTCTTGATCAACTCAATCCGGATTCCCAGGTCGTCCTCAGCCATGCAATCGCAGAACCAAGCCTTGCAGAAATGAAACCGGGAGACAACATCCAATTCGAGAGACAGGGCTATTTCTGTCTTGACACTGTCGCGCCAACAAAGGATGGCAAACTCGTTTTTAACCGTACGGTTACCCTTCGCGACTCATGGGAAAAAAGAAAATAGCACAGCCTCTGCTGCTCATAAGCTGAACCTTTGTCATGGGGTTCAGCCTTTGGCCAATGGGTTAATTCTACCCAGCTCACTACAGCCATAGGACGTAAAAACAATCTTGTGCCCAGATATCACATGATACTGAGCACAAGATTGTTACGCTATTCGATAACAATCAAACCAACATCTGCATCCACATCTTTTAGAGTACTTTTCTTCGCGTTGACCAAGGTTCTATCAAACTCCTCCACCACATCAAACTCTTCGACCAGCACAACCTCTTCCGCATAGACGACCTTGTCTTCCACTGGTGGAGAGGCTGCAACGAACGGTTCCGGCTCCGACTCTGGCTCCGGCTCTGACGCCAACAGTTCATCGAGTGACACCTCTTCTTCCTGGGGATAGTAGCTCTCTGTCTCTAGACTCAAAGACTGTTTAAAGACCGCGATCAAACCATCCATAGTTTCAAGCATAGAAATGAGCTCCCAACCGGACTTACCATACTCATTTAGAGAAAGTTCAATCTCTGATTCATCAAGAAAGGAACTCCCCAAGAGACCTTCTTTTTTCAATTCAAAATGTACAGTTTTGTAGCTCCAGCGCATTGTATATACCTATAATTTGTCGCGTTTTAACATTTGTTCAACTAAAACTCATTGCTCTTTTATGAATTGGTCGTTTTCAAACATCCCTCTATAGATCCCACCATTTTGGATCAACACACCCTCACCATTACGCTTACCAAAGGCAAACTGACCGGTATAACGGTTACCATCTTTGGTAACAAGAATCCCTTTCCCGTGGGGCAAATCGTCTGCGAACTCGCCTTCATAGAAAGCGCCATCCGAATATGTTATTTTACCAAATCCATTAAAACTACCGTTTGAAAATTCACCTTTATAGTGACTTCCATCAGCAAAATCATAGTCACCTCGTCCGTGGAACAGATCATTTTTAAAACCACCCCTATACCTCGTTGAATCGGGATAGAGAAACTCGCCTTGACCTTGTTTTTTGCCGTTTACCAGTTTACCGGCATAGGACCGACCATCCTTGTAACGAAAGACTCCCTTTCCATGAATATTTCCATTCTGCATTTTTCCGGTGTAAGAATCTCCATTGGGGAAAAACAGCTTACCCTTGCCATCCATTAAGCCTTTTGTAAAGTGGCCCTGATACATTCGTCCATCACGAAAACTGATATCGGCATCACCCGTTAAGGGGGTCATATCCTTGCCATCATAGACAACGCCACCTGTCACCGGAAAAGGGATACTCTTTTGCTGAGGCACAACCACGGCTAGAGGTTTTGCTGTTATACGGCTAGCGCTACCAAGGTCAGCGACGGGGGGGAGGACAGCGCGGTGCGCAACGGCTGCAGTTGCAACTATTGCAACTGGTACACCATCATCTCCGGTCCGTTGAGGTTCACCATTCAGAAAACGCCCCGTGAAGGTTTTTCCATCGGTATAAACAATGGTACCTTCTCCGTTCATGCTGTTTGCTCGGAACTGCCCCTTGTACACGGTCCCGTCGGCAAAATTCAATTCGCCTGTTCCCTCGCGCTTACCCGCCAGAAACTCCCCCGTGTACTTTGTTGTATCAGGATTCTCCAACACCCCCGCGCCATCCGGCAGGCCGTCTACACACACACCGGTGTACCTAGAGCCGTCAGAGTATTCGAGGATACAATTGCCCTGGAGTATTCCCGCCTCAAAGTTACCACTGTACTTACGACCATCGACATAGCAAATGGCACCTTCTCCCTGGTAGAGATCATCCACGAACATCCCCACATAAGTCAGCCCATCAACCGTTATATAGGTACCGTAGCCATTTCGATCTTTACCACGAAACTCGCCAATGTATGTCGCTCCGCTAACATATTTGCGTTTTCCCTGGCCTGCGGGCTTGCCGTTATGAAACCAACCTTCATGCCAGCTGCCATCGGCATAGATGAGCTTTCCCCATCCATCAATTATATCATTTCGAAAATCACCCTGAAATTCACGACCATCCTTGAAAAACAGAATGCCTTTTCCATGGAAACGACCGTAGCTAAACTCACCAATATAGTGGGAACCATCACCCCGGATCATAGTACCGTCACCGTGGATCACACTATTGACAAAGTCACCTTCATACCTGCGACCATCGGGGTTTGTCAATGCTCCCTTACCGTGGAATTTACCTGCCCTGAACCCTCCTTGGTAGATAGTTCCATCTACAAATTTCAGTTCTCCATTACCTTCGAGCAACCCATCTTTAAATCCGCCGACATAATCTCGGCCGTCAGCCGACTTGTAATGCCCCTTTCCATTCAGGCAATCACCCTGTAAACACTCTGCTGCTGCCCATCCAGGAAAGACGATCAGCAGGCTAAAAACAATTGCACCATATACATTCATATTATTTTTCATCCTCGTTCTCCCGTAGCCCCAGGACCTGTTAAAGCCTGTTTCTCTGTTGCGAACGCCCCAGCCACAACCTGAGCAATAATCTCTAGCCCTCTTCGCACGTCGTTATCATCCTGGGAGTAGGTTATCCTCAAACATTCGTCTTTATGCCTCCACTCTTCTTCGAGACCTGGAAAGAAATAGTGCCCGGAGACAACTAAGACTCCAGCTTTTTTAAGTTGTTCATAGAGTTCAAGACTCGATATGGGCAAATTTTCAAACCACAGCCAGAGAAACATCGCACCTTCCGGTACATGAATCCTGCAGGGAATATCTGTAAACAATTCCTTCACCGCCTGCACAGCCCTGTCTTTCTTTTTCCTGTAATAGGGTTGCATCATGTCTTTGCTAATAGTTGTTATCCTATGGCTGGTCACCAATTTCTCGGCGAGCAGAGCGCCAAAGCTACAGGGCGACAGCGACATGATGGCATTCATACTAGTCAACCCACGGATAATTTCTTTTGAGGCGACGACAATACCTGTGCGAACGGCAGGAAGACCCAATTTAGACAAGGAGAGACAGACAATCGTCTGCTCATTCCACATCGGCGTTGCGTCGGTATACATCATACCAGGAAAAGGCAGCCCATAAGCGCTGTCAACAATGAGAGGAATATTGTGTTTTAGGGCCAGATCGGAAAGTTTTGCTAGCTCTTCATCTGTCACCACATTGCCCGTGGGATTAGTGGGCCGGGAGATACAAATTGCGCCTATGGAATCGTCTATTTGCAGGGTATTAAAATCGATACGGTATTTAAAGAATGTCTCATCTAGAATGTCAATGACAGGCCTGTTTGCCACAAAGAGGCCTGTCTCCAACCCCAGATCCGCATATCCTATATATTCGGGGGCCATGGGAAGACAGATTTTTTTCCAACTCCCATCCTCCATTTCTCCACCAAAGAGATTAAAGAGCATAAAGAATGCGGTTTGGCTGCCATTGGTTAAACAGATATTTTCGCTTGTAACATCCCAGCCTTGTTCTTTTCTCAAAAGATCGGCCAGACCTTTTAGAAACCCCGCCTCTCCTTGGGGGGAGCCATAACTGCCAACAAGACGCTTAAATTCAGACGGATCCCTACACAGGTCCAGCAGTTCCTGTCTCATAATTTCCTGAAACTCGGGAATCTGAGCAGGATTGCCACCCCCCATCATCACCATATCTTCTCTGTTGTCAATCTTGGCCTTACCAAGATCATCCATAAGAGAAAGAATCCCCGCATTGGAGGTCATTTTTCTGCCAAATTTCGTAAATTTCATAGGTTTAACTATTTTGTTATGTGTAACTATTCAGGGAGGGCTCCAATATCAGCTCGGTCATCATCTGTAAATATTCACCGGTGCATCCATTTCATTTTAATGGCTTAAAAAAAATACCAGCACGTGACGCCCCCAGAAAATGTCACTGGAGAACAGACTCATTACCGCCTTACAACCTTATGGCCTTAATATCTTAGAGCCCTAGGTAATCTGGTCTAATCGCCTTTTCTTAACAACTCTCATCAGTTGAACCAAGAGGTAGGTTACGATAAGAGCAAAGACGATCCTCCCCCAGAGAATTCCAGCGAACTTTCCACCAATCGCAGCCATTAAAAGAGTATCTTCCAAGAGTCCATGGCAGAGCCCCATAAGGACCATTGAATTAAAGACTTCATCTTTTCCAAGTTTACCAGTGGCAGTTTCACGAATGATAAGAGCTCCACCATAGCCGATACCCATTATCATCCCTACCACCGTGATTGGTGCCGCCCGTGGACTCATGCCAAAATGAGGCAGAAAAGGAGACAAAATCCGCTCACAAAATCCAAGAAGACCTACCGCTTTAAAGAGGCGCATGAGTATGATTATACAAAATATAATGAAAATTATAAGGCAAAGGTTCTGCATAAGATCAAGGCCCCAACTCAAGTAATCTCCAGAGACAGAGGTCGCTTTAAAAAGAACATTGGAAGGCTCCTGCCAAAGGGTAAACAGCTGGCAGGTCTTATTTAAGAGAAAACCGTACACTATCGCACCTACAATCCGCACTACTGCAATCGGTATCAATTTGGCCCCTGCCCTCGTGCTCACACTGAGTTCAATTGGCAACGAATGTGCTATAAGCATTACAGAACAGAGAACTGTGACCTGGGCCCCGGTAAGCCCTAAGCCCGGCGCAAGAACTGAGAATACGGCTATACCACTGTACAAACTTGAAAAAATTGCAGTAGCCCACACCAGACCCAGTTCTCCGGGTAGGCCAAGTAAACGCATCAATGGTTCTAAAAAATGCCCCAGATACGATATCATTCCAATATCGGCCAGGATTTTTGTTACAATAGCCACCGGAATGAGGATACGTATCAACTCCCAACTCGTGGCCAAGGTTTCTTTCACCAGGCCAAGTAGAAAAGGCTTCCACCTCTTAGTCATCACCTTGTTATTTAACATAACTCCTACATACTTATCAGGCAACAATCCCCGAACGGGGAGGACTACCCGGTTTTTTAGGAACGAAAAGCTGACACTCAATACCAGAATTTTCAAAAACCACACGGGCCGGATTGGTTTTACTTTTAAACCCCATAGCCCTACAACCGTAAGGTCTGGTCGGCTCGTAAGTGATAAAGAAATTAACACATTTCATACATACTGGTCGTACAGACATTTATATACTTTCCTCTTTTATCAAAAGACCCCTCCGCTCTCCGCAACCACCCAAGAGACTCGCACCAGCACCATATCGACGCTAAATCTATTAGCGAGGTCCATTAATTTTTCTTTCGTATTTTCTTTGGCTAATAAACACAGATTAACCTTCTTATTACTTAGAATTGTACCCTTGGCAACAGATCACCTGCTGCAAGTTTGCAGATCTAATTACACCACCCCACCAATGATCATAGAACAACCGTCAACCCGCCACGGAGGTATTCTTTGGAAAATCAACAAAGAGGAGTTTACCGCAGCCATGCTCAGCTGAAAACCCACCTTGACCTGCATATTCTACAGCAACGACACCACAGGTAGGCATGTCTCCAATCTGGACGCCACAAAGATACCGGGCTAGCTCCGTTATGGTGTAGTTATGACCAACTAAAAAAAGGGTATCGTCCTTTGCAAACCCTTTCTGCAAAAGTCTCAAATGACAGGCCATGGAACCTAAGTATAGCCCTTCATCAAAGGAAATAGACGCTACAGGGTAGCCTGTACCCTTCGCCATATAGAGCGCTGTTTTTTTTGCTCTTTTAGCAGGGCTGGACAGAATGAGATCCGGAACGAGCAAAAGGCGTGCAAATCTTGCCGCCATATCCGCTCCATTTCTTTTACCTCTTTTATTTAAAGGCCGATCAAAATCATCTCGCTCGCTATCTCCCCAACTTGATTTGGCATGTCGTATCAGAAAAAGACGTTTCATTCCAGCCACTACCCCCGTAGGTAATCCGCTTCTACCGCCCCCTCATCAGGAACGATAATCGGCATTAATTTTCACATACTCGATGGAAAAATCACAGGTGTACATTTCTGCAAAGCCACTACCCGAATGTAGATCAATGGATACCGTAAACTGTTTTTCTTTGAGTACATCAGTGGCTTTTTCTTCCACATCTGCTCCAAGCCCCAAACCGTTCTCCACCAGAGTAACATCACCAAAGGCAATAGAAACCAGCTCTGGGTCGAAAACTACCCCCGCTCGACCCATGGCGGCAATAATACGTCCCCAGTTGGCATCTTCACCAAAGAATGCTGTCTTTACAAGGTTTGAATTGGCAATAGTCCTGGCGATTTTCTCGGCATCTGCATCAGAAGCGGTTCCTCTGACCTTAATTGTGATAGTCTTCGTTGCTCCTTCACCATCAGTTACAATCTGTAAGGCCAGATCTTTTAACACCCGACAAAGTCCCTCTTTAAACTGTTGCAGGGCTAGAGGATCTTCACCGTCCAACAGAGGATTTGCCGCACTCCCATTCGCCATGACCAGCACCATATCATTTGTACTGGTATCCCCGTCAACTGTAATTCTGTTAAAAGTGGTGTTTGTCGTCTCTCTGAGAACACTCTGAAGCTGCTCTATTTTGATATCAGCATCGGTCATAACAAAAGCGAGCATAGTTGCCATATTGGGCATGATCATGCCGGAGCCTTTTGCCATTCCGACAATATTCACCTCTTTTCCAGCAACAGTAACCTTGGTCGAAGTGGTCTTATGAAAGGTGTCTGTGGTCATAATCGCTTTTGCGACATCATCAAATTTCCCTGGATCTAAACCAGTAACCAGGGAATCGATATTCTGTTCAAAGGCGCCAACATTTAACTGTTCACCAATAACGCCTGTTGAAGAGAGTTGGACCAGTTCATCGTCGACACCAAGCCGTGCTGACACTATTCGACTTGTAGCAAGGGCCGCTTCCATACCCTCTCTGCCAGTGCAGGCATTAGCACAGCCTGAATTCACAACAATTGCCTGGGCGTAACCTGTACTCTCAAGTCGTTTGACATCAATTACAACGGAGGCCGCTTTAACCTGGCTTGTGGTAAACACCCCGGCTGTGACACAAGGTTTTTCACTAAAAATGAGTCCAAGATCTAAGCGTCCTTTATATCGTATTCCCGCCTCAACTGCAGAAAAAGAAAATCCCTTAATAGCCATATACTGTTTTACCTTTTAATACCTTGCGCCAATGATCCTGCCCCAAAAGACACGACTATCGGTGCATATTTAAATGTAACTCCTCGGTATACTCTCCAAGGTGCCTCTTCCGGTTTTCATATTAAAAATCGGGATTATACTGTACGATTCTCTACAAACAGAGGAGCAGACAACAGACAGTTGCACAACTCTCGTCAAGTGTCTGGCACCTGCACCAGCCACCATTCCCATAAAATACATCTAACATTTAAGCCTTGGATTGTGCTACTTTAAAAGCGAATAAATGGGAATCTCCACTTTTGTACCCCCATTTGCGAAAAGGTGTATACCTCTATGGGGATAGAGACACATAAGCAAACCTATTAAGCAAAACTCCAACGACATCTATTGCTGGTATTCTTCTTTTAGAAAAGCCTGTAGCACAGGCGCCCATAAAAGGTCAGTCCGTGGGGTATCTTTCTTCTGTCTTTTTTGCTACCCAACGCAGCTTATTATGGTCTATTGGCAAAGGGTTTCTTTTCGGACACCGCCAGAACCGCTGACAATCCAGGGCCAAGATAACATGTTTTCTCTATTTAACTCTTTGGGACGCTATGAAAATACAAGATCTACACTGGAGTTACACGATTTTTTCTACCGCAATCCTACTTGCTGACTTTATTATCCGAATAGGCCTATCCCTTCGGGTTATAATGAGAAAACGTCCTTACGGTGTTTCTCTTGCATGGCTTGTCGTTGTTCTTCTGGTCCCCTTTCTTGGCGGATTTTTCTACCTCCTCTTCGGCGAGAACCGACTCCCTGAAAAACGCATGGCCCGGGCCAAGGCCTCCTACGACTTGTACATCGCCTGGCTCCATAGTCTTGGATCTGCACCTCCACTATCACGGGAGCAAGATAACCTCGCCTACTGGGCTCTGCATAGACAAGCTAAAAAACTGGTGGGGCTACCCGCCATGTCCGGCAACAAACTCACCCTCATTTCAAGTCCTGAAGAAATCCTCGGTTCAATTACCAGAGCCATCGATAATGCCCAATCCACCTGCCACCTTCAGTTCTATATCTGGAAGAGCGGTGGCCGGGTGGACGATGTGACAGCGGCACTCTATAGGGCCGTAAAAAGGGGTGTTATTTGCCGCATTCTCTTGGACTCGATTGGGAGTAGAGATTTTATAAAAAGCAGAACCGCAAAAGATATGCTAGAGGCGGGAATTAAAATTCAAGAAGCGTTGCCGGCTGGAATAATTAGCGCTCTTTTTTCCCGTATAGACATAAGAAATCATCGAAAGATTGTTGTTATTGATGGCAAAGTCGCCTACACCGGTAGCCAGAATATGGTTGACCCCGATATATTTAAAAGAAATGCGGGGGTAGGTAATTGGATTGACACCATGGTCAAGGTTGAGGGCCCAGTGGTGGAAACCTTGGCAGGTACATTTCTCAGTGACTGGTACCTCGAAACAAATGTTGGTTATTTCGGCTCCAATTTGCTCGATGCAGATATGACAAAAATACGTAAGTTAAGCGACCTGCACTCCTGCCCGCCAGCAGGAACGTCTGACGTGCAACTCGTACCATCAGGGCCGGGCGGTGTTCCGGATGCAATCCACAGTCTTCTCCTCACGACAATCTATGTGGCTCGCAGTGACTTGATTATGACAACACCCTATTTTATCCCCGACGAACCGCTACTCGCAGCCCTAAAATCCGCGGCCCAGAGGGGCGTTAATGTAAAAATAATTGTCCCTGAAAAAAACAATTCTCTCCTCGTGCATTATGCCAGCCGCGCCCGCTATGAAGAACTGGCGGAGTCTGGAGTCAAAATTTATCTTTTTACAGGCGGTCTCCTCCACTCAAAAACCATTACCGTAGACAATAATTTTTCTCTTTTTGGCTCGGTGAATCTCGATATGCGTAGCTTCTGGCTTAACTTTGAGGCAACCATGCTCATCTATTGTAAAATATTTACAAAGGCACTTGTAGAAAAACAACAAGACTACCTTGAACATTCGACTGAACTTGACCTTGAGTTGTTCAAGCAGAGGAACAGCTTTGAAAAATTTAAAGAAAATTTAATCTTACTCATAGCACCTATTCTCTAGCCCCAGCAAACAATTACATGTTGTACACGCTTTTTGTTGTTCTCCGCTGGGAGAGGTACTTTCAATTTCCTTCTTTTCAACGCAGGATTACAGGGCCGAGGCCACTAATGATACAGCGCATACTCCTTATATCAGACATACACGGCAACTACCCGGCCCTTAAGGCCATCCATGCTCACTTTAATGATACCAAATTTGAGGCAGTTATAAATTGCGGCGACTCACTTGTCTATGCACCTTTTCCAAATGAAACTCTGGACTGGTTACGTCAATATGCGACTATCAGCATTCTTGGCAACACCGATAAAAAAGTAATTAAACTTCTCCGTGGAAAATCATTCAATAAACCGGGCAAACCCGAAAAACGTATTATGTACGAATCGACAAGTGAGGCACTGACAAAAAAAAACAGTCTCTTTATCCAAGGCTTGAAAAAAAAGTCTTCCCTCATTATTCGGCGAAAAACGGCGGCTGGAAAAACTTCAAACCTCAGCATAGAAATATTCCATGGAAGCCCGGCCGCCCATCACGAATTTCTTTTTGATACAACCAGTAACACACGATTTAAGGAACTTGCAGCTCTCTGCAAGGCTGATATTATTGTAACTGGCCACTCCCACACGCCCTACCATAAAGAGATTGGGGGGACCCATTTTATTAATCCAGGATCAATTGGCAGAATGTTCGATGGAGATCCAGCAGGCTCCTGTGCAACACTCACAGTAACGCCTAAGAGCATTATGGTTGACCATTACAGAATCCCCTATAATGTTAAGGCCGTAATCCGGGAAATTTCTAAGCAAGGCCTTCCAAACATTTACAGCCAGATGTATCTCAAGGGATGTAAGCTCAATTGATAGTAAGATAGCCAAACACTTGTATCTCTTGTCTGTTTTTTGATAGTATAGAAGATAGAACTCATTACCGGGGCCTTACAGACAACACACATGGCTACTATTGTTTGCCATTACTCCCATGGCCCAAAGTACGGTTCAAGCCTCCCACTGCAACTGTAGCTCAACAAACAGTATGCTCTCTTACTAACGATGATAAAGGATAAACTAATGACAAAGAAAAATATCAAAGCAAAAGAGGGTTCAAAAGAGGTGCAAGTCAAGCTACTTGAAGAAACAGCATACAAAAACCTGCACAGTAAAACGGGGGATGACAAAACCGCCATCTGGATCAAAAATGAACATCTGAAATATGAGATTGAATTAAAAAAACTCCAAATCGAACTCATGAAGCTTCAATCTACAATAAAACTAAAAGGCCAGAGGGTACTTGCCATTTTTGAGGGTCGGGATGCGGCCGGAAAAGGCGGTACAATCAAGCGCATGATAGCCCACCTCAACCCCCGCCATACCCGGGTCGTTGCTTTGATGAAGCCAAACGACACCGAACTCAGCCAATGGTATTTCCAGCGCTACATAACTCACCTGCCTTCCGCTGGCGAAATCGTTATCTTTGACAGAAGCTGGTACAACCGTGCCATGGTAGAACCGGTGATGGGGTTTTGTAACGATGAGCAAAACAAACGTTTTTTAAAAGACGTTCCTCTTCTGGAAGAAATGCTCGTGAAAGATGGTATAAAACTCTTTAAGTTTTATTTTTCTGTCTCAAAGAAAATCCAAAAAGATCGCTTTGATTCCAGAAAAACAGATCCTTTGAAACAGTATAAGATATCCCCCGTTGATAACCTTGCCCAGCAATACTGGGATCAGTACTCGGTGCGCAAGTTCCAGATGCTCTCAGAGACGAACAGGACCATCTCCCCCTGGACCATTATTCGGTCAGATAATAAGAAAAAAGCTCGGATCAATTGCATGAAACACCTTCTCAGTCAGATGGATTACGACGACAAACTGCCCCTGGAGGAATTAACCCCCGATGCAAAGGTTGTGATCTCTGGTATTGATGAACTCAAGCATATGGAAGACAACCTTATGCAACCAGACAAGTTGCGAGGATGAAACAAAAGGGGCAATGGCCTAAAGCCATTGCCCCTTAAAAAAAGCTATTTTCAGCCCGCCACCAAGCGGGCTACCGCCTAAGCAGTTCATCTACGTATAAGCCTAGCTACACTTCTTTTCCACAGCATCTCTTATACTTCTTCCCGGAACCACACGGGCATTCAGAATTTCGGCCGACCTTGTCCCCATGACGCTTAACTGTAGAGTCTTTTGCCTGATCGGCGCTTATCTGATTCATCCGCGCCCGATCTTGCTCATGGCGCACACGTCTTTCTTCTTCGAGACGCTCAACCTCATCTTCCCGCACAACACGTACTCGCATTAGAGAAGAAACAGTCTGGGACTTAACAGTATCAATCATATGACCAAAGAGTTCATAGCCTTCCCGTTTATACTCGTTAAGCGGATTTTTTTGGCCGTAGCCTCGTAGGCCAATGCCTTCCTTAAGATGATCCATGGAAAGCAGATGATCCTTCCAGTGACTGTCAACTATCTGCAACAGGATAAGCTTTTCAAGCTGTCGCTGTGTCTCTTCACCATTGACCTCGTCTTGCATCTTATATTTCTCTTTCACAAAGGAGAATATTTTCTCCGTGAAAGCTTCGAGGCTCAAGTCCTTATGCTCTTCTTCGGTCCAATCTGGTTCATTGTGGAACAGTTCACCCATCCTCGTGGTAAATCCTTCCCAATCCCATTCAACAGACTCGTCCCGATCCCGGTAAAATTCTCCAGCTATACCGGTAACAAGATCTTCGATCATATCAATGATGACTTCTACGACATCCTCACCATTGAGCACCTCGCTCCGCTGTTGATAGATGATTTCTCTTTGCTTATTCATAACGTCATCGTACTCAAGTAGATGTTTACGAATATCAAAGTTATGTCCCTCTACCTTACGTTGCGCATTCTCAATAGCCCTTGAAATCATATTATGTTCAATGGGTTCATCTTCTTCCATCCCTAGCTTTTCCATGATCCCGGTAATTCTGTTCGAACCAAAAATACGCAATAAATCATCTTCTAGAGAGAGATAAAACCTTGAGGAACCAGCATCACCCTGCCGTCCTGCACGACCACGCAGCTGATTATCAATACGTCTAGATTCATGCCGGGAAGTTCCAAGAATATGTAAGCCACCGACCTCTACAACACCTTCACCAAGCTTAATATCAGTTCCACGACCTGCCATGTTCGTTGCAATAGTCACTTTTCCAAGCTGACCAGCCCCTGCGATGATCTCCGCCTCACGCTCATGATGTTTGGCGTTGAGAACTTCATGGGGGACCTTTACCTTTTTAAGCATATCGGATATTTTTTCAGAGACATCAATGGAAATAGTACCTACCAGAACCGGACGACCTTTTTCGTGCAATTCGCCAATCTCTTTTACAACAGCACGGTACTTAGCCGCTTCATTTTTATAAATAACATCGGCGTAGTCGTCACGAACCATTGGCTGGTTTGTGGGCATAACAGTAACATCAAGGTCATAGATCTTTTTAAACTCAGGTGCTTCCGTATCTGCCGTACCGGTCATACCCGCAAGCTTTGTATACATACGGAAGTAATTCTGGAAAGTAATCGAGGCAAGTGTCTGGTTCTCCTGCTCAATTTTCACCCTCTCTTTTGCCTCAAGAGCCTGATGTAAACCATCACTAAAACGCCGTCCCTCCATCGTTCGCCCGGTGAATTCATCTACAATAATCACCTGGTCATTTTTGACGATGTAGTCCACATCGTTTTTAAAGACAATATGTGCCTTTAAGCCCTGGTTGAGATGGTGAAGTTTTTCAATACTGGTTGGATCATAAAGATTTTCAACCTCCAGCAGCTCTTCTCCAAGGGCGATCCCTTCGTCTGTGAGAGAGACCTGCCGGGATTTTTCATCAAAATTATAATGAACGTCTTTTTTAAAGTTAGGAATGATTTTATCAACATGGGCATACAACTCGGTTGATATTTCGGCAGGACCTGAAATAATGAGCGGTGTTCTAGCCTCATCAATCAAAATAGAGTCAACCTCATCGACAATGGCAAAATTAAAGCCGCGCTGGCAAAATTCAGACTGCTCGAACTTCATATTGTCACGCAGATAATCAAAACCAAACTCATTATTGGTTCCATAGGTTATATCGGCACCGTAGGCAGCTCGCCTTTCTGCATCGTCGAGACCATGCACAACATTGCCACATGTCATACCTAAGAACTCATAAACGGCACCCATCCACTGACTATCACGGGCTGCTAGGTAATCATTAACAGTAACAAGATGTACCCCTTTACCTGTAAGCGCATTGAGATACACTGGCAGAGTTGAGGTAAGAGTTTTCCCTTCACCGGTCTTCATCTCCGCAATCTTACCCTGATGCAAAACCACACCACCGACGAGCTGAACATCATAATGACGCTCTCCAAGAACTCTGCTCCCCGCCTCCCGTACCACAGCAAAAGCTTCTGGTAAAAGATTGTCTAGGGGTTCACCTTTTGCCAATCGCTCTCTAAACGTTATGGTTTTTCCAGCAATCTCGGAATCACTCAAAGAAAGGAGATCTTTTTCCAGATCATTTATCTGTACAACGAGTGGCCTGATCTGTTTGAGATACCTGTCATTACTACTGCCAAAAACCTTCGTGAGTAACTTTCCAATCATTATATCCAACCGTTTGTTGTGGTTTAAAAAATCGTCGTAATATATTCTATTTGTGGTACGAAATCCTGAGATTAAAATCGAGAAGACAGGCTCCAGACGCCTCTACAAAACACCATTTTGTCCGGCAGCTTCGGTACTGACAAAAAAGCAATACGGGTAATATCAGATACATTCTAGCTCTTACCTGCTCGGGCGTTCCCGACATTGACTCATTTGCCGTTTCTCAGGCAGGCCACGAATATTGCTCGCCAAAACAACCAACGACCAACTCTTCTGCCTGTCGCTTAATCTCTCTTTTTTTTAACCGCTTTTTTATCAGCACGAATAACCGGCATGACCCTACTCGACTGCTGTTGTTTAATACCATCTATCATGGTTAAAGACGATGGTGCAAGTAACGTTTGACCTGCCCAGACACCAACCAAAAACATCCAGAGGAAAAGACAAAATACCACGACAGCTATGCCGCCGATTCCGCTCCTTGTCAGCTCAAATTTGAGCTTCTTAACTTTTGGTTTGTGCCTGGATACCATGGGTAAAAATAGTCTACATTTGCTTGGGTGCTGAGAGACCTGCCATCTCCAGGCCATTTTTCACAACAACCTGAAGAGCCATGATAAGGCAGAGACGTGCCTTAGAAAGAGGTTCATTCTCAGTCAAAACTTTGTGCTTGTTATAGTAGCTATGCAACTGACCTGCAAGTTCCATAAGATAAAATATGACTTTATGCGGAGCCAGCTCAAGTGCAGCATTTTCCAATACCCGTGGGAAGCTAGACATTGTTTTCAGTAGTTTCAGTTCTTCAGGTTCCACCAGAAGTAATGAATCAACATCCTCAAATTTAGGAATAGCCACACCCTTTTCTTCTGCCTGCCTCATTATTGCACAGAGACGTGCATAACCATACTGAACATAATACACAGGATTCTCCTGACTCTTCTTGGTCGCCAGTTCGAGATCAAATTCAAGCTGACTGTCCGCTTTTCTCATCATAAAGAAGAAACGAACCGGATCAACACCAACCTCATCAAGCAACTCATCGACTGTCACAAAGTTGGCCTTTCTCGTGGACATCTTTATCTGTTTGCCATCCCGGGTCAGGGTCACAAACTGATGCAGAACAACGGTAACCTTATCCGAATCATAGCCAAGGGCTTTTACGCCCGAGAGAACGTCTGGAACCGTTGCTATATGATCCGAACCAAAGACATCAATCAACCAATCAAAATCTCTCCGAAACTTCTCCCGGTGATAGGCAATGTCGGGGAGGCGATAGGTAGGCTCCCCGCTGCTCTTGATAATCACCCGATCCTGCTCCTGACCAAGTTCAGTGGTTTTAAACCAAGTGGCACCATCTTTTTCGTAGACAAGTCCTTTTTTGCGAAGTTCGCTCACAACATCATCGATATGACCATTTTCGTACAATGATTGTTCATTGTAATAGTTGTCAAAAACGATACCTATACGGGCAAGTGTCCCAGAGATGTCCTTGAAGATAGCCTTCTCGGCCTGGTCTTTAAATGGGCTAACGTCTTCATGATCTTTTAAAGCGTCACCATGCTCATCCACAAGGCTTTGTGCTATATCGATGATATATTGACCTTGATATCCATCATCTGGAAACTGAAAATCCGCGCCAATAAGTTCTAGATATCTCGCCCTTGTAGACTCCCCAAGAACACGCATCTGTCTACCAGCATCATTGTAATAGTACTCCCGAAAGACATCATGGCCTGTAACTTCGAGCAACCTGGCAATAGAGTCACCTAGGATTGCCTGACGGCCATGGCCTACGCTGAGAGGTCCTGTGGGATTAGCACTTACAAATTCAACCATCACCTTTCGATTGCGACCAATCTCACTTTTACCGAAGTCACCGCCTGCATCTATAATTTCAGGTATCAGATTGCGCCACACCTGTTGATTAATAAAAATATTGACGAAACCTGGCCCTGCTATCTCCACATGCTCGACAAGATCCGTTACCTGCTCAAGTTTTGCACTAATTAGAGCTGCGATCTCACGTGGGTTTTTCTTTTCAATTCCCGCCAGAACGAGGGCAAAATTGGTTGAAAAGTCACCTTGTCCTTCATGTTTTGGTAACTCAACTGTAAATTTTCCGGCGGCCTTATCAGACCACAAACCTTCGGAGACACCATCGCTGAAACAGCACTCAAGAGCTTTTTTTAGTTGTGTACGAATCATCCTAACCTACTTGGTAATTTCTATTTTATTGTTTCCAAGCATACAGAGGACTTCGAAACAAATGAGTCCATCTTTTCTGCCATAGCATCTGCGCGGGTATATTCCACCTTGGGGCCGTAGAAACACCGGATCTACACCCGCCTGTACATTTTCAAAACCTAGACCACCTATATCATGATAAGCGTCTGGAAAAATAAGCATTACTCTGAATTTGGCAATGCGACAATATCCTGGGACTCGGTTTTTACTGGTCTTAACCGAAGCCATCGCCCTAATTATTGATGTTATAACTCTTAAATTATTTTTCTAGCACTACAGAATTTACTACAAATCGATTAGAGGAAGTAACGACCACGGCAGGGGGGTATCTGTAAATTATATACAGTTGAACCAAGCCTTCCAGCCGTGTCGGCTGGAGGCAACGAGTGCCAACCCTATAGTTAAGTAAATAAAACTCAGTAGTGTCATAGGTAAAGATGAACTTCTCAAGATAACACCCATGCCGATCATACACAATACCATCAACCACGTTTTTACTGAATAAACCGCCCCCAGGCACGTACCATCTTTAAAGGTGCGAATACGATTTATGCCTTTGACCGCTGCACGATCAAGTATAAACTTGGATTTAAATATTGCGGCAACAGCGGCAGAGACGATAATGAGCAATTTATATTCAGGCAAGGGACTGAGTCTGTAGAGTCCCTTGCTAATGAGCATACATCCGATAAGGGTCCAGAGTCCCGCAGATAAAAGTAAAATAGTTTTCGTTCTGGCAGCCGGTTTTAAACGATCAATAAAGGTACTCATCACAATCCACCATATCAAAAAAGAACAAGCCCATCTCCTAAAAGGAAATGGGCCTGTCGAATAAAGCAGAGACTGAAAAATTAAATTTCAGTTACAGCGATTGCTTCTTCTGGACAAACTTCAACGCAGGTCTCGCATCCAAGACATTCGTCAGCTTCTACAGGATCAGCTTTTCCGTCTACCATTTCAAAAACCTGGGCAGGACATGCTGCTACACATTCTTCATCACCGCTACACTTATCTTTATCTACCACTACTTCCCACATAATATACCTCCATAAAGTGATCTTTAGAGCAAGAATTTGATTTACTTACTCAATCATTCTAGCATCGTTCTGACACCATTGTTGTGTGTCATATTTGCATTAATGTACGTCCTGATATTTGTCAAGAAAAAAAGTCTTCCCTATCCCCATACTAACTACAGTAAATTCTTTTAATGATTTATCCCTATTTCCAACAATTACAAAGAAACAGAACAAACAACTAGCGAAGAACTAAGAGATAGTTGTTGACCCGTTTCTATTATTTTATATATTACATACTCCTTTTGGGACTGCTAAGTCGTCTTTTGATAGCGGCCCACAAAAACATACACACTGATAAAATGAGATGAAAAAAAACAAATCAAAAAAGAAACTTCAGGTAGAAAAAAGAGAAGAAGCAATGATCCAGGGCATTCTCGAAGGAAGCCCTGATGCTATTGGTGTTGTCGTCATCAGACTCGACTGCGAATGCAGAAAAATGGCAGCTATCTCCAAAGAGGGTGATCCCGCTTCAAAAATCATTATGTACCGTGATCATGCTGAAAGCATTTGCGACACCTGCAAAGAAGACAACGGCTCCTTTGTACGCGTGCGAGAGTCTTTTATCCACTGGGTAGAACCCGCTCCAAATAAAGATATTCAGAAAGAAATCAGCACAAAAGTTTTAGGCTCCCAGACCGAACACTAATCTCAACCACAAGAGAGTAAACCAGAGCTGCAATTCGCTTATTGTCGGGAAGACTCTCTCAAATTGGCTGCCTAAAATCAGTACAACATTCTTGCTGCCTACAAACTAAAGGCGACCTTACTCTGCCTTTAGTTTGTTACATATTTTAACAAAACCGATGGCCCATTCCGGTGTACCCTCAGCATGTACATGGGTATAAAGACCAAAAACATTTTTATACGTTACTCCGTCTCGACCTCCAACAAAGCCGGTCCCTCTTTTCATTTTCACAGTGAGTTGTTCATCCGTTCCCCGCCAATCTATAATCGTTGAATAGCGAAATTCATGTCCCTTAACAACAGTCCCCACCGGGTAATAACTATTTTCACGGTCCACCTCGAAAATTGAATAGCCATGGGCTTGGGGTTTTTTAGACATACCAAACTGAACCGGAAAAACACCGGTTAATGGATAAGTTTCCCCATCCAGCACTATTGATTCGCCAAGATAAATCAACCCACCACATTCAGCATATATCGGCAGTCCAGCATCTGCTGCTTTCTTAACAGACGAGCGAAAGCTTACATTAGCCGCCAGTTGTGCAGCGCCAGTCTCCGGGAAACCTCCACCGACATACAAGCCGTCAATTTCCGGTAAACAGTTGTCCGTCATAGCACTTATATAGACAAGTTCGGCCCCCTCATTTTCAAGGGCCTCGAGATTTTCCGAATAGTAAAACTGGAAGGCTGCATCTTGCAATACGCCAATCCGAACCCTCGATTTTGTAACGACTGGCTGCGGTTCCTCTTCTTTCTTTGCATCCAGAACAGCGACAGGCGCCATGACCTCTATCACTTTTTCAAGATCAACATTTTCAGTAATAAGTTCCACAAGAAAATCAAGTGCAGCAGAACTATTGTCATATTCATGGTGGGGTAACATCCCCAAATGACGCATGGGAAAAATATCCGTTTTAAGCCTAGGAATAACCCCGAGTACCGGCAATCCTGTATATCGCTCAACAGATTCAATAACTAACAGACGCTGTCGTTTTGTGGCGATTTGGTTGAGAATAACTCCACGGATTTCAATCCTAGGATCGAGCATTTTACACCCTAGGACCATGGCTGCTACTGTTCTCGTTGTCTTGGTGCAATCGACAACAAGAATGATTGGTAACTTCAAAATCAACGAGAGTTCTGCTGTTGAATAACCACCTTCAGCATTTACCCCATCGTACAGGCCACGATTACCCTCTACAATCACATAATCAGCATCACTCGATCGGTGGGTAAAGGATGCTTCAATAGCTTCCCTAGTCATCATGTAAGGGTCCAGATTATAACACTTCCTCCCTGCCCCGAGCTGCATCCAACCTGCATCGATATAGTCAGGTCCCTTTTTAAAAGGGGTCACCTTGTTACCCGCACGTGTAAGTGCCGCAATTATACCTACAGAAATAACACTTTTGCCGGAGCCTCCAGCGAGTCCAGCTATTACTATCCCTTTCGCCTGCTTCATTCAATGTTCCTTTAGTACACAACACAATCTATCTCAGAGCGTTCATCCCCTGAAAAAAGACATCATCTTATGATAAAATTAATCTCAAAATTTCTGGCCACGCCCAGAACCTGCAATCAACAGCTATGCATGGGAGGTCTTGCCGTACCGCAACCAAGCCTTAGCGTAGAGGGCGTTAAGACGTTCCTCGAGAATGCTACGGTATCGCTCCAACTCTTCAGCACTCACTTTACCCGGCAGGTAGAGAGGCTCGCCAAAATATAAATCAACCTTGGAAAACGGTTTTGGTATAGCGGTTTTATCCCACGATTTTATGGTAAAATAATGAGATCCCGCCCAAACCATAGGCACAATAGGCCTACCCGTTTTAGAGGCTACAAGCAGGGCTCCCGCCTGTGCCTTTCGAGCCGGCCCCTGGGAACCATCGGCAACAATAGCACCATTCTTACCTTCCCGAACAGCACGCAGCATACCTTTTAAAGCATTTACGCCCTTATTATTTCTAGAGCCCCTCACACTTGTATAGCCAAACTCTTCTCCAAGTTTTGCAATATACTCCCCGTCTTTACTCGCACTAACCATAATTGTAACGGAATGTTGCCGAACATAATATAATATGAAGATGATGGAATAGTGCCAGAAAGAAGCGACAATGTTAGCCTCACCTCGCTTCACCGGCTCCATAAACTCATCGTCATACACCGTTACCCTACACGTACCAAACCACAGCCGCATAATCCAGGCAAGAAGCTTTGGAACAATACGCAACAACAATTTATCTACCCGACCACGACTCATCCTATTTCTATCTCCAACAAGCGCATTTTTTTTATACGATCTCTTATATCCGCAGCCTTTTCAAAGGCAAGTTCCTTTGCCGCCTGCGTCATCTCTTTTTCAAGTTTTTTAATCTCTTTTTCCAAATCCTTAATGGTGGCAAAAAATGGCAATTCTTCGGCGGCCTCAAGTAAGCCACCATCGCCCCCATCAGTCACATAACCAGAATTTTGTAAATGCTGCTGCATGGTATCCTTTACGGCCGAAATAATGGTTCTCGGCACTATACCATGGGTACGATTATACGCTTTCTGGATCACCCTTCTACGCTCTGTTTCTTCGATGGTGTACTTCATTGAACCAGTGATATTATCCGCATACATGATCACCATTCCTTCAGCATTTCTCGCAGCTCGACCGCAGGTCTGAACTAGTGACCTTTCAGAACGCAGAAAGCCCTCTTTGTCCGCGTCCAGAATTGCAACAAGAGAAACCTCCGGAATATCAAGCCCTTCACGAAGAAGATTGATTCCAACGAGTACATTATACTCACCCTTTCGTAAAGATCTTATCAGTTCAATACGCTCAAGTGTCTTAATATCTGAATGCAAATACCTCACTTTAATATCCAGATTTTCATAGTAATCGGTGAGATCTTCGGCCATTCTCTTGGTCAGCGTTGTAACCAAAACAGCCTCTCCCCGATCCGAGCGTAGACGAATCTCTTCCAACAAATCATCTACCTGACTTGTGGCGGGTCGCACTTCTATACGAGGATCGAGCAGACCTGTAGGCCGAATCATCTGTTCTACGACCTCATCCTTCACCTGTTCCAGCTCATATGCCCCGGGGGTCGCTGAGACGTATACCACCTGGTTAATACGCTGGGTAAATTCATCAAACCTGAGGGGTCGGTTATCAAGAGCCGACGGTAGGCGGAAGCCAAAATCGACCAATGTCTGCTTACGGGAACGGTCCCCGTTATACATACCATTAAGCTGACCAATTCCAATGTGACTTTCATCAATAAACAGCAAAAAATCCTCAGCGAAATAATCTAGTAGATTAGGGGGGGGAGCCCCGGGCTGTTTTCCTGTGAGGTGCCGACTGTAGTTTTCAATCCCAGTGCAATATCCAAGCTCCTGAATCATCTCAAGATCAAACATTGTTCGCTGGTCAAGTCGCTGCGCTTCGACCAACCTGTTTTCCTCATAAAATTCCTCTAGTCTCTCTGACAGTTCTATCTTAATAGCATCTGTCGCCCTCTGCAGCCGATCTGTTGAAGTCACAAAGTGACTCCCTGGAAAAACGGTATACTCATCAATCCTCTCGTGTACAACCCCACGAAGAGGGTCAATAACCGAGATACTTTCAACGGTGTCTCCGAAGAATTCTACCCGAATAGATATGTCTTCTTCGTGTGCAGGAAAGATATCCAACACATCCCCACGCACCCTGAACGTGCCGCGGTGAAAAGAGATATCATTTCTCTCGTACTGCATAAAAACCAGTCTACGCTGAACCTCTTCTGTCGGATAATCTTCATCGACCTTCAGGCAAAGATTCATATTTTTGTACTCATCCGGCGAACCAAGACCATAGATGCAGGAGACCGACGCTACAATGAGTACATCTCGCCGTGTGAGCAGAGAACGTGTGGCGGAGTGACGCATCTTATCAATAGCATCATTGATTGAGGAGTCCTTTTCAATATAACTGTCGGATGCGGGGATGTAGGCTTCAGGCTGATAATAATCGTAATATGACACAAAATATTCCACCGCATTATGGGGAAACAGCTCTTTAAACTCGCTAAACAGCTGCGCTGCCAGTGTTTTATTTGGGGCAATCACAAGAGCAGGACGTTGAACCTGTTCAATAACATTTGCCATAGTAAAGGTTTTACCTGAGCCGGTAACACCGAGGAGCACCTGATTTTTCTCACCTTTTTGTATACCAGACACCAGAGCTTTAATGGCTTTGGGCTGGTCGCCAGAAGGTTTAAATTTCGAGACAAGTTGAAAGGCTACATCCATGAATTTTTTGACCTGATGAGTGGAAGGAATAAATCGAGAGTATAATAGCAGATATCAAATCGAATATCTACCACGGGGTGCGGGAAATAAGAGAGAAATCAGCTCAAGAAAGAACCGTTAAAAGACAAGAACAGTGTCCTAACAACTGACAGGGAAATGCACAGAAAAGCTGGCCCCTTTACCGGTGGCGCTGGTAAAAGTTATGGTCCCTCCAATACTTTTCATCGTGCCATAGGCAACGGAGAGACCTAAACCTGCACCTTCTACCTCTGGTTTTGTTGAGAAAAATGGCTCAAATATAAGCTCATGGTGTTCGTTTGCAATGCCCCTTCCAGTATCACTCACACACAGAATAACATAATCACCATCAACCTTTCCGGTAACCTTGAGATACCCACCTCTCCCCTGCATTGCATCAATACTGTTGAGTACAATATTACGGACAACAAGGTTCAGTTTATTTTTACTCACCAATGTTTTTGAGGCGACAATATCCAACTCCACTGAGGATACAATATCTTCGGACTGCAAATACAAACGTAACTCACTGAGAACAGAGGTAATAACAAGATGCATCTCAATCAGAACATCTGAACTTTTAGATTCCAGGTACACTTCCTGGAATTCACGGACCATACCGCGCATCTTATCACATTCTTTAACCGCAAGTTGCAGGAGGATTGCATCATCTTCTGATACTTCCAACCTTTCAGCAATATCCTTAATAACAGCTCTCACCCCAAAAAGAGGGTTACCAAATTCATGGGCAAACCTTGCTGACAATCGACCAACCGCTTCCATTTTCTTAGAATTGAGCAACTCATCCTGTAAAGCTGCTTCATAGGAAACTTCTTTACATACGGCAATGGTATTTACCATATTATTATTACAATCAAAGACCGGGGAGATAACACAGTAAACCGTAACAAAGGTACCCCATTTTGAATTTGTGCGTATAACCCCCTCCCACTTTTTCCCACTGAGCAGCCTCTGTTCCAACTGCATCACGGTCAACTCTCCTTCTGCTGAAAGATTGACAAAAGAAAAAAGTGATCGTCCAAGTAATTCATCCTTGCTGTACCCCGACCACCGAATCGTACCAGGATTAACGAACTCAATCTTGTGTCTGTTATCTGCAATAACGATCATGACCGGAGATTGGTCCACCGCCTGACTGAGCAGCTCCCGCTCGTGCATCAACTGCCGTTTTTCACTATTATCTTTAATAAAAATTATGGCACCTGAGACCTCACCATCCCTAAACACAGGATATGATCTGAGCGACACAAAGAGCAAGCGATCAGAAGACATCTGTAAATACCCATCATCGCTCTGCTGACTGCAGGCACATTCCATTGAAGAGGCAATTACTCCACCCTTTTCACTGCACACGGCTCCGCTACACTCTCTATGCACAAAAAGACTGTCTACATGGCGCCCTATCACCTCTTCGTAGGATGTTCTCCCTAACATCTCCATGCAAGAATCATTAATAAAAGAGCAGATCCCCCCACGATCAACCCCAACAATTGCCTCTTCTGTAGAATCAAAAAAAAGCAGTAATCGCTCTTCATTTTTCTCGAGTAATTTAAGGGTATCGCGGGCTTTCTCCCGCATCGCATTCAAATCAGCAACAACCTGATCAATCTCATCGCCCCCGGCATGAGAGCCCCTAGCCAAGGTAATTGGCTGGGACGGTTTGGTAATATCCTGTTTTTGTATCTGCCTTGCAATCTCTTCGAGATGTCTGGTGACAAGATACTGAAACATTAGAAAAACAAAAGCTCCAACCAGGAAAATTTTTATGCCATTTGCAACTAGACTATGCAGGAATTTTTGCAGGATATATTCGCGGACAGGGGTAATATCTGTAACCACCTTTAGCACAGCAGGAACAAACATCATTCGATGGTTAACCCAAAAAGACTGCACAGAAACTAGCTCATACCGGCTATCACGCTCACCTTTTTCCCATGCTACCTCATCGTCTACTATCACAGCGGCATAGGCAATACGCTCTAAACCAAGGAGGTTTTTGAGGAGTATCTCTAACGATTTTTCATCACCGGTACCAACAACACGCCTGACTTCAGGCACCCGGCTCTCCGTCACCCTTCCAAGCTGTTGTGATATCCGCTCAAGATGGCCATGGTAATCAAAATAAAGCTCTATCACTGTCCCAGCCAACGTGAGAGTTGAACTAACAATAACAAGCCAAAACACCAATTTACCAGCAATCCTATTGTCTCTTTTAACGTTCATAAAAAATTAAAAAGTTATTTATGGACTAACAAGGTTCAGGCAACGCGCGCCACTTTTAATTATATTACAAGAAAATGACGCTCTGGGTAGGTTTTTATTGTAGACGAACAATACAATTTAACAAGTCGATACTATTCTTTCGACATGACTAAGTATAGATACTAGGAGGAAAAACACCAATATCAAAGGTAACCAGCACGCCCCCAACAGATACAATCCTTGGGACAGTTACTAATAGCTTCATCAACTAAATCCTCTGGATAAAACGGGCAATCAACAACCTCCATTAGCCCCGTGGCGGAGTTATAGCGAAATACCTGGGGAGCGATCTCAATACAGCCTCTACAGTCACTGCATTGAGACAGATCGATCTCTGGAAAATCCATCTTTTTCTTAACGACACACATCACATTTCCCCTAACAGAAAAGGTATAGTAAAAATCTGAACATTCATTACAAATAACATTATTTTTATATAGCAATTACAGCTCAATCATATATGATAATCATTCCCAACAGATAATTCAATCGGCCTTTTTTAGACCTTAATTCTTACTCTTGTAATAGTTTTTACTTACAACTATGTTATCAACAGTATGCAACAGAATAGATACTGACATCGTGAAAATAGTTACATTAATTTTTCACAAAAAATATTTAAATCAGCGGTAGTACACCACACTAATGGAGTTGAAAATGAGTAATAACGAACTTGCCAAAGGCGTTCACTGGGTTGGAGCGGTAGATTGGGATATTAGAGACTTCCATGGTTACTCCACCTACAAGGGCACCACCTATAACGCGTTCCTCGTTGTTGATGAAAAAGTAACCCTTTTCGACACTGTCAAACGCAGCCACATGGGAGATTTGCTGAGAAACATTCGTGCTATAATTGATCCCACAAAAATCGATTATATTGTTGTCAACCATGTAGAAATGGATCATTCAGGTAGTCTTCCTGAACTTATGGATCTAATCAAGCCAGAGAAAGTTTTCTGCTCCCCAATGGGTAAGAAAGCCTTAATCGACCATTTCCATAAACCGGAATGGCCCTTTGAGGTTGTTAAATCAGGCACTGAGGTCTCTTTGGGAAAACGAACGGTTCAATTCATTGAAACCAGAATGCTCCACTGGCCCGATTCTATGTTCAGTTTTCTAAAAGAAGACGGTATACTGTTTTCCAGTGATGCCTTTGGTCAGCATCTGGCAAGTAGCGAACGATTTGACGATGAAGTTGATCTCTCGATTGTAATGAAGGAGAGCACAAAGTACTACGCCAACATCCTCTACCTCTTCTCTCCGCTGATCAATAAATTGCTCAAATCAATTGCTGATATGAATCTTGATATCAAAATGATAGCACCTGATCATGGCGTTATCTGGCGAACACACCAAAGCAAGATCCTCGCAGCTTACGACAAGTGGAGCAAAAACGAAGCGGACAAAAAGGCCCTTATTATCTACGATTCAATGTGGCATTCCACAGAAACGATGGCCTATGCGGTCAACGATGGCCTTCTTGAAGCGGGTGTCAGCACCAATATGGTTAACCTTCAGGTGCACCATAGAAGCGACGTAATGACCCAGGTTCTTGGGGCAAAAGCTATTATCCTCGGTTCTTCAACCCTTAATAATGGACTTCTGCCGAGAATGGCTGGCTTCCTTATGTATATGCGAGGCCTCAAACCCACCAATAAAATTGGAGCAGCTTTCGGGTCTTTTGGTTGGAGTGGAGAAGCCGTCGGCCTTCTGAATACTGCTCTTACAGATATGAAAATTGATGTAATAGAAGATGGACTGAAAATTAAATACGTACCGGACGAAGAGAAGCTGGAAGAATGTCGCGAAATGGGACGAAGAGTCGGTAAAGCCGTTTGTGATATTTTCGAGGAATAACATACACATAAATACCTTATAACTCAAAATATAGACGAAGAGGTTACGAATATGCAGCGCATATCTCAACACAATATCCTCGTGAAGGGAGACTCCTTTGCCCACTGCCACCAACAGGTTCGTAAATATTTTGATCTGACTACTCTTGTTATCTATGACTGCCTTGAGATCCGGGAACAACAATCGGTTTCCGGTCTCGATGCAAATTTCATGGCAGTCATTGACCTGGCCCAAAAGAAAAATAAAGACATTGCACTACACCTCATCGCAGAAATAGCCAATTCCGGAATCGAAAACACCGAAGATCTCATCAAAATCGAACAGGGCTACCTCAGCAAAACATTGCATCTTCTTAGCCATTTCCTGGATGGTTTTATCGGAATTGACTCCTATTTCTACAATCTACTAGACGACAGTCACTGGCTTTTTCCCGAGACCAGACAACTGATAAAGAATCACCCTACACACTACTGGCTTATACATGTAGACGGTTTCACCACCCCCCCGCAACAAGCACCAAAATGTCACCGTTAACACTACGCCACACTGAAGCGTACGCTCCAGCAACAGTTTACAGCCGAATATGTCCAAAGGAACAATATCACTATGAAATGGACCAGCCTTTTCAACAAAACAGAAAACATTTCAGCGGCGGCAGCAAAAGAATACATTGCTGAAAAGTCGCAAACATCTTTTCAGCTCATCGACGTCAGGCAGCCAAAGGAATATCAGGAGCAACATCTCCCGGGTGCTGTGCTTATTCCCCTCAATGAACTTAAAGAAAGGCTAGGTGAATGCATCCCGAACCTCCCGACCATCGTCTACTGCAGATCCGGTGTCAGATCAAAAGCTGCCTGTCAAATATTGCAGGACCATAACTTCACTGAAGTGCTCAATCTTTCAGGCGGAATACTCCAGTGGCAAGGTTCTACAGCTCATGGCTCTGAGGCCTTTGGTCTTGATTTCTTTATTCAGGGTAACTATGGGAATGGCTTCGAAATTGCCTACCACCTGGAAAAAGGGTTGCAACAGTTTTATCTTCTTCTAGCAAAGGAGGCAAGTTCCCAAGGTATAACTGACTTACTGCAGAAGATGGCCCAGATGGAAGAGGGTCATATGGCCTTACTCATTGCCCAGAGTAAAAATGCTGGACTACAAATAAAGACCTCCTCCCATAGCAGCGGGATCATCGAAGGCGGTCTTTCCCTTACCCAGCTACAAACAGCTTTTGGTGATAATATTAAGACGAGGGAAGCTGTACTCCAACTGGCAATGATGCTTGAGGCCCAGGCCTGGGATCTTTACAGCCGACTTGCGAGGATAAGTACAAAAGAAATTGAGCAAGAATTTTACCAGCAAATGTCCGTAGAAGAACAGAAACACCTTGACAAACTCACGGCAGAACTCGACAATCTATTGTAACAACAACACCTTATATTTTGGTAGCTGCGACAGTAGGCCGCCTGAAAAATTACTATACGCTAACCTATAGTGTCATTGCACACTATGCGCCAAACGAATGATGGAGGAGAAAGATATGTCTGTGTTTACCTATAACGCACTTGAACTGTATACCTGGCTCACCAACAAAGAGGATATCATTGTATTGGATGTTCGCAACAAGGTGGATTTCAGTCGATTTAAAGTCGAGGCCCCCTACCCTTTTTCCCTACTCAACATTTCCTATTTCGATTTTATGGAAATTGCAGATGAGTGTGTTGCACAAATCCCAAAGGATAAACCCGTCCGCGTGGTCTGTGCAAAAGAAGGTTCCGCTCTATACGTTGCCGAGATACTCGAAAAAAAGGGCTTTAACGATGTAGGTTATCTTGAAGGTGGTATTAAAACTTGGGGTAATCTTTTGGTACCCATGTTGCTCTCCCCTGACGAACCGTACGCCCTATACCAGTTCATACGTCCAGGGAAAGCATCCTGTTCTTATGGTATTATTGCGGGAAATGAATTAATGCTCTTTGACCCCAGCAGAAACACGGACTTCTATCTTGATTTTGCCAAACAAAATAAATGCGCGATTGTTAAAACATTCGAAACACACCTCCAGGCAGATTACATTGCGGGCAGTCGAATTATCAGCGAGCAAAGTGGCGCTTCCTTTATGGCAAACGAAAATGATTTCAAAGGTTCAAGAAATAAGTACACACCACTGGTAGACAAAAGAAGCTACCTTTTTTCTGACAAAGGACCAGATGTTCAGTGCCTTTTCACCCCGGGCCACACACCAGGTTCAACGAGTTTTATCATCGATGAAAAGTTTATGGTATCAGGAGACACCATTTTTATCCACTCCGTTGGTCGCCCCGATTTAGGGGGACAGGTGCAGACCTGGTCAGATGCTCTCTTTGATACCTTACAGAGCCTAAAACATTATCCCAACGAGATGCAGATACTGCCTGGGCACTACATGAACTGGAACGAGGCGACCAAAGATCTCATGTTTTGTGCATCACTTGCCGAAACTAAAGAACACAATAAAACTATCTACGCAATTGATAACAAGAAAGAGTTTCTTGCTTTTATTGAAGGTAATATGAGAAAGCAGCCGAAGGAGTACGCTACAATTCGTCTTATTAATGCAAATCTCGAACACGTTGACGACGATAAAGCGGAAGAACTTGATCTCGGTAAAAATGAGTGTGCGGCTACAGCCTTTGCAGCCAAACAACACAACACAGATTTATAGCGATATCCATGGTAAAAATATATGCTGACTATGGGGATGAACCAGAAGATCGGTTCATCCCCATTCCTGATCATCTTGCATGCACCCATTACGACCTTGAGATGGATAGTTATGTTGAAGATGCTGTTTTCTTCGACACAATCCTGCCCCACAATGGCACAGTGCTCGAAGTTGCCTGTGGCTCCGGCCGTGTTGGACGAAGGTTATTGAATGGCAAGCGTACCATTACCGGCATAGATATATCCCTTCCCATGTTGCAAAAAGCAAGAGAAAGGGCACTCCCCTCAATGCATTTTCTGGCAATGGATATGACAGCCATGGCCTTTAGCCACACCTTTGATTCCATCGTAGTGCCATACCACAGCTTGAATCTTCTCGTCACCCGCAATAGAATCATCTCCTGCCTCAAGGGCTGCAGAAAATTACTGCAACCGGGGGGACGTCTCATTGCCCAAATATTTATCCCTACACAGAAATTTTTATCAGAGGGGAAAAAAACATTTCAGTTTCAAATATTTGAAATGAAGCCATCGGGACGTATTATCAAGGAAATTTTAAGAGAATACCACTCTGATTCAAAAACGATCTCGGTGGAAGAAAGATTCCGAGAGCGCCCAGCTGGTCACGACGCAGTTTCCGCCGATTACAACAACACCTACGCGGTTGCTGCATACGAAATAGCCGACTGGTTACATCTCTTTGAAACAAGTGGATTCAGCATAAAAGATTGCTTTGAAGATCTCTCCAAAACACCTATTTACTCCTCAGATTCCTCTTGTCTTATCATCGTCTGTGAGTGACTCCAACCTATTATTATCCAGAAAATTTATTGTTCTTGACCTAGATCAAATGCATTGAGAGAATGCAGATGTAAAGTCTTAGCAGCAGATGGGAATGATATTCTCATCCTTCTTAGCCTATACAATTTTTCAAACCTAATAGTATTCTTAACAAGAATACATTCCACAACCTCAGGAGGTTAACATGTTTTGTAATCAATGCGAGCAAACGGCAAAAGGCCAAGGCTGCACCCAGATTGGAGTGTGTGGTAAGTCCGGTGATGTCGCAGCCCTTCAAGATCTTCTTACCTACGCAGTTCAAGGTTTATCCCTTGTCGCTGTAGAGGCCCGCAAGGTAAGTATCGTAGACAAAGATGTCGACACATTCACACTTCAAGCAATTTTTGCCTGCCTCACCAACGTTGATTTTGATCCACTCCGTTTCCAGAACTGGATTACAACCTGCGTTAAACTTCGCGAAGACCTTAAAACAAAGGTTACAGCAGCTGGCGGAAATGTTACTTTTTCCTCGCCGGCCGCAAGCTACACCCCAGCAGACTCCATTGCAGGACTGGTAACCGACGGTGAAGCTCTTGACTTCATGAACAAACTCGACGAAAACGAAGACCTTCGCTCCCTCAAGCAGATCACCGTATATGGCCTAAGAGGGTTGGCAGCCTATGCCGATCACGCAGCCATCCTCGGTAAGCAAGATGACTCTGTTTATGTCTTTGTCCATGAAACCATGGCGGGACTCACCGCCAGCGGACAGGACCTTGGATCCCTTGTCGCTCTTGCAATGAAATGCGGTGAAGTTAACATCAAAGCGATGGAACTTCTCGATGCAGGGAACACAGGGACCTATGGCCACCCAACACCGACAGAAGTACCCCTTGGCGCAAAAGCCGGAAAAGCAATTCTCGTCACCGGCCATGATTTGAAGGATCTTGAACTCCTTCTTAAGCAAACCGAAGGTAAGGGCATTAACATCTACACCCATGGTGAGATGCTCCCATGCCACGCCTATCCAGAGCTCAAAAAATACAGCCATTTCTACGGGCACTTCGGAACTGCATGGCAAAACCAAGCAAAAGAATTTCCACTGTTCCCTGGGGCAATTTTGTTTACAACGAACTGTATTCAAAAACCAGCAGACTCTTACAAAGCGAATGTCTTTACAACCGGTCTTGTCGGTTGGCCTGATCTGGTACACATTGAAGACGATAAAGACTTCACTCCTGTCATCGAAAAAGCTCTTTCACTTCCAGGGTTTACAGAAGACACCGATAAGGGTAGCGTTCTTTCCGGATTTGCCAGAAATGCCGTTCTTGGCGTAGCTGATAAAATCGTTGCAGGGGTAAAAAACAAGGCGATCAGGCACTTCTTCCTCGTTGGTGGTTGTGATGGGGCCAAACCTGGCCGCAATTACTACACTGATTTTGTCGAACAGGCACCTGAAGACTGCCTTATCCTGACGCTTGCCTGCGGTAAGTTCCGTTTCTTCGATAAAAAGCTTGGCGACATTGATGGAATTCCAAGACTTCTCGATGTTGGTCAATGTAATGACGCATACTCAGTGATCCAGATTGCTGCAGCTTTAGCGGCTGCTTTTGAATGCGAGCTCAACGATCTTCCCCTCTCTATAATTCTTTCATGGTATGAGCAAAAGGCTGTGGTTATTTTACTCAGCTTATTTAGCTTGGGAATTAAGGGAATCCGCCTCGGACCCACCCTGCCAGCGTTTATATCACCAAATGTTCTTAACGTACTTGTTGAAAATTTTGACTGCAAACCAATTGCAGCAACTGCCGAGGAAGATCTCAAAACAATCCTAGGCTAACGTCTCTGCTTTATGATTAAAAAGGCTGTGTACCTCCGGGTACACAGCCTTTTTTTATTGCTTGATTAAAAGATGAAGAACTTGACCCAAATCAAGGATATTCCCCGTATACAGGCTATTATATAAAAAGAATGACGAAGCAAAAACAATTAAGGGAGGAGCCATTGCGGCCACCGCATAACTCGCACCCAATTTATAATACAGGAGATTATTCAATGAAGGCAAATAGAAAAATTATCAAAATCGACGAAGAACTTTGTGATGGTTGTGGTCAATGTGTTCCGGATTGCGCAGAAGGATCTCTTAAAATTATAGACGGCAAAGCTAAACTTGTAGCCGATAAGCTCTGTGATGGACTGGGGGCATGCCTTGGATCCTGCCCAACCGGAGCATTGCAAATAATTGAACGTGAAGCTGACGAATTTGACGAAGAAGCGGTGGAAATATTCCTTGCCGGTGAAAAAAAGCAACAAGAAGCCGTTGCTCCTGCAACCATGGATTGTGGCTGCGCATCGACTCATATCCAGTCGTTCAAGCCCGCAGCAAGCCCCCAGGCTTCGCCATGCCAATCGGCGAACATACCAACAATAATGGCCAAACAAGCCGGGAGCGACTCAGAGCTGAGCCATTGGCCCGTACAGATTCGCCTTGTTCCTGCCAATGCCCCATTTTTACAAAACTCAAATCTTTTAGTGGCAGCGGATTGTACAGCAGTCGCTGTACGTAACTTTCAGGAAAACTATCTGAAAGGTAAAACAGTGATGATGGGGTGCCCAAAATTTGACGATGCCGACAGCTATGTCGAAAAATTCGCGGACGTCCTTCGTACCAGTAATCTTAAAAGCCTGACCATCCTTATCATGGAAGTTCCCTGTTGTTCTGCCATGAAAGTCATAATCAAAAAAGCTGTTGAAAAATCGGGTTCATCTGTTCCTGTGGAAGAGATTACCATCTCAACACGCGGAGAGGAAATCGCACGACACAGCTGGTAAGACAGCCCCCGTTACTGTTGCAATCCCCCGCAACAGTAACGCGGACTTACCATTTGAGATAAATTTCACCTTGCACTTCCGAAACCCGAACCCCTAGGGGTTGCAAAAGCTGAAACAAAGGCCTTCCAAAATAGAAAAGTTCTTCACTCAGTTTTAAATCAAAATCTTTTATTATCCGAGCCCTAAATCTCAGGTCCTTACGGACCATCTTTTCCACTTCATTTTTCTTCGACGATGACAGTTTTTCATAGTTGTTTTGCAGATACTCCAAGCCTTCACAGGGACAGATTCTTTCATGTTCTGCAATGATAGGTAACATAGAGTGATCCTCGCCCAGTATCACTTTTCTATCGAGGGTATCCTTTTCAACAAGGTCAAGGATTTCCACAGTATCCCAGCATTTAAGAGTCTGGCAGGCATATGGCCGATAGTCGTAAATTGTACAACCGACTTCACTATCATAGTAAACACAATTCCATCTACGCCCAGTTCCATTCACCTTCACAAGCTCCACCTTTATACCCTGAATCCGGTCAGTTACTGGATTGTGGGCAAGTTCGCCTTTTCTTAGGGTAATAAGAGAAGATGTGGGGATTTGTTTGTTTCTTACAAGCTCTAAGTCTTGGGTGTGTAATGCTGGCCCACCTTGCTCGCAACATTTTCCACACTGTATACAACTGTTCATCGTTGTTTGCATAAAGTACCTATGGATTCAACACCCTATTTTCTCAAGCCTCAAATCGGTCCAGACGTTATCATCAAGAGGCAACAAATAGACGAAACTTATGAGTGTTTAGCAATTTAATAATCCGATTTGGGTTGAGACTATTAACCCGGACATAAATTTTTGCCACCTCTTTTTTTGAAATTATGCGAATCAAGCTCTCGATGACCACATTATTTTTGTCAAACAGTGCTGATAGTTCACCAAAAATGTTCTCTCTCCCATCATCTTCTATAACAAAGTACAGCACCCCATCCCTCGCTGCCCCAAATAAATTGCCATAGGCTGAGGTTAAATCAAGAAGAGAAAAAAGACCGAGAACCTTGTTGTCCATATCGACTACCGGAATAGCACCAACCTTATCCCTTGCAAAAATCTGCAAAGCATCATCAAGCCTCGCCTCCATAGATAAAGATGAACACGGTGTTGTCATAATATCAACAACACTACTCTGCTGAACATGATCGAAGGCTAAAACAGCCTCTTCCCTGGAGGCCACAGATGAAGGATAGGCAGAACGGAGATCTCGGTCGGTCAAAATCCCAACAAGCGAACCTGCCTGATCAATGACAGGCAGATGTCTTATCTGATACTCACTCAGGATCTGCCTTGCCTCGGGGAGTGAAGTCAGCCCCGATACTGTAATTGGACTTGTAGTCATATATTCAGATATATACATCTCTCCTCCCCCCCGACCTTGCCGGACTAAAGTTTAATGTTACAAGTGTACCCCATATCCTTCTACTAATAGTGTATCACACCAAGGTAAACATCAAGACACCAACGAACAAAAAGCCAATACCGTATAGCATATTCTAGATGAACTGATATTTATATTATTGAAGAAGTCGGTTGTTAAAACTGAGCTCTTTAGGTAGAATATATTTACAATTGTGTCGACAAAAGCACATCCTTATCATTTTAACATTTTTCTAATTTCATGCTCATCACACTATACAAATCAGCACTTTGCCCCAGATGTTATTTCGCTAAAAAATCATTACTTGAACTGGTGGAGAAACATGCGGATGTACAGATAGAAGAAGTGGATGTGCTGACCTCTCCTGGCAAAGCTTTTCGCTCAGGTATTACGATGATCCCTGCCATAAGAATTGGTGACAAAACTCTTGCATCAATCTATCTGAGCCGAAAAAAAATAGATGCTTTTATTACAGCATCTCTCCTTTAATTAAGGGAGACCCGCAAACATGAAATCTTTCCTTCGTCATTCTATCGGTTACCTTGATCTCATTTCCTGGTTATTTGTTTTTGTGTTTTTCTGCGGAAGTGCATTGTTTTTTAATGGTAATATTCTCCTTGCCACAGCAGGTTCAATTGGCATCATCGTTGTTATGATGTTCATCGCTGTTTCAATTGAAATAATTATCGAGTGTCTGAAAAACACTAAGGGTATCGGCACACTTACCGGCTTTATAACCAACGGCCCCGAGGCTGTCTGTCTTCTCGTCGGACTCCTTGCAGGCGATATTATCTTTGCCGCCTCAACGCCCCTTGGCTCCAACTTCATGAATCCGGTGCTCCTGTGTATTGCCGCTCTTCTCTGCCTACAGTTTAAAGCAATATGCTCAAAAAACAGACTTTACACGTTCATAACTCTTGCAAGCACTGCGCTTCTTGCCGGCAGTTTTTTCTTTTTGAGCTCACACAGCTATCCGCTCTGGTTAACTTTTGCCCTTATTATAACGGTACCTCTATTCTTCTTTAGACCAACTGAAGCAGATGTAAATAAAGATGAAGAGTATTCTTTTTCTCCATCACTTTGGCTTCCCCCTGCCATAATATGTCTCACCATAGCGGGTTACTACCTTGACCCCGTTGTCTCCTTTGCAGCAAAGCATTCAATGGCCCCTAAAGGCACTATTGGCTTCGTCGTTCTCGCGACATTAACAAGTTGGCCAGAATTCAAATCATGCCTAGCTCTCTTGAAAAGAAGACAGATTCTCGCAGCAATTTTAAATATCACCGTTTCCAACATCACCAACATCTGGCTTGCGACTATCGGCATAGCAACATATCTTTTTATGAAATAAAGAAGATATTGACTGTTGCCCCCCAGGTAAACAGACTGTTTTCAACCACTTCTGTAAGCCACTACTCAACAGCCGCAGGCGGGGTATATTGACAATTCATCTCAGTAGGATCGAGGGGGCTACTCAGCTGATATCAGCTGCTGCAATCGGTTTCGATTTTCCATATCTTCCGGATCGAGTATAAGCGCAAGCCCGTACTCTTCTTTAGCTCGATAGACAATACCCTCTTGTAAATAATAGTCTCCAAGTAAACGATGGAAAGAAGCAACACGGGGAATAAGAGTCACAGCCCGTCGTATACAAAGTGCCGCCATATCAGGCCTGTTATTCCTCCGATAGTATTCGATAATTGAATAAAACCATCCAGGCTCAATAATAGCCTTTTCTGAAATTAAAGTAAGAGCCCCTTCGTAGTATAGATCAGAATTGCCTCCGTTTAAATGAGCCTCAGCATATTTACCAAAAGACAACCATGCATCAACAGAAGGTGGCAAAAGATCCATTAGCTCCTCCGTACTTACACCGTATTCAATGAGTAAAGGCATCCACGTATCAATGACCCGATAATTATCATGGAATCTTTCTTTGACAATATTTAGCGCCTCTACCCTTCTACCATTATTCAGATACCATCGGCTCAGCGTTTGTGCCAACTGCTCCACACGGGGCGCCTGCCGATAACCGATTTCCAGAAAACGTGTTGTGAAATCACCATCATTTGCCCCTAGAAGTCCAATCAGTTGATAGACCTTTCCATCCATGACATTCTTTAACCCCGCATTTACCAGATGCTGGAGCCCCTCACTGTGCTGACCGGTACGCGTTGTCAGTTGCCCTAAGCGATAAGAATAGTCACTATCAAAGGGAGCCATTGAAACGGCCTCTACCAGAGCCTTCTTCTCCAGCTCACCTTGTACAGTAGACAGACAAGCATCATCTACAACAAATTCAACCCCGCGGAGAAGAGACCGGCAATACCAAGCCCCCCCATGGTACATCAGCGATGTACAAAAGAGCCCCAGAGCAATAGTCACAAAGACAAAAAAAGAAACGTTTGTAATTGGCCGAAGTAATGTTCCTGTATCGTAGTATTCAAAACGACAGTTAACCGTTGCAACAAGCACACCGAGAAAGAAGAAGAAATAGAATCCGGACCCACCATTGTGCAGACTCATAAACCCAAAGGTATTGACGATAAAGACTGTTATACCAGACAAAACACCAATCCCTATCAAGACAACAAAACGATCTTGGTGGACTCGAATCCTCGTCCAAGCGTGCCATAGGACTGTGAGTATAAACCAGACAGCCAAGAGAGCGCCTACACTGCCGACCTCGACGAGCCTAGTAAGACAATCATTTTGTGCATGATCGATCACAAAACGATCTCCTACTGTTGCTATATAAGGATAAATCTTTGCAAACGAGCCAAGCCCTGCTCCAAACAGAGGAAATTGCTTGATTATTTCTATAGAGTTACTCCAGACATCAAGACGATCAGTGAAGGTATGGTATGATTCATCCAAAATAGCCGTTGAAATAAGAGGCCAGCCACTCCAGTCAAACCTCAAAACAGGTATCAGAAAAGCAGCTACACATACAACAATCAGCCAGCTGTAGTCCGAGGAATACTTACTCACATACAGGGTCAGAAAAACCGTGCTAACCAAGAGCAGACTCAAAACAGTCCCCCTACACTGGCAGGAAAGTACGGCCACAACCATTAGCCCCCCACTGAAACAAAAAAACAGGTGTCGGTGAAAACTTGGCTCTGCAAAGAGCAATATTAAATTATGCCGCAAACCCTCATCTTTTTGTACCACCGGTTTATAGTAGAGAAAAAGCGCATAGGCCAAAGGGCACATCAGTAAAAATAAGTTTATACACGGCGCAGAACTCTCAGCTCCCAGTAGAGTAGTTTTGACAACCACCCAAGAAGCAAAGACACCACCGAACAAAACTATAATTTTACAACTTTTCTTCAATATTGGAGGATGAGACAACAGTTGAACGGTAAGAATATACGTAAGGCCATAGCCTGCGAAACGAAAAAAATCTTGTAACGTTGACTCAGGTGCCACCGACAATGGTATCCACGCACCGGTTTGATCTAAACCTAACAACGGCTCGTAGAGTCGATAGGTTGCAGGAGATATCGCCTCAATCAAAAGGGGCGGTAGTGGAATGAGCTGGAGAAGTGGATAAAACAGACAGAGACCAAGAGGAACACTACCTACAATTTCAACACAAGAATAACGCTGTAACCGAGAACCTAAAAAATATATTAAGAATGCAACGGTTATTGTTAACCCCAAGGCCACTGCGGGCCAGTCTCCTTGTGAGGCAAAAAGCATGGGGGTGAAAAGAAGGCTGAATATCAGCAGGAGTGACGAAAGCTTTTTCATATTTGCAAACCAACAATTTGAACGCTTCTTAGTCAGTAATTAATCACTGGCATTTATGTTCGCCACTCATGAGCACAATGATAACACAGACAGTTATCATTTCCCTACTACAAAAGGATATACGTTTAAAGCATATTTTTCATCAGATGAGCCCTAGCCGCCGAGTGAAGAGAACAACAGTATCACGGCTCGGTACACAACTCCACAGACGCCAAGCGCCAGTGGAGTTGATAAGAAAAAGAATCAACGTTTAGTTCAAATCAGCGGATCTGCGCCAAACGGTTGAGGCTACTTAATACAGCCTTTATTGAAGCAATGATAATATCAGTGTCCACTCCAGTGCCCCAACATCTTTTCCCGTCGGGACGTTGGATCTCAATATAGGCGGCAGCTGTAGCACTAGAGCCACCATCCATGGCATGTTCGTGGTAGTGTAATAACTTGAAATCTCCGGTTATATGCTTTTTCAACGCGGAACAAAAGGCATCCAGCGGTCCATTACCGGCGGCATCAATAGCAGTTGCCTTACCATTTACGTCTATGGTTGCTTCAACATTTGCGTTGGACTCAGGCACCTCGGCATTGACATGCCTCTTAGTGACATGAAAATCTTTGAGACCATATGGAATATCTCGTTGCAGATAGGCCCCTTCAAAAGCCTTGAAAATATCTGTATGCAACAGCTCTCGCCCCTCCCTGTCCGTTACCTCTTGCACGACCTTACCAAACTCCTGGTGCATAGCCTTTGGCATTTTAAAGCCAAAATCTTTTTCCATGATATAGGCAACGCCACCCTTACCGGACTGACTATTGATACGGATAATAGATTCATAACTCCGACCCACATCCGATGGGTCTATAGGCAGATACGGTACTTGCCATAACGTACTCTCTGCAAGATCATAGGCATGCATTCCTTTGTTGATAGCATCTTGATGTGAACCCGAAAAGGCCGTATAAACCAACTCTCCAGCATAGGGGTGCCGTGGATGGACGGGCAAAAGGCAAACTCGCTCATAGATATCTATAATTTCATTAATATTAGAGATATCTATTTCAGGATCCACCCCTTGGGTAAACATATTAAGTGCCAGGGTAACTATATCAACATTACCGGTTCGCTCACCATTACCAAAAAGAGTTCCTTCCACCCGCTCGCCACCAGCCATAAGTGCCATTTCGGTGGCTGCAACAGCGCAACCTCTATCATTATGGGCGTGGAGACTAATGATTGCACTCTCCCGCGAGGACAGATTATTACAGAACCATTCAATCTGGTCCGCATAGATATTAGGTGATGAAAGTTCAACTGTAGCAGGCAGATTTAATATAAGTTTATTATCTGGAGTCGGCTCAAGTACAGCCATTACCGCCTCGCAAATCTGGAGAGAAAATTCGAGCTCAGTTCCGGTAAAACTTTCAGGAGAGTATTCATATCTAAACTGTGTTTCCGGATACTTCTTCTCTTCTTCCTTAAGTAATTTCGCACCATAAACGGCAAGCTCTATGATCTCTTTTTTACTCATTTTAAAGACCGTTCGCCGCTGCAGGGTGGAAGTAGAATTATACAAATGCACAACAGCCGCCCTTGCCCCTGCCACAGCTGCATAGGTCTTTTTGATCAGTTGCTCTCTGGCCTGGGTAAGAACCTGGATGGTGACATCTTCTGGGATCAAGTCCTTTTCAATTAACATGCGGGTAAATTCAAACTCTACCTCCGAGGCCGACGGAAATCCCACTTCAATTTCCTTAAAACCCATCCGGACCAGTAGATCAAACATCTCCATTTTCTTTTCAAGACTCATCGGCTGTATAAGAGCCTGATTTCCATCACGAAGGTCCACACTACACCACGTGGGAGCCTTTTCTATCTGCTCGGCTGGCCATTGCCTATTACTAAGATCTATACGAGGATACGCTTGATATTTATTAATTTTGTCCTTCATGGATGTCTCCTTTGGTTTCAGCAGTAAAATCGGCAAAAAAAAAGGCCACGGTTTTTAAACCGTGGCCTTATATGGGGATGTCTTAAGTTTCTACAACAAACTACGACGCCTCCGCATTAACCACGGTATTGGTCAACGAGTCACTTAGAAGCAAGAGTAGTAGCGAGATTGTGTTTATCATAGTTTTTTTTGGTATGACTAATATTTCAATTAAATTTACATCTAATAAAATGGTTGTCAAGATTGTTTTTGAAGACGAACACCTTTAATCCTTTTCATTTACTATTGGGGTAACAGTTCATTCTCCCTTGAACATGCTCTATTTTTCAAGCAACTAATTACGGCCAACACACGCCCTGTCCATCTTTGCTAGTTGACAGAACTACTGTTGACCGATATATTTTCGGTTTGCTTCTCAGCAGTTAGATATTTTCAATATGTTCTTTATTATTATAAGAACTTTCTCAATCATTATAAGGAAATAGATTGATGGGGAAAATGAGTGGATCCCAAGCCGTTGTCAAGTGCCTTGAAGAAGAAGGTATAAAAACCATTTTTGGCTATCCTGGAGGCGCTGTTATAGATCTCTTCGATGCCTTAATGGATTCTGATATAAACAATGTCCTGGTTCGTCATGAACAAGGAGCTGTTCATGCCGCAGATGGTTTTGCCAGAGTAACCGGAGAGGTTGGCGTTGCCCTTCTCACCTCTGGGCCTGGAGCTACCAATGGAGTGACAGGTATTGCAACTGCCTACATGGATTCAATACCGATGGTGATTCTTACAGGTCAGGTCCCCCGCGCCCTTATTGGAAACGACGCTTTTCAAGAGGTCGATATCGTCGGGATTAGTCGACCATGTACCAAACATAACTATCTTGTAAGTGATCTCGATCAGCTTATCCCTACGCTACGCGAGGCATTTTATATTGCAAAATCAGGACGCCCCGGTCCCGTCCTTGTAGACTTACCCAAAGACCTGATGGCCAGCCAGCTGACCTATCCAGAGAAAAAAGATATCAAAATTTCCAGCTACCAACCGACGTACAAGCCGCATCCTGTCCAGATTGAAAGGGCCTGCAAGAAAATTATGCAGGCAAAAAAGCCGGTTCTTTATGTAGGTGGTGGAGTAATATTATCAGATTCGTCTAATGAACTGCGTGAACTTGCAATTAAACTAAATATCCCTGTCACCATGACCTTAATGGGCCTCGGAGCTTTTCCCGGCACCCATGATTTATCCATGGGAATGCTTGGTATGCACGGCACTTATACCGCCAATATGGCCGTTGCTGAATGTGACTTGCTTATAGCTGTAGGGGCACGATTTGACGATCGAGTAACAGGAAAGCTTGAAGACTTTGCAGCAAAATCACAGAAGATTCACATTGATATAGATCCTACTTCGATCAGTAAAAATGTTAAAGTGGATGTTCCCATCGTCTCGGATTGCAAAAAAGCACTGACCGCGATAAACGAGTGGTTTGACACCAAATCTGACATCAACTTATCAGACGAAGCAGACCGCCACATGCCATGGCTCGAGACTATCCACGACTGGACCGTCAAACACCCCCTATCCTACAAAGACGACGATATAATTATTAAACCACAATATGTGATCGAAACCCTGCATAAGCACACGGAGGGTAAAGCAATTATCACGACTGAGGTAGGCCAGAATCAAATGTGGGCTGCCCAGTTTTACAAGCTTGATTACCACCGTCATTTTGTTACCTCTGGTGGTCTTGGCACCATGGGATTTGGTTTACCGGCTGCAATTGGCGCCCAGATGGCCTTTCCTGACAAAACCGTCATTGATATTGCAGGCGACGGTTCAATCCAGATGAACATTCAGGAACTTGCAACCGCAAAGCAGTATAATTGTCCGGTGAAAGTTGCTATCCTCAACAACGGTTACCTTGGTATGGTACGCCAGTGGCAAAAGTTGTTTTACAATAAACGCTATGCTTCTACCACCATGGATGTTGCTCCCGACTTTGTTGACTTAGCCAAAGCATATGGAGCTCTTGGCCTTCGAGCAACCACCAAAGATGAGGTCGAACCTGTTATCAAAGAGGCTCTTGCCACCGATAACATTGTTATTATGGACTTTAAAATCGAAAAAGAAGAAGGCGTATACCCTATGGTACCTGCCGGTAAAGCAAACACAGAAATGTTGCTTGTTTAATTTTTTTCATTTCAGCAAAATACATCACCTCTAGGATCGTACAGATGAAACATACAATTTCTGTATTACTTCAGAATAAACCGGGCGTGCTCTCCCGGGTAACCGGCCTTTTCAGTGGACGTGGTTTTAACATCAAGAGCCTCTGCGTTGCCGAGACTCTTGATAAGGGCATCTCTTGCCTGACCGTTGTCTCCCATGGCGATGAGACCATAGTAGAACAGATAACAAAACAGCTCCATAAGCTCATTGATGTTATCAAAGTGACTGATATCTCTGAACATGAATTTGTTGAACGAGAGATGATACTGATCCGTATGAAGGCAGAATCTCACACCAGAGCAGAGGTGCTGAGGGTTATCGATATCTTCAGAGGTAAAGTTGTGGATGTCAGCGCCAAGAGTTATGCAGTTGAAATTACAGGATCAGCGTCAAAGATCACGGCGGCGATAGATATCCTTCGGCCAATTGGAATAAAAGAAATTATTCGCACTGGTACCATTGCAATGGCCCGCGCCACAAAGACTAAATAATAGCTCCACTACACACCATAAAAATCATGCTTACTCCTAAAGTTCCTGTTGCACAAGAAGGTTACCCATTCATCTGGTACAGCGCCTTTGCTACGCTTATTCTCACCATTCTTGGCTACCAGCTTTTCGCCGGTTTGATGTTTATTATCACAACTTTCATTCTCGCTTTCTTCAGGGACCCCGAACGATTTGTGTCGCCTGATGAAAACGATGTAGTCTGCCCAGCAGATGGAAAAATTATTTCCATCGAAGAAGTTGAAGATGATAAATTTACCAAACGCAAGGTACTCAAAGTCTGCATTTTCATGAACGTATTCAATGTCCATGTTAACAGGTTACCTTTCTCTGGCACGGTGGAGAGCATCCAATATCATCCAGGTAAATTCTATTCCGCAGACAGCGATAAAGCGGCCCTTGAGAATGAATACTTCGCGACTATACTCTCCCTACCAGGCGACAGAAAAATTGCGGTCGTACAGATTGCAGGCCTCATCGCAAGACGAATTATATGTTGGCTAGAACCAGGTGACGTAGCAATAAAAGGCAGAAGATTAGGACTCATTCGCTTTGGTTCCCGCGTTGATCTATACCTCCCGCTAGAAACAAAACTTACCGTTGTAAGCGGACAAAAAGTTAGGGCTGGTGAGACGGTCCTTGGTCGCTTAGAATAGTCTTCATCTTTGGTGATACTTCGTGTGCCTCTGTGCACCTTACCTGTAGGGATATATTGTTATATAAATATCCCTACGCCCATTACTCATCCTACCTACTTTCGAAAATTGAGAATAATAAGTGGCACTGCCAAAGGGCATAAGCTTTGTACGCCCCCACAACAAGACAGCTCTATCAGACCAACAGCAGATAGAGCCAGAGAATCACTCTTCAGCATCCTAGGAGAACGTGTAAAAGACAGTCAGGTTCTTGATCTTTTCGCCGGAACCGGCGCCTTGGGACTTGAAGCCATAAGCAGAGGAGCACAACAACTAGCTCTGATTGACAAAGGCCATCATTCCCTCGACATCCTCAAAAAAAACGCCTCCATCTTTCCGCTGGAGTACCTAAAAAACAAAAAAATCGTCATTATCAAAGACGACCTCAAGAGACCCTCGTTTATCAAAAAACTACCCGTTTCTTTCACCCCTCAATTTGATATTATTTTTGCAGATCCGCCCTACGATCAAGACTTGTCATTACCCGTCCTTGAGTACATCAACGCCAAACAATTGTTGACGGATGACGGCATTTTTGTGATAGAAGAAAGACATAATATTATCCTCCCTGAAAAATTGACTCATTTGGAATGTATAGATAGAAGGAAATATGGCCAAACTCGTTTTACTTTTTACCACAGCATAAAAGTTATTACGCAGAATGGTATTCACGACACGACATTTTAGTCCGGCACAAACATTTAAGGAGTATGTCAGTGAGTAATAAAAACCACCATGAATATTCTATTGCTATTTACCCCGGAACATTTGACCCTATCACCATGGGACATGTCGATATTATCAGCAGGGCTCTCAAGCTATTTGACAAAGTAATTGTTGCAGTTGCCGTAAACTCAAGCAAAAACCCAGTTTTCACTCTGGATGAACGGTTAACTATGATCAAAGATACATTTATCGACGAGGAACGAATCTGTGTAGAATCCGTCTCTGGTCTACTCGTGAATTATGCCTTTGCCCAAAAGGCAAAGGCTATTGTACGTGGAATCCGTGCCGTTTCGGATTTTGACTATGAATTTCAACTTGCGCTAATGAACCGTAAGTTACAGCGTGAGGTTGACTCGGTCTTCCTTATGCCAGGATTCCGCTGGATCTATATTAGCTCTTCGATTATTAAAGACGCAGCAAGGCACGGGGGAGATGTAAGTGAACTTGTCCCTGAACATGTGAACAAAATGCTCATAAAAAAGTTTTCCCATAATTATTCGAATAAAACTTTATAATAGAATGTCCACAAAATTTTCACGTAGATCTTTATTAGCCTGGCTTGGAGGTCTTGCACTCGCCCTCCCTCTCTTTCGCTTTATTGGTTTTAAAGTTCCACGAAAACCTATTTATATAGAGATCCACAAATCTGCGCCCACAAACGGAGTCATCGTCAATAGCAACTTTATTCTTTTTGACAAAGATGACAGTTGCTGGGCGTTATCACGTAAATGTACTCATCTGGGGTGTAAACTCAACTATCTTGAAGAAATGGATATCCTCGAATGCCCTTGCCACCAGAGTAAATTTAATTCTACTACCGGTGCAGTAATTGAAGGTCCTGCAAAAAAACCTCTACAATTTTACACTGTCGAAAAACGGGACAATGATCCACTCTATGTTGTCACAATTTAAATCACTTGCCATTACCCTGCTAAAAATTGGGTATGAGTATCTCTCGACTGTTACCTTCGGTGCCTGGGGCCTCATCGCACTCTATCTATCGCTTTTATCAGGGGTTGTTGTTGGTCTGCAATATGACTACGCAACTCCTTTTTACTCGGCGTCTTCTTTAGATATCTTGATTCCCTACGGGTTCTATTTCAGATCTCTACACTTTTACAGCAGTCAGTTCTTCTTCCTTTTTACCTGCCTGCACCTCGTAGCTGTATTTCGAAAGACCGCAGGTTATAAAAGACTTGAGTGGTTCAAGCTCATCGCTTCTCTTCCAATTATCATTCTTTTGCTTTTTACCGGCTATATTTTACGCAGTGACAGCACAGGAACATCGGCGGGTATGATTGCGGAAAGTATCATCCATACTATACCTATTTTGGGGGGTGTTTTAGATAGCCTTTTATTGTCTCTTGATACGAGTGGCTTGCGCAAGGTTTACGTTCAACATGTGGTTGGACTTGATATTATACTCCTTGCTCTTCTCTGGACACATCTTCGCATTTATAAAATAAAAATCACCGAACATCTGCCCATTTGTGCTGCTATGCTTCTCTTCTCGGTTGCTGTTTGGGCTCCAATGGATCCAGAGAAACTTGGCACCACCTATATTGCGGGCCCCTGGTTTTTTTTAGGCCTGCAGGAACTACTTCGATATTTTGACCCTTTTGTTGCTGGTGTGCTGGTGCCATTATTTTTTATGGTCGTTCTCTTTTGCATACAACCATCCAAGCAAAAGCATAAGATCTATCTTCGAATTCTCTTCACTTTTCTCTTTATTTACCTAGGACTGTCAATAATAGCATTGCTCAGATAAAAAAAGGCTGCCCGTACAAACGGCCAGCCTTTTTAAAGCATCTACTCTAGTTGAGTGCTTGAGTTAATCGTTTTTGTTCTTGAGTACACTGATCTCGTCTTGCAGGCTTTTTCTCAGAGTTGAAATCTGATCCTTTAAGTTGCCAGTTGATTGCGACTCATTGACCGAATCCTCTGACTTTTCAACATCGCCAAGCAATTCATCCTCAAAGGTTAACATCTGATCATCAGGCGCTGCCAATTCCTGAGCCAACAGATCTTCTGCTACTGCACGGCTATTTTTTTCAATAACAGTCTGCTGCCAGTCCAAAACTTTTACGGTTTGCGCAAACAACAGTTCCTGCCTCTGATCCACAGCCGTCTGACTTAACAGCAGAGCACCATAAACGGACTGTAACAAGGTGTAGGCATCGCTCCCCGCCTCATAACGATATTGATCAATATGGCAAGCTGTCGTTCTTAAAAGATGGAGAAAGGTTTTATCCAAGGGCCTATCGGCCCACTGCTGTTCAACAGCATCGATTTCCTCCAAGAGTCCATTGAGTACTGTATCTTCCAACTCAAGAGCTACTGAATCAATACATGTACCAAGATCATCAAGAGTATCTTCGCTCGCGGCACCATCGTCTTGTTGAACCGTGCCAGCATCTGCAAAAGAGTCACCTAACAAGGATGCGATTTGAGCGTCAACACCATGCTCCCCATCTGGTATAAGTATTGCGTCGGTAGGCTCTAGTCCACTATCTATCTCTACTGTTTCTTCGACGAGTTCGAAGATGACCTCTTCCTCTTCACTGTCTGTAAACACATCATTTAATGGATCTGCACCATTTTCCGCAACAGCCATTGAAGCAAACATTTCAGCCGATGACTCTTCACCTTCCTGGTCTTCAGTGCCAAAGAAATCATCAAGTTGATTTTCAATATCAGCAACGAAGTGCAGCTCGGATTCATCTTTTGTCTCATCACTCAGTCTTGCAGGACTGTCCGAATCAAACTCGTGAAGAGCAGGTACACCTTCATAGCCCTCACTGAGCTCAGTAATTATTCCGGCGGGGGCATCTTCTGCCACTTCAACCGGCACCTCTGTCACAAAATCTTCACCTATTACATCTGGAGCCTGTTCATTAATTTCCTCAGGATCAACGCTTGCCTGTTCCCCTACGGCTTCGTCTTCAAAAACGCCCAGAAAGGTGTCGGTGACATCATTGTCCTGCTCATCTGAAATGACCAAGCCATCAACGGTTTCCGCGTTATAAACACTCACTTCATCGTTGTCTGCTAAGGCTGGCGCCAGCTTACCTTCCAAAAGAGGCAAGGCATCCTCGTCAGAATCATCATCCGCCTCAGACTCAACGTCAACCCCCTGTAGGGCTACACTTTTGTCGATTGTACTAAAGTCGGTCACAATATCATCGGCATCAGGAAACATTATCTCAACAGGAGGCTCTTCCTCGGTTACTACCGACTCCAATGCTTGAACGTCACTTGTATCAGCAACTCCATCGGAGGTTTTCGCCACAGGAGAATCATCGTAGATATCTTCATCGCTTGAACTATCCTCACCAAAGAAGCTAGCCACATGGTCGCTAACATTGTCGGGACTATCTAGACCTAAAGCTGCCGCTTCGTCGTCTGCCTGAAAGCCAATGACGTCATCTTCGGAAAGTTCTGCAAATGCGGGGGCCACTGTGCCAGCTTTGCTTCCTGTGACTTTTTCTTCGTTATTGTCCTCGGACCGACGTATAGACGCGGGGGAGATTGTTTCCCCGAGAAGGAGTTTAAACTGATTAAACTTCTCGACAGCCGGGAAAAGAATGGCCTTTTCTTCGTCAAGATTCTTTGCAGTATCGACTATTTTTTCAAGACATTCGAAAAAGAGGTGTAAAACGTTAAAGGCATCCGCATGGGAGTCACTTTTCTTAGTTTTTATATAGGCTCCAAGCGTACCTATACCTTGCAACAGGATCAGCCTCGGTCGACTTCCTGCAAACAACGCTTCCAGGCGAGTGACTTCTTGTCGCAGGGCTCCGAGATCTTCATCGGTAATTTCCCAGTCAATACTAAGAACAATGGCCTTAAGATTAAAGAGGTCATTTTTTTCATCCTTCTTTACGTCGACCATGGACGGCTGAAAAACAGATTTAGGCTGTGCGTCAACCTTTGCAGTACCATGGGTTTTAAGGTGTGACTTTAGATTTTCAAATCGTTTGACGTCTTCAACCAATATCGCCTTTTTTTCTGCATCTGACAAATCATCGGAGGAAACAATCTTCTCAAGATTATGATACAGAGTAAGAAGCAATTTGATAGCACTTGGATGCGAGTCTGCTTTCTTTTGGTAAATATACTTACTCAGCTTCTCTAATGCCTGCACATAAACAAGGTTGATTTTTTCATCAGCCCAGATATCACGTAAATCCAACAATTCCTCGTTAAATTCCATGAGGACATCGTCAGTAATTTCCCAGTCTATAGAAAGGACAAGGCTTTTCAAACGACTTATGGGTGACTCTTCATCTGGAGTGTAGTCAAAAAGATCTTCAGCACCAGTATAATAGGAGTCATCATACTCACCACTTTCGGCCGTCAAGTCGTCATCGTATTGATTATCGGTATACTGTTCCACCACAGCTCTCTCTAGAGTAATTTTTTCTGAATTGAAATCACAGAAGAAGATATGATTTTTTTCAACGTAGCCGCAACGTTGTATCCCGTAATTGCGCTAGCCTCAAAATAAGGCACCTTCAGCCGACTGTTGAGATCTTTTTCGAGAATAGAGGTTGGCAAAATCGGAATACCGTGCTCTTTGAGATCTACTTTATTGTACTGCATAACGAGCGGTATATTAAATATACTCTCTTTATAGGACTGGAGGTTCTCATGGAGCTGATTCAGAGACCGAATGTTTTTTTCCCTCTGTTTTTCCATGGCATCGGCTACGAAGACAATGCCATCCACCCCACGCAAAACGAGCTTTCGTGTGGCATTGTATTTAACCTGACCAGGAACGGTATACAGTTGTATCTTAATATCGTAACCTTTGATTTGCCCCATATCAAAGGGCAAAAAATCGAAGAATAAGGTCCGATCTCCATGGGTCTTAAGGCTCACCATTTCAGAGACAATCTGTTTACGGTAGGTCCGGTTAATATATTCTAAATTTGTAGTTTTCCCACATCGACCAGGTCCGTAATAAACTATTTTAACCTGAACAATTTTGTCTTTTAAATTGATAAAGCTCAACGTTCCACTCCCTATCGGCGTATGGCCAAAGTACAATCCTTTAATTATTCAACAGCACATTAGTGATTGTGAGCTACGCGGGAAGTGTTATTGGTTACCCCAAATAACCCGAATTTTCTCAATAACATCAACGACATTAAGCCTAAGAAACCCAAGAGATATGTCCCGACCAAACATCGAAATCAGTAACAATTCATCATCAATTTTGCTAAAATGTATATTTGACTCCTGCCCTTTGTGAAATAACAGAGAAAACTCCTGCTCTCCGACAAGTTTAGCCATTGCATCTACAGTTGCAAAATTCCCCGCGGCGAGTGCAGCAAAAGAATAGACGTCATACTTACTTTCGCCATTATCTTTTGCTGTTATTATATTTCCAGCCATGTCAATAATAATGACACAATCAACACCGAGTTTTATCAGTTTCTCCGACAAGACGCCATCTATCTGCTCGAGTTGCTCTTGACTGACTATCCCATAATTCATGCCACAAACCTCTTTGTAAAGTTGGTTACTACGATCAGCTTAGCTGAAGGTCAAATAAAATAAAAATGTTTTTTTGTGAGTTTGGTAATTTTGATTGTATTTCTACCAACAGGACGACATATTACATGTCGGACCACCAAAAAAAATAACTGTCCCATACGATCTTCTATGATTATGCTACATTTAGATTTTCGCAAAATATACAACAAAATTTTACTGTTATCAATATACGACAGATTTATTGCGATATGAAGAACTATTTTATGAATTTATGATAATTCCGAATCCCCCATTATCTATCACTGATTATGAAGAGACAACCAGACGACACAACCAGTTACAGCCTTATCTCTTCCCCATAAAACATATTAAATAAATTTGTAAACACTTTCGCTATCAAAAGGACTTTTTCTTGAAAGATATAAATCACAGCTTCCCCCAGCTACCCGAGAACCAGTACATAATAGACACCCACTGTCACCTTGATATGGACGCCTATTATGAAGACCTAAAGGATGTTATTGATCGAGCTACACGCAACAAGATTAAGCACATCATCACCATAGGTATTGACGTCTTAAGTTCTAAAAATGCGGTTAAAATTGCGCAAAAACACCACCCTGTATTTGCAACAATAGGTGTCCATCCACATGAAGTAGACGGACTCACCGACTCGGACTACACGGAACTTGCCACACTCTATGAAAATCATAAAAAACAGGTTGTTGGTTTTGGTGAAATTGGTCTTGATTATGTCAAACTCCACTCGGAACCAACCCAGCAACGATACCACTTCAAAAGGCAACTTGAACTGGCCTGCGAGCTACAGCTTCCAATAATTGTGCATAATAGAGAGGCCGAAGCCGACACCCTGAAGATTTTACAAGCCCAAGGCAATCTTCCCCGTGGAGGCGTTATGCACTGCTTCTCAGGAGATCAACAGTTCGCAACGGAGATTATTAATCTGGGCATGATGATATCTATTCCAGGGATAGTAACCTTTAAAAATGCCACTAAACTCCATGATGTTGTCAAGAATATTCCTTTAGAGCATATGCTCATCGAAACAGACGGTCCCTTTCTGAGCCCCCACCCCTTCAGAGGGAAACGTAATGAACCTGTCAATGTACTTTTCACTGCAGCGACAATTGCAAAACTCAAAAATATTGACATAGAAGAGGTTGCACAGCACACCTCTTCAAATGCCACCAAACTCTTTAATTTATGATTGAAAATGATAGCAAAAAACTTAAATAACATTAATACACAAATAGCAGCAGCTGCCCAAAAATCTGGCCGAGATCGCGCGGAGATAAAATTAGTCGCCGTCTCAAAACGATTTCCTGTCGAAACTATTATTGAGGCATGCAAGGCAGGACAATTTCTTTTTGGAGAAAATTATATCCAAGAGGTCACTCAAAAGAAACCTGAAGCACCTGAAAATGCATGCATTCACTTTATCGGCAATCTACAGAGTAATAAGGCAAAAATCGCGGCGGAGTTATGTGATATGGTGCAAACTGTTGACCGTGAAAAGCTAGGGAAGGCACTGAACAAACACTGCATAACGCTGAATAAAACCCTCGACGTGCTTGTTCAGGTCAATATAGGTAATGACCCAAACAAATCGGGAGTAGACAAGGAAAAAGCGGCAGAACTCATTCGCAAACTCAATGCACTGAGTAACCTGAAAGTCTGCGGTCTCATGACAATCCCACCCCTTAGCAACACTCCAGAAGAGAGCAGAGTCTATTTCCGTGATTTACGTCTTCTCTTAGAAGACCTCACCGAACAAGGCCTGTTCAGTAGCTGTATAAAACCAGAATTGTCCATGGGGATGTCAGGAGACTTCCACGTTGCCATCGAAGAAGGTGCAACTATTATCAGGGTTGGCACTGCTATTTTTGGTCAGCGTTTGACATAGCTCTTTTCCCATAAAAAAAGGGCCGAACCTCGATAGGTTCGCCCCTTTTTCACTTCTAAACGTCCAAGCTAGAATTACTTTCTCTTCGAAGCCCGCTTCGCAGCCTTCAAAGGATTGATTCTTACTGTGACGACGCTGATCTCGCGTTTTGCATGGGTTGCAAAATTACAAAGACCTTGTTTCCATTTTACCTCTGGATAGAGATAACTTTTACAGTATTGAACACCTTCTTCTTCAACAACTCGCCCACAACCATCACATTTTTCAGTAATTGGTTGAAAACGACCATCGCTATAACTTACAGTGGTCTCTTTATTCATATTTTAGTCCTCCGACCCATCATAATACTTACTGGTTTCTTATACCCAGGAAAGAGCTATAAAAAGCTACAATTAATTGCTACCGACAATTCAAGAACCTTTCTTTATATCAAAACGACACAGACAACACAAGTGTTTTTTTTAACATTATCTCCGTTATTTTATCGGTGTTTGCCTATGCCCCTTACCTTACATATGATTTGATCAGGCAATAAATGCCAAAAGGTTGTAATCAATAACTTCATGATATATAATCGATATTGTGTAATGTGATCCTCTGTATTTCTCAACAAATATACCGCCTAAAGTTAGCACAATTGGAGAAGGAAATGCCGATATTTATATGGAAGGGAAAAAACTCATATAAGGAAAAACGTAAGGGTGAAATTGAGGCCCCCGACCTCGCATCGGCAATTTCCCAGGTTAAACGACTTCGTATCAGCAACCCGGATGTAAAGGAAAAGCCTAAAGATTTACTGGCAGAAGTATCCTTTCTTCAACCAAAGGTTACCGGTAAGGATATTGTCATCTTTACAAGACAGCTTTCCACAATGATTGATGCTGGACTTCCGTTGGTTCAAGGGCTGGAAATTTTAGAAAAACAGCAGAGCAATCCAACGTTCAAAACAGCACTTAGAGAAATAAGAATGGACGTTGAAGCAGGCTCAACGCTTGCCGACGCCATGCGCAAAAAACCAAAGATATTTGATACACTTTTTTCCAATATGATTGAGGCTGGCGAAGCTGGCGGTATTCTTGACACCATCCTTTCAAGGCTAGCCGCGTTCATGGAAAAATCCATGGTCCTTAAAAAGAAGATAAAGGGTGCACTCACCTATCCTACAATCTGTCTGGCCATCTCCCTATTGATTCTGGTTATCATCCTTGTGTTTGTTGTCCCTGTATTTAGTAAGATGTTTGCGGATTTCGGATCAACACTGCCCCTACCAACCCAGATTGTCGTCGAGCTTAGTGACTTTTTCCAAAAAAATATTGTCTACCTCATGATAGGTTTTTTTGCCATAATTGCTGCAATTAAAAAGATTTATTCTACAGATAAAGGTGAAAGGCTTATAGACAAAGGTCTATTATACTCCCCCGTTGTCGGCGAATTACTGCGCAAGGTTGCTGTTGCAAAATTTACCCGCACTCTCAGCACCATGCTTCAAAGTGGCGTACCGATACTAGAGGCACTTCAGGTCGTTGCCAAAACCGCTGGCAATAGGGTTATTGAAACAGCCGTCTTCAGAGTTGCAGATTCCATTGCAGAGGGACGTCCACTTGCTGACCCGCTTGAAGAAACAGGTGTTTTCCCCAATATGGTTGTGCAAATGATCAACGTTGGCGAATCCGTAGGCGCCCTGGATGTTATGCTTGAAAAAATTGCCGACTTTTATGACGATGAAGTTGACCAAGCGGTCGACAACCTGACCGCTATGATTGAACCTTTCATGATGGTATTTTTAGGTGGCATGATCGGTGGACTTGTTGTCGCTATGTACCTGCCAATATTCAAAATTGCCTCTGTTGTATAGGCTCGCAACTAATTATTATTTTGTCTTCATTGAATTTGACATTCTTGTTGCAAAGTATATGATAAGTAGAGGTTACATAATAATAGCAACAAATTATGGAGGAAAATATGACACTTACAAAAGCTGACCTAGTTCAGCAAGTATATAAGAATCACGAGGAACTCACCAAGGCACAAGCAACCGATTCCGTAGAAGCTTTTCTTCGAATTTCGAAGGAATCTCTCATTAGCGGCTCAGATTTATTGTTGAGCGGGTTTGGTAAGTTCAATGTTAAAAATAAAAGCTCAAGACGGGGAAGAAATCCCCAGACAGGAGATGAGCTAACATTAGATGCCCGTCGAGTTGTGACCTTCAAACCATCCGGGATATTACGGGACAAAATAAACGCCTCGTAAAGAGAACTGATAGTCAATCAGTTTGAACCCCCCTCTTGTGTACCACCCTTCTCCCCTTAGTGCTTTGTGCACCTAGGGGAGATTTGTTTTACAGTCTAATACGTAGATAATATCATAGGGTGATCAGCCCACTACCTAAAAATACAGTTATGCATCTTCAATGTCGGCCACTTTCATATGCTAATCTTAGCCAATCTTCGACGTGGAGTCTCCACCCCTGGACATTAGATTCCCCTCAAGTCGAACTCCATACGTCTCTACTAAGACTTGGTATAATCGTGCCACCACTCGTCATGGGAACAGACAATAATACCTTTACTATAGTCTCTGGGTACAGACGAATACAATTTGCAAAAGCACAATGTAACTCGACTCATATTGACTGTAGGATCATGCAAAAAGACCTCGAGCCACAGCTTGTTTTCGAGATCATCCTAGAAGATATAAAAGACACCAGTACATTAACCCTCGCAGAGAAGGCCATGTTCCTGTCCATCGCCTCTAACTATTTCCCCAAAGAGACTCTTGCTCAGAAGTTCTTTAAGCGGTTGGGAATAAAGCGTAAACAATCATTTTTGGACGATCTTTTTCACCTGCTGGACGGGGATCAGATCTTCATAGATCTGGCCCATGGCGGATTGATCGAAGAACAGATGCTAGCGGAACTTCTCCGTCTAAAAAATACAGATAAGTATGCAGTCATAGATCTTTTTAGCCAGCTGAATCTTGGGGCAAGTAAACAGAAGAAATTACTGGGGCTGTTGCGAGACGCTGCATACAAAGAAGTTTTTTCCATCAGTGATTACTTACAACAGGATGGAATACAAACAATAACTGAAAATGAAACTCTTAATATACCTCAAATAATTCAGCATCTTGACCGATACTTACAGCTAAAAATATACCCGCAATCAATTGCAGCTGAAAAGGAATTTACTACGAGAATAAAAGAGATCACTCTTCACAAAAACCAAAAAATCAGCCACTCTCCGGCATTTGAAAAGGATACAGTGACACTTTCAACAGAGTTCGCCTCCTTGGAACAATGCATTGCCTTTTTGCAAAACAATTAGCTCCTAGACCTATCTGTTCAGACGGTGGTAATGCGACTTAGCAGGAAGAGGCGCGTCGGTTATCGTCTTGCAAAAGATGGGATAACCCGTCTTCAATATTGCCGGTCATCCAGCGGCAAAGAACTTGCATTCTCAATGCAATCTAAGCCGCAAGCGACTTACTTAACAGGTGGATAGATTATCTTTCCCTTAACCAGCATGTCCTCGCCTAACTGTTCGTACCTTGGGCATGCTATCCTTGGAGCAACTGTACCTGAGGCGACATTAACACCACCCGCAAGCCCCTGCCCTGAATCTCCAGCAAAAACCGGTCCCAAAAAGAGATAAGCAAAGTCGTAATATTCTTCCCGCAGCAGAGAACCGTGCAGGACAGAGCCACCTTCAACGAGTACCGAACAGATACCTTCCCCAGCAATAGTTCTGAGTACCTCCTTGAGATTGAGCCCACCCTCGCCAGCTGAAACGGCTAATATTCGGACGCCCTTATCCGCAAAGATTTTTCTCGACGCATCTGCAACCTCATTTGCACAGATAACTATTGTAAGTCCATCCTGTTCTTGATTGTACACCTTTGCTGTAACAGGAGTAGAGAGATGTGTATCGAGGATAATACGGGTGGGATTACGATGCCCCTCGCCATTTAAGCGGGTTGTAAGTGATGGATTATCAGCTAAGATGGTTCTGGAACCAACCATTATGGAATCGTATGTATCCCGTAACTGATGCACTTTCTTCGCTGATTGCTCACCGGTAATCCAGCCAGACACCCCATGCTGATAATTAAGTCGACCATCAAGACTAATCCCTGCCTTCATCACCATGTATGGCATTGAGTTCTTGATATATTTGATCCAAGGAAGATTAATAGCCTCACACTCCTCCTGGAGCACACCGGCGACAACCTCTATACCTTTATTTCTAAGGTATGAAATGCCCCTGCCATTCACCAGAGGATTGGGGTCGGTCATACCAATCACCACACGACTAATACCTGTTCGTGCAATGGCCTCACAACATGGTGGTGTTTTACCGGTATGGCTGCAAGGCTCTAGTGTCACATATATCGTAGCTTGATCCAGCGACGTTGAGGTATCGTTAAGCGCATGGATTTCGGCATGGGGGGTTCCCGCCTTTTTATGATAGCCCGCACCCAGAACATGGCCATTTTTAACTATCACCGCACCCACTGCGGGGTTAGGAGCTGTCCTGCCCACCCCTTTAGACGCCTCGTTTAAAGCAAGTTGCATGTATTGTTGATCCGACATCAACTGTCACCATCGGTTCTTGCATCGAGCAAAGTCTTCAATTCATCCATAAATTCATTTACATCTTTAAACTGTCTATACACCGAGGCAAACCTCACATAGGCAACTTCATCAAGACTTGGCAGCCCTTCCATTACCCACTCACCAACCACTTTTGAAGGGATTTCCTTTGCACCATAATCTTGAAGTTTATGTTCAATATCATCGACAAATTCATCTATCATGTCACTGCTTACAGACCTTTTCTGACACGCCTTCTCTAGGCCAACGGCCAGCTTTAATCTATCCCAAGGTTCCCTTCGTCCATCTTTTTTCACCAGCACGGGCAACATAACTTCTAAGCGTTCATAGGTAGTAAATCGCTGGTCACATTTAAGACATTCCCTTCGACGCCGGGTAATTGTTGCATCTTTATTCAGACGTGAGTCAATCACTTTATTATCTAGGTGTTCGCAATAGGGGCATTTCATAATAAATCTCCTTGATCTTATTCGTGATTACAAAACTCTGTTTTTGCAAAATATTTGCTGATATTACTATCCACTTCCCCAACACTAAACGGGTAAAAAGCCGGAGCAAGTCGATACCACTTTGCCCACACTTCTCCTCGGTAACAGATGCTGCTGAGTATAAATAGATTAGCAACAAACAAGAGCAAACTGTGTTGAGAGCAAATAACAATAACAAGAGTGCTAGAACATGGACTGAGCGTTGATCCGCATTTCGCGCTTTACCGCTTTGAAAAAATGTGCAAAATAATTTTCTGCTATCCTGCCCTTTTTAAGGACGCCAGAATCCCATAGGGAAAAACAGGCTAAGTATATAAAGACAATACCACACTCTGCATATTTCTAGTGTTTTATGGGAGAAAATCTGTACTACGACACTGACTGATCTTTACAAAAAAAAAGCCAGCTTTGCATAAGCAAAACTGGCTATCAATCAATGTATATCTGTTTTAACTATGAACTGAATTTTTCAATTCTCGTCAAATGGCGTCCTCCGGCAAATTCCGTGACCAGCCAGATCTTCACCATATCTATCGCTTTGGACTCATCAACTACTCTTGCTCCAAGACATAGAATGTTGGCGTTGTTATGTTCGCGGCTCAAGGCCGCTGTATTCTCATCAAAACAGTTGGCGGCGCGTATACCATAGTGACGGTTGGCGGCAATGGACATACCGATCCCAGTTCCGCATATGAGAATACCACACTCTGAATCACCTCTCAAAATGTCTTCGACAGTCTTGAGGGCATAATCAGGATAATCCACCGATTCAGTAGAATCGCAACCAACATCAGTTACAATGTGGCCATTTTTCTGCAGCCAATCTACTATCACTTTTTTTAGAGCATATCCACCGTGATCAGCTCCTATTACAATCTTCACATCATTCTCCATTTACCGAAGATATCAAACCTTCTTCATCGCAATAACAGCATTTGTACCGCCGAACCCAAACGAATTTGAGATAGCAACATCCACAGTCATTTGTCTCGCTTCATTTGGTACATAATCGAGATCACACTCTGGACTCGGTTGCTGATGGTTGATCGTTGGTGGAACTATGTTTTCATTAATACTAAGAGCGGTAAACACTGCCTCTATACCTCCGGCAGCACCTAGCATGTGCCCGGTCATAGATTTAGTGGAACTCACCGCGAGTTTTTTGGCATGTGACCCAAACACGGTTTTTATTCCGTGGGTTTCACATTTATCATTCAATGATGTTGAGGTTCCATGGGCATTAATATAATCGACATCTTCGGGGTTGAGATGAGCATCTTTTAAGGCCATTTTCATGGCTCTCACACCGCCGGCACCATCCTCTGGAGGTGCTGCAATATGATATGCATCGCTACTCAGACCATAGCCACAAACCTCTGCATAAATCCTAGCACCACGGGCTTTGGCATGTTCGTATTCTTCAAGAATAAGCATACCGGAGCCTTCGGACATGACAAAACCATCACGATCTTTATCAAAAGGTCGAGATGCTTCCGCGGGATTATCGTTGCAGGTTGAAAGAGCTTTCATTGAAGAAAATCCAGCAATGCCTAAACCACAGATAACTGATTCAGTTCCCCCGCTCACAACCATATCACACATGCCATACATAATATGCCTGTATGCCTCACCAACTGCATGGGTACCAGCAGCACATGCTGTCGTCAGGCACAGATTCGGGCCAGTACTATTTATATCCATGGAAATATGTCCGGACGGCATATTTGGAATAACCATTGGGATGAAAAATGGGGTCACTCTCTTTGGGCCCCGTTCCATAGATACTTTGTGATATTTTTCTATTGTCGGCAAACCACCCATTCCACAACCGGTGATAACTCCAACACGATCTCTGTTTTCTTCAGTTATTGTATAACCACTATCCTGTAAAGCCATACGCGCGGCTACAACTCCAAATTGAACAAAGAGGTCGAGGTGTTTAGCGGCCTTTTTCTCAAAGAAATCTTCCGCATGAAAGTCCTTGACCTCAGCAGCAATTTTCACAGCGTATTCACTGGTATCGAAACGAGTAATGAGATCCACACCACTCACCCCGGAACAGATGTTTTTCCAACTTTTTTCAACACCTGTACCCAGCGGTGTAACTAAACCAACACCAGTAACTACTACCCTTCGCGTCACAATGAACTCCCTCTCTTTTATTGCCACACTTTGTTAAACGTGGGAAAGTAAAAATTGCTGTTTTAAGACAACAAACAGATTACTTCTGCTTGTTTACGTAATCAATTGCATCCTGCACAGTGCCGATGCCTTCGGCATCTTCATCTGGAATTTCGATATCAAAGCCTTCTTCCATAGCCATGATCAGCTCTACAAGATCCAGTGAATCAGCACCAAGGTCATCTACAAAAGACGCCTTTGATACAACTTTATCTTTATCTACACTGAGTTGCTCTACAATGATATCGATCATTTCTGTTTCAATAGACATTATGTTCTCCCTTACTTAGATTTATCATGGTCCGTTACAACGTACCATACATAATTTTTGTTTTTCAATAAAAAGGTAGCCTGGTATCAGGCTACATGTACATACCACCATTTACATGCAAAGTCTGGCCAGTAATATAGCCACCATCTTCAGATACAAGATAGGCTACAGCACCGGCAATATCCTCACATTTTCCAAATTCACCCAAAGGAATCTCACCCTTGATCTGCTCTTGGGTTTCAACCTCAAGAAGAGCTGTCATCTCGGTTTCTATATACCCTGGAGCAATACTGTTGACCGTGATATTTCTTGAAGCATACTCACGGGCCATTGATTTGGTAAAACCAACCAGGCCGGCTTTGGCTGCGGCATAATTTACCTGCCCGGAATTACCCGTAAAGCCAGATACAGAAGATATATTTACAATCCGTCCAGATTTCTTTTTCATCATCGAGCGGGATACCGCTTTCGAACATAAAAAAGCGCCCTTCAAATTAGTATCTAAAACACTATCCCAATCTGATTCTTTCATACGGGCCATAATACCATCACGGGTAATGCCCGCATTATTAACGAGTATGTCGACGGAGCCAGCTTCTTTTACTATTTTTTTAAACGCTGCTTGAACCGCATCGGCATCGGCTACATCAAAACCAACTGGTATTGCTTTACCACCAGCCTCTTTGATGATTTCCACCGTTTCTTCAGCTGCTTTTACCCCGGAAACATAGTTGACATAGACAAAAGCACCTAGTTGAGCAAGTCGCAGACAAACTGCCCGTCCTATACCACGACTGCCACCGGTTACAACAGCAATTTTTCCCTGTAAACTCATTGCTTGCGACGCTCCTCGATTTTGTTAATTAACTTAGGCACTATCTCAAAAATATCACCAACTATACCATAATCCGCAATGGTAAAGATTGTTGCATTTTTGTCACGGTTTATCGCAACTATTGTTTCAGCAGACTGCATACCAGCAACATGCTGAATTGCGCCGGATATACCACAGGCAATGTATAGCTTTGGAGCAACTGTCTTACCTGTCTGACCAACCTGATGTGCATATGGAATCCACCCCGCATCAACCACAGCGCGGGATGCAGAAATATTGGCGTCCATCACATCGGCCAACTGACGTATCAGTTCAAAACCTTTGGCACTCTCTAATCCCCTACCACCCGAAACCAAGATATCGGCTTCCTGAATATTAACATTGGTGGCCTCGGAGACAACACTTTCAACGATACGCACGCGACTTTGTAACTGCTCCACTGTCGGTGAAATCTGTATTATTTCACCTGTACGTTGTTCATCAAAAGCACGTTCCAGCATAACTTTTGGCCGCACGGTTGCCATCTGTGGTCGGGATGTCTCACAGACTATAGTCGCCATAATGTTACCACCAAATGCAGGTCTGGTCTGTAGTAAGGCACCATCACTCTCACGGATTTCCAACTGGGTACAATCGGCCGTAAGCCCAGCCCCTAGTTCAGTGGCTACACCTGGTATAAATGATCGACCTATAGCGGTTGCCCCTGCGAGTACAATTTCAGGTTTATGCTCTCTAATAAGAGAGGCTGTAACTGTACTAAAAATATCCTCTCTGAAATTTTTGAAGGCATCGTCATCGCAGACATAGACATTATCAGCACCATGCCCAATCAAACGAGAAGCAGTTTCACCAAGACCATGACCAAGGAGGACAGCACTGAGCTGTACACCCCGTTTATCCGCAAGAGACCGACCTATACCCAACAGTTCGAGAGATACTGGAGCAAGCTCTCCGCGTCTAAACTCGCAAAAGATCCAGACACCTGTCCAACTTGCAAAATCATCTTGTTTTGGTGCCTGTTCAATATCTAAGCGTATTGCCTCAACTTCACAACTTTCAACACAGGCACCGCAAAGAGTACAACTATCACCAGCAACGGCAAGACCGTCAATAGTTTCAATAGCACCAAAGGGGCAACTGTCTTCACATATTCCACAGCCTATGCATAATTCTTTACTAATTTTTAACATATCAGGGTCATCTGGTATTGTTACATGTATGGGATAAGCTTATCCACAAGTTGGTCAAGCTGTTCATCGATTGTCCCTTCAAATACTACTTGCCCACCCCTTGCCTGGGGTGGGAAGACATCAACGACCTTGGTTGGAGAGCCTGGTAAACCAATACAGTTAAGATCGGCACCGATATCTTCGGCTGACAGGGTAAGTATCACGGCTTTCTTTGCTTTCATCTTACCTTTAAGCGAGGGCACCCGTGGCACATTAATATCTTTTACAACGGTGAGAAGAACAGGAAAATCGACCGCGACAACATCGTATCCGTCATCCATCATTCTTTCCATGACAAGTCCCTTCTCCGTGGCCTCACGAATCTTCTGTACGCAGGTAACAAAGGGTATACCAAGCCGGGTAGCAAGCCCAGGTCCAACTTGGGCCGTATCCCCATCAATCGCCTGCTTGCCACAGAGAATAAGATCATAATCCTCTATTTTTTTCAGAGCATTTTCAAGGGTATATGAAGTAGCCCAGGTGTCAGCTCCGGCAAAAGCACGATCCGAAACGAGGACAGCCCTATCGGCGCCACAACTTATCGCCAGTCGCAGCATCTCTGCCGCTTGGGGAGGTCCCATGGTAACAACAACGACTTCACCCCCAAGCTGCTCTTTAAGCCTGACAGCTTCTTCAAGTGCATGCTGGTCATAGGGGTTCATGATGGACTCAACCCCTTCTCTTGCAAGAGTATTTGTTTCAGGGTCAAGACGCACATCTTTGGCATCTGGTACCTGTTTTATACAGACAATAATCTTCATCTAATTCTCGTAATCAGGTACAGGACAGATTAACACCCTAACCCTTGGAATATTCTTTATTGAGTTCCTGGCCAATAACGTTTCGCTGGATCTGATTGGTTCCCTCGTAAATCTGCAGGATCTTAGCGTCTCTCATCATCTTTTCAACAGGATACTCACACATAAATCCGTATCCACCCATAACTTGAACGGCATCTATACTCACCTTCATTGCCATATCTGTAGCAAATGTTTTGCATATGGCAGAGGCCTTAGTCATATCTTTTGGGTGGGCCTGGATGTGTTTGGCGGAGGAATACACAAGAGCGCGTGCAGCTTCTACTCCTATTGCCATATCTGCAAGCAGATGTTGAACCGCTTGAAACATGATAACAGGCTTACCGAATTGTTTTCTCTGTTTTGCGTACCTTCCGGCTTCATCAAGAGCACCCTGTCCAAGACCGACACCAAGAGAGGCAATACCAGGACGGGATAGATCGAGGGTTTTCATCACAGTAATAAAACCGGTACCCTGACGACCAATGAGCCTATCTTTCGGAATGCGACAGTCCTTAAAAATCAACTCTGTGGTGGAAGAGGCTCGAATACCCATTTTCTTTTCTTTCGGACCACAAGAAAATCCAGGATCTCCTTCTTCAACAACAAAAAGAGACGCACCACGAGCCCCACGACTTCTATCGGTGATGGCAACGATTGAGTAAATTTGCGCCTCACCACCATTGGTAATCCACTGCTTCGTGCCGTTTAGAACCCATTCATCACCGTCAAGCACTGCGGTGGTCTGAATACCCGAGGCATCGGAACCAGCGTTGGCTTCGGTAAGACCGAAAGCCCCAAATTTTTTACCCGCAGCGACATCTGGAAGATACTTCTGTTTCATCTCTTCAGAGCCGGCAATTATAATCGGATACACACCCAGAAAGTTGGCAGCAAATGCAGTTCCTACTCCAATACACCCTCTTCCGAGCTGTTCAATGGCCAAAACAATTTCAAAGCAACCACCGCCAAAACCACCATACTCTTCAGGAATTGGTACCCCAAAAAGATCGGCTTGGGCCATAGCATTTAATATTTCCCGTGGAAATTCATTTTTTGCATCGAGTTCCGCGCGCTTGGGTATTATAAGTTCATCAGTGATTTGCCGAGCAATATCGACAATCATCTGTTGTTCTTCTGATAAAAAATAATCCATGTTAAAATCTCCTGTCTACCACTTTATCAGGGCTGCTCCCCAGGTAAAACCACCACCAAAGGAACAGAACAAAATCAGGTCATCTTTAGCTATCAATCCCTGTCTATTTGCATCATCTAAGGCAATAGGTATTGAAGCAGCCGATGTATTACCACACTTAGAAACGTTTATAAACACCTTATCCTGCGACACTTTTAAGCGATCGATCAGTTTATTAAGTATTCTAATATTTGCCTGGTGCGGGATTACGAGCGACACGTCATCAATAGTCAGTCCTTCACGTGCAAGAAGAGTCGTAACGGAGTCTTCCATTGCCCTCACCGCATGCTTAAAGACCTCGCGACCTTCCATACGTATAAAAGCACCACTGTATCCTTCAACCTTCAATTCTGGATTAGCACTCTCGGGCCCGTGCATATGCAACAGCTCCCACAGACTTCCATCTGAGAGCAGATTTGTGCCAACAATACCCCGGTCATCCTCTGAATAACCTAGCACAACAGCACCTGCGCCATCTCCAAAAAGGATACAGGTATTACGATCGTTCCAATCCAAGCGACTGGAGAGCGTTTCAGCACCAATCACCAGTATTTTCATCCCGTGATCGGCCAAGATATATTTATGAGCAAGATCCAGTCCGTACAAAAAGCCAGAGCAGGCGGCGTTGAGATCATATGCAAAAGCTTTATTTGCACCAATCTCATTTTGTACAAAACAGGCTGTGGAGGGCATCTGCATGTGCGAGCTAATTGTGCCTACAACTATGAGGCCAATTTCATCTGCGGCCACACCTGCCGACTCCAAAGCTTTTAGAGAGGCTTTGGCAGCGAGCTTAAACGTCTGCTCATCTTTGCCGCCTATGTGCCGAGACTCTATACCAGTTCTTGACCTGATCCATTCGTCATTTGTATCTACAATTGACTCAAGATCCACGTTTGTCATTACTCTTTTGGGCAAACAAGAGCCGGTACCCAGTACAACAATTCCCATTACATCTCCAAATATTCGACGCCTAGGCCGCTAGTCCTTCGAGAATATCGTGATTAATGTTGCCTTTGGCCATTTTTCCGGCCTCAATAACCGCATTTTTAATAGCGTGAGCGCTGGACTTGCCGTGACAGACAATACCGATTCCATCTATCCCCAGAAGTGGTGCACCGCCATACTCGGCATAATCAACTCGTTTTTTAAAAGACCGAAAGGCATTACGAGCAAGTAGATAACCAATTTTTGCCAGCCAGGATTTCATAATTTCATCTCGGAGCATTATCATTGCAGCGTCAGCCAGCCCTTCACTTACCTTAAGACAGATATTACCAACAAAGCCATCACAAACGATAACGTCAACTTCACCTTGAAAGATATCTCTTCCCTCAACGTTACCTATGAAGTTAAGCGAGCTATTTTCCAACAGAGAATAGGTTTCCTTGACAAGACTATTACCCTTACCAGTCTCCTCACCGATGGAGAGCAGACCAACCTTTGGCCTTTCCATACCATGCACCCGGGAAAGAGCTGACGCCATTACTGCAAACTGATACAAATGCAATGCTTTGCAGTCGACATTGGCCCCAATATCCATGAGAACAACAGGTTTTTTTCTAGTTGGGAAAATTGATGCAATACCAGGTCTTGCAACGCCCTCTAAGCGCCCAAGCTTACGAATCGCCGCGGTCATAGTGGCACCAGAATTACCGGCACTTACCATAGCATCGGCCTCACCACGACGAACAAGATCAAAAGCAACTACAATAGAGGAATCTTTTTTCTTTCGTACAGCATTCACAGGATGTTCATCCATCTCAACGACCTGCGAGGCATGTACGATATGTAATAAATCCGCTGTCTTGGAATCAGGATCCAGGGTCTCAAGATGTGATCGAAGAACATTTTCGTCTCCGACAAGACTGACCGTAAGGTCAGTCTCTTGGATGGCTAACAACGCCCCGGCAATTAATTCCTTCGAGCCATGGTCTCCGCCCATGGCATCCAGGGCTATATGCACGATGTTCTCCTACTCTACGTCAGCATCAAGAGAATATACTGTTCTTCCCTTGTAAGTACCACAGTTACCACATAAACGATGCGGCTGCTTTGGTTCTCCACATTCACTACAAACGGAGAGACTAGGGGGAGTCAGTGCATCATGCGCTCGTCTTTGATGGGTACGAGAATGGGAATGTCTTCTTTTAGGTACGGCCATTTTATCCTCCAACTTTGGTATGTATCATACCAGATTGATTGCTACTTATTATTAATCTTGCCTAAAACAGCAAAAGGCGAGTCGTTATAATCTGCAGAACACCTACAGGCTATCCTGTTTAAATGTATTCTGCATCCCTGTTAGACATCTTCACAGTTCTCACTATTTAACATCTGCACAAGGCTTTTCAAGATAAACTTGTTCTCACAAGATCATCTTAATATCTATTCAAGGCTCCAAGAGATACAGGCTATTGCTAACACCTGTTGTAATCTAGATCGCCTGCAAACCAGACCTTTATTTCTTCTAAACTGTGCAAGGTATTCAAAACTGCGTCAAAATCGCCCGCAACCTGAACTGCGCAAAAACGCCTCTTTTACACACCTTATCGTTCTGTTTTCTCGTCATTTTCACTAAATAGCACCTTCACTATCGTTCAGCTACACGAAATAATGATGTCGATTCAAGAAATTAAAAGAAAGCAAAAGTAATCAATTTATTTAAAATTGGCTAGAAAAAAAACACAAATCACACCATAATCTGGATATAAATATCTTTCCTGAAATGAAGATCGATGCAATTCGACGACTTCAGGCCAGCCAATAAATACACAAAAGCCCTATGATTAGAGGATGTGAGCCAATCTTTCAGTACTCCCTTTCAGGCGCAAAGATACCCGCCCCAAAAGCCATCTGAAAAAAATAATCCCAAACTCTGGTCGCTCCTCGCAAAGCTGCTCAAAGGAACTGCGACTGAGGTGCAACAAAGTCGACTCCTCAACAGCAACAACCGTCCGCCCGTGCGTTCCTGCGGTTAACAGGCCATTCTCGCCGACGGGGGCACCTTTATGGAGTAGAGCTACCACTTGTTTTCGCTTACCAAAGCCGGTTTCGCTCAGAACTGCAACTTCACCTGAAACAACAAAATATACGCCACCAGCATCCTGATCCCTCTCAAAGAGTATAGCGCGACTTTTAAGGTGGACAAGCTCCAACACCGGGAAAAGCCGTGCAACATCTTCCTCTGTGAGGAACTCTTTAAAGAAAGCGTGCACTACACCTTGATATTCAACCATGGCTGTTAACTATTCACCCTCATCAAAGCTTTTATTTTTTTCTTTGAGTACTTTAATCAAACCCTGATATTTATCCTTTCTAAGGATCGACTTAAACTGTTGCTGGTAGTTTCTCACCAGACTTACACCCTCAATATTTATATCATACACCATCCACTTCTCACCATTTTTTCGCATGAGATAGTGCACAGGAAGTTTAATGCCGTTATTTTCGATCACGGTGGTAACCTTAGCCCTCTTGCCTTTAATTGTCTCTCCTACATACTCAACAGCGCCACCTGAATAATTTTCAAGTTTTCCAACATACACATGTCCAAGCAACCTCGTCATTATGTTTGTGAAATTTTCTTGCTCTGCTGCACCAATTCTTCGCCAGGTCTTGCCCAAAACACGCCTTGACATCTCCCTAAAATTAAAACCTTTTTTTATTTCCACCATTATTTTACTGCGACGCTCTTCTCTTTTCTCGGGACCTTTAAGGGTTTCATCGGCTAGGATATCAACAACACTTGCCAAGGCTGGTTGCAAATCTTCAGTGGGAGAGTTGCCGGCAAAACAAGGTGTGGCAAAAGCTAAGAGTAGGACAAAAAAACATTGGGCCGTTAATTTCATAATCTTTTTTACCTGTAGCAAAGGTTACTCAATATACTGTTATTATTTTATAGTCTACGTCACTTACTTGTCTGCACTGCCAAAGGCAAATTTGGAAATAAGAGATTCAATATCAAGAGAAGACTCTGTATCTACGATAAGCCCCCCTGCTTCAAGCAGCTCTTCATCACCACCAACACTAAGCTGGATATATTTATCTCCGATAATCCCCTGGGACTTTACTGAAGCCATCGAATCGGTTGGCAGCTCAAGGGTTTTATCAATCTTCAGTGTTAACACCGCGACCTCATCCTCACCAAGTCTAATACCTATAACCTCGCCAACAACCACCCCTGCGACCTGAACCGACCCACCTTTTTTGACCCCTGCAACGTTATCAAATTCAGCATGTATCACATAGCTCTTATTATCGGTTACAAAAGAAACCTCGCCAAGCTGCAACGCGAGGTAGACAAAGGCACCAAAACCAATCATCATAAACAGGCCAACAGATATTTCTATAGCATTATTTTTCATTTTTCCACCAGTCGGCTCTGGTATATCTCGCCCATAGCCGTTTTTACAAAGTCTTTAATATGTTCTTTTTCGGACCACTGTATTTCTTCCGGACGGGCAAAAATATCCATGCGGCCTCTATCTAAAATAATAACCTGATCTGCAAGATTGAACACCTTGGGAATATCATGGCTCACTATTATTGAAGTAAACCCAAACAAAGCCTGAGTTCGGGCAAAAAGATGATAAATCTCCCGGGTCATCACGGGGTCAAGTCCGGTGGTGGGCTCATCAAACAACATAATAGATGGATGTAACTGCATAGCCCTTGCAAGCCCAACCCTTTTTTGCATACCACCACTCAGCTGAGCGGGATATTTCCCCTCATGTCCCGTAAGCTCAAACTGGGCAAGACTCTCACTGACCAACTGAGATATCTCCTGTTCACTTTTAGATGTTCTTTCACGAAGTGGCAGAGCGATATTCTCAAAGACTGACAACGAATCAAAAAGAGCTGCCCCCTGAAACAAAACACCAAACCGGGTCCGTAAAGACTCAAGTTTTTTCCCCCGCACCCTGGTAATATCATCACCATCAATAATAATCTGACCACTATCAACATCCATAAGTCGCAGGATGAGTTTAAGCGTCACACTCTTTCCCTGTCCACTACCACCTGCTATGACAGTCGTTTTTCCAGAAGGAATCGAAAAATTGACGCCATCAAGCACATGCTGAACGGTACCGTCGCCCTTAACAAAACTCTTTTTTACATCTTTAAATTCTATCGCAGCCATGCTCATTAGCAACCTTACCCTTTAAGACATATCACCAATATTATCACCCAACAGGCCTGACTGTTGCCAAGTGGATGATAAAACGAGAAACTCGATCCTACTTTCAAAGACAATCACCGGAACACAACACCACGCCACAGATCTGCCCTGTCAAAACTAGAGCAATACCGCAGTTATAAGATAATCAAATACGAGCACAGCAATCGAAGAAAGCACAACGGCCTGGGTCGTGACTCTACTCACACTCTCAGCCCCAAAGCCTGCACCGCGAATCCGCTGAACAAAGTATCCCCTGCCACAACAGATCCAGACAACCAGCACTGCAAAGACAAAGGACTTAATCACACCTAAATAAATATCATGATTGGTTACGCTACTTGTCATTCCCTGGATATAACTGCCGGGACTTACCCCCATGAGCTTCACCCCTGCAATATACCCTCCTGCAATACCTACGACATCAAAGATAACTGTGAGCAGAGGGATTGCGATGAGTGTTGCAAGGAACTTTGGAGAAATAAAATAGCGAAAGGGATCAATCGCCATACAGTCCAAGGCGTCAATCTGCTCTGAGATGCGCATAATTCCAAGTTCAGCGCACATGGCGGACCCAGCACGCCCCGCCACCATCAAGGCGGTGAGAACCGGGCCAAGTTCCATTATCAGGGTAAGGGATACAGCTGAACCCAGCATACCATCCGCTCCAAACTTATTAAGCGAATAATAGCCCTGAAGACCTAAAACCATCCCGGTGGACAATGCTGTAAAGAATATGACCGTAAGCGAGCCTACTCCGATAAAATGTATCTGCTGGAGAAATTCCCTGAACCTAAAAGGCCGTCTGAACACACCACGCAAAATCATGCCTAGAAACAGCGTCATGCGTCCAAGATCAGTTAAGACATATAGGCCTGTGTTTCCAAGCCGGGCGAGAGGATTGCTATTCATGAAATATCTACACGTTATGGCTAATTCAGCCTTGTTAATATTTGAACAAATCGGTGTAACATTCGACACATATTTTTATCTGTACGGCAGCACGATAAAAACTGTGGACCCGGAAGTCAACAACAGGAGTGACTATAAACGTAACCAGCAGACCCACCATTAGGGTGGCCACCATGCATATAATCCGTTTATATTACATATAAAATATACTCTTTCCACAAGAAAAGAAAATACCTGTATCCGCAAGTATCTTCTGCCTATGACTATAGCAAATAATCCGCTTAATAGAATAATATTTCTTGTCTTTTCTCACTCTTTATGTCTTTTTACATTCGTAGCGATTATACTCATTCTATGGATCAAGCTTATATTCGCTTCGCACTTTTAGCGGGCTATAGTCCCTCCTTTTCTCTCGCTTGAACCGATGACCGTAACACCATAAACGTCGTTAACCAAAATATATTCCTCACAGTTTAACAGGCCACACGTATGGAAACGCTGAACACACTTATACAAAATGAAACTGATCTCAATCTGCTCGTTCAAAAAGCAAGACAAACAGACGCCGTTGCTCTAGATACCGAGTTTGTCTGGGAACGAACATACTACCCACAACTCGGCCTTATCCAGATTGCGCTGTCAGATGAAGAATGCTACCTGATTGACCCAATAGCGATAAAAGACCTCTCTGCACTTGGAAAACTCCTATCAGACAGAGGGGTCATCAAGATCCTTCACGATGCACCCCAGGATCTTACAATACTGCAACAAGCAACGGGCGCTATCCCACAAAATATTTTTGACACAAGACTGGCTGCTGGATTTTCAGGACTACCTGCCACTCTATCTCTTGCCAATCTGATAAAAGAGCTCTTAGATATAGATCTTGCTAAAAACGAAACCCGAACCAACTGGGTCAAACGACCACTAACGGATGCTCAAGTTGATTACGCCTTGGACGATGTCAGATATTTAAGAGCTGTTCGAGTACTGTTACTCTCAGGAGTAATTGGTCCAAAAATAAAATCTTGGCTCCAGGAAGAACTCAACCTCCTGAACAATCCTGCCAACTACAACAGTACCAACAACAGCGAGCGGTACCGTAAAATACGCGGCAGTAACAGCCTCAGCAGAACAGGCCTTGCAATATTAAAAAACTTAGCCGTATGGCGCGATGGAATGGCCCAAAAGCGGGATCGCCCCCGGGGACATATCATTAAAGATACAGGCCTTATTGAACTTGCTAAACTACAACCTAAGACAAGCGAGGAACTGACCGCAAAAACGTCTCTGTCGGACAAGGCAGTATCTCGGTACGCCAAGAATGTCCTCGCCATCATTTCAGCGACTCTGGACCAAGACAACTCTCTATACCCTGAGCAAAAGCAACCTACACGTCTCAACAGCGGCGAGAAGGAAACCTTGAAAAACCTCAACGGACTAATAGCGCTCAAATGCGATTTATTGGGCATAGCAACGAGTCTTATTGGTAACAGATCTGAGCTCAAACAACTGACCAAGACCTTACAAAGCAGTAAGCCACAGGAAATCGACCAGCTTCGACAGACCTCTGGCTGGCGACAAAATTTCCTCGAGGATTTCTTCAGGAAAAATCAAGACGACTCGTAGCAGAGCACACGTACTTTCCCACCCAACCTGTACAAGAGTCCTATACAGGTTGGGTGGAAAATACTGCAAGCAACATACCTCCAACGCCAAAGCAGGGGAACAGCGACGACAACTAACCCCGCCGCCCCACTCAACCCAGCCCCTAAACATCACCTGCAATTTCCAGCACCCCCTTAGCCCGTATCTACCAACCTAAAGGGTGCTTTGCCTATGACCAAACATTTAAGTAGCATGGAATGAAAGAAACTAACCTCTGCGAAACATTGAACGTTTTCTTCTTATAGAGAAGCAATGAACAATACTAGAGGTATCAATCACTTACCCAGTTAACGCTACGCCGTATATAGGAAAGAGGAAGCCAGCATCAATCACCAACATTAAGTCCCTGATCAAGATACCACTTCATTGGATCTATTAGCTCAAAACCTATATCGATCAATTTTTGTTTGACGTTAATTACATTGTTTGTCAGCAGGTAAGGAAAGATAGCCCTCTTGTCATCATCCCAATCCCGACTCACCAACACACTGCCAAGGGAAATATTTTCTTCACTTATTATATCAATGATCTTCTTCATTTGCCCCGCTTCTTCTTGGACAACGATACATAGCAACGTTCCTGGCTCATCTATATTCAACACATTCACAAAGGCTTTAAGCAAATCCCTGGTTGACAATATACCTTTAAGATATCCATCTTCGTCAACCACAGGCAAAGCCCCTACCTTCTTCTTTTGCATAACCAAAAGCGTATCCTGAAGTGTGTAATATGGAAAAATAGTCAGGGGATTTTTAGTCATAACACCTGACACAGGATACCCTCCAATCAATCGAAGAGTTGTTTCATAGTCAGGCTTTTTAAGAAGGGTCGACGGTAGAGCATCACGCAAATCTCTATCGGAGACTATACCAAGCAGTTTTCCTGCCTCATCAACTACGGGTAAATGACGAATATCCTTCCCCACCATTAACTCCCTTGCCTCAAAAATTGACAACCCGGGCCCTGCAGTGACCAAATCGGTGGCCATTCTTTCACTTACAAACATAATATCCCCTGTAATTCTGACTTTTGAACATGCCGTAACTCATCATATTTTTCTCAAAATGTTCGTAACTCACATAGCATTTCTATATGATTTCCAACAAGCAAAGGTAGCATTTCAAGATTATATCCACCCTCTAGAACGGACACAACCTTACCATCGGTATAACGATTCACCAGATTTAGAATGACCTGGCTCACAAAATCATAGCCGTCGGTGGTTAGATTAGTACCTGACATTAAATCGTCTATATGGGCGTCAAAACCAGCAGACAAAAGAATGAAATCTGGCTTAAAACTTTTAACAGCCGGGACCATGTCCTGCATGATTAATCGCCGGTATTCCTCGTCCCCTCTACCCGGTAAAACGGGGGAGTTTTTAGTAAACCCAACACCATTACCTCCCCCCGACTCAAACTCTCTGCCCGTTCCGGGATATGCAAAGGAGGGGTGTTCATGGATCGAATAGTACAAAACGGTTGGGTCTTCCTCAAAAATATGCTGCGTACCATTTCCATGGTGAACATCAAAGTCGATTATTGCAACCTTTTCGATCCCATATTGTTGCTGTAAATACCTCGCCCCAATCGCTACATTGTTAAAATAGCAAAAGCCCATTGGCTTATCTACTTCCGCATGATGCCCAGGGGGCCTGATTGCACAAAAAGCACGCTCGACACGACCAGACATAACACTGTCTATCGCCTTAAGCACCCCTCCCACAGCGAGATATGCAACCTCAGAAGACTCACGACAAATAACGTTATCTGGATGGTTAAATTCGCCCATCCCACAGACACAAGCTTCATCAAATCTCATTATGTAATGAATATTATGGACAGCCTCTATCCATCTTTGTTTGGCGGGCTCAGCCTTTATGCGTATCAGCTTTTCAAGGGTGCCCGTCTCGACCAAATGGTCATAAATAGCCTTTAAGCGCTCTGGTGATTCTGGGTGTGCTTGTCCCGTCTCGTGTAACAGATACCTTTCATCATAAACAAATCCTGTTTTTTTCATAAAAGTCCCTTTTTACAGTTAATCACATCTCCCTTGCACTTTCAGGAAAATTACTCTGCCTGCCCCTGCATATTTACGACAACCCGTCCCTTTTGTTTTCCAGCAAGAATCAAGTCAATCTCTACATCCAAATCTTCAAGGGACACTTGGCGACTCATTTCTTCTAAATTTGTAAGCTTCCAATCGGTGGCTAACCTGCGCCAAATTTCTTTTCGATAATCAATAGGGCAATTCTGAGAATCGATACCCACGAGGGAAACACCTCTTAAAATGAAAGGAAATACATTTAAGGCAAGATCTGGCGATGCAACATTGCCACAGCAGGTGACAAGTCCTAAAGGTTGAGTTGCTTTGATGATTGCCGTCAGCATTTCGCCTCCAACCGCATCAATTCCACCGGCCCAGAGAGTTTTCAAAAGAGGTTTTTCATTACCAGCAACGGCACTCTTACGGTCAATTATATGTGCGGCGCCAAGACGTTTAAGAAAATCACCAGCATCAGCTTTGCCGCTGACTGCGGTGACCGAGTAACCAAGCTGAGCAAGAATCGCCACCGCAATGGAACCAACCCCACCGGTGGCCCCGGTTACCACGATATCACCAGCGCTGGGTTTCACTTGATTCACAAGGGCTGCAACCGACATGGCCGCTGTAAAGCCTGCTGTTCCCAATATCATACTCTCTTTTAGAGTGAGACCAACTGGCAAGGGAACAACCCATGAAGCCGGCACCTTAACATAGCCACCATAGCCCCCGGGAGTGTTCATTCCGAGATCATAACTCGTAACAATAACCGAGTCCCCCGGAACAATGCCTTCGACACGACTCTCCTCAACAATACCAGCAGCATCCACCCCTGGAGTGTGGGGATATTTTTTAGTAACGCCACGATTTCCCGTAGCGGAAAGAGCATCCTTATAGTTGAGAGAAGAAAACTGGACCTTCACCAGCACCTCCCCTTCGCTCAGTGCTCCCATAACTTGTTTTTTAACAACTCGTGAAAATGATCCATCCGTTTCTTCTGTAACAACCATCGCCTGATAGGTTTTTCCAACCATCTCTCCCTCCTTCTGAAATATCCGCATATTTCAGATCAGTTAATTTGCATCAGTATGAAGCCTTCATCTTCTCCTGATGTGCGACACCAAAACATCTCAAATCTCCAACAAAAATAGCTTCAACTCAACCTGCGCCAACAAGCCACGCAAAAGAAGCTGCTAAAAAACATAACAACCATCGAGCCAGACAGGAAGAACTTCTTTCTTGGGCAACGGCTGAGCTGGCTCTTCGACATGGACGATCCCCGGTATTTGACAATAGACCATGCAAAGTCGCCTTAGTAAGGATACTTACCACAAATAACCGACCACACAAATCGTGTCTTACAAAAACAATCACCCGCCTGTAATCGTTGCCTAACGCCTCAAATCCGTTCAATTGAATCTCCGTAACACAGGAGTACCACCTGCAAAAACCCTGTTAAACAAAGGTCGCAGGTAACTGAATAATTTCCTTTTTTCTTGACAAAAAAATGAGACTTAATATATACAAAGAGTAACATCGTTACACACCTGTTACTATTTATCGTATTCATATTTTACACTTTTTGCTTTTTCTCCTATTTTCAATGAGTAAAGGCTTACCAAAACAACATAACAACAATTTGTACATATTGTATAAGCCAATAGTGCCGTAACTATAACACGTTTTTTCAGGGTGTTAACAACAGGCATTTATCCGGCTACAGTATATATTATTACAACCGATAACGATGTTAGACAAACTTAATGATGATGTAAAGAATAGACTTGAGGTTGCTGTCATGGAGATTTTTTCCACCTCCGACTTCCACAAGGCAAGCATCAGAGACGTAGCAGACAGCGCAGGAGTCAGCTTCACAACCATCTATAGACACTTCGGCAGTAAAGAGCGTCTTCTTTTCGCCTTTGTTAACATGTGGATGGAACGCCTGACAGACCGAATAGAAGATCACCTCAAGGGCATAGAAGACCTCAAAGAAAAACTCAGAAAGGTTTTCTGGTTACATCTCGATTTTTATGAACGCCACGAAGAGCTCGGAAGAATACTCTTCATAACCCTGCCAATGAAAACATGGATGGTCGACGAAAGCTTTGACCAAAGAAGAAGGGTACGTCTCATAATTGATGTCTTCAAAGACGGCCAGAAACGGGGTGTAATTAATCCAAACTTGCGGGCCGGATCTCTTCTGGATTTTCTTCTTGGCTTCATCCAACGGGTTTTCTTTATGTGGATCATTCGAGGAAAACAAGAAAAACTGGCAGATGAAGCAAACAAACTTTTTGAAATGGTCTGGCAGGGGATCGCAAACCCTGACATCATTTCCTACAAAGAGAGTCCCACCGGTGGTAAAACGGTCTAGGACGTTGCCCGACTAGAGACGAAAATGCGTTTCAGGTATCTGTTTTTGTAACAGAAGATTTGAAGTATGACACTACACTGCAGTATAACACCACGCACTCTTTACAGTGGCCTTAGCCGCAACGCACATTAATCAAATCAGGAGCTCACAATATGTCAGCAGATAAAAGCGAATTCCTCCAAAGTAAACGAGACAAAATCGCCAAAGGAGGGGGGGAGGCCCGGGTAAAGAAACAGCATTCCCAGGGGAAGATGACTGCAAGAGAGCGGCTTATTCATCTTTTTGATCCCGGCACTTTTATCGAAACCGATGCCTTTATAAAAAATAGATGTAGTCGGTTTGGTATGGACAAACTCAAATTAGAAGGTGAGTCCGTTATCACTGGTTACGGTCAGATTGATGGCCGCATTGTCTACGCTTTTTCCCAGGACTTCACTATAATTGGTGGCACACTTGGTGAGATGCACGCAAAAAAGATTGTTAAAGCGATGGATGCGGCGGCTAAAATTGGCTCTCCCATCGTTGGCATTAACGATTCTGGCGGGGCCCGCATTCAAGAAGCCGTCGACGCCCTCTCAGGCTATGGAGACATCTTTTTTAGAAACTCTATCTACTCCGGAGTCATTCCCCAGATATCTGCCATAATGGGACCATGTGCCGGCGGCGCAGTCTACTCCCCCGCCCTCACTGATTTTATCTTTATGGTCGAGAAGACCTCTCAAATGTTTATTACTGGCCCCCAGGTGATCAAGACGGTTACCGGTGAAGATGTCACAGCTGAAGAGCTTGGCGGCGCCACGACCCACAACAGCATTTCCGGCAATGTACACTTTATGGCCACAAACGAGCTACAGTGCTTGGCCGACATCCGAACCCTGCTCACATATCTTCCGTCCAATAGTCTGGAGACGACCCCAAAGACTGAAAGTCAAAATGATATAAACAGACAGCTCACCGAGCTCAACGATATCATCCCCGACAATCCCAATAAACCCTATGACATCCTCGATGTGATTACTCCCATCGTGGACCAGGGTACATTCATGGAATATCAAGCATATTTCGCCAGAAACCTGGTTACAGGTTTTGCTAAAATCAATGGCAGATCTATCGGCATTGTTGCCAATCAGCCAAATGTCATGTCAGGTTGTCTTGATATGAATGCGGGTGATAAGGCTGCCCGTTTTATTAGAACCTGCGACTCTTTTAACATCCCTCTACTTACCTTTGTCGATGTACCAGGATTTCTTCCAGGTACCAATCAGGAGTACGGTGGCATCATCAGGCACGGCGCCAAAATTCTGTATTCATACAGTGAAGCCACAGTACCCAAGGTAACCGTCATCACGAGGAAAGCCTATGGTGGCGCCTATGTAGCTATGTGCTCTAAATCCCTTGGTGCAGACATGGTCTTTGCTTGGCCATCCGCCGAAGTTGCCGTAATGGGCTCAGAGGGTGCTGTAAACATCATTTTCAAAAGAGACATCGCAAATTCAACGAACAAACAAGAGACAAAAGCCGAAATACTGAAGGAATACGCTGCGGAATTTGCAACCCCATATAAGGCTGCAGAACGGGGCTTTGTAGATGACGTAATCACACCGCAGGCGTCTCGCCAACGCATTATTGACGCCTATAACATGCTCGAAGGCAAGCGTGAGAAACGCCCAGCCAAAAAACATGGTAACATTCCACTTTAACGGGAGACACCTATGACAACGACAGAACTCCTGGCAACGTTCGCAGACCCCAAGCTGATACATTCCCTCGGTATAGGGGATAAACTTTCGGCTGGCCTCATAACAACAGTTCTCGGTATGGGGATCACCTTTTCTGCGCTGGTCATTTTACTCTTCATCATAACCTGGATGACCACGCTTCTAAACCAGGCCCCTGCCACGGTACCCGAAGTGCCCAAAGAAGAAGCCGTAACCAAGCCTGGAATAAATACAACAGCAAACGACAACGAACTCGTGGCTGCCATTACCACAGCACTAGCTATGACCTTGAAAACATCAACCTCAAACATTGTCATCAGAAACATTAATAAAGTTGACAGCCCTACACCTAACTGGAACAAAGCAGGCATCATCGAACAGATGAACAGCAGATTTTAATTACGTCATACATTGAGGATATAAAATGAAAAAATTCAGAGTGTTAGTTAACGGCAGTGAGTACAATGTTGAAATCGAAGAGCTGAGTGAAGAAACCGCTGTACCAAGCTCTGCTGCCAACACACCAATCACAACACCCGTAGCCACACCAAAACCAGCAGCAACACCAAGACCTGCACCAGCATCAAAAGCTACTGCTGGAGGTGCCATCGTTGCCCCAATGCCAGGAACCATCCTAAGTGTCGCAGTTGAAGTCGGAGCTACAGTCTCTAAGGGACAGTCCTTACTTGTTCTTGAAGCTATGAAAATGGAGAATGAGATCCAGGCGCCTGCCGATGGGACCGTTCTGGAGCTTAATGTCTCACCGGGACTCTCTGTAAATGCGGGCGACACCCTAATCGTCCTGTCTTAACAACCAGGAGACACACCATGCTGCAAGCATTACTCGATTTTTTCAAGAGCACAGGATTTTACGGCCTCACATTTGGTTCAATTACCATGTTGGCCATCGCCAGTCTTCTTCTCTATCTTGCCATCGTCAAAAAATTTGAACCATTGCTCCTCGTTCCCATCGCCTTTGGAGTACTTCTTACCAATCTTCCTTTTGCAGGTTTAATGGCAGAACCAATTATCGCGATCACAGGTGACATGATTCATGTGGTACAGCCGGGTGGGTTACTCTATTATCTCTACCAAGGTGATGTCCTTGGCATCTTTCCACCGCTGATCTTTATGGGTGTTGGCGCAATGACCGATTTCGGACCGCTCATTGCTAACCCCAAGTCCCTCCTTTTAGGTGCCGCTGCCCAATTTGGCATTTTCATCACCTTTATTGGAGCCATAGCCTCCGGACTCTTCACAGCCCAACAAGCCGCCTCAATCGGTATTATTGGTGGAGCCGATGGACCTACAGCAATTTTTCTTGCATCAAAACTTGCACCTGAATTGCTTGGGCCGATTGCCATTGCCGCATATTCATACATGGCACTGGTACCCATTATCCAACCGCCTATTATGAAACTACTCACCACTAAAAAAGAGCGGGCGATTCGTATGACCCAACTCCGCGATGTCAGTAAAAAGGAAAAAATCCTTTTTCCTATCATCGTTACAGTTATCGTTTCTCTTATGGTGCCACCGGCTGCAACCCTCATTGGTATGCTGATGCTTGGTAACCTCTTTAGAGAATGTGGTGTCGTTGGACGACTTGAGGATACTGCTAAAAATGGTCTCATTAATGTTATTACAATTTTTCTTGGTATAACTGTTGGCGCTACAGCTACAGCAGAACAGTTTTTACAAATTGAAACCCTCGCCATTCTCACCCTTGGTGTCACGGCTTTTGCCATCGGCACCGCCTCGGGCGTGCTCCTTGCAAAATTGATGAACAAAACACTCAACATGAATATCAACCCACTCATTGGTTCAGCCGGGGTCTCAGCAGTGCCAATGGCTGCACGAGTCTCTCAAGTGGTTGGACAACAAGAAGATCCGGGCAACTTCCTGCTCATGCATGCCATGGGCCCCAATGTCGCAGGTGTTATTGGTTCTGCAGTTTCTGCAGGGGTGTTACTTTCACTTTTTGGCACTAATTAATCTATACTTTTCAAAGCAAAACCAGTGAATTAGAAAAATTATATACAGAAATTCAACAAAACGAGACACCCAATGAAGACAGAACAACTCAATGCGGATATTCATAAACGGCTCGAAGAAGCTGTACTTGAAATCTTTTCGAGTTCAGATTTTCACAAGGCGTCTATCCGCGATATCGCTAACCGTGCAGGTGTAAGCTTCACGACCATCTATAAACACTACGGTAGTAAAGAGCAGCTGGTCTTTGCCTTTGTCGATATATGGATAGGTAAGTTGACAGACCGCATCGTAGACCATCTCCACGGCATCGAAAGCCTGAAAGAAAAGCTCCGTAAAGTTTTCTGGCTTCAACTGGACTACTACGAACGACATGAGGGCCTCGGCAGAATTGTATTTATGACCCTGCCGATGAAAACCTGGATGGCCGATTCAACATTTGACCAGCCTAGAATGATGTCCCTTATGATTGATGTACTACGCCAGGGTCAAAAAGAAGGAATTCTTAACCCACATGTCCGGGCAGGTACGTTATTAGATTTCCTCATGGGATTTGTACAACGAAGTTTTTCCATGTGGATTTTACGAGGAAAAACCACCCCGCTCACCGACCAGGCAAACATAATGTTTGAGATGGTCTGGCAAGGGATGGCCAATCCTGAGAAGCAAATTCAGGCCAAAAACGACAAGACCTGAGAAACAAGGCAAAAAGAAGAAAACGCCAATAGGCAACAATTCTTATTTTTTTGGAGGAACAACGATGGAAATACTCAAAATTGATCATTTAGGAATCGCTGTAAACAGCATCGAAGACGGGAAAAATTTTTGGTCGGATATACTCGGTCTAAAATTTGAGGGCTCAGAAACTGTAGAGGCTCAAAAAGTAATGACTGCATTTTTCCCCGTCGGCGACAGTGAAGTTGAACTCCTTGAATCCACCTCTCCTGATGGTCCTGTTGCTAAATTTATCGACAAAAAAGGTACCGGCTTCCAGCATGTCGCCTTTCGGGTAGCAAACATCGAAGAAGCGCTCGCCGAACTGAAAGAAAAAGGGATTCAACTGATAGATCAAACTCCACGCATAGGCGCTGGAGGGGCAAAAATCGCCTTTCTTCATCCTAAGGCCACCGGCGGTGTTCTCGTAGAACTTTGCGAACGATCATAATCTCTCAAAAACCAAAAGACCTGTAAGACCAATTCATTTTGAACTACAAAGGAGCGTACGATGTCCCAGCACCCTGATTTCAAAAAATGGCAAGAACTCGCCGAAAAACAGATGAAAGGCAAATCCATTGATACACTCAACTGGCAGACACCTGAAGGCATTACAGTTAAACCTCTCTACACCGCAGAAGATATTGAAGGATTAGACTCTGTTAACAGTTTGCCTGGCATAGCTCCATACGTACGTGGACCAATGGCGACAATGTACGCAGGTCGTCCATGGACGATTCGCCAATATGCTGGATTTTCAACAGCAAAAGAATCAAATGCCTTTTATCATAAGGCCCTGGCAGCAGGTCAAAAAGGCCTTTCCGTCGCCTTTGACCTCGCAACCCATCGTGGTTATGACTCCGATCATCCTCGTGTTGCTGGTGACATTGGTAAGGCAGGTGTTGCAATTGATTCCGTTGAAGATATGAAAATCCTCTTTGACGGCATCCCCTTGGATAAGATGTCCGTATCTATGACTATGAATGGTGCTGTTATTCCTATTCTTGCCGGCTATATCGTGGCTGCAGAAGAACAAGGAGTAAGCCATGATCAACTTTCGGGTACCATCCAAAATGACATACTTAAAGAGTATCTCACAAGAAACACCTACATATATCCACCAACTCCATCCATGCGGATTATCTCTGACATCATGACCTTCTGTTCGGAGAATATGCCAAAATACAACACTATTAGTATCAGTGGCTATCACATGATGGAAGCAGGCGCAAACAGTGTTCTGCAAACCGCATTTACCCTGGCCGATGGTGTTGAATACGTAAAAGCCGCTCTTAAAAGCGGTATGGACATCGATCAGTTCGCTCCACGGCTCTCGTTCTTTTTTGGCATCGGTATGAACTTCTTTATGGACATTGCCATGCTTCGTGCCGCGAGGTTTCTCTGGTTCCGTCTGATGAGTGAGTATAACCCTAAGAATCCAAAATCATCCATGCTACGAACTCACTGCCAGACATCTGGCTGGAGTCTCACCGAGCAGGATCCTTACAATAACATTATCCGCACAACCCTTGAAGCCATGACTGCAGTTCTCGGTGGAACCCAGTCTCTGCACACCAACTCTTTTGATGAGGCCATAGGCCTACCAACTGATTTTTCTGCAAGGATTGCCAGAAACACCCAAATTATTGTCCAGGAAGAATCCCAGGTTTGTAACGTCATCGATCCCCTTGGTGGTTCCTATTACGTCGAGTCTCTCACCAATGAGATCATCGATGAAGCCCAAAAGATTATTGACGAAATTGAATCACTTGGCGGTATGGCAAAAGCGATTGAAAGCGGCATGCCTAAAATGCGGATTGAAGAATCTGCAGCGCGCAAACAGGCACGTATTGATCAGGGCAAGGATGTCATTGTTGGGGTAAATAAATATAAACTCACCGATGAAAAAATCGACTTTGAAGTGAGAGAAGTCCCTTCAAGCGTTAGAGACGAGCAAATTGCCCGACTCGTGGAGATCAAAGCCAGTCGCGACACTAAACTCGTCGAGAAAACACTTAACGACATAAAAGAAGCTGCTAAAAACGGGGGTAACCTTCTCGCAGCAGCACTTCCAGCCGTTAGGGCCAGGGCCACCGTTGGGGAAATTTCCGACGCCATGGAATCTGTCTTTGGCCGTTTTGTCGCAACAACTCGCTGTATTTCAGGTGCATACTCTTCTGAGTATGACGCGAACCCCGAAGCGATCAATGCAATCAAAGAACGAACCACAAAATTCCTTGAGGCCCAGGGACGTCGCCCCCGTTTACTCGTTACCAAAATGGGCCAGGACGGCCATGATCGTGGCTTTAAAATTATTGCCAGTGCCTATGCCGATCTTGGTTTTGACGTAGATATCAGTCCAATGTTTCAAACCCCGGCGGAAGCTGCCAAAATGGCGGTCGAAAACGACGTCCATGTTGTTGGTGCCTCCAGCCTTGCTGCCGGACACAAGGCGCTTATTCCTGCACTTATAGAAGAGCTGAAGAAACTTGGTGGTCATGACATAGTGGTTGTTGCCGGTGGAGTTATTCCACCAGGAGACTATGACTTCCTCTTTAAAGCCGGCGTAGCCGCCGTCTTTGGTCCGGGCACCCCGATTCCAGACTCAGCTGGCCGAACTCTTGCTCTACTTGAAGAGAAGTTCCTCAGTTAGCACGTAAAAAACTGCTGGGTAGGGACGTGCGGATCTGCCCAGCAGTGATATTTTAGAGATGACTTACGCCATTACTTCACATTTTACTCTCTACTACCAAGGCGCATCACATGCTTATAACAGCACAGGACTACGTACTCGGCATCCTTGCCGGAGACAGGCTGACCCTCGCTAGGACCATTACCCTCATTGAAAGTATCCTTCCCATCCATCAGCAACTTGCCCGGGAAATCGTCGACACACTCCTCCCCCATACGGGAAAATCTGTACGCGTTGGTATAACAGGGGTTCCAGGTGCTGGCAAGAGCACCTACATTGAGAGTTTTGGTACCATGCTTACCCAAAAAGGCCACAACGTCGCTGTCCTCGCAATTGACCCAAGTTCCACCCGGAGTGGTGGTTCGATTCTTGGCGACAAAACGAGGATGGAGAAACTTGCGGTAAACGAAAAGGCCTTCATCAGACCATCGCCATCAAGTGGTACCCTTGGTGGTGTAGGACGCAAAACAAGAGAGACAATGCTGGTCTGTGAGGCAGCTGGCTATGATGTAGTTATTATTGAGACGGTGGGCGTCGGTCAATCTGAAACAACCGTTGCCTCGATGGTAGATTTCTTTTTGGTGCTCATGATTGCAGGGGCTGGGGATGAACTGCAGGGAATCAAAAAAGGCGTTCTTGAGGTGGCCGATGCCATTGTTATCAATAAATCGGATGGCGACAATATTCATCGCACCAAGCTGGCGCAAAGAGAATATGAAACGGCACTGCACATGCTCATGCCAGCAAGTGCAAACTGGAGTCCACCGGTTCTCACCTGTAGTTCACTGTTTTCTACAGGAATTGAAGAAATTTGGCAGACAATAATCAAACATAGAGACGCCTTTACTGAAAGTGGTGAATTTGAACAGAAAAGAAAAGAGCAAGCCCTTGAGTGGATGAATTTTCTTGTAGAGGATGGTTTACGTAGCTGGTTCTATCTGAATCCTGAGGTTAAAAAACTCCTGCCCGACTTAAAATCGGCAATAGCTTTACAAAAACTTTCACCCACAGCTGCAGCCGACAAACTACTTTCTCTTTTAATCCAAGTAAGCGGCTAGGACCAACGACAGTATTAATAATGTGCTACCTGGGGAAGATTAGTATCTTGCAAAACGAGGTTCCAACCAGCACGCCACGCAAAAAACAGTTGCCGTAAAGACTATTTTTGTTCCTTATACCAGCCCGAGTACTTGATGTAGTTATTGGCTATTCTCTCAATCTCCCCAGAGATAAGTTCATCGCTTATATCTTTGACCTTTTTTGCAGGAACCCCAGCATAGATGGAGCCACCCTCAACCCTGGTTCCTTGGGTCACCACAGCACCAGCTGCAATAATGGAATTGCTTTCCACCACACAGTCATCCATGACGATTGCGCCCATGCCAATCAGTACATTGTCATGGATTGTACATCCGTGGACGATGGCGTTATGACCGACGGAGACATTATTTCCGATATTTGTTGGATATTTTTTATAGGTGCAATGTACCACAGCACCATCCTGAATATTCACCTTATCGCCCAAACGGATATAGTTCACATCTCCTCGTAAAACAGCGTGGTACCAAATGGAACATTGATCCCCCATAAGCACGTCACCTACGAGAACACAATTTTCTGCAAAGAAACAATCCTTTCCATAGCTTGGCGTTTGTCCGTTCAGTTCTTTTAATATCATATCATATCCTATCATATTATACCTACATAACACCGCAAACCCCATTGAAATTCCAACGGGGTTTGCGGGCTGTAGTCATGCCAATTACTCAAGGGAAGGCCAAGGTATCACCTTCTCAAATAGGCTCCTTAAATCAGACGATAGAGCAGAGAACAGCACCCTTCGCGACGGTATCTCCACTGACAAACTTAATTCCCTGTACCGTACCGTCACAGGGAGCAGTGAGACTGTTTTCCATCTTCATTGCCTCAAGAACAACTATAGAATCACCCTTCTTCACCGTATCCCCATCCTTCTTCGCATAACTTACGATCATGCCGGGCATCGGGGCGAGCAACACGGTACCATCAACAGGAGTTGGCGCCGGCGCAGCGGCAGCCACAGGAGCGACTGCTGCAACTGGTGCGGCTGCTGCAACGGCACGCGGCTGCGACATAGGTGCAGCAACTGCCTGCATCTCGCCTGTTGGGTCTACTTCGACACTAAAGAATTCATTATCTACGAAAACGTTAAATGACCTGATGTTTTCCGTCTTTTCAGGTGTCTCCGGTTTAGCTTCAATGAGTTCTCCAGCCTTGGCCTTTTTGATAATCTCATCTTTAGCCTTTACTTCCTTCATGGTAATAGCTTTCACCGCTGCGGGTGCTTCCACCTTACCATATTTCCATTCAAGGAACTTACGTCCTGTTACTGGAAACTGGGCATAAAGGATCAGATCATCCATATCAACAGCAAGGGAACCAATCTCCGCTTTTGCCTTATCGAGCTCAGGCTCTAGCACCTCGGCGGGACGACATGTAATCGGAACTTCACCGCGGGGATAACCTTTCAACGCCTTTTTTTGCAGTTCTGCATCAATGGGCACTGCAGTCTTGCCATAGAGACCATAACAGAGATCCTTAACCTGACTAGTGATCATTTTATAACGTTCATCCGGGGTATCATGAAGAACATTATTGACAGTCTGTACACCGACTATCTGGCTGGTAGGAGTAACCAGAGGAATCTGACCGAGATCCTTACGAACCTTTGGTAATTCCTTATACACCTCATCAATTTTATCCAGTGCATCCATTTCTCTTAACTGATTGACGAGATTTGAAAGCATACCACCAGGAGTCTGATGCAAAAGAACATTTATATCGATAATGGAAACCTTAGAATCATCGAGTAGATGCTTATACTTCGGCAAGATTTCCTTTTCAAGGACCACGTTAATTGCAGCAAGCTTTTGAATATCAAAGCCGGTATCACGGTTGGTCCCCAAGAGACTCATAACCATTGGTTCCAAAGCTGCATGGGAGGTTCTGTATGCATAGGGAGTCATACAGGTATCAATAATATCAACACCCGCTTCAATTGCCTTCAAGTGAGTCATAGGCGACATACCTGAAGTAAAATGACTATGCAGATGAATAGGTACAGACACCGTCGCCTTTAAGGCCTTGATAAGAGGATAGGCGTCATAGGGTGCCAGAAGACCTGCCATATCTTTTACACAGATAGAGTCTGCTCCCATGGACTCAAGGGCCTTGGCTTTATCAGTATAATACTTAAGATTATAGACCTCTCCACCCAGTCGTGGTTCTGTCAGGGTATAGCAGATACAACCTTGAAAATGTTTTCCACTCTTTTTAATCTGCTTGACCACCGTCTCAAAGTTGCGATAATCATTAAGGGCATCAAACGTCCTGAAAATATCCATACCATTTTCAGCAGCCCTGTCTACAAATGCATATGCGAGGTCATCGGCATAATTTCTATAACCAACAAGATTTTGCGCTCGCAGTAGCATAGAAAATGGGGTTTTTTTGATATATCTTTTTAAGGTCCGTAATCGCTCCCATGGATCTTCATTGAGAAAACGATGCATGGTATCGAAGGTTGCTCCACCCCAGGTCTCAATAGCCCAGAATCCAACCTCATCCATCATTTCCGCCACAGGAATCATGTCTTCAGTCCTACCACGAGTTGCAAATAGAGACTGATGTCCATCCCGAAGTGAAAGGTCCATAACTTTCACTGGATTTTCTGCAACACCCCTGTCGGCACTGTAGTCTACAGGGGTCATTTTCACTTGATCACTCATCTTATACTCCCTCCTACCTTCTCAAAATTGAAAGTAAATCAAAAGCGGGTAAATGTACGCATTTGGATTAGTCTCCGCATAGTCATCATTTCCTGACGACCACTGTGGCCCCACATACTCGTCTGTATTACGGGAGCTGCGCATTCAGAAACCGCTTGCTCTTCCTGGGCTGCCTGCTCCTGCAGCAAATAAAGACTCACAGCGGCAAGGGCTGCGGCCATCTTTTTACTTTTTTTTGCCATTGATACACCCGTATTTCATTATTGCGATCGACGCAGTTTTAACTATGCCTATACATTGCATATTCTGTCTCTTTCCCAAGCATATCGTCGATGGGAGTCTGCACTTCTATCCGACGTAAGGTTCCACCTGAAATGCAACCTTTCTGTTCCAGCGTTAGAATACGCAACTTCTTCAGCCAAGCAGCCTATTCTAAAACATTGTGTTCCTGCACTTTTCGCTTTACAAAAATCTCCACCGACAGGTAAATATCCTCTTAAAGTGAACAAACAGAACGATATAGTAGTAAAAAAGTTCGACCAGATACCTGAATACTACAAAGGAATATTCCCATGCTTTTTCATTGGATTGGTATCCCGCTTATTATCCAGTAAGCCAAGGGATCGGATAATACGAGCCCTAGTGTTATCAGGTTCTATGATATCGTCAATATAACCTCGCTGTGCAGCAATATACGGATTCGCCACTTTATCTTTATACTCCTGCTCCTTTGCCGCAAGAAAGGCCTTAGGATCATCGGCTTTTTTGGCTTCACGCCCATAGAGTACACCAGCAGCCCCTTGGGCTCCCATGACCGCAATTTCAGCACTTGGCCATGCATAATTAATATCACCACGAAGATGCTTGGATGACATTACACAGTAGGCACCACCGTACGCCTTTCTTGTAATAACGGTTACCTTTGGAATAGTTGCTTCAGCATAGGCGTAGAGTATTTTGGCTCCATTACGGATAACACCACCGTACTCTTGGGCTGTACCTGGCAAGAATCCAGGGACATCGACAAATGTTACAACCGGAATATTAAAACAATCACAAAAGCGTACAAACCGTGCGCCTTTAATGGATGAATCAATATCAAGCACCCCAGAAAGGTGCATTGGTTGGTTGGCTACAATCCCTACAGGCATGCCGCCATATCTGGCAAAACCTACGATGATGTTTGGAGCAAACGCCTCTTTCACCTCAAAGAAGTCGCTGTTATCCACCGTCTGAAGAATAACCTCCTTCATGTCGTAGGCTTCATTAGGATTTGTAGGAATAATTTCATTAAGGGCTTTGGATTTCCTCGTGATAGAATCTGTCACCGGAACAACCGGTGGATTTTCCATGTTGTTTTGAGGAAGGAAGGAAAGCAGTCTTCGAATATAGTCTATGGCATCAGCGCCTGAAGATGCGGCATAATCAGCGACACCACTTCTGCTTGTATGCATCGCAGCTCCACCAAGCTCTTCGGTGGTTACATCTTCATGGGTTACAGATTTGACAACCTTTGGGCCGGTGAGAAACATGTATGATTGATTTTGTACCATCACCACAAAGTCTGTCAGCGCAGGTGAATAGACGGCACCACCGGCACATGGACCAAAGATTGCAGAAATCTGAGGCACAACACCCGATGCCATCACATTTCGTTGAAAGATCTCTGAATATCCTGCGAGGCTTTCAATACCCTCCTGAATCCTAGCACCACCCGAATCATTAAGACCAACGACCGGGGCACCATTTTTCATGGCAAGGTCCATTATTTTGCAAATTTTCTCTGCAAAGGTCTCCGACAAAGATCCACCAAGCACGGTGAAATCCTGAGAAAAGACATAGACAATGCGTCCATCAACAGTTCCGTGGCCAGTCACCACACCGTCTCCGGGGTATACCTGTTTGTCCATCCCAAAATCATTGCATCTATGGGTCTTGAACATGTCAAATTCTTCGAACGAATCCTTATCGAGAAGCAGGTCTATGCGTTCTCTTGCGGTCAAACTTCCTTTTGCATGCTGCTTATCTATGCGAGCCTGTCCACCGCCGAGGCGGGCCTTTGCACGCAGTTCCTTAAGGTGCTCAAGTTGGTCATTTGTTTTCATTGGTTCTCCTTAAACAATGTTCACAATCTCCGCTTACAAATAGTTGCTATTACAATCAGGAGAACGCTTCCTTACAGAGTCTGCCCAAAGAACCGAGGTCCTCACAAACATAGAGCCCAGCCTCCTGCATCGCTGCAATTTTTGCAGAAGCTGTTCCCTTGCCACCACTCACAATGGCACCGGCATGTCCCATCCTTCTACCTGGAGGTGCTGTGAGACCTGCGATAAAGCCAACAACCGGCTTACTCATATTCGCTTTAATCCAGGCAGCGGCCTCTTCTTCTGCACTACCGCCAATCTCTCCAACCATTACAACCGCCTCGGTTGCCGGATCATCATTAAAAGCGGTGAGGCAATCAATAAATCCTGTACCATTTACCGGGTCACCGCCTATGCCAACACAGGTTGTCTGGCCAAGACCAACACCTGTCAATTGGTGTACCACCTCGTATGTCAGAGTTCCCGAGCGAGAGACAACACCAACCGGTCCACCGGGAGTATGGATGGATCCAGGCATGATGCCAATTTTACACTCACCAGGGGAGATGATACCGGGACAATTAGGACCGATAAGACGACATGTTTTCGTTGCAAGATAACTCTTCACCTTTAGCATATCCATCACCGGAACACCTTCGGTGATACATACGATCAATTCGATACCGGCATCAACAGCCTCAAGTATCGCATCAGCGGCAAATGGTGGTGGAACCAGAATCATTGAAGCATTGGCGCCTGTCTTATCTCTTGCGTCCTGCACTGTGTTGAATACTGGAATATCATCCATGGTCTGCCCACCTTTCCCAGGTGTCACACCAGCCACAATTTTTGTCCCATACTCTGCACATTGGCGGGTATGAAATTGCCCTTCTTTACCTGTAATGCCCTGGACGAGGACACGTGTTTCGGAATTAACTAGAATGCTCATTTTTTTCCCTTACAAGTTATTCTGCATTGCTCCATCGGCAGGTTAGGTTTCTTTCTCTACCCTGCTAGAGGATACAAATCCATCAGCGTTTTTATCGTGTAATAACAATAATTTTGATAAGCTCTGCTATTTTTGTTTCTCTTTGCGCAGCAAATATAAAACCGCCAACCCCTTTAGGCTTTTTAAAAAGTCTTTATATTTTTCGGTTTATGGCAGTTTTTGAGTTACTACACCAAAGAGAGAACAGGATCAGGCTACTATTTCAGCTACTTTCTTAGCAGCATCGGCCAAATCAGTTGCAGTTATCAACTTCAACCCTGATTCATTGAGGATACGACGTCCCTCTTCGACATTGGTTCCTTCCATCCTCACAACGACCGGGACAGAGAGAGAGATTTTCTTCGCCGCTTGCACAACTCCCTGTGCAAGAACATCACAACGTAAGATTCCACCAAAGATGTTAATAAGGATTCCTTTAACTTTTTTATCACTCAGAATCAGTCTAAATCCATTTTCAACCATTTCCGCATCTGCACCGCCTCCGACATCGAGGAAGTTAGCAGGTTCAGCACCCGCCTGTTTAATGATATCCATGGTCGCCATAGCAAGACCGGCTCCATTCACCATATTACCGACGTTACCGTCGAGATTAATATAGTTAAGATTAAACTTAGCGGCTTCTGCCTCAACCGGATCATCTTCATTGGGATCATGCATCGCGACTACATCGGGATGTCTAAAAAGCGAATTAGAATCGATATCAACCTTGGCATCCAAGGCTATAATCCTATCACCTTCGGTTATAACCAATGGATTAATTTCAACCATCGAACAGTCATAATCAACAAAGAGAGTATAGAGATTCTTCAGAACCGAACCAAATTCCTTCATAACCGACTTTTCAAGTTCAAGACCAAACATCAACTGTCGCAGATGATGACCCTGTATCCCTGTAATTGTACTGATCGGAATTTTTATGATTCGCTCTGGAGTTTTTTCCGCAACCTCTTCAATATCCATGCCACCGTCCTGACTGGCGACAAGAGTAATAGTAGCGGTGGATCTATCGGGAACAATAGAGAGGTACAGCTCTTTCTTAATGGCAACTCCCTGCTCCACCATTACGGTTTTAACAAGCCGTCCCTCTGGGCCTGTCTGCTTAGTAACGAGGGTCATACCCAAAATCGACTCAGCCGCAGCAGTTACTTCTTTAGCTGTTTTGGCTATCTTAACGCCCCCTCCTTTGCCGCGACCACCCGCATGAATCTGGGCCTTCACAGCAACTGGATAACCTAAGCTTGCAGCTTTTTCTTCAATCCCCTGTACAGTAGTAGCCACCCCGTTTTCAAGGGTAGGAACTTTGTACTTTTTAAACAATTCCTTTGCCTGATATTCATGAATCTTCATAAACAATAGTCCTAAGAAAATGGTGCGAAAAAGACCAATTCCGCTGTTTAATAAAAACAGCAGCCTCCTTATAAGGAAGCTGCCATGACCAACCAACTACTTCTTCACATATCCCATCTGGGTTAATGTATCAGTAATTTCATCTAAGATTGACGGATCATCAATGGTAGATGGCACTTTATAATCCTTATTATTCGCAATAGAACGCATGGTACCTCTCAGGATTTTACCAGACCGTGTTTTCGGCAGCCGGGCAACCTGACAGGCATCACGGAAACATGCAATTGGTCCGATGGATTCCCGGACCATCTTAACCAGTTCATCCTTAATTTCTTTCCCATCGCGGGTAACACCAGCCTTAACAACAAAAAAGCCGACCGGCAACTGACCTTTGAGCTTATCATCTGCCCCAAAAACTGCACATTCAGCAACATCAGGATGATTAGAGATGATCTCTTCCATGGCACCGGTGGAAAGCCTATGACCTGCTATATTAATAACATCATCCATACGGCCCATAACATAGACGTAGTCATCCTCATCCATGTAACCGCCATCACTTGTTTCATAATACCCGGGAAACTTACTCATGTAAGATTTGATGAAACGTTCTTCATTTTTCCACAGGGTTGTAAGGGTACCAGGGGGCAATGGAAGCTTCACTACAATATTACCCTCAGTCCCCCTTGCGACTTCATCACCAACATCATCAACAACACGGACATCCCACCCAGGCATTGCCCTAGTTGGGGAGCCTTCTTTCACTGGGAGTTCTTCAATACCACGACAGTTCCCTACAATTGCCCAACCAGTCTCCGTCTGCCACCAGTGATCAATTACAGGCACACCAATCAAATCTTCAGCCCAATGCAATGTATCTGGATCTGTTCTCTCACCGGCAAGATACAGGCAATCAAAGCAAGAAGTATCATACTTGGCGAAAAACTCGCCATTTGGATCCTCTTTCTTAATAGCTCTAAAAGCAGTCGGAGCAGTAAACATTGACTTCACTTTATGCTCTGAGATTACTCGCCAGAAGGCACCAGCATCAGGCGTCCCCACGGGTTTACCTTCATAAAAAACAGAAGTAGCCCCCTGGAGTAATGGAGCATAGACTATGTACGAATGCCCAACCACCCAACCTACATCAGAAGCTGACCACCAGACATCACCAGGATCGATATTATATAAATTTTTCATCGTCCAATATAGGGCAACGGCATGACCACCGTTATCTCTCAAAACACCCTTTGGCATTCCTGTTGTACCCGAGGTATACAATATATAGAGAGGATCAGTAGCATCGAGCTCAACACACGGCACTGGAGCACTTTTTGCCACGAGCTCTTTCCAATCAATATCACGCCCTTCCTGAAGAGTACCCTTCACAAATTCCCTCTGAAAAAGAATTACTTTCTCCACTTCATGGGTAGATTGCGCAATGGCACTATCCACCAAAGGTTTATACTCTAGGGTCTTCTTCCCTTCGATGGCTCCGGAAGCAGTTATAAGAATTTTTGGTGCAGCATGATCAATCCTGATTGCAAGCTCGTGGGGAGCAAAGCCTCCAAAAACGACTGAATGGATAGCCCCGAGACGTGCACAGGCAAGCATCGCGACTGCAGCCTCCGGAATCATCGGCATATAAATAACAACGGTATCGCCCTTGGTAACACCTAAGTCTGCAAGCCCTCCGGCGAATTTAGAGACTTCGTCTAGAAGTTCTTTATAGCTAATTTTACGAATTGTGTTTGTAACAGGACTATCATAGATAATGGCGGTTTGCTCCCCACGTCCATTTTCAACGTGGCGATCAATGGCATTGTAGCAAGTGTTCATTTTGCCACCGACAAACCATTTATAAAAAGGTGGATTGGAATCGTCTAAAACTTTATCAAACTGCTTAAACCAGGTGATATTTTTCGCCGCTTCTCCCCAAAACTCTTCAGGACGTTCTATACTACGTTCAAAAACCGCATCATACTTGCCCATAACCGCTCCTTTTAGGTCTGAATTTTATTCCATCCACCAAGTCTCCACTCATTTGTATAACGTAATTATAAAGAGACTTCAACAGGTAAATTTAACAGCGTTACACCAATATAATTAGCCCCCCACAACGACTAATTACTTCTCCTTACTTATCATACACTTAACCCCAGGGTCTCCGGCCTAACAATAAATCGCCACTCAAACGCTTAAACAGGCTCTTAAACATGCTGGTTACTGTGCTCGAATTAATATCTTATATTGTATATTCATTATATTAGACCATCGTCATACCATCTTGCAAGTCGAGTCAGTAACAATGTTACACCTATATACTTAACAAATATTTAGCTTCGGCTACTGTTCAGTTTTATTGATCTACAAGACTTAAAGTTTTGCTCCATTTAATGTGCATATACATTTATTTAAACAACTGTTATTTTGTATTTATTGAATTCATATAGCCAACGTTATTTAATCTGGTAGATTGAACATCTCTCTACAGAAACTAGCAGAGGTCATTTGTACTTTATGGATATTGATAATTTTGTTCCGGACCCCATAGGTGTCTTTGTCGCCCACTACGCACACCTGTATGCCCAACAAACATTTTCACCCTCTCCGCCGACAGCAAACCATGACAACCTCCAACAGAACGTCCCTGCCCAATACCGTCCCGGCAAAGATATTCATGCCGGTCCTCCTCTCTATGTTTTTATTTATTGGCACTTTTTTTGGGTACATTCTACCAAAGGTTGAAACCCATCTCATGGATCGAAAACGGGAAATGATCCATGCACTCAGCGAGAGCGCAATGGGATCAATTCGCTACTACGCACAACGTGTAGAAACTCATTCAATGAGCAAAAAAGAGGCTCAACAACAAGCAGCTTCACACCTGCAAAGCCTCCGTTATGGACCAGACAACAAGGACTACTTTTGGATAAATGATACCCTTCCACGGATGATCATGCACCCTTATCGTCCTGACCTCGTAGGAAAAGATGTAACAAACACCAAAGACCCCGCTGGCAAGAAACTCTTCTTGGCATTCCTTGAAACGGTGAAGGACTCAGGCGGAGGATACGTTACTTACCACTGGCAATGGCAGGATGACCCTACCAGAATTTTTTCAAAAATTTCCTACGTACAAGAATTTCGTCCCTGGCACTGGATTGTTGGAACAGGGGTATACGTAGAAGACGTAAAGAGGCAAATTGCTACAATTACAGAGAAGATGACCTTCATTTTCCTAGGAATTTTAGCGATCATCGCCAGCCTTTCGGTCTACATCGTCTGGCAGGGGGCCACCGGCGAAACACATCGTAGAGAAATTGAAGACTCCCTGCAAAAAAGCGAGCACAAATACAGGTTACTTGCTGAAACCGCACGGGAAATAATATTTCTCTTCGATTCCGACTTCACCGTAACATACGCTAACACCGCCTGGACAAGGATCAGTAGCTACAGGCAGCAAGAAATGGTCAAACGTTCCGTCTATGATTTCATTACCCAAAAACACAGAAATCTTTTTAAGAACAAAATTCGCCAAACAACCGACAAGCAATCCTATGATCATTTTTTCGAGACGGAACTCGTATTAAAAAACCATACAACCATCACCGTCGAAGTGTCTTTTGCAAAAATGGAATCCAGTACAAATGACACAACCTTCCTTATGACGGCTCGCGATATCACAGAAAAGAAGAAGATTGAAGCCCAGGCCAAAATGCATCAGGAACAACTCATGCAAACCGATAAGATGGTATCTCTCGGAACCTTAGTTTCTGGTGTGGCCCACGAAATTAATAACCCGATCTCTTCGGTTATGCTAAACATCCAGGTCTTTGAAAAATTTTGGAGAGCTGTACGCCCGATCCTCGATAACCACTACAAACATAATGAGGATTTTGAAATCGGAACCATGAGCTACCCACAGATGCGAGAGCGCATGCCCAAACTACTGCGATTTTCTGAAGAAGGAGCCGAGCGTATTAAAAGAATTGTAGGCGACCTCAAAGATTTTTCTGGGCACCAACCTTCTGATTCACGAGAAACGGTCAACCTCAATGACGTGGTCGAAAAAGCAATGGGTTTACTCTCAAGCCTTACCAAAAAAGCCACCAATGACCTGCAGATTGTCTACTCGGAAAACCTTCCCACCTTACAGGGGAACAGCCAAAGACTAGGTCAGGTTGTTATCAACCTTGTTGTCAATGGCTGCCAGGCTCTCGGAGACAGCAAAGCCGGACTATATTTAACAACAGGATACCTTGAGGAATCTGAAGAGGTTTTCCTTGAGGTACGTGATTTTGGTAACGGTATGCCACCGGAAGAACTCAGTCGTATCAAGGATCCTTTTTATACAACAAAAAGAGACAGTAACGGTACGGGACTTGGTCTTTCCATTTCTGATACCATAATAAGAAATCATGGCGGCTGGCTCGACTTTAAGTCTCAACCGGGCTTGGGAACCACCGCAACCATTCTACTGCCACGATACAGTAACGACGAAATCCAAGGAAGGATGATATGATTATCAATAAAAATCCCGAACACCCAATTCTCGTGATAGATGATGAGGAATCCATACTGCTCTCCATAGACACAACCCTACAACTTGCCGGGATAACTAATATCATAACCTGCTGCGACAGTCGCCATGTAATCGGTATTATGGAAAATAGGATGCCATGCATCATCCTTCTTGATCTAAACATGCCCCACGTGGATGGGGAGGCTCTTTTAGACCAAATCCGCAGCCGCTTCCCCAACACTCCGATCATCATTATCACCGGACGAATAGACGCAGAAACAGCGGTCAACTGTATGAAGTCTGGAGCCTTTGACTATATTGTAAAACCAGTGGATGAAAATCGCCTCGTTGCATCTGTAAAGAAAAGTCTCTTGTACAGCGAATTGCATAGAGAAAACCTCGAACTCAAGGCAAAACTACAAGACCAACATAACCGGACACCAGAGGCATTTAAGGATATTCTAAGCCTATCCCCTAAAATGGAAACCATCTTCAATTATGCGGTATCCGTGGCTCCAACCTCACAGCCCATATTAATCCGAGGTGAAACCGGCACCGGCAAAGAACTCATGGCAAGGGCTATCCATATCCTCAGCAAAGCCAAAGGAAAGTTCGTAGCAGTCAACGTGGCAGGGCTCGACGACAGCATGTTTTCCGACACCTTGTTTGGCCATATAAAAGGTGCTTTTACCGGGGCAGCCACAAGCCGTGCAGGGCTCATCGAACAGGCCGCAGATGGTACTCTCTTTTTAGATGAAATTGGAGATCTTAACAGTAGTTCTCAAATCAAACTTCTACGCCTGCTCCAGGAGAAAGAGTACCTGCCCATCGGCCAGGACCAGTACCGCACCAGCAGCGCCAGAATACTTACCTCCACCCACGTAGATCTCTGGCAACTTCAGGGAGAGGGACGCTTTCGTGAAGATCTTCACTACCGGCTGCGAACCCACAGGTTTACCTTGCCACCGCTACGCGACAGAAAAGAAGATCTTCTTCTTCTCTGCACCTTTTTTGCAAAAAGTAGTGCCGCTTCCCTTGATAAAAAATGTCCCACATTTCCACCAGAAATGATTCCACTGCTATCAACCTACAATTTCCCAGGCAACATCAGGGAGCTACAAGCCATGATATTTGATGCTATAGCGCAAAACAGCAACGGCATCCTGCCCTTAACTTCACTTAAAAACCATATTAATAAAATTAGAAATAAAGACAGCATAGCATCCAGCGTCCCTATCACCTTTGCAGACCCTCTGCCAACCTTAAAAAAAGCCTCCCACTTGCTCATACATGAGGCCATGGAAAGATCAGGCAACAATCAGTCAACCGCAGCCATAATGCTTGGCATATCCCAACAAGCACTCTCCAAAAGACTACAAAACATGGACAAAGAATAGACCTACAATATTTCTTGTAACTACAACTAATATTGTAGGAGCCGCCGCCCCCTGCCTGCACCAGCTCCCACTCATTTGCTCAAACGCATACAACATATGTTGTAGCTCGCCTGCCCGCCAAAAGAACCCTCTTATTCCCTGATATGTATAACATTATGTCAACAATCACCTTGTGGCACACCCATTGCAACGTCCCAAGTATAGATTTTCAGTTGTTTCTTACTCATATTCATATCTTGCATGAAGGAGAAAAACATGGCAAACGCACAACCTCCAGTGGCAAATCCTGCAGTAGTTGGTCTCGCAGGTTTTGGCCTTACCACTTTAATTCTTCAGATTCACAACCTAGGCCTTTGTGGGCTTGGTCCTGTCATCGCCTGCGGTCTTATTTTTGGTGGCCTGGCTCAATTCATAGCTGGATTTCAGGAATTCAAAGCGGGTAACAATTTTGGTTACAGCGCCTTTGTATCCTATGGCGCTTTCTGGATCTCACTCTCTATAATTTTTCTGTTCAACAAGTATGACATTTACAAGTCCAGTGTTACCGATATCGGCTACTTCCTCGTCGTCTGGACACTTTACACCTCAATCATGTGGGTTAGTGCAATGCGTGTTCATGGCGCAATGGCCTCCACCTTTACCTTGCTCCTTGCCGGCTTTATCCTCCTTGACCTCGCTCATTTTGGATACCCAGCAATGAACAAGGTTGCCGCCTATGTTCTTATCCTCTGTGCCCTGAACGCATGGTACATGATGGCCCACGTGATTTTCATGCAGGTTTTTGGTCGCGATGTTCTGCCGGTCGGTAAACCTTGGATTGAGCCAAATCCAGCCCCGCAAGCCGAGCAAACCCAAGCACAACAGGCATAATACAGAATTAATCCAGCAAGAAAACGACCTAAGAACAGAATTTTCACCCAAGTGATCATCCCTTAGACAGGGAGCTGGATTAGCGCATAATATTGCAGGGGAACGAAGGAGGCAGACAACCTTTACCGAGCGATAGGACCTCACACAAAGGACGGAGCCCAGACTCCAAATACATATATTACTGAGGCCCATCCAACCGGCCTTTGTGTGTGGGTCGCTATCATAAGAGTTACGCCTTCCAATCACATATTCAGTGATGAAATTCTCCATTTCATCACTGAATCCTTTCTTCTTGGCCACAGACCAGTCAACGCCCACCAACTCCTACCCCCATTTCCAAAAGAAGTTGTGATTGCTCACCTCCTATTATAAGATAGAGACATAACTGAATCTTTAATTATTATTCTGCAGCACATTACCCCCACGACAAGGAGCAGAACATGCCAAATAGCGAGTACTGGGCAGATACATATATAGAAAAATCAGTCACTGCCGAAAAAGCCATCTCACAAATCCGTTCGGGTCAGCGTGTTTTTATAGGTTCTGGTTGTGGAGAACCACAAGCTCTCATCCATACACTTGTTGAAAAAACCAATAGTTTTAGCGGACTTGAAATTGTCCGTCTCCTTGGCAGAGAGACCGCATCACTTACCGCTATTGCCGATAGAACTAAAGATACAAACCTCAATATTCGTTCTATTTATCTTGGTTCAACCCACCCTGAATCCATCGCCAAACAGCAACGTTTCATTACCCCTATGAACATGTCCGACGTGCCGATGCTTTTCACCACCAGAAAACTCCCCTTAAATGTCGCACTTATTCAAGTTTCCCCACCCGATGATTTTGGTTGGATGAGCCTTGGGATTTCCGTCGATGTTACCATGGCAGCAGCGCGCTCAGCCGACTTCGTAATTGCCCAGGTCAATCCAATGATGCCAAGGGTCATGGGACAAAGTTTTATTCATGTTAACGACGTAAATCTCATAGTAGAACAGGAGGAAGAACTCCTCTCCGTTCCACCATCAGTTGTATCCTCTCCTGCCGCCATGGCAATAGGCCACCATATTGCCAAATTAATTGAGGATGGATCGACTCTGCAAATCGGACTCGACGCAGCCTCCCAGGCAACTGTCCAAGCGTTGTCAAACAAAAATGACCTCGGAGTGCACTCGCAATTTCTCACCGATGACATCATGCATCTCTACGCTACCGGCAATATCAACAACAAGAAAAAAGGTCTTAACGAAGGGAAGATGGTCGCCTCAATGGCCATAGGCAGCCATAACTTGTACGAGTTCCTCAACGACAACCCCGCCATCGACTTCCACCCATCTGATTACGTCAACGACCCGTTCATCATCGCTCGCCACAATAGGATGATCTCAATGAACGTGGCCAGTACCATGGATCTAACCGGCCAGGTATCAACAGCCGCCTCGACTGCCACACGACTTGCTGGAGTCTCAGGTATTCCTGATTTTGTAAGAGGGGCAAAACGCTCACGGGGCGGTAAGTCTATTCTGATGCTCTTTTCAACCACCGAAACAGACAAAGGGCTACAATCAAACATTGTCAGCCAACTCAACGACGATGTCATTGTAGTTCCAAGAGGCGACGTCCATTATGTGATTTCTGAATATGGTGCTGTAAATCTCTTCGGCAAAAGTATTCAAGAGAGAACCATCGCCATGATCAGCATCGCCCATCCCGACTTTCGTGATCAACTCTTCGACGAGGCCAAAGAACGTGGTTTTATCGGTTCAGAACGAAGTCTCGGCGAGGCTTCAAAGGCAGTGTACCCTGTAAACCTCGAAGAAATCCTCTGCATAAATGACAAGAAAGTACTCATTCGCCCAGCAAAACCGGTTGATGAACGACGCATACAAGAACATTACTACAGCCTCTCAAAAGAGGATATTCTCACACGGTTCTTCTGCCAGAAAACAATCTTTGGCAGAACAGAGATGGAAACTCGATCACACGTTGACTATGTAAACGACCTTACCCTTGTCGCGGTCGTCGGTGAATTTGGATTTGGTACAGTTGTAGCGATTGCCGAAAGCATGAAACTCAAAGGCAGTAGTATTGCGGAGGTGGCCTTCTCAGTAAGTGAAGCTTACCAGGGCAAAGGGCTTGGATCTTTCTTTATCAAAAAGCTGGCGGCGGCGGCCAGGGAAAGTGGTATCACAGGTCTTACGGCCTACACCTTTCCCTCAAACAAGGCGATGATCGCACTCTTTAAAACCCTTCCCTACAAGGTAAAAACAGTCTATGAAGACGGGGATTTGGTGCTAAGCTGTTGTTTCAATGAACTTGCAGATTAAACATATGCTCACTCTTTCAGCAGGTTTTCTCCACTGGAAAAGCGGAAGAAGCGACATCCCTCCCGGCGGGGATAGTTATGATCGCCCTCCCATAGAGTCCATATTTATCCTAAAACATAAGGAACTCTTAAGCTAAACGTATTACCGGAGGCTGTTTGAGAATGAGAGTTTGTGGTAAAGCATCTCGTGCCTTACAGCCGCCTAGAGTCCTACAAAGAGATCTCGTCGGGAATTTTTTCAAGCCACTCTGCAATAAATACAATACCAAAGCGAATACCATCCACCGTTAATCCTTCACATAAATGGGGTGGATCATTGTCATTAAAACCGTTGGGCCTTAGTACCTCACAACTTAGACTATTAAACTCATTTTCAAATTTTTGCGCAAACCCCCTGCACAACAACACAGTCTCATCATCTGCTATATTTCTGTTCCTGCAAACAATACCAATAGACATCAAAACACCTTCGACAATACCGCATTGAGCCCGGTACCCCCCCGCACCATGCATCCCCACGGCAGAGTCTAGAACCTGTTTTTCAATAGCGATATCAAAATATTCTAAAACAATATGCAATGCCGCCGAGGCACAATTCAGATCTTTTTCGCAAAAATAATAATGAACACGCTTTTCTATATAAATATTCATAATGTTATCGTGATACCTTTATATGTCGTAACGAATCAGTAACAGTCCCGCCAGCCCCCTGCGGGTTCCACGAACTACCCTTATAATCTTTATATATTAAGGGCATAATTCGTCAACCATAACACGATAGGATTAATCAAAGAAGAGACACCTTCAAAGCCGGTCAAACGAAAGAATAAAAACAAGCCGACAAGAAGATAGGGGCCAACTAGACAAAGACCCCTCCAGAATTTTGCAAAGCCATTATTACCCGTGAGAATGATCTCTGTTAAAGCCCCTCCCGGTAGAGGAGGTATAGGAATTAAACTATAGACAGCCATAGTAACATTCAGCACAACTATTGTTGAAAAAACATTATCTTCTACATCATATCTGCTCAAGACCCAGGACAGGCTCGCAGCGATATTTGCCATAAGTAAATTGGCAAGAGGACCTGATAAGCGACTGACAAGTAAAGAGACCCTAGGCGATCTTCTAAAATGAGCCGTATTAAATTTGATCTGCTTAACCCAACCAAAACCCGCTATAAAGAAACAGAGTGTGCCCAGCAGACTCATATGTAAAAACACATTAAAATGCAGACGATCCGTTGCCCCCGGTTTTGAATCCCCTAGGATTGTAGCCACAAAAGCCTGCCCTTCAGCATTAGCAATAATTGCGGTAAACATAGCCACACAAAAGATGGCTATTCCCTCCACCGTCGGATACGAATAATTGATAAGGTAAGGCAGATAAAATTCCCCGTTCATACGGCCTCATTACTATTAGTTTAAGTACCTTAATGTTTGGTTCCTTGTCTGTGCGCGAGTTCAACAAGTCCACCAAAGCACATATCCCACCCACCCCCTTGCATCTTGGGTAATGTTTTTCTTCGCTTGCCGTAATAACGTCGCAACACACACAGGCTGTCCATTGCGATCTTCATAGCCTACAGGTATGTATCAAAGCCCCGGTTGAACGGATGTACGTTTCTGACATACTGTTACAAGCGGTGCTTAAACCGCTGGGTCACAGATTACCTTATCTTTTTTATACCGTGGAACGAAACTGACGAAAACCGCTAGGTTTTCGCCAATTTTAGCAGCTACAGGTGGATGGAGTTACTGTAGTGCTGCACTCTGAGCTACGACCTATTCGCTCATCATTTTCTGAATTTCATCTACAATTTCAGGGTTTGCAAGGGTCATAACATTACCCACATCTCCCTTATTTGAGATTGCCCCAAGAACCCTTCTCATAATCTTACCTGATCTTGTTTTTGGCATATCAGGCACTATCCAAACGTTCTTACACTTTGCAATTTTGCCTATTTGAAAGGTGATGGCATCAGCTATTTTTTGTTTTAACTCAGGAGTTGACTCAAAACCTGGCTTTAAAGAAACATACAACTCAGGCTCTTTACCTTTAATTTCATGGTTGACTGGCACAACAGCCGCTTCTGCTACCTCAGATACCGTAAGAGCTACGGATTCAATTTCTTTGGTGCCCAAACGGTGTCCTGATACATTGATAACATCATCAATCCTGCCTAGGATTCTTACATAACCATCCTCGGCGACAACAGCCGCATCACCGGTGAGATAAGGCCAATCCCGCCAATCTTTACTATCAGGCTTGGTATTGTACATAGCAAAATAGGTGTCAACAAAACGCTGCCTGTCACCCCAGATAGTCTGGAAACAACCGGGCCATGGATTTTTAATACAGATATTACCCGCCTTACCGGCTCCAGCAGGGATTTCGACCCCTTCCTCGTCAAAAACTATAGGATGAATTCCTGGCACACCAGGTCCGGCACTACCGGGCTTCATTGGCTGCATACCAGGAACAGTAGAACAGAGAAAGCCTCCAGTCTCCGTCTGCCAGTATGTATCAACAATAACAGCCTTTCCCTTGCCAACCTCCCTCTCGTACCACTTCCATACCTCTGGCTCAATTGGCTCACCAACCGTGGTCATATGCTTAAAAGTATAATTATACTTCGCCGGCTCGTCCGGTCCAAGCTTTCTTAGAGCACGAATCGCAGTTGGGGCGGTATGGAAAATATTAACATCGAGTTCCTGGGCGATTCTCCATGATCGTCCCGCATCAGGATAGGTGGGAACGCCTTCGTATATGACACTGGAAGCACAGAGCGCCAGCGGACCATAAACGATAAAGGAGTGGCCTGTAATCCAACCAATGTCCGCCATGCACCAGTACACATCTTCGGGGTGGATATCTTGAATATACTTTGACATTGCAGTAACATAGGCAAGGTATCCGCCGGTGCCATGTTGGGCCCCTTTGGGCTTGCCTGTGGTACCGCTGGTATACATGAGAAACAGTGGGTCTTCTGCAAGCATCTGCTCCGGTTCTACCCTGACCCCATAATACTTTTTCAACTCGTTATTAACGATGATGTCACGCCCTTCCTCAAGTTTTGAGTCGGAGGACATCTTACCGGGATAGCGCTGCCAGACCAGGAGCTTATCGACTTTTTGCCCCTCTTTTTCTGCCAGTTCACAAGCCTCATCATCTACCACTTTGTGGTTGAGCAATTTACCACCACGATAATATGCATCCATGATAATCAAAACTCTACTGTTGGAGTCAACCACCCTATCAGCGCAGGCACTTGCAGAAAACCCGCCAAAAACGACAGAATGAATAACACCAAGCCGTGCACAGGCAAGCATTGTGATTGGCAGCTCGGCGGACATGGGCATATGAATTGTAACCCTGTCTCCTCTTTTTAGTCCAGCAGAGTCCCGCAGCAGTGCAGCAAACTCATTCACCCTCACATAGAGTTCCTGATAGGTGATGTGCTGAACCTGCTCTTCTTCAAGTTCTGGCACAAAGTGTATTGCTGTTTTATTTTTATTTTTGGCAAGATGCCTATCTATGCAGTTGAAACTGGCATTCAACTTTCCTCCTTTAAACCACTTAAAACATGGTGCATCACTACTATCAAGGACTTCATCCCAGTATTTGTACCAGGTGAGAAGCTCTGCAAACTCTGTATAGCAATCAGGGAAATTATCCAGGCTAAAACGTTCAAAAATAGATTCATCTGTTAAATTCGCCTGTGCAATAAATGATGGTGAGGGATGGTAGTAGTCTTCTTCTTTCCAATGTACGGCAATTTCAGCTTCTGAAGTTTCAACGTTTTTTTGCTCAGTCATATATTGCCTCCTAAAAATTTTCGTCTATTTGGGGATACCCACGTGTTCCCCTCACAACAACTCAAATCCTGTAATCATTGCACAACTGCAGCTTCGCCGCTGACCTCGGCCTCATGTATTGGCCGTGTTGTCATTTGTGCAAGGATAACCCCCGCGACCAACAGCGCCCCGGAGAGATAAAAAGCATAATTCAGACTACCGGTAGCATCTTCAATAGTACCTGCAAGTCTTGTTACAAAGACACCAAGCCCCCAACCTATAAAAATAAGTCCGTAGTTCATGCCAAGATTTTTGGGTCCAAAAAAGTCTGCCGCAAAAGAAGGCATAAGTGCTAGTCCTCCACCATACTGCCAGTAAGCAATACCAACGGCGAGGAACAAGAGACCAACACTTTGAGTACTGATAACGTACGGTAATGAAAAAAGACAGAGTGCCGAAATGCCACAGTTAAGGCAATAGGCATTAAGACGACCGATTTTATCAGAATAAAAACCGGTTCCAACACGACCTGCAGCATTGATCAGACCACCAAAGGAGACAAGTATCCAGGCGTTCGCTGCAAAAAAAGGCATATCTTTCGCAGCTGAAACCATAAGCCCTTTAGCGTTACCAATGATAAGTAATCCCGATTGGGTGGTTAGAATAAACATGACAACCAAGGCATAGAATTGCCAGGTTTTTACAACATCAGCGGGCTCCCAGTTTGTCGCTGTAGCATTGGCGGTAGCCACTCCTGCACCCGCAATAGTTGGAGCAACGTATCCTTCTGGCGGTGACTTCAACAGTTGTCCTGCGATTACAACAACAATTGCAAAGAAAATTCCAAGGCCAATAAAGCTACCTGAAATTCCATATTTATTAATAAGATATTGCCCAAGACCACCTATATACAAGGCTGCCCCACCATAACCACCAACAACAATACCCGCGATCAGCCCACGTTTATGGGGTCCAAACCACTTCAGTGCAGCAGGTGTGGGGGCGGCATAGCCAATTCCCATACCAATACCACCCAGTATTCCAAAGCCTATTACAATACCCGTATAGCTTTTCATTAAACCGGCAATAATACAACCGGCAGCAAGGGTAAGTCCACCGAGGGTGGCTCCAAACTTCGGACTAATCTTATCCTGAATACGCCCCCCAGGAATCATCATCAGAGCAAACACAATTACGCAAAGAGAGAAAGGTGTAGCGGCCTGCGCATTATTGAGATATGTCCACCCTGCATTGATGCCGGTCATGGTCTGACCAGCCAAGTCCACATCGACAAGAGCAGATTTCCATATGCTCCACGCATACAAGATACCAAGGCAAAGATTTATTGCCATTCCAGCAAAAACCGTAACCCAAGCTTGGGTCGGTACAGATTGATTTTGTTGCGACATCTGTATCTCCTTATTGAAAGAGTGCTAACAAGATTGTCAACCATCCGTGCCTGTGCCTGTCGAGCCTGACTCCCTGCGATTTCATCGTTAAACGGATGACCGAATGCATTCTCAATGAAGTGCAAATTCACATTTTACCTTCGCGCTTTCCCCTCCTTTACTAAGGTTAAAATCCCGACAGGCAATACAGAGGTGCAGATGACTTCTCCGCAGAAAGGTACTTTATTATCTATGTATCAATTTTATTTATCAAGTATTTAAGTATTACTCAAGTGAAATAATTCATGCAGACACAAAAAACAACCGGCAACAGCATAAAGACGCCAGAACAGCACCTTGCTATCGCCCCGATGATTTTTTTTTTAGCCTCGATGACGGGTCGTTACGTTTTATTGAACCAATGGAGGATAATTATTTTTTTGGCCGACAAGAATACCAATCGTTCAACCTGCTCAATGTTAGCACGTAAGTGATCGGTACAATTTGACAAGTTTTGTTGGCAAGGTATCTACGCTATCGACAAACACAAATTGGCCACGACCAAACATATGCCCAAGATATGCATGAGCCATCTTATCTATGGTGATACAAAAGACATGAATGCCAGCACCGCGGGCTTCCAACAGCGCTTTTCTGGTATCTTCTATGGCATATTTGCCTTTATAATCGTCATAATCTTCAGGTTTGCCGTCTGACAACACAATGAGTAGGCGAACCCTGCTCTCACATTCGAGCATTTTTTTAGCAATATGCCGAATTGGGGGGCCCATACGCGTATATTCTTTTGGACCAATACCGGCTATACGTTGCTTAACGACACTACCATAAACCTCGTCCAGCTTTTTTACCGTGAACAATTCACTCTTTGATCTGCGCATACCTGAAAAACCATAAATTGCATATGCATCCCCCACGATAGCCATTGCTTCAGCTATGAGAACTAGAGATTCTTTAAGTGCTGTGCCAACCCACCCCTCTGTTGAATAGGACATATCGACTAAAAAATAGGTGCTTATTTCCCGCCTGTCTCGCAGGAGCCTGAGAAAAAGTCTGTCGGAAGGAACAATCCCAGCTTTGCTATCTCCTAAGGCATCGACAAGTGCGTCAAAATCTATCTCATCACCATCACGCCGCCTGCGAGCATATCTGTTTTGATTGCGAAGCATTTCAAACTGTCTGCGTATTTTATGGAGTTGGCCCTGGTACTTCAGCAATGTATCTTCAACAAATGTAGAGGTAACCGCCTCCACCGTCTTTTCATAAAGAGTACACCACGAGCTCCTATACCCTCCCCTGCGGTAGTCCCACTCATCATAGGAATGCCCCACCGAACTAACAGAACACTGAGTAAACCCAGCGACGGCGCCATGCGACTCACGATCATTAACACCTTTGCCAGCCATTCCTGCTGCTGCCTGGACGTACGCTTGGGGCAGCTCTCCAAGGTCATCTTGGATACTGTTAATGAGAGCCTTAAGTTCGCTTGAGAGTTCTGCGTTACTATTTTGCAACAAAAATTCTTCATGCCCAGGCTGCTCTTGTTCTGCGGCAACAGCATCTGTCAGAACAAGGGCTGAGCTATCTGATTGTTGCGATTTATTTTCGGCGTTTGCAACATCCTTCACTAACATATTTTGCTGAACAGCCATGGACAAGAGAGCAATAAAGGCATTTTTCTGATCCTCTCTACGACTGATGATCGCCACAGCCGCAGCATCAAAATCAAAGCGGCCCAGAAGTAGAGTAAGTCCCCCAAAATTACAGGTTCCCCCAAGCGCATCAAAATAAGCATAGAACTCCGGGAAGACCTTGAAGGTATTTTCCGAGCGTAATCGCTCAAGAACCACCTTGAGTAGATCATCTAAATAGCGGCGGTTGGATCCACTTTTGCTTAGACCTGTAACGCTATACTGCAAAACACTTTTCAGCATATTACAATAACTGACGGAACCACCTTGGGCAGATATTGCCTCAATCAAATCGCTGCAAAGAGGTGTTGCCCGCCTGATAAGGCCTGGAAAGACATCTACTAATAACCAGAAAGACTTAACAAATTGTAACACCCCAAACAACTCCTTAGCCTCTTGGGGACGAGAGAAAGTGTTAAGCCAACGAGTTACATGACCATCGCCTCTATGTCCCAGCTCTAAGGAATCTTCAAAAACCCGGGATTCTACATGGGCCCACTGCAGGGAAACAATAAGCTTATACAAGAGCTTGTTATCCGCCTCAGTTGTAAAAATATCTATATTTTCAGGTACAAAAACCCTATCGATATTTGTCGTTGGGACCTTGCTTACACCCAGTTCAATTCGTCTACCAAAGACACCACAGAGGTAGAGTTGCAACCTCTCGGAGAGAGACGTTAACCGCGCCCCACAACGTCCATCAAGAGGCCCTAAAAAGTGTTTTTCAGGATCGGCCATAAAATTTCTGGCGGCAAGTAACCCTCCTGCCTCATAGCAACCAAGTATCTGCCTTGACCATTCGCCTAGCAGATCACCTGGCATAAGCACGATGCACTTAGCACCCTCTTGCAGATAGGCAAAACAGAGACTGTGACTAACAGGCCAGATCACCGCAATCTGTTGAAAAAGACTGTCCACATTTCCATCAGAAAGCCCCAATAAATGAGCAAGAACATCTTCCACCTCCCATTCATTGGGCAGGGATGGAGAAACAATGGCCAAAAACCGATTTTTGAGTATTTCCAGTTGCATCAATAACTATCTCGTTAAAACAGAGAAACGATCATCTCATCCATAGCCGCCAAAAGATCGAGATCATCAGTGAGGCTTTGGGTCATGCCAGCACGGCAGGCATCTACCTCCGCCACACCACTCTTAATGAGCCTAGCTGTTTGAATAATAAGCCGGGTAGAGGCTCCCTCTATTAGCCCTGAGTCCTTTAAACTCCGTGTCATCACGGCGAGCTGTACGAGCCTTCGGCTGAGATGAGCATCAGCCCCACATTCACCTGTTACAATCTCTACCTCACGCTCTTCCGTCGGATAATCGAAGGTAAGGGAGACAAATCGTTGCCTGGTCGAAGGCTTGAGATCCTTTAAAATGCTTTGATAGCCAGGATTATACGATACAACAAGCATAAACTCAGGAGGCGCTCTAAAGATTTTTCCTAATTTTTCAACAGGCAGCTCCCGTCTATCATCGGTAAGGGGATGTATAACAACAATTGTATCCTTGCGAGCCTCAACAACCTCATCAAGATAGCAGATGCCACCGGCCTTAACGGCAAGAGTCAATGGCCCGTCCTGCCATACAGCTTCATTTCCTTTGACTAAGAATCTACCGATGAGATCACCTGTGGACAAGTCGTCATGGCATGAGACCGTAATAAGGGGGAGTCGCAATCGCCAGGCCAGATATTGCATAAATCTGCTTTTACCGCAACCGGTCGGTCCCTTTAATAAAAGGGGCAGCTGATTTGCCCTAGCCGCAAGTGCTATTTCGATTTCATTCCCCCGGGGCAGAAAGAACGGTTCAACATCAATTTTATTCTCATCAATTTTAAAACCTTGAATAGTCATCATGATAAACCTATATTTGTACCATACGAATAACCCACACATCATCCCTGAAAAAGTTGCCCCAGGAGGTTTTCAACGGGACAGAAGCGTATAAACATTGTATTTTCATTGCTGGATATCTCGATCCTCCAAAGTGGTAAACTCATCTCTATGAATAAGCATCAGGGTAAAATATTATTTTTCATGCCTTCACCCCATACAAAGATAAAATAGGACAATAAGGTAAAGAGAACAAGGTCACTGGTGTGCGACAAACGACAGAACCGCAGTTTTCCATGGGCTCTAGCCCTCCCATACTCAACATTTCTTTTAATGATACTTATAGTTCGAGTACGGTTGCTAGACGACAATACAGGAACAGCTATCCCATTGCCCCAATAGACAAGAACAACGCTTTGTTCATCCCTGTAGGTAGGTGCGAGGAGTAATAATATCTAGCATAGAAAAAAATTTGAAATATAATGTTGCCAAAACAGCCATTGTCGGGCCAAATTTTACTATAGATTGCGTTCCTTTCTTGACAACCGTACATATATGAAGTATTTTTCTTCTCTTTTGATCTTTCACCGACGGAAGGAACAGCAATTTTCACAATTGATGTTTCCCATAAACGTAGGTAAGTAGAGCCAGAAGCAATCGGCCAGCACCTAAATGATTTTTTCTCTTGAGAAACTACTTAATTGCAATAAAGTATTATGTTTGAAAACTTATCCGACAGACTTGAGGGAGTATTTAAGAAACTTCGCGGCCACGGCAAACTCTCAGAAGAGAATATTGCTGAAGCAATGGCGGAGGTGCGTAAAGCCCTGCTAGAAGCCGATGTAAACCTTGGGGTTGCCAAAGGTTTCGTTGCTGCAGTTACTAAGAAAGCGATTGGTAAAGATGTATCTAAGAGTCTTTCTCCGGGTCAACAGGTAGTAAAGATAGTACACGACGAACTCGTTGAACTTCTCGGCGGAACGACCAAACAGATTGAGCTAGACGGCAGACAACCAGTAATTATAATGCTCGCCGGACTCCAGGGGTCGGGTAAGACAACCACCACTGGTAAGCTTGCAAAGCTGTTAAAGGCGAAAGGCCGCAGGCCATATCTCGTTCCTGTTGATATTTACAGACCCGCAGCAATTGAACAGTTACAAGTTCTTGGTAAACAGGTTGGGGTTCCAGTTCATCCCTCAACCACCGACACAAAGCCGGTGGACATTTGTCGCCAGGCACTGTTGGAAGCGGCTAAACAAAACTGCGATACGATTATCATTGATACTGCAGGTCGCCTGCATGTTGATGAAGCCCTAATGGGCGAATTAAAAGATATACAGGCTGCAATTCCCTTGTCCGAAGTCCTCTTTGTTGCGGACTCGATGACAGGCCAGGATGCGGTCACAGTTGCTAGCAAGTTTAACAGCGACCTTGAAATTTCTGGTGTTATCCTCACAAAGATGGAGGGTGATGCTAGGGGCGGTGCGGCACTATCGATTAAGAACGTTACAGGAAAACCGATTAAATTTGTCGGTGTCGGCGAAGGTCTCGACGACCTTGAAGTCTTCCATCCTGAACGTGTTGCTTCTCGGATTCTCGGAATGGGTGATATTCTTACCCTGATTGAAAAAGCCGAAGCGGTAGTCGATAGAAAAGAAGCCGACAGAATCGCCAAAAAATTACAGAGAAACCAGTTTACTCTTGAAGATTTCCTTGGTCAGATACAACAGATCAAGAAAATGGGTTCTCTAGATCAGATTCTTGATATGGTACCGGGCATCAATAAGCTAAAAAAGCTCAAAAATGTACCGAAGCCTGACGAGAAAGAGCTGAGTAAGACGGAAGCTATTATCCGTTCGATGACAGCAAAAGAAAGAAAGAATCATTCCATTATCAACCCAAGCAGACGTAAAAGAATTGCTGCGGGTTCTGGTACCCAGGTCAGTGAAGTTAACAGAGTTATAAAAAGTTATTCTGAAATGCTGAAGATGATGAAAAAAATGCGCGGTAAGCCTGGTGCTATGACAGGCGTTAAACGTAGAAAATTGCCTAAGGGCATGAAAAGAAGATAAACTGTTCCTGGGATTTCTCCAGGATCATTTAACCGACATATCAACCGGAGGATATACCGGAATGGCAGTACGTATTCGACTAACTCGACTTGGCAAAAAGAAGAAACCTTTCTATCGTATTATTGTTGCTGACTGCGAAAGCAAACGTGATGGTAAATTTCTTGATGTCGTTGGAACCTATGATCCACTTCAGGACCCAGCGGTAATTAAGATTGACGACAGTAAATTAAAAGACTGGATGAGCAAAGGTGCTCTTCCGACAACTACTGTTAAAAGTCTGATCAAAAAGGCAGCTGCTGCTGACGCATAGAGATGGAAGAGCTAATAGCTGTTATTGCCAGATCACTGGTAGATAGCCCGGACGATGTTAAGGTAACTCGCAGTGACGAAGAAAACAATGTCACCATCGAGTTAGCTGTGGCTCCGGACGATCTTGGTAAAGTGATTGGTAAACAGGGAAGAACGGCACGGGCCTTGCGATCAATTCTTGCGGCAACTGCTGCAAAAGAAGACAAGCGCTCTCGTCTTGAAATAGTAGAATAGCAGGGTCAACAGTCCATGGAAAAGATGTCTCCAAAAGACAAGTACCTGCTCGTTGGTAAGACGACGAAACCTCACGGATTACGTGGTGAGGTTAAAATCTACTCTTTCTCCGGTCAGCCAGAGAACTTTTTAGAATACAAGGAGCTTACGCTTTGCGATCTAAAGGGTCAGCTAACCGGCCCAATGGCGGTGATTAAATCTCGTGTTCAGGGCAATACAGCTGTAGTTAAATTTGCAGAGATTGTAGACAGATCTGCAGCTGAAAATATTGGCGGCTATGAGGTATTTCTTTTAAAAGAGCACCTACCTGCGCCCCATCCCGGAGAGTATTACTGGCAACAGTACGAAGGTAAACAACTCGTTCATAAAGATGGTGCCGTCATTGGCATCGTAAAAGAACTTTTCAATAGTGGTGCCCAGGACATTTTCGTCGTAGATACTGGAAATGACGAAGTCATGATACCCGTTATTGATGATTTTATTGTCGAAGAAACAGACAATACAATTGTAGTTAATCTTCCGCCTGGGTTACTAGAAATAAACGTTAGCCCTGTTAAATGAACACCGCACGGGTTGTCGTATGATTTTTGACATACTAACTATTTTTCCAGAGATATTTGATTCCCACTTACAGGAAGGAATCATTAGAAGAGCTCTTCTGAAAAAACAGATCGAAGTCAATATCATAAATGTCAGAGATTTTGCATCTGGCCCCCATTCAATGACCGATGACAGGCCATTTGGCGGGGGAGAGGGAATGGTTATGAAACCAGAACCTCTGGCAAATGCCGTACAAAGCAGGAAAGATAGCAAGGCCCGCGTTATTTTTCTTAGCCCCCAAGGCAAGACCTACAATCAAGGTCTCGCCCAGGAGCTTACCGCAGAAGATCAGCTTATTTTAGTCTGCGGACGGTATGAAGGTATAGATGAACGGTTTATCTCCAACTATATAGATGATGAAATTTCCATAGGGGATTTCATTCTGACAGGGGGTGAACTTGGAGCGATGATCATGCTAGACTCTATTACCAGGTTGTTACCTGGTGTTTTAGGCTGTCAGGATTCTGTTGCAAAAGACACTTTCAGTAGAAGTCTTTTAAAACATGCTCAATACACGAGGCCACGTAGTTTTGAAGGTATGGACGTTCCTGAGCATTTACTCTCAGGAAACCACCAAAGAATTGAAGACATCAGGTTTATTGATTCAGTGGAACGAACGCTGGCCAAAAGACCTGACCTTATAAAGAATGTAACTTTTTCAGTTTCTGAGCGTAAACTTTTAAAATTAAGTGGTTTACTCATTACAGTTGAAGAAATACAGAAGACGGGTAAATATTAATGTATCAAGGTAAGCTTTCTTTACACATTGCCTTAGTTCATCATCCTGTAATTAATAAGAAAAAAGAAGTAATTGGTTCCGCTGTTACTAATTTAGATATCCATGATATCGCCCGAACAGCACGAACCTACGGGCTCGGTAGTTATTTTATATCTACTCCCTACAAAGATCAGCATAATTTGATTAATGAATTGCTCAACCACTGGCTGAGCGGGTACGGATCGACGTATAATCCTGCTCGTAAAGAGGCTCTAGAAATAGTTCGACCAATTTATTGCGTGGAAGAAGCTATTTCAGCACTGACACAAGAATATGGCAAACGGCCCCTTCTTGTAACAACCAGCGCACTTGAACAATCAAACACCATCAGTTATAGTGATCTTGGAAAAAAAATTAATGAAAAAGAGCCGGTTTTATTGTTATTTGGAACCGCACATGGGCTTGCCCAGGAAATTTTAGAACAGTGTGATTTGAGTCTTCCACCCATTAAAGGTGGTACAGACTACAACCATCTCTCAGTACGATCCGCCGCATCTATTACTATAGATAGATTGCTCGGATCCTGATATGCTGGCAAGAAACTATTTAACCGTTGGATAACTATCCACTGATACTTCAACCAATAGAAGACGTTATGAGCACAATAATCGATAGAATTAATCAAGAGCAGATGCGTATGGATCACCCTGACTTTCGTCCAGGTGACACCGTTAAGGTACATATCCGTATCATCGAGGGAAGTAAAGAGCGCGTACAGATGTTCCAGGGCGTAGTTATCAAGCGCAAACGTGGCCAAATGGATGCCAGTTACACTGTCAGAAAAATCTCCCACGGTGTTGGTGTTGAAAAAACTTTCGCTCTACACAATCCACGTATTGAGAAGATCGAAATTATTATGCGTGGCCGTGTTCGTCGTTCCCGCCTCTATTACCTGCGCAATCTTACAGGTAAGGCAGCTCGTATCCGTGAACGCGGATTACGCTAGATCGCAAGCAACTTTAACAACCGCTACTTTCTCTGTAGCGGTTGTTTTTGCAGGCGCAATATCCTGATTTCAATATGATACACTTGTTGTCTGCTGCCAAGACCGGTAAAGATAATTTCATATTAGAGAAAACATTGCGTAAGCACGGCTACAAAAGTATAGCTGGCTGTGACGAGGTTGGACGAGGTCCACTCGCAGGCCCCGTTGTTGCTGCCGCCGTAGTACTCCCCCCATCTATAGATCCTACCATCTATCTTGACTCTAAGATTCTTAGCCACCGCAAACGAGAATTGCTCGCTCAATCACTCATTGATCTTGGTGCCCGCATAGGTATCGCATTTATTGACGAAAGCGAAATTGATCGTATTAATATCCTCCAAGCTTCTCTTCTCGCAATGAAAATAGCCACTGAGAATATTGAAGGGACACCTGTAGATTTTCTCCTTGTCGACGGTAAATTTAAAGCACCGGTATCTATTGACCAACAGGCCATGATCAAGGGTGAGTCAAAAAGTGCATCCATCGCTGCAGCCAGTATCATTGCAAAAGTTAGACGTGATCAATTCATGGTATGCATGCATGAAAAATATCCCATCTATAATTTTCGAAAAAACAAAGGCTACCCTACCAAAGAACATCGCGAGGCCCTGAAAGAATTTGGACCTTGCCCCATCCATAGGCGCAGCTTTAATGGCGTGGTAGACCATGGTTAATTTTCGCCAAATTCTCGGTCAGAAAGGCGAATCCATCGCAGCAATCTATCTTAAGAACAAAGGCTATAGCATAGTCAAAACAAACTATAGATGTAATTGGGGTGAAATTGATCTCATTGCAAGAGACGGTAATGTCCTTATCTTTGTTGAAGTGAAGACCAGAACAAATAATAATTTTGGTGGCCCCACAGCAGCAGTCGACCTGCGTAAGCAACAGCAAATATCGAAAGTGGCCCACCACTACCTCGTGACCCACCATAAAGATGATATTGACGCACGATTTGATGTGGTGTCTATTCTTGCCCCTAAAGATAAAAAGACAGAAATCCAACACATTACCAACGCCTTTGATTTTTGTATTTCTTAATCAGCTTATCTGCTGTCGCTGTACCACATCCTGCCCTCCTGCACCGTTTAACATCTCGACGCCCTGGGTATCACCTTTTATTGCATAAAATGAATTTAGAGGTACACTATAACCATGAGTATAATTGGAATAACGATGGGTTGCCCTGTTAGCATCGGCCCAGAAATCATACTGAAATATTTTGCAAAACCAGCCGCTGATAACAATATAACTCCTGTAGTACTTGGAGATATTACTGTTCTGCAAAAATGCGCCACAGATCTTGGCTATAAAAATGTGCAGATCATCCCCTGGACAGTAGGCACTGAACCACCGAAAAAAACTGAAAATATTATCCCCGTCCTCCCGCTTTCTAACCTTACAGAGGCGGATATTGTCTGGGGACAGCCAAGCAATACGACCGCCAAGGCAATGGCTCGCTATATCACTGAAGGCGTAAAGTTGGCACAGGAAGGTGTACTTGACGGCATTACCACCTGCCCTATTTCTAAATATTCACTCAATCAGGCTGGATTTTCATTTCCAGGTCACACCGAAATGCTGGCCGAACTCACAGGCAGTAAAGACTATGCGATGATGATGGCTGGTGATCGCCTTCGGGTCACACTTGTCACCATTCATTGCTCACTCGCCAGTGTACCTTCTGCTCTGACAAAGGCTTCCATAACTCAGTTAATACAGACAACTCACCACGCACTTTCGGTTGACTTTGGTCTCAAAAACCCCAAAATCGCCGTTGCCGCACTCAATCCCCACAGCGGTGAAAATTGTCTTTTTGGCAACGAGGAGGAGACGACGATCCGACCTGCGATTGCCCTGGCCAAGGAACAAGGTATTTCTGTACATGGCCCCTTTCCACCCGACACTGTCTTTTTTAACGCAGCCCAGGGCGACTACGATGCAGTGGTCTGTATGTACCATGATCAAGGACTTATACCGTTTAAGCTCCTCCATTTCGCAGACGGTGTGAATATCACCCTAGGCCTTCCCATCGTCAGGACATCTGTCGACCACGGTACCGCCTACGATATTGCTGGCCTGGGTACAGCTAATCCTACCAGCCTCCACAATGCCATTGAATTGGCCGCAACAATAAGTAACAACCGGAAGGCTGATGCTCGTCGGCGGGGAGTCTCAAATGAACAATAATCGAGGTTGCCTCATCGTATTTGAAGGTACCGACGGCACGGGTAAATCGACCCAACTTTCTCTTCTGGCGAACTACCTGCAAGACAAGCAATACCCGGTGGTCACCACCAGGGAACCAACGGAAGGGAAATATGGCCAACGCATTCGTGGCCTCTATCTACAACGTGACTCCTGTACCCCTAGAGAGGAACTGGAGCTGTTTCTCGCCGACCGAAAAGAGCATGTAGACAATATGATCAATCCAGCCCTTGCAAGTGGAAAAATTGTCCTCTGTGATCGCTACTTTCTCTCTACAGTGGCCTATCAGGGAGCCATTGGCTTTGCTATTGATGAGCTTCTATCCCTCAACAGCTTTGCTCCTGAGCCCGATATAGCCATACTCCTTCAGGCCTCACTTGATACCGGGCGTAAACGAATTACCGAAAATCGAGGTGAACAACTCAATGATTTTGAACAGATTGAAAACCTGCAAAAAGTCGCTGCCATCTTTGACTCTCTTTCCCTGCCCTTTATTAAAAAAATCAGCGCCCAAGGTTCTATTGAAAGCGTCCATTCCAAGGTACTGTCCGAAGTACTTCCCATCATTCCTCAGACACTCCGGAATGTGGATTAAAACATGAAATTCATTCGCCTTATAGCTATCACATTGTTCATAGTAACGGGCTGTAGTGACAGGCGGGCCGAGGTATCTCTCGCCCCGCCTGCGGAACAGATCGATTTTTCCTGCTCTTCCTTCTATTTTCTCTGGGGAACCCACGCAGAATACGCGGAACGTTATCCAGAGGCCCTCGAAGCCTATGAGAAGGCTCTCATCTGTGACCCTGGTTCAAAATACATAGAAGAAAAACTACCTATTCTGATGTTAAAAATGGGGGATTACAAAACAGCCGCAACATGGCTCAGCAGTGCGATTACAAAAGACCCCACCAATACAACGTATCTACTTTTTCTCGCTAACATATCTGTCCAGCAACAAAACATCACTCAGGCTGTAACTCTTTACGAGAAGATTCTTACCTTTGACCCCGATAATGAGCCTGTCAATACACGCCTAGGCATCCTCTACAGTCATCTGGGTAAATATGAGATCGCCGAAAATATTTTTCGTAGCTTGCTGGTTCGAAATCCACAGTCCTATTTTACCACTCTGTCTCTTGCCCGTCTGCTCAATCAGAAAAACGATGGAGACAAAGCCGCATTATTTTACGAAAAAGCATTATCATTAAACTGGTCCAAAGAACTAGCCTTTGAAATAGGTTATCTGTATAGTAGCAAGGAAAAATATAAAGACGCTTTACGCATCTATACAACCATTACAGATAACGATACATTTGATGAAAAAGCATTACTCGGCCGAGTACAGGCACTTTTAGACCTCAATCGACTCGCCGAAGCCAATACTGCATTACAAAACATCCACCATGTCAGTGAACAACCAGATAAAATTGATCTCATCATGAGCCAGGTTCTCCTCCAACAGAGGCGACCAGCTGAAGCGAAAAAAATACTTCAGCGACTGAACAACCAGTCTGAAGCTTATGCCGCCCGCTATATGCTGGCGTTGCTGGCCTACCAAGAAGCAGACTACCCTTCGAGTATTGCATATGTTACCAAGATCCCTGCAAGTAGTGAGAACTTCGAAGAGGCCGTCTACCTCAAGATCAAAGTGCTGAAAAAACAGCAAAAATCCGACGAAGCCATTGCTTTTCTCGAAAACAATATAAAAGATGACGCAACGACAAGCCCCCTCTTTTACGCCCTACTTTCTTCTCTTTTTACAGATTCTCAACATACGGATCTCGCTCTTTCAACCCTGCGCGATGGCATCACAACCTATCCTGAAAACCATCAGCTTCATTTTGAACTTGGCTTACTCCTTGAAAAAAATGGTCGCACCAATGATGCCATAGCTGAGATGCGCAAGGTACTCGCTCTACAGGCAGACCACGCTGACGCCCTCAACTTTATTGGTTATAGCCTCGCCGATAAGGGCGTGCATCTCGAAGAAGCCCTCGGATATATCCTTCATGCCATCTCCCTCAAACCGGAAAATGGTTTTATCATAGATAGCCTTGGCTGGGTGTACTTCCGTTTAGGCCGACTAAAGGAAGCTGCAGAGACACTGGAACATGCCGTTTCTCTTGAACCCAATGACCCGCATATTTTCGATCATCTCGGCGACTCATACAACGCCCTTGGGGAATATGATAACGCACAGAAAGCCTACAAAAAAGCCTACGATCTCTTTGATAATAAAGACAAACAATCAACCGTTAAAGACAAAATCGATGCAATTACGAACTAACGTATCCTGTTCACTGCCCATTATCCCAATTGTATTTCTGTTAACTGCTCTCTTCGTCTCCGGTTGTGCCCAAAAGCCCTGGAAAACGTCTCTTGGAGAAAATGAATATGAAAGCACCTTACAGATTGCAGAGGAAATGGCCGCTGTAAACACCAAGTGCAACAAAGGCTTCCAGTCTGATCTCACCTTAGAGTACGCAAATCCCTTTGGCAAACGAACCTTTTCCGGATATTTTCTCTATTCTCCGGGAACAAACTATAAATTCGTTGCAAGTAACCCATTAGGACAACCGATTGTCATCATAGCCGGAAATAAAAAACGCTATCAAATGATTAATACCTTACAAGCGAAGTATGTTACGGGTGGAATGACATCTTTTTCCCTGCGCTACAAGCTGCCAATCCATTTTCTCAAAGGACGTTGGGACGACTGGCTTACCGGTAAAAACAGCATCTCAACTGAATACATTACTGATATCAGCACTGATAGAGAACTGCGGGGAATTTGGATCACATTTGAGGATAATGAGGGGGCAAGAAACATATCCCACCTTCTGATAGACCCCGAGCGGAGGACTATCATAGAACATGTTTTGGAAACGAGACAAAAAAAGCCCCTGGCGACAATCCGGTACAGCGATTACATCCAAGACCAATCCTGTCTTCAGCCACAGAATATAAATATAACAGGGCTGGAGTATGGAACAACTATCAAACTACAATTATCAGAGACGAAATTGACATCCAGGATAAACGTTTATAAACTCACCCCACCCCAAGGATATTGGAAGCAATTTAGACCGTAGTCTTGGCGAGACAAGAAGCCCGCCTCAACTGACCCAAAAGGCGGGGAAGAATTATTCCGCTACGTTTTCAGCAGGTAATTCATTCACAATTAACACGAAAAGATTGTCATTCTTAAAAAACACCTGCTGTAAATCGTAATCGCGATCGGGAGCAAGATCCAAAACAACCCGCACCTTATCACTATCCGCATGATACGCAGTACGAATCCCTTCAACATATTTCCCGTTTGCAGCTATCGTCTTTTGCACATCACGACTCAATCTCATGTTTGGAAAATCGCACACAACGCGGGGGGTATTCTTTTCAATAGCAGATACGCTTGGCGGATTAAAATCATTGAGATGGAAAAGTACCATTTCGCCGCGATTTGAAGAGTCATCGAAAGAGACCTCAAGCAACTGCGGTAAGCCAGCAGGCACATCTTCATCTATCGCTAATTTTTCAGATTTTTTCTGTCCCCGAACAACTGAAGAAATAATCTTTTCATCGATGGCAAGACTGAGGAGTGCCTCCTTAATCGGTGGTGAAACGATTGTCTTTTCAACCACTTCCTTTGTTGTTTTTTCAACAGGGGCTATGACAGCTTGCCTAGGAGCCCCTCTCGTTAAAACCACCTCAAGAAGTTTCTCGCTTTCTATAAAACTGTGTTTATAGTCCACAGCGTAAGTTTTTGAGAGATCGACAACAACCCGTGTCTTAACAACAGGCTCATTATGCAAACCAATACGAATTGTACTGGCCAACTCGCCCCCCGGTAGAGGTATTACATTTTTCCGTTTATATATGGTACCGGGAAAATCTATTACCAGCCGTGGTCGTTCTCCCTTGATGGCGAACACTTTAACAGGAACAAGGGACTCTAGTGAAAATCTAATTGTTTCCTGTTCGACAGACTGTATTGAATGGGAAATTGATTTGATCTCTACAAGGCTGGCGGAGTCTGCCAACAACAGTGATGGTGAAAAGAAACAACAAGTAAATATCGCGACTGCTAACAGTGGCACCAATTTCATCAGACAGATCCTTTTTTATATTATAACGTATGCTTATAAGAGGAATTATGTTCAACTTATTTGAATACAGTATCCTGACTTGAAAAGTCAACCAAATTTCAGTAAAGGGAATGACTGACTTTTTAACATTTTTCTTTGAAAGAACAGGCGTTCCGCCATAATTTCAGAAAACTCTCCAACGGTACCCCAATGACAGATCGTAGAATCCTTTCAGCAATTAGCAAACCCGGCCGCTACCTTGGCCAAGAATTCAATTCAATTCAGAAAAATTGGGATGACGTAAAAGCCAAATTTGCCTTCATATTTCCGGACCTTTACGAAATTGGCATGTCCCACCAAGGACTACAGATACTATATCATCTTTTAAACAAAAAAAATGATTTCCTTGCAGAACGCTGCTATTGCCCCGATACCGACGTTGAAAAATTACTCCGAGATCAAGGTGCGCCGCTTACCAGCCTGGAAAGTGGGCAGCCCCTCAAAAACTTCGATGTTCTCGGCTTCACACTTCCTTACGAACTTTGTTACACCAATATTCTCACGATTCTCGATCTTGCATCGATTCCTTTCTACGCCAAACAGCGCGATGGGTCGTATCCCATTCTCCTGGCCGGCGGTGCCTGTGCCCTTAACCCAGAACCTGTTGCTGATTTTTTCGACGCAGTCCTTCTTGGGGATGGAGAAGAGGCACTCATCGAAATTGCAAGCGTCATTGCCAGTGCTAAACAGTCGGACACCTCTAAAGAAGATTTACTCGATCAACTTGCCGAAATTCACGGTGTCTATATTCCGAGTCATTTCGAGGTTGACTACAACGAAACTGTAGCAGAATTCTCAATTGCCAAAATCAGGCACAAAAGCAATAAAGAAACAACAGTAACCCGTAGAATCGTTGCCAATCTTGACGACATTGACCATCTCAAAACCCCCCTTGTACCAAACGCCAAGATTGTCCATGATCGCCTGGGGATAGAGGTCGCCCGCGGTTGCACCCGAGGCTGTCGTTTCTGCCAGGCCGGAATAACGTACCGACCGGTCCGGGAACGCAGTATCGATAGTATTATGGAACTTGCCAAGGAGAGCATTAAAAATTCCGGTTTTGATGAACTCGCCCTCCTGTCACTCTCCACCGGGGATTACTCTTGCCTCGAACAAGTTCTAACACCACTTATGGATGAATTTGCAGATAAATACGTATCTATTGCAATGCCTTCCATGCGCGTTGGTACACTGACTCCAGCTATAATGGAACAGATTAAGAGAGTAAGAAAAACTGGCTTTACCCTCGCTCCTGAGGCAGGAAGTGAACGCCTGCGAAGAGTCATCAATAAAGGTATTACCGAAGAAGATCTCATTAACACCTGTACCCAAGCCTTTGACCTGGGCTGGCGGGTCATAAAATGTTACTTCATGATTGGCCTGCCAACAGAAGACCAGGCAGATATTGATGGTATAGTAGATTTGGTCATTAAAATGCTGGCGACCAGAGGACATGGCCAAGGCAAAGGCAAAAAACAGATCAATGTAAGTGTTGGAACGTTTGTGCCCAAGCCCCACACCCCTTTTCAGTGGGAAAAACAGCTCACTGTTGACGAGAGTATAAGCCGCATCCGAAGCCTCATTGATAATTTACCCAAAAAAGGCGCGAATCTCAGGTATCACAATCCACGGGTTAGTTTCCTTGAGGGCGTTTTTTCAAGAGGTGATAGAAGACTTGCAAAATTGATTGAAAATGCCTGGGAACACGGTGCCAGATTGGACGGTTGGACAGAGCACTTCAACATTGATGTCTGGCAACTGGCTGCAAATAATTGCGACCTCTCCCTCGACAACTATCTCAGAGCTAGACAACTTGACGAAATTCTTCCCTGGTCACATCTGCAAACCGGTGTTGATATACAGTTCTTAAAGAATGAGCTGGAAAAGGGTAAGGCGGAAGGTTACACACCTGACTGTCGCTATCACGCCTGCCAGAAATGCGGTTTATGTGACTTCGATACCATACTCCCTATAGTGCATAATCGTAAACGTGACCTTGCTCCACCGGTAAGTAAACCTACCAGTCCAAAAGATGAGTCTGAGATGGGTCATTTTAAATATCTGGTCCATTATTCACGTGTGGGTAATATCTGCTATCTTGGCCACCTTGAGATCTTGCAAGTTATATTCCGCGCCCTGCAAAGAGCAAATATTTATACAAATTTCAGCCAGGGCTTTAACCCCTCACCAAAAGTATCTTTTGGACCGGCTCTTCCAGTTGGCACAGAGAGCTATGGCGAGTACTTCATCATGGATCTCAAGTCACCTATTGAAAGCATAAAAAGCGCCCAAGAGAAACTCAACAATACTCTGGCACCGGGACTTGCAATCACCGGTATTGAGCTCCACTCCGGCAAGATTCCTCAAAAGATGAGGGTCTCTTACTCCATTCACCTGCCCACCGAAGCAACTGCTGCCCAAAAGGAGGCGGCTGAATTGTTTTATGCAGGGGAGAGTTTTCTGATCCAGAAAACAAGAAAAGGAAAGACAAAAGAAATAAATATTCGACCCTTGATTGAGCGATTTGCCTTTACAGGCCCACAGGATATCGAAATTGATATTATTGCAGAAACCTCTCAACCTGGCATAAAACCTCGAGACGCCGTCACCCATGTATTAGGACTTACAGAAGATGACGAAAACAACATTCACGTTGTCAAAAAGGGTTGGGTACAACTGGATTAATAGTATTCACCAACACTATTATGGCAATCATCACAAGCTACTTCAAACAACAACAACAACGAGTGAGGAGATATATGTGCTCCTTGCTCGTCATTGTTGTTCTTGCATTTTCTTGTACGGGTGCAGCATGGGCCAAACAAGACAGAGCTGATTCCAAATTATTAGAACTGGTGACTCATGGCAGCTACCTTGTTCATTCAGACCGAGGCACAATCAGTTACCGGCAAAACGATCTTTTTCTCCCCGCATCAACTCTTAAAATTCTCACCTCACTTGCGGCCTTTGATCTCCTTGGAGCGGATTTTCGATTTGAAACCCATTTTTTTCGTGATAAGAAAGATAATCTATACATAAAAGGATATGGAGATCCATTTTTGACTTCTGAAGAAATTCTTAGCATCTGCTCTTCTCTGAAGAAGCGAGGCATTAGCAAGATAGGCTCCATATTTCTTGATACCAGTATCTTTTCCCTCCAACAACAAACCCCCGGAACCGATAATAGTAGCAATCCATATGATGCACCCAACGGCAGTTTAGCTGCAAATTTCAACACTATTGCCATCACTCAGCTTATCGATGGAACGATTCAGTCGGGGGAGCCTCAAACACCAACCCTACCAATAATGAAACGCCTCGGATCTAATTTCCCTAGAAACAACCAGCGCATCAATATTGCAAGAAGCACTACCGAGAGCCTACTGCCAATACCGTTGCAATATTTCGGTGAATTATTTTGTGCCCAACTCTACCAGGTGGGCATTAGCGTCAAAGATGGATTCCAGATAAAAGATGTTCCTCCCTCGCTTGAACCCTTCCTCATTCACAAAAACAGTAAGACCTTACAAGAGGTCATGGGAGCGTGTCTGCGTTACTCAAATAACTTTATTGCCAATCAGGTCTTTTTATACATCGGCTTGCAAGCAGGTGGTCCCCCTGCAACCTGGGAGAAAGGCAAAATCGCAATATCAAACTACCTCAGAAAGACTCTTGGCCTTTCAGCTCAGCAAATTACGGTGTACGATGGCTCGGGCTTAAGCCGTAAAAACAGAATGAGTACAAAGTCACTTGTAACGATTCTTCAACACTTCAAGCCCTACAGCAGTCTTTTAAACAAACGCCCCGGAGTATTACTTAAGAGTGGCACGATGCATGGTGTTTACTGCTATGCGGGGTATATGACAAATCATGGTCCCCCCACCCCCTTTGCCATCCTTCTCAATCAGGCAGAGAACACAAGAAATGAACTTCTTAAGCGATTACGCGCCATCAACGCACCATCTACGCGCCTCCCCACAGGGGTGAACATGAAGAGCTGTCAGTAGAACCATAACTTTATTTTTGACCACATTAATGCTGGTGTCCCCCCTCAACATTAGTGGTTGCACGACTAATAAGGCCTATCTGCCAGAGGCCGACAATATGCAAAAAGTCCAATTATAAGGCTCTTTCCTGGCATAACACTTAAAAGGATCTTGCTCACTTCCGTTTCCTTTACTATTCTCCTCTAGCAATTAAGTACAACCTACAGAACCAGAGAGTGTAAGAATGACGCTTAAGACAAAAACGCCATACAAACTCAGTATACTCGTCCTGCTTACAAGCCTCATGAGTAGCGGTTGCAGCGCACCTGCAGGTAACCCTCAAGAGGGCAAAAAATGGTACACAATGCACAACTGCTCCTCCTGTCATGGTTTACATGGCAACGATGGTCGAGCTGTGGATATTGCAGGAATTGACATGAGATTTAGTCGTTTTGTTCGCACGCTACGACGTACAGGGGCACCTATTATGCCGCACTTCCCTCAAACTAAGATTTCGAAACAAGACGGGGCGGATATTTACGCATATCTTAAAAGTACAAAGAATTAGACCCTACATAATGTAGGCCGACACACGCTCTTGCCCCGGCAAAGCCTCTTCGGTTTTTTCGAGGTAACATTCTAGAGATTGTTGAAGCAAAATGAGGCTCTATAGCGTGGTCAAAGAGGAGCCTGATCCTGATGTAAGTTATAGTTAATAGTTGCTTTTTACCACATAGCGTTGTAATTCTAATATTTATTATTAGCAACTTTTACAATCAATTTTTTTATGGTGTGATAATGAAAACCTTACCTTTAGTTTTTTCCATTCTTCTCTTGTCCTCAGCTCAGACGACGTTTGCATCTGAAACAACAGCCACTGCGCCCGCCCCAATGCAAGCGACTGAGGTTACAACCACTACAACAGCTCCAATACAAACAGCGGAAGTGACAGCCACCGTAACCGCACCAGAGCAAACAGCGGAAGTGACAGCCACTGTACCCGTACCAATGCAAACAGCGGAAGTCACAGCCAATGAAAAAGCACCAATGAAACACTGTACCGACAAGCACGTTGATAGTGAAAACGATCAAGAGGCCGTCACTTTTTTCGACAAATATATCTCCGGCAAATTACAAATAGGCACAAGAACAGGATTTCGGGTTCTCACAGACTCCGACTCAGGGCACAAAGGTGGCAGAAAAGGTTCTGGTACCTTCCTTGGCACAATATACGCAGTTGATGAGACCCAGGATTTTGTACCAAAGTTTTTATTTGCTAAATATTTCTTCAATAAATACATAGGCGTAGAACTTGCCTATGACAGTATACAAGGCAAAACGCAGGCAACTTCAATAGGATATTCTGGTATTAAATCAGATGGTGATATAACTGTCTCCGGCCCTACTATAAGCCTGCTAGCCCAACTGCCAACCTCAACAAACTTTACCCCTTACGCTTCCTTTGGATTGGGTTTTTACTCTGGTGATTTTGACGCCGCAAACCACTGGGGCCTTGGCTATTCCGACCCTAGCGTGTACGACGCATTAGGCCAACCTTCAAGCCTCTACCACGGCAAGAGCAGAGAAATAATCTTAGATGACAGAGTAGGACTAACTTTAGGCCTTGGCTGTTCATACGCAGTTACCTCCAATTGGCTCCTTGATCTTTCAATGCAATACACAGCTGTTGATGTTGATGGTACTTTTAACGGCTACCAAGACGGGGAGCTCGTACTTGTCCAAGAAGGCCATTTTCCAATGGACAACCTAGCATTTCGTTTAGGCCTCGCCTACCAGTTTTAGTTCAAAGAAGAGAGCTACTTCTTCCTCTTAAAAAAGACAAACAACAAAGGCCCTGGAATCTTCCAGGGCCTTTGTTGTTTGCTGGCACAGATACACCCTAAGCGACTTGCATAAACAGCCTTGTATGTTACGTCTTTTTCAGACGCTGTTCAGAACTGACACGATGACAAAGTATTTCCAATACAAAAACCGAACTGTTACTATACATCGATATTCAACCCGTATTTCAGCTTGGAAGTAGCATTGCGGATCATAGGTATATGAACAACCTGAAACTTCTGACAACAAACGACATAACCATTACCAGTTGAGAGTAAATGCAGAGAGACCACCATCCCAGGTATCTGCTCTTATTCCTCTTTAATGGGTCGATTTTTTTCAATAATCTCCAGAGTACATCATAAACATGAAAATACTTCACACCTCTGACTGGCATATAGGACGTGCCCTTTATGGTCGCAAAAGAAACGAGGAATTTTCACAATTTCTTAACTGGATGATCGCGACACTCTCATCTGAAAAAATCGATGTCCTACTCATTGCAGGCGATATTTTTGACACGACAACACCAAGTAACTGGGCACAAAACCTCTACTATCATTTTCTTAGCAAGGTACAAAAGACATGTTGCACCCATGTCATAATAACCGCAGGTAACCACGACTCTGCAACCTTCCTTGAAGCCGCCGCTGGGATTCTAAAAACAATGAATATTCATATTGTTGGATCCATTAATGACGATATTGACAAAGAGATTGTGCAAATTTGTGACCCAACGGGTGAAACTCGGCTCATTGTCTGTGCTGTCCCCTATCTACGAGAACGTGATATAAGGCTTGCAAGCCCCGGTGAAACTATAGAAGAAAAATCAAACAAACTGGTACAAGGAATCAAGCAGCACTATGATACGATCATTAAGCGGGCCGTAAACATACAAACTAAAGCATCGAATCGACCCATTATTATCGCTTTGGGCCACCTCTTTGCTGCGGGAGGCATGAGTGTAACCGGGGATGGTGTCAGGGAATTGTACGTTGGCTCCCTCGCCCACGTACCCGCCTCTATCTTTCCCGAGGAAATTGATTACCTCGCCCTTGGCCATCTCCACAGCAGCCAACTGGTCGGGAAAAATGAGAGAAGAAGGTACTGCGGTAGCCCTCTACCCATGAGCTTTGGGGAAGGAACAAAACCCAAAAAGGTTATCACAGTTGAGTGTGATCAAGAGATTACAGAGATCAAGACCATTGATGTCCCCTGTTTTCAGCGCCTTGAATCTATTGCGGGAAACATGGAGGTTTTGCTCTCAACGATTGAACAGTTAAAGGGAGAAGACCGTTCAATTTGGCTCGAAATAAAATATAATAGCAAAGAGCTTATTGCCTCGCTCCAGGAAGATCTGAGACAAGCCGTTGCCGGCAGTAAGCTTGAGATCCTGCGCATTGTCAATAGTCGGATCATCGACTCTATTCTAGAGAGTGAAACCAGTCAGGAAACCTTAGAGCAACTCTCTGTGGAGGAGGTCTTTGATCGATGCCTCACCCAAAACAGCATCACAGGCCAGCAACACGATGAATTGACATTGCGTTTCAATGTTGCTGTAGATGCCCTCCAACAACGCGAAATTGAATAACTAGTTCCCTAGCACCTTGAAATCCTAGGACAATCGAGCGCCTGTTCATGGGCTACTTTTAATGTTGCACAAACTACTGACAAGGTCCTTATCCCGTTTATCGGGGATGGTCACTATAGTATGAAAATACAAACTGTACGTTTTAAGAATCTGAATTCTCTCTCTGGAGAGTGGTGTATCGATTTCACGGATCCTCACTTCACCTCCAGTGGCATATTTGCCATTGTAGGCTCTACAGGTGCCGGTAAAACAACAATTCTGGATGCAATAAGTTTAGCTCTCTATGGCCGTACCCCCCGGCTCAAGCAGATCAGTAAATCCACCAACGAAATAATGAGTCGCCAGACTGGAGAATGTTTTTCTGAGGTTGAATTTTCATCATCAAAGGGACAATTCAGAGTTCATTGGAGCCAGCATAGGGCTCGTAAAAGCGCAATGGGCGACTTACAACCGCCCCGCCACGAATTTGTTGAAGCAAAAAGTGGCAAAGTTATTGCGACTAAGCTGCGAGAGGTTGGGGAAAAAGTCGCGGAAACAACAGGAATGACGTTTGACCAATTTACCCGTTCCATGCTTCTGGCCCAGGGAGATTTTAATAAATTTCTCCAGGCCAGCTCTGATCAGCGCGCTCCTATCTTAGAGCAGATCACAGGAACTGAGATTTACAGTCTCATCTCAAAACAGGTCCATCAGTGCAAAAGCGACGAGGAAAAGAAACTGACCCTTCTGCAAAACGAGCTCAACAGCTTGAACATCCTCAGTCCGGAAGAAATATTAAATCTACGTAACGAGCAAACAATATCGACAACGCAAGCCAACCATCTTCAGAATGAAATAAAAATTACAAATACAGGATTGAACTGGATTCAGAGCCTTGAGAAGTTGGTTGCCAAAAAGGAAGTCTTAGACATCGCAGCCGCTGACCTGCAACTACGGTGGGACCAGACCGCACCACGTAGAGCGCAACTTGCCAAAGCCACCCAAAGCCATTTACTCCAGGCAACCTACAATCATCTCACTAGCCTGCGAACAAGCCAACAAGATGTACTCAAGCTTTTATCTTCAACGACCACCCAAATAAAACAGTTGCAAGAAAAAGAGACACTGCTCAAACAGAAAAAAGAATCCGCCGAAAAAGAGTATCAAGAAAAGGTCAAAGAGCAGCAATCGACAACTGAGATCATCAAACGAGTACGCCAGTTCGACTATGAAACGCAAATAAAAACTGAAGATATTAACAAGATAAACAAAGACATAGCCACTTTTGACAAAACTCTATCTACACTAGCCGAAGAGCAGGAAAAACGTGAGTTTCTCATTGCGGCCACTAAAAAAATAATTTCAAAACTCACTGATTATCAGCAAACAAACCGCTCAGACGAAACACTTCTAGAAACCCTATCAGGTATTGAGGAAAAATCTTCACGGCTCAATCAGTTGTCGGACGACAGCAAAACATCACAAACCTCTGGAAGCCATCTGCAAACCAAGATCGATGAAAAGAGCCAAGAGGAACAGCAGAAAACCCTGACAATTTCACAACTGACAGAGCAAGAACAGCAGCATACGGCCCTACTGGAGAATAATCGTAAAACACTCCTGCAGCATGCCCCCCATGGTCTCGCAGCCCTCTATAAGAACACCCAGAACCTCAGTGCTGAAGTCGCAACGAGCAAGGAGATACAACGCCTCGTACAGGAGCAAGAGCAACTGCTGGTAAAACAAAGTTCAGAGACAACAAAACGGGCCCAATACAAAAAACAGATCAAGGACATAGACAAAGAGATAAAACAGACCTCGGACCTCATCCAGCTACAAACAAACAATGTAAGCCAGCAGGAAAAAATAATCCTCCTCGCCAATAAAATTGAGAGCTTTGAGCAGGAACGTAAAAAACTCACGCCCAATAGCCCCTGCCCTCTCTGTGGTTCGCAAAAACACCCGTTCTGTGAACGGCTCGAACCTGCCTCTGACAAGTTACAGGACCTGCTGCAGATAGAAAAAGACAAACTCACCGCCCTGGACAAAAGTGGTAGGGCCTTTGAAATATCCCTGAATAAATATACACTTTGCGAAGAAGCATGTGCAATCGCCATAGTTGAAGCGATAGATAAATTGGCTCCTATAAACGATACTATCCAATCACTTTGCCCTGACAAAAAGAAACTCACCCACATTGCCGAAACGATAACTGCGCTCAATATCAAGCTCAACCAGGGCGACAAGAAGACGCTCCAGGCAGAAAAGATTAACCAGGAAATCACAGAAGGTGAGCAAAAACTCAAACTGCTCTCACCCCAACTACTGACAAACCGAGAAGAACTACAACGGATACGGCAACAAAAGGCAATGGTCGAGACTGAACTTAATCTCAACATTGTCAGTCTCAAAAGTATCAAAAAAGAGATATCTGACCTCATTTCGCAACTCTCTAAGCAGATGCTTCCCTACACAAATCGACCACTTATAACCGTCAAAGAAGTTTTCTCATCAGTACTCGAACTCAAAATAAAACAGACAGCCTGGAAAAATTCCCACACATCTTTGCGGGACCAAGAAAAGCTGTTACAGGGTTTCACAACCTCAACAGATCGCACCGTGCAAAGTATAGAGATGCAAAAAGCTGAGCAACTAAGGCTTCAGGATCGGTGTACCCTTGTACAAAAGCAACGTAACACCACCCTAGAGCAACGATTACAAATCTTTGGGGATAAGGATCCACAGACGGTTGAGACAATGGTACAGAGCCAAGTTGCAACGACTGAACTTTTCCTAAAAGGGCTTAACAAAGAGTTCAGTACCAATGAAAAAGAGATATCTGTTCTTGGTGAGCGCCAGGAACAACTCAGTCAAGCAATTGACAAGAGAACTGCTACTCTACTGACAAAAGAGACTGACTTCACCTCGCAGTTACAGCAACACGAGCTCGAATCTGAGGCCCTTTTTCTGCAAGCACAACTGACCACTGAAAAAAGAACACAGCTCAAAGCCGAGACGGATGAACTTGAGAACCAACGCAAAGAAAACCATACAAACCTGCGCAACATAGACGAAACTATAGCAGAAGAAAGAACAAAACAAACTACCACACACAGCCGCGAGACCTTAGCAATACAACTGGACGAACACACGACAACTCTTGGTGATCTACTACGGCAAGTCGGTGTCCTGACCGAAAAGATTTACGCCCACGAAAACAACATCAAACGGCAGGACAACAAACAGCTACAGCTGGAGCTACAAAAAAAAGAGCACGATTACTGGGCACAACTCCACACACTAATAGGCTCTGCCGATGGTAAGAAATTTAGAAATTTCGCCCAAGGTCTCACCTTTGAACTCATGGTTCATCACGCCAACCAAACACTTAATAAGATGAGTGATCGTTACCTCTTGAAACGAAATCCGGATGAGCCGTTAGAACTGACAGTAATCGACGCCTACCAGGCCGGAGAAGTTCGCTCCACCGCTAACCTTTCAGGAGGCGAATCATTTATAATAAGCTTGGCACTGGCCCTTGGCCTCTCTGCCATGTCCAGCCAAAATATACAAATTGATTCACTGTTTTTAGATGAAGGGTTCGGCACCCTCGATGAAGAATCACTTGAAATTGCCTTAGATACCCTGAGTACACTCCAACAGAGTGGTAAAATCATCGGAATCATTTCCCATGTACCTCTCCTTAAAGCACGAATCGACGTACAGTTACACCTGCTCGCCGGGCCGGATGGCAGGAGTATACTTTCCGGTCCCGGGGTGTCAGCCCTGCACTAGAGCGCATACTGCGTAGAAGCGACAAGCCTTTATCAGCAACTTCTTCTGGCACCACCGTCTTTGTTTGTCTGCGGTAATTGCTTGTTCCAAGATCAAGACCTCTCAACCGGGAGCCACCTAGATAGTGGCAAAAAGCGGGTTTCGAATTTAACTGCATCTTTACGTTACCAGTTTTTCCATTTGTGATAGAATAAAAAAAGGTATTTAATATCTCTTAAAATCCTGTCACAACGTATTGCGTTGTACTTGTTTTTGTTTTTGTTTTTCTTCATCAAGGTAAATGACAATTTTGAAGCCAAAAAAAACTCTTCAACAACAGCTCAGCGCCATTAAGCTCCCTCAACTGCCCCAGGTTCTCCTTCAACTGGTGGACATTTGCAGATCTCCAGAAGTAGACATCCGACTCATAGCACAAACTGTGTCACAGGATATTGCTCTCACAACCAAGATACTGCAGCTCGCTAACTCCGCATTTATTGGTGCACGATCACAATTCAGAAATATTGATCATGCGGTTATATTTCTTGGTGTCAACACTGTGCGGAACCTTGCCATTTCGGTGTCTGTCCATGAAATTTTCGATAAAAACGGTCCATCCGCTCAATTTGATAATGAAGAATTCTGGTACCACTGCCTATTTACAGCTCTTATAAGTAAAACTATTGCAGAAAAGGCCGGCTACGACGACCCTGGTGCGGCATATCTTACCGGCCTACTCCACGACACCGGAAAATATCTGCTGGCAAGGCATTTTGGTGAAAGCTATCAAACACTCATCAACAAGCAAAACGATATAGATGACCTGGTAAATGAGGAAAAGAAGGCATTTAACATTTCCCACTGCGATGTCGGCAAGTGGCTGCTTGACAGCTGGAACATGTCAGAAGAATTTGGCAATGCTGTAAGAGATCATCACAACAGAGATACCCCGGACAGTGAGACAAACATTCTTAGTAGAATTATCCGTCTGGCCAACACGCTGACTACCAAAGTTTCAACCTATGATGAGCAGACAATAAAAGATGCTTCTATTCTTTGTATTTCACCTGCATCACTACAAACAATTGTTGAGGAGCAAACAACAATCCTCGAAGACTTGGCCCAAACCCTTGGAATCCCCATAAAAGAGCCAGAGCGAGAGGAGCTGTCCGCGGGCCAAGAGAAGAACCAACAACGTCTCTACAAAAAGATTGAGTCCCGTGCCAAACTGTATGGCTTTATGGAGAGTATAATCCAGGCACAGACCATAAATCGCGTGTATCTCGCTCTAGAAGAAAGTTTATCTTTTCTTTTCGACTGCGACAAGGCAGTACTCCTGCTCCAAGAGCAAACAGCTGGAAATCTTGCTATCCAGGGATCCTTTCGAAATAAGATAGCCCGAACCCTCAAAGAGAAAAAATACACAATACCACCAGAGAGCAGTTACCTTGACGATACAGCAAAAAGCCAGCGGTTGCTGGGGGAGAAAAATAATATCATTTTGTCCTCCGAGGCAAAAACGACCCTCTTTGAACCACTTTTCCAAGCCTTCCAAAGCGATTCGCTCCTAGGTGTACCAATAAGAATCTCCCCAGATCAACAAGGGCTCATGCTACTCTGCCTGGCCACTGGGGATGATACCATGCAGGACCAAGAAGAAATCTTACAACTCCTGAGTCTCCATGTCGGCAATCGTCTGTATCAAGAGACCTTAAAAGAAGAGTACGCGATAGCCTTTGCCAAAGAGCGCATTGCCGCTGTTGAAGAGGTAGCGCGCAGCATCGCCTTTGAAATTTCAAACCCTCTCAGAATCATTCAAAATTATATTTTGCTTCTAGCAACAAAAGATGGACAGAATCAGACTATGAGCCAAGAACTCTCAATAATTAACAGGGAGTTAGCAAGAGTTACAAGCATCAGCAAACAGCTGGGTGACCTTTCCACATCACCCGGATCTAAGCAGACCAGTCTCACCAATATCAATGAAGCGATAGGCGATAGCGTGCATCTGTTTCAAAAATCTATTGCCACTGAATCGACAATCGACATCGACTTCGTACCAGCCGCCAATATACCTGCTCTATGGTTGGAGATAAATCCTTTCAAACAGATTCTAGGAAACCTCATCACAAACAGCATCGATGCACTAGGAAAGAGCGGGACCATAGAAGTGCACTGCCACTTCGTGCCGGCGCAAGAGTCCTCAGCCAAGGCTGAACTTGTTGTTACCGTATCAGACAATGGACCGGGTGTGCCTCCATCTATTGCAAACACAATTTTTAGAGCAGGTAAAACAACTAAGGAAGATGGACATGCTGGACTAGGACTCGCCATCGTCAACAAACTCACAAAGGATATTTCCGGTCGTATTTATCACAGTACCGGCAAAGAGGGCAACACCCTTTTCACCTTCCATTTTCCCGTTACAACGCAACCTTCTTCATATGAACAGCTAATGACCTGATGCGCCATTCTCCAGGGCCAAGAGAGACAGGCCCCGGACAGGTCAACGTTCGGCCCAGATAACATAGCCCTGACGCTTATAGTCCTCTATGCACTTCTCATTCTTTGCAAAAGACGCACGTGTTCCCCACTGATCCACATTGCACTTCACAAAATCCATTGTCTCCAGATTTTGTAACATCACCGATGTTGATTTGTCAGACATCCTGGCACAAGCAACACCAAACACCAACACAAGAATTGCTAGAATACAATAGGTCCACATTCTCATAATTCCCTCAATATTTAATAATCAGGCAAAGAGATCTGCATCTTTAAAGCGGCAACCTAAACCGTCTTTTTCTGACAACTTAGGTTTAACATCAAACGGCCAATCAATATTAAGATCGGGATCGTTCCAGCTAATGCAACGCTCATGCTCCGGGGCATAGTAATCGGTTGTTCGATAGAGAAACTCGGCGACTTCGGACATCACTAGGAAACCATGGGCAAATCCTTCGGGTACCCAGAGTTGTTTCTTGTTTTGTTCACTAAGAAGCACCCCCACCCACTGACCAAAGGTTGCATAAGACTTTCTGATATCAACAGCCACATCAAAAACTTCCCCCACAACAACACGAACAAGCTTTCCCTGGGGCTGTTTGATCTGGTAATGTAAACCGCGCAGCACACCTTCAACAGAACGAGAATGATTGTCCTGGACAAAGTTTCTTTCTAAACCGGTTTCTTCCAGCCACACTTTTTGGTTAAAACTTTCAAAAAAGAAGCCTCTATCATCACCAAAAACCTGGGGTTCAATAATCAATACATCAGCTATATCTGTTTGGGTAACTTTCATATTTTCTTCAAATTGTAATGCATTATCTGCGTTAAGTAATCGCGGGCCCTATCCACGGGTGTACATTGTATCGTAATAATTCTGGTACTCACCGTTAACGATATTATCAATCCACGCCCGATTTGCCAAATACCAGTCGATGGTCTTTTCCATACCTTGTTCAAAGGTCATTTTGGGTTGCCAGTTCAAATGTTCTCCAATTTTGGTGGCATCTATGGCATAACGACGGTCGTGTCCTAAGCGATCTTCAACAAAGGTAATAAGAGACTTTCTGGGCTTACCCGATGACATCGGGCCAACCTTTTTATCCAAAAGATCACAAACTACTTCAACCACATTGAGATTCTGCTTTTCATTATTACCACCAATGTTATAGCAATGACCAGTTTTCCCACCGACAATCACTGCAAGAATAGCCTCACAATGATCTTGCACATACAACCAATCCCTTACATTTAGTCCGTCACCATAAACGGGTAAACTCTTTTCGTGCAGTGCATTGTTAAAAATAAGCGGTATCAGTTTTTCTGGAAACTGATAGGGACCATAATTATTAGAACAATTGGTGATCTTAACAGGTAAACCATAGGTATGAAAATAGGCGTTGGCCAAATGATCAGAAGATGCTTTTGAGGCAGAATAAGGAGAACGCGGATCAAAGGGAGTCTTTTCAGTAAAAAATCCGGTCTCTCCAAGAGAACCATACACCTCATCGGTGCTCACATGCAGAAAACACTTGTTCCCCACATTTTCTTTTGCTCCAAGCCAAGCTTTTTTAGCCGCTTCGAGCAGTGTGAAAGTACCCACAATATTCGTTTGAATAAAATCAGCTGGTCCAGTAATTGATCTATCTACATGTGACTCTGCTGCAAAATGAACGACTGTATCAATATCCTCTTCGGCAAAAAGAGACTCAACACAGGTGCTGTCACAGATATCACCTTTGACAAACCGATAGGTATCGCTGGTGATAATCCCATTTAAATTATTAAGATTACCAGCATAGGTTAATTTATCGAGGTTAATAATTCTCCAGTCTTTATAGGTACTGTGTACCAACCGAATAAAATTAGCCCCTATAAATCCTGCCCCCCCGGTGACCAGGACTGTACGTTTATTTTTCATATTTTTCAGTTTTCTCTTTGCTTTATTGGAAAAAGACCATATCCTAGAAGGTTTTCTGACTGTTCTTATAATAAATTCACTGAATAATTCAAAGCCATATTTTTTCGCCATGAGCAAACAACAAGATCTTGAAATCGCCAAAAGACGTACCTTTGGTATAATTAGCCACCCCGATGCCGGTAAAACAACCCTGACCGAAAAGCTCCTTTTATTTGGAGGTGCTATTAACATGGCAGGTGCTGTTAAATCCAGAAAGATCCAGCGACATGCCACCAGTGACTGGATGGCCATCGAGCAAGAGCGCGGAATATCCGTTACAACATCTGTAATGAAATTCACCTACCGCGACTATGAAATAAACCTTCTCGACACACCCGGTCACCAGGATTTCTCAGAAGATACCTATAGGGTTCTTACCGCTGTTGACTCTGCTGTTATGGTGATCGATAGCGCCAAAGGTGTTGAGACTCAAACCGAAAAGCTGATGGAAGTGTGTCGCATGCGCAACACACCAATCATCACTTTCATCAACAAGCTTGACCGTGAGGGCCAGTCACCTCTAGACTTAATGGCTGATATTGAGGAAAAGTTACAGATAGAATGCACCCCACTTTCCTGGCCAATAGGTATGGGAAAGACCTTTAAAGGTGTCTATAATCTCTTCCACAAAACACTTCACCTCTTCAATCCTGGACAAAATATCCGTGAAACTAAGGGTATCATGATTGACGACCTCAATGATCCAAAAGTTAATGAACTTCTGGGCCAACAGGCTGCCGACGACCTTCGGGAAGATATTGAACTACTGGAAGGTGCTGCCAACCCTTTTGAATACGAACACTACTTAAAAGCCAGTCAAACGCCTGTGTTCTTTGGTAGCGCCATTAACAATTTCGGTGTCCAGGAAATGCTCGACTGTTTTATTGAAATGGCTCCTCCTCCAGGACCACGGGAAACCTTATCACGAAAAGTACTTCCCAGTGAAGAGGATTTCTCGGGCTTCGTCTTTAAGATCCAGGCTAATATGAACCCTGCCCATAGGGATAGAATAGCCTTTTTCAGAGTCTGCTCGGGAAAATTCACTCGGGGTATGAAGGTAAGACACCATCGGCTCGGCAAAGAAATCACCCTTGCCAATGCAACTATCTTCATGGCACAGGAAAGAGCCCATGTTGACGAGGCCTGGCCAGGAGACATTATCGGTCTTCACAACCACGGCACCATCAAAATTGGTGATACCTTCACCCTTAAAGAAGATTTAAAGTTCACCGGAGTTCCGAACTTTGCCCCTGAGCATTTCAGACGAGTGCTCCTGAAAGATCCTCTCAAGATGAAACAGTTACAGAAAGGACTCTTACAGTTGGCAGAAGAAGGTGCTATCCAGGTATTTCGCCCAATCATAGGGTCGGATTACATTATGGGGGCTGTGGGCGTGTTGCAGTTTGAGGTCACGATGGCAAGGCTACAAAACGAATATGCGGTAAAAGCTATCTATGAGCATATAGACTTCCAGGCTGCAAGATGGGTCAAATGTGAAGACAAGAAGGCACTGGCTGAGTTTGAGCGAAAAAATCAAGCAGCCTTAGCTGTAGATTCTGAAGGCTTCCTCACCTATCTGGCTCAAAGCCAATGGATGTTAAACTATTTCATGGAGAAATGGCCGGCCATCGAGTTTACTAAAACAAGGGAAAACGTATAGTATCGCCTGCCTCAAAAAGAAGGCTGAGAACCCCAGAGGTCTTGATTCACAATCCTCTTTCAACGTTCTCAATCCGCCACTACTTTACAGGTCAGAATGAGCAAAATACTTCAGATTTCTTTTCCTTATGACAGGAAATCTGGAGTAAGTGACTAAGCCGCCTCTACCGCGAGCCATGCACCACAAAAACCGTAGTGAAAGGCATTAGCACATTGACACAGCATTTAAATGATAAAGCCACTAAACATCTTCATCATTTACAAAAACAAGAGCATATCCTTGGGTTAAAGCTGTCGATGTTTTTTTTCTAGCAACGGTGATGATTCGTTGAATCGTCCCCCGAGAAACACCCATACTCGTGCCCGCTTCTTCCTGGGTCATCCCTTCCGCATCACATAGTCGTAAAGCTTCCAATTCATCCCTGTGCAGCTCGACTTTTCGCAGCTCAGTAAGTGGTATCCCAGTGGGTTTAAAGGCTTTCCCACAGAAATTTCCCTGACAATTTCGAATTTTTTTTGGCCGTGGAGACATAAATATTCTTTGATTCAATGAATCACAGGACATGTTCTCTGTGAATTTAACTTGTTAAACAGATCAACCGACATTCTTCGAGTGAATTCTGCCTTTTTACGATGAGCAAAAGTACCACATCTGTCCACAAATAACCTGAGTTATCTGTGAACATTGACTCAAGCCTTAGTGGTGGCAATTACCAGAGCCTTTACATACTTGATCCGCATGCATTTTGGGCAACTCGTCTTTGGCAAATGCTTCGACCGCTTCACCCACTGTCTTAAGGGTGTTCTTGTTTGCAAAATAAACGCTAATGCCTACCCCTGCAAACCCCTGCATTGGTCTGGCGCCCATCCCACCAACTACAATTACTTCGGCCCCAGCTTCCTGTAAAATCTTGACAGGAACCAGGCAACCACCCGCCACATGGTCACCGTTAGCGATAGTTACAACATCTTGGACTTTTTTATTTTCATCCAGATCAACAAGCGTGAAAATATCACAGTGGCCAAAATGGTCCGAACGGTCAGCCCCAAGGCCACCTGGATTATTACTTGGTATAGCAATACGCATAATACTCATTCCTTTATATCTCTTCATTATTTAATAACAACTTACCACAAACAGCATGCGTGCATATGCACAATATGTTTTTTCTATCCTTTTGTCAATATAGAAACGAGAAACGGAGTAGCTAAGAGATCTGCACGTGATCAACGGAACCAGATAGACAACTGAGGAAAGATCAGGTAAATTGGCACCTGATAGTGAAACATAGTACAATTAATGTATTTAACCTAAAAGAAGTGGTTATTTCAAGTTTCAATATCATTTCCACCACTCACTAAAACGTTACCTTTACAATCAATCACTTTGAAATTTATATTTTATATCGCTGTAAACACTATGACCAACCTCTTTAAACTGCTTATTGTCCCTATCTTTGTTTTGCTTTTATCCAGCGGATCAGCCACAGCTTTTGCAGACAGCAACCATCAAGCCTCCATTCAAGAACTCACAGCCACCACTTCTGAGACCCACCTCATCATGTTTGGTACCTTGGTCAACAGTTTTACCTCAGAAATGATTGAAATTCTCAACAGTGGTATCCCATTACATTTTTCTTTTTTTGTTGAGCTCCACAAAATCGAAGAAGGTTGGCCTGACGAATTGATCACCTCTCTTAATTTCCAGCATATAATGTCATTTGATACCCTGAAAGAAATGTACAGGGTAACAATAGAAGAAGATAACAATAAAGAACAAAGCTTTAAGTCCCTGTTTGAAGCACAAAAATGGATCAACGAAATCAACGGTGCCAAGGTTGTAGAACTCAAACAACTCATTCCCGAAAACCACTATAAGCTCAAGGTTAAGGCTGAGCTCTTTAAGAAAACATTACCACTCAGCCTTCATTCAATATTCCCATTCCTCTCCTGGTGGGATATCGAAACAGAATGGCATTCAATAGAGTTTAAATACTAACGAGCCTCAATGACATCACCAGCTCATCCAGACAGGCTAGACAAAAAGCAACCCTACAATGCCAAGAAGATTCGGCAAAAGCGTAAACTGGTTCGCAGGGCAATAGTTTTTTGTCTTCTGCTTATTCCTTTTTTCCTCTGGATGCAAAGCCAACTTCTCGACAGTGATTTACAACTCCCTTTCAGTAACAATATCCTGTTTTTTGCCGTTATCAATATCAATGTTCTCCTTGTTCTCTTTGTTCTCTTTCTCGTCTTGAGATACCTGGCAGAACTCCTTTTTGAGCGAAAAACTAATCGTATTGGCAATAAACTCAAAACAAAACTCATAGCATCCTTTCTCTCACTCACTCTGATTCCGACCATTCTCCTATTTTTTGTTTCGCTTCAGTTCGTCTCAACCAGTATGGACTACTGGTTCAACGCCTCAATCGAAGACTCCCTCACAGAGTCGCTCAAACTTGCCCAATCCCTTCTTCATGAAAAAGAAGAACAGGCAAATCTTATAAGTGAAACGATAAGAAAACAGCTCCAAACACTTGACGTAAAAACAACATCACCGGGTTCTATTCAAAAAAATCTTGAAAATATCTTACGCTTTAATCCGATTAACGGACCGGATTTTATAAAAATAATAACAGCCGATAAGAATTATGAGATTACCGTGAGAGCACCCCAACTACGAAACATTATTATCCCCAAAATACCGAGGAGTGTCTATGATACAGTTATCGCCTCGGGGAGAAGTGAAAACCTGCTGCAGGAATTAAAGATAGGTGATCTCGTCAATTGCATTGCCCTAATAAGCATAGGCAAAGATCAAGAAGAATCCGCGATCCTCATTACCTCGCTGTTGGTCAAACAAAAACAGCTGCGCCGCATGACCACAATATCACAGGGTATAGAAAGCTATCGACAACTTAAGCATTTCAAAGAACCATTCAAATTTTGGCTCCTGATCATCCTCCTCATTGTTACACTTCTTGTTATTTTTGCTGCCATATGGTTCGGACTCTATATTTCAAGAGGTATAACCGATCCACTCAAAAACCTGGTGTTTGCAACACGAAGGGTTGCTGATGGAGATCTGGCTTTCACCATGGAACGTGAATCCAACGACGAGATAGGCTTACTTGTAGATTCCTTTAACCAGATGACAGTTAATCTGAACTTGAGCAACACTAAACTGGCTGAAACCCTTGCCGCACTTGAACGGAGTTCTCAAGAATCAGTACAACGAAGTCGCTATACAGAGATTATCCTGCAAAATGTTTCCGCGGGTGTCATTTCACTCGATGAAAACGGAAAAATCACTACAATCAACCGTTTTGCTGAGAAATTACTCAACATTGACAAGTCCCTTTTCATAGGACTAAATTTCAATAATGTTCTTCCACCTTACCAGGCACAGATTGTAAATGGCTTTATAGACGAATTGAAAATTACCGGTAAAATCACGGTAGAGCAGCACATCAAACTCAATGTGCTTGGTAAAAACTATTCACTTCTTATTAACTTCACCCGCCTTGAAGACGAAGACAAACAATCCGTTGGCTTTGTTCTTGTCTTTGACAATCTGACCAAACTTGAAAAAATGCAGAGAATGGCAGCCTGGAGAGAAGTTGCCAGACGAATTGCCCATGAGATAAAGAATCCCCTGACACCAATACAACTTTCCGCCCAACGTCTCAGGAGGCGATATCCTGAAATTCTCAAAGAAAAGAACAGCATCTTTGACCAGTGTACCAGTACAATCATCACCCAGGTCGATGAACTGAAGACACTGGTGAGTGAATTTTCACAGTTTGCACGTATGCCTAAGGTCCAAAAATCCACAGACAATCTGACTGAACTTACCAAAAGAACCCTTTTCCTTTACAAAGAAGCCCATAAGGAAATCGCATTCATTTGCACAGAACACGAACCCATTCCATCTTTCAATTTTGATGGAGAACAGATAAAACGCTGCCTCATTAATCTCCTTGATAATGCCGTTGCAGTTTTGCCCAACGGGGGTACTATAACCTTAGATTTAAGCCTTAACGAAGAGAAAGAAAGTGTCTTTTTAAAGGTTGCTGATAATGGCCCTGGCATAAGTAAAGAAAACAAACTCAAGCTTTTTGAACCCTATTTTTCTACGAAAAAGACGGGTACAGGCCTTGGCCTCGCAATTGTTTCTACAATTATTGCTGACCATAGCGGCTATATTAGAGTGAAGGACAACCAGCCTACTGGCTCTATATTTACGATAGAACTACCCATGCAAAATGGAAATACTCTACAATAAGTCAATCCTAGAAAAACGAGATGACGTCACCATACGCTTAATCCCTTTTTAACAACGAATAAACTTGGAGACGTTACAGGGCTGGCCCTCCTGGAACCGACTGTCCCAAGAACATTGTAATTTTTTCAGCTCAACAATTGAGAATCAGCAAACATATTGTTACCTTTTATCAAAGAAAAAGCCGGATCCTTCAGAATATGCTTATATATTCAAGATATTGGCTTTGATAGCACCGTTTCTTTGCCTGTTTTCATGCCAGGATTTCCAAAATAAAATAACGCAACGGTTAACGTAAGGTAATAATGTACTCGAATAAAGGCTCAAAAAGTTGTGTTAACCTTGCAATCTAAAGTGAAAGTTATGGACAAACGAATACTTATCATAGACGACGAAGTAAGCATCCAGAGTTCTCTTGCTGGAATCCTTGAAGATGAAGGCTTTTTACCAGTCACAGCCTCTTCCGCAGAAGAGGGTCTTGTGATAATGGAGGAAAGTGTCGTTGATCTGATCCTCCTAGATATCTGGCTAGGCGACAATATGGACGGCATGACCGCCCTTGAACATATTACGGCCAAGCACAATATTCCGGTCATTATGATCTCTGGCCACGGCACCATTGAAACAGCCGTGCAGGCCACCAAAAAGGGCGCGTTTGACTTCATAGAAAAACCCCTGTCATATGACAAAATTATCCTTGCCATATCTAATGGTTTGCGCTTTGCAAAACTGGAACAAGAAAACAAAATTCTGCGCCAGGGTTCAGCCCCCAAAACGGTATTAACAGGTGAGTCCCCAATTATTCTTGCACTGAAGAAACAGATTGAGATGGTCGCACCAACCGATGCCTGGGTCTTGATTAGAGGAGACCATGGTACAGGCAAAGAACTTGTTGCTCAATCAATTCACAGAGCATCGAAATCCGCGGATCAGCCGATGATTGAAGTTAACTGTGCAGCGATCCCTGAAGAGCTTATAGAATCCGAACTTTTTGGTCATGAAAAAGGTTCGTTCACAGGGGCCCATACAAGCAAGCGCGGTAAGTTCGATCAGGCGGACGGAGGCATCCTCTTCCTCGATGAAATTGGTGACATGAGCCTTACAACCCAGGCCAAGATTCTTCGCATTCTTCAAGAACAAAAATTTGAGCGCGTGGGAGGTATCAAAACAATTAATATTAACGTTCGGGTACTTGCCGCGACCAATAAAAATCTTGAAGCAGAAATTGAAGCGGGTAATTTCAGAGCAGATCTCTTCTGGCGCCTTAACGTTGTTCCAATTCACGTGCCAAACCTGGAAGACCGCCTGGAAGACATCCCCATTCTTGTCACCGCACTTCTAAAAAGCCTGATGCATAAAGGGCTTCAGAAAAAGATTTTTTCCGAAGAGGCATACCAGGCCCTCAGGGAACACCACTGGCCCGGGAATGTTCGAGAATTGAGAAACTTTGTGGAAAGAATAGTCATCATGTGCCCGGACGAAACAATCAACGCCAGCCATATACAACTCTTTCTCAACCCCACAGGAGTGGGCGTACTACACTCGACCAGAGGCAGATCTCTCAATCCATTCCTTGAAGCTGATTACAAAACTGCCAAAAGACTGTTTGAGAAAGAATATTTACAGCAAAAACTTGCTGCAAATGCTAACAACATTTCTAAGACAGCAGAACAGGTAGGACTTGAAAGAAGTCACCTGCACAGAAAACTCAAATCATTTGAAATAATTCAATAACATTTAAAACAAATTATTAGCCATAGGAGATCACATGGTTTTCCCAGAATATAGACCTAGAAGACTAAGAAAGAACAGTGCCTTTCGTGCATTGATACGAGAAACAGAACTTTCCCCCGCGCAATTTGTCTATCCACTTTTTGTAATACCAGGAAAAAACAAGCGTGAAGAGATAAGTTCCATGCCAGGAGTCTTCAGAGTCACTGTTGATCAGCTGGAAAAAGAAGGTAAGGACTGTCTTGAGCTTGGCGTAAACTCAGTTATCCTCTTTGGCATCCCAGAGACCAAAGACGGGGTTGGCTCAGGGGCCCACGCGAAAAATGGTATTATTCAAACCGCCATTAGAGAGCTTAAAAGAAAAGTCCCAAAATTATTGGTTATTACCGATGTCTGTCTCTGCGAGTATACCGACCACGGCCACTGCGGTTGCCTTATTGGTGATACTGTTGACAACGATTCTACCCTCGAAATTCTGGCAAAGACCGCCCTCTCCCACGCCGAAGCAGGTGCTGACATGGTTGCCCCATCAGACATGATGGACGGCCGGGTGGCAGAAATAAGAGCAGTTCTCGATGAAAACAATTTTGAGTCGATCCCTATCATGAGTTACTCGGTTAAATATGCATCTGCCTTCTATGGTCCTTTTCGTGACGCAGCCGATTGTACGCCACAGTTTGGTGACAGACGGAGTTACCAGATGGACCCCGCAAACAGCCGAGAAGCACTCAGAGAAGCAACTCTTGATGTAGACGAAGGCGCAGATATCCTTATTGTTAAACCTGCGGTAGCCTACCTCGATATTATCTCGCGCTTACGGGATGAATTTGACCTACCCATTGCCGCTTACCATGTAAGTGGAGAGTATGCTATGATCAAAGCTGCTGCACAGAATGGTTGGATCGACGGAGATAAAGTAATGGAGGAGACCCTTCTTTCCATCAAAAGAGCGGGCGCAGACATCATCATCACCTATTTTGCCAAAGACATGGCAAGGATTCTAAAAAATAGATAGTTAAAGAGCCTCAACAAAAAAGTGGTCATTGGCAGCTGCCAATGACCACTTTTTATTTTCTTCGTTTTACACAGCTATGCCGCTTTTCTCATCGATCCAAACCAGACCAGATAAAAGGGACACAGGACAAAAAATACGTTATTCGCTACGCCGATATATCAAGAAATTGGGCAGGCAACGAATCCTCTTGCTGGCCAGCGTCGGCACTCTGTTCTTCCTCGGACTCCTGCTCTAAATCAACATCTGCCCCCCCCTGTTTTCCCACCACAGCGGTTCTTGCAAGCTCTAGTCCTTCTGTCGAAAATGAGGCAACGTCGCCAGAACCCGGACTACGACCTTCTTCCTCAATCTCTTGACCAGAGAGCGGGTCTCTCTGGATCTGATTTTGCCGACCAACCTGCTCCTGATATACAAGGGCGGTAACTCCTCCCGATTCACCAATCATAACATCCTCCTATTTAATACACTGAGAACACTTCCTATGAATGATTATATGCTGAGGGATGAGAAAATGCAAGGATTGCCAGAGAATTTCAATACTATTATCTCTGACGAGACTCGAAACAAGCCAAATAGTAACGGCGACAAAACGCCTACATACAGCAGAAACGCAGAGTAATCATTTGTTAACATAGGACTTTTTACACACGAACCACCAGACAACACAAGCCACCATCGCTCCGACGATATCGGCACAAATATCCATAGCACTCACACAGCGGCCAGGTACAAAGGATTGATGAAACTCGTCAGAGACCCCATACAAGAAACAAACTATGATGGTAGACAGTACAATTTTAAGGGGGGTATTGTTTTTGAGACGGTCGCTCCAGGCGTAGAGAATCGTTGCACCGAGAGTTGCATAAATAATCATGTGTGCAACAAGATCACTGTGTGCAAAACCTGGTAAATCGATCTCACTTCCGGGCATTTGAGAAAGAAAAAAGATGATTCCCATGACTGCAATCACAGGAACCAATTTTAAAGCATTATAAAATGATGAACTCATAGACTACGCTGCATCTTCTGCACCTGCGACATGAACTTGGTCGAGCTGTTCGGGAGTAAACTTCCTACGGATTCTTTTAATAGCCGCACTCAACTCCTTACTCGGCCCACCGGTAAGCACCGTTACTACACGGTCCTCATAGGTGGTCACCTCAATAGTCTTATTAGCAAGCTTAAAGGTATGACTCCAATTAATTTCTATAGTCTCGCTATTCTCATCAATTGCGACTTCAAGAGCCTTACCAGCTGCCGCGACCTGCACACAATCACAGTCTGTCATCTCCATCAACCAAGCGTCACCCTCTGTGGTTGAAAAGAAGAAAAACACCCCAAGCTCACGGCTTAAAGCTGTTTTGTTCTCACCGTCATTCTGGATCTGTTTAACCGCATCCAGCAAATTGACCTTCATAGCCTGCTCTGGAGTCAATTGCTTAAACTTTCCACTTTCTTCTAACGCACAGCAATGTTTAAACTTCTTGCCACTGCGACAGGGACACTTTTCATTTCTGCCAATCTTTGCCATGGACACAACCTCAGAACAGATTTATCTGAACATTAAGAACATTTACTATAACCGCATTCGTGACATGTTTCGCAGCCTTCTTCAAAGCGTAACACCCCTGAGCACTCAGGACAGGGAGATGCAAACCCTTGCTGTGTACCGGCCATAAATGACTTAAAAAGTTTACTTAACTGAGCGGGAAGATCTAGCATATGCCCACTTGACCTGTCAAGTTGTTTGATAATTTCATCCATTGGCACGTTAAAGCGAAGTGCCAAAGAAACAAGACGACAGGTAGTCGTCCACATGGTGGACTTGTCTTTTAAATCTACACGGTTATCAAACGGAAATTTAGCAAACACTTCCATTGGTTCTTCATTTTCATCAAAACAAACAATGATATACACCGATTTTTGCTGCTGATCTTTTACCTTGTAACGTTTGGCGTCCAAGGTGTCGGGCAGGTTCCTCTTTACTGGTCCCTGAGCCGATACAACAGCCATTTGATCTTTTTCAGATGCCTCTTTGGTGTTAAGAACCTGATTTTCACGAGAACCATCACGGTAAACGGTAAGACCTTTACATCCCAGCTTAAAACCGGTGAGATAAGAGAGTTTTACCTCTTCACGGGAGGCGTCGTTTGGCAAATTAATAGTTTTAGAGATGGAACTATCAACCCCATTTTTCTGTAAGCGCCCCTGCATTTTTATATGATTTTCAGGAGCGATATCCTGGGCAGTACAAAAGATATCCTGCCATTTCTCGGGTATTTCATCATGACCAATAACAGTGCCACTATCAGCCACTTTACTCATCAATTCATCTGAGTAAAACCCTTCTCTTCTTGCTATTTTTTCAAAGAGCTTATTGACCATAATAAGCCTATCACCATCCATAACATGCTTCACCATTACGATAGAGAAATACGGTTCACAACCAGAAGCACAATCAGCAATCATTGAAACAGTTCCTGTGGGCTGGATAGAGGTCAACGCCGCATTTCTTCTTGGTGTGTACGTGTTTATGGCAGAGTCATATGCAGGAAAAGGACCGCTCACTTCAGCCATTTCAATGGAATATTCTTCCGAGGTCTTTCTAATAAATGCCATAATTGCGGCAGAAACATTTCGCCCCTCTTCACTACCGTATGGTATCTCAAGTTGAATGAGTAGATCATGAAGCCCCATAATTCCCATACCAATCTTTCTGGTCTTAAGAGTCATCTCCTCGATTTCAGGGATAGGAAAACGATTACAATCGATGACGTTATCGAGAAAAAGAGTTGCATAACGAACCGTTTCTTGCAAACGATCGTAGTCTACGTCCCCATCTAGTACAAAGTTTGCAAGATTTACAGAACCAAGATTACAACTTTCATACGGGAGAAGCCATTGCTCACCACATGGGTTGGTGGCCTCAAAATCGCCCAACTGAGGCGTTGGATTATCACGATTTGCCGCGTCTATAAAGAGCACACCGGGCTCACCATTCTTCCAGGCTAGATCAACAATTGTTTCAAAAACCTGCCTTGCGTTCAGCGAACTAATCACCTCCCCGCTGCTTGGTTCGACGAGGTCGTAGTCTTCACCATCTTCCACAGCCTGCATAAAAGCATCTGTTATCCCAACACTGAAGTTGAAGTTATTAAACTTCTCTTGGTCTGCCTTTGCGGTAATAAAATCCATGATATCGGGATGATCTACACGAAGAACCCCCATATTAGCACCACGTCGTTTGCCGCCCTGCTTGATAGTTTCAGTTGCTGCATCAAAAACTGCCGCAAAAGATAATGGGCCAGAGGCAACGCCCTGTGTTGAGCGAACAGACGCATTCTTTGAACGAAGACGTGAAAAAGAATACCCTGTTCCACCACCTGTTTTATGTACAAGGGCTCCGTTACGAATAGCGGTAAAGATACCGTCCATCGAGTCTTCGATGGGCAGAACAAAACACGCAGAGAGCTGACCAAGACCAGTACCGGCATTCATCAAACAAGGTGAGTTGGGCAAAAAATCCAAATGATAAATCATGCTAAAAAACTTTTCACGAATCAGTTCATAGTCATCATGATCTTTATCAGCTATTGCGACAGCATCGGCTACACGCCTCGAAAGTGTTTCCCATGTCTCACAGATTTCTCCAGCTGAGTCTTTCAAATAGTATCTTCTGGCCAGAACAGTTTCGGCGGTAGTCGTCAAAACCTGTTTCGTCATATCAGGTGTCATGGGTGGGACCTCTTCGGGGTAAATATTTATTCTAATAATATGTAAAAAAATCTGCGCTAAATACAATTAAGAAGAACACAGATTAAGCGTCAATTTGCGCAATGATTGAGACATGGCGCAACGGATTTTATACACTACATTTATGTAGTGCTCAAGCACAAACTACAACATATGGTATCTTTTTTCAATACTCACACATTTTCAATGGGTTCAGGTCAGAGCATTTTTTTCAACACAAAAATGCTTATAAACACCATTTAATATCATTCATTTTTTGCAAATATGAGGATGCCGATATACAAAGCGATAGGCAGGATCAAACCAGTAGAAGGTTACAGATAACACCTAGATTTCAGGGTGGGCAAACTTACGAGAAACGTGACACATCAATGTGACTGACACATAGTATTTTTCAACATCTCAAAAGCAAAAACGGTCCATCTCTACCCCAAAAGGCAGCAGACGAACCGCTTAATGATACACCAATGTCGCCACCCTAACCGTTAGTCTTCATAAGTTCAAGCGGTAGAAGATGTAAAGGCTAAACCACCAATGAGCAACTACAAGCTACGGTGATTTAACCAATTCCGGGAAGCCACCTGAATAGTTACCTTTTTCCTAAAAAAGGTTGTACGCCTATGCCCTCAAACACGTACCTGCAACAAGACATTATTCAGGAGAAATACGGATTAAAATCTAAAACGCACCCCAGCACCAAAACGGCCATAGTCATACAGTCCGTCAAGCTCGTCGAATGCTGAGCGCACCTCGACGAAAAGAGAGGCGTTAAAATCTTCAGGTTCGCCATATATTCTTGCACCAAAACCGGCAACAAGGTCAAGCTGGCTATTTTCCGCTTCCAAGTCATCATCAGCATCGGTAATCCATCCACCCACACCCAAGTCGACAAAGTACCTCGAACCAAAGGAGTATTCAGCCAACAAGTCTATAATAAATGCAGACGCACCATCATGTCCTTCAACCTGAGGCGCACCACCAATAAGGGCAAGAACCGCAAACTGCTCATTAAACTTGTACTCAAGACCTATCCGACCAAAAAGATAGTTGGCGGGATCAAACTGACGATAGTAACCAACATCTGCAAGAAAACGAACTCTGCTTACACCGGCAACGGCTACAGTACATTCTTCCTGAGCAGAGGTCTCTCCATCGTTATCGGTAAGGGTTACCGTCAATGAACTCGCACCATATGGCATTGCAACATCTGCCACAAGCGTATCGTTTATAACTTCTTCACGGACTACCTTCCCCATGTCGTCGACAAAGACAATCTTCATCTCCTCAATAGTACCGTCATTATCCGTTGAGCTACTTGCATCAACGGTGATGACCTCACCACAGAAGGCACGGACTGGCGAGACCTTCATGCCACAACGGGGCGCCAGATTAGCGACCACAGGTGGCACTACCTTAGCCTTAGCGGGTACAGCACTCATCCCCATCAGAGCAATATTCCCACAACCTAGAGGTACAGCAAAGGTGTATCTGCTCCCCTTGTAATCAATGTCAAATTTAAATCCGGGAAAGGTTGTTTCATTGGCCCAGGTAACATCCTTTGCAACACGAACAACCCCCTTTCCATTTTTCTTAAAAAACATCCATTCAAACCAAGATCCCTTCTGGAAATCTAATCGCTCAATCTGAGTGGTCTCGATCTGGGCCACAAACGGCGCATACAGCTCCGGTCGTCCTGCTTTTTCAAATCCTTTTTTAACATCCTGACCCTTTTCCAAAACCATCGCACGTAGCGTTTCCACCGTTGTTAGTGGTGGTTGATAAAATGGGCTAACCCCTATTGTCATCAATGTTGTGGAAGCATTAGCAGTACTTAGTCCAAATACCAACATAGCAACCGTGATAACAGACATGATTATTCTGTTCAAATCTCTCCCTCCAGAATTAAATTTGTTTAAATACATAGAAACTACGCCAACTACTATTTTATTTCCCAGCGCATACAATAAATCTAATTTCGCTTTTTTCCAGCAGACAACCGCCCAACCAGAGTGCAATTTTTACCCAGTAACTGCCAGAATACCAATTAATTGGTTACATTTCTGTATCTTCCTGCACCCTAGATTCCGCCTACACCCTTTGTCTGTAGTGTGTATAGATTCCCTGTGAAAAAACTGACATCTCCTCACGAATCAATACTTTGCAAATACAAGACCAACTTATGACTGTAAGCACACACCATCTCAACTTTAAGCAGCTAGATGAGGAATTTTACACATTTCCAGAAATAATATTACAGATTATCTTTTTTCTCATATGCGTACTGCGCTAGTTGTAATTGTGTATTCTCTCAAGATTTGACAAGTACGACTAGGCGGAGTCTGCGCTTACCCGAAGTCTACGCTTATCCGAAGTCTGCGCTTATCCGAAGTCTGCGCTTATCTGGAAGTCACAACTGCGCCGGCGATACCCGGATCAGACACTAAAGGCATATTTAATTGCTGGGTGGTGTTTGTAGCCAACCAATTCAAAGTCATCCACCGTCACCCACGTTTCTAAATCCTGCAGAGTTTTGATTTTTGGATTTATTTTTAATGTTGGCAAGGGATAAGGCTGTCGCTTTAACTGTACATCCCGTAATAATTCCAGCTGATCTTCATACACATGGGCATTAACAATCTTATGAAAAGCGCTAGCCGGTTTATGGCCGGTTATCTGGGCCATAACCAGCAACAACCAACCAACCTGTACTTGATTAAACCCATGACCTAAGGGTAAATCATCAGAACGTTGATACGAGGTGAGATAGAGATAACCATCTAAAAGACTAAAGGTGTGTGTATGCATGCAAGAGTTTAGACATGCACGATCACGCTCACCAGGATTCATGAAGGTGATAATCTCACAGCGATTATCGATCCCCTGACATAAATCGTTATACACCTGCAACAACTGATCTACCTTTTCATTCTCAGGATTGCGCCAATCCCTTCCCTGGGCGCCATAGCAACGCCCCATATCATCCACACCTTTACGAAAAGGGTTACCAAGCCAATCGGGGTTATCGTTTGCATTAGCATTCCAGGTATTACAACCAATCGCCCTGAACTCAGCCGCACTTGTATACCCCCGTAAATATCCAAGCATCTCCGCGATAGCGGATCGCCAGAACACCTTTTTTGTGGTCAATACTGGCAGGACACCTTCACTCACATCGTACTCAAAATCTGCGTTTATAATAGTCAAACAACGCTTGCCGGTGCGTTTATTTTCAATCCATTTGCCATGATCGACCACCCTCTGGCATAAATCCAAATATTGCTGCATATCTCCCCTTAATTATCTTGTATTCTAAATAATGATAGTCACAAAAGTGATCATTATGGACAAAAAAGTAAAGCTGTAACTGTTGGGAAACAATCCTTTACTGGCTGAGCGTGGAAAATAGAAAAACAATCATGCATACCAACCTTCACATACTGTTTTCACATTATTATACAAAAAGGATGATGCCTTGAATTAATTACACAATAGATTAAACATAGCACTGTCGTTACCGTAGCGGACCACCGGTAAACAGAAATTACATTTTACATTAGACGCATAATTACTTATATATAGATACATCGTATCTCTAACCACAATCTATTCGAAGGGGAGGAAAAAGATGAAAACTGCGCTTCTACTGATAACTATATTTCTTTTTTTCCTTCCCCCGCCACTATACAGTTCAGAAATTATTATTCCAGTTGATGACTTCCCCCCATGGAAGATTGTGCATAACGACAACGTTGTCGGAGGAATTGATTCCTACCTCGTAAAAGCCCTACTCAAAGATATGGATTTCACCCCCCGCTATACATACGCACCGTGGAAGCGATGTTTAGCGATGATGAAAAACGGACAAGGTGACCTCATAAGCGGGATAACATTAACGAGTGAAAGAGAAGATTATTTAATATACCTCAAGCCTCCTTATAAAACAAAATCACAAAAAGTTCTTTATGTACTCCGCGGCCAGAAACACTCTATTGCAACCATAGAAGATATGGAGAATAAAGTGATCGGTCACCTAAGAGGAGCGCAATATTATCCTAACTTTGATCAACATTTAACGAATTCACACTTTGAGACCAATACGGACCTACAGGGCCTCAGGATGATCCTTGCCCATCGGTTGGATGGTTTTTTTATTACAAAAGAAAATGGTCTGTATCTTTTACGACAAGACTCCCAATTACGAAACAATCTTGAGTCATCAGCGTGGACCTATGAAGAAAACATTGATGTCTACTTTGCCATATCCAAAAAATCTAAACTGGTTCATAAAGTAGAGGAATTAGAACAACGCATCAGGAGTTTGGTAAAAGATGGAGAAATTCAAAGAATAATCGAAACACACCTGTGATAACAGCCCAGCCCTCTGTTTAATCCTAAAAAAGTTCGCTCGGCCCCACCTATTTCTCCTCCTGCGCCCTCGGAAGAGCTTATCCATGCTAGTAGTTTTTTGCTCAACAAGGTTACTTTTCACCCAAAAACAAAACCATACGCATCAAAGATATTGAAATTTGTTCTCTTTGCCGTTAAGTGGTAGTATTTAACAATACATTTAAACTACATTTTTAATTTAACGCGACAATACGCACATCATTTAATGAATCATTCTACAAAGTTACCGACGAACTCCACGTCCCACCAGCCAACATCTCTAGAGCGCAGGCAAGATACAAGCTATACAGCAATCTCACCAGAATGGGAGATCAAGACAGCTATCTCTACAATTTTGACCATAGCACTCAAACCCATATCCTTCCAAGATCAACTCCAAGAAATACTAGGTGTTCTTGTTTCTATTTCATGGCTGGAGGCCACTAACAAAGGCGCTATTTTTGTGGCTAACGGGAAAAACGAGCTCATCTTAGCAGCAGTGCATAACTTACATCCAAAATTCATAACGCTCTACGCAAAAACACCTTTTGGTTGTTGCTTATGTGGTAAAGCGGCAGAAACAAAAAAGCTCATCTACAAAAGTTATATCGACGACGAACACGACATTCGTTTCGATGGTATGAAGAACTTCGGCCATTACAACCTCCCTTTACTTGACAATAATAATGTTATTCAGGGAATAGCTGTTCTTTATGTAGCAAAGCATCACAAGCAACATCCTGATGAACTCCTGTTGATGGAGATGCTAAGTAATACACTTACAAACAGCATTTTAAATAGAAGTCTGAAAATCAAAGCAGAAATCAGTTCTATCCGCATGCAACAGGCTCAATTTGACATGCTGCATAAACTCCTCACTGCATCTGAATTTCGCGATAACGAAACAGGCGATCACATCAAGAGAATGAGCCAGTATGCTGTATCTATAGGTCAGAAGATGGGTCTCAATCAGAGCGAACTAAAGATACTGAAACTCGCATCTCCAATCCATGATATTGGTAAAGTTGGCATCCCTGACGCAATTTTGTTAAAGCCGGGCAAACTCACCCCTGAAGAGTTCGCCATAATGAAGGATCACACCGATATAGGTGCCAAAATTCTAACCGGCACCCACAAACTTATTCAAGCAAGTCGTAACATTGCATGGACTCACCACGAAAGATGGGATGGGAAAGGCTATCCCAGAGGATTAGCGGGCGAAGAAATCCCATTGTTTGGCAGAATAAGTGCTTTGGCTGACGTCTTCGACGCTTTGACGTCAAAACGACCGTATAAAAACGCCTGGCCCGTAGATGAGGCTATTACATTTATAAAAGAAAATTCAGGCTCCCACTTTGACACAAAAGTAGTTGATGCATTCTTAAGCATAATAGATGAAATCCTTGAGATTAAGGCTCTCTACTCCAACCCCCATGCTGTTACCAGTGTCCCCAGTAGTAATATATTTCGAGACAGACCTGTATCCACTACTGTCTACACATGGGACGATTCCTTTTCTATTGGAGTCGCGTCTATAGATGCCCAACATCAATACCTTATCAACCTTCTCAATCGAATCCATGAAGCAGTCAAGACAGGCTCTTCCACCAAAATTGTTACGGTTCTCATAGATATGCAAACCTATGCTGAAGTCCATTTTGCCGACGAAGAATCAATCATGAGAGAGAATAACTATCCACAACTAAACGGCCACATCCTCCTGCACAAAAAGTTTATTTCTAAAACAGAATCATTTATGGATGACCTTGAACTCAACCCCTTGGCGGTGAGTTCTGAAATAGCACACTATCTCGGCAACTGGACCGCTAATCATATCCAAAAAGTAGACAAAAAATTTGGCGATTTTTTAAAAAAAAGAAATCTCATTCCCCCCGCCGACCTTAAAATCTCCCTCGTTGACGCAACCTCACAGAAGGTCAGACCAGACCTCAACAGCAACAAAAACTAAGGCAGAAGTGGCACAGATTAAAGCTGCAAGATAGAAGCCTTTCTACCAATGCAACAAAGGGGACGTTCGGCACATAATTCAAACTCTAGACCATCCACCTAGCACAGCTGTACGAGCTACTACCCAGCCCCAACCCAAACCCCAGCAAACAATACGGAATAATACCGTTAGATGCCCCCCTAACTGACTTGTTTTTTGGGGAGGGACTTACCATTCTGCCACAACGACCGGCTTCCCCGCCTGAAAACCAATAGAACATCCTGGTAAAATATTAAAAGAAGAATTCATGCTACCGATGAATGTTACTGCATATCAAATTTCAAAGGCAACAGGAATAAGTGAAACGGCCCTTGGCCAGATAATCAAAGGTCAAGAGGTATATCTAGCCAAAACGCCTTGAGCGTTGTCTCGTTTTTTTGGCTTATCGGACAAATATTTTGCAAATCTCCAAATGAATTACCAACTTGACCTCGAAAAAGAGAAAGTTTGCAATGTAATTGCATTTGTCCCCAAGAATAAAAGACCTCCTGGAGACAAGACACTCCTTGAGGCGTAGGTCGTAAACGTAAAATGACCGCAGGCTGGATGCAATTAAAGCTTCCAGCCTTTTTTATTTTTATTGAGTTTTAAAGAGAAAGAGAAGAGGTCGGGATGCAACAAGAGACTAGTTGAATAACTCTAGTCTTTTCTCTACCCACCTTACAACAACAGCCCTCTACTGTCAGGTAGAAGGCCGTTAATAACCTCACACATCAATATATTTTTAGGCTAGGCTCACGAGAGCTAAAACTCGTTGTATTATGTGACAATTAACTTGGCCGGTTCAACCTTGATATTAGCCACACCAAAGGCACTGTGGATTGCGTAGGATCAAAAAAGCAAAAAGCACTTATCGATAAATCGATAAGTGCTTGATATAAACTTGGTGGGCGAGATGGGATTCGAACCCATGGCTTTCGGCTTCGGAGGCCGACACTCTATCCAGCTGAGCTACCCGCCCCTATATGCGGTGTGTGTGCATTGTTAAATGCTTTGTAACCTATCAAAACCGCCCTGTCCAGCACTATGCTGTAGATGGGTAGGATTAACAGGGGGAACAATTATTTTTACCCGTAAAACGTTTCTGTTATTTGCAGGCTTGTTTTTCCAAAAATTCCTGCCATTCAAGGGGCATCATACTCTTTTTAAGATTATTGCACTTCTTACAACATGGCACAAGATTATCCTTGTTGGAGCGCCCTCCCCTAGCAAGTGGCAGGAGGTGATCCATGGTAATGTTTTTGTAAGCAATCTTTTTTTTGCAATAATGACAAAGCCCAGACGATGTTTTCTGCTGCCACCACCTGGTCTTTCTCAACAGCCGGGCCTTCTCCCGTTCCGCCCTTATTTCCCCGTCCAAGGGAGCATCTAAATCGAAATAATCGTGGCCCATTACACTAGCTCACCACACAAGATATAACGAACGGCTCCAATAAGGTAGAGAGAGCCACCTACGACTATAACATCATCTTCTTTTGCACACTTCTGCGCCGCCTCAAGAGCGTCTGCCACCAGCGGAAAAGACTCTGCTCTAGCTCGCTGCTCTTCTGTAAACAGAGAGCAGATATGTTCAGGAGTTGCTGAACGTTCTGAGTCTGGCTGAGTAATGAAGACTTTTGCAAATAAAGGCAGAATGCAATCTAGAGTTGCAGTCAGATCTTTATCCACCATTGAACCCCAAATACCAATAAGTTTAGATCCAAAAAAACGTTCCTCCAGAGTCTTAGCCAAATTACTGACACCAGCAACATTATGTGCACCATCAAGGATATATGTCAATTTCTTTGCATTATTCTCCGTAGATCCAAGCTGATCTGCTGGCACATATTCCTTTGTAAAATACTCCATCCTTCCTGGCCACTTCACCCGTGATATACCTGCAATTATCTCTGGCAAATCAACAGGAAAACCAAAATCTTCAAGGAGAAGAAGGGTTGCAATGGCAAGGGATTCATTTTCCTGCTGAACCAGGCTTGGGCTTGTTGATAAGATTGGACCGATATGACGTCCAGAAAAACCGTCCCCTCCCACCCAGACCCAAGTACCGTCTTCATTAATATCATAATCAAACTCCATGGTGAAGCGGTACAAAGGTGCATTAACAGTTTTACAAAATGCTTGGATGACAGGTGCAGCGTCTGCATGAATGGCCGTTGAGACCACAGGTACTTTTTCTTTAATGATCCCCGCCTTTTCTGTTGCAATGGCGGCAAGGGTATCACCCAAATATGCCTCATGGTCCATACTAATGCTGGTTATTACAGAAATAAGGGGGGTAACTACGTTTGTTGCGTCTAGACGTCCACCCATTCCAGTCTCAAGCAACACAATATCCACCTCAGATTCAGCAAACCACATAAGGCCGAGGGCTGTAGTAAACTCAAAATAGGTGATATGATCATCGCCTAAAACATCACAAATCCGACTACCAATCTTCGCAAAAGACGCTTCGCTGATATACTCTTCACCAATCTTAAATCGCTCGCGAACACAGCTCAGATGTGGAGAAGTATAGACTCCAACCTTATATCCTGCGAGCCCAAGAACACTTGCAAGTACAGCACAGACAGAGCCTTTGCCATTGGTCCCTGCAAGATGCACATATTTCAGGCTCTTTTCCGGCCCACCAACTTTTTCAAGAAAGTCCTGCATAGCATCAAGGCCTAACTTAATTTTATGCATTTGTAAGGCATCTAAATGGGCAACTATTTCATTGTATGTCATGGTTGTTTCACTCATCGTATTTTAGGAGGAAGACATTCACTCGTTTTTCTTAAGAGTTACAAGATAGTCAATTTTGCATAGTCGAGATGCAGGGTTTTTATCCCGTGGCGATCGAAATGGATATCCAGAGACCTGGCTGTGGATAGCTTGGTAACCACTCCTGGCCCAAAGAAAGGATGTGAAATCCTCGCTCCGACACGGAAATCAGTCATTTCAAGTTTTTTAGACTTTTTCTTTTTTACCGGCGGACTATACGAAGATTCATGGGTCTGAAATGACTGCAAGTTATCGGACTCACTGTCAGCAACACGTTCAAACAACCCACCACTCAACTCGCTCAAGAACGGAGACATCCCGGTTCTTTTAAATTGCCTGTCGGGGGTCATAAGCCGTCTGGGATACGTCAGATACAAATGCCTTTTTGCCCTGGTGGCAGCAACATACAGGAGCCGACGCTCTTCTTCCCACTGTTCACTAAAACCAGCTCCACCGTGTGGAAACCTGCCATCCGCCAAACCCATCACAAAAACAGCCTCAAATTCAAGGCCCTTAGAAGAGTGAATTGTTGAAAGAACAAGACGCGCTGTATCGCTTTCATCTGTGCTTGCTTCGTCTGGAGGATCAAGGGTTGTGCCATCGATAAAGCCCTGCAACTCCTTATAATCATCCATAATACCCTTGAGCTGGTCCAGATCCTTTTGCCTTTTTGGAAAGTCATCACTGTAGAGACGTTCAAAAATTGGCTGATAGTACTGCAGGGCCAATTCAAAAAGTACTGCGGGTTGCTGGTCGCCGCCGACCAACTTCTCAAAGAGAATCACCAATTCACGATACGACCATTGCCACGCCTTGCCAGCAGGATATGCTTGCAGCACCTCTAACCAATTGTCTGAAGCTACAATAAGATTTGAGATTTTCTGGGCTGTAGCAGGACCGACCTTTTCGAGCTGTAACAAGATTCTATTCCAGGATAAACTATCCTTGGGATTTACAAGAACCCGCATGAAAGCAATCATATCTTTCATATGCGCGGACTCTGTAAGCTTCATGCCCCCCCGTTTTTCGTAATCTAAACCATCCTGACCGAGTTCCAACTCAAGTTTGTAGGAATGAAAACTTGACCGAAAAAGCACCGCGATGTCACTGAGTGCAACACCGCCTCGAACCAATTTATTAACGGTACGTACTATAAAGGAGGCCTCATCTCTCTCATCGCTTCCACCATAAACCTTTGGCCGCACATCACCTTCAATACTTGTAAAGAGGGTCTTGGTATATTTTTCAGCCGCATTCTGGATAATATCGTTGGTAAGCGAGAGAATAGGCTGGGTAGAGCGATAGTTTTCCTCAAGTTTGATAATTTTCGTATCGGCAAACACCTTGGGAAAGCGCATGATATTGTAAAATTCCGCCCCTCTGAAGGAGTAGATTGACTGTGAATCATCACCTACCACCATCACATTATTGTGGGTATGGGCGGTACGCCGAATTATATCCGCCTGGATCAGGTTTGTGTCCTGATACTCATCCACCATTATGTGGGAGAATCTTTTGGAAATTGCTAGCTGCACATCTGGGCATTCAGTAAGTAGCCGCTTCCAGTTCACCAGGAGATCATCATAATCCATCAGTCCATGATCAAATTTAAACTCTTTATAATGTTTCTGAAGTTTTACAATATCCTCCAGATGATCAAGTAAATGGCCAAATTGTTCCTGAACCAGATCTTCGATATCGATAGATTTGTTTACCGAACCACTGATCATATTAATAATGGCCCGTTTTGTGGGAAAACGTTTGTCCTTTTTCCCAAGGCCAAGTGAAGATTTTAGCAGATTTACTATTCCTTCTGCATCGGATCTATCAATAATACTAAAAGACGAGGGGTAACCAAGCTCACCGCCATAACGGCGAAGTAGCATGTTAGCGACCCCATGAAAGGTGCCACCCAGTACCCGACTGCAATTCTCATTGAGTAACTGACCGGCACGCCAGAGCATTTCCTGGCTCGCCTTTCTGGTAAAGGTAAGAAGAAGAATAGCCTCCGGAGGCACACCCTTTTCCACAAGATGCGCCACCCGATACACAAGGGTTCGGGTTTTACCACTCCCAGCCCCTGCTATAACGAGGACAGGGCCTTCCGTTGTGGTAACAGCATCGCGCTGTGGGTCATTGAGGTCTTGTAAATTAATAATATCAGAGCTTTGGGCCATTGGTTTAAAAGGATCGTCAGTAATCATGCCGGCTACTTTAACACAGTGAATTTCTAGTGGCAACGCTGGTTGACAAAATTACCATTCCTGTTTTATATTGTTTCTGCTTAACACCTTGAATATATCACCAAGGCACTTAATCCCCCAAAGCCAGTTACAACCTATTTCGGGGGGCATATTAAAAAGAGTCCCGTTTATCGGGGGAAAATTCATTACGAATCATCTTTCATGAACTTCACTGCTGTATAAAGAGAGCCTATGAAAACAGATAATATTTCAACGATACTAAATCAAGAAGTACTCACTCAATTATTCCCCAAACAAAGAAGTAATGAGTTTTTCGATGCCCTTTTCGGTGACGCCTCAGAAGGTGCTTACGACATTGAGCTTTGCTACCGTGGCGTGAAAGACACTACTCTGACCTTGGAACTTCGCCTCCATGAGCGCCCCAACTGCTGTCTTGTCTGCAACCTTACTCAGGGTTTACCCCAGGTATTTTCCAGACACCCTATTATCGATATTAAAGGCGTTGTACAGGAAATAGATGTTCTTCTTGGTGATGAAGTGAATTGCGGAGAATGGAGTTTGGGACACACAGAGCAGCAACAAAGAAACCTGCATGTAATCCCAATACATATCACACTAGCTTAAAAAATGAATACCCACCACCCGGGTCTGCAGGGCTGTGGGCAGTAGCATATTAACACAAACACGAGCCCTGTATTTCTCCTTAACAGATGAGGAGAAATACGGGATAAGTAGACAATAAAAAAGGCCAGCTTTTTCAAGCTGGCCTTTTTTATTATTTACTTCAAGTCAGATCAGTCTACCGACACCTGCGCACGTCCTTTTGCCTTAGCATGATAGAGCATATCGTCTGTCCTTTCCAACCAATGTTGTAGAGCCTCTCCATCTTCCATCTCAGAGAGTCCAATGGAAATGCCGAGCTTTGTAGTATCATTGGCCCAGATGTCCAGCAAATCGATTGCAACACAGAGTCTTTCTGCAAGAATCCTTGCGCTTTCTCTATCTGTTCGATCCAACACAATGAGGAACTCGTCACCGCCCATCCTTACAAGTAAGTCGGTGGAGCGAACTACTTTCTTAAAAACATCAGCGACTGCAATTAAAACATGATCACCGGCCTGATGACCAAGATTATCGTTAATTGCCTTAAATTTATCAAGATCCATGGAGATCATTGACAATGGATGATTGTATCTTTTTGCACCCGCCATCATTGCCTGAATACGTTCGTCAAAGACCCGCCTGTTCGACAAACCGGTAAGGGCATCGTTACTGGCCTTCTCACAAAGATCTTCATATTCAAGACCACGTCTCAGACATTCCGCAAGTATCTCAAGGGAGTCGTTTACCAGATCCATCTCACTACTTAAGAGCTCATGGCCTTTTTTTAGTATAAGAAGTATTCCCTCGTCATCGGTGGTTTCAAAAACCCATTTATAGGCAAAACGACCATCTCTTTTTACAAAAGAGCCTATTACAGTTGATTTATCATCAATGATTTGCTCTGCAAACGCTATGGCGCTCCTTCTTTGCGGACCATGACCTGAACAGAATAGATGCCTTTTTTGTCTACTGGTATTGTTATATCCTATGAGCTCGTGATTCACGAGGGGCATGAGCCAAACGGAATACGCTTCAATCATCCCAGTCAAACTCAGGACTCCTGCCATTCTAGCATGTAGCTTATTGGCTAAATCAAGCCGTTCCGACTGCTTCTTCAGATTATCAAGCTCAGCCATTACTTCAGCTAGCTGAGGCTGTTCCCTATTGGAATCCCCATATTGATATTGATTTGTCGAAATTGTCATGTTTCCTTTCCTAAATATAGAGAAAAAGTTTAAAATATTACTTTGGATAATTACTTATCGTCACGGGAAATAATATCTTAAATATTTTTTGTTACTTTTCACTATGCACAATATGTGCCACAGAAACAATCTTCGCAAAGCCGCTTATAACACAAACACAATATGCTGTACTTACAGTATGTTACAAACATGCGTTCAAAACATTGACTTTTTACTACCCAAAATCGTGCTCGAAAGAAATATAACAGCAGCCTCAACTGTCACAATCTTGACACGAGAGGGGCTTCCTGGTCATTCCAGGCCAGAAGAACACACAATATCGACACCTTACTACAGGATTACACCATGCAACGTCCATCTCTAAAGCAGATGATCGGCCAATTATTCATTATTGGCTTCACAGGGAAAACAGTTTCTAAAAGTCATCCTATATTCACAGATATTGACGAGCGAAGCCTTGGGGGGGTCATTATATTTGATCGCCACCTTGCAACAAAAGCGGCTACCAATAATATAACAGGGGCCGCCCAGCTGAAGCAGTTAACAGCAACATTACAAGAATTCAGTTCAACTAAACTACTTATCGCTGTCGATCAGGAAGGGGGGAGAGTCAATAGATTTAGAGAGGAATTTGGTTTTCCCGTCAGTCCCAGTGCAGAGCAACTGGGCGCTGCAACAGGTACAATGCAATCCAGAGCAAGTGCCACTCAAACGGCCTACATGCTAAAAAACTGCGGCGTTAACCTTAACCTTGCACCGGTTGTCGACCTCAATAGCAATAACAAAAACCCCATTATCGGCAAGGTTAAACGCAGTTTTTCAGATAAGCCAGACAAGGTATTCGAACACGCCTCTATCTGGGTGACGGAACACCGTAAGGCTGGTATTCTTTCTTGCTTGAAACACTTTCCGGGACACGGCAGTTCAAAAGACGATTCACATTTGGGATTTGTTGACATCACAAAAAGCTGGCAGACAACGGAACTCGAACCTTACAAAAAACTAATAACCAAAGGTTTGGCTGATGCCATAATGGTCGGACATCTCTACAACAAAGACTTGGACCCTGATTACCCGGCTACTCTTTCAGTACCAACAATCAACAAACTACTTAAAGAGGATATGCAATTTGGGGGAGTTGTGATTTCAGATGACTTGCAGATGCGAGCGATAACCGACAAATATGCTTTAGAGGATGCCTGCATAATGGCACTAAAAGCCGGAGTAGACCTTATTATAATAGGCAACAACCTCAGTTACGACCCAACAATTTTCAGCAGGATACACAAGGCAATTGAAAAAGCGGTTAACAAAGGCTCCTTAAGTGAAGAGACAATAAGGAGTGCATGGAAGCGGGTACAAACCTTTAAATCATTACTACAATAACAACTATGTATACAGAACAGCCAACAACTCATTCACTGGTGATAGGATATATACTTTGGATATTTGGTTTCCTAGGAGCCCATAGATTTTATTATGGTAGACAGATTTCGGGAACCATCTATTTTTTTACCTTTGGTCTCTTTTTCATTGGCTGGATTATAGATATCATCCTTATACCCGGCATGAACAGAGACGCAGCTATCCGCTACAACGATGGGAAAATCGACTTCAACCTCTGCTGGCTACTCCTCGCTTTTCTTGGATTATTTAGCATACATCGAATGTACATGGATAAGTGGGTAACCGGCTTAATCTATCTCTGCACATTTGGTATCTTCGGCTTTGGTTATATATATGACCTCTGGACACTCAACGACCAGATCAGTCTCATCAACGGCGCAAATACCTATGGTTGAGGAGACGACCTGACTACTTATCTTCAGGAACAATTGGCTCATCAGTCGAAGCCCCTTTACCTAAAAACTTAAGGACCACGTTTGAGAGATCCCGCATAGATATCGGCTTCATGCAATATTCGTTGATCCCTGCTTCTTTGGCCTCTTCCTTTGAGACAAGATCAGAATAGCCTGTGAAAAGGACTATTGGAATATCTGCCCTGATGCATTTTATTCGCCTACTCAGCTCAAGCCCAGTCAAACCTGGCATGGTCAGGTCTGTAATGACGAGGTCAAAATCACCAGGAGAGGCTGAGAATAACTCAAGGGCCGCTTGGGGTGATGTTTTCCCCACCACTCCATAGCCAAGGTTTCTCAAAATTTCCCCGGTAACTTGAACGACCTGTTCCTCATCATCCACTAGAATAACTCTGCCAGAGCCACATTTTAGCTCGCCAAACTCAACTACAGGAGCCTTAGGCGTGTATTGTATTACAGGAAGATGGATTTTAAAAATGGTCCCCTTCCCCACCTCACTTTGAACATCGATATGACCGCCCTGGGCATTAATGATACCATGTACCATGGCAAGCCCCATCCCGGTTCCTCGAGTCTTTTCTTTGGTTGAGAAATAGGGCTCAAATATTCGATCAAGGTCTTCAGCCTCAATGCCACTGCCACTATCTGCAACACTAAGCTCCAGCCAGTCCTTCCCATCAACGACAAAGGCTGCTGGTGCCAGCTTAACAATCAATTCCCCATGACTTCCGTCCATTGCATGGGATGCATTTGTGCAAAGATTAATAAGCACTTGATGAATCTGCACCGGGTCAATCAACACACGTCCACATGTTTCATCCACATCTTCAATAATCGTCACAGTGCTGGGAAGAGTCACGCGCATGAGCTTCATGACTTCCTTAATAATCGGATGCAAAAATTGATAGACCGCCTTCTGTTCATTACTCTTAGAGAAGGTCAAGACTTGTTCCACGAGGGATTTGGCCCTCTTTGAAGCCTTTAAAATCTCATCAAGATATGCAAAAACTTTATCACTGTCGTACCCATCGCTCTCTAATTTGAGCCGAATAATTTCTGTGTAGCCCATGATAGGAGTCAAAACATTATTAAAATCGTGTGCCACACCACCCGCCAATGTGCCAATAGCCTCCATTTTCTGAGTGTGTCGTAACTGTTTTTCCAACGCATACTTTTCCGTCACATTTTGAGCAATGACAATTATTCCCGACATTGAATTTTCTGTATTATAGACAGGAGATGCTGTTATATCGAAAACGGTATCATCGTTACCCGCTCCGTCAACGGCAATACGCTGGGTAGTTGTTTCAATCTTTCCCGATTTTAGACATCGCTCAAAGGCACAATCCGCGCAATGTTCACTTTTGGCACAAAATATTTCATTACAATGTCGACCTATGGCGTCTGGAAATTCAACATGGGTCGCCTCATTAACCCACAACGCAACATGGTCCTTGTTAAAAAGAATGAGAATCCCAGAATAACCGTCTACAATGGCTTTCCGTTGGGCCTCACTATCTTTAAGTGCTTCAATTACTGCTTTTTTATCTGTTAAATCCAAAACAATCTCTCTCTAGTTATCTGCTTCACAATTCAATGTTCCACAGCCTCTACCGATGTACTTGTTATATAGTAACTACTCAACAACACTCCAACTTCGTCCATTTCTCTTTTTATAGATAGCACTCATACACTGCGAGGCACCAATTGAGCGAAGTTGGACCACCGATGAACAGCTACAGGCGGTGGTATAATTCCTTAGACAGGAATTCCTTTCCCCCCTATTACCTGACAACTACTCGCAGTTCCTCTTACCCGACAAATATTTCCAGCGTACTGTGGTCAACGTATACCGGATAAGCATGTTTCCCAAAATACTAATTCTAGGAAAGCAACTGCCACGATCTCTCCTTAAGAATACCACCACTGCAAGCTGATTACAAAACACTAATACAGATAGTTATGCGTTTTTTGCCGATCCCATGCCCCTACGGGTAGGTTTATTGGGTTTTCGCAAAAGAACAAACTCACTCCAAAGCACATCTCCAAGCTTAATCCAAGCGGCTCACATCTGTCTTTCACTTGACTCTTTGAGCTGCATTCACTATTAGTGCCTTATTCTTAAAACCCCATTAGCAATAAGGTAAATGAAAACATATTGCAGCTAAAGAATGAGAAATAGAGCTGCAGCAAGAGACAAAAAAAGAGCCCATCGAAACACTTATCCCACCTTTGGGCTTGGTAAGAAGATCGGCCTCCTCATTCCTCTTATATTCCAGAAACAAATTTGAAGCAACCATGCGATTAAACAAAAAGACCCCCCGTGACAATGGACCAGAACAACCAGAAATAAAATACCCCTGTACGTGGGTTTACAAGGTGATAGGAGAGGATTGTACTCTGCTAAAAAAAATCATTATCTCAAGTTGTGCCCCTATTGAAGTGTCCATTACCCACTCCCACGTGTCCTCAAAGGGCAAATACCACAGTCTCAATGCAGAGCTTCTTGTGCCAAATGAAGAAATCCGCCTTGGAATATATGAAACATTAAAAAAATCTCCAGCAGTTAAATTTGTTCTATAAGGACTCAAATATCTATGGAAACAGAACAAAACGACAAAAAGTCACAACTGATTCAATCACTCCGGGAGGCTGTCAGTCTTGTCCAGATGATTCTCTTCAAAGAAGTACGCATTCATCTTGAAAAAATGAAGCCGCACAACGATCAGGAAGAAAATTCAATTCTCGCGGGATCAATCACCAACGAGATTTTCGGCACTCCGAACCCTGAAGCTCGCTTCCAGACATTCCGAGAAAAGAATTGGGGTCACATCGAGCAGCAACTTCTCAGTTTGCACGAAAACCACTCCGTTTTATGTAAACACATAACCGACGCTCTTCGTATCCAGACACTATGTGATAATCAAGAAGGTGAAGACAGCTCAGAAACGCTCATCAAAGCGAAAGAATACGGCTATCTTCTTGAAGATCGTGAGATTCCTCTCCCATCCTCATTTATGAGCACTAGTCGCGAGCTGGGCAAAGAACATGGTCTTATCATACCACCGGTTCAAGTATCTCCTGAAGACGACAATTCACTGGTCCACTGAGCCCCTTCAAGTAACGAGACGGACCCGGACGACCCCACGTACAGAGTTACAGATGAACAAGGCGTCCGCCTCCTCTAGGTCATCTCTTCTCAGAATCATTTCGACGGGAACAGATGACCCCGCCGTCCCAGCCAACAGCTGTTCACGCATCACTCCGGGGAGGAGACCGCAATGAACCTGGGGGGTGATGAAAACACCATCTTTCAATATCACAATATTACTGATACACCCCTCTGTTATCTCACCTTTTTCATTGCAAAAGATTGCATCCGCATCCCCTCTACAAAGCACTTTTTTGTATTGCCTGTCATAGGTAAGCCTGCGACTTGTTTTATAATTGAGGTACTGTTTCTCCTCCTTCACACCTTCCTCCGCATAACGTATGCGTCCAGATACTGCCCTCTTTTCAATCTCAGAAGCTACAGGTAACTGGGTAAAACGTGGAGGCTCGCACGCAACTGCTACTATGGATACACGCCCATCCTTCTCAAGCACAAGACGCACCCGCATACAGCTTTTTGCCGGAGGTGAGCACAATAGCTGCTCCGGCACTATATCCAATTTATTGGTCGTTGGTGCAGCGTCATTTTTCTGACTTCTGACTCCAGATTGACAAAAGTCAGCCTCTAAAAAGGATGCTGCCCTTTCCTCAAGACGTTTTTCCAGTTCGCGTACATCAATAGAGAATTTAAAATAAGTAGCTCCCCGCTTAAGCCGCAAAAGGTGCTCGTCTAAAAGATAGAAGCCGCTCCCCTCTCTCCAGAGAATTGTTTCAAACAGATTAAAGTTCGGTTGACAATGGGTCATAAAACGTCCCTTGAGTAAAGATTCACGCCATTCTTCATGGGGATTTGAACCATGGGTAATACCAGCTCCAATACCCATTTCCCCCCTGCCTCCACGTAAACAAATAGTTCGAATAGGAACGTTAAAAACCGCATCACCATCCGGTGCAAAGTATCCAATAGCACCAGTATAAACGCCCCTCGCTCCTTTTTCGAGCTCTTGAATAATCTGCATAGTTCGAATTTTAGGGGCTCCGGTGATGGAACCACAAGGAAAGAGGCTTTGAATCAAGCGACAAAGAGATAGATTTTTAATAACATCTTTCGGGGCTTCACCATGAACAGTCGAAGTCATTTGCAACAGAGATTCATAGGATTCCACATCAAAAAGCGACACCGTAGTCACAGAGGAATCTTCCTCGCAACACAACAATCGAGACAGATCGTTGCGCAAAAGATCCACGATCATAACGTTTTCAGCACGGTTTTTGGGATCACAACGTAAGGCCGATATATTCCCCAGCTCTTCAGCAAGGTTGTTGCCCCGAATAGCTGTTCCTTTCATCGGCCTGGTGATAATTTTATCCGCAGTTTTTCTAAAGAACAATTCAGGCGAAAAAGAGAGAATGTGCTCCTGCCGGTTTTTGATATAGGCCCCATAGCCGACGGACTGATTCCTCCGAAGAGACCTATAAAAGGCGCTTACAGAACCTTGAAACTCGAAGAGCAGTTTCATCGTGTAATTCACCTGATACGTGTCACCGGCAGCAATGTATTCCTTCACCTTTCCTAGCGCTTCAACAAACTCGGCTTGCTCCATATTTGGCTTGAGATTGCTAATGGAATATTCTGAATCGAAAGCGCCAAAGCCATGTTGATATTGCAGGGGAAAATTATTATCCCCTGTGTGATGATTAAACTTAAATGGTTTAACAAAAACCCCAAAATCTGCAAGAATTACCGGAGGTTCAGAAAAGGAGCTGGTATCTTGATCATACCGAGCCTCAAGCATGCACCCAAATTCATAGCCAATCCAGCCTGCCAAGTAGTACCCAGAGCTGAGCTGTTTTTGTAAAAGTTTAAGATACAACTCAAGGTCATCACCCTCTCTACACACAAGCCGCCTTCGTGGCTTAACAAAGAGTAAAGACTGACTATTTTCCTGATCGGGAAGTGAGGTATCGAGAAATACAAATTCGTCTTGAAGAGAGCAAAACTGAAGCAACTCCTCCAGCAGAGGATCCTGAATACGCAACATTATTTTTTCCTTTCAACTGATAAAAATAGGGGTAATATAAACGAGGGTAAAGTGGGTTTTATTTCCCTTCCAATCAACCTCAAATTGATTTTACTTATAATACCAATCAACGTTTCTCATCCGTTGCAACAGCTAAATAAATATCCTATACTTGGCTGCGTTTAATTACTCTGTATATGTTGTAATTCGCTGAATTGTAGTCTATTATCACCGGGTGTTTCTTGCATGACAGAACAGACCCTTCAGGCTATTTAATACTATTTATGCAGTTCTCGCCACCTTACTGGCACAACTAATAGTACAACAAAGGAGAACACATCATGTCGCGAAAGATGGTAACTATTGACGGCAATCAGGCGTGTACACACGTTGCATATGCCACGAGTGAAGTCATCACTCTCTACCCCATCACCCCATCCACTCCACTTGCAGCTGAAGCCGATACAAAATCGGCTACCTTGCAAAAAAACATCTGGGGCACCGTACCCGTTGTTAATCAAATGCAGTCCGAAGCTGGCGTAGCTGGCTCCATCCACGGATCTCTGGCAACAGGAGCACTTTGTACCACCTTTACAGCCTCCCAAGGGCTGCTCCTCATGATCCCTAACATGTACAAAATTGCGGGTGAACTCACCCCAACAGTTTTTCATGTTACAGCCCGTGCAATCGCTTGTCAGGGACTGTCTATCTTCGGAGATCACAGTGATATCTATTCGGCCCGTCAAACCGGCTGGGCAATGCTTTGTGCAGAAAACGTACAGCAAGCCATGGATATGTCACTCATTGCAACCCAGGCAACTCTTGCTTCACGCATCCCTTTTGTGCATTTCTTTGATGGTTTTAGAACTTCCCATGAAATTCAAAAAATCGAAGAAGTCAGTTACGAAGTGATGGGAGAAATGATTGACGAGGACCTCATTGTTGAGTTCAGATCAAGAGCACTCTCCCCAGATCGCCCTACCATTCGTGGTACCGCTCAGAATCCTGATGTATTCTTCACCGGTCGTGAGACTGTGAACAAGTACTACAACGCGGTTCCTGGAATCGTTCAGGAAACCATGAATAAGTTTGCAGAACTCACCGGCCGTCAGTACAATCTTTTTGATTACCATGGCGCCCCTGATGCTGAGAACGTTGTAGTCATGATGGGCTCCGGTTGTGAAACAGTTGCCGCCACTGTCGACTATCTTATCTCCCAGGGAGAAAGAGTCGGTATGGTTATGGTTCGTCTCTATCGACCATTTGACTGTAAGGCCATGGTCAATTCACTTCCTGAGTCTGTTGCACGTATTACTGTCCTCGATAGAACCAAAGAGCCGGGAGCACCTGGTGATCCACTCTATCTAGATGTACGTACAGCGGTAGGCGAGGCAGCTGAAGCTAACAGCACAATCTATCCGCCACTTGTTCTTGCAGGACGATACGGACTTGGTTCAGCAGAGTTCACCCCCGCTATGGTCAAAGCTGTTTTTGACAACATGAAGTCCATGGCACCAAAGAGTAAATATTGTGTTGGTCCCACCGACGATGTTACCTTTGCAAGTCTTGATTTCGACAGATCTTTTAACATCGAAGGTTCTGACGTCTATCGCGCAATGTTCTTCGGTCTCGGCTCTGATGGTACTGTTGGTGCCAATAAGAACACCATTAAAATCATTGGTACAGAAACAGACAACTCTGCCCAGGGTTACTTTGTTTACGATTCTAAGAAGTCCGGTTCTATAACAACAAGTCATCTGCGTTTTGGCAAAAATCCTGTTGTTGCTCCATACCTCATTAATAGAGCTAACTTCATCGCCTGTCATAACTTCACTTTCCTTAAGCAAGTTGACATGCTGAAGAATCTTGATGAAGGTGGAACCTTCCTGCTCACAACAAATTTCACCAAAGAGACCGTGTGGGATGAACTGCCTGGTAAGGTTCAACAGGATCTCATCAATAAAAACGCCAAATTGTATATCATAGATGCTGTTTCGCTCGGACTAGCTTTAGGTCTTGGTGCACGTATCAATATGATCATGCAGACCGCCTTCTTCCTCATCTCTGGAATTCTTACTCAGGATGAAGCAATTGAGGCTATCAAAAATGCCATCAAAAAGACCTACGGCAAGAAAGGTGACAAGATTGTACAGATGAACTATGACGCTGTAGATGGCGCTGTTAAGAACATCGTTGAAGTTGCACTGGGAACCACTGTAGATGGCAAAGCCATTCCACCGGTTGTACCAGAGCATGCACCAAAGTTTGTTCAGGAAGTCACCGCAAAAATCATTGAAGGAAACGGAGACAGACTTAAAGTTTCTCAAATACCTGATGATGGAACCTGGCCTACAGCAACCACCCAATATGAAAAACGGAATATAGCTACTGCCGTTCCACAATGGGTTTCAGAAAACTGTATCCAATGCGGGCAATGTTCTCTTGTCTGCCCCCATGCTGCGAACCGTATCAAAATCGTCCCAGAGATTAAAGATGCGCCGCAAGCGTTCGACTCTATTGATGCAGTAGGTAAGGCTTTTAAAGGGCAAAAGTTTGCTTTACAGATTTTCACCGAAGACTGTTGCGGTTGTACTCTCTGTGTAAGTGTCTGCCCGGCTAAAACCAAAGCCCTTGTCATGGCACCGAACACCGAAGCGATCAAAGAAACACAGTCCAAGAATGTAGAATACTTCCTTGGTCTACCAGAAATTGATCCTGCAATAATCAATGTTGCTACGATTAAAGGCAGCCAGTTGATGCGCCCACTCTTTGAGTTCTCAGGTGCATGTGCCGGTTGTGGCGAGACCCCTTACGTCAAGCTGATAACCCAGATGTTTGGTGACAGAATGATGGTCGGAAACGCCACTGGTTGTTCCTCCATCTATGGAGGTAACCTGCCAACAACTCCATACTGTAAGCGTGAGGACGGTCGTGGACCTACCTGGGCAAATTCACTGTTTGAAGATAACGCTGAATTTGCAGCCGGTATGAGAACCACAGTGAACAAGTTAAACCAGCAGGCTATCGAACTTGTTGCCGCAGCAGCTGAGGCGAGCATTATCAGCCAGGAAATTGCCAATGCAATCACCGATGCGACCCAGCTAACACAGATGGACATCGAAGCACAGCGCGAACGAGTCGCAGAGCTTAATACACTCCTTGCAAAAAGTAGTAACATTATCGCAAAACGACTTCGTCCTCTCACCGAATATCTTGTGACGAAGTCTGTCTGGGCCTTTGGTGGTGATGGTTGGGCATACGATATCGGTTATGGTGGTGTTGATCACGTTCTTGCTTCAGGTGAGAATGTTAATATTCTCGTAATGGATACCGAAGTTTATTCCAATACCGGTGGGCAGATGTCCAAATCTACCCCACGTGCTGCAACCGCACAATTTGCATCCGGCGGTAAGAAAATGCCTAAGAAGAATATGGGTATGATTTTTGCTACTTACGGGAATGTGTATGTTGCCCAAATTAGTATTGGCTCAAATCCAGCCCAAGCAATCAAGGCAATAGCAGAGGCAGAAGCCTACGACGGCCCGTCTCTCATCATCGCTTACTCCCATTGTATTAACCATGGTATCAACATGGCTCTGGGACTTGAGCAACAGAAGAAAGCAGTTGCCTGCGGTCATTGGCCTCTTTACCGATACAATCCGGACCTTGAGGATCAAGGTAAGAATCCATTGATCATTGACTCTAAGAAAGAGCCTTCTATCACTTTTGAAGAGTATGCTCTTGGTGAAAACCGTTACAGAATGCTCAAACGTATGAATCCTGATTCTGCCGATGATTTATTGGCCGAATCCCAGAAAGATGTTCTTAAAGGATGGAAATTCTTGAAGAGTCTTGCTGCAGCACTTGAGCCTGAAACAGAAAAGGGAGAGTAGTTTTTTCCCACCCGATCAGCTGATGAATGTTAGTTGTCACAACATTCAGCTGATCGGGCGCTAAAGCCGTTACGTTTATAAAAAAAGGGGTGTGTGGAAATTTTCCACACACCCCTTTTTGCTTCAAGATACTAGAGATATAACTATTTAATGCCTGTAGCCTTTTTCTCTTTTGCTGTGTTAGCCTTAAGCTCTTCGTATTCTTTGACAGAATTCCTTACGGTTTCATCCTGCTGCTCCTTCATCTGGGCAACCTTTGCCTTAATCTTCTCTTCCTTGATAGAAATCGCCTCTGCACCAAACAATGTTGCAGCCAGGTATTTAAAGGAGAAGAGCATGAGTTCAACATCATCTTCTTTAAGTTTTTCAATGGTTTTCTCATCTAGTACGTAAGTGTCTAGAAAAGAACTCTCAAAGATAAACCTGCGAAATGTTGCAAGGTCGGTGGATGCCATAAAAAACATTCGTTTCGCCTGCTCAGAAAGCGTTGCCTGCAGACCAAAAGATTTACGTCGCATGACAAGACGAAGCCATTCCTTGTTCATTTCATCTCTTACATCGACACCCTGATCCTTGCGCCATTCACGGATGGTCCATTCCTTGTCTTCTTCAAATCCCTTGCAGTGGTCTTCTCGAACGGTAAAAAAGAATTTTTCTTCCATTGCAATAGTTTCTTTTCCGTCGGCATCTCGACTACCGCCTTCATGAAAATCAGCCATTCCAACAGGATAATACCTGCATGCTGTCGGGCGGTCTGTATAAATGGTGCAGCCCTCAGGAGTTACAAATGGACATTTATTGTCATCCTCACGCATTTTTATCATAACACCAGGCATATCGGTCTTTTCAAGATATGTTGGTGATGTGTACTTGTGTAAAAACTCGTGGGCCGGAATTTCAAGTCTTCTAGTCAACTGTAAAATATCATAGGGGGTAAGGACTATCTTAATCCCGCCACAACACGCTGTAAAACATCTTACCCCTGGATGACAACGAAACTTGATATGACTGTCCAAAGTAAGTTTTTTAGGTTCGATTGAAGATGGGTTGTTTTCTTTACCGAAAAGCATCTTCACTTTAACATCGTTGTTTTCATTACTCATTAACATCACCTAAATGAAAAGTTATATATGACTCCCCCGGGGGAGCGTTGTTTTTTGCAGATAACCACGCATAGTAAACAGCTAGGAGCCTTGTGTAAACCTATTTCGGTTCTCTAGCCATAGCTGCATTATAAGATGCAGCTTGTCTCATTTTCAGAATTCAACACCACCTGTTTTTTCGTTATTTGTTTATCCTTATTACTTGCAGTTTTTGTGTTTTTTTCGTATATCTTATCTGGTTAAGAAGCAATTTTGTAACAATTCAGAAGGCTCGTACATATCGGTTAAATGCCCGTCTCAACGTTCACGTTTCTTCAAATCCATTGAATCTGAGCTTTGAAGCATACGAGTATTACCTTCGAAGACCACAACAAAAGCAGTTAGAGTGTTGCTCAATAGTTTCACTACTTTTAACCCTTAGACAGTAACTTGGAGTAGTAAAGATTTTGCATAGAATGAAAATATTTTGTAGCCCAGTTGATTTAACACATGTTGACACAGTTGTATATCATCTCCAAGATGGCCCCGCTCTCTCATTGAAGATTGAAGGTATTGAAGAATACCTCGATTTTGAACTGGAACGAGGACACTTCTGCGACACCTCCGACATCGATGGCACCCTGCATTTTTTCCCAAAAGGAAACGCCTAACACCGTTGCCCAACCAGCCAGCATATTATCATGAAATATTTGGGGTCTTCACGTTATTCATCAATATACTGTGACACCCATATACACACGCGGCTCTGTGGACACGCTCTAGGAGAAATGGAAGAATACGTGCTTGCCTCCCTGAAAAGAGGACTCATGCACATAGTCTTTTTAGAGCATATGGAGGAGGGTATTATTACGCCCAAAACTTCCTGGCTTTCTGAGAAGGATTTTGACTACTACTTCGAGGAAGGCAGACGACTGCAGGAAAAATATAGAGACAAGATAGAGATCGGACTCGGAGTTGAATGCGGCTACAACCCTGACTGTAAAGATGTGCTGCTCGAAAGAATCAACAGCAGGAACTGGGACTTAATCGGTATTTCTTGCCACTTTCAGAAGATTGAGGGTGACCAATACCACTTCAACCTTCTGAGTAAAAATCCCGATACTCTTAAGCGTGCAGTTCAACTCGACACCGCAGCTCTTTTTAGTAAATACCTCGACACACTTCTTGAAGCAATCGACGTCATTAATGGCTCAATGCTCTGCCATCTAGATGCCCCTTTTCGTTGGCTACCCAGCCATACTCTCAGCAACCATCACTACCAAAAGATCGACCACCTACTCGGCCGGGCAGCTGCCAAAAATCTGGCACTAGAGATTAATACCTCTGGTATTGCTATCCGTAACGAAGCATTCCCAAATAAGCGCATCCTCGAGATGGCCAGCAAACACCAGATGACATTTCAGTTAGGCTCCGACGCTCATAAGCCCGAGGATGTAGGCAATCACTTCAAGCTGTTCAGCTAGAAACTTTCTTCAAAACATTTTTTATTGCGTCACCCAGCGATGCAGCATTAAAAGGCTTGTGCAAGATAGAATCAACTCCCGCGACATAGGCCGCCTCGTTGTCCGTACTTTCATTCTGGGTTGTGACCATAATGATAGGTAGGAGTTTTGAGGTATAGCGTTTCCTTATTTCTTCAGTCAACTGGATACCTGTTATATCCGGCATATTAAGATCTGTCAGTACCATTAGAGGTTTCTCTGTTGCCAACCACTCGATTGCTGATGAAGGAAACTCGAACAACACTGGATCAAAACCGAGTTCATGCAGAGTTACCTTATAAATATTTAAGATCATCCTCGAATCATCAACAGCAACAATCTTAGGACGTACCGTATCTTCCTCAGCACCGGTAAATTTTTGAGCAAAGGCTTCTTTACCATTCTGCTTCAATAACTGACTGTAATGATTCCGGATATCTTTATGAGTATGGGGGAGGTAGACCAGGGCAAGTTCTTCAAAAACTTCATCGTCTGCAAGGTTTAAAAAGATATTATCAACCTGTGCATTAACAATTATTTTTGAAATATGTCTCGCTTCAGCCTCGGGCCCTCTCAGCAGGTTTTTAATACCTGCACCAAGAATCGTAGAAAAGTTTTTATCAATGGCTCTGGCTGCAGCTACACAAACATGATCTTCACAATCCGTCAGCCCTGCCGTCAATGTATATGCACCTTTTTTAAGAGGCAACATTGCAAGCCCTTCATACGCTGCAAAGCGTACATTGGCGCTTTTAGGCTCATTTGCCAACAACTTACGAATAGGTACAACCGCCGACTCATCACCAATATCCCCAAGAACATTCAAGGTATGAATGAGGAAGTCCGAATCACTGCCATAGAGGTTTTCAATCAATACCGGAACCGCCTTGGGGCCAATTTTTACCAACTCCGACTTGGCAAAGGTCCGCATATGAGCGTAGTGCGAACGAATTGTATCGTTGAGTTTTTCCAGCGATATCTGATCTTGAACCTCTGCAAAGATTGAGAGAATCATATAATCGATTTCATGATCCGTGCCCATCCTTTCGGCCAATCTATGCATTGCGGTGGGTGTCCCCACCTGCCCTAAAGATTGGATTGCACCTGTGATAAGCTCTCTATTTGCGGCATACAGATAATCTGTCAGAGTATTGATGGACTCGGGATCGCCTATCAGGCCAAGACTCTCAATAATTATGTGTATTTCAGCTTCGTCGTCACAAACCGCGACAATCTCAAGAAGTTTTGAGGTAGCTGTCTCAAGTTTTAACTCACCAACAAGTTTGATGAGTTCTGTCTTATCATCAATCTTAGGAGAGCCAAGAAATGCGACCAACTTCTCGGGATATGCAAGTAAGATGGACAACAAAGTTTCACGAATAATCGGCATATCTCCAACGACATCAGGATGCTTCTGAAGCAGATAAAGAAAAAGAGGAACAGAAAATTCAACGTCAGCACGGGAGAGTAAATACACCAGCTTATTACGTGTTTTTTGATCAATGCCCCCCATATGCGACAAAACGAGCTGCGCTTTTAATGCATCACCTGTTTTTATGTTATCCTGAATCTCTTCAATCATGTGCTTTCCATTCAATTCTGCCATACAAACCCCTGCAATCAATATTATTGATAAATTACACTGAATAAATACTATCGGTAAGAATACTTATCATAGCACAGGCCCTCACCGCTTGTCTAATTCTGATAGAGAAAAAAATGATATTTTTTCAAGCAAAATCCCAAGCGGTTTTAAGCACCATTCAGAATAGTACTGAACTATAGAACTGGCAGCCATTCTGCGCCCATACGACTGATTATATTGAAACCTCCTGGCACCACCTCAGTGTTAGGAAAACCAACAGATTCGAGTAACACCTGCACCTCATAAGATCTGGAGCCCGCATTGCAGAAAATGATCATCTTTTTGTCTTTTGGCAACTCGTCATAGCGAGACCTCACTTGATCATAGGGAAGAGACAGCCACACCGTATCCCCAAATTTTTCTCTATAAGGAGCCATTTCTCTTTCACTTCGAACATCAACAACAACCCAGTCAGTATTCTTTTCTGGCTGCCCCATCCAATCGTTAAAGACCTCAAGATCAATCTGACGCATCCTGTTATCGCAGAGATTATCAGCGATATAAGCGGCGGCATTGATTGGATCTATTGCCGGGGAAAAGGGAGGTGAATATGCCATTTCGATGGTACCAAAATCATCTATGGTAGCGCCTGCACTAATGGCAACAGCAGCAGCATCTAAACGTACAGACAAGCCATCATTTACAGGCCCCGAACCCTGGAGCCCTAAAACACGCCTGGTTTTTTTATCAAAGACAAGTTCAAGGCAGATAACAGCCTGACCGGGATAAAAATGAGCCCTGTCTGCAGGTGATGACAGTGAATAACCAGCATCAAACCCCTCGGCACATGCCATCTCATAGCTCAAGCCAACAGAACCCACTGCTACCTCAAAGGCCTTAACAATAAAACTGCCTATTCCACCTTTAAATTTTGAAGGAATACCTGCAATATTATCGGCGACGACCCGGCCTTCTCTATTGGCCATACTTCCAAATGGAGCCACAAACTTTTTCCCAGACACAAGATGGGTGATTTCTACACAGTCACCGGCGGCGTAAATGTTTGGATCAGAAGTCTGCATCCTTTCGTTAACAGTAATTGCTCCACGATCAGAAGTCTGGAGTCCCGCCTCTTTGGCAAGTTCACCCCGGGGTCTGATTCCTGCTGCAATAATAACGAGATCAGCATCTATTGTTCTTTTTCCTGTCCGTACTCCTACTGCGACACCATCTACAACAATAATTTCTTCTGCCCCTTCACCGAGGAAAAGATCTACCTTACTATTTCTAAGATTTTTCTCCATTATGCGCGCAAAGGGCTTGTCCACAATACGTGGAAGCAATTGGTCCATATACTCGATCAGAGAAGTCTTAACGCCCCAAAGATCGGTAAAGGCCTCTGCCATTTCGATTCCAATGGCCCCACCACCGATCACCACGGCCGTATCAACCTTACCTTTGGCAATCATTTCTTTGATGGCAATTGCCTTATGCAGATCATTCACCGTGAACACGTTTGCTGCATCAGTTCCAGGAATGGGTAAGTCTATCGGCGTACTGCCCGTTGCCAGCATCAAGGTGTCATAGGGGAGATCTGTCTGCTTACCCGATACAATATTTTCAACCAAAACAGTTTTATTCTTGCGGTTGATCGAAAGGGCTTTGGTACTCGTAAGAGCCTTTACCCCTTTTGCATTTTCAAAAAATGCTTCATTTCTGAGCATATGAAAGCTGGTGGATCTCAGCTCTTTTTCATCCGAGACATCACCTGCGACATAGTAAGGTATGCCACAGCCACCGTAGGAAATCAGACTATCCTGATCCACTATTGTAACCTCTGCATCCGCCATCAATCTTTTTATCCGACAGGCAGCCTTTGGCCCTGCCGCTACCCCACCAATAATGAGTATTTTTTTTCCCATGCCTTTCCCTCAACATTACAAAATTTTTAATAATGATTTTCAACCGATACTACCGGCTAACCTGCACAGTTTTAATCATATGTACATTAAACATTGCAAACCACAAGCTCCTTTTTTTAAAAGGCGGCTTTTATCACCTCTCTGATTGCAGGTTATCAAGGCGCAGACGTTCCCTGTGATCAAAAAGCACCCTACTCGATGCCCATATCGCAGAAATAACGCCAAACCCGGTACCTCCAGCGATAAGAAACATAATAAGAATCTGGTATTTTACGGCTTCAACGGGTGGCGTCCCTCCAAGAATTTGGCCGGTCATCATACCGGGCAGGCTGACAAGCCCCGCCGCAGCCATGGAATTAATAATGGGCGTCATTCCTGTGCGAATACAATCGCGTCTAATATCAAGACTTGCCTCTTTCCAGTCTTGACCAAGAAGTAATCGCTGTTCCACTTCACTCCTTCGACGATACAACTGCTCGGTCAGCTGGTCCACGGCAAGTGCAACTCCGGTCATGGTATTGCCCAGCAACATACCAAGCAGTGGAATAGCATACTGGGGAGTATACCAAGGTTTGACATCAATAATGACACTCAGGGCAATCAGGGCGATGGAAAAAGAGGAGACAAACATCGACCCAGTGCTAATCAAATAACCAGTGAAACCTTTTATCTTTCTCTTCTGCCTGACCCAAGCTTCACGTCCAGCGGCAGAGAGCATGACCATCGACAATAAAAAAACGAGGATAAAACTAGAACTTGCAAAGAGATAACGAAGAATGACACCTATAAAAAGGAGTTGAGCTGTCATCCGAATTGAGTAAATCAGGATTTTTTTTTCGAGACCAAGTTGCAATACGAGGCTGAGTATTGCAAGAACCAGCATCAAAGAGGAGGCCAGACAAAGATCAAAACTCGTTAAGCGAAGAACTGTACCCGAATCAATATTCATACCCCACCCCTTAAGGCCTTACTAAAGGACCTGCTGTCACAAAAGACCACGAACACTAAACAAAAGGCAGTAGTCTATGACGCCCCGGCAAAAACATTGTTGAAGTAATGCCTTAATACAATACAGATTTATGTGAGACAAACCCGAGTTACTTAATGTTTCAATCCGCAAAACAGAACATGCCCCTTAGACGACTTCTGTCAGTTGATTTTTATGCATAACAAATAATCTGTCACTCACCCGTGCTAGCTGGGCTTCGTCATGGCTGACCCACATAAGCGAAAGTCCTTCATCCCGGCAGCGCTCCAGAAGCAAGGTTTCCACCAGCTTTGTACTGAGGTCATCTAACGCTGAGGTCGGTTCATCAAGAAGAAGAATGCCGGGCTTAATCTGCAAACTTCGTAAAAGGGCAAGACGTTGCTTTTCCCCAGTTGAAAGACGGTTTACCTGCCAACTTGCTATTTCAGCGGCAAGGCCAACTTTCCCACACATCCTGTCAAGAAAGACCCGCGCCTCGGAAGAGTTAAAATGTGCAGCGACATCATCATACCACCACACTGAATCGGTGGGTAACATGGAGACTAAGGTCCGCCACCGAGGTGCAGCAAAAGTTTCCCTGGCACGGCCTCTTAACAGGACCTCCCCTGTTGAGGGTATCAGATCAGACAGGGCACGAAACATCTGGGTTTTCCCAACCCCAGATTGTCCCCGTATGCCAATGCACTCCCCCTGGGATAGAGAAAATGACAGGGGGCCACAACCCTGAAAGCAGAGATTACGTACCGCTAGAAGCGTATCGATCATGACACGACCGGGAAGATTATTGTAAAGGTTGTACCTTCCTGCTCGACACTCTGCACAGTTAATTCTGCGCCATGACTCTCTATAATATTCTTGGTGATGGCAAGCCCGAGACCAGTACCTTTATTTTTATTTGTGAAAAAAGGTTCAAATATTTTTTTAACATTCTCTTGGGAGATACCTTCCCCGCTGTCCCGAATAGATATTTCATTGCGCCCACTTGCATTTTTCCGCGTGGTTACCTGAAACTCGCCCCCGCCATCCATCGCCTGTATACCATTTACGAAGATATTTAAAAGCGCCCTGTAAAACAGGTCGTGGTCAATATAATTTTGGCTCAAATCCGGGGAGAGATCAGAAATAAGATCTATATTTTTAAGTTTGAGTTCCGCTGAAGTAAAACCCAGTACCTTACGGACTATTTCATTAATACCCACGGGTAGGAGATTGGTTTTTTGAGGTCTTGCAAAATCAAGGAATTCAACAACAATATCATTGAGCCTGATTGTCTCGTCCACAACAATTTTGGCGAGATGTTCATTACCTGGTGCAATCTTTTGAATTCTCTTGGCAAGAATCTCTGCAGTACTACGCACAATACCAAGGGGACTTTTAATTTCGTGGCTGACCGTCGCAACCATTGTCCCAAGATGGGCAAGCCTCTCTGCCTGATTAAGCTTTTCTTCGAGTCTCTGGCGTTCTATTGCCCGTTTCTCGATTTTTTCGCCTGCCCTTGCAACGATGGAACGTAGGACCAGAAAGAGGATTCCCATCACCAAGCTAGAAACAACTATAATGCGACCCTGAAATTTTATGATGTGCAGGTAATTCCTAGAGAGATCCTTCTCAATTTCAATTACCCCCATTATCAGGTCTCCATCCCCGTCTGTCCTGACCTGTTTAAAAGGAATAAATGTTTTCAAGTTGCAGTGGATCTTATCGGTAATATGCAACAAACTGAGAACTGAACCACTGTAAACAAGACGTGAATTAGAGACACCTTCTAGGGCAACTTTGTACTCATATTTTCCTACATCTTTTTTCCCGATTAAATCAGAGATCGTTGAATAGGAAATAATGTTTCGTGACGAATCATAAATAGTGACTGAGCCTATTTTCATTCCCTGAATGACACTTTTTATCACTGAATCGAGTAATTCAAACTGCTCAGGCTTACGCAGGGCAATGCCGCCATAGCGAATCACCGCCGGTAGGACAAAGCGTCTAAAGACCTGTTGATTAATGTTTTCTGCAAGAAGAAGTGAATATTCCTCATTTTGCTGTAGCATTACCTTACGAGCATTGTCTGAAATCAACCAAGAGAGAAGAAGAGTAAAAATAAGAAAAACGCCGAGGCTGGAAAAAGAAAAATACTTTACAAGTTTAAAAGAACCAAGACCAGAGCCTGGATCATCTGTATTCTTTTGCTCCTTTTGAGAGTTCTCAGAGGTTCTCTTTTTTGCCCCAAAACCAAGAGCAGAGAATACGGCGATTGCCTGTTCAGTCAGGCGAAGAAAAAACGAATAGGTCATTGCTTGATACCCATGGAGAAACCGCTTGGCTGTAGGTTCATAACTTTATTTGTGCGAACACAGAGAAAAGAAACAAGGGAAAAACAACGCAAAGACAAGCTATTAAACACACAATAGCTCTATATTAAAGAGAGAGAGAGTCCTGTAAGAAAAGGCAACCACTTGTACAGGCTAATACTCGAAGCAAAGACACACAATGATCAGCGATCTCTGCCCCATTATATAAACAGTCAAAACAAGGAGTTTTCTAAAAACGCCCAAGGAGATTGTCCGAAAGTAGGCGTTTTAGGGGCACAGCTAAAAAATGTCCTCAATGAAACAGAGCTTGGTGAACCATATCAACGCCCCACCGTCTGCTTGCTCTCTTTCAACATTTTTTTACTACATTGCAAAGAGGTGTAACACACTAAACCATCCCCGAACAAAGCGTCTAGTTGGCTCTCCTGCGAAGATACGTTGGTGTTTCCAGGTAATCGTCATTCCAATTGATCGAATTCGTCATTTTTCCATCCGGAACATTTGAGGCTCCAAGGTTATCAAGGGCATCAAATTTTGATTTAGGTAGACGAACCGAAGATTGACTATTTGGAGCTGCAGGAGCCCCTTTAGCAATTGTGTCACTGTCCTTTCTCAAGGGTTGCGAAGGTTTGCTCATATGATCTTCAACAGGATTGATGGTATCCTGTTCATCAAGCATATTACCAACGCCCGTTGCAATTACCGTAACGTGCAGTTCATCACCAAGGGCATCATCATACAAGGCGCCAATAACTACCTTAGCATCATCATCGACTTTTTCCTGGATAAGCGCAGAGGCCTCCATAAATTCTGACATGGTGAACGATTCTTCCGATGCAGAGATATTAATGAGCAAACCCCTCGCGCCATCAATACCAAAATCTTCAAGAAGCTGATTGTCAATGGCCCTTCTGGCAGCCTCGGTAGCCCGCCCTTCGCCAACTGCCACTCCAGAACCCATAATAGCCGGCCCAACCTCTTGCATAACCGTACGTAAATCAGCAAAATCCGCGTTAATAAGCCCGGGAACATTTATAAGATCAGTAATACCTTTCACAGCTTGCAAAAGAACGTTATCCGCCATTGAAAGCATATCGGAAAGTTTACTGTTTTTTTGCATTATTGACAGCAGACGATCATTGGGCACCGTGATGATCGTATCTGCATATTTATGCAATTCCGCCCATCCTGCTTCCGCATTTTTGGCACGGAATTTACCCTCAAAGCTAAAAGGCTTAGTAACAACGGCGACTGTAAGAGCACCGAGTTCTTTACTCACTTTAGCAACAATAGGGGCAGCACCAGTTCCAGTTCCCCCACCAAGACCTGCAGTAACAAAAACCATGTCACTACCTTTCAAGGCTTCTTTGATTTCCTCAACGGACTCCATTGCAGCCATACCACCGGTTTCCGGATCGGCACCTGCTCCAAGCCCCTTGGTAATATTCGGCCCTATCTGTAAACAGATATCTGCCTTGGATTGGTTTAAAGCCTGCTTATCTGTATTAGCGGCGATAAATTCAACACCCTGCAATCTGTTCGCTACCATTGTGTTGATAGCATTCCCGCCACCCCCACCGACGCCGAAAACCTTCACTACGGCCACGCCTTCTGATTCCGGTATTCTAAACGGCATAACAACCCCCTCATCTATTACTTAAACAACCACTTTCGTGGAGATAAAGTGCAAATTTGCTCAATACGTTAATATCTCATTGTGAAAAACCCAGCAAAACTGGAAAAAACCAATTACATGATTTTTTTAAGCCATTCTTTTACTCTACTAATCACGGATATCGCCTGTCTCCCACCCGCATCATTATTCTTTCGAGCATACAGTACCAGGCCTGCAGCTGTAGTACAGCGGGGCGAATGCAAATCTGCCGTTTTCCCTGTAATACCAGTCGGATAACCAATACGAACAGGTAGGTCAAATATCTGCTCGGCAAGATCAACTAGATGGGCGAGGAGTGCCGTACCACCGGTAATTACAATCCCGCCATTAATTTTGTTTTTCTGTCCTGAGGCTACAAGCTCACTGTTCATCATCTCTAAAATCTCAAGGACCCGAGCCTCTAAAATATCCACTAAGACCTTTTGGGTCACCTTGCGTGGCTCCCTGTCACCCACAGTAGGTACATCGACTACAAGGTTCGGTTTGATTATAGAAGCAATAGCACCACCATAATCCTCCTTAAGCCGTTCCGCTTCCTGAAGAGGAGTACGCAATCCTACAGAGAGGTCGTTGGTAAGATTATGGCCACCAAGACCGATTTCACATGTATGACGAATTGTCCCATCACAGAACACCGCCAGGTCCGTGGTTCCTCCACCAATATCAATAAGGGCAACGCCAAGTTCCATTTCATCTTTACTGAGAACTGCGTAGGATGATGCAATCGATTCAAGAACAAGATCCGCCACCTCAAGACCTGCCTTGTTACAACAGGTGACCAGATTGTGCACTGCTGCAATATCTGCCGTTACAATATGAACATTTGTAACAAGTCGCACCCCCGTCATCCCCAAAGGATTTTGGATTCCGGTATGGTCATCCACCATATACTCCTGTGGCATTACATGGATGATCCGCTGATTTTCAGAAATCTTAACGGTCCGTGCTGCTGCAATCACATCGTTAATATCAGCCTGTTTGATTTCTCGATTATTAACAGCAATAATTCCGGGGCTGTTAAAACCTTTAATGTGGTTTCCTGCGATACCTACATACACATACTCAGACTGCAGGTCATATCCTGCATCTTCTTCTGCCAGATGAACAGCTTCGCGAATAGAAGTAACGGTACTTTCAATATTAACAACAATACCTTTTTTAAGACCCTGGGAAGGTACGGTGCCAACACCAATAACTTTTACACCACTATCTATAACCTCGCCGACAACACAGCAGATTTTTGTGGTCCCTATATCAAGCCCAACAACCAACTCACCGATTTCCTTTACTACTTCGATGGGGGCCTGGGACACCAGCATATCTGTATCACTTACTTCTATATCTAAATTTTTTTCATCCATTCGCTTTTCTTCAACCTTGTCCATCTTGTGCGACAAGCACTTTATCCTGTAGATAGTCCATCTGAATGTATTCAACAGCCGAAATTAAATCTTTGCCTTTCTCTTTTTTATACAGAGCTTTAAGAACCTCGACGAGTCTACCATATTTCTGTTTAGTGTTACCATTTCCAAAGAAAATTGGAAACGGGTAATCTACAAGATACACAACCAAACCACCCTCTTTTGTCACATGAACCTCAGACAAAGACTGAATCGGCAGATGTGGGTCATTTCTTCTGGCTTTATTTAAAAAAATCAAAACTTCTTTCAAAGCAGCACCACGAAGAAGTTCATCCTCGATTTCCGACAAACCGGTCACAACCGGGTAATCGATGTTGCCCCCCGGAGCCAGCAGAATGAATGTATGTCCCTTCTTGTCAATATAGTGTAACTCCGTTCCCTTTGTTGTTTTTGTAAGCAGAAGTGCAAGGGGGATGTTCTCCTCCACCTCAATATCTACACCGGACGGCCAATTTCGCTGAACCATAGCATTTGCAATCCATGGATCGGCCTGCATTTTGGCCTCTATTTTTTCTGTGTCCATACCAAGCAAACTTGTCTGGTGGGCAATAATACCCGCCATGACCCGCAGCTCTTTTTCAGACAAAACCGAGCCGCCGGTTATGCTCAGCTCCGTTACCTTAAAATACTCAATTTCCTGCAGTTTTTTTAAGGCGTAATCCCTACCTCCACACACAAAAATAAGCAGTATAACCGTCGCCGAGACAACCACCCTGCCAATCTTCAGACTGCCAGTACTTTTCATCCGGGAGGAGTAGTTATTCTGCTCAAAAATATTTTTCCTCTTTAGCAGACGCCTTAAGGTAAGAATTTTTGTATTTACCGTGCCCAATTGACCATTTTTAGTGGAAATACTTCTCTGAAAAATATCTCCACGAAGATAGGTACTCTTCTTCTTTTCCAAGGAGAGAGAGACTATTTTTTTAATCTGAGAATAAATGTCCATGCTCGCCCTAAGGTCTATACCTAAATAAATGTATCACAATATTTTTCTCATCCCAACAGGAAAAAGTTTCGGGGTAAGGTTGCTTTGCAAAAATCATCTTCTTTTTTATTCACGGCCCATCTCGCAACCATCAACCACTGGCCCCTAATACATGTATCTCCAGTTCTAAATCCACACAAAAACGCTTTTTGACCCCATGCTGCACCCTGGCAATGAGAGTCAACACATCCGTTGCGGTGGCTTTGTTGTTGTTGATGATAAAATTTCCATGCTTAGTTGAAACCATAGCCCCACCAACGGATTCTCCTTTAAGGCCACATTCATCAATGAGTCGACCGGCACTATCACCCTGAGGGTTTTTAAAAACAGACCCCGCATTGGGATAGTTATGGGGTTGTAGCACCTTCCTCTTACGAAGCAGCTCTTTTGCCTCTCCCTGTAGCTGCGACGGATGGGCAGAAGTAAGCGCGAGGGTCACATCAACAATGATTCCACGTCCAATATATGCCGCAAAACTAGACCAATTTCGATATCTAAAATCCCCAGGTTTTACAGCTAATTTCTCGTAACCTTTAGCCGTGATAAGACCAACATCAACAACCAGGTCCGCCATCTGTTTTCCCCAGGCTCCGGCGTTCATGAGCAATGCGCCCCCCACTGTTCCGGGAATACCATAGCTAAACACCATACCTCCAAGGCCCTGCCTGCAACAGTGGTGGTTGAGTTTGGTTAGACTGCACCCTGCCCCAACACCAACTGTTAGCCGATTTTCTCCAACGACACTAGCTTCAGCAATCTGGGCAAACTCACCCGCCAACTGAAGCACAACCCCTCTAAACCCTGCGTCATTTACCAAGAGATTGCTTCCCTTGCCAAACACTCGCCACCGAAGGGACTCGTTGTGAAAAAAGTTTAACAGATGTGCGAGATCTTCTTTTCTTTTAATAACCAGCAATGCATCTGCAGGACCACCAATAGCAAAGGACGTGTAAGGCGCAAGCGGACAGTCAAAGAGCACTTCTCCGTGGCTGATCTCTTCTAGTTTTGCGCGCAGACTATTGTCCATTATTACGACTCCGTCTGTTTTTCCAGAAGACGCAAAACCTCTTCACCTACCCGCACAATATTTCCTGCCCCAAGGGTTAAGACAAGGTCTCCATCCTGGAGCATTGGCAGTAATTCTTTTGCCATGTTGTCAACATCGGCCATATAATGGGTATAACGCTGACCATGTTGACGGGTTGCCTCAAGCAAGCCCTCACTTGTCACGCCTTCAATGGGGGATTCGGATGCTGCATAAATATCACACATAACCAAGACATCCGCTTTATGAAAGCACGTTTGAAACTCTTTAAACAGGGCTTTTGTTCTTGAAAACCTGTGCGGTTGAAAAAGTACAATCAGACGTTTCTGTGACCATGCCTGCTTAATTGCATCCAGGGTTGCCCTGATTTCAGTTGGATGATGGCCGTAATCATCGACCACACAGATCCCTTTTACTTCCCCTTTCTGCTGCATGCGTCGCTGCACACCAACAAAGCCATCGAGGCCTTTCTTAATTGCAGCAAAACCCAGTTCCAATTCCAAGCCGACACAAACAGCTGCAAGGGCGTTATACACATTGTGTTTGCCAGGCGGGGTTATCGACAACTCCCCAATCTCCCCACCGCTATCCTTGACGACAAAATTTATCCGCCCATCCACCCAAGTGATTTTCTCGGCGTAGATATCAGCATTGGGAGTAAGACCATAGGTAAGGGTTCTTTTTTTAATGAGAGGTAAGATATCCGCTATATTTGCATCGTCTAGACATAAAATAACAGCCCCATAAAAAGGCATTCTATCTATAAACAGGAGGAATGTATCTTTTATATGGCTAATATCACGATAGTAATCCATATGTTCAAGATCGATATTGGTTATCACCTCCAGCACAGGTGAAAGCTTTAAAAATGACCCATCACTTTCATCGGCCTCGGCCACTAAGAACTCACCCTGACCCAGCTTTGCGTTGCCTCCAAGAGCGTCAACCTTCCCCCCGACAACTACAGTCGGGTCCAATCCTGCTGAAGCGAGCATGCAGCTCACCATAGATGTGGTAGACGTTTTCCCATGGCTCCCCGCTATGGCGATGCCATATTTTTTGAGGCGCATCAACTCAGCCAACATCTCTGCTCTCATAATGACCGGTATAGCCTCTGCCCGGGCCTGGACAACCTCAGGATTTTCAGCAGAAATTGCAGAGGAGGTAACAACAACATCTGCTCCTTCCATCCATCTTTTGTCATGTCCCGTAAATATTTTTCCGCCAATATTGGTGAGTTTTTCAGTTATCGCTGACGAATTAAGGTCAGACCCCGAAACGGTATAACCTAAATTGAGCAGTAGCTCAGCAATACCGCTCATGCCGATACCACCGATACCTACAAAATGAATATGTTTGGTTTTTCTGTACATTATCTTATACCTTCATCCTTTCCAGACAGCAGGAAACGATACGTTCCGCAGCATCTGGAAATGACAATTTTTTCATTGCTACAGCCATCTTTTTTAGTTTTTCAGGATGGGTCAAAAAAGAAGTAATTTCTTCTGCAAGCGCCACACTCGAAAGTGACTTTTGCACGAACTGCACAGCCCCACCACCCTGGACATAATAAGCCGCATTTTTTTGTTGATGATTATCAGCAGCAAATGGATATGGAATCAAAATTGCGGGTTTCCCCAGCACTGAAATCTCTGCTAAGGTTGTTGCACCAGCTCTCGACACAACGAAATCAGCTTCTTTGTACACCCTGTCCATTTCCCTGAAAAACGGTTCTACCTCAGCATCAATGCGACATTTGTCATAGGTCTGCCGCACCCTTTCTATATCTTTTTCACCTGTCTGATGGATGATTTTCAGCCCCGCAGTAAGTCTCCTATCCAAGGCGCCAATGGCCTGGGGCAATAATTCATTAATCGCCTGAGCGCCCTGACTCCCACCCAACACCAGAATTGTTTTCTCTATAGAGGGCTTCTTCTCTTTTTTCCTGGACAGTGCAAGAATGTCTGCACGAATAGGGTTGCCTGTATAGACAATTTTTCTCTGGTCAAACTGTTTGCCACTGCCCGGTAACGACAGACAGATTTTATCGACAATAGCTCCAAGCTTTCTGTTTGCAAGACCTGGGACCGAATTTTGTTCGTGAATCACTGCTGGTATACCCATGGATTTTGCCGCGGCAACCACGGGCCCCGTCACATAACCACCGACCCCGACAATAATATCTGGTTTAAATTCACGAATGACTTTTAACGCCTGCATGTAAGCCCTTGGCAGGGTGACAATCGCCTTTAACAGCTGATATGGATTTTTTCCCTTCACCCCGTAGCAAGCGATGGTTTTGCTGGCATAACCGTAATTCGAGAGAGAATCAGTATCCACTTTTCTGTTGGTACCTACAAACAGTACTTCTGTTCCCGGAAACTGTTTTTGAAACTGTTGAGCCGTCGCAACCGCAGGGAAAAGATGACCACCTGTACCACCACCGGTAAGCAGAAGACGTATTTTTTTGTTACTTTGCATTTTTTTCACTCTGGGTTATCCGCTCCTGTACCACAAGCTCTTTCACCGCCACCTTATACACATCCCCTCGCCTGCCATAGTCACTAAACATATCAAAACTAGCACAGGCAGGAGACAATAGTACGGTATCACCGGTACAGGCGCATCCATAGGCCTTAGCAACTGCATCTTCCATTGTTAAAGCCCGTTTGCATACTGCGATATCGCCCAGACTATCTTCTATTTCGGCGGCTGCCTCACCAATGAGTACAAGGGCGCGCACCTTGCCCTCTACACTGTTCCGTAGCAGCCTGTAATCATCCCCTTTACCACGCCCACCAGCAATAAGGACAACCTTGTTTTTTATCTGACCAAGTGCCCCTAGTACGGCACCTGTATTAGTCGCTTTAGAATCGTTTACAAATGATATGCCATCTATCTCATCCACAAATTCAAGTCGATGGGGCAGGTGGTTAAAACGCTGAAAACCTGTGGCAATAGCTGCAGAAGAGAGGCCGAGATGTTTCAAGGCCAAATAAGCAGCGGCATAATTGGGCAGGAATAAACCATCTAAGCAACGGAGTGAAAAAGAAAAATCCTCCACATACTCCCCATTGCCTCGTGCAACAACTTTTGTGCCTGTTTCTTCAAGCCGCGCCAACCCGAACAGCTGTTTTGGTCCATTACCTCTACTACTAGCTTTCTCGACAGCGTGGAGCAATCCATCTTGAAATCGACCAAAATATTGGCACTGCACATTATGTGGAATAACGATATTCTGACACAGCGGATCATCTCCATTAATAATGGCCACGTCCCCCGCTTTCTGATTGCTTAAAACCCTAGCCTTCGCCAGGATATAGTCAGCCATTGTTCCATGACGATCAAGATGATCCGGGGTAATGTTGAGCAAGATAGCAACATCCGGTGCAAAGTCTCCACTGCATTCCAGTTGAAAGCTAGAAAGCTCCACCACCACCACATCGTATTGCTTGTCCCCTAGAAAATATTCATACAGTGGGGTACCTATATTACCACCCACAAAGGTTCTTTTTCCCGCACTCTTTAAGACATCGCCAATAATTGAGGTAACGGTCGTTTTGCCATTTGTACCAGTAACCGCAACAACGGGAACATCTATCTGCCCCGCAACCACAGCAAGTTCACCGGCAATACTTATTCCAGACTCAGCAAGCGAGCGGAAAGGCTCACCTCTTAAATCTATACCAGGGCTCGGTAAGAGCAGGTTACTCCTGCCAAGAAAAGCAGCCGTATGCCCCCCCGCCTGCCATTCGATACCATTTTCTTTTAGGAACTCACCTTCATCTTGAAGAAATTTTTCTTCAGCCCTCGCGTCGGAGACAGTGACCAGAGCCCCCTTGCTGCGGCAGTACCTCACCGCTGCCCTGCCGGTAACGCCAAGGCCGATTACACAGACTGTTTGTCCTGAATATATGAGGTTTTTATTATTCATTAACGCAGTTTCAATGTTGCAATAGCGAGTAGGCCCAAAATTATCGACACAATCCAAAACCTGACGACAACTTTGCATTCATGCCAGCCTTTCTTTTCAAAATGATGATGAAATGGGGCCATAAGAAAAATCCTCTTGCCCTTGGTCCATTTAAAATATCCAACCTGCAAAATAACAGACAACGCCTCCATGACAAAAACGCCCCCGACAATAGCGAGAAGAAATTCCTGCTTAATTATGATAGCAACCGCACCTATCGCACCACCTAAAGCTAGTGAGCCAACATCCCCCATAAACATCTGTGCAGGAAAGGCGTTAAACCATAAAAAGCCGAGACAGGCCCCAAAGATCGTTCCGCAGAATATTGCGAGTTCACCACTACCTGCTACGTATGGTATCTGTAAATAATCAGCGAGAACAATGTTTCCGGCAAGATATGAGAAAATCAGATAAACAGTTGTGGTAACAATAGTTGGCCCTACTGCCAGGCCATCAAGACCATCTGTCAGATTTACCGCGTTTGAGGCTCCAACGATTACAATAATGGCAAACACTACATAAAAAACACCGAGATCAGGTCTAATATTCTTAAGAAAAGGTAAACTCAAATGACCATCAAACCCTGGGTGCAGATAGATAAACAAGCCGACAACACTGGCACCTGCAACCTGCATGATGAGCTTGCCCTTTGCACTTAAACCATCAGAACTTTGATTTTTGATTTTTTTAAGGTCGTCAATAGAACCAATACAACCATAAAACAGGGTCACAAAAAGACTTAACCAGACAAGGGAATTATCAAGCCGTGCCCAGAGTATTGTTCCAATAGATATGGCGGCCAGAATCAATAAGCCCCCCATGGTTGGCACACCTTGTTTGGCCAGATGTGTCTCCGGTCCATCGGCACGAACAACCTGACCTATTTGAAAACGGCGCATGGTTCGAATAAACAACGGCCCAAGCAAAAGCACTATTATAAACGCGGTGACAGCACCTCCAATACTCCTGAAGGTGATATAGCGAAAGACATTAAACCCACTAAGGCTTGTATGGAGTGGATAGAGAAAGTGATACAACATAATCTGCTCTTTTACCTGTTTGTTTGAGCTTCCACGCTGCCTATCCCGTGGTTATTTTACTTCGACCAATATATTTCGTGCGCCTCACGGACTGTGCCAGCCCCACTACATGGTTGTAGTAAACCAGGGGGCACAGATCTTACATACGCAATGTTTCTTGCTGCATACAACAAAAAAGAATCTGCTCGTCGCTACGACCTGAAACGAGCAACAATTGTCTCAAAACGAAGTCCACGGGATGCCTTAAACAGCACAAGATCGTTTGCACCCACAGACTCTTTTTCAATCAGCTCGTGGAGACAGGCTTCAATAGCCTCTTTATCAGGGGCAATTGTGACCTTCGTTGCAGCAGCACCATTTTCAAGCATTCCTCTTTTGATGTCACCACTCCACTCGCCATAACAAATGACTAGATTTAGCTCTAATGCTGCTGCGCATTTACCTATTTCATAATGAGCCTTTACAGCATCCTTACCAAGCTCCAGCATATCGCCCAATACGGCGATTTTTCTCCCTCGACCGGTGGTAGATAACGCCTTTAGCCCTGCCTCCATCGACGCGGGGTTTGCATTATAGGTGTCGTTTAGAATTTCGAAACCAAACTTTGAGCCCAGAAGTTCCATTCTTTTTTCAGGAGCTCTAAAATCCGCAAGACCACGTACAATTTGTTCTAGGGTACATCCAGCAGCAACAGCAGTAGCAGCAGCACAAACAGCGTTGCTCACATTATGTTCCCCGGCAATACAGAGATGAATTTCTTGTTGTTCCTCTGCCAAGTGCAGGGTGAAAGTAATGCTTTTGCCACCAGCCAAACTAATGTCTGATGCCCACAGATCAGGAGTAACTCCGCCTACAACAGAATGGATTGAAAATGTGATTTTTTTCTGGGTATATTTTTTTGAGCGCGCCGCCACTCTCTTATCATCGAGATTGACAATGAGCACGCCACTCTTTTTGCTACCCTGAAAGAGCTCTTCTTTGGCATCTGCGACACCTTCAAGAGAATGCAGACCCAACAGATGTGCACCATAGATATTTGTAATACAGCTGATATCCGGGTCTACTATTTCGGCAAGACGCTTGATTTCACCGGCAACATTCATCCCCATCTCAAGTACAGCCACCTTGGTATGAACTCCCAGCGGCAGAAGAGAAAGCGGCAAACCAACGAGATTATTAAAATTACCTTCTGTTTTCAGTACAACATTTGCGGGGTAATCTTCTCCTTCGGGGTACTTTCGCCTAAGAATTGCGGCTATCATTTCCTTAACCGTTGTTTTTCCGCAACTGCCAGTAAGACCAATTACTGTTTGCTCACATTCCTTGCTAAGCCTGCTCCTTCTAAAAGCAGCAAGATCGCCCAATGCCACCAGGGTATCGGCTACAACAATCTGGGTAGCCGGCGAATCAGCACCAAGGACTAAACGATCGACAACAACACACCTCGCGCCATTTTCCACAGCCTGTTCTGCATAGATATGGGCATCGTGATTGTCCCCCTTCAGGGCTACGAAAACACCATTTTCAGTCTGCAAACGACTGTCGGTTATTACTCGCCCTAAACGAGATATCTTTTCACTTCCCACAACACATTTACCGGAGACAGCTTCAGCGACAAGATCCGTCGTCCATAACAAGAGTGCCTCTTTAGCCTGCATGCGATCATCGAAATATTTTCTCCCCTGATCGGTAAGCTGATACGGCTCATGCCCCTTTCCGGCTATCACCACAATATCACCCGCCTTGGCATTTGTAATTGCAGCCTCAATCGCCTGATGCCGATCACGAACGACAACACAACCCACATCCTTTGCCAGCCGTTCTTTCAACCACTGGGTGGAATAAACCGGGCAGCCGACTTGGTGTACGCCGTCGAGTACCTGGGTTATAATATGGTCCGGATCTTCAGTTCTCGGATTGTCATCGGTGACGATGGAAACGTCACATAAGCGTGCACCGATACCACCCATAACAGCTCTCTTGCCTGAATCCCTATCGCCGCCACAACCAAAGACACAATATAATTCACTATGTGGCAGTTCTTTAGCGGTTGCGAGCACCTTCTCCAAGGCATCCGGTGTATGTGCATAGTCGACAAAGACTGTTGGGCCTACGGCAGCCCATTGTTCTGTCGTTATCCGCTGCAAACGCCCTGGAGCGCCTGTTGTCTTGGTAATACCAGCAAGAATGTATTTTCTATCAACCCCCAGAGCAATGCTCACCCCTATAGCAGTTAGAATATTTTCCAAATTATAGTAGCCAACCAGAAAGGTCTCTAGAGAGACATGATCTCCTTGAATCTCAAGCTCCATTGTGGTCTTTGTAAGTGACGATCTGTGGGAGAGAATCCGGATATCTGCACCAGCATCTTTGCCCCAGTTGATGACAGAGACATCGGCTTGGCCACAGTAGTCATACAACTGCTCAAGTTTTTCACCGATCTCGGCATGCCCACTTCCCCGTGGCAGTACAGCCGTTGCGCCATCTTGCAAATGATCTCTAAATAAACCCATTTTGGCTTGAAAATAATCATCCATGCCGTGATGGTAATCTAAATGCTCCCGTGAAAGATTGGTAAAGGCAGCGGCCTTAAATGACAAGCCAGCAACCCTTGACTGCGCCAGGGCATGTGATGAAACTTCCATGATCACATACTCGATACCGTGATCAACAAAGGTTTTAAGTACCTGTTGTAAAGTGAACGCCTCTGGGGTGGTGAATCGAGTTGCCAAAAAAGTGGTTTTACCATCACTGGTTGTATATCGATTATTTACAGTACCGACCACACCAACGCTCAGGCCCGCTTTCTGCAAAATTTCTTCTACGATATAGGTAACCGTCGTCTTACCATTCGTGCCGGTGACAGCTGCAAGAATGACTTTCTCTCCGGGATTATCAAAATAGTTAGCAGATGCAAGAGCATAGGCCTTGTATGTATCGTCAACTTCGACAAAAACCACACCGGGATTCTGAACTGCATTTTGTTCTAGCCTGCCAGTTAATCCTACAACGATCCTTGCACCGCGACCTATTGCATCATCGACAAAGTTATGGCCATCAACACCAACTCCCGGCAAAGCAAAAAACAACGTTCCACTAGCAACCTGTCGCGAATCAGCAGTCAGGTGGGGGACCAGTAGTGACGAGAAATCACCCTCATCCGAGTTGGTCACACCTGTACAAGGTATACCTGACAACAGGTGGGCTAAGGAACTGTCTTTTTTAATTGCGCTCATAGGTCTCTGCTTGTAAGAATTGTCTTTATTCAACCCCCTATAAACGGGGTATACGTTGGAAAACCTGTCTCGCTACTCATACTGACAAGTTATCACCCCAGGGGTAAACCTTTCGCTTGTACTCGTCTTATCCCAGGATTCTCTGTGGCAAGAAATGGAGAACCATTCTCCCTAACAACTTGTAGTGCCGCAACCTCTTCCTGCTAGTTTCTCCAGGCTTACTTCTTCCTGGCGCTTAAGAATGAGCCTGCATTCTATATCTTTTTCCAACAGCGTTCCCGGTGATGGCACCTGCCTGATAATCTGGCCAGTTCCTTCAATATCAATAAAAACCGGTGAGCCTTCCAATAAACGCAAACCTTTTCTCAGACTACAACCAACCAGATCAGGCATGGTTCTTGGAATCGAGTTACTACTCTTTACCTCTTTTGCCCTGACTGTGAATAGTTTTTCAACATTCTTTCCCTGAAAATTACCTGCCTTTATACATTCCGGCTCCACAACATCTGCTATGGTTGCTGAGATCTGCTGCAACACCGATATTCTATCAACCTTAGCATCAATAATCTGCTCAAGTCGTCGACCATTTTTTTTGCGTTTTTCCACTGTTTCGGCATCACGTTGAACCACCACAAGCATAATGAGTTCATGCTTATCTGCTGGAATTGTGACAAAAGTGAGGTCATTTACCGAAAACTGATGATTCCCAACGGGTGTATCCGTTACCAGAAGCACATCATCTCGCAGAAAAAAAGAAGACGATTTTTCTCTAACAGCCATGCTCTGATATAACGCCCTCACCTCCGGAAGCGGTTCGTAGGGGAAGGTATGAACAAATGCTGTCTCAGACACTACTTCCTTAAGGAGGACCTCTTGACGGGTTTCTATATCAAGGATTTTTTTTACGACAAAGGGAAAACGTTCGCTCACTCCATCAAGCAATACAGAGTAGGCGGCGAGCAAGGCGATGGGCGTCGATATCTCAGGAATCAAGCCAAAAGAAATATCGCTGCCGCCTACACGAGACATTTCCTTCATCGTTTTTCCGGTTGAAGTTTTGGTCGCAAAGAAATCGGTTGTCGAATTCTCACCAAGCTTCAGCCATTCCCATAACTGCAACTGTTTTCCAAGGCTTCCTCCCGCAGGGAGGACACTCCAGGGTAGGTCTGCCTCGTCACTACCGGCTTGTTCATAAATATTGGCACTGTCTCGTAGGAAAATCCGAAATGCATCCGGCAGAAAGATCGGTGTGAAAAAAATATTTTCTATTGCCCGTTGGGTATACTTAGTAAAGCTATTCGGATCAAATCCAGGATACTGGGCACCAGCAATAAGTTCTCCTGTTCCGCTTTCGACCACATATGCCGCAACCTTGCGAGCACCTTCATTCTTACTGATTACAGCAACAAGATCTTCCAGTATTTTTTGAATCTTAAGATCGATAGTGAGGACCAGATCCTGCGTGTTCGTCAAGGGTTTCTGTTCTTCCTGCTGTCGTATTTTTCTGGTGGCAAGAAGACGGTCGTAATAAAATTCAACACCCGAGAGACCGATTCCATCTTCAACATAACCGATCAGATGGGCAGCCTGACTCCCATACGGATAGTATCTTTTTTCTTCTTTTTGTAGATGTATACCGGGTAAATCATTGTTTTTAATCGCCAGTTCCTGCTCAAGACTGATATCTTCACCGATCCAAAGCCTCAGAACTACACTTTCCTCCAACTGCCCTTTAAGCTTATCCCGGTCTATTGATAATATAGAAGCAAGTGAGGCCGATGTATCAGCAATAGATTCGATTTCACGGGTTCTGACAAAAACGGAGACCCGCTCCATTGTAACGGCGAGTTGTTTGAGATTTCTATCATACAGGGTTCCACGATCGAGAACGTTTTCGGCAAATTTCTTCTTTGCCTGGCTCAACATGCTTCGGAATTGTGTTGTTATATTATAGTGTTGCTCACATTGATACAGAAGGACACAAAGCACTGCAAAAAGAACAAATACCTTCTGGTTCTTTCTTTTTTTTTTTACCCTAAGCTTTGATCGCCCTGTCATAACAATGGCTGTTTATACTGAAAAGAGCCATACTGACGATTAAACAAGCCAACCTGGCCCTTGACAGCTGTAACCAAACCCAGCGTATCTTCTGCCCGTTTTTTCACATTCAGCTCAGATCCTGCAATTGCTCTTTCTGCAAGTAAGCCCAAATTTTTTGTTTCTAGAACCACTGTTGCTTCCGTTACTTTACCTATGGAATGGTTCATAGAACTTATTGCGGAACTACACATCACATTGAGCACGAGCAAAACGGGAAGTATCCATATAACAATTTTCCCAACCTGTTTCCACTCCGCCAACCTAACCGCTATCCGACTGAAATCCCAGGGTTTTCCAAGCTGCCGGACGCCATTTTTGGTGATTGAACTTGTATACGACCCTATGCTACTGTAATTACTCATGGCTCCCCCTTATCGTTAGACTATTTTTTCTCCGCAACTCTTAACCTTGCACTTCGTGAGCGCGGATTGGCTGCAATTTCTTCTTTTGTCGCTAGTATCGGCCTACTGGTCAGCACATTAAGAGATTCATTGTTTCTAAATTTTCGTTTTACAATCCTATCTTCTAGGGAATGAAACGATATCACACAAAACCTTGCGCCTGGTTTAAGATATTTAACGCCGTCATCCAGAATAGTTCCTAGATTTTCTAGTTCGGTATTCACCGCAATACGCAGGGCCTGAAAAACTTTTGTGGCAACATGAATTCTTTTCGGATGAAATCTCTTAGGTACCGCTCTGACAATAACTCCGACCAATTGTTTCGTTGTTTCTATTTTTTCTATTTTTCTTTTCGCTACTATTGCAGCAGCTATGGGTCTCGCCTGCCTCTCTTCTCCATAATAAAAGAAAATATCGGCAAGTTGTTCTTCCGTTGCTGTTTGCACAATTGAACCTGCCGTCATATCTCCACGACTGTCCATTCGCATATCGAGAATCTCATCCCGCTGGAAACTAAAACCTCGGTTTCCCATATCAAGTTGCAGTGATGACAAACCAACATCAATCATCATTCCATCTATCTGCTCTAAACCCGCACTATCGAGGCCAGCACTAATTTCAGCAAAGTTTCGCCTCTGGATTTGCAGGCGATGGCTAAATGGCTGCAACCTTTCAGTGGCTTTAACTATTGCCTCTTCATCCCAGTCAAACGCCACAACCCTACCTTCAGGCGCGGATAACTGCAGAATCTTTTCCGTATGTCCACCAAGCCCCAACGTACCATCAACATATGTTTTGCCACTTACAGGCGCAAGATACTGCATACACTCGTGCAACAGCACTGAGGTATGAATTTTTTCTACAGGATGCATCACGAGAATATCCCCAATTTTGCAAGTTTCGCTTTATGCTCAGCAAAGTTTTCTCTGGTTGTTGCTGCTTTCACATCCCACGTCTCTTTATTCCAGATTTCAACCCAATCCAACATGCCGGTTAAAACCACTTCTTGTCCTAGATCTACAGCCGTTCGCAGGGCGGGTGGTAAAATTATTCGCCCTTGCTTATCAAGAGTACATTCCACGACGCCACCAACAACATAGCGAACAAAATCCCCTAGTTCTGCACCCTGCTCTAGCAATATGGTTTCCAGACGTTCCCATTCAGCTAGCGGATAAGCCCGCAGGTGGTCATTCCAGGGGGCTATCATTAGCTGGTCAGGTCCGAGTTCACGCAACACATCACGAAAACGACTGGGAAAATTTAACCTTCCCTTCGCATCTAAATTGTGTTCCGTTTTACTTCGGAATCTTGCCCGCCCCATAGAACCCCTTTCAACCCACTCTAAACCATTTTACTCCACTTCACACCACCAGTTCTTTTTCTATCTCAGGAGTAGACCATGTGTCAAGGAAAAAATAGACGTAACTTCAGGATACTAAGCAAAGGACAACAACTCCACCAAACCACTACATAGAGCATGCCAGACACAGCTCCAACACACCAGAAAGTGGTTTTACTCATTTATGCCCCAATATTGCCTATCACACTAACACCCCACACACGCTGACTATTGCTGTATTATCAACACATTCCCAAACTGAGCTTGTTTTCATAAAAAAGGTGTTTTTTCCTCAGCGCGGATAAAGTAATAGACAAAAGCCGTCACTCACCCACATTTCTCGTAAATATGGTGTCGTTGTCAACCAACCACATCAAAAATGCACCGAAAACCACAAAAGGCGGACTGAAAATAAATTCAGTCCGCCTTTTGTCGCTGTTAAGCGTCTACTTTTAACTGTGCAAGCACATCTTTTTGTCGATTCTATTCACACCTCAATCATCATCAGGTGGCATTACTCCCTCCCCACCCTTTACCTTCTTTGTCCTCTTTGTCAAAAGGAACCAACGAATGGTTGCCAGGCGGTTATTCTCCCAACACTGGAGAATAACCTCAAGAATTGAGGTACTACAGACCCCACGACATGCAAATAAAGTAATCTACAAAAGATTATACGCTTTTCTCTTCTTCAAGAAGAGAATCATAGTCTGTTTCACTGGTAAAAGTGTGCTCTGCTGCGGGATACACACCTTCTTTAACCTCCGCTCCATACTGACGAATACTGTCTTTAATAGTTGGAGCTAGATTAGCATATTTCTTGACGAACTTAGGAGTAAACTTATCAAACAAACCGAGCAAATCATGGGTCACAAGCACCTGACCATCACAATCGGCACCTGCCCCAATACCCACTGTCGGCATGGTAAGAGAGGCACTAACAACCTTCGCCAGAGTGTCAGGAACACATTCGAGAACAATAGCAAAGGCCCCTGCTTTCTCAAGACCTTTTGCCTCAACCAACAGCCTTTTTGCATCCTCAATGCCCCTACCCTGAACCTTATACCCTCCAAGCTGGCTTGCCGTCTGCGGGGTGAGTCCGATATGAGCCATCACAGGAATACCCGCCTCTACCAGAGCCTTAACAATCCCACACATATTCAGGCCACCCTCCAGCTTGACAGCATCACAGTCGGCCTCTTTTAAAAAGCGTATAGCATTATTGATGGCATCTCTACTTCCTGTCTGATATGCCCCATAGGGTAAATCCCCGACAATAAAACTTTCGGGAGCTCCGCGGCGCACCGCCTTTGCATGGTGAAGCATCTCTTCCATGGTCACCGGCACAGTTGAATCATAACCGAGCATAACCATGCCAAGAGAATCTCCCACCAGAAGCATATCCACATCACAACCTGCAAGCAGGCGGGACATAGATGCATCATAGGCGGTCAACATGGTTATCTTCTCTCCACGTGCCTTCATTGAACCGATATCTGAAAGTGTTTTGCGCATAAATCCCCCTGCGTAGCTTTTATGTATTTAAAAGGATAACTCTTCTAGTGGCTCTCCAATATCGATCTATCCACCATCAGCAGTAAGCAGTTAGTGGTGGGAGTCTAATCAATTGGGGTGACAGGCATGCACCTGCTATTGCCGCAGACCACAATGAGCGTCGCTTGCGTGCTGCTGAAGAATTATCATGAAAATTCAATTTCCTTTGTACCAACGAATTTATCAAAAGGCAATGGGACACATTACAACTACACTTGTCCCGGATATTTCAATGATTTTTGGCAATAAAGAGAACTAAGGTTTTCATTCATCAAAGAGAGACTGCTGGGCCCTATACTGCCGAGGCATTTTTCGTTTAAAATGCTCGTAGGCAAGTGTAGTCGCCACCCTGCCCCTGGGGGTTCTTTTAATAAAACCCGATTGAATTAAAAACGGTTCATACACATCTTCAAGGGTATTTTTTTCTTCACAAACCACAGTCGCTAGGGTCTCAAGACCTATGGGGCCACCCTCAAATTTATCAAGGATAGTCAGCATAATTCTCCTATCCATATCATCGAGACCATGCCGATCGACTCCCAGCATAATCAAGGCGTCGTCGGCTACCTTCTTGTTGACGATCGTATGGCCACCAACCTCTGCAAAGTCACGTACTCGCCTCAGAAGACGATTGGCAATTCGTGGTGTGCCCCTTGACCTTCGGCCCAACTCCAGGGCACCACTCGCATCGACGTTCATACCTAGAATAGCGGCTGAACGCTGGACGATGGAGACAAGTTCTTCTGGAGAATAGAATTCAAGGCGAAGCACAACTCCAAACCGATCTCGAAGTGGCGGGGTTAACAATCCTGTTCGTGTAGTAGCACCAACAAGGGTAAACTTGGGCAGGTCCATCCTCACAGAACGGGCACCGGGCCCCTGGCCAATTATAAGATCCAGTTGATAATCTTCCATCGCCGGATACAACACTTCTTCCACCGCGTGGTTGAGGCGATGAATCTCATCGATAAACAGCACATCCCCTTCCTGCAGACTGGTTAAAATGGCTGCAAGGTCTCCTTGCTTTTCAATAACAGGCCCGGAAGTAACCTTGATTCCCGCACCCATCTCGTGTGCAATGATATGGGAAAGGGTTGTTTTGCCCAGACCTGGAAAACCGTGAAACAGTACATGATCGAGCGGTTCTCCACGCCCACGAGCTGCCTGAATAAAGATAGACAGACTATCGCGAACCTGCTGCTGACCAATGTATTCGTCCAGCGTCTTTGGTCTGAGAGAATTATCATTTGTAGGCTCTCTTACCTGGGGTTCGGGGCTGACCAGCCTATTGTCAGAACTGATATCTTCTTCTATATTCATGCAAGTGACCTCAGGGTCAGACGGATAAGATCTTCAACCTTTAGTCCGGCAAATTCTTCATCGCCGACCTGGTTCTTCACAACAGCAAGAGCAGCTTGAGCAACCCCATCGGGATAGCCCAGATTAGATAGAGCAGAAACAGCATCGGCAAGATCCGAACCTGCTGCAACAGATAACGCTGCCTGCGGGCCTGAGGAAGAATCAGAACGGTAGGTCAAATGACTCACTTTATCTTTCAAATCTACACAGATACGTTCAGCCGTTTTCTTACCAACACCAGAAAGAGTCGTCAGTCGCTTAAAGTCCCCACCACCTATAGCCTGACAGATATCTGTGACAGGCAAGCCGGCGAGCATGGCGAGCGCAAGCTTTGGTCCAATTCCAGAGACAGTCTTTAAAATGAGGAAAAGTTCCTTTTCCTCTGCCTCTAGAAAACCATACAAGGTGATAGCATCTTCTCGAACATTTGTGTGAATAAACAAAAAGACAGATTCACCTTTTGCCGGCATACGTGCTATTGCATCGGTGGTAACAATAGCTTCATAGCCCACACCGCCAACATCTATCACCGCGCGATCGATGGTTTTATATAGTACTGTGCCGCTTAGCGTAGCAATCATAGTAATTCACAGGTTAAATTGATTTGCATGACATATTGCCACAGCAAGAGCATCGGCAGCATCAGAACTGGGACAGCCGGAGAGACCAAGTAAAAGTTGCACCATACGCTGCATCTGCTCTTTATCGGCCTGGCCATAACCGCTTACAGCCTGCTTGACGGCCCTTGGGGTGTAATCATACACCTCCAAGCCATTTTGCATGGCGGCCACAACAGCAGCGCCGCGGGCCTGGCCAAGCTTTAAGGCCGAGCGTGGATTTACAGAGACAAAGACATCTTCTACTGCGGCAACCACCGGATTATGGACCTGAATCACTTCGTTAAGGCCATCAAAGACCTCATTAAGCCTGTAATTAAGCGAACGTTTGACAGTGGTTTTCACCACCCCGCATGCGATAAACTGCAAGCGTCCTTTATCCGCTTCAATCACTCCATAACCAGTAATCCTGCTCCCCGGATCTACCCCTAATATTCGCTCCACTTATCTTACTGCGAGAGAATTTCCATCAACTCATCGTTGATATCGAAGTTAGAGAACACATTTTGCACATCGTCATGATCTTCCAAGCTGTCCATAAGTCGCATCAGGGACTTACCGATTTTTTCATCAGTTACCTCAACCATGTTCTGAGGAATCATTGAAATAGTCGCTTCGAGAAAATCGACCTTTGCCACTTCAAGAGCGCCACGAACTTCATCAAAAGATTCTGGAGTAGTAAGAACCTGAAACTCAGTTTCTTCCTCGATGACATCGTCGGCGCCAGCTTCAAGAGCCTTGTCCATCATCTCTTCTTCACTGATTCCTTCTTTATTTACTAGGATAAGACCCTTTTTCTCAAACATCCAGGAAACACAGCCGGTCTCACCGAGGTTACCATTACTTTTGGCAAAGAAATGACGCACATCGGCCACAGTTCTATTACGATTATCAGTCAGACACTCAACAAGGACGGCTACGCCACCAGGACCATAGCCCTCGTACATAATTTCGTCGTACACCTCTCCTGCTATTTCACCGGTGCCCTTTTTGATCGCACGTGTAATATTGTCCTTTGGCATATTCTCGGACTTGGCATTGGAGATGGCGGAGCGCAGACGTGGATTTCCCTCAGGATCTCCACCACCGCCCCTTGCAGCGACGGTAATTTCCTTAATCAGGCGAGTGAATATCTTCCCACGCTTGGCATCATTTGCGCCTTTCTTTCTCTTAATTGTTGACCACTTAGAATGTCCTGACATATATCACACCCATTTTTTATTATTGTTCATTTCACAACAGCTCTTTGTGAACGCATCAAGAACGCTTTTTATAATCCATCCCCAAAAGAAAAACCTCACGACTTTCAACGCGTGAACTCTTGGGTTTTAACACCTTCACCATGCCAAACCTTTTCTTTACATCTGCAACAAACTGGGGAAAATCTTCTCCCTGAAAGACCTTGCAGAGGTAATGACCTTTATTGAGCAAAAGCTCTTCCGCAAGCGCCAACGTATGCCTGACTAGAAGAAGTGACTTCTGAGCATCTGCCCATTTATTCCCCGTGGTCTTTGGTGCCAAATCGGAGATCAACACCTTAAAGGCAGGCCTAAACTTACGTACAGCGATCATCAGTTCAGGTTCCATAATATCCTGACAGAGCCAATTTATCGGCCCACCACCTGGCCGTTCGCTCTTATCCGCCTGCTCAAGATCCACCCCAACAACTATCCCTGTTGGCCCGACGACTTCGGATGCAAACAAAGACCAACTCCCCGGATAACAGCCCAGATCGAGGACACTGTCGCCGTGTTTAAGGAATTTATACTTCTGCTGCACCTCTTCAAGCTTATATACAGAACGTGCAGGGTAATTGTTTTTTTTTGCTTTTTTTGAGTAATAATCGTTTATTTTACGCACGTTTTAGTCCATTTAAATTTCTTTGACAAGGCGAAAACCGGGATAGGGGCAATCACGCCGACTAATCCTTGTTTCCACCAACAGCATCCCTACGCAGAAACTGTTTTATCCAGGCAAGAGCCTCACTTCTATCGGTCACGACACCATCAACTCTGGCTATTTCAAGCTCACTCATAATACGAGAAAATTCGGGTCCAGGCGTGAGGCCAAACCCTTTAATCAGATCATAACCAGTAATCAACTTCGGCCCTTTCGTCACCGGTTCAATTCTCTGCACATAAATCTCTTGTACCACACTAAAGAGACTGGTGAGCTCCTTTTCCATATCCTTAGGCTTTTTCTCCCCTTCGCTGGCAAGACTATCTGCCATTGCAAGAAGAAACAGGCCAACAAGGTTCTCCCCGGCACGCTGACTCAGCTTTAGAGCTGCGCGCGGCGACAGAGCCTCACTCCGCACAACATTACACAGATGAAAGGGGTGCATATGCATACCGATCAAATCACCGACAAGACCACTTTCAACCTGACTCCATTTCGCTTTTTTGGCATAGGAGTTAAAAATCCTTCTGCCCACTTCATCATGGCCATAAAAAGTCACCCGGCCACCCTTTTCATCCGGCACTGCACGGGTCGCAGGTTTTCCTACATCGTGCAGTAGAGCTGCCCACTTAAGCCCTCTAACGAGCCTAGGGGCCTTAACATAGTCAACAAGCAGCTCCCCATACTCCGGATAATAATCCATGGGCTTGGCGATAATATCTTCCATCATCTTCAGGGCAAGAAAACAATGACCGAACACATCAAGATGGTGAAATTCGGGCTGCTCAACACCATCCCCCTCATACAACTCTGGCAATAAAAATTGTAACAGACCATCTTCTGCCATCATTGCAAGGGTTATTGCCGTACGCGGGGATCCAAAAATAAGCTGCAGTTCATGGGAAACTCGTTCCACCGCCACCGTCTCAATAGTACTTGCACGGCGGCTGATTTCTTTCCGGGTTCCAGGGTCGAGTTGAAAACCAAAAACCGCACAGAGCCTGTAGCCCCGTAACAGTCGTGCCGGATCATCAACAAAGGCCGCGGGCAGATGCCGCACCAAACCCATTTGCAGATCTTTCTTACCACCTGTTGGATCAATCAGAATTGGCTCAGCTTTTCCATACAGCGAGGCAAAATCCATTGCCATCGCATTTACTGTAAAATCTCTCAGATGTAAATCATCTTCGATGCTTAATTTACCACCTCGAAAAGCGGAAAAATCGACCTGCTCCTTGGCGACCATCACCCTAGCCGCTGCCTCAGCCCCTCTGGCAAGCGGTACTATTGTGCCTGCGCCCATCTCTTCTATGAGTAAAGCAGCGCAATAGTACGGGTCATTCTGCACCGTTATATCAAGATCGTTGGAGGCGCGTCCAAGCAAATAATCCCGAACAGTCCCCCCAACTATATAGAGTGGCTGCTCCAGCCTTTGACCAACTCTTGCAAGTGCATCAAGCAGACGGGATGAATAATTGCCCTTCAGCACAGCCTGTGAAGATTGTTTATTTTGGAGGTAATCAGACATTATAACAGTATTTCCTTTCAAGACGTCTTGTAACTATTCCAGACAACAAATCAACACCTCCTAGGCTGGGCACAAGGGTATTCATTGACGCACAACACCCTACCTACTATAACCAGAAACCCAAAAGGATACCACCGTAGCTTAACCAATATTATCACTTACAGACAACATGCACACCACACCTTCAGCCCCACCATATATTTATCTAGCCCCAATACGAGGCCTCACCGATGCTCTTTTCCGGGAAGTCCTGTTTAAACATTTTGCTGGTTTTGATGCCGCTGTAGCACCATTTATCAACCCACAGGGTGCGTCTAAATACGAAGACAAGATGCTCTATGACGTACTGCACAAGAACAATCAAGGGGTTGAACTTATTCCGCAACTGCTCAACACAAAGCCTATCCATTTTCTCGGCCTGGCCCAGCGGCTCGCAGGTATTGGCTACACCCACATTAACTGGAACCTTGGCTGTCCGGCCCCTATGATTGCCAAGAAGAAAAGGGGCTCTGGCTTGCTGCCATACCCTGATGAAATCATCGAACTCCTTGAATACGTCATCCCCAGACTAGACATTGAACTATCAATTAAAACCAGGCTTGGCTACTACGAGCAAGCAGAAATAGAGGCCTTACTACCACGGCTCAATGACTTCCCTCTTAAAGAAATCATCATTCACGCCCGCCTAGGCAAACAACTGTACACAGGGGTAACGTCCCCGGACGGCTTCCAGAAATGCCTCACGATCAGCGACCATACGTTTACATATAACGGCGATATCAACGACCTTAGCATCTACACAGCACTCAAACAGACGTTCCCGGAGATCAACCGCTGGATGATTGGCAGAGGCGCCCTTGGCAATCCTCTCATTGCGGAAGAAATAAAAGGTATTTGCACAGACAGTGACGAGCAGAAAAAGGTTCGCCTGCAAGGCTTCCACGACGAACTCCTCAGCCGCTACAAAACAAGGCTCTCCGGCCCCAGCCATATCCTAGGACGCTTAAAACAACTCTGGGCACACATGATCACTTCTTTCCCAGGAAAAGAAAAGCTTCTGAAAAAAATCCTAAAAACTAGAACACTTGAGAGCTATCAGCTTGTTGTAGATCAGATTTTTTCCGCTTAGAGTCGAGCCCCCGCCGCAATGTATCACACAACGGCTGGCTCCCCCCACATTCAGATCATTCAAATGCCAAAAGAGCTAACTCCCATGTCAATTAAGCCATGGGAGTTAGCAACAAAACAAGAAATTTTTAAACAAAAGACTACTACTGCAACACCCATTTCTTATAGGCATCACCTTCCATAGCAGCTATATCAATAACGCTCTGCCCTGTCGCTGTAAAGCAGGTGACCTCTCTGGTTGTCTCGTTTTCAGGCAACTTCCTTCCATATCTCACCACAAGAGATGCGGCAATATCCAGATCTCTCTTCTTGGCCACCTCATCACCATACTGGTTTATTTTTTTCAGAAGCGCCGTTGGTCCCGGCCAATCCTCCATCCGCAGCATGGCATCTTCAACCTGAACAAGTTTTTCAAGTCGCTCATTATCCTGTTCATTCCGGCCGAGAATAAGCCATCCCCCGCCCGGCAGTAACAGCTGCCGACCAACGAGTAAAACACGAACATCCAGCACAGAGACCTGGGCCATTTGTAAAATAGACTCATCGGAATACAGTTGCTTGATACGTTGGGAGAGGATCGGGTCCGCCAAGATGCAACCGCCAGCAGGTGACGGATAATCTGTAACCCCATACTCTTTTGCAAGAGCAATCTGGGCAGAACGGCCCCTACCGCTCATCCTCAGAAGTTTGCTACGATCCACCCACCCCTTCAGCTCCGGCTCAGTCTCTGTCATAAGTTGAGCACAGAGTGGACGCAACAATAGAGATCTTGTTTCAGAATCCCTTTCAATAACGTTCATAGTGTCCCGTCTCTGGGACATTGGCCGCTGTCCTACCACCTCTCCAGAAATAAGAAAGGAAGCTCCGCACTCTTCTAGCAGGGCCTTAGCCCGGCGAAACATCATAACCTTACAGTCAATACACGGATTAAAGTTTTTGCCAAATCCATGGTCAGGATTCTCAAGAAGCCTTAAATACCCTTCACTAATATCCTCAACTCGAACAGTAATTCCATATTTTTCAAGCATCTGAGCTTTGTGGGCTTCAACATCTTCAAGAATATCGTAATTAAAAAACGGTGTTACAAACTGCACTGCAAGTACTTCAATACCCTGGTCCATCACAAGACGTGTTGCCAAGATCGAATCAAGCCCCCCCGAAAATAGGGAAAGCGCTTTAATATTTTTCAACAGACTTTAACTCCTTTTGCCAATAGATCTTTTGCCCAGGCCCTCGTTTGCTCGGTGGCAGAATCACCAGCCAGCATCCGCACAACCTCAGAAACTCTTTGCTCCTCAGATAATTTAACGACCCTTGTCTGAGTCCGTCCTCCCTGTACTCCTTTTGCCACCAGAAAATGTATATTGCCCCGTGCTGCGATCTGCGGAAGATGTGTTATGCAAAAGACCTGATGATGACTGGCCAATTCCTGAATCTTTCTGGCAACGGCCTCGGCAGCCTCTCCTCCAATACCTGAGTCAACCTCATCAAATATAACAGTCTCGACCATATCTTTTTTAGCAAGCAGACATTTCATCGCCAGCATCAGACGGGAAAGCTCTCCACCGGAAGCAATTTTTGCCAGGGGCTTTGGCGCCTCGCCAATATTTGCAGAAAAGTAAAACTCTCCTTTATCCCAGCCAGTTACCCCCATTGCCTCTGGACCATGTTCAACGTCAGCCCAGTCCACCTTAAAACTTGGTTTATCAAAGGCAAGGGATACAAGCTCTCCTACCATCTCTTTTTCGAGCCGGAGGGCCGTGTTGTGTCTCTTTGCAGAAAGGTTCGTCGCGGCTTTACACATCTCTATTTCAAGGGATTGCACCGTTGTCTCAAGGGCGGCTATTTCTTTTTCCATGTTTTCAAGTTGGTGCAGCTCCGCCTCACCAGACTCGGCAAATTCTAGAATCTGCTCGATCGTGTCGCCAAATTTTCTCTTTAACTGCTGGAGAAGGTCAAGACGCTCATTGAGCTGGTCTAAACGATATGGATCCGTCTCAAGACTATCCTTATACACCCGTAATTCACCCACATAATCTTCAGCCATGAAAGTGAAGCTACTAATCTCTTCGGCAAGCTTCACCACGCCCGAGTCCAGCTCTGCAAGCTGTGTCACATTTTGTCTCAACGCAGTAAGCCCGTCCATCAGGTCATACGAAAGCAACTTATAACTTGCCTGACTCAGCTTAATAAGGGCCTGGGCGTTTTTCAGTCGTTTCTTTTCAGCTGCAAGTAACTCCTCTTCACCAATTTCAAGAGATGCTGCTCGTATCTCAGCTACTTGAAATTTTAAGAAGTCCTGCCGCATCTCTTTTTCCCGCTCTTTAAGCTTGAGGGCCTTCAGCTCATCCTTTTTTACACACCACTTTTGATACTGCCCTTTCAAAGACAGACGATCCTCCATGTGATCACCAATGGTATCGAGGTAATCAAGATGAAGCGCCGTCTGCAAGAGCTGCTGCTGATCGTGCTGGCTCGCTACATTAAGGAGTTCCCGGGTTAACCCTGCAACAGTTTTTGCCGTGGCAAACGAACCATTCACGAAGAACCGACTCCTGCCTGCACTGCTCAATATTCTTTTAATAACCAGGGAAGGTTCTGAACCAAAACCACCTTCTTTGAGTTGTGCTAGCAGATGCTGGTGCTCGGGTTTAATTTCAAAAAGAGCCTCAACCTCGCAACTCTCCTCACCACTGCGAACCCAACCAGCCGAAGTCCTTCCGCCCGAAAGCAGATGAATTGCCCGCAGCATAATGGATTTTCCGGCGCCGGTTTCACCCGTCATCACCACAAGTCCCCCGCCTGTATTTTGTTCAAAACTCAACTCAAGGGATTCAATCAAGGCCAGGTTTTTAACTTTTAATTCACAAAGCATCAGTTCTTATGTCATTATATATAAAAAGAAGTCCCTTCTTGACTCAAAAGCAAAAGGACAGTAATTTATCATTGGTTGCCGAGGCCGAATCGCGACCCAACAACTCGCTATCCGACCATTCTTTTTCATTATCCTTTAATGCACAAAAGTCCAACATGAAAGAAAAAACAGACCTCAGTGCCAGCCTTGAAGACTACATTGAGGCTATTTACCACATCATAGCAGAAAAACTCGTCGCTAGGAGTAAGGAAATTGCAGCTCGCCTTAGCGTAAGTCGAGCTTCTGTTACCGAAGCCCTGCGTGCACTATCTAAAAAAGGACTCATCAACTACGCACCCTACGAAGCCATCACTCTAACAGAAAACGGCAAACTCGTCGCTGAAGATGTCATCTTCAGACATGAAGCACTCAAATGCTTTTTCATCGAAGTGCTTGCTATAGAGCGAAAGCTGGCAGAAGAAGGTGCCTGTAAGATTGAGCACACGGCCCCACCTGAAATAATTGCCCGGATGATCAACTTCACCAAGTTTATGAAGGTATGCCCCAGAGGCGGAGAAGTAATGATCAAAGGTTTTGCCGAGTACTGTGAAAGTGGCAAAACCAGTGATAGTTGTAACTCTTGCATCTCTACCTGCGCCGAAACACCGGAAGATAATTAGGAGCCACCACCTCTGCAAGCAATGTAATCAAGCGGCTAACGCTGCTTGATCAGGCCCTCCACTTCCCCGTCCTCGGGGAAGCGGTTAAGCTCCTTCTTCGAATAGACAAGACTATCATCCACAACAACTTCAAACATTCCACCTTCTGAAGCAATCAAAGTCACCTCAGCACCATATTTATCCGTAAGTGACTCCCCCAAACTGGAGGCTCTTGGTTCGTAGTTTCACTTGGTACAATATTCTATCGAAATCTTCATAGGACGATCCTTAGGTTATGGATGCGGACAGTTCCTGTATGTATTGCACCTGTAGCCCACACCATGCAAATTAAAATATATTCAGGTACACTGTTTATCTCGTGATTGTAGGCACTTTATAAAGTATATCAACTGAGCTTTGAAAAAAATGACAGATTTTACTTCCAGCCCTTCACTTCTCAAGCAACTCACCTTCCTCAACCACGTTGAAAAATCAAATCTCAACGACAAGGCAACTTTTTCCACCAGTTGTCTGCGCAGAAGAAGTGAGGCGACCAACTCATACCGGCAAAACTTTGCCATTGATGCGGATCGTATACTTCACTCCCGATCCTATAGTCGCTACATTGACAAGACCCAGGTCTTTTCTCTTATCAAAAACGACCATATAACCCACCGAGTCCTCCACGTACAGCTTGTGGCACGGATCGCCAGAACAATCGGTAGATTCCTTCATCTCAACGAAGATCTTATTGAGGCCATTGCCCTAGGGCATGATATAGGGCATCCACCCTTTGGACACGACGGCGAAAAGGTTCTGTCTGACCTGTGCATTTCCCATGGATTACCCGCCTTCCAGCACAATATCCAGTCGGTCAGGTTTCTCGATAAGATTGAAAAAAAGGGCGTAGGTTGCAACTTAAGCCTCCAGGTACTGGATGGTATCCTTTGCCATGATGGCGAAAACCACCTGCAACAGATCCAGCATCAGCCAATCCATTCCTTTGACGACCTTGACCGGAGGATAAAAGAGAAATCCCAGGACCCTAAACTTTGCCTTACCCCCGGAACCCTTGAGGCTTGCGTGGTGCGAATGGCTGACACCATAGCCTATGTTGGCCGAGACATTGAAGATGCAATCATTCTCGACCTCATCAAACGAGACGACCTGCCAACAAAATGTACAGACGTTCTTGGAAAGACTAACGGAACCATTGTTTACACACTCGTCACCGATCTTTTAGAAAATAGCATGCAGGTCGAGCAGGAACCATCAATAGGATTCAGTAGTCACATCTCCGATACCCTTCTTTTGCTCAAGTGTTTTAATTATGAAAAAATCTACATGGCACCACAAATAAAAACACAATCGCCCCTTATAGCCAACTGTTACAAGGCCTTGTTTGAGCACTACCTACACCATCTTAACCGCAAGAGAGAGGCCATTTCCGACCGAGTGGACCTGATGCAACATATCCAGGCCGCCCAGGATCGACCTTACTCAAATGAAGAATGCGTTAGAGACTTTATCGCCGGCATGACGGATGATTTTTTCCTCGAACAAGCGGTGACTATCAACTGTCCCATACCTGTAAAAACGAGACGACCAGAAATTTCTGCCTAAACTCCTTGCACAGTCAGGTGTTTGGTGTATATTGTCCTTTCTCATACACCAGCACGCATCATATGCACCCGTAGCTCAGCTGGATAGAGCACCGGACTTCGAATCCGGGAGTCGCTGGTTCGAATCCAGCCGGGTGCACCATTGTTTTCCACCGTTTTTCCTCGTTTCTACAATGACATTGGGGTCGGACCAAACCAACCCACTTAAATCACTCTGTATTCATGTTAAAAAGACGCCTTTTTAGCTCTTAAAGTGCGCTTTTCATAGGTCAAAAGTAGCCTCTAAGGAAAACACCACTACCCCGCCACCTACATTGCCCATAGTTTTGTTACCGATATATCTATAGCTGGACACCTTTCTGAGACAGTAGAAAGAAGTTGGGCTTACACTCATCAAGCTAAGACCTGACATTCATTCCGGATTGTCTTTGACACATCTCCCATCGCTACCGCATGTAGAATCTTTTCTTCAGATTTAGGAAGGATAGAAAGCGGGCACGCCCTTAACTCTACAAAAGCCAAATCCCAGTAAGTAGTGAATCTTCCACATAAAATATCCGCTAAAACCCTGGTGGTAGAATACCAGTGTGCTCAATCGTAACCTAAGTGAAAAAACCTTGTTTACAGTGCACCTAACGCCTTACACCCCTCTTTTTGATACCAAAAAGAAGCCTCTAAGCCTTAAAAAGGCTTGTTTTTTAGGCATTAACAATGTGATTTTAGCTAGTTGGCGTGGTCCGACCCGGACCCGTCCCGCCCCCACTGCTTAAAACAATCAGCAAAGTTCCAAAAGCATAGGATGTCACCTTGCTATAGCGTAACACCAAATCATAGCAACAAGCTGGAACAGGGCGTGCTGTTTCAACTTTGTTCTTTAACATTGCCGTGCTATCGAGCAAAACACCTAACCACTTTCACAAATAACCCAGGAAGACTTTGGGGGTTCAAGATGCTCTTCTCCCGTCAGGTAACTCTTGTTCCCCAACAAGTCGAGAACACTTTTCCCATTGCACATACCGAGACAACATACTGGTTTAATACAATAAATATATTATATTGTATATCTTATCTCCATTTCAGATGGTTTAATCCATTAACATCAAAACGTAATATTGAAGAAAAAAAAGTTATCTCCCTTTCTAGCTGTGCAAACTGCAGCTGCATTTCAGTAAACACTGAGGCTGAAAACAGTGAGATCTCATTTAAAGGTTGCCTGAACACACAGACAACAAATTTCGACTTTCAAAAAATTCTTTCTATCCTAAACCACTCGTCAACCTACACTAGCCATTGCTTTATCTCATGTAATTAGGTACATAGCCTCTTTAAAGACTTTAACTAATGGCAAACAAAGTAGTACATTACCTACTATATAGAGAGATGAGCTATGAAAGATGAAACACAGATTGAAAATGAAGGGCGTAGAAAAGCAGTAAAAACTATTGTTGGTGGCGTAACTGCCCTTGCTGCATACAATGTACTTCCCTCAAAATGGGGTATCCCAGTAATAGAACAAGTGTTTTTGCCAGCTCACGCAGCAACCAGTGGGGCCATAGCTACTTTTTCACTAACAGTACAAAATATTTCAAATAGGGATCAATGTGGTCCTAGCGGTGTTTTTGTAAACATAACTGGAACAGTGTCTGCCAGTGATGGACGGAACCTTGCTGGTACTAGCATCACTGTAGTATATGCCGATGATACATATAGTTGGACCAAAGTCGCAATAGTTCAAACAGGAAATATCTACACCATTACAGGCACTTTTGAGCCAGATGACCATCCAGACTGGGATGGACCCGACTACGAAGTCACAGCTGCTTTCACTGACCAGGCAACTTATGGTAATGCATCTGTATCCAAGTCAGGATCTTGTAATACTTAATAGCCAAGATTTAAACAACAGTTCGAAGATGCCCCTGCAATAGATAGAACATCACTCCACTGTGTCTTGGGATGATGTTCTATCTATTGCACTTATTGTACTACTGCAGCATTGCCCACAGTTTAGTTGCCGAAATATCTAGAGCTGGACACCTTTCTGAGACAATAGAAAGAAGTTGGGCTTACACTCATCAAGCTAAGACCTGACATTCATTCCGGATTGTCTTTGAAACATCTCCCATCGCCACCGCATGCAGAATCTTTTCTTCAGATTTAGGCAGGATAGAAAACAGGCACATCCATAACTCTACAAAAGAAAACCCCCTGCAAGTAGTGCATCTTCCACATAAAATATCCGCTAAAACCCTGGTGGTTGAATACCAGGGTGCTCAATCGTAACCGAAATGAAAAAACCTTGTTTACAGTGCATCTAACGCCTTACACCCCTCTTTTTGATACCAAAAAGAAGCCTCTAAGCCTTTAAAACACATGTTTTAAAGCTATTAACAAAGTGATTTTAGCTAGTTGGCGTGGTCCGACCCCACAGTTACCCATCACTGCCACATGCAGAATCTTTTCTTCAGATTTAGGAAGGATAGAAAGCGGGCAACGTCATTTACTCTACAAAATCCAAATCCCAGTAAGTAGTGAATCTTCTAGACAAAATATTCAGTAAAATCCTGGTGGTAGAACACCAAGGTGCTCAATCGTAACCGAAATGAAAAAACCTTGTTTACAGTGCATCTAACGCCTTACACCCCTCTTTTTGATACCAAAAAACAGCCTCTAAGCCTTAAAAAAGCTTATTTTTCAGGCATTAACAATGTGATTTTAGCTAGTTGGCGTGGTCCGACCCCACAGATAGTTTCAATGGTCATAAACAAATAACTCTAACACTGTAAAATATCAGATTTTTATTGCCAAAATTCTATACCTCGTTAGGATGTGAGCTGCTGATTAACACAACTATGCTGCAGGAAAAAAAGAGTAAACTTCGACGCTGCTAGGGAAGTAATGCACATTGACCGCAACTTTCTCAAAAGCCAACTGGGAACAAGCAACTTCGAGAACGTTCACGTCATCCATGCAGTGGACGACTCAATGACACCATCCATCATCCCAAGAGACCTTCTCTTCGTCAACCCAGGTGATAAAGACATAACAACGGACGCAATCTATGTCTTTCTGGTTGGCGAAGAAACAATGGTCAAAAGAGTGGAAAGCAACCCCTTATCCAAAGAACTCACCCTGCTCAGCGACAACAAGCAATACGCCCCCATCGAGATCCACCAAACCGACCGCGATAAAATAACCGTCATAGGCAGAGTAATTGGCAACTTCAAGAAATTTTAAAAATTTAGAACTCAAGAAGGTCTAGAATCCATGAGCAATTACATGATGTTCAATAACGAACAAATCAAAGATAGAAACGTTAACGAACTCCTAGGATTGTGCAGGGGAATAACCTCAGATGGCACCGTAAATAAAGAAGAAGCTACATATCTACACCAGTGGATAAGTAAAAATAAAGCTTTTCTAGATGATCCGATGACAAACATCCTCTTCAAGCGAATACAATCAATGCTGGAAGACAATCACCTAGATGAAGAAGAAAAAGAAGATCTACTCAAGATATTACTCGAGTATACTGGAGATAATGGCCCAGTCGAAAACATTACACTTTCAACGCTCCTCCCTTTCGACAATCCTCCACCAGAAATCATATTTTTCAAAAAATCCTTTTGTTTTAGCGGCACTTTTGCATATGGCCCTAAAAGAATTTGTGCAGACATGACCAAGAGGTTCTCAGCAGAAATATCTCCTCGCTTAATTTGGCAGACTGACTACTTAGTTGTTGGCACTGTTGCAACTAAATCATGGGCCCACTCAAATTATGGAAGAAAAATCGAACAAGCCCTTTACCGAAAAGAAAGAGGAGAAAAAATTGCTATTGTTTCTGAAGATACTTGGGCAAAAGCGTTAACCGCATTAACAGACAGTATTGGAATACCAGAGAAGCAAACAATGAACTCCAAATTCACCAACAAAAAGGCCTCAGTCGCTGGATGGTTCAAAATGGGCAGTCAAGGCAAAGTCAAAGAACTACTTGAAGACCTAGGTGCAACAACCACGAAAAAAGTTACAAAAACTGCAGATTATATCGTGGTTGGAACAGAAGGAAAACACATAGACGACTTCCTTACGCAATATCACGATCACAATGGTACGATCATCACAGAAGACGACCTATTGAAAGAAGCTCAAAACGCTGCACACACTGTACCCTAGAAAGGAACCAAGTCAGTTTTTGACTCTTATCACAACTTTAAATAAGAAAATAATGCTCCGGAGAAACCGGTGATCATCATGTTATTAACCAGGCGGGCAATTAGACTCACACCTGCTATTGCCAACTACCCGATAGTGCGTAGATGCACTCTCTGTAGAGGTTGATATTTTGAACTTCAATGCCCACCGGGTTAATAGTTCAATAAATTAAATATCGAGTCATTATGGAAGATAGAATTACCTCTATAATTATTATTTCAGATAAATGCAAAAAGGCTGCTCAAGAATTCGAGGCACAAGGGTTTGAGCAACATTTTTCAACGCTAGATGATGTCATCAGAAAAGTAGAGCGTGCTTCTTCTAACTCATGGCTCGGATATCAAGCGAACATTTATTATGTAAACTTCAATTCCCCGCAACCTGGTGATCACTTTAGTAAAGAATGGGGCTTCCAAGGGAGCAGCCTGATTAATCCAGTATCTCAAAACTGGAGAGAATACGATCCAGAAGATGTTAAACAATATATATTTGATGAAGCTGACATCAATGAAAAGTCCGAAGTGGTTAATGTTGCAACTGATACAGGTAAACTTTTCGAAAATCTCAAAGACGAGTTGGTAACACTTCTTACTGTCATCCTAGAGGACACACATTCAGAAGTTATTGAAGGATATAGAGATGAAACGAAAAACTTGGAATCACACTTTTCTAGCCAAAGTCTTCTAGAAGCTATTCGCCCACGCGGACAATTCATGACTAGGGACTCACTAGCGATGTCTCAAGGTTCTATAGCACCTCCACATGTTGGTGTAAAATGTTGGGCTTACTCCTTTAAAACATACTTTCAACAAATAGCAGAACTTGCAAAAATTTCTGCGAGATCTGCTACATACTTACGACAGAAATTTAGAAAAACCGTTCCAGGTAGCTTGCTAGAAGGTAAAATATTTATTGGCCATGGGCGTAGTCTGTTATGGCGTGATCTGTCAACTTTCTTATCAGAAAGATTAATTCTTGAATGGGATGAATTCAATAGAGAATCCACCGCTGGTCTTTCGATAAAAGAGCGATTAGAGAATATGTTAGATCAAGCATCTTTTGCATTCTTAATACTGACAGCTGAAGACGAGCATGCGGACACTACATATCATGCTAGAGAAAACGTAATACATGAAGTTGGCCTATTCCAAGGGCGTTTGACTTTCAGAAGGGCAATAATTTTGCTTGAAGAAGGATGCCAAGAGTTTTCAAATATTCATGGTGTCGGGCAAATTCGATTCCCAAAAGGAAATATGAAGGCAGCATTTGAAGATATAAGGTTGGTCTTAGAAAGAGAGGGATTAATAAAACCATAATTTTTTTTTAATTGGTGTTTATCACTTCGTCTCGCTAACTCAGACTCGTTCAATTACACAGATCACCTCGACATTTAATAGGCACATATTTTCATAATAAAAAGGAACATTTCATGGAAATTATTAAGTTCAATAAACAACCAGAACTGGAGCAGATATTTAAAAGTGCTTTATCAAGGAAAACCTTAATTCCAATACTTGGGGCGGGTTTTACTAATGGTGAAGATGCACACGGCCGAAAAGTTCCAGGTGGGAAAGAATTCAAACAAATAATGATTGAAAATATTTGTAAACATTCAGATGAACTCACAGAAGATGACTTTGAACAAGAAGGGTATAAGTTTAGTGAGATAGCCAACGAATTCTTTAAAAGAATCCCAAAAGACAAATATAAAAAGATTTTACAAAACTGTTTTACTAAAGTTCGTCTTTCTCAAGAAAAACGAAATTTATTGAACATAGGCTGGCCATACATATATACGTTAAATATTGATGATGCGATTGAAAGAAATTCAGCTTACAACCCTGTCTTGCCTTATCGAAGGTTAGCTCCATTTGTGAATGAATTGCAATGTGTATTTAAAATGCACGGAGATGTATTAGAAGAGCTGAAATATGATGAAATGCCAAACATTATATTCAGCCAAGAACAATATATAAAAAGCTTAGAATCAAACACTCATATTCTTAAATTTTTCCAAAGTGATTACTCAAGCAACAATACTATATTTATTGGTTGTAGTCTAGATGATGAGTTGGATTTAAAATACGCCATATCGACCAGTTCTATTGAAGAAAATAGCAATTTAGTAAGAATATTTGTCACTCGAGAAGAGCCAAAAGGCTTAAGGAAATCACGGCTAGAAGATTTTAAAATATCTGCAGTCTTACTAGTTGAAGATTATGCAGATTTCTACAATTATCTATATGGATTATATGACGATATTCGTTATACAACCGAACAACCATTTGATGAATTTAAAAACCCCGACATTCAAGAGCTAGGAGTTGACGTTGACATCAATAAAGAATATTTGCTTGACTTGCTTGGCGTAAAATCATCCAGCAAGTCGACACCTTATTTTACTGGTCGAAGAGATTTAGAATCAACCATAATCAAAAAAGTCGAAGATGAAACTGTTACTGTTATATCTGGCCCAAGATATTCAGGAAAAACAATTCTTGCAAAAACACTTGTCAAAGATTTAAAGAACAAAAATGTATATTTATTCCCTACTCACGTCAGTTTCAGTCAGTCAGAAATCAAAGATTTATTGAAAATAGAAAATAGCTATCTGATTTTCGATACTAACAGTATTGACGTAACTAATCTAACTCAAATCAAAGCTAATCTTCAAAAGTTTTTTGATAACAAAACTAATTTAATTATATTATCCAACAAATCAGACAGTCTTGTAAATAACATTTCATCCAGTTTGACAAACAACAATTTCTATTCACTTCCAAACAGATATTCTGAAAATGAATTAGATATTATTAATGATAAATTATCTAGAATTGGCCTAATAGAAATAGAAAAAAACCTATCTCTTCTTGATAATTGCTACAGAATGTTTAAAACTTACGGTAGCAAACTTCCTATTGATGCTGCCAAAATGACTATCAACGATTTCAAGATGACATTAATTTTAGTTTCAGATGGGAAAATTTACTCGGTCATCTTTAGGCTGTTTGACATTACTATCCCTGAAGTTGATAATTATTTAAAAAAGATGAGCCCAATAGTTGAATCACAGGATATTAGCAATATTGAAAGGCATCAGCATTCAGGATATAAAATAACATCAAACTCAACAAGTTGGATTTTTCGATTATTATCCGAATACAAAGAAAAACACGGCCACAACCGTGTACGAGACAATGTTTATGAAATAATTAAAACACTAAAAGAATCAGGGATGTATGAGTCAATATATAAAAAGATAATTACCTTTGACAACCTAAATCAAGTGTTTTCTGGTAAATCAAAAGGTGAAGCAGGACTAATACTTAACATTTATGAAAAACTCGAAAGTCTACTTTATTCCGATAGCCACTTCTGGCTACAAAGGGCAAAGAGTATTAAGAATCTTAAAAGAAACTCTATAAAAGATATAAGGCTAGCAATCGACTACGCTAAAAAAGCGTATCACGATGCGTCCAGAGACACCATAGAAACGATGGCGACTACTACACTGGCATTGCTTTATTGCAGACTTGTTGTTCTGACCAAACACAAAGATAGCGAAGATGTTAAAGATGCAATTAGTTGGTTACACAGTGCAATTCAAGTTACCTCCTATAATAAACGCCATGTAAAAACCATTTTAGAAGGTGCAAAAGACCCAAGATCTGACATCTACAAATTATGTCATTTTCTTTTGAAGAACGTTTTAGAACTTGAAACAATGGAAAGAAAAATGGCAGAGGAAATAATCAATATGGTATTAACAGCTAAAAATTAATTTTGTATATAGGCACCGCGTTGCCTAATCTGTAACAAGATTGCAATTATATATTATTTTTACATTACTTAACCATACGGCCAACACGGTCTCGCCGAAGCTCACGTGTGAACAAAACGTTGAATATCCGTAACGGACATTCAACGTTTTTAGCATTTTCTTTTGTACCTTCTCTTGTACCTTTCCTTCAGAAATTCAGTTTTTTACTTTTAATTACAATACATTACAACCACGACACCTTGGACTTCGAATCCGGAAAGTGGAGGTTGAAGTCCTAGCAGAAGTATTATTGGTTAAGCAGTTGAAGCGTTTTGTTGGGAGCTGTTTAAAGCTTCGCGCAGTTCAAGTATCGGGCTGGTCATGCCCCGTCCAGCTCTTTCACAAAGGGCTACAAAACCATGGCCACAGAGAGGCCCATTGTTTGCGGGGGCGTTAAAGCCGCAGTATCTGTAAGATTTGTTAGCTGGTTATGGATGTTACTGTGGAGCTTCTTACACCATAGATTTCCTACAACTCACCCACCTACGACGTTTATGTTTTTTTCTTTTAGTTACTCCTTATATTTGACTTGAATCAAAGTAAGGAATACTTAACTATATTAGTCTAACCAAGATGACACGGCGAACTATATAGATGCAGCCAAAGATCGTATGATGTTTCTTTTGATCTTTGCTGAAAACAAAAACAAAGGAAAAAACATGAAATTGAGTCCAACTTCAACAATATTGATGCTCGTTCGTCAGTATCCCTTTCTGATCGATGCACTTGCCACCCACAACAGTGCCTTTGAAAAACTCAAGAATCCGATACTTCGTCAAACCCTGGGTAGAGTTGCGACCTTAGAGAAAGCGGCATCAATGGGCAAGGAAGACACCCTGGATCTGATGCTGTTTATCGCCGGTTGTATTATGTCTGCCACTGGAGAAAATCTTGAAATAGTGCCTCCTACGGTTCAACAACCAGTTGCTGCCAAGGAACTTTTATCAGATGAACAGCGAATGGAAGCGCTTAAAGAGATAATACTCGCTCTCCATGAAGGCGCTGATTTGGAATCGCTCAAGAAGAAATTTGAGCAAACAGTTGGTGATATAAGCCCCAGTGAAATAGCAGCTCTTGAACAGGCCCTCGTAAAAGACGGGCTTGCCGAGTCAGAAATCAAGAAAATGTGCAATCTGCATGTTGAGCTGTTTCAGGGAGCACTGGCAAAGCAAGAAGCGCCATCCACGCCTGCCGGCCACCCGGTACACACGTATATTGAAGAGAACAGAGCAGCAACAACATTAACAAAAAGCTTACTTACTGAGCTAGATAGAATGGGGGCTGAACCCGATGCTAATATGTGGGCGTTTACCCTCAATCAAATCAACACTTTGCTTAAGGATATGGAGCCTATTCTGATCCATTATGTGCGCAAGGAAAATCAGCTTTTCCCTATGCTAGAGCGACACGGCATCGAGGCTCCGCCCAAGGTAATGTGGGAGATACACGACGATATCAGAGACAAGTTCCGTGGGGCCTCTGAGTTATTGCGAGGGCCTGACAGAACAGCAACCTCCATCGCGCTTCGCGAGCTGGCAGTGGCGATTGACGATATGATTGTCAAAGAGGAGCAGATCCTTCTCCCCATGGCGCTTGAAACCCTGAACAATCAGGACTGGGCCCGTGCCCGCAAGGGCGATGACCAGATTGGCTACGCGTTTGCTGTTATCCCAGGAAAGGAATGGTATCCCGAAGACATCATAGCCCCGGAAATACAGAGTGAATCAGGGCTGATTAACCTCTCTACCGGCAGCCTACCCCTAGAGATAGTTAACAAAATGCTGTGTAATCTCCCTGTAGATATGAGTTTTGTCGATCCGGACGACAAGGTGGCCTATTACTCAGATTCTCCCCATAGACTCTTTCCACGCAGCCCGGAAGTCATCGGCCGCGATGTTAAGAACTGTCATCCACAGGATTCAGTTCATATGGTCACAGAAATACTTGATAAGTTCAGGAGCGGTGAGAGGGATAAAGCTGAATTTTGGTTAGAACTAGGTGGAAAATTTATTCATATCCAATACATCGCCCTACGCAGTGAAGACGGCAAGTACTTGGGGTGCCTTGAGATAGGCCAGGACGCAACCTATCTACGCTCCCTGGAAGGACAACGCCGCCTACTGGAATGGAAGTAAGATCATCACGAAGGTGTGAAGGGAAACTAGTATAGGGTCCCAAGCTGGTATGCGTTCAAGAGCTAAAGGTTCGATTTCCAGGATAAAAGCACAGATTGTTTTCAGCATTACTTGTGGCAGGTGGCAACCGTTCTTACTGTCATAGGCCACAAGTACCAGTACAACAAAAGAAGAAGCATATCCAGCAGACGACATTAAGCCGCCAGATGAGCAGATAGAGGGCCAGGTAGAGGGGAACACTCAGCATAAATCTAGACTTGATGCGGGTAACAGTATGTATCGAAAATATATTTCCCCTGTAAGAAAAATGTGCGTTTTCTCATGTATACCATGGGAAAGATTCTACAGTCCCTAGCGCCAATAGATAGGATACCTCTGTACAGGAAGTTTCTCTACACCGACTCTCGGTGTGCTGCATTCAAAGAAGTAGCGTTGAAAGCACATTTTGTTCTGTTCTGTTTTTTACTACTGGTCTAAAAGGAAAAATACTATGACACATGTCAAAGAAGATGACTTGATGAACGTTTTTTATCACTCAGCCCCGGTCCTACAGCAAAAGATTCTCGCAGAATATCAAACCCTCACCACTCGCAATCGAGAAAGCCTACTGAGTTTTTTGGCGGATAAATTCCAGCCAAACCCTTTTTCACGACGTAATCAGGGGCCAAGGAGCAACAAGCACCTCGAAGTTTTAGGTAGAAGACGTTGAGCAGATGAAGCCAAGCACTATACTCACAAGGGGTCCATCCATAGGCACGTCTTAAACTGGTGTTAATTTTTGCCTAAAACAGAAATACCCCTCTGAAAGAGATCCAGAGAGGTACGTAGTATATCTAAGTTTAAGACTTGTGTTAAACTTTAAACTGGCCGACAAGCAAGCTTAATTTATCTGCCACTGCGGACAACTCGTCGGATTTATCGTTTACCTGACTACTGGATTTCGCAATTTCCTGAACTAAGGCATCCACTTCCACGATATCACCTGAAATAGTATTGGCCACCATTGAGGTTTGGTTAACGTTAGTATTAACCTCCTGAATCCCCTGGGACGCCTGTCCAACATTATCCGCAATTTCCTGACTGGTCACTGCCTGTTCATCCACGGCTGATGCAATTATTTCAACCGTTTCATTAACCTCGTTAATGACTGAAGAGATCTCTTCGATCTGCTTCACAGTCTCATCTGTGGATTTCTGCACCCCTTCTATCTGCGTTTTAATTTCCTGGGTGGCGGCGGAAGTTTGTCTCGCCAATTCTTTGATCTCGTTTGCAACTACAGCAAAACCTTTACCGGCATCACCGGCTCGCGCTGCCTCAATAGTAGCATTGAGAGCTAAGAGATTCGTCTGCTCTGAAATCTCTGTTATCACCTCGGTGACGGAATTGATCTTACTGGCAATCCGACCGAGCTCATCCATTTTTTTCGACGCTTCATCCGCTTTTAACACAGCAGAATGGGTAATCCCCTTGGCAGACTCGGAATTTTTGGCAATTTCTCTGACTGTAATGGTCATCTCTTCAGCGGCGGCTGCAATCATGTTAACATTTGTCGCTGCCTGCTCACTTGCAGCGGCAACACTGGTCATGTTATTACTCATCTCCTCTGAGGCATCGGCTACTTGATTGGTGCGAGAGGACATATCCCCAACGCCCGTAGTCATTTGCCCTGCGATAGAAGTTAAATCCGATGAAGCGTTTCTGAGAACGGTTGCATCAAGCGCAATATGCTTGACCATGTCCTGAAGTTTTTCCATAAAGACATTAAACCAGGTGGCCATTTCACCCATTTCATCCTGACTTTCAACCAACATCCGTTTAGTGAGATCCCCTTCACCCTCTGCAATATCCTTAAGCATACTAACCGCGGTTTTGATGGGTCCTACGACAAAGGCTGTGGTCATTAATGCTGCAACAATAACAACTACCATTGCCGCTAATATAATGTACAGAATTGTATTTCTAAGCGAAGTGATAGCTCCAAATACTTCACTGGTTGCCCCTGTTGTGATCATCGCCCACTCTACCCCTGCGATTTGAACGGGATCATACTGAATGAACATAGATTCCCCTGAGCTATCCATCATTTCACCAAAACCAGAATTACCATTTATGGCGGACTCAATGAACGTCCCAAAGACCTCGTCTCCTACTTTTCCAGCGTTGACAACCTTATCACTTCGTAAACTGATCTGACCTTTTGAGCGCCCAACCAGATAACTTTCACTGGTTTTCCCCATTCCACTTCGCTGTTGTACAATAGTATTGAGTTTGTCCGCACGAATCCTTAAAGCAATATATCCTTGAGGTTTTTTTAATCTATCCTCAACACGCACTATCATAAATGAAGCTTGTTCGTTATTTGCCGGTGCATATGGTGCAAAATCAGCAAAGACAATATCGTCCGGGTTTGCCAATATTTTTGAATATGCGGTGCCTATACTTGAATTCCTCAGACGACTCTCTGGAATATTCATCCCAAGATCCGAGCCCTTTGCCGTACTGTAGATAATATTTCCGTTTGTAGAGATCATAAGCAAATCGTAAAAACCATATTTATCGACCATGCTTATAATTGATGCCTCCTTAAACTCCACCAGAGTTCTCCACGTCTCATTATCTATAGTGTTCCCGCCACCATTGAAGGCATTTTCAAAAATGCGCATGCTATTTTGTATATACGGATCAACTTGTATGATTTTTAATGCCGAATACATCTGACTAAAATAGTCCTCTAAGTGATTTCGTTTTGCTTCCTGGACGGCGGTATATTTTGAAATCACCTCATCCTGCAGAGCACTGCTCGACTTCTGAACAGCGATGTAGGCAACCGTCCCTAGTGGTATTAGACTGACAAGGATAAAAGTAACCAGTAGTTTGCTTTTAATTGTTAGTTTTTTCAGCATTTTTCACGATCCTCATTGGTTTCAACTTCTAGTCGTATGGCATCACCCATACACCAGCATGTACAAGTTATCAGTACAAGCCTATAACATATATTCTTTAGACACAAATTAGAGATGCAATTTCTTAATAATACCTGAGTTACCAGGGTCTCCGCCTAACAATCAGAGCGGTAACTCCAACCACAATATTTACTCTTTTTAAGCGTAAAAAACAATATATCCTTAACAAACAAACCACGAGAATATAGAGACGAAATAAAATCGGAATTCTATTTTCACTCAGAACCGGTAGCCCGAGCACAGCTTAAAAAAAAAGACAATATCTCTGCTAGAAATTTGCAGAAATATTGTCCAATATCTATGAAACAAACACTTATGAGTTACAGCTTAATAACCCCGATTTTAGTGAGAAAAACGACAAGAACCGCAACAGGCGCTATATAACGAATGGTAAAGAACCAAATATTAAAGATGGTAAGATACCCACTGCCATCCTCGGTAATTTCGGCTTTTACAATCTTTTTATCTAAAATAAACCCAGTATAAATCGCAATCAGCAGACCACCAATAGGTAGCATAAAGTTACTGGCAACATAATCAAGGGAGTCTAGTATTTCCATCCCCTTAACAAGCTTTATATGCGCAAAAGTTGAATAGGAAAGCGCCGAAGGAATACCGGCTAAGTAGACAGCAATAGTCATGCATATTGTCGCCTTTTTTCTATCATACTTCTTCTCATCAATCATAAATGCAGTCAACACCTCAAGTAGCGATATGGCCGAAGAGAGTGCTGCAAAGGCGAGTAAGAGAAAGAAGAGAGCCGCTAACACACCACCAAAAGGAATGGTAGCAAAAACCTGGGGCAAGGTTTTGAAAATAAGTCCTGGGCCACCAGTAGGCTCCATACCAACAGAAAAAACAATAGGGAAAATTGCGAGGCCAGCAATGATAGCAACAAGGGTATCAAGAAAAGCGATCCGAATAGCTACCGGGTAGATTGGCTCGTTTTTATCCATATAACTTGCGTAGGTTATCATTGCACCCATTGCAAGACTCAAGGTAAAGAAAGAATGACCAATGGCTTCCAACACCCCGTTGATAGTAAGTTTTGAAAAATCAGGATAGAGCATAAACTTCAACCCTTCCATTGCTCCACTGGTCGTCATGGCATAACCGGCCATAAAGATCAATATCCCAAAAAGAGTTGGCATTAGGACACGGTTCCAACGTTCTATGCCCTTTTTAATACCACTTATTACAGCGATCAGACAAAGACCCATAAAGGCAGTAAGACAAACAATCTGACGAACAGGGTCAGTAACAAGTGTACCAAACATTCCGGATATTTCTTTAGGATCGTGACCGGCAAATGAACCAGTGATCGATTTAAACAGGTAGTCCAAAGTCCAGCCAGCTACAACCGCATAATAGGATAAGATAATAAATGCAGCCGCGAGATTCAACCAACCGATGCTCTTCCAAAACTTGGATTTGGGGGTAAGTTCATTAAAGGCCCCAACAACATCTTTTTGTGAATGACGACCTATAAGAAACTCAGCCATCAAGATAGGCAGGCCACAACACAAAATAGCAACGAGATACACAAGAACGAAAGCGCCACCGCCATTCATCCCAGTTATATAAGGAAATTTCCAAATATTTCCAAGGCCTACGGCTGATCCAACCGCCGCCATAATAAAACCGAATCTACTACTCCAATGATTACGCACGTAAAAATCTCCTTTTTTCTCAGATTGACAAGAGGAGGTAGTGTAGAACATAAACCGAGCATGTCAACAAGTTATTGTACAGAAACTGCGTTTATCTTAGCTTTTCTGTGAGTTTATTAACCTATTTGACAAAATACTAGGATACCATAATATACAAATATTATGACAGAATGTCGGGAGAATGACAGAAGAAAACGGAAAGAGGTGCAGGCGGACAAAGATGCCTGGCTGAACAAACATCCTTGTCCTAGGAGACAACAGACCACTACTTCAGTTGGAGACCACTATCTTTTGCAGCATCAGCAATATGTTGGACAAAGATTTGTGCGAATGCATCGTTGGATCCCAGCCCTTTAAGTACTGGCTTAACGTCATACCCTTCTTTCGTCAGGATTGTTAGCCACGAGTCTTCATCTGCACCAGCCATGTCGTTGGTCGCATGATCTCCAGCTACGATCATAAACGGCTTGAGAACTATTTTTTTGGTGTTTGCATGTTTAAGAGACATCAATAACTCATCAAGTGATGGTGCACCTTCAACAACACCAATCAGTGTTGTTACATCCGGATACATCTCGCGCATTTTCCTTTGGGTTTCGGCATAAATACCGGTGGACCAATGCTCATTCCCGTGGCCCATGTAAACCAAGACTGCGCCTTGATCTTTAGCCATTTTGATGTCACCTGCCAAGGTCTTGATAGCGGTAACAACATCTTCGTGATAGCTATATGTATCTCCTGGCATCCCCAGTGCTGGACGCCCTAAAACCAATGTTTGAATAGGACTCCATTTTTTCTTCATGGTATGAATAGAGGCAAGGGCATCTACATATTGTTGCAAATCATGGGATTGCTCCATGAAGAACATGTGCGTTGGTTGCACTACAATATTGGTATAGCCATCTTCCAATAGATCCCCAACAGTTGCGATAAAGTTTTTTACATAGAGTACTTCTTTTGGAATCCCCTGGTCCAGCCACTTTTGCGGTTCGGCCTGGCGTTTTTTCCAGACAGAACGAATTATATTTGAGGTAAAGGTTAAGCGTACCTCGGTCTTCGGATATGCTTTTTTAACGACGTCAATGATGTTGGTAATCGAGCTAACAGCCGAAGGAACGGTGGTGCCAAAGCTTGCCATGATAATCGCATTTTTACCCGATCCTGGAACACCCATCCCCCCCGAGGCAAATACAGACACAGAACAGACACACAAATATAAAAAAACAACAGTAACAATACCCAACCTTCTCATCATTTCCATCCTCCAGAATAATTGTACAACCCGTTTAAACAAAAAAATCCCGGATCATATAGAATGATCCGGGATTCCCTAAAGTCCGCGTCTCTGAGTGTAATGCACCTGTCCAGAGGTATACATTACTCATATAATTTCAGATAGGTCTTCTGACTCCTGGATCATTCTACTCACTACGTCTTCCCGGCATATGCCAGTGACTAATCTGTAGTTTTCGTCCCCAGTTACAGCGGCGGGCCCGTTCCGGTATTTCACCGGATTCCCTTTTAAGCTAAATATAGCGTCTGAAACGAGTTAAAGAAAACAGCAGTTTAAAGTTCATGTCAAGCTTTTTCTTTAACAACAAAACAGATCACTTTTTCCGTATTTCAACAGTTGGGGCTATACAGTATCTTTTAGCAAAAACTACACTGTGCCCATTGTGGCCCTAACATTGAGTATCCGCGGACTAGCCAGCCACCAATCGAAATTGCAACACCGATAAAGAGATGTGCAGACTGTGATTTACCCCTCAGGGGCAGAACAGCAGAATAGTTCCACTATTTTAAAATAGATTACGGGCGCATGGGCAAAAAAGCATTCAGCTACTGCATCAGTCCTTTCACGCCATCTGCAATAAATTGTATGGCAAGAGAAGCCAATAACACCCCGAGTAATCTCTTAAAGACATTGTTAGCCGTTTCACCCACAAGACGAAACAATGGTTGGGCAAACAAGAAACAGATCATGGTTATCGCGTACACACATAGTACTGCCGCTACCACAGGCATGAACGACTGCTCCTGCTCACGAATCCCGGAAAATAACAGGATGGTCAAGGTAAGACAACCCGGCCCTGCGATGAGAGGAATCGAGAGCGGATAAACAGAAATATCTTCAAACTCCTCGCCACCGTCATTAGTCTCCTGCTTGTCTGGTTTAGTGATCATTCCAAAAGCTGCATGAAAGATAAGAAGACCACCGGCGATCTTAAAAGACTCCATTTCAATCCCAAGACTCCCAAGTAAAGCTACTCCCCAAAAGCCAAAACAGAGAACAAGTAAAGTAGATAACAGGACTGATCGGATGGCCATTTTCCGGCTATAACTTACAGTTTTACCACGGGTAAGCGCAGTAAATATCAGTGAAGCGCCAATGGGATCTACGATGACAAAATATGCTATAAATGCATTAATAAAACTATCCACTGTACCTTCCTAGAGATCTATATTTACTCATTAATTACCTTACCAAACCCATACTTATCCTTTAATGACGGATGCAAAAACACCAGGGCACTCCCCCCACAGATGCAGGCGACTGCACCAATAATTATCACCAGGCGCAGCCAGGGCAAACCATAATCAATGCGAATGGCTCGTAAAAGCAATAATGTCATAACCCACTCCACTGCTCCCGCAAGCAGAAAAAACTGCACAAGCCTAACAACCCACCTTTTTCTGATTAACAGAATAAATGGCAGTGCAACAACACAAAAACCAATAATCGCTTGTCCTTCCCGCAAAAAATGAGCTCCAAGAAGATAAAAGCTCAAGACAACAGGAACGAGAAGAAGATAATTCATAGGTTATAATCCTTCATTAATTTGCCACTTGTTTTATAGTATTGTCACTATTCAACTAGCATTCCTCGTATCGGCCAGGAAACACCAACAGCAACAGTTTATCAATACTTTAACCCCGTACAATTGGAACGGATTACTCTACGCGTACTGCCCACAAAAACCACAATGGCCTTGAGAGGAGTATTGCGAAAGAGTAGCATATCATGCATATAATAGATGATCAGGCTTTGAACCCATGCCGGTAGACTAAAAAAGCAGCCGACCCTATTGGATACCGACAGAGGATTTTAGCCGTATCATTTCAATATGCCTTTAGCCTGTAAAGCAACCATATGTACACAGATTCTCTAAAAAAAATATGGCTAAACTCTATACATGATATGAAAGAGAACAAATTTAGGATGAAATTTGTTTCTATTTAGGCTAAAAAAGGCGGTCGATTACCGTTATTATAGACAAACTGTAAAACTGAAGTTCGAACTCACCTACGGATAACTTCCACTCGAATTATCCATACATTTCAAGAACTAACTTCTATTTACGAAACTGATCACAAGAGTATTTAATGGCAAAAACGCTACTAATAGCAGAAAAACCAAGTGTTGGTAAAGACCTTGCCACCTACCTTGGAATAGTCAGTCGAGGGAAGGGTTTTTTTAAATGCAAGGGCGACATTGTCTGCACCTGGTGTATTGGGCATATCCTCGAACAGGCCGATCCTGACTCGTACGATCCAAAATACAAAAGATGGAGAGCTGAAGACCTCCCTATCATCCCTGAGAGCTGGATACTCGAACCAATCCCACGAACCCGAGAACAACTCCACCTTATCGGCAATCTGCTCAAAAGTACAGATAACGTCATTAACGCCGGCGACCCCGAACGTGAAGGACAACTCATTGTTGATGAAGTGCTCGATTTCCTCGGTTACAAAGGCCCTGCCGAACGACTTTGGATTTCTGCCCTTGATATTCGTACCATAAAAAAGGGTTTTGCCAACCTTCGTGATAACAACGAATTTAAAAACATCAAAAATGCTGCTATCTGCAGATCAAATGCGGACTGGCTTGTTGGCATCAATGTTACGCGTGGACTTACCTTGGCAGCCTGCCAACAGGACACAGTACTTTCTGCTGGCAGAGTGCAAACCCCTACTCTTTCCTTGGTTGTTGGTCGTGATCGAGAGGTTGAACAGTTCAATAAGAAGCCATATTGGGTGTTAAAGGCAAGCGTTCAACACGCCGAAGGGACCTTTGTCGCCAGCTGGGACCCCGATGAGATCACAGCAGGCCTTGATGCTGAGGGACGCCTCGTCAACGAGCAGGTGGGCAATGACATCGTCCAAAAAATGCACGGTGCCACAGGTACAGTTGTTTCCAAAAAGGATACCTTAAAAAAGAAAAAGCCACCTTTACCCTTTTTACTTTCTGATCTGCAAAAAAAAGCGGAAGATAAATTCGGCTACTCCCCAAAACAGACCCTTGAAATAGGTCAGGGATTGTACGAAAAACATAAGGTGCTCACCTACATGAGAACCGAGTGTAGATATCTACCAAATGAAATGTTTGAAGATGCCCCTTCAATCATTGAATGTCTCCGTAAACAAAAAATAGACGGTGCAGTTGGTGCTGACCCAAGCCTCCAGTCCCCTGCGTGGAACACCAAGAAACAAGGCGCAGAAGCCCATCATGGTATCATTCCAACGGAGGTGTTGCCAAGGAATCTAAGCACCGAAGAAATTAATATTTACCAGATGGTTGCCAAAAGATTTCTTAAACAATTTTATCCAGACTATCAGTACTATTCAAGTAGTGCTGAAATAGAGGCCAATGGTGAAAAATGGAAGGGCAGTGGTATATCTATAAAATTTCAGGGGTGGATGACTCTCAACGACCAGCAAACCAAAGAAAAACTGCTACCACAGATGACAAAAGGTGACGCCATAACCATCTCCAAGGTGGAAAAGGAACAAAAGTTCACCAAACCTCCCAGCAGATTCACCGAAGCATCCCTTCAGGTGGCCATGACAGAGGTGCATAAATTTGTTGATGATCCCGTCATTAAAGCCAGATTAAAAGAAAACTCCGGCATCGGCACCTCTGCCACACGTACAAATATTATCTCAGAGCTACAAAACCGCAATTATCTGCAAAAAAAGGGGAAGATTCTTATTTCGACCCCCCGGGGCAGAGAGTTGATAGACAAGATTCATCCCTCATTAAAAAACCCCGGGATGACTGCCATCTGGGAAGATGCACTCGATCGGATCTGTGAGGGCGATCTTGGTAAGACCGAATTCTTAGCTGAACTGACAAAACGCATGTCAACTATGGTGAAACATGCCCTTGCCACACGATTTTCTGAAGAAATAATGGGCAAGGTGTATCGCTGCCCCTGCGGTGGACATCTTTCACGTCTTGAATCTAAAAACAAAAAAGGTAAATTTTTCTGGGTCTGTTCTACGGGACAGGAAAAAGGCTGCCCCCTGCGCTCTGATTTTAACGGTGCTCCTGGAGCGGCGTTCATGGATCGCCCTGAATCTGGTCCCCAGTGCCCTCACTGTGAAAAAGGCTACCTTATCCGCTATGAGAGTAATCGGAAGATGGGCCACTATTTTTGGGCTTGTTCCACGGGGAAAACGGGCCAATGCCCACTGCTGAGAGATGATAAAGGAGCACCGGGAAAGCCTATAGTTGACCCCCAGGCCCCCCAAGAACCCTGTCCGCAAAAAGGCTGCAAAAAAAAGGTTACACTTATCCAGTCCCAGAACAATACCGATTTTTATTTCTGGAAATGTGCAGACCCTTCCCACCCTTTACGGAAAAATGACAATGGTAGCCCAGGGGAACCACTTGTTTTTGCAAAGAAGAAATAGTTTTCATCTCCTTGCTTAAAACATCTGCAGCCCTTCGGTTAGCTTCTCGGCCGGACCGCTGTAACATTATTTGATTTGTAACGACTGAGCCATGCTTACATGGCCGTTCAATCCTGCACTCAAACCAGACCAACTGCGTGAAACTACCAAGAGGTGTACGCAGTTCGTCTGCTGCCGCTTAATGATGCTTGGCGCTCTGGTACTTGGCGCTTGGTGCTCTGGGGTGTTAATTGACCATCCCATGTTTCCGCTTAGTCACTCGTTAGGCCACATACGCATTGGGAGTTCAACACCTTACAGTTGTGTTCTATAATTCAAGATGTTACCTTCATTAAGGATGTATCCAACGCTCCCCCTGCCAAACAATAAACGTTTAAAGTTTTCGACATAGTCTGAACACATCTTTTTTGTTGGAGGACGCATGAAATTTGTAGTCACCTGTTTAACTGCTTATATCTTTATTGCCCTGTCACTTACACCCACGACACCACCGTTAGCTGCGGCACAGCTCCTTCCAGAAAGCCTTGCAGCACGCGCCGAACAAGCGACTAATCAAAAGACATTCACCCTCTTTTTAAGAGAAGATGACCCTGTACAACTCACAAAACTCGTTAATATCATAAACGACAAATACAGAAAAAAAGGCTGGTCTGTCTTTTGCATCCTGCCCTATAGCCACAACGGGGATGTTGATGGCTTTTTTGTCACCTACCAAAAAGGCTTGGTTGTTGATGAGTTACCAGGCAATTTCAATTGAGATAAAAACCTCTACAGCAGCCTCCATACCAATTCAATTTGGGGAACAACTATGGCACCTTATAATGCATCCTCTGCATTACTCGTTTTTGTACTCGTTTTATTATGTTCCTGTGCACCTAAAACTTCCATTGAAACGACGATCAAGACGATTCCAAATGGCGCCAGAGTCTTCATCGATGGTACAGAATCACTCCAACCGACCCCCTTCAACCACACCTTCGATTTTAAACTCAAACAAACCTACGAACTCTTTCTCCAAAAAGAAGGCTATTTCGAAGAAGCCTTTTTAGTCACAAAAGACCTACCCTCTCTGCGGAATGGAAATGTGACCGTAGCACTCTCACCCAGTCCACTTTGGGAGGCCACTACATTCTCTCCGGCTACAAACAGTTGGATTCAGGTTGTTGTTGATAGTAAAATTAAAGAGAAAACAGCCTGGCAGATTTTGCTCGATACAGTTGTTAAATATTGCCCTAGTCTCAAAGAAATAAACTTCGAATCAGGTTATTTGCAAACACGGCATACGGTGAAAAAGTTTGAGACAAAAAACGGTGATTTTCTTCTCCGCAGCCAACTTACTGCAGCACTTATTTCAGCCAAGCCTCTTATTTATCGTATCAAAGAAACATCGGAGTGGTCTGGAAATGGCGTACAATGGTATTTGTATAACCGTATATTTTTTGAGCACAATGAAATGATCCATGAGCTTCAACGTCGGCTGACAAAGAAACAGTTTTATACTCCCTAGCCTTACATGCCAAGGACATAGCCCCACCGGCCACATTAAAACCATTCCAAACAATATTATCTCGCACCACAGCCCGCATAAGCCTGTCCGTTAATTATTTTCTTTTGTTACGGACCAACAGCGTGCAACATAAAGAAAAAAAGCGTATCCTAGCCCCAAGAATAGGTTGAACGTACTATCCAAGAGATCACTATTCAGCACCACGCAAACAACATCTATTGTATTTTCCGTCAATAGTAGTCGCAGGATTCAAGCCCACAAATGAACAGATTTAAAGCAGTACTGGTCAGTTACAGGCGATTCTGTGACGGAGAATGCAGAGCTACCTGAATACGTCGTCCTAGAGTTCTTTATACAACGAAGTTGAATCATTGAAAATGAATACAGGCAGACCCGATGCAACGATCAATCTTTGAAACGTCATTAGCACCCACCGATGTTCCACTTGCAGAAAAAGTGCGACCTCGCCTTATCCAAGAGATCAAAGGACATAAAAATCTACTTGCTCCCCAGGCGGCTCTGCGCCAAATGATAGATAAGGATCAGTATAGTTCCTTTATTTTATGGGGACCTCCAGGCAGTGGCAAGACCACAATCGCGCGGCTTATTGAGAGCACTACCTCAATGACCTTCTGCGCCTTTAGTGCTGTACTCAGCAAAATTGCAGATGTCAAAGCTCTCATGGAAAAAGCAAGACAACTGCATCAGTACCAAAATAAAGTCACCCTGGTATTTGTAGACGAAATTCATCGCTTCAATAAGTCACAACAGGATGCGTTCTTACCCTATATCGAGTCCGGAGCAATTATACTAATAGGGGCAACAACAGAAAACCCTTCCTTTGAAATAATCTCTGCCCTGCTGTCCCGCTGCCACGTTTTCACCCTCGAACCGCTGCCCGAAAAACATCTATTTGCTATACTTAAACGGGCTGTTGAGCATGTTGGCAGGAAACTTGACATTAAAGATTCTGCCCTTGAACTTCTTGCAGAAAAAGCGGGAGGAGATGCCAGACGCGCCTTAAATGACCTTGAACTAATCTGCCGCAATGCTGAAAACGGAGACAGCATAGAGGATGCAGATGTGCTGGCCCTCTTGAGTAAAAGATCGATGTTTTACGACAAAAATGGCGAAGAACATTACAACCTGATCTCCGCCTTTCAAAAATCGATCCGGGGAAGTGATCCCCAGGCCGCACTGTACTGGCTCGCCAGGATGGTTGAGGCAGGGGAAGACCCGTTATACATAACAAGGCGGCTTGTACGCATCGCTTCAGAAGATATTGGCCTTGCCGATCCCCAGGCTATTGTCCAGGCTATTGCGGTGAAAGATGCCGTGCATTTCCTTGGCATGCCTGAGGCAAACACCGCGTTGAGCCAACTCACCGTCTATCTCGCAACTGCACCCAAGAGTAATGCCATAGAAGATGCGTACCTTAAGGCTAAAACAGATGCCATCAAAACAAGCCATCTCAAGGCCCCACTTAGTGTGCGCAATGCCCCCACAAAACTTATGAAAGATCTCGGGTATAACAAGGGGTATCGTTATTCACATGACTTTGCCAATAACTACTCCTATCAGAATTACCTGCCGGAGGACCTGAAAAAAACGGACTACTACACCCCTTCCAAGTTTGGTTTTGAAAAAGAAATACAAAAGCGAATTGACTGGTGGAGTCGTCTCAAAGAACAGCAGTTAAAAGATGAGGAAAGTAACAAGAAATAACGAAGATGCAACGATGCTCAAAGCTCTTCTCACCAGTGACGCCGATTTGTCTACCGCTTACCGGTATGAGAATAATTGCCCTTCGTGTCTTACTGTGGTAGAGGTGAGTTGCTCTTAATAAATAGACCTACTCCTGTATAGTGTTTGAATTCCGCCTTAACTTGATTCCCTAAAAATAATATTATGAATTATATCTACGAGAAGATCACCTACGCTTTTGATCCATTACACTATCTGTGGGAACACGAAAAGCTACACAAGAAGATATCCTTTACCCTTGTGCTGTTTTTTCTCGGCAGTCTCATCTCAATAGAACTCAACAGGCAAGGTTTCCTACCCAGCTCTGTTGCAGACCTCATCCCTAAGAATCATTTTTTTGCCGTTCAGGCCGCTTTTACAGTCGTTCTGATTCTCGAAGTGATCAGTCTGATTTTCACGATTCCCTGCTCCTTTAGTCGTTCTGTGGGTAAACAGTTTGAGATTTTAGCCCTTATCCTCATACGTAATGCATTTAAGACTCTTTCTTACTTCCCTGAGCCCATCACCTTCGAAGGAAATCAGCAGGCAATTCAAACCATTCTCTCCGATGGCTTTGGTGCCCTGATCATTTTTGCTCTTCTTGGCTACTACTACAGAATACAGGCCCTTTCAGCTGAAGAAAAAATGCGCCCCAAAGATATTTTCAGTTTCGTGGCCGCCAAGAAAGGCATTGCCATTCTCCTGCTCGTGGCTTTCACTTATCTCGGTTTGTCGAGTGCATTCCTCTCCATCACAGGACAAGATCACCCAGACTTTCTCCATAGTTTTTATACTATTCTCATCTTAACAGACATTCTTGTGGTACTTCTGTCACAATGCTTTCAACCTTCATTCTATGCAATTTTCAGAAATTCTGGTTTTGCCCTGTCGACACTGATTATCCGCATTGCCCTTGCCGCACCCCCGCATTATATGGTGTTACTCGGGATAGCGGCGGCACTCTTTGCAATTTTTCTCACCTTGATCAGCAGGTCACTTTTTCTTAGAAAACATAGGTATCACTGACTGAGGCCGTAGTACCGATCAGTTCGTCCGATGCCCATTCAGTTTAATTATTGTTTTGGGGAAAAAGAAGAGATCAAGCCATGAAAAGGTACTAGCCCCACACCCCTGCAATACCTGCGGAACAAGAAGGGCATTTGCCTCCAACCAACAGATTTTGCTCAAGGGTAAAGTTGCTTCGTTTAAGGAGCATGTGTCCACACATGGGACAACGGGTCGATGTTTCTTGTCCGCCAGAGATATTACCGCTGTAAACATACTTAAGGCCACAATCGAGACCGATCTGCCTGGCTTTTAGAAGAGTTGCTAGCGGAGTAGCTCTTGCCCCTTCCATCTTATAGGCTGGATAAAAAGCTGTCACATGCCAGGGTATATCCGTCCCAAGTCCTGCTAGAAACATTGCTATCTCTGTCAGCTCCTGGGTACTATCATTCATCCCGGGAATGAGGAGCGTTGTCACTTCCAACCACAGCCCAAGCTCAACACATTTTCGAATATTTTCCACAACGGGGGCCAGCCTCGCGCCACACACCTTCTCATAAAACGATTCACTCCATGCTTTGAGATCGATATTTATAGAAGTCAAAACAGGTGTCAGAAGGTCAAGAACGGTGTTTGACATATAGCCGTTTGAAACAAAGATATTGCCCAATCCCTGCTGTTTTGCCAACACAGCACAGTCGTAGGCAAATTCAAAGAAGACAGTAGGCTCAACATAGGTATAGCTGATTGATTTACAACCAGAGGCAAGAGCTGCATCCACCACATCCTGCGCTGTTCGTTCAACCATTGTTCGAAGATTTATACGCCTTGGGGACGCAGCACCCACAACCTGGGAAATTGAGCTATTCTGACAGTGACTACAGCGAAAATTACAGCCAGGGGTTGCGATGGAATAGGTTAAGGTTCCGGGCAGTACATGGAAGAGAGGTTTTTTCTCCACTGGATCCACACTTTCTGCCACAAGTTTACCGTACACCAGACTTTTGACAACATCACCAGCCCCCTGTCTCACCCCACAACGCCCGATTTGCCCCGGCACTAAAGCGCAGTGGTGGTGACAAAGATTACAGACAGCAGTCGGCTTAGCAACTGGACTCACCCCACACCTCCATACCAACAACCTATAGAGACAGCCATAATATCCCCATCCCTCTTATCCTCTTTGCAACCATTTCTCATCGAGCCTCAAGAAATGTGGATTAAAATTACTTTTATAGCTCATAGCTGAGACCTCTTCAATAAAGTAGCCTAGGTAGAGATACTCAACCTGCCAATCCAAACAGAGGTCTATCAGAGTCAGAATATTAAATGTTCCTAAACTTCGTTTTGACTCCTCTGGTTCAAAATAAAAATAAACTGCATTAATCCAATCAGAACCAACATCTACAATCGATGTCCCTATCAATTTCCCAGCAACTCGAAACTCAATCTGGGCAGCATGAACGATGGAGGTGAGAAAGAAATCATTGAAATAGCCCCGGGCTGAATTGTTTTCCCGAGGATATCTTTTCTTTAAAAATCGATCACACAGATCAAGGTTCTCATCATTAACGCCAAGGGACATCAGCTCAACCTCCACATCCATATTGTGCTTAACACTCCTTTTCTGATTTCGATTTGATACAAAGAGAGGAGGTCGCAACCTGATGGGGATGCAGGCCTGACAATCTTGACATTGCATCGTGTAGAGATAATTTCCATTCCGCCTGTATCCTGCTGCTAAAAACAGCTCCATCACCCTCTCGGTCAAAGGAGAAAACATCGCTTGATGGAAGGTGGCCACGTAGGGCAAGCCGTAGGGACAATCAATATTGATCGAAAAAAAATATCGTTCAAGATTTTGATATATTTCCTTAAATTCCTGATGACATCTGGCATCGTATATGGATGTCATGTTTTTCATTTCCTTTTCTACTCTCCTTCCTAAAGCAAAGTTCTCAGCGGTTACAGGAACTATACAAGCCCCTGATCAAGCATAGCATTAACAACTTTTACAAAACTCGCGATATTGGCTCCAGCAACGTAATTACCCTCTACACCATACTCAGTTCCAGCATCCAGACAGGTTTTATGTATTGATTTCATAATATGTTTCAGCCTGGCATCAACCTCCTGACGTGGCCACGATAAACGCATGGAATTCTGAGCCATTTCAAGGCCAGATACGGCAACACCGCCAGCATTTGCGGCCTTTCCGGGGGCAAACAAAATATTGTGTTCATGCAAAATATCTACAGCATCCGGAAGTGTTGGCATATTAGCACCTTCACAGATAAGCCCCACGCCCCCAGCTATAAGATGCTCAGCATCTTTGGTATTAATCTCATTTTGGGTGGCACAGGGAAAGGCACAATCAGCACTGTGTGCCCACAGTGGATTATAGTCCAAGCTTGGATCAACCCGAATATATTCGGCCTTTGGATACTCCTGCACATATTCACTGATCCTACCACGCTTGATATTTTTTAATTCCTTAACAAAGTTAAGCTTAGCAGTATCAAAACCCTCTTCATCGTACACATAGCCAGAGGAATCCGAAAGGGTTGTTACCTTACCACCAAGGGCATTGATCTTTTCCGTTGTAAACTGGGCAACATTTCCCGATCCCGAGACCAGGCAACTTTTACCTTCGAAGGTCTCGCCTTTAGTCTGCAACATCTCTGCGGCAAAATAGACCGCACCATAGCCCGTTGCCTCCGGGCGAATGAGACTCCCCCCCCAGGCTAGACTTTTGCCGGTAAGGACCCCTGTAAATTCGTTTTTCAATTTTTTATACATGCCAAACATATAGCCAATCTCACGAGCACCTACCCCAATATCTCCTGCGGGGACATCGGTATTAGGGCCTATATGTCTGTACAACTCCGCCATAAAGGACTGACAAAAACGCATCACTTCATTGTCTGACTTACCTTTTGGATCAAAATCAGACCCACCTTTACCACCCCCCATAGACAGTGTCGTAAGAGAATTTTTAAAGACCTGTTCAAAGGCCAGAAACTTGATGATGCCAAGATTAACAGAGGCATGGAAGCGCAGCCCGCCCTTATACGGCCCCAGTGCACTATTCATCTCCACCCTAAAGCCACGATTAACATGGACCTGGCCCTCATCATCCATCCAGGGCACGCGAAACATTATCACCCTTTCAGGTTCGGTGATTCGTTCAAGAATAGCCTGTTGACGAAATTCAAAGTTTCTATCCAGAACCGGCTTCACACTGGTAAACACCTCATCAACCGCTTGGTGAAATTCCTGCTGTTCTGGATCCTTATCACGTATTCTCTCTATGGCTTTTTCCATTGATGATCTCCATTAAAAATAGATTTCTGGCTCCAGACCCTGCGCCCATTTACATGACACCCCATTTGGCAGTGATCGCATTGTTCAAAAATAATACTTTCGGAACGGGTGCCATCACACTTAAGGGTAAAGGGCTGTTCACTTCGTACATGATGCACATATACCCCTTTTTTTATGGACTCCAGCGTCTCAAGCCATTCCCACTTAAAAAAATCTTCTCCATTATTGTTTTTCCCGGACTGACCTTCATTAAGAGTTAGATAGGGAATACCAAGGGAGGTAATATTTTGAAAAAAATGCGTCCCCTGGGAGGCGTCCGCTCTAATAGCGTTATTTCTAACCTCAATAATACCGGCAACTCCCGAGATATCAGCCCACTGGACAGGAATCCCCAACCATGGATCAGACGAGCCCCACCGCCCTGGACCAATGAGCAGAAACGGTATTTCTTCAGCAAGTAACCTTCTGTTTATTTCACCAATCTCTGCGGCCATTTCCCGGGTCTTTGAGCCGTCAAAGCTTGTGGGGTGTACATAAACGACATCACGAATCATATCGAACTGACCATGTCCCAGGGATTGACTGACTTTACAAACCGCCTTTTCCAACTCACTATCACAGATCTGCACATCAAGGTATTCCGCCCCGGTGATCATTGGTCGTATCTGTAGAAAATAAAAAGTGGATTTGCCAAGATCGGCGTTAACATTGACTGCAAATTCTATCTCAACATCTCCCCCCATTCCGGCTTTACCAATAGCCAGTAGTTCCTCTAATATTTCAGCCAGGGGATACGCGTCGTACTTAAGCATCTGAGCAAAGGTGAGGATCTTAGTGCCGGGCAGACAGCTATCGCGTACTCTCTGTTCTGCGGGGATATAAGTCGAAGCCAAAAGAGCAACAGGTCTTTCATTTTCCGCATCCTGAACATCACGAAGAACCAGGTTAGAAGTATCCCGGTGCAAACAATTTTCAATACTCACATCAAGGGCATAAAACTGACGCTGACTAAACTTCAGCATATTTTCCACCGACGAGAACTGAACCAGCTTCTTTGGCTTTGCCGGAGAAAACCAGAGGGACTTACCACCTTCCACAACGGTTTTACCCACCCCGAGCGCAATATGGGCTATCCCCTCTGCACCCCTCATGCCCATAACAGGATAGAAATTGTGGGATTGCGCAACCCCTGAGACCCCCGGGTACCAGAAATTATCATACTGTTCACCTGCGAGTTGCTGAATAATGATTGCCATGGAATCATCTAGACCAGCCCCGGTTACCTTAGAAAAAGCAATAGGTCCTTCAAACCAGGTAGACGCATAAACCAGCTTAATGGCGCTTTCAAGCTGGCTAAAGCGCTCTGCAAATTCAGGGTGATTATTGGCGAGAAAGTAGGTTGAATATAAACCGGCATACGGTTTGAATTGACCATCTTCAAGAAGACTGGAAGAACGGACCGATAACGGTGTTTCCGTTTTTTGCAAAAAAGCCCTCAGGTCTGCGCGTAGCCAGTCAGGCAGCGTTGCATCAAGAAAGAGGTCTGCCACCTGTTCATCCGGCATATTTTTACAGTAATACAGATTCTCTTCCTCAACAAAGGCGTCAAAACCATCGGCAGTAATCACGCAGGTTTTAGGGATCGTCACACGGTGCGTACCGAGTACAGACTTTTCATGGCGTACCCTTTGCAAACAGGCCCACATAAAGGCAATTCCCCTGGCCTTGCCCCCCATGGAACCATTACCGATTTTGACAAAATCCATGATATCAGGATCGTAAACATCAGGATTAAATTTAACCACCACACCCTGCTGCCTGTGTTTTCGTAGAGAATGAACCTTAAAAATAAGATCCTCACGAATACCAGAAAGATCATCGAGATTGGCGACATAGTCCTTATGTATCCGCCGTGCGAGCTCCACCTCCGCCCTAGCCATAACCCAGTTAGAGAAGTGATTCCTGAGTGTATGATAGCGAAGGCACTCTTCGGGGATTACCTTGAGCTTTTTCTCAAATTCGTAGAGACTTGAGGCTTTGCCAATAACGGTTTCATCGGGAAGCCTGAAAACAAAATCACCAAAGCCGAGATAATTGAGGAAAAAGTTATGCAGTTCATCCCGTATAAGGGGCGAATTTTTGTCGAGAAATACTGCAGGAATTTGTTGTGCGTAGTATCGATTTTGCTGCTCAGTAGATACCATCAATAGCGGAATATCATGGGACTCAGAGCGAATATACTCTAAAAGTTTTCCACCGGCATGGGCGTCAATCTGTCCCGATTTTTGAAAACGGGCATCCGATATAACAGAGAACACATAGGGTTTATAAGCCTGGTACAGCGCCATGGCCTCTTCATAGCTCGTGGCGATGAGAATTTTGGGCCTGGCCCGCATTCTCAACAATCGGTGTCTTTCATTAAGGCTTTCTCCGAGCACTGATTGGGTCTGACCGACTATTTCATTGTAAATCAGCGGCAAAAATAAAGACCTGTAGAGCGGAGAATCCTCGACATAGATGATGACCCTGACCATTGCCGACTGTGTATCCGCATCGACGTTGCGATGATCTTCCACATTTTTTATAATTGCCAGCAACAGATCCGCCTCGCAGCACCAGAGAAAGGTCTTATCAATACCGTATGCCCCAAGCCTGTCAGGAAAAGTAGCCCGCATAGTATGAGCCACAAGGATCACCGGTAAATCCGCTCTGATTTTTTTTATCTTGCCGCCAAAAACAAAGGCATCCATGCCACCTAAAAACGGCATGGTTATGACCATATCAAACTGTTTTCTTTCTATTAGCTCAAGGGCTTCTTCCCCGGAAGACGTCCTTGTTATTTTAGGGGGTTTACTGAGGTTAAGTCCGTGATACTCATTAATAAGGCGAGTCGCCAGGCTTCCATCTTCCTCCAGGATGTAGGCATCATAAAGACTTGAAACAAGGAGTATTTCCTGAACCTTAAAAGACATAAGGTCATGGAATATTTTAAAATGGGGGTCAAAGTGCGGAAGCACCTCTTTCGAATCAATAAACATGGCTTCGTCCTTGTAAAATACAATTACAACCTCTGCCGATCCTCATCCATGTTCAGTAGTGTATATCTCTTTCAGAAAAAAAGGAATTTTTATAACGACCTCAGGTTACAGAACAACCAAAAGCAGACTCCACCGCCCGTATGACCGCATCGAAACTACCCAATTTATCAAGAATAGCAACGGGGGCAAGATCTTTTGAACGTTCTATCAACTGCTTATCCTTATGATTCCCTGTAAAGAAAATCACAGGGATATCTAAAAACGTCTTTATCTCTCTAGCCGCCTGTACCCCATCGATACCATCTGCGAGCCAGACATCCATGAAAAGTAGATCCGGTTTTTCAATACGGGCCCGTTCCACCGCTTTCGCCCCGGTTGTGATAATATCGCTGGTTTCATAGCCATAGGCTCGAATTCTTTTTTGTAACATCATGCCAACAAGAACCTCGTCCTCAACAAGCATGATCAATCCTTTCTTTTTCATCTTACTATCCCATTACTATTGACGTTTTTTAGCTGCCCCGCATGCCCCTATGAACATGGTATTGCTTGGTGATAAACAATTAACAGCACAATACGACGTGTAACATCTTGTGAAAGGTGGATTACCCCTTGTACTGAAGAGGTCAGTCCATGGGCCATCATTTTCTACAAACATTGTCCAATGAACATAGCCTATTATGGTTTATTGCAAATAACGTTGAACCCGACTCATTCCGAACTGATGGGCAATACAGATTAACCATAAAAAGGAGTTCATTTACTCCTTTTCACTCCCAATGTCCACCTCAATATGCCAAGAGGACCGACACCTTATATTTGTCATGAACGTTGTACTGTTTAGAGGTAAGAGCTGGAGAGGTGGGTAAAATACCCCATGAGTAAGCTTGCACCAGGATGTCATGACTACTACTCAACAAGCCATAGAGATTGCCCCTTTTGGCTTAGAATCATGAGCAACCGCTTTAAATCCGGTATGGTAGCGGAACGGTTGCGAACCGAGAGTTCAGTCGGGGTGGATGGCCTGTAACTGTTCTGGCGTATTAATATTCTGCCAAGAGGTGCGCAGTCTATCCGGAATTATCGGGTTATCTATTTTTATGTGAGAAGCAATTTTACCAACGCGAAAATTGCCAGTGAGCAGCTGTTGCTCAAGAAGATGTGAACACCTGCCATCGTACCAGGCAAAGAGAGGCTCACAAAAATCCGCATCGACCAGCCGAGGAATCCGCCCCCAACACCCTGGCCTGCGTCCAGAAAGTAGCCAGTCGAGTGCCCCGTCAGAAATAAATGGCATATCACAGGCAATCACGAGCCAGCTGACACCGGGCTGCCAGCGCATGGCAGACAGAACACCGGTAAGAGGACCTGCAACCCCTGGGATATCTGCAATACGTTGCACCCCAGTTAAGGTTTTTGGCAACTCGCCCTTACCCGATACCACAAGACCTGTAACCTTTGGTTGCACAAGGCGAAGCGTACGCTCAAGCCAACTTTCGCCCCCCCCGTCCTGCCCTTTGAGAAGGTGCTTCGGCTGACCCATTCGAGAACTGCGACCACCAATCAAAATACAAGCCCAGACGGGTACCTGGCTGGAAATATGGTCTAATTTTTCCAGCAGATTTACACAAAACCTTTCCATGGAGAGACTATCTCCATCCAACCAGACCAACTCTCCAGCACCTGCATCAGGCCTACTGTCCAGGTAAATTTTGTGCAGGGGAAAATCAACAGCTCCGTCAACAATAATCAGATCAAACAACCGGGCCATTGTAACAAGCTCATATCGCTGGGGTAGAGACGTATTGATAACACCGGTATACAAATGACAAAGATCGAGCTCCCTCTGTAGCTTTTCAATAAATTCCACGCGCTGCAAGGTACTACCACCAATGAGATGGAATATTGGAAATTGTAACATCCCGTCCACGTAAAAAGATTTATCCATGAAGTAGCACCACTTATCACCTCTGTCCGTTTTACTGTAACCTTCAGATAAAAACAGGCTTTTCATTGCCCGGCAATGCGCCGTTTATCCTACCTTTTTCAATGAACAACTCTACAGCGGCCCTGCCCTCATCCCCAAGATCAAGAGAAAAATCATTAACATAAAGTTCAATATGCCTCGCCACAACCTCTTGTTCAAGCTCTTGGCTATGACTCCTTATATAAGAGAGACAGCTGTCAGGCTGCTGAAAGGCATAGGTAACACTGGAACCGATTGCCCGTTCAATAGCTTTCAGCCGTTGTTTACCAAGACTTCTCCTGGCGGCAATACCGCCTAGAGGGATTGGCATTCCAGTACTTTCTTCCCACCATTGACCGAGATCCTGCAAGCAGGATAATCCATGGTCAGCATATGTAAATCGAGATTCATGGATGATGACGCCTGCGTCAACCTCCCCCCTCTCAACGGCCCCCATGATATAATCAAAGCGCATTTCGATCAGTTCACAGGGAAAAGGCAGATACATCTGCAGTAGAAGAGTCGCTGTGGTGAGTTTTCCTGGAATTGCGATGGTTTTAAGCTGGGAAGCAACACTTTTTTTAGAACCACGGGTGATCAATAGAGGTCCACAGCCCCGACCAAGAGCCCCCCCCGTCGTCAGAAGACAATATTCATCAAGGACATGGGCAAGGGCGTGATACGATAACTTTGTTACGTCCAGCCTCCCCTCAACGGCCCAGTTATTGAGTTGCTCTACATCTGCTAGCTGGGGTTGCAGAAATGTCTCTCCCTCACATTCTACCTTGTCATGGACCAGGCCATAGAAGATAAAAGTATCGTTTGGGCAGGGGGAGAAGCCGATGCTTAATGTATTTTTTTTTGGCATATCAATAGGTCTCAACTTATTTCTTCAACGATCTTTTTTATGGTAATCGCAACTTTTTCACAGGCCTCCTGCAACCGCCAGGCAACAGGATTCCTATCTTCGACCATATTCGAAATACAGCGCAGTTCAAAGAAATTGAGAGAAAACATACTGCACACCTGTGCCACCGCCGCACCTTCCATATTTTCACACAGGCCGTTCCACTTGCGCTGGAGCATGTCCCCACGGGCCCGTAGCCCTGTAACACTGTTGACTGAAATAAAAGTACCCCCGCGGTAGGGTATTTCTGCCCTATTTAACACCTGGGTACAGCGATTATAGAGATCATTTTTCAAATCAAAGACAATGGGCCCAACAAGACTTTCACTCAGGTATTCAATCTCATTGCCCATACAGACACCAAGATCTCCAAAGAGCTCACGTTCGGCCACACAGACATCTAGAAGTTGCGGTTGGTTAACGGTTTTTTCCGCTTGGAAATAAGCCCCTCCAACACCAAAGTTCAGCACTGCGTCTATTGAGCACTTGCTTTCACATAAAAAACGGGTGACATTTTGAGCAGTCCGGGCAAGCCCTACCCCCGTTACAAGCCGTTGGCATCTATTTTCTAGCATACCAGCATGGCCCATCAGGGCGTTCATCTCAAATTCAGTTGCAGCGGTCACCAAGATCATGGTATCTACAAACCTTTTATAAAAAACGAGTAAGAATACACTCTGCCACTGTTTGTTACCACAGCTACAGAGAAAATCACCTTGCCAGATCAGGGAAATGCAATACCTTCTGAACTGACAAAATCAGAATAGCGCATTTAAGCGCAATATGCATTGCTCACGTCCATGCAATGCTTCACTTTTTACTAAGATACCTCAATAATGCAAGAAGATCTCAGCCTCGACGCCTACCACTATGACCTCCCCCAGGGGAGTATAGCACAACACCCCGCGGACAAACGCGATAACTCAAAGCTCATGGTGCTGCAGACACAAGATAACAGCCTCCAACACCGCAAATTTAGTAATTTGCATGAATATCTACAGGAGGGTGACCTGCTTGTTGTGAACAACACGAAGGTGTTCCCGGCACGACTCTTTGGCAAGAAAGAGACTGGAGGTAAAATTGAGGTATTTCTGCTGGAGTTTCCAAAACTCGTGGAAGGTACAACAAATACAGCCAGAACCAACTGCCTGTTAAAATCTTCTAAACGTCCTCAACTCGGATCAACTCTTAGCATCAGTGACGAATTGCACTGCCAGGTCGTGGACTACCTCGAAGATGGCAAGGCCCTTTTGCAACTGCATTTCAACGAAGATCTTGGCTTGATGAGATGTTTAGAGCTGGCAGGAGACGTGCCTCTCCCCCCTTATATTACACGTAAAACGGGGGCAACCAAAGAGGATACCAAGAGATACCAGACAGTATACGCAGATCAACCGGGGGCCGTTGCAGCTCCCACAGCCGGCCTGCACTTCACTAAAGAACTACTCACGAAATTAAAAGACAAGGGTGTCACCATAGGAGAGGTAACATTGCATGTTGGCTATGGTACCTTCGCACCTGTACGTGAGACTGATATTACCCGCCATCAGATACACCGCGAATACCTCTCAATAGGTCAAGATGTGGTCGATAAGGTTCAGGCAACCAAGCAGCGTGGGGGCAAGGTGTGGGCCGTTGGCACGACCTCCGTCAGAGCTCTTGAATTTGGGGCAAAAAAAACAGGAACTCTCCAGCCCATGGAAGACTGGTGCGACCTGTACATCTATCCTGGATTTACCTTCAAGGTAATTGACAACCTGATCACCAACTTCCACCTGCCAGACTCTTCTCTGATGTTCCTAGTGTCTGCCCTCTGTGGAAGAGAAACCCTCCTTAACTGCTATGATGCCGCTATTAAAGAGGATTATCGTTTTTTTTCGTATGGTGACGCCATGACAATCATCGGCGACCGTTCCTAGGCCCGCTTACTGTTTCGAGAGCACTGCTCCCGTACAGTAGCTTGATGTTGCTGGACTGCGCAGTAGCACCATTTTACGTGCGCAATATGGAAAAAATAACTTAACATTGAAGCAACAACGTGTTGCACGCGTTATGCTTGTTTGTAAAGCTCACATTTTCGTGAATACTATTTTTTCCATATGAGCGACCCTTCGGGCCTAACAGCCCCAAAGAATCCGCTTCATTTCGTGCGCCGTAAAATATATCCATACGCTTACAACCTCGACTCTCTACAGCTCCGGTACAATTGCTCGGTGGACGTTTTAGCTTGTACTGGCTGCGGGGCACCCGGAACAGCCTGTTTTTTCTTTACAGGACGCTGGTTTTTCCGTGGCTTTCTTTTCAGTACCTGTTTTATCAGAACTACTTGTTGGGCTACTGTACCCATCAGCATACCAACCACCACCCTTAAGCTGAAAAGAGCTCATGGACATAAGTTTGGTCATTGGTCCTTCGCATTCAGGACACTGGGTTAAAGGGGCATCAGCCATTTTCTGCTGAAACTCAAATACTTTTTTACACTCTTTACATTCATACTCATAAACTGGCATTCTATTCACCTATGGGCCATGCTTTACTCAAGCGGACTAAACCAATAAAAACAATATCACATTCAACAATTGACCAACTCGTAAAACCTTAATTCCGGATTAAACAAGTAACAGTGTTTCTATTCGAGGCATACCAACTTCACAGTATAACAGTGTTATATGACACACTATAATATTATGGATACTTGCCAACAACGATGAAGATGAAACGTTTTCACGAAGCCATCAACAGTTGTTTTGTACCCCTCCAATGGAACAGGTGCAAATCTAATGCTCTGCGCCTTCTCTGTCAATACATTGAACGTATCAATCCATATGAATATCTGCGTTGTGATTCACAATCTTCGCCGCTTGTTGTAAATAAGATTTTTTGTTATAGATTGGCCATACAATTAACCGCAATCTCCCTACCACCTCTAGACGTAAAACAATTTTATGATTGGAATATTTGATTCAGGTGTTGGCGGTATGACGGTGGCAAGAGCTGTAGAGCAATTGTTACCTGAACAACCGCTACTCTACCTTGGCGACATAGCAAGAACGCCATACGGACCCAAAAGTGCAAAAACAATAGAAGAATATTCCATTGAAAATGCTCAATTTTTAATAGACAATGGTGCAAAAGTTATTGTCATCGCCTGCAACTCCGCATCAAGCGTTGCCACCAATCGCTTACGCAAAGAGTGTAACATACCTGTTTTTGAGGTGATAACTCCGGCGGTGGAACAAGCAGTAGCACAATCTGTTAATGGCAAAATTGGGGTTATTGGTACGAGGGCTACAATTGAAAGTGGCCTGTACGAAAAACTTATAATGGAAAAACGCAGCAACTCAACTGTCATCTCAAAGGCGTGTCCTCTACTTGTCTCACTTGTGGAAGAAGGCTGGCTCGACAAGCGAGAAACGAAAATGATCCTGCGGAGATATTTGAGTTTTTTTAAAGATCACCAGATCGACACTCTGGTACTTGGTTGCACCCACTACCCCCTGCTGACCAATCTGATTAGCCACCGGATAGGCAAACGTGTGCAGCTCATCGACAGCTCTAAGACAGTTGCCCTGTACCTGCAAAAAAATCTCCTGTCCCAGGGCACATTACTACCGGTCCCCGGACATAGCCCAGAGAAAAACAAATATTACGTAACCGATTTAACCAAAACTGCCCAACGGATGGCTGACAAAATCTTCAACAGGTCAATAGATCTGCTACAGGCATAACACTATGAAGACAAACCCTTGCTTTTCTCTCTGCACGGCATTGCTCACCTGTCTGTTATTTTTTTCTGCAAATAGCTACAGTATAGCATCAGAGGCAGAATCCCCTGAGGACATAGCCCAGAGACTCCAACTCCGTTATGACCATATGCAAAGTCTCACCTTTAACTTTAACCAAGACACCAGGGGAGAAATCACTGGCCGTCCCCGTAAAGGATCCGGCACAGCAACTTTTTTAAAAAGTGCGAGCAAGAACCAAATGCGCTGGGATTATACCAACCCCAAGAGACAGGTTTTACTCAACGATGGAGTCCTCTTCTACATGTATTTCGAAGAGCTGCAGCAGATGATAATATCCCCTGCTGAAAATCTGGAAAAAGATCTCACCTACTCCTTTTTCTCGGGCAAAGGAAAACTGCAAGACGATTTCCACATCCGCCCCGCCGATCCAGACTTCGGAAATGATACTGCAACGGACTTTAAAGTCATAAAACTGGTCCCCATCACTCCCCAGTCACAGGTGCAGGACATCCATCTATGGGTAACAACAGATTCGCTTATTCGCAGAATACATATCCAGGATCACTTCGGCACCGTTACTGTGCTTAATCTCAGTAACATTCAACCAGATGCCTTAAAAAACATGAGCCGTTCTCAAACCGAGGCGCTCTTCTCATTTACACCACCAAAAGATACTGAGATCATTCGGCAATAGCATGGACTCTTCTTCCAATAAGGTATTTGCGCTGGCACTCTGTTCCATGCCCTGGGCAATTTTCAATCGCCCCTCGGTTCAACTGGCAAGTCTGCAAAGTTATCTCCAGCAAAAAACGGCTTATAGGGTGGACAGCTTCCACCCTTATCTCGGTATTGCCGCCCTTATAGGAACAGATGTGTATCCCGAGATTGCCCTGTCTGGGTGGGCCGGAGAAGCCCTGTTTTCAGCCCTTCTCTACCCTGAGAAAAAAAAGGATACTGCTAAACTCTTTCACAGTAGCATTTCAGCTAGCACAAGAAAAAGAATCAACTTCAATACCCTTGTGGATGAAATAGAGCAGCAATGTCAATGCTGGCTCAACGCTGCTCGACTTGAGCAGTATGACTGCATTGGTTTTTCCATCTGCTTCAACCAACTTCTGCCATCTTTATACATGGCCAAACTCGTTAAAAAAAGACACCCAAACCTACCTATTCTTTTTGGCGGCTCATCCTGTTCGGGTGAAGTTGGAGAATCGCTGCTAAAGGAATATAAACAAATCGATTATATTATCGATGGAGAAGGGGAAGAACGACTTCTTACTCTCTGTAGATTTTTAGACAATAAGACAGCCACACTTGTAGATGGCATCATCTGCCGCAGGCCGACGACGCATGCAAAACAACCGCTTGAACCACTTGAAATAAACGATCTACCTTTTCCCGATTACAGTGACTATTTCAAAGAAACCCAACAGGCCTTTCCCCTGCACACCTTTATTCCTCTTTTGCCTGTTGAATTTTCAAGGGGCTGCTGGTGGAACAAGTGCACCTTCTGTAACCTAAACGTTCAATGGCACAACTACCGCTATAAGAGTAGTGACAGAATGATCCATGAGATCATGGCCCTATCACAGAAATATGAATCCCTCCACTTCACCTTTACAGACAATGCTCTTCCACCCCGGGAGGCGGATCAATTCTTTGCGGAGATAGCTAAAAAAGCCGTTGATTTTGATTTCTTTGCAGAAATCAGGGGCACCAGCAAAGTTGATCGTCTGAAAAATTATCGCAGTGGGGGGCTAACCACCATCCAGGTAGGTATTGAGGCACTGTCCACATCTTTACTTAAAAAAATGGCTAAGGGTAATTCAACCATGGACAATATCGCCATGATGAAACTCTGCACCGAACAGGGAATCAAAATGGAGGGCAATCTCATCCTCGACTTTCCAACCACTTCCATGGCTGAGATTAATGAAACAATAGACAATCTTGCCTATGTCCAACCCTTTGCGCCCCTAGAGGCGGCCACATTCTTCCTCGGATACGGATCGCCCATTTACAAGAACCTGCAAGACTATTCCATCCGCTCTATTGTCCCACATGCGAAAACAAAGATGCTGTTCCCGAAAAAATGTCACAACTCCATGACTATGCTCATCAGTAGCTACCGTGGCGATAAAAGCATACAGCAGCAGAGGTGGAAACCGGTCCGCAAGCTCATCGCGGCCTGGCTACTTTTCCACAAAAACAGGGAAAATAAAAGCAGGCCGGCCCTTAGCTATAGAGATGGCCAACAATTTCTTATTATCCGCCAGGAACAAGCGGGTAAAGCAACCCTTCACCATAGGCTTCGGGGGCTCTCTAGAAAAATTTATCTCGCCGCTCTTATCCCTACAAAATTGAGTTCTATCCAGGATTTATTTCCCCAGGTTTCAATAAATGCGCTGGAACAATTCATAGATGAAATGTGTTCAAAACGGCTCATGTTTCAAGAAAGCGGACGCATTCTCTCCCTTGCCGTACAGCAACACTAGCGTAGACTATGACAACACTTGCAATCCTCTCAGACACCCATGACCAGGTGGCAAACCTGGCATCGGCCATTGACTACTGTAACCAGGCGAAGGTAGACGTAGTCGCCCACTGTGGTGATCTTATTTCTCCTTTTATGCTGAAACAGCTCACACGATTCAATGGCGAAGTCCACCTTATTTATGGTAATAATATTGGCGACCAGCGCCTCATTGCAGATAGATGTGGCCGGGAATTCCCAAATATCAATCACCATGGTATTCTTGGCAAATTCGTAATTGATACTTATACAATAGCCATGGTTCATTATCCTGATCAAGCACAAGAACTTGCCAGCGATTCTATCTATGATATAGTCTGTTGTGGGCATTCACATGTGCCAGAAATTCAACAGTTTGAACATACACTACTCATAAATCCAGGTCAGCTCCTCGGAGAAAACGACCAGGCGGGTTTTGTAATCGTGGATTTTGTAGCGCGCACCACCCAACGCATTGGCGTAGGTAGATGTATGTTCGATCAAGAGATACCCATAACAACGTCGGTTCCCAGCACGGTTGACCTTACTCTTCAACCTAGGGAAAAGAATGCTGTAGGCAAATCTTAACCAGCCAGGCCAACTGGAGAAAATCGATCCAATTGGTAAAAACCTTAAACCGCAGTTCCAAAAACGGGAAGACATGACAGAAGCAAACAGTGAGAGTTTTGAAGATCTCTTCAAGGCGGAAGCCAAAAGAACGATCAAGCGCCTTGAACCGGGACAAAAAGTAAAAGCTATCATCGTAGGTATAAACGATGACACAACTTTTCTGGATGTCGGAGGAAAAAGTGAAGGTGTACTAAACAGCTCCGAGCTTAAAGATAAGGAAGGCAACTTTAGCCACAAAGAGGGCGACACCCTTGATGTTTACTTCCTCCAGGCAAAAAACTCAGAGAGGCTTTTCACCACAGCAATTGGTTCAGGCTCCTCCAACGCCCATCTTGAAGAGGCTTTTCGTTCCCGTATTCCAGTTGAAGGATTGGCTAAGGAAGAAATCAAGGGCGGTTTTGAAATCACCCTCGGTGGCAATGTGCGAGGCTTTTGCCCTTTTTCCCAGATGGGACTTCGCCGGGTAGAAGATGCGTCGGCTACATATCTGGATACCAAGATGCAGTTTATCATAACCAGATTCGAAGAGAACGGTCGCAACATCGTCCTTTCCGCCCGAGCTATACTAGAAGATCTGCGTGAAGAACTTAAAGAAAAGCTGAAGGAAACCCTTGCTGAAGGTCAGACGATCGATGGCATTGTCAGCTCTATCAGAGATTTTGGAGCCTTTGTTGATCTCGGTGGTGTGGATGGTCTGATCCCTATTTCTGAAATCGGCTGGAGTCGAGTAGAAAAGATTGAAGAATATTTCTCTGTTGGCCAAAAAATCCAGGCAGTTGTCAAAAGTATTGACTGGGAAAAGGACAGAATTTCCCTCAGCTACAAAGCAACTCTGGCAGACCCGTTTGATGAAGTGCCCAATAAATTCCCCGAGGGTTCAACCCACACCGGCACCGTGGCACGCCTGGCACAGTTTGGTGTGTTCGTAACCCTAGAGCCTGGGATTGATGGCCTCGTACATATTTCAAAACTTGGAGATGGAAGGCGTATCAATCATCCTCGTGAGGTCGTTGAAGAAGGTCAGAATCTAGAAGTCAAGATTGAGTCCATCGACATGGCGGAGAAAAGAATCAGTCTCGTTCCCGCGGACTACGTCTCCGCAGAAAGTGAAGAAGAAAAAGAACGCGGTGAATACAAGACGTTTGTATCCCAGGGCAAGAAGAAAAAGTCAGACAACAATCTTGGTAGCCTAGGAGCACTTCTCAAGGCAAAAATGGCCGAGAAAAAATAAAACGCACCCCAGCAACATGTTCTCCTAATCCGGCGGTCCTGACACAGGGCTGTCGGATTTTCTATTCCAGCTTTTTCTCGGCACCCGCAATCATAACAAACGAGACGAGGGATAAGGCAAAAACAAGCAGTCCTGTAGTGTGATACGCCGGAGCGATCCCCCATATATCCATGATGGTCCCCGCCAGAACGGCTCCTGTAAATACGCCTCCACTCATAGCAAAGCCAAACATTCCCATCATAGTTCCATGACCATAGAGAGCCTTGGCTTCAAGGGAGGCATAGCCACCCAAAACTGCCCAAATAGCAGCCTCCACACAGCCGAGCAAAAGATACAAGATAGCCATCTGAGTAACAGTGGTGATATACGGTATACAATACACAATGACCGAGAGTATCAGGCAACTTATAATAAATATTTTGCGTTTACTATGGGTATCAGCAAGCTTGCCCAAAGGAACCTGAAGCCCCGCATTTACGAGGGTACGACACGCAATAACAAAACCTATTTGCAGACCACTGACCCCAGGCCACTCCGACATAAGAAGAGGTAGAAAAGCCATACTCGGCACCATGATGATCATGGTTGCATACCTTGCGAGCAAGATTCCTGCCGTTTTCCTGTTGCGCAACATACGACTGATACTCTTGAAAAAACTGTCCTCTGTCTCAGGCGCACATACAAGCTGCCGCGGCATATAGACAACAACAAGCAACAGCGCCATCAGGCTTAAGCCGGCCATGGTATAAAAAACAGACGGGAGCCCCCATAAATCGGATAAAATCCCACCAATAATCGGTCCACAACCAATCCCAAAGAAAATAGCCACATTAAGATAACTCATATAGCGGGATTCATATCCAGGGGGGGCAAGCAGACTCATATACGCCATTGCAATGGGAACTATCATAGCTGAGCCAATCCCGTGGAAGGCACGGATGAAAATCAGCTGACCGACATCTTTTGCCATGGGAATGAGCAAACCTACAATTCCGTAGATGAGTAAGCCTGCAATGAGAAACCCTTTTCGCCCCCATTTATCTGACCAATGTCCTACAAGGGGCTGTAACAAGCCACGGGTTACAGAAAACGCAGCAATAATCATTCCAAGAGCAAAACCACTAGCCCCCAATTCCTTGGCAAAAATTGGCATTACAGGCACAATTACCCCCATCCCGAGAAGAGCGATAAAGACAGATAGAAGTAAGGTGATTAATGTATATTTTTGCATTATTAATGCAGTCCCGGAAAAAACGAAATTGAATTATACTGTAAGTCCATCATCACCTACAGGCTCTAGGCAACGCGCAAAAGATTGAACCGATCCATGATTTTTTTTGACGTAAATCAATGCTAGAGGGGTAGGAGAGGTTATCATAAACTATCCATTACATGGTGTTCCATAATACTGTCATTTCAGTAAAAAAATAGTATGCTTACAGAACAATACTTTTCTTCATTCAATACAGATAAATTTTTGCTCAATGAGAGATAACATAATGGCTTCCACCTCTCCAAATAACATAAAATACGTATACATCCTCATACTTTTCGCAACAACACTGTCCCTTGCAGTCGCTCTTTATGTACAGCAACAAAACCAACATGACAGGCAACAATTCGCCAATCATGCTGCTATTATCTCAGAGGACATATGGGCTATTAACGACATTAGTGCAAGCATTTACCTTAAACTTGCAATGAAGGCAGACCATTATAAAAAGCTTACTGTTTCTATTCCTGGAGAAAAGAACTTTATCGTGTTGGAGCAAGAGCCTCTTTCTGGTCTTTCATATATTCTCTACAGTGCCGGCTTGATCCATACCAAAGAATTGACGCAACCCGTCCTCTACCAAGAAATTAAAATTGGTACCATCACCGCTGTACAATATGTGCGTATCATATATCCCATCACCAATATTCTACTTGTCCTGCTTCTTCTCTTGCTCATCGCCATGAGTATTGTTTCACTCTTTGTTAATAGCAAGCACCTTGAAGAAGAGGTAGAGGTACGCACCAAAAATCTACGGCACAGTGAACAGCGTTTCCATGACCTTGTCAATTTCCTCCCTGAAATTGTTCTTGAAACCGATATCAATGGCAACATCACCTACGCAAATCATGCGGCGTCAACGCTACTTGACCCCAAACTCTCATCATTAACTGATAAATGTTTTCTCGATTTTATCGACGAATCTGATCGTTACGATGCCCGAACAAATTTCTACAAAGCAATCCAGGGTGAACCAATCGATCTTAAAGAATATTCAGCACTAGGAAGTGACAATAATATATTTCCGATGCTCCTGAAAATAGCTCCAATGTTCACAAATGAGCTACTCGTTGCCGGTGCCCGCATAATCGTAATTGATATCAGCTCAAGACGTCAACTCGAAGAACAACTGCTCCGGGATCAGAAAATGAAAGCTATTGGGCTTATGGCAGGCGGTGTAGCCCACGACCTCAACAACATCCTCTCAGGGATCATCAGTTACCCCGAGCTTCTCCTGCTCAACTTACCTGAAGATAACCGCCTCTATAAGCCATTGCAGTCCATCCGACGCTCCGGTATGGAAGCGGCCGAAGTCGTCTCCGACCTCCTCACCGTTGCCCGGGGTGTTGCAGCCAGCACAGAGGTCCTCAGCCTAAATGAACTCATAGAAAAGTACCTTGAAAGCCCTGATTTTAAGGAACTTACCAAAACACATCCAGATGTTCGTATTGTAACACACCTGGAACCTGCCCTTGGCAACGTGAACTGCTCCCGGATTCAAGTACGTAAATGCCTTATGAATATTATCAATAATGGGGTTGAATCCATCACGGGTAACGGTTGCCTTACCATCACATCTGCCAATGAATTTTGCAGTCTACCCGCCACGATACGGGCCGAAGGATTATCATCTAGTAGAAATCCTTCTCAACAAAAACGCATGTTCTCAAAAATTATCATAACCGACACAGGAGAAGGAATAGGCGCAAAAGAGATGCAACACATCTTCGAACCCTTTTACTCGACTAAGGTAATGGGGAGAAGTGGTACAGGCCTTGGGCTCACCATCGTCTGGAACACCATGCAGGAGCATGACGGTACAGTACAGGTCGCAAGTAGCACTAAGGGTACAACCTTTGAACTATTTTTCCCTAGCCTCAACGAAAAGATCCCAGAACAGTCAAAAGAAAAGAACTGGCGGGACTACATCGGCACAGGTGAAACCATCCTGGTAGTAGATGATGACCCGAGACAACGGGAAATCCTGAAAGGTTTGCTCACTTCGCTTAAGTACAACGTTGTAACCGTTTCCTCGGGAGAAAAAGCTGAAGAATATTTGCAGAAAAACCGCGCGGACCTTGTGGTACTTGATATGCTCATGCCACCAGGAAACAATGGTCGTGTAACCTATGAAAACATCCTAAAAATACATCCACAACAAAAAGCTATTATCGCCAGTGGCTTTGCCAATGACGAGGATGTCCATGCAACACTGGCCATGGGGGCAAGTGAATTTATTGCAAAACCCTATACAATTGAACAAATTGGCAACGCAATATACAAAACTCTGTTTTCATGATACAATAATAGTTCGGCCGAATTTGTCATAACAGGATGAGTTTTATAACAATCGTTACGAGCGATAATATATTGGTTTTTGCATACTACGTAGCCAGGTTGTACATAACAACTTGGCTACTGTAGAAAGCATAACGTTTTGACTAAAAAGGACATTTAATGCGCTTTAAAGAATCTCCGTTACTTGTTTACCTCTCTCTCTTTTTACTTTGCACCATTCCCGGAACTGTACTTGCCCAGGACAATATTAACTGGATGGAAGCCGATGCACCACCATTTTTCATCCATGAAGGCGAGCTTAAAAAACAGGGGTATGAGGATGTGTTAACCAAGTTGATGATCACACAACTCCCCCAATACCAGCACCACCATATGACAGCCAACATAGCCAGACATTATCAACAGTGGAAACAGGGGGAACAGTCCTGTGCACTGGCAATGTTTAAGACACCAGAACGTGAAGAAATAGCCTACTTCTCTATTCCCAGCATCCTCACCCTGCCCGTAAGCCTCATTATCAGAAAGGATAACTTTGACAAGTTCGGAGGAAGTCAAACTGTAAACCTGCAAAACCTTCTTGAAAGCAATGAAGTTATCGTAGGTCGCTCGAACAATCGTTCCTACGGTGTTGTCTTTGATGCTGTTTTAAACAAGTATGGCAACGACACAAACACCTTCACCTACAAAGGCAAGGAGATGTCCAAAAATCTATTTAAAATGCTCATTGCTGGCAGAATAGACGCCCTGGCGAGCCTTCCTGAAGAAGCTACATATTTTGCCGAAATAATGGGTGTTAAGGACCAGATCACTTCACTAAATATCACGGAAAACCAGAACGATCTCGAAGCATTGCTTACCTATGTCACCTGCTCAAAGACGGCCTGGGGGAAAAAGGCCATCGAGGATATCAATACGGTCCTCCTCAAACAACGGCCGACGGAGTTCTACAGAGGCGCTTACGAACGATGGCTCGACCCGAGCAGTATCCCCCATTACAGACAGCTCTATAAGGATGTTTTTTTAACGATAACCAAATAGTCTGCCACCTCCTAACCCCTGCACCCCATTAAAACAATGCGTATTATACTTCACTCTCCATTAGACATGCATCTCCACCTACGCCAAGGTGAAATGATGCAAGCTGTAACACCTTTTTCCGCCGGCCAATTTGCAGGCGCTGTGATCATGCCCAACCTCGTATCTCCGGTGGACAGTCTGGAGAAGGCAGCTGTGTATAAAAAAGAGATATTACAGTGTGGCAATACCGAGAATTTTAGGCCTTACATGACACTGTTTTTCAAACAGTACAGCCGCCAGGAACTTATTGAAGCGCGGGACAGTATCATCGGAATCAAATTGTATCCAGCCGGAATCACGACACAAAGCGAAAAAGGTGTAACTGATTTCAGTGCAATTAACAGCACCTTGGGATACATGGAAGAGCTTGGTATTCCCCTGCTCATACATGGGGAAACGGCGGGATTTGTTATGGACCGTGAGAAGGAGTTTTTACCAATATACCGGCAATTTGCGGAAGATTTTCCAAACTTACATATTATTATGGAGCATATCACTACAGCCGATGCAGTACAGCTGCTAGACCGGTATGCAAACATCTCGGCCACGGTGACCCTGCATCACCTGATGATTACCTTAGATGATGTGATCGGTGGCCAGCTTGAGCCTGATTTATTTTGTAAACCCATAGCCAAAACCCCTAAGGATCTGGCAGCACTTCAGGATGCCGTTTTCTCGGGACATCCCCAAATTATGTTCGGATCCGACTCAGCCCCCCATCCAAGACATAAAAAAGAATGCTGCGGTTGTGCCGCGGGTATTTTTTCTGCCCCCGTTATCCTTCCTCTACTTGCAGAATTATTTGAAGATGCGGGAAAACTCAATTTACTCCAAGGATTTATCAGTGACATCGCCTGCACTCGCTACGCTCTGCAACCTTTGGAAAAAAACATCACCTTAGAACAAAAGCCCTGGAAAATACCAGAGCTTTATAATGATCTTAAACCTTTTGGGGCAGGACGTGTGCTCCGCTGGTCCCAGCTGCAATAGTGAGTTACTCTGCCTCAGCGAGTAAGCTTTGCCGCTGGGTCTCAAAGAGGATGACCCCTGCGGCCACCGAGCTATTGAGAGAATCGAGATCCCCTTGCATGGGGATTGTAATGAGGAAGTCACACTCTTTTTGCACGAGTGGACGTATCCCTTTACCTTCACTCCCTACGACCAGACAGGCGGGCACTGAGAGATCAACCTCATAGATTGGTTTAGCATCCGCATCTTTCACGGCACCATAAACCCAAAAACCGATTTCTTTAAGTTCCTGAAGCGCGCGACTCAAATTGGTCACCTGGCAGATATCGATATGAGACATTGCGCCAGCTGACGATTTTGCTGCAGTGCCTCCCAGTGGCGCTGAACGTTCCCTTGTGACGATGATTGCAGTAGCACCAGAGGCAAGGGCACTACGGATAATTGCCCCGACATTGTGTGGATCTTGCAGGGAATCCAGCACCATCAGACGTGTAGGCTTCTTCTCGGCGAGGCGGGCAAGCATCTTTTCTTTGAGGTCATCAAAATCAACAAGAGGTGTCTCGGTAATCCGGGCAATAACCCCCTGATGCCTCACCTGAGCACTACCTTCCCCAGTGAGGAAGATACTCTCCACAAACATGAGTTTGATCCCAGCACCCTTTGCCATCTCGATAATCTCATCGATTTTACTGCCACGCTTATCCCGTTGTATAATTATTTCGGTAAAACGATCCGCCTCTTGGGCAAGCCCCTCAACCACCGGGTGAATCCCCCACAACATGTCATCACTAAAACGAATTCGTTTTTCACCGGGAGATTTATTACCACCATGATATTTTTTCATTCTTACAACACCTTTCCAATAGGATCGCCGGATGGCAACCTGTGTAATTTTGCACGCTCAGCAAGAATAATGGATTCAAGCAAGTGGGTCGCCTCTTCAACATCACTATTGACGATGACATAATCATATTCACTGCTAGACTCAAGTTCCGTTATTGCATTCATCAAGCGAATCTTAATCTTTTCTTCATTCTCAGTCCCTCGTCCCCGAAGACGCCTTTCAAGTTCAAGAAGGCTCGGAGGGGCAATAAAAACAAACGCTGCCTCGACATCTGTTTTTGCACGCAATATGGCGGCACCCTGTACGTCAATATCAAGGACTACATCAAAGCCATCCTCCAACTGTCCGACGATGGAAGCAAGGCTGGTTCCATAGAGATTGCCGTGAACATCTGCGTGTTCAAGAAACATACTTTCAATAATCATCTGCTTAAATGTTTCCTGGGAAACGAAGTGATAGTCAATGCCATCAACCTCTCCTTCCCGGGCCGCTCTCGTTGTATGGGATACCGAAAATTTCATTTTTACGAGGGAGGACATTACTCTTTTAAGCAATGTCGTTTTCCCAGCACCAGAGGGTGCCGAAACAACAAATAATCTACCTAGACTCATGTGGACTCCTTTGCTCCAGACATTACTTGTCGTTGATATTCTGCCAGATGATACCCAGGATGCAATGCCTGCATACGCTGACTGATAGTATCCGCCTGTACCGAAGAAAGGACAATGTGGTTTGAATCCATTACCAGAATAGATCTTGTCCTCCGCCCTTCAGTGACATCGACCAGCCGCCCTTCTCTTTTGGCTACTTCTTTAAGTTTTCTCGCTGGAGATGAGCCGGTATTGACGACGGCTATCACCCGCTCAACCATAACGGTGTTTCCAAATCCTACGTTTAATAGTTGCATCAACGACCACTTTAATAGAGTTTACTACCTTTTATATCCCCAAGTTTATCTGCAAGTAAGGAGGGGCCCCCCTAAAAACTCTAAGAGTTTGTCCATATAACACCCACAGATCAACAAACGAAAAAAGACCACAATAGCAAAAATAGGGCTGCCTTTTTTCGCCAAATACCTTTACTTCACAACAACAAGCTATTCTATATTTTGCACCTGTTCCCGCATCTTTTCAAGTTCACTTTTTAGGTCTACGGTGTGGTGGGCAATAGAGGCATCATTGATTTTTGAGGCTAAAGTATTAACTTCCCTCAAAAACTCCTGAATAAGAAAGTCGAGTTTTCTGCCAATGCCACCCTCTTCGCGTAAAAAGCTACTAAATTGCTCAATATGACAGCGCAAGCGCACGATCTCTTCGGTGACATCTGTCTTATCGGCGAGGAGAGCAACTTCCTGTGCCAGTCTGGCCGGATCGAGTTGCACATTACCAAGAAGTTTTTCAAGACGTTCTTCAAGGTTTTTTTGCCTATCTGCGAGCAGAATAGGAATGTTTTTTTCAATTCCGTCGATGGTTGAAGTAAACGTATCAAGGCGAGACTGCAAATCTCTGGCGAGAGCTTCACCCTCCTGACGACGCATGTCGTTACAATGAGCCAAGGCCATATCAACAACTTGTTCAACCAGAGGCCATACGGCTTCAAGATCTTCGTCTTTCTGCTCCCTCGTGATAACTTCCGGAAAAGCCGACAGATCCTTCACTGTTATTTCAAGTGGCAAATTCAAGCTGTCAGCAAGTGTCTTCAGGGCTGCATGGTAGCCGCCTGCAAGTTCATGGTTCACCTTCACTTCCTGCAGATCGGAAAAGTTTCCGGTCACAGAGAGGAAAAGATCGACACGACCACGAACATGAAGAGCAGAAACCTTTTTACGTATTTTTTCTTCCAGGGCTGCATAGCCCCGAGGAAGCTTCATCTTCAAGTCAAGATAACGGTTGTTGACGCCTCGTATCTCGGCCATCCAAACCCTTCCTTCACTTTCTACTTCGCCCCGGCCAAAACCGGTCATACTTTTTACAGACATAGTACAGCCTCTTTATTGCTTATCGTTACACAGCCCCTGCAATAGGGGTAAATGCTTTGTGAGTAGTATTATAACTATTATATATCAATCCGCATCTTTGTACTGTTCCGGCACCATCCCTAGCTTAGACAGAGGATTAATCAGACGCTTGCTATTTGCCACAGATTACAATTTGACTCACCCGTCATATGGGTGCGGAAAAAAACAAAACGATGTAGAAGGTTACACCCTCTACATCGTTTCATAATACACAGCCCGCCGTTGATATGGTACATGTGACTACTGGTCAGCCATCGCTTTATCCAATAATTTTACGATTCTATCACTTAAATCAGTGCTCTTATCGAAAAAGATAACTCCATTCTTAGAATCAAGAATCATAGCATAACCCTCGTCTTTGCCAAATTTCTCAACAACTTTTTCCAAGGCCTTGAGGATGGGTTGTAATTCTTTGTCCTGCAACTGCTTCATTTCATAGCGAGCGTCTTCAGTTTTTGCCTGTAATTCACGCCCATTTTTTTGAAATTCTCGCACCTTTTCAGATTTCTTCTCATCACTCCAGGCAGAGCTTTTCTTCTTTATTTCCAGCTGTAACTTTTTAAGAACAGCCTCTTCCTGTTTAAAGGAATCCTGAAGATCATTCATCTTAACATCAAAAAGTGCCTTAGCAGTTTTCCCTGCATTACATTCAATAATGATTTTCTGGACATTCATAACACCGAGTTTATTATCAGCAGCTATAGCTCCCTGTGTTCCAAAAAACAGTAATGATGTAATTATAATTGCTTTTAAGACTTGTTTGATCACAATCCGACTCCGGTAAAATAAGTTAATCTAAGAAAAAAAACGGTTACTCAACCACAACAAAATCAGCCCGTCTATTTTGAGCCCAAGACAACTCGTCATGACCGTGAAGGAGCATCCTTTCTTCGCCATAGCTGACAGTGGTCAGTTTAGCCTCTTCCACTCCAAGATTTACCAGATATTTCTTAGCGCTAAGAGCTCTTCTTTCACCAAGAGCCATATTGTATTCATTTGTTCCACGGGCATCACAATTGCCTTCAATTCTGATGGCAAGTTCAGGATTGGTCTTACTAAATTCAGCGTTTACTTCAACCCTTGCAACCTGATCTCCTGCAACATCAGAAGAATCAAAGTTATAATAAATAGGTAACATACCTTCAGAAGTTCGTCCTTCACTGGTTCCCCGGGGTGCACTATCAAGAGATTCTTCAACACCCATTGCCTCGCCAGCAGTAACAACAACCAGCGCCTCATCAGAGCTTGTTTTGGACCCACAACCTGTAAGGGTCATAACAGAAACACACAAAAGTGCAGGTAATAAAGTTTTTACATTTGTAAGCATTAAAAGAACCTCCAGAAGTTCGGTATAATTTTCACTAACAAGTAGATATTTTGCATCTTTGCTAGAAAAATGTAAGAACATTTTTCAAAATTTCTCCAATTAAGCGTGTAAGTATATATAATAATATAAATCTAATTCAACCCATTTTTTAGATAGTGAAAAAATTAGCCTCGAAATAACAGTACCAAGGGATTCACATTCACAGAGAGTAATGCCAACTTTGAGGTTTTTCATCGACCAATGTTAATCTTAATAAATCGCACATCCAACACAAATTTGAACTAGTGATTATTATGTTTTCGGATTATAAGATGTCTATCCAAACAACAGACAAAATTGTTCACATTGCTTTTATAGCAATGACAACTATAGGAGATTTTTCAAATGGCTAAAGTAAATATCAGCCCCAACAGAACCACAGACAAAACGATACGAACCATTGACCGCAAGCGGGAGCAAGAACGCAAAAAAATGTTCCATAGAGCCAAGGATCATGCCACTGAATTCGCTGCAAAACTCGCGCAGAGATTAATTGACAGAGAGATCATCGAGACGACCTCTGCCACCGCAGTACGTGAGGCCTTTGAAACACAGCTTGGTAAACTCGGCTACATTGAAGAATTTGAACTGCAAATGAAAATTGCTCCAATTCGTACCATCGCCCAAGACCCTAATGTGGTAAGTCTCTACTTCACTCAGTACATAGTCGAAGACCTTATCAACAATCCTGCCATTCAGGATATCTACGGTGATGACCTCGACATCTACAGAGCTGTCGACTCCGTGTTCAGGATACTCAGGCCGTAACAGCTGAGACGACAATGTAACCAGGATCAGTGCCAAGAATGTCTGCCTGCGTCCGTTATTTTTTTGAGGTAGCTTCACCTTACTCACTTTCTACAAACACTCCAATTACTTGTTAAGTATAGCAGGAATTTTGGAGTAAGGCACTGAAATGGAACATCCCCTTAAAATGCCTTGTCTGCTCTTTGCAGACAAGGATGATAATATTACCGAATTCCCCGAACTGGAAATGGTTGGCATGAGTAATGGTCGTTTTTATCGACCGGAGCTCAAAGATCTCATCCCACTCCCAGAGGGCAGTGAACTTTTCACCCTACCAAAACGCTTAGCTATTGGTTGGGATTCCAAGGATAAGGAACCAGCTCTGCTGGCAGAAGATCCTTATAACTCCGGGGGCATTGCCCAAGCAGTCTCAGCATTTATATCCCCGGCTCACACCTCAATCTACTCCACCGGCTATCAGACGTTAGACAATGCCCCTACCCTACCGCTCTTTGCCTATACCGCCGTTGGCTGGTTCGACAATAGATTCTGGGTCACCGCCTTTAGAAGCGACATGGATGTCCGACAAGACTTTAACCAGTACAGCCAGGAAACGGTTAACCAGAAAACGCGAATTAAACTCGATCAATTCCCCGACAACAGGCTTATCCAGCATCTAGGTCACTGCTGTCTCACCTATGGATGTCCAGCTGCAAGAAATTATTTTATGGAACGTTGGGAGGCCCCTCTACCCACATCTCCAACCTGCAACGCTCGATGTATTGGGTGCATCTCTCTCCAGGAATCCGGTTGCTGCCCATCCACCCAAGACCGTATTAAATTTGTACCTGACGTTAGTGAGGTGGCTGAAATCGCTATCCAGCATCTTCGTACAGCTGACAATCCAATTGTCAGTTTTGGTCAAGGTTGTGAAGGCGAACCTCTTATGCAGGCGGATGTACTTGAAAAGTCCATAATTGAAATACGTAAGAACACCTCTATAGGAACGATCAATCTCAACTCCAACTCCAGCCTACCCAAGAAGATCGCGAGACTTGCTGATGCTGGGCTTGACAGCCTTCGGGTGAGTATCAATTCATGCCAAGAAAAGTATTATAATCTCTACTATCGGCCCATTGGATATACCTTTAACGATGTCTTACTTTCCATAGACATGATGAAGGAAAGAGGCCGCTTCGTATCACTAAATTATTTTGTATTTCCTGGATTTACAGATAGTAAAGATGAGTATGCTGCACTCTGTCATGTCATTGAAAATCATCATCTCGACTTTATTCAACTGCGTAATTTCAACATGGATCCAGAACTCTACCTCAAGACACTCGGCTTAAGTGAAGATACGCCTTGTCTGGGCATCCGAGTTTGGGTGAGTAAGTTAAAACAAAGGTTCCCAAGTCTCAAATTTGGCTATTTTAATCCACAGATACACCCAAACCAGAAATGATAGTTTCTCACCAATGGCCTGATCCTTTTGTAATCAACCATCCCAACTGGTTTTTAATTGCATTTTTCCCGACATAGGATAAAATGTTATCTAATATAACTTATCAATAATATTTTAGAGGTTCAGTCATGGAACAGTTGCCTAATATGCGGTTGACTACACAGCGCCAGATCATTCTAGAAGAACTTGCGAAGGTCACATCCCACCCCACCGCAAATGAGGTATACGATATGGTTCGCAAACGATTACCTCGTATCGGATTGGGTACAGTCTACAGAAATCTTGAACTCATGGCAGACGGTGGAGTCATCCTCAAACTTGAAGTTGGTGGCACACAAAAACGGTTTGACGCAACGGTGGAGCCCCACTACCATATACGCTGCAGCTCTTGTGGTAAAGTTGATGACGTTCATATGAAGGTGCAAGATCAGATCAACCAGCTCGCCGCAAATGTCAGTAACTATGAAATTCTAGGGCACCATATTGAATTCAGTGGCATTTGCCACGATTGCCAAATCTCCCAGAAGAAGTCAGCTATCAACTAGGGGCTTGCCGGAGACGCCTTATGCCCAAATGCTGCGTTACTGCTAGCAAAAAGTTACTCGCAATATTAGGCATATGACTGCACTTGTGTGATTGAAAAACCTCGATTTTAGGCGGAGTTAGAACCCAGGGACAGTCCCTGAATTTCTGTCCCTCGATTCCCCTGATGTCAGACAAAAAAAGGCCCCGTAACTCAATAGTTACGGGGCCTTTTTTATGAACTGTCTCGTTATATTACGCCGAGAATATCACCTTACAAAAACGTCTCTTCCCAACTTTTATAAGAATTTCACCACTGGCATCAATTAAAGCATTACCATCGGTTATTTTTTCACCGTCGATAGAAACAGCACTCTGCTTTATCATTCTTCTCGCCTCGGAAGTAGACTTGACAAGACCTGCATCGGCCAACAGGTTTGGTAGGGCAACCGGTTCTGTAGTTTTGCTGATAAATTCAGGCACATCATCGGGAATACCACCCTTCTTAAACACTGTCTCAAAGTTGTGTTCGGCAGTAAGTGCAGCCTCTTGACCGTGGTACCGGGCTGTGAGTTCGCGTGCAAGTTGCTGTTTTACAATCTTAGGATGCAAAACCCCGTCTGCGATTTTTGATCTCAGAGCTTCAATTTCATCCGTACTCAAGTCGCTCAAGAGAGAGAAATAACGGAACATAAGATCATCGGAAATAGAGAGAACCTTGCCATAAATATTATCGGGTGAATCCGTTATACCGATATAATTACCAAGGGACTTACTCATTTTATTAACACCGTCCAAACCTTCTAAAAGCGGCATGGTGATGACAACCTGCGGAGCCTGCCCCCTAGAACGCTGGAGATCTCTACCCATCAATAGATTAAAAAGCTGATCTGTGCCACCAAGCTCAACATCGGCGTGCATAGCAACCGAATCATATCCCTGTAACAACGGGTACATGAACTCATGGATAAATATTGGTTTTCCTGTTTCAAAACGCTTCTTAAAATCATCACGCTCAAGCATTCTTGCCACGGTTAATTCCGAAGCCAGTTTGATCATATCTGTGGATGTGAGCTTGTTGCACCAACTACTGTTAAAAACTATCTTCGTTTTAATAGGGTCAAGAATTTTGAAGACCTGGGTCTTATACGTTTCAGCATTTGCCGCTACTTGCTCAGCGGTGAGTGCTTTTCTGGTATCTGACTTTCCTGTGGGATCGCCTATCATACCTGTAAAGTCACCAATCAGGAATTGAACATTATGTCCAAGATCCTGAAAATGCTTTAGCTTCTGTAGTAAAACAGTATGACCTAGGTGCAAGTCCGGCGCAGTTGGATCAAACCCTGCTTTAACCGTAAGGGGCACGCCAGTCTCTTCAGATTTCTTTAATTTTTTAACTAACTCATCCCGGGAAATACATTCTACTACTCCCCTTTCTATCAATTCGAGCTGCTCTTCAATTGAAGCCATTATTCTTAAACCTATATCTTTCTATTTTGCGTATTCTACCACACGGGTTTCCCGTATAACCGTCACTCGTATCTGCCCTGGGTACGTTAACTTGTCCTCAATGGACCGTGCTATATCCTGGCTGAGGATGGTTGCATCTTCATCTTTAATTTTATTAGAATCAACAATAATGCGTAAATCACGGCCTGCCTGTATGGCGTATGATTTTTCGACCCCTGGAAAATCATTAGCAATTGCCTCCAGATCTTCCAAACGCTTAACGTAACTCTGTAGCATCTCTTTTCTCGCGCCGGGCCGGGCACCAGAAAGCGCATCTGCAGACTGCACCAGTACATCGATAACACTCAGCGGCGGCTGGTCTTCATGATGGGCCCCTATTGCATAGACAACTTCATCACACTCACCGTATTTCTTAGCCAGATCCCGGCCAATTACAGCATGGGATCCTTCGACTTCATGATCTACTGCCTTGCCGATGTCATGGAGTAAACCGGCCCGTTTAGCCAGTTTTACATCTACGCCCAGCTCGGAGGCCATAATGCCACAGAGAAAAGAAACCTCCAAAGAGTGCTGTAGTACATTTTGCCCGTAGCTGGTTCTGTATTTCAAACGTCCAAGCAGCTTGATAATCTCCATATGCACGCCGTGGGCGCCAACATCAAACGTTGCCTGCTCGCCGGCTTCACGCATTGTTAGTTCAAGTTCTTTAGTGACCTTTTCTACAACTTCTTCAATACGACCTGGATGAATCCTACCGTCACCAATCAGCTGCAATAATGCCTGGCGGGCAACTTCTCTTCGTACCGGATTAAAGCCCGAGAGGATAACAGCTTCCGGTGTATCGTCTATGATAATATCGATTCCCGTAGCAGCTTCTATGGCCCGGATGTTACGACCTTCCCTGCCAATAATCCGCCCTTTCATCTCATCACTTGGCAGAGGCACCATGGAAACGGTTCGATCTGCGACATAGTCACCGGCGTAACGGGAAATAGCCAGGGCAAGAATATTTTTACCCTTCCGATCTGCCTCTAGCTTCATTTCGTTTTCAATGCGTGCCAGTTTTTTGGCGGCATCCATGCGTGCTTCACTCTCAAGTGACTCCATTAACAGTTTCTTCGCTTCGTCCTGCGAAAGTCCTGCTATTTTAGCCAGTTCATATCTTTTTTGACTAACCAGAACGTCAATCTCTTTATGCTTTTCCTGCCAATCACTTTCAACACCTTGCATCCGTTGTTCTTTTGTGAGTAGATCGGTCTGCTTTCTATCAAAACTGTCCCATTCACGCTTTAAGCTATCTCTTTTTCTTTTTAACTGTCGTTGTTCGTCTTTAAGATCATCTCGCTCCGCATTGAGTTCATCCTCCAAGGCTTGTTTTACCTTATATGCAGCTTCTTTACTTTGAAGCAAAGCCTCTTTTTTGTGCTGATCAGCTTCGACAATCGCATTTTCAATTATGTGTCTACTCTGGGTTTGTATATTTTTTTGGTTGCCCTCAACTATGATTCTCCGGAGAAGAAAACCAAAAAATACACCTGCCACGAGGCCAATACCTGCAAAGAGAAATGGATGATTTATGAAATCCATGGAGCAGTCCTATAGGTAGCGACTGACAAACACAAGAAAGGAGATAAAACAAAATAAAGAGAGAAAGAAGATCTCAAATGGAGTGGCAAAAAAACGGCGCTAAACTGCTTCTACGCCCCGAATCCTTAAGACTCACCTAAAGGCTTACTCAAAACGTAATGTGAATATAAATATGGACAAACTCCACAAGAATATTTTGTATAAGATCAAAGGATATTCAAAACCATACATCAATTTTCCGATCAAAATTCAATTGCAATAACAGGATCCTGCAACAATTTCCTCAGAAAAAAAACATCAAACAGCTCTTTGAAGTGGCACCACACCTATACCAAAAAAGGATATCTTCCGCCTCAACACATCAGAAAGATCTCCTGGCATTACAATATTTACACCACACTTCCTGATAACCATATTCCCTAGCTACATCGTCCAAAGAGTAATCCTGTTTTCCTCAATTCGTACTTTGTTCCATCTGCCTATATTGCAGCTGTCAATCTTCAATTATATGTTTAACCGGATTAATATTTTTACTGTACCTCTCAGTACCGACGAGGTATCCGGAAAGTAAGGTCATTTTCGATGATACGAGTTATGCAAATAAAAATCCCCACACTGCCGTGTAACCAGGAAAGTTAAACCTATTAAATAGGTGGGCAGCCTTATATTAACTTCAGGTAAGTCAAAAAATGACCTCCCTTACGCCAAAAGAGAAGGTACCCTTTTTTTGAGAGTTGGCTCAACACACACTGATTATCACCAACAATGCAGGGAAACTTTATAAAAATGCTACCGTTTTTCACTCTTAAAACAGTGCTAAAATTTATTCAAATCCTAATAAAACTATAGCAGACTTTAGCCTAAACGAAAACAAAATAACCTAGGAGCACCTCTAGTCAACGGATAATAATCCCTTGATATCATCACTCAACATCGTTATTCTTTTCTCAGTGCTTTCCTGATAGTCTGTAAAATCCTGCTGCAGTTTTACGTACCGCGAAGCGATGTTCAAACAGGCAAGTATCGCTTTCTTCCCCGTGGCTAATGTTCCGATATTGGCATTTGGCTCCGTCTCTATCAATTGACGTACAAGTGAGAGTATAGCCTGCATCTCCTCCTCGGTAGCTGCAGTATAAAATCTATATTCTTGGCCTAAAAGTTCAAATTCGACCAAACGCTCACTATTTGACATGACAATCCCGGTCCTACCCTATATTTTGGCAAAAAACAACATTCTACTCACTGGGTCCGTGCGAAGAAAATAAATCAGCTCAACCACGAGATTCATCGCCTGCGGTGTCGTCGGCATTAGCCCTCGTTGTCTGCAGCGCTTTCTTTCAGAGAAGCACCAACATCACTGAGACTATCATCGTCATCCAGATCAAACTCCCAGTCTTCTATCTGCTCAACCAACCTTCCAACACGAAGACTGATTTCTGAACGTTCACTATCCTTAGAAGTGATATCACCTTCTAGCTCAGCAATTTGAGCATCTCTTTCGTTTATGACGCCCAGAAGCCTTTTTCTTTCTTCTTTTAATTCAGCAAAACTCAACAAAAGCTTTTCTACAAACTGCTCCAATCGTTTCAATTCAGTGTCTTTATCCATTTTCATACTCCTTAAGTATTCTTGTTCCGGCACGACTCAACCACAAAAGTATCGAGCACTAGCAGCCGGGAAATTTTCATTGTGTTAGGGGGGAATATACCATGGCTTTACATCCCTGCAACATCAATCAGATTCTCGTGTAATTCCAAGCAAGCGGAGACGCATTTTCATAGGGCATAAAACCATGGAACACCCTAGGATCATTGTCAAAAACAAGCGGAAGAAAAAAACGATCGCCTTCCCACATTGGTAGCTCCATGATGCGATCAATATCAACCCACAGCAGGTCACCCTCTTCATTCGTACTATTCGGACTACCCTTAAAACTTTTGATCAGATAAATAAAACCAAACCAATCTTCTCCATTTGGCCCAAAGCCTGTCCAGTTTATGGTCCCTCGCAAGACAACATCCTCACAGATAATGTTTGCTTCTTCTTCAATCTCCCGGACGAGACAGGTATAAATATCTTCACCTCGTTGCATTTTCCCACCAAGACCATTGTATTTACCAAGGTGTTGGTCGGTCTTGCGTTTATTTCGATGAACCATAAGGGTTTTTTTCCCGTCTGGAGAAAGAATATAACCAAGGGTTGCCATTATGGGTGTATACATTACCTTTTTCCTTTTTCTACAATTGCAATCAGATACATATTCCGCTGTGACCTTTCTTATGATATAAATAATTTATATAAGGTTCCTGAGAGACTCTCCAAGATCAGTCAAACTAGCGCCTACTACATCCCCTTTTAACCTGAACCTGGCTGTAAACTTTTACAAAATGTACGTTATCAGAAATATCAGATGTTTTTTTGTTCTTCAACTCTGCATTATTGTGTTTTTTTTAACATGCCAACACAACATAGCCACAGCTGAAGAGTTCCCACGCTACCGGGCAATCGAAAAAAACGTCCACTTTTGGGAACTGATTTATTCCACCTATTCTATACATCAAGCCGTGATACATGACTCCAAAGATTTATCAAAAATCTACGAAATTGTTGAGTTACTAGAACAACCTACAGACAATGTACACAAGCTTAATGCAAAAGCCCAACAAAGAGCCATAAAAAAATACTCTGCCATCCTAAAAAGATTATCTAAACAACGTCCCCACAGCCGGGAAGAAAAAAGGATTGCCGCTCTTTTTAACGGCAAGTACAGAAGTAGGGACATGGGCCGAGCAGCGGAACGTGTACGAAGCCAGCGGGGACAGAAAGAACGTTTCCAAGCTGGGGTCATCCGTTCAGGCACCTATTTACGAGAAATTAAACGTGTATTCAGGGAAAACCAGTTACCTGAAGACCTTGCCTATCTGCCCCACGTAGAATCATCTTTTAATGTGAAGGCCTATTCTAAGTTTGGCGCAGCTGGCATCTGGCAATTTACAAGGTCAACGGGGAAAAGATACCTGCAAATCGACCACAGTATAGACGAGCGTCTCGATCCAATACTTGCGACCCACGCCGCCGCAAAATATCTCAAAAACAGCTATCGGAACCTGGCCAACTGGCCCCTTGCTCTCACCTCATATAATTACGGACTTCCCGGCACAATACGGGCCCAGGAAGAACTTGGCAGCTATGAAAAAATATTTAAACATTACAATAGAGGTCATTTCAAATTTGCTTCCAAGAACTTTTATTCTGAATTCCTTGCAGCACGAAAAATTGCAAAACGCCTGGAGAGGCAGCTCAAAATAAATCCAGCAGAAAATGTTTCATATCTGCAGCTCAAGGGATATACCAGCCTCAGTTCCCTCAGTCGTCACTTTCAGATCCCGTCACAGACACTACATGCACTTAATCCGGCGTTTCGCCCAGCTGTCACCAAAGGGGAAAAACGTATTCCACCAGGCTACAGAGTACGTCTACCCCAAAACACCCGGGTGCAAAGACTGCTTACACAAGTACCAGCTTCTGTTTATAATAAAAGCCAGACGACGACAGTGTTTCACCGGGTACAACGTGGAGAAACTGCCGGAAGCATTGCAAGTCGTTATGGGGTCTCACTCAAGAGTTTGATGAGAAGCAATAATCTTGACGATTTTGCTGTAATTTTCATTAAACAGAGACTTCGCATCCCAACGGCGCCAACAATCCGCAATGGTAAGGCAAAAAAGTTGTATCCTCGCAGAAGAAGCACATTGGCGACGCCGATACTCGTTGCCAACAAAAAGAACAAACCTTCCAATCAAGCAGCCAATATTGTTCAACATAACAATCCTGCGGTATACCGTGTCTTCAATATACATCGCAAGAACAACAAGACCCTTGGTTACGTGACAGTACAGCCCGAGGAATCATTGGGCCTATATGCTGTTTTTCTCAACACAAGTCGAAAAGAGCTACTCCGACTCAACAGGCTCAAATCTGACAGGGTCATTGCACCAGGCCAGCAAGTGCTCTTGCCATTTGACTCGATAAAGCCAACAACCTTTACAGAAAAGAGACTTGATTTCCTCCAGGATACAGAAGACGATTTTTTTGCCGCATTCAGCGTCACAGGACAGGAATCCTACACCGTGAATGCGGGGGACACCCTCTGGGATCTCTGCTACAATAAGTTTGAAATCCCTTTTTGGCTCCTTGAAAGATATAATTCAACGATTAATCTATTGCGACTCGACAGAAATCAGGAATTAATTATTCCGATTGTGCAGCAAATCTAACTCAACCTACAACATTGATAAGGATCAACTGATATGGACATCAACAAAGCAATAAAAGAACTCAAGCAAAATCCTAAATTTACTGACAATGTAGGAATGATACTCATCCACAACGGTGTTGTCCGGGGCTGGTCCAGAAAAGACAGAGCCCAGGTTACCGCCCTTGAAGTAACACCCGATTTTGCTAAAATCGAAACATTGCGCCAAGAATTCATTCAAAAAGAGGGGATCTTTGATATAATAATAGAGGCGTACTCGGGCACCTTCCAACCAGGTGATGATCTCCTCTACATAATTGTGGCAGGAGACATCCGCGATAATATTAAACCTGTTCTCGCAGATCTTCTTGACCGGGTAAAAACCGAAGCTATTAGCAAAAAAGAGATTTTTTAAATCTTATCCAGATAAACGGCATAAGCGCTTCGATGGTGCCCCACGTTCACAACGCCTGCTGATATCAACTGAATGGGCCTGTAAGCTCTTTCTCTTTTTACTGTTTTTTTCACAGGCCCTAAAGAGTAGACACTCAACAATACTGGAGTTTTTTTCATGTCAACAGCACAGCATTTTCTTGATAAATTCTCTGACGTTAATCCGCTTCCAAGCGTTGTCATGGCAGTGAATACATTGATTAACGATAGCGAATCAACCACGAAAGATTTTGAAGACGTCATCAAGATGGATCAGGTACTGGTAACACGACTCCTACGACTTGTTAATAGTCCATTTTACGGCCTTACCCAGACCGTGAACTCCATCAGTCGTGCTGTTGCCTTCCTTGGCATGAAAAACATCCACAATCTTGTTGTTATAGACGCCCTACAAGGCATCTTTATTGCTCCACAAAAGCCTACTCGTTTCTCAAAGCAAAAACTTTGGCACCATTCAGCCGCAGTTTCTATATGTGGCAAAATGGTTGCAGAACGTATTTTTGGCATCAATGGCGACGATGCCCTGCTCTGTGGGATACTCCATGATTTTGGCCTACTCGTTGAAGAACAGCTTCATCCTGAAGCATTCGATACAATCATTGAGACATGTACCTCAACCGGTATGCTATCTGGGCTGGAAGAAGATGCCTTTGGCACAAATCATTGTGAGATTGGCTACTTCCTTACCCTTGATTGGAAAATGTCAGTTTCAATTCAGGAAGCAATCCGTGATCACCATCAAATCTCCAACGACCTAAAGCCAGAATCTCTCACCGGAATAATCCAGTTATCTGAGTTTATTACCGGCCAATTGCAGCAGACAACCCTACCCGATCTAAAGGTAGATTTATCTCCTCCACTTGTCACCCACCTGAAAGACAACATTGATGAATACAACGTTCTTATCGACGATCTTCCCGAAGAGATGGAAAAAGCGAATTCAATTTACGGATAAGGATTCCCATGATTGACCTATTCAACAATAGTGCAGCAACGCAAATCCAGGCAGAGGAGCTGTTAATTTTTCTCGATAACACCCTGCCTCAAATGCAGTTTATGATCACATTGCAGGCAAACAAGATACAGCTAGGCTCTGCCCCAGATACATTTCCCGAGACGATAATCGAGGGGCTTGCAAGACGCCTCAGCGAGACTGAACACAAGAGTAAAGCGGTCTCCACTGCTGACAAGAAAATCTGGGCACTTCCTCTGCCAAGCCTTAAGGCGATTATTTTCTTTGCACCCATACACCTGAATGTAGCCGCAACCGATATACCACTACTCATTTCACTGGCGGTGTCCGAATTCACCGCCCGCCAGAATTTAGCCGCACTTAACAAGAAGTTTTCGATTCAGAAAACACAATTTAACCGTAAATTTCATGTTCTTGAGCAAAAATTTCAGGATATGCAAGAGGAGACGCAACGGGGTTATCGCGTCATCCAGGAACACCAGGAAAATTATTCCCAAACCTTGCAGTCCGAAATAAAAAAGCAAACCAGTGAATTACGGGAATCAAAGGCCGCAGCTGAAGCGGCAAACATTGCCAAAAGTCAATTTCTTGCTTCCATGAGCCATGAGATTCGCACACCAATGAACGGGGTAATTGGCTTTACCGAGATGCTGCTTATCACAGACCTCGACGCTGAACAGCGAGACAGTGCTCTTACCATTAAAAGAAGCGGAGAGGCTCTACTCAGCCTGATTAATGACATCCTCGATTTTTCTAAAATTGAGGCCGGCCAGATGAGTTTGGATTTTATCGATTTTGACCCTGAAATCACCGCCCATGATGTCTGCGAACTCATCAGACCCCGGGTTACTGGAATGCCGATTGAAGTCCTTTGTCGAATTGATGATAACCTCCCGGCAAATCTTAAAGGCGACCCCGGCAGGTTTCGACAGGTGCTGATAAACCTTCTTGGTAATGCTGCTAAATTCACAGAACGGGGAGAACTTGAACTAAGCATTGAAGTGCAGGAAGAGACGGAGGATGGCATACTCATCCTGAGTAAAGTTCGAGATACAGGAATAGGTCTGGCACCAGACAAACTTGAAAAAATATTTGAGGCATTCAAGCAGGCAGATGGAAGCACCACAAGAAAATATGGTGGAACAGGCCTCGGTCTTTCCATATGCCGGAAGATTGCAAATCTCATGCAGGGGCGTGTCTGGGTTGAGTCGGTGGTTGGCGAGGGAAGCACCTTTCATTTTCTCGCAAAAATGCAAAAATCCACTATCAAACAAAAACATCGTCCCATCTCTGAAGACCTCAAAGGACTGAAAGCTCTGGTCGTTGATGACAACAAGGCAAACAACGAGATCATAAAAAATCTCCTTGAAAGCGTTGAGATGGAAGTTGTAACCCTGCTTGATGAAACCGCCACCTTGCAAACAATGCAAGCAGCAGAAGACGTTGGCAGGCCATTTGATCTTGCTATCCTCGATCTGATCATGCCCCTCCTTTCGGGTTATGAACTTGCCAAACGCATACGCTCCTCAACGCTTAAAACCGCTAACATTCCTCTACTTGCATACACTTCTTCCACGGAAAAAGTGGCCCAAAGATGTAATAGAGCAGGTTTTAATGCCTTTTTGGCCAAACCGGCAAGACGCCAGACATTTCTACGCACAATTTCTAAAATTTTGGGTTCCAAAGAACAGATATCAGGGTCAGAAAAAGAACCTCTTGTCACCCAATATTCTGTTCGTGAAGAGATCAAACAATCCATCAGAATACTCCTAGCCGAAGACAATCTAGTCAACCAGAAGCTTGCAACTATGATGCTTACAAAGGCCGGATACTTGGTCACAGTCGCTCCAAATGGCAAAGAGGCCGTAGATATTTTCACCAAAACACCTGAGGCTTTTGACACCATCCTGATGGATATTCAGATGCCAGAAATGGATGGCTATGAAGCAACCAGAATTCTCAGGAAAAAAGGTTTCACCAAGATCCCAATTGTTGCGATGACTGCCAACGCGATGAAGGGTGACAGAGAGCTCTGTCTTGAAGCTGGGATGAGCGATTACATAACCAAGCCCATCAAAAGAGATGTTGTTTTCCAGGTTCTGGAAAAATGGCTGCATATCAGAAGTTAAACCCGGATTATCAATCCATATGCAATATATAACTCACAGCAAGAACCGGCTCTGGTCGACTTACCTTGATTGGCTCGATTGCCCCCCAGAAAAACAAGGCGGACCCGTAACCATTTTACGACACCTCCTCAGACTGCTCCTAATTAGCAGCCGCCAGTTTAAACGCAACGACCTTTCCCTGCGTTCAAGTGCTCTCACCTACGCCATTCTCCTCTCAATGGTTCCCATGCTAGCGATGAGTACAGCAGTAGTGAAAGGCCTCGGCGGAGGTAATCAATTACGGGATGCTGCGTACACCTACATTGAAACCCTGGAAAGACTGGACAAGACCACGCCCCCCCAAGAGTCGTCTCTTGTCGCCTCTGATGAAGATTCAGCAACAAACCTCACAGGCCATCTAAGATCTGCGGTGGACCAGCTGTTTGACTATGTGGACAGAACTAATTTTGCAACTCTTGGCAGCTTTGGTGTGGTAGGTATTCTTCTGAGTGTTCTTATGGTCCTTGGTAATATTGAGACTGCGATGAACAGTATCTGGCGGGTTAGTGCCGGCAGACCTATCCTCAGGAAAATTGCTGATTACATTACTATGCTCATCCTCCTGCCTCTCTCCATCAATCTGGCCTTTGCCGCCAGCGCCTTTCTCAACAATCCTCGGCTTGCCCTAAAATTTGATTCCTACATCCCACTCGTTTGGATCCAGGCCCTGCTCCTCCAGGCCGTACCTGTTTTTTTCATCACCGTTTCATTTTATGCGATGTACATATTTTTCCCCAACACCAAGGTCAAAACCTTACCGGCTGTTATTGGTGCCACCATTGCCGCCTGTTGTTGGGTTATTATTCAAAATATATTTATTTCCATGCAAATCGGGGTAGCCAATTACAATGCGATTTATGGTTCATTTGCTACGTTTCCACTCTTCCTCGTCTGGATCTATCTCAGCTGGATATTTATTCTTGCCGGGGCTCAAATAGCCTATGCCATTCAAAATGAAAAACATTTCAATATCGTCCAGCTAAAAATTAGCCCTTCTATACAACTCAGCTGTGCATTTGATATTATGGATGAAGTTTTCCAGGCATTTTCCAAAGGGGAGCAGCTCAGACGCAAACACCTCTTTTCTACACTCTCAACCTATCCCCAACAGCTTATTTGTACTATTAGCGAAACTCTCACAGCACACGGCTATATCAGTTGCCCAGGCGAGGAGGGGCAAATACTGCCTCTTTACCCCATTGATCAGTATGATAAAGCAACAATAGTAAAGGTCATCCTTGGCAGTGAGGCCCCTGAAACCAACGGTGGAAAACTCAGCCTGTCTGCGATACAAGCCGCTATGCATTCTCACTCCATTGAAACAAAAGATCAGCTTAACACTTCACAGATAGACCACTAAGCCCCATATTACGTGGTTGTTCAGCGGAGTGCGGATGTGCATGATTTTTTTATCCATTGCCACATGGGCTCAGTAGACACACGATATGGACTAAACCCCGCTAAACATTGGGCTGTTTTCCTCTTGGAAAAGTTGTAAGAACTGATCCTTGTGTACCAAGCTGCTAAACTGCTAAACTGCTAAACTGGAACAATATTCTTAACAGAAGTAGGCTACCCCATATATCTTCGATACAGTCGTTGCCTCCACCACTTTTTTACTCTTTAACGCGCACAGAAAACTATGAACCAGAAAGATCTTAATTTTTTCCAGAAGCTTTTGTTGGGTAAACAACAGGAACTTGATAGCAGAGGTATCAGTACACAGGAATCGACCAAGGCCGTTAATTTAGATCAATCAACAATTGGTAGATTGTCAAGAATGGATGCCATGCAATCCCAGGCGATGGCGCTCGAAACAAAACGACGCAGAGAGATCGAAGGCATAAGAGTTGAAGCGGCCCTAGAACGTATTGAAGAGGAAGAATATGGCTACTGCGCCTCATGTGAAGAAACAATCAACAGACGCAGACTGGAAATTGATCCAGCCAACCCTTTCTGCGTAACCTGTGCCGCCAAAATGTAACAACTCCAGGCCCTACCGATGATCTGTTTGTAAGGAATCCTCAATAAATAAGCAGCAACATATGTTAATATATTGCGAGCATTATTTTCTCGGAAGCAATACAAAACATTGGTACAAGACCTTCTCCAGCAGACCCCTCTCCGGTATTTGCGATACCTGCGTACGGAGTAGACAAAGCACAAAAATCATATTTGTAGTACTAAAAAAAATATATTAACAAAGGGTAGTGATGTCGAATCTATTGATAGTAAAAGGTCATTTTTTATACACGAAAACAGCAGAAAAATTTGAAGTACATAAGGACATGTTCCTCGTATCTATTGATGGCATAGTTGAGGGGATTTACCCAACAGTACCCGACAGATTTAAAGGTGCACAGGTGCAGGATTACGGCGACAGACTTATCATCCCGGGATTCGTAGATCTACACCTGCATGCCTCACAGTTCCTTCAATGCGGTGTCGGTATGACAAAACAACTCTTGGACTGGTTGAACGACTATACCTTTGACCTAGAAAGAGAATTTCAAAATCTAGAATTTGCCAGGAAAGCATATTCTTGTTTTGCAGATAAAATGGTCGCCTGTGGCACTCTAAGGTCCTGCATCTTTGCATCCTCGTCCACCGCAGGAACCGAGGTGTTGTTTGACGTGTTAAAAGAAAAAGGCATAGGTGCCTATGTTGGTAAGGTCAATATGGATCAAAATGGTCCCGATTTTATAACAGAAACCACAGAGAAATCCCTTGAAGGTACGAAATATTTAATAAATAAATTTAAAGATGAACCTTTGGTAAAGCCAATTATCACCCCACGCTTTGCACCTTCATGTTCAACAGAGTTACTCCGCGGATTAGGCAAACTTGCACTAGAGTATCAGTTACCTGTGCAGTCACATCTCTCCGAAAATATTGACGAAGTAAAATGGGTACAAAGCCTTTTTGAGTCAGCAAAGAATTATTCAGATATTTATCTTACGAACAATCTATACGGACAAACAAAAACCATTATGGCCCATGCCATCTATTTAGATGACGATGAGAAGAAACTTGCCTTAAAAATGGATCCATTTCTCGTTCACTGCCCCGACTCGAATATTAATGTGAGAAGTGGCATCATGCCGGTCAGAGAGTATTTAAATATGGGACTTAAGATTGGCCTGGGTAGTGATATTGCGGGTGGGCATAAAATGGGCCTCAACGAGGCCATGGTCCGTGCGATCCAATTATCAAAACTTGTTGCTTTAAACGATGAAGAGCTACAACCTTTAACTATTGCAGAAGTGTTTTATATGGCGACCAAAGGTGGCGGTAGTTTTTTCGGCAAGACTGGCAGTTTTGAAAAGGGCTTTTTGTTCGACGCCCTCGTTATTGAAGATGACAACATGATAGCAGAAATGTATTCACTCGAAGATCGACTCGAAAAATTTATTTATACCGGAGATGATCGAAATATCATCGCCAGATATGTCGAAGGAAAATGTCTATCCCCAATTGCTTCCCGTACATAACACCACTCAGCTTCTTCTTGGGGGACCAATGCTGGCAAAGGTATTAAGTCCTGGCAAGCATTGAAGTCCCCCTGCCCCAAGGAGCGTTGACCAAAGAGCGGCAAGAGCCAAGAAGTGCCCTTAAACACCAACACGAGGGCATTATTTGAGTCAATGCCACAACAGGAGTAACCAGCAACCGTACAATAGTTTAACAATGAGCAGATACGGCTCATCAATTGCGTTAAATATCTTATCGATTTCTGCCCTGGATAGGACCACTGGAATATACGC